>CACYZF010000005.1 GCA_902778895.1 uncultured bacterium
TTTCATCCGAACGGTCGAGACGCGTCAGGGGCTCCAGATCGCCTGTCTGCAGGAGATCGCCTACGAAAACGGCTGGATGACGAAAGACGACATCCGCGATAGCGTGCAGGACATGCTCAAAACCGAGTACGGTCAATATCTGCTGAGGCTGATTGAGGAATGAACATCATCGAAACCGCTCTCCCCGGCGTGCTCATCCTCGAGCCGAAAGTCTTCGGCGACGCCCGCGGGTATTTCTTTGAATCCTGGAACCTGGCAGCGTTCGAGGCCGCCGGCATCACGAACAAGTGGGTGCAGGACAACGAATCCAAATCGTGCTTCGGCGTGCTCCGCGGGCTGCATTATCAGGCCGCTCCATATACGCAGGCGAAGGTCGTGCGCGCGATCGTCGGCGCCGTGCTGGACGTGGCGGTCGACATTCGCAAAGGCTCCCCGACCTACGGCAAACACGTCGCCGTGGAGCTTTCCGGCGAAAACAAACGTCAGCTGTACATCCCCCGCGGTTTCGCGCACGGTTTCGTCGTGCTCAGCGACGAGGCCGTCTTCGCCTACAAGTGCGACAATGTCTACATGCCGTCCGCCGAACGCGGCATCATGTTCAACGACCCGGACCTCGCCATCGACTGGCGCGTGAGACCCGGCCGGTGGAACCTCTCCGAAAAAGACAAAAAGCATCCCGTGTTCGCCGACATCACCCCATGGGAGGAAGCATGATGAAACTCCTCATCACCGGCGGCAAGGGCATGCTCGGACGCACGCTTCAGAATGAATTCAAAGACTGCGAGGTCGTGATCGCCGACCTCCCCGAGGCCGACATCACCGACGCCGCAGGGTTCGATGCATTTTTGGCAGCGAACAAACCCGACGCCGTGATTCACTGCGCCGCCATGACCGCGGTCGACAAATGCGAGAGCGAGATTGAGTTCGCCTACAAGCTCAACGCGTTCGGCACGGCAAACGTCGCAGCGGCATGTCACCGCAACGGCGTGCGCCTCATCGCAATCTCCACGGACTACGTGTTCGACGGAGATTCTGACCGCCCGTACAACGAATTCGACCGGGCGACCGGCGGAAATACGATCTACGGCAAAAGCAAGTTCGCCGGCGAGGAAGCCGTGCGGACGCACTGTCCTAACCATGTGATCTGCCGTATCTCGTGGTTGTACGGACACGGCGGTCCGAGTTTCGTCCATGCCATGATGTCGCTGACCGACGGCACGCGTCCGATGCTGAAAGTTGTGGCGGACCAGCATGGCAACCCGACCTCGACGACTGCCGTCGTGCGCCAGCTCCGCAACATTCTCGCGAATCCAAGCCTCGTCGGCACGTTCCACCTCACCTGCGGGGGCGAGGCCACGTGGTTCGAGTTTGCGCAGGAAATCTTCCGTCTCGCAGGCAAAACGCAGGCGGTCTCCCCGTGTACCACCGATGAATTCCCCCGTCCCGCGCCGCGTCCGAAGAATTCCCGTCTCGACAAGATGATGCTCCGCCTCGCCGGACTCCCTCCGATGCCAGACTGGCGTGACGCGCTTGCCGATTTCATGAAAAGTGAATTCCCCGGCTGAAACATAATCCTCGCGCAACTTTCCATATAGGAAAGGGCTTTTAGGAAACACCATGAATATTCTAATCCTAGGGGGCAGCGGATTCGTCGGCACTCGTCTGACTGAACTGCTCATAAAAGATCACCAGATCACGATCGGCGACTTGGTGAAAAGCGAGTTCTATCCCGAGCTTTGGAAACACTGCGATGTCTGCGTAGACGATGATCTTCGGGCAGTGATGAAGGGACAGGACTGCGTAATCAACCTTGCCGCATCTCACCGCGACGACGTCAGACCTCTGTCGCTTTATACGCGCAACAACGTGGAGGGTGCTGAGCACGTCTGCAAGATCGCGACGGAACTCGGGATCCGCCTGATCGTTTTCACGTCTTCGGTCGCGATCTACGGCTTCCCGGAGTACGAATACGACGAAGATGCGCCGAGGCACCCGTTCAACGAATACGGCAGGACCAAGCTTCTTGCGGAAGCCGTGTACGAGAAATGGCAGAAAGCCGATCCGCAGAACATGCTCCACGTCGTCCGCCCGACCGTGATCTTCGGCGAACGCAACCGCGGCAACGTGTACAATCTCTTCAGGCAGCTCGCATCCGGCCGATTTATGATGGTCGGCAACGGCAAAAACAAGAAATCCATGGCCTATGTTGGGAATATCGTTGCATTCCTCAAATGGAATATCGAGGAGAACAAGCAGGCGTATTCTGTGTACAACTACATCGATAAACCCGATTTCGATATGAATGATTTGGTCAACGGATTCGAAAAGACTTTAGGTAAAAAGCTTCCTCCGGTCAGGTTGCCATACTGCCTCGGTCTCTTAGGCGGCTATTGCTTTGATCTCTTGGCGTTCATCACGCGCCGCACTTATCCAATCAGTTCCATTCGCGTGAAGAAATTCTGTGCACAAACGGTGTTCTCTTCTGAAAAAATGCAGAAATCCGGCTTCCAGCCTCCGTTCGACATGCAGGAAGCGCTGCGCAGGACGGTGAATTTTGAGTTCAGCAATCAGAAATAAATAGATTTGTTTTTTAACGATTTCTACACAAAGAAAAATGTATCGATCTCATGATTTCGATCATGGTGAAGACGGTCAAGTCCCCCATTTCCGACAACGAGCTCAAAAAGATCACGACTTAATCTGCGTTACCAGTAAACGATAGCAATCAAGAGGATTTTTTCGTAGATGGATGGTGTGGATAACGGATACTCAGTTCTGATGAGTGTTTATCTCAAGGAAAAGGCAGAGTATCTCCAGCAAGCGATGAACAGCATATGGGAACAGACGATTCCTACAGATGATTTTGTTCTCGTCTGCGATGGGCCGCTGACGCCGGAGCTTGACGCTGCGATTGACAATATGCTGGCAAACCATCCGGAGACACTGCATGTGGTACGGCTTGAGAAAAATGGTGGTTTGGGGAATGCGCTGAATGCCGGGATCAAAGAATGCCGGCATGAACTTGTTGCCCGTATGGATTCTGACGATATCAGCATGCCAGACCGGTGTGAAAAACAGTTGGCGGTGTTCCGGGAACATCCAGAGGTGAGTGTGGTAAGCGGTATCGTGGAAGAGTTCACTGTGTCCCCGGATCAAATAGAGGCTCGGCGCATTCCGCCGGAGACTCAAAATGAAATACTGCTGTTCGCCAAGCAGCGGAATCCATTTAATCACCCCTGTGTGATGTACAGGAAAAACGCTGTTGAGTCAGCAGGCGGATATCAGGACTTCTACCTGTTAGAGGATTATTACCTCTGGATTCGAATGCTTCAGAAAGGTTTCATCGGTTTCAATCTTCAACAGCCGTTGCTCTGGATGCGAGCGGGATCTGAAATGTATAAACGGCGGGCGGGATGGAAATATGCAAAAAGTCAGAAAGCACTTTTTAAGTATATGAGGACCATCGGGTTCATAGGAGCTGGGGAGTACATGAAGAGTGTGGTTGTACGGACTGTATCTTCAATCACGCCGAACTGCATTCGTGAGTTTATGTTTAAAATGGTCATGAGGAAGAGATGAGCGTGGAAAGGGATTGAAATGGATTATAAACGCATCCTGCCGATTGAGGACGCGATTAGAATCGTTCCAGACAAATCATATGGCAACGAGCAAATGATCCCTGATGGATGGATTAAGATTCCGGTGGAGTGAAGAAAGATGATACCAGTCAAGTATGCCGTTATCATTCTCAATTATAATACGATTGAGGATGCAGTAAATGCTGCGAAAAGCGTAATCGACAATGCCAGAACAGATGATTATGTTATTTGCATTGCCGATAACGCCTCTTCAAAGATGGAAGATAGGAAAAGGCTGCAAAGTATATCTCTGCATCACACGATAACTTGTCAGCTTGAGAAAAATGACGGATATGCGAAGGGAAACAACAAGGCGATTGATCACCTGTTAAAAACTTATGCGCCTCAATATGTCGTTATCATGAACCCTGATGTATTCCTCCTTGAGAGTGGAACAATAGAAGGGCTTATCGACGGATTTGAAGAAGAAGGCGCAGTTGGCGGGCAACCATTGGTTTGGAACTGCCATTACGGGGATGATCCAACAATCCAGCAAAACATTAGAAAAGTTCCCGACTATAAGGATCTTCGTATTTTGATGCTAAAACCTCTGCGCTTCTTTCACGGAAAGCGGTACAGAGAGTTTGTTTATGCCGATCAGATGCCCTACAAGGAGCATATTCGCTATTACGTTCCTAGCGGTGCGTTCTTCATCCTCAGAACAGATGTGTTTCAAGAGATCGGTTTGTTTGATGACCATACTTTTCTCTACTATGAGGAGCACATTTTAGGGTATAAGCTTCGACAAAAAGGACTGGAGCTGCTGTTCATGCCTGAGTATAAAGTAAGACATGAGCATGGAAAGTCGACAGGATCAAACAGATTTATGTTTAATAAAAAAACTTCTGATATTGGAATGGAGTCGGCGCTTTACTATGCGGAGAAATATGTCGGAATAAGTGAGAAACAAAAGCGACACCTGATTATTCTCCATTCCATCAACAACTTTATGATGCGAATGCTGTTTAGTCTAAAGGGGAAATAACAGCAGACCAAGCAAAAGCAGGATGAAATAACGTGAAAAAAGATATTGTAAGAGTCTTTGGTTCTAACCTCATCAAAATGCTCGTTACGTTGTTGACGACATTTGTTGTTCCCATGATTTTGTCCGTGGAAAACTACGGATACTATAAGCTTTATGTGTTCTATGCTTCATATATAGGAATTTCACATCTCGGGTTCTGTGATGGTGTTTATCTCAAATATGGTGGTGTAGACATCAATAATGTCCGCAGGGATGAAATAGTCTCAGATTGGAGTTCACTCCTTGTTTATGAAGCCTTCGTTGCTGTCGCAATTGCAATTGCTGGCATCATTCAACATGACATTATCATTATATGCCTGGGAGCCACTGCTATTCCCACTGTACTGTTTACGTTTTACACATACGTTTATCAGGCAACCGGCGATTTTACGCATTACACGCGTATAATGAATCTTTCAACGGCTATCAACTTGGTCGTAAACCTGGTTCTTGTACTGTTGAGGATTGATGATTTCAGACCATTTATCATTTGCAATGTCCTCATTCAGGTTGTTTCGTTCATAATAGGTTCGATATCATTTCACAAGAGAAACTGGCTTGGATTAACCGGTTTTTCCTTAAAGCAATTGGAAAACCTGATTTTGGCTGGTTTTCTCCTGATGGTTGGAAATTTTGCGTACACGCTGTTCATTGGAATTGATAAATGGTTTATTAAGTTTACTATGGGGATAACAGATTTCTCCATGTACTCGTTTGCCGGACAGCTGCTGACAGTGGTCAATATGTTTATCACACCGATTTCGATGACGCTGTACAGTAATATAAGCAGGCGTAAAGAACAGGCTTTTGAGATAAGAATCAAGAAGATGCTGGTTACTTTTCTGATGGTGTTCCCGGTGGCTATCTATGTATTAGCATTTATCATCAGACATTTTATGAAGCAGTATATTCCAGCGATCGGCGTGGCTTCAGTACTTCTTATCACGCAGCTGTTCTTGTCACTGAACCTTTCGGTATTCATCAACATGTATAAGGCATACAAGAAACAAAAGGAATATTTCATCAGGCTGGTTATCGCCCTATGTATTGCTTGCATACTCGATCTGATCGTTTATCTCACTGGACCGAACACCATGGGGTATGCATTTGCAACGCTGATTAGCTGCTTAATTTGGCTTGCCCTGAATATGAAATACTTCACTCACCTCATGCCGGGCTGGAAAGAATTTATCTATGTTCTTGCTACGATGGGTACTTATCTGTTGACCTTGTTTGTAAGCAATGAGATTATCAGATGCCTGATTTTTGTCCCGACATATCTTCTTCTTACGCAATGTTTCATGCGTGAGGAATGGAAGTATGCAATCTCAACGGGGAAGAAAGCTGTTGCCCGAATAGGCATAAAGTGCTGAGTCTTTGGATATGAGCGCCTTACGGGCGGGCAAAAGCAGTCGAATATACATAGCGCTGTTTGCGGCGATATTTTTTGTCGCCAATTTCAACGCCTTGTTACAAGTTACCTCGCATAGCGCTCACCTTCATTTGCCTTCCGTTTCCTGAAATAGCAATTATTAAGTTTTTGGGGAGGACGACGTCCACATCTCTGTAGTCAATAGCACTGCCGCAATTGGCTTATATATCCTATGATGGTCATAGGAATTGCTCTTCAGCTAACAGGCGGTGAAAGAACCTCAATCTTTATCAGAAATGGTCAACATATTTTCCGAAGATGCCAGAAAATGTGATGAGAATGGGCTTTCATTTTGTTTGCGATAATCCGCGGGAGTTCTTGTCTGGAGTCTGATGTCCACCCCTCTGGAAGGTGTCATTAATACGATGTGTTTGGGTATTGGAAGGCTCCTAAATTCTGTTGACACCCAAGCAATGAGCTCTCTGAATATTCTATGACAGGGGAAATCATACATGGGATATTCCCCCCCAAGCTCTTCGACGATCCAACACACTTATATCCACCAAATCAGGAAATCTGTTTAACCCACGGGTTACAATGGATTGGTTTCTAAAATAAAAGGAAAAAAATGAATCCCGTAGTTTTTGTCTCCGGCTGTTATGATATGCTTCACAGCGGACATATCGCATTTTTCGAGGAAGCTGCATCGTATGGCGATTTATATGTAGGGCTTGGCTCGGATCAAACGATTTGGAAGCTGAAAGGCCGCAGGACGATCAATAATGAAAGCGAACGCCTTTATATGGTCAAGTCAATTCGCTATGTGAAAGACGCATGGATCAATTCCGGAAGCGGGATCATGGATTTCGAAAAGGAAGTCCGGGAATTGAAGCCAGATATTTTCTTTGTAAATTCCGATGGTTACACGCCGGAAAAGGAAGCATTCTGCAAGGAGCTTGGTATCAAACTCATCGTCAGCAAACGCATTCCGAGTGCAGGTCTCCCGGCGAGATCCACGACCTCGCTTCGTCAGGAATGCCGCATTCCGTATCGCGTGGAGCTGTGCGGTGGCTGGCTTGACCAACCAAGCGTGAATTCACTGGTTCCCGGCTCCGTAATCGTGATGTCGATTGAACCGACGATTGAGTTCAACGACAAAAGCGGCATGGCAACAAGTTCGCGCAAGAAAGCAATCGAACTTTGGCAAACGCAGATCCCGGCAGGAAATCGCGAACAGCTCGCCAAACTGATTTTTTGTGTCGAGAATCCTCCGGGGACAAAAACGATCAGCGGATCACAAGATCAACTCGGTATTCTTCTTCCGGGGTTAAACAAGCTCAATTATGATAATGGCTACTGGCCTGTTTCCATAGAAAGCATCACGGATGATGAATCATTGAATTTCATAGCAGAACATCTCTATCTGATCCAGCTCCCGCAACGAAAGCAGAACTACAATGTTCTCGGCAATACAAATATCAATTCAGCGAGTGCAAAACGGCTTGCCGATGCAACGGAGCGTTGCTGGGCTGCGATAAAGGCTCGAGATGTGAGCGACTGGGGTAAAGCAACAGCTGAGTGTTTTGAGGCTCAACTTGAAATGTATCCTGCGATGTCAACTCCAGATGTTCAAAAAGCTTTTTTTCAATACCGAGATCAAGCATACGGTTGGAAACTCACTGGTTGTGGAGGCGGGGGATATTTGATTTTGGTTTCCGACAATCCGATTCCCAAAGCTATTCGTGTTGTTCCCTGCCACACATAGAATCTATATTTTTTTGTCTTTTGATTTGAATACAATCACAAATAAAATAAAAACGGAAAGAGCAGGATTATAGTAGCGAACTATTATCGAATACCTTTCATTATGTATACTATATTGAAACCATCTTGAATCAATTTCTCAGGCGTCACAAATCCCCATTTTCTTCTATAAAAATTAAAATAACTTCTTAAAACCAACAAATTTATTCGGTTGGGTTTAATACCCCGCTCCTTGGGGCGGCTTAGAAATAATCGAAAAACTCTATGCTGTCCAAATCTGGGTTAAACCTCGGTTGTGTTTTTGCGTCCGGCTCGATTCCGAGCCGTGTACGGTCGGGCGTAATACCGAGAGGCTTGCCTCGCGGATAGCCTGACCGGAAGCAAAAACTTTATTTATCTTCATTCAAACAACAATCATTCAACTTTTTCAAACAAAAAAATAATCAAAACAGAAAAAAATATGGAAATAGGAATTCTAACTTATTATGGAGTCCATAACCATGGTGCAGTTCTGCAGGCCTATGGATTAAAAAGAGTTTTAGAAAAAAAGGGACACCATGTTCTTACCTTAACATTTGAAAGAAACTATGATTATATTCCAGTAGAACTGAAAAGGAAGTATGAAATAAGTTTTAGAAGCATTCATTTCTTTTGCAAATATATGGCTGAAAAGGGGATTAGCAATGTATTATATAATTATAGGAAAAGATGTGTTCTAAAATCGTTTCGCACTTCTTCATTTGACATGAGTGTGAAGTTTAATTTATTTTATGGAGATGCTGTTATAATAGGAAGCGATGAGGTGTTTAGTCTTGAAATTGGTTATAATTCCATGTTGTTCGGATACGGGATTCAAGCGGAACGAGTTTTGTCTTATGCAGGATCATTTGGTCCTACAACCATTGATGATATAAGGATAAAAGGAAAAGAAAAGCAGATATCCGATGGCCTGAAAAAATTTACTGCAATCAGTGTTAGAGATTGCAACTCAAAAAAAATAATAGAAGAATTATGTGGAACCGACATTCCTATCGTGTGTGATCCAGTCATTTTATATGGATTTTCCCAAGAAATGAATTATTTTACTCCCCAGGAAAAAGGTTATATCGCAATTTATGCATATGACAATCGAATGAACGATCCTGCTGAGGTATGCAAAATCAAGAAATTTGCCAAGACACATGGTTTTAGAATTTATTCAATTGGATATTATCACAAATGGTGTGATAAAAACATCAATGTATCGCCTTTTGAATTGCTTGGATGGATAAAGAATGCAAAGATCGTTATTACAGATACGTTTCACGGGTCCGTCCTTTCCATCATATGCAACACCTCAATGATTGTAAAACTGAGAGGAAATATTAATAAATTAGTATATCTTCTTGGTGAATATAGTTTGATAGACAGAATCACAGAGTCATTTGATGATTTAGAAGACATTTTCAATAATAAACCTGATTTCCAAAAAGTCAATCAAATACTGACAGAGAAACGCGAAAAATCTATTAACTTCTTAAATAACGTATTGAATACCGAACAATGATTTCAATTGATTACAATCACTGCACAGGTTGTGAAGCCTGTGTACAAATATGTTCCCATAACAGTATTTCTTTGTCAAAAGGAGAATTCGGTTTCCTTTACCCAGAAATTGACATGAACAAGTGTGTGAATTGTCGCCTTTGTGAGAAAGTCTGTTCTATTAACACTCCATCTTCTGTGCCGACTAATCAGAAAGCTTATGCGACTATCCATAAAGATTCAACCATTGTTTTATCTAGCACTAGCGGAGGCGCCTTTTCAGGACTAGCTACAGCCGTATTAAATAAAGATGGCATTGTATATGGTGCAAGTATGGATGATTTTATTGTTCAACACATCCGTATAGAATCAATTGGCGATTTGAATAGATTGCGTGGTTCAAAGTATGTGCAAAGCAGAATTGGATGCGCTTTTAAGAATGTTGAACAGGATTTAAAAAGTGGAAGAGAGGTACTCTTTTCCGGAACACCTTGTCAGATTGCTGCATTAAGAACTTATCTCGGAAGAACATATGATAATCTTTTATCCATTGATATCATCTGCCACGGTGTCGCATCACAGGAATATTTTACCAAATATGTTAATATGATTAAAAATAATTATCCAGACTTAAAAGAAATACAATTCAGATCAAAGGAGTTTAGTGGATGGTCCTGTGGTTCAGGAGCTTTTATCATCAGAGATCAAATCAATAAAGAATTAAAAAAACCTTTTTATAGTCACAGGAATTACTATTATCAATATTTCCTTTCTGGAGATATATTTCGAAAATCCTGTTATTCTTGTAAATATGCCAATCTTAATCGACCAGGAGATATTACGCTTGGTGATTTTTGGGGAATTGAAAAAATGAATCCCTCATTTAACACATATAATGGTTGTTCTTTGGTTATTGTAAACAATGAAAATGGCCAAAAAGCATTCGAGACAATATCAGCACTGAATAAAATACCTGTAAACATTGAATTTGCTTCGAAATACAATGCTCAACTTACACATCCATCTCCAATTCGAGAAACACGAAAAAAAAGAATAGAGGAATTTGATAACAAAACAGGAGCAGAGATAGATGCATTATACAGAGCTCAAAACAAAATAAAGATTTTAAAAGGAGATATTAAAACATTGATTCCTTATCGAGTAAAAAGAATATTGAGAAAATTAATGTAGTGCAAGCATAAGATATTGCATTTTTGATAAATGCCTATTCTTTGATTACAATTTTTTTAAGTTCCGAAAACACCCCTGCTGCGGTTTGACTATTCACAAGGATAGTCATTTGGTACTCGTCTGTTCCTATACTGCACGAACGCAAAAGCAGGAGATTGCTGCAATCAGTGGGTGATTTAAACCAACACGAGATAAATAACTAAACCGAAAAGGTGTACGGCGAGAAAATGATAATTATACGAATTAAAGGTGGTTTGGGAAACCAACTATTTCAATATGCGGTAGGATATGCAATGGCAAAACGACTGGAGAGTAAGCTTGTTCTTGATACAACCTTTTTTCCGAAACAGTCTTTGCGCGGATATAAACTTTGTAAGCTCGATTTAGATTTCCAGGAAACAGTTGTTCCGCCAAAAGCAATTGAATTGTTAAAGAACAAATTTCTAAACAAATTTTTGAGAAAGATTAATATTCAGAATATCTCCGTTAACAAAGAAACAACTTATTTATTGGAAACACGCTCTGATATCCTCAAACAAGTGTTTTCTGAAAATAATACTAATATTTATTTGGACGGATATTTTCAAAGTGAACTTTATTTTGATAAATATAAAGAAGATTTGCATCGGCAGTTTAGATCTAATTATTCGATGGAAGACGAATTCAATCGACAGGCAAAAGAGATTGATTCCACTTTGTCTGTAGCAGTTCATGTGAGAAGAGGAGATTTCCTAAAAGCAAAAAACGATTTTAATATCAATCATTACCTTCTGGAAAAACAGTATTACCTCAATGCACTGGACTATTTAAAAGCAAGACTTCCATCCTCATCAGTTTTTTATTGGTTTTCTGATGACATTGAATGGGTTAAAAATAATTTTGGTGATCTGTTAAACTACAAATTCGTAAAATTGAAAACCCCCAATGCAGATATAGATGAATTGTTTTTGATGAGTAAGTGCAATCATATAGTTACAGCTAATAGCACTTTTTCCTGGTGGGCAGCATGGTTGAATAACAAACAGAATCCAATTCGCATAGTTCCTGCTAGAAGATTTGGAAATTTGCACATGATTCCAGATTCCTGGATAAAAATCTCAGTGGAATAATCAGCATATCTTCTTGCGCTGAACCCGCAAAACTGGACACTTGACAAGGTGTAAAACGGCGCTATATTATAACAACCCAGAAAGGAGCCAGCCGTTTTATGCGCTGGGCAATGACAGTTATACTTTTTTCAAATACAAATATAGTTTGCACTCCCTTGTTACAATATTGTTTTTTTCCATAAAAATATATAATCAACTCAAAAACTTAGGGCAAAACAAATGAAACGCGCATTAATCACCGGAATAACTGGGCAGGATGGGTCCTATCTGACTGAACTTCTCCTTGAAAAAGGATATGAAGTCCATGGCATTATCCGCCGCGCCAGCACTTTCAACACGAAACGAATCGATCATCTTTACAACGATCCTCATCTTGACAATGTCCGGTTGTTTCTTCATTACGGGGATCTGACGGATGGCACCAATATCGCTCGCATCATCGAAAAGTATCAGCCGGAAGAGATCTACAATCTCGGCGCCCAAAGCCACGTTCAAGTCAGCTTCGAGGCGCCGGAATATTCGGCTGATACTGATGCGCTCGGCGTACTTCGTCTTTTGGATGCGATTAAGGATAGCAGGGTTAAAACGCGCTTTTATCAGGCATCAACTTCCGAGCTGTTCGGCAAAGTTCAGGAAGTTCCGCAAACCGAGACGACACCATTTTATCCGCGAAGTCCGTATGCCGTCGCAAAACAATATGGTTTCTGGATCACAAAAAACTACCGCGAGGCATACGGCCTCCACGCCAGCAACGGCATTCTCTTCAACCACGAATCGCCCCGGCGAGGCGAGACCTTTGTCACGCGGAAGATTACAATGGCGGTTGCTCGCATCCATAGAGGTCTACAAGATTGCCTGTACATGGGCAACATCGATTCTCTGCGCGACTGGGGCTACGCAAAAGATTACGTCCGAATGATGTGGATGATGCTCCAGCAGGACCAGCCCGATGATTATGTGGTCGCGACCGGCGAAATGCACTCTGTCCGTGAGTTTATTGAAAAATCGTTCGGGCACCTCGGACATGCCATCGTCTGGAAAGGCAAAGGTGTCGACGAGGTCGGAATCGACAAGGATTCCAACAAGGTCGTGGTGCGAATCGACCCGCGGTATTTCCGGCCGGCCGAGGTCGAACAGCTTCTCGGCAACCCGGCAAAAGCCAAACGTGTCCTCGGCTGGGAACCGGAAGTCAAGTTTGAACAACTTGTTAAACTCATGACCGATGGAGACATTCGTCTGCTTGATAATCCCAATTACGAAATCGGTTTCTGAGGTTTTCTACATGATTGACAAAAGTGCTAAAATCTTTATCTGCGGCCATCGCGGCATGGTCGGCAGCGCCTGTGTTCGCAAGTTTGAAAAAGAAGGCTACACCAACATCCTGAAAAGGACGCATGCCGAACTTGATCTCCGCAACCAGCAGGCCGTTAAGGATTTCTTTGACAAGGAACAACCGGACTATGTGATTCTCGCCGGCGCAAAGGTCGGCGGGATCATGGCGAACAAAACGCATTGTGCCGAATTCCTGCTGGAAAACCTCGAAATTCAGAACAATGTCATCATGCAGAGTTATCTGCACAAAGTCAAAAAGTTCTGTTTCCTCGGGTCCAGCTGCATCTATCCCTGCCAGGCGCCACAGCCGATCAAGGAAGAATATCTGCTGACTGGCCCGCTGGAGCCGACTAATGAAGGCTACGCGCTTGCAAAGATTTCCGGGTACAAGCTCTGCCTCTACCTCAGCAAGCAGTACGGCTGGGACACGATCAGCCTCATGCCCTGCAATCTTTACGGCACAAATGATACCTATGACCTTGTGAACGGACATGTTTTTCCGACATTGATCCGGCGTTTTGTCGAGGCGACAAGAGAAAACCGTCCGGAAGAGGTCCTTTGGGGTACAGGCAAACCGCTTCGTGAATTCCTCCATGTCGACGATGTGGCAAATGCCGTCTACTATTTCATGCAGAACCGCAGTGAACCGGAAGTCATCAACATCGGTTACGGTTCCGATATCACCATCAAAGAACTTGCAGAAAAGATTGCCGCGGCCGCAGGTTTCAAAGGCAGAATCAGCTGGGATACTTCCAAACCCGATGGAATGTACCGCAAATTGATGGATTCTTCAAGAGCGCATGCACTCGGCTGGAAGCCGGAAATCGCGTTGGATGAGGGAATTAAAAGAACAATAGAAGAATTCCGCGCCATGCAATAGTTTTTTAGGAACCAGTTTTACATAGAATACTATAAATTGCAATCTGATTAAAAGTCCGGTTTGATGAGAAAAAGAGAGGTCTTTCGATTCTCCTGTAGGAATAGTTACGGTTATAACAATTTGAAATGATCATTTGCAAATCAAAAAAAGATCTCTTTTTGATTGATATACTATGTGTTGTGCTGGGGGGGCTGATTAGAATCATATATTGCATAGTATATCCTGTCCCTGTTCGCGATGCATTTGTATACAAAGAGTTTATTGAATCATGGAATTATTCTGGAATCATTCCGGGAGATTCATATTTCCCTCCTCTCGGTCTGTTCCTTCTCAAGATACCTTATTCATTGTTTGAATATGATGTTATTAAAGGCGGAACGATCGTCAATATTGTTTTAGGGTTGGGTATCATAATAACGTTAATCAGCGTATCATATGAAATATATCCCTCAAAAATCGTTGCTCTGTGTAGCGGTTTATTAGTGGCAACGCATCCAACACTTGTTCACTACTCTTGTCAAATGACAAGAGAAAACCCATATTTGTTCTTTTCCTGTCTGGCGACATTGTTTTTTTTAAAAAGCCTTAACAGAACAAGTAAACCTTTCTATGTAGTATATGCCGCCATATTCTCCACAAGTGCTTTCTTATGTAGATTTGAAGCATTAGAATTGTTTGTAATCTTTGTACTCTTGATAATATGTTTAAACTTTAAATCTATTTCAACAGGCATAAAGAAACTGTTCTTGTTTACTTCTTTTTCTGTTATTTCTTTCGGTTCAATCATTTATATTATAAATATCCCGATTTCTTATTTTTGGGATGACCGTTATTTGTGGAGATTTAAGTTTATCCTAGACATCCTAAAACAGGGTTAATTCTATGTTCGCCAGAGGTGTATTATCTTCACGGGAAACTAGGCTATATTATTATAGTCAAGACACCTCCATTTGAGCTCTTGAGCGGAATAGTCTACAAGGAGTTCTTTTTGCAATTCAACGCCTTGTCTGAGGAGGATAAAAAGCAATCTTGAACTGTGTCACACAACGGTCTGCACAAAAATGGATGTGACATCTGATAGTGTACGTCGCCCATGTCCTTTTTGCGGTCGCAAGGTACGGTCAAATGGAAAAACTCCGAATTGAACCCCAAGGCGTATGAACGGAAGATACGGGATACAGTGTATCAACTCATATCATTCCCATCTCAAAAGCATGATTGCGCACTGCCATGAGCATGTGAGTAAGAACATGTGTCCAACGGGAGGCTACAAGTTTAGTAAAGAGAAATCCTGTTCCAACTGTCATCTAACACACATCTGGCAAACATAACCTTCTTTTTTTACAATGTTAAATATACTTGTATCAATAATACGATCTCTTTATGTCCCAGATTTTATTCTGTTTTTGTTTTTTTGTATTATAGTCCTTGTTTTTAAATGGAGAGTTGGTCTTCCATTCCTTTTAACTGTTTTGTTCTTCTTTGTATGGAGAATACAAGTTTCGAATATTAATTCAAGGTATTGTTTATCGATTCAAATCTTCTTTATTATCTCGCTTGCTTTGGCATTAAGAATAAAACAAAGACATTTCAGACAAATAAAAAGAATTATTGTTTCTTTATTGCTTCCGGTATTAATCATTCATATCTTCCTGTCTTTTTCTAGTTCACGAAACAACTTTTATTTTTATTTGATGGATGATGCTGCTTTCTTTTCATCACATGACAAGAACGCATTTGTTTTCATTGAACAGAAGGAATACAATCGAATTCAGCATTCTCCCCAAAAAAACAATCAAATAGTTTTATGGCATACACCACAAACACATGAAGATTTAGATTTGATCTATTATCAATATGATCGATATGAGTTTTGGAACAACAATGCGTATCTAATATTCTCAGAAAATAATACGGGAAATAGTACTGGAACATTTAAAAAATGTTTGTATAATTCTAATACAACATGTAAAAAGATCAGGAATTACATCAAAAGCAAAAAAAAATATATCTCGGTATATTTCCATGAGAAGTTTTTTCCATCATCTTTGGGGGATTTGAAAGATTACCCAACCTTAAACGCTATCATTTGCAACGGTACACTTAAATCCTGCAGTCCTTTTTTTGATACATATATATATCAGTTGGGAAACAAACTTTTTTGGATTATAGGCGCTGATTTGCAGCCTAAAGACGAAATAATTTTTCAGTTGCATCCCCCATTCCGAGAATATCTATCACCCGAAAGGGCTATACATGGTTTTGATAATCGCGGTTTTCGTATAAATACAAGGTATGAAATAGGACGCTATGGAAAATATAGACTTTTTGAACGAATTCTCCCGAGAGAATACCCTGTCCAAATAATTAGCGTTGGTTATAATATTAACCGAAAAATAACCTGGTTTAAGATGTTTCATCCATCTGAGTATTAAGCACAATAGCTGATTGCTTTTTTTGATAAAGGCAACCGGAAGCTCTTGTCCTGCCTGGAGTTTGATGTCCCCCCTCTGGAAGGTGATATTAATATGATCGTTTTGGGGTATTCGATTGGAATAATCCTTAATACTGCTAACTCCAAAGCAAAGAGTTCAGACTATTCTGAGAGAGGGGAGTCATACTTGGAATAAAGCGATGTCCATGTACATTCCCCGCGTTGTGGAGGCAAAATGGTTTTCTTTTTTGGATTCTTTTTCTACATTTTGATAGTTTCATGGTTGGTTTACAAAGTTCCGCTGATTAACCAGGGGAGGAATTATAGGAAGGATCAATTCTTTATCATAAGTACGCTTGGCATCCTTCTTCTGCTGTCTTGTTTGAGAGACATATCTGTAGGTAACGATACGAGTTCTTATTTTGATCTGTTTTATTATTACGGTGACTTGTTGTACACATCAGATGTTTCATCGGAAGGGGAATTATGGCGTGACAGCAGGGAGTCTGGGTACAGAACGCTGAATTATCTTGTCCTTAGGTTCACAGATAATTATCAATTTTTCCTCTCGGTAGTTGCTTGCTTTTCATACTTTGTGGCAATCAGATTTATCAGAAAATATTCGTCAAACGTAGGACTCTCGTGTGTACTTTTCTTCCTGATGTTTTATGGAGCATACACAAATCTATTCAGGCAAGTGTTAGCGATGTCGATTGTTCTTCTGGCTTTTGACTGGCTGAACAGAGAAAAGTATTTGCTGTTTGGTATCGCAGTGCTTTTTGCAGCATTTCTTTTCCATAAAACGGTGCTCGTTTCATTGCTGTTAATACCGATGGCAATGTTCAGAGGTCGCAAACTGCTTTTTGGGATTGTAGGGTTATTTATAGTAGCACTTGTGGCATTAGGAAAAATTCCTGCATTTGCGTCCTTGTTGGGAATTACCTCCTCCTACATGGACAAAACCTCCGGAATAAGCATACTGTTCTCGGCGATTGTGAACATAGCGTTCTTCCTGACGTTTCTGTATTTGCGACAGGGGGAAAAGGACATGGAACAGAAAGAAGCTATAACAAGACTAAATCCCAGAGTTGCTGGAAATCTCATTAGCTGGACACCATACGTTTGCCTGCTAATATCTGTTGTTGCTTTCGCGGTGCCGGTGGCGACAAGATTTGAACTTTATTTCAGATTTTTCTATTTGATTCTGTTTCCGGAAATGCTTCGAAGAAGCAACGTGAGTGAAAGCAATAAAAGATTCGTCATTAACATGTTGATCTTTACGCTTCTCGTATATATCGCAGGCATAATCAGCTATAGGCCGGAATGGGTTACTGAATACAACTATAGATTCTTCTGGGAGACCAACAATGATTTTGAACTATAGAACTAGGAGGAGCTATTTATGAATGGGATTGCCTTGCCTGGAGAAGCGGTTTTTGGTGTGTATCCGGTGGACGTGAAAGTCTGTCCGGGGAACAGCAGATGCAAACGGATATAAGCTTGCTGATGGAATATCTCTGATTCTGAGCGATAAAGACCAGAAATGGCTCGGATTGAGAATTGCGTTTAAGTTCTGAAAAAAGCAAAAAGGTATTGACATGTACAACGAAGTAGTCGACAAGCCATTGGTATGCAGCTCTGCGCCCCGCAACCTAACACTTGATGTTTACAAGGGGGTGCTGATTGTCCTCGTGGTAATCCGACATACCCTCCAATTTTCCGTTTCTGATGAAGGCGGCATGATCACTAATTTTATTTGGGCGGTGCAAATGCCCGGGTTTATGTTGGTGGCGGGATACTTTGCGGCAAGGAGGATGGACGGTTGGAGTGCAACTGGGAAGAGAATTCTGCTCTCTGCTCAACACTACGCTTTACCGTTCTTTAGCTGCTTTATCCTGATCGACTGCTTGTGTCGTGGCGGTTATGGAAGGAATCCGATAACAGCGGTCACGACGCTTCTCACCCATGTTGATTGTGGCCTGTGGTTCCTATGGGTTGTGTTTGTCCTCTCTATTGTGACCACGCTGGCGAACCTAACACTGACGAGCGGGAAAGGCAGGATTCTGAAGACGGCTACTGTGCTGATTACCTGTTTCGGATTGCTGGCTGGACTGGGGTTTTGTTTCGGCATCAAATTCCTCGGCATCAAGTTCATCCTCTATTACACCGTTTTTTATGGCTTCGGCTGGTTGCTGAGATGGACAGAGGATTGGTGGAAGCCCTGGTGGGCAAAGGTGAGCAATATAGCTGTTGCTGTCGCTTTGATCATCTTCCTGGCCATCGTCTTCAACTACGATCTTTACCATGCACCGGATAACTTGACCGGAATTGGCCTCCGCTGTATTGCCGGGTTCACCGGGAATCTCGTGTTGCTGTGGTGTTGCAGCAAGTATGAGGATAAGCTGGCTGGAATGAAGCTTGGTTGGATTGGGCTGTACACGCTGGAGATATACGCTTCCCACATATATGTCAGCAACCTGATGGAGATGAGAAGCGGATTCTTCACGGTAGCTGGTTTCGGAAACTTCGTAGCGTCATTGTTTCTGACAGTATTGTTTACGGTGATCATCATAGCGGTGTTTAAGAGCATTCCAGCAGCGGATTTCGTTTTCTATGGCAAGAAGGAGAAGAAGGTGGAGCAGACTGCGGAGTAAAGGATGGTACTCTATGATTCTGCCGGACAGTAGTGATATCCAAGGATATTGACAAATGAAACAACTAATCGCTCCTGTTGCAATAATTGTTATCCTGATTGTTTTCTTCGTCATTGTTGACCGCAAGGAATTCAGTCGCCATGATAATGTTCAGATGGTTCAAAATGAGCCATCCGCTACCAACAGGAAACCAACAGTCTCTGTTCCTGAAGCGAAGCCGATAACCGAAGTGAAGCCCGCCGAAACAAAGCCTGTCGCGGAATCTGAGTCGATTGTTGCAACTAAGCCTGTCGCCAAAGCAAAGCCCGTGACAGAAAAGCAAACCGTTAAGCCTGCCGAACCCAAGCCTGTGGCACAGACAAAGTCGAAAGAGAAACTCCTGCCCACCGCTGTGCCCGTCGTGAGTGCGGAAGAGGCGAAGAAGCTGAATGCAGAAGCGGAGATGATTAGAGCTGAACCTGAGAAGATTACGCGAAATGATGCGATGGAGTTCAGTCTTGCCAATGGCGTAACTTTGGACATGGTAATAATTGAGGGGGGGACATTTACGATGGGCGATGCCTCAGGTGTTGAGGACGAAACCCCACATCGGGTTATCATCACAAAGGATTACTACTTGGGAAAGACGGAGGTAACACAGGCGCAGTGGAGAGCGGTGATGGGCAATGATCCATCGCACTTCGAAGGCGACAATCGGCCAATGGAAAACGTCTCGTGGAATGATGCGATGGAGTTTTGTGATAAACTGAATAGTATGGGCAAAGCACCGAAAGGGTATAAGTTTACGTTGCCGACAGAGGCGCAATGGGAGTATGCGGCACGTGGCGGCAAGGGTAGTCGTGGCTACAAATACAGCGGCAGTAACGATATCGGTGATGTAGCGTGGTATGGGTATGAGGATAACTCCGGCCGTAAAACTCATGAAGTTGCGATGAAGAAGCCGAATGAATTGGGGATATACGATATGAGTGGCAACGTGTGGGAATGGTGTTTGGATTGGTACGGGGCGTACCATGGTGATGCAGTAGATCCGCAGGGGGCGTCCAGTTCGCTCAGATCGCATCGCGTATTCCGTGGCGGCAGCTGGGGCGACGGCGCCAGAATGTGCCGTTCGGCATACCGGGGCAGCATCGTCCCCGGCTACCGAAGCAGCATCCTCGGCTTCCGCCTCGCCCTTGTCCCAGGACAATGACGTGATCATTTCGCCGTCCTTGGCATTGGATCTTCGGCAATGTTAGGATGAACAGTCTAATCGGGTTTCCGCCTTTTCGGATTTACAGTAAAAAAAACTCGGACAAACAGGATTCCACGCTTTTTTCAGAAAGATATCGTGGAACAAACTTGAAAATCTGCTGGAAGATGCTATAGTAATACATTGTCGGGTCACCTGCGCTCACGTTAAAGACGTTAGACTCATTTAATATGACGCAAGAGTCGACGTTGTCAATCATAACCCCCTTTTTTTCTGGACAGTAGTGACATATTTTAGGAGATCAAACATGTCATACAAAAACAACCTCACAAGTAGGGAAGTCTTTTCTTGTCGTTTCCTTCAAAGACTTATTCTGTTTTGTGCAATTGTAATGCCCTGTGTTAGTTTTGCACAAAATGGAGAAAATGACTCTGGTATTGATGCGACAGAAAATAAACTTCTTAATCAGTTCATTCAATCAAAAGGGAATAGTATTATTACGTTTGATGCATCAAATATTAAACAGTTTTGGATTGACAATTCTGTTGTCGCAAGAAAGGATTGTATTGAGCTTTTCTTGAAAAATGGATCCAGTATCCCGCTTAAGTTGCAACTGGCTAACGTTAGTGGAGCTCAAGACTGCAAGATTGAAGTAATCACGGAAATGCCTGATATTGCATTTGCAGTATCAAATATGAGAATGAAACAAATCTCCTCTTCCTTCCAGGAAAACAAATTTTTGAATTATGATGTGTTGGCTTCTTCCTTCTCTTTGGAAGATACTCTTATAGCTCATACTCCTCGATATAATTTTTGTTTTCTGCTGAATTTTAATGCCCGCAATTGTGAATCAATTAAAATAAAAGCAATAGTCTTATCCTTTTCTGACAGTAAAAATGTTATCTCGACACCATCCGGGACATTTAATCTTACACGAGAAGACCTTTTCATAAACAGAGGAGTGTTAGAAAAAGAGGATCAAAATAATTCCTTTTCAGTTACAGGAACAAGTAGTTATTTTTATTCAAAAAAGAGTTTTTTCGTGGCAGATCAAGAATTTACTGTTTCCGTTAAAATCAAAAATGCAGGAAAAAGTGCAACAAGAGTGCACGTAGGATATATGGTGTATTCAGATAAACATGAATTAATTGATTCAGGCTCTTATCCATACAAAGATATAAACAAAGTACTGAATGTTATTTCTTCAGAAAAAGGAGGCAAATCCTTTATTGTTGACTCATATCCGGAATGGGCAAAAGGATGTCATGTCTCCTTGAATGCAAAAGAAGATCTGTCGGACATTCCGAGTTTGTCTTTTTTAGATGGAGAAATTGAAGATGTTAAAGAATTAAATGATGGAAGAGCTGAAATAATAATGAACAGTCCAGTTAGCGATGTATTAAAGCACGGAGATAAGATAAGGATTAACAAAAGTTTTTGGAACTTTATTTTATCGGGGGTAAAGGATCTTAAATCTGGAGAAGAAGAAGTCTTTTCCCATACAATAAAAAAAGACAATAGTTTTCTTCGGAATTCAAAGGAGGCTTTCTCTCGTGGCGTTTTTTATTTTAGACCAGTGATTATTTCGAATTCTTTGGATTCCAAAGAAGATAATACGATTCAAATCTCTGATTACACTGTTCAGTATTGAGAAAATCAGCACTACTGTCCGGCTAAGACATAATGCAACTATTTGCAAAGGATCGAGTTACTCTGGAACATTCCGATCGGGGGTTCGGGAGTTTCGGCGCTTGATGCGAGCTGACGAGCTTCTTCTGGCTTTTTGTTGGTCCTTCTTCAGGTTTTCTTCTGACTTCAGTTTATGAAATAGTATTCTTCTGCTCCATTTTTTCCATCTGATTTCACTTGAGACCATCCTTCCCCAAAAAGGATGGTTTCTTTTTTACACCTTTAAGTTTATAGCAAATGCGCGTGGGAAGTCAGGAAACTCTGTCTTCAAGTCTTGGATTGAACATCAAATTCTCTTCCACGCCCATCACTTGGTCGGGCAAATAGTCAGCAAGCCGGAAGAAATCCCCGAAAAAGATTCTCTTCCTGCTTGCTTTTTCGCTTGCGCGGGTGTATGTTCATCATACGCAAAGATGTTCATCAATCTTTTTCCCTTAACCTCAACAAAGGAGTTCTCATGAATCGTTATATGCAATTGACCGTGATGACCTGCTCAATTCTTGCAGGGATCATCTTCCTCGCAACTTCACTCTCTGCACAGGCCCCGGTCGGCGGCGCACCTGCCGGCGGCGTACCTGCCGGCGGCGCTCCCGCGATGGGCGGCATGGGCGGTATGCCCGGCGGCATGGGTGGCTTTGGCGGCGGTGCTCCCGCTGGTGGTATGGGCGGCTTCGGCGGCATGGGCGGTCAGCGTCCGGCTGGCGGTGCTCCCGGCGCTGGCGCGGCTCCTGCCGGTGGTATGGGCGGCTTTGGCGGCATGGGCGGTCAGCGTCCGGCCGGCGGTCCCGGCGCTGGTGTGGCACCTGCCGGTGGCATGGGCGGTTTCGGAGGCTTCGGCGGCGGCCAGGGCGGCATGCCCCGTATGGGCGGCTTTGGCGGCGGCCAAGGCGGAATGCCCCGTATGGGCGGCATGGGTGGCGGCCAGCCGCGTGAAGTGAAGCCCGAAAAGAGAGAAAAGATGGAGTCCATCGCCTCTACCCGGACTGAGTTCCCGGAGAATAAGTTCAAGGATATGCCGCAGGAGTATACCAGACCCAACGAGAAAGCAGGCAAGATCGTGTCCTTCAAGTATAAGACGCGTGATAATAAGACCGCCGGCAGTGCGGAGTTTGAAAAGACCTGTCTTGTCTATCTCCCCTACGGGTATGATGAAAAAGACACTAAAACGCAATACAACATCCTGTATCTGATGCATGGCGCAGGCGGAAATGAATCGACTTTCTTCCGTGGAGAGGGGCAGAATACTCCGCTTAAAAATACGTTCGACAACATGATTGCCAAGGGAGATATCAAGCCTCTCATCGTTGTTACGCCGACCCTCGGCAACGTAGACGCCCTTGATTTTCACTCTGAACTCGTCAAGGACCTGATTCCCGCAGTGGAAAAGCAGTATCACACCTACGCAAAGGATGTCACAGCGGAAGGAATTCATGCTTCAAAATGGCATCGCGCTTTCGGCGGGTTCTCGCTGGGCGGCGTCACGACGTGGGCGGTTTTCGATCACTGCATCGATCAGATCGGCTGCTACATCCCGATCAGCGGCGACAGCTGGATCGCAGGACAGTTCCAAGGTGCAGGAGCGGCCAAATACCTTGCGGAAACCTTCACCCAGACCGGCTACAAGCCCACGGATTTCCGCGTCTACTCCGGCTGCGGCAGCACCAGTGATATGGCAAACCGGAACCTGACTCCCCAGATCGATGCGATGAAGAATTATCCCGATATCTTCAAGTATTGCGATAACTTCAAAGACGGCAACCTTTATCTGGCTATCTCCGAAAAGAGCGGGCATGACAATACCACCATCATGAACACTCTTTACAACGGCCTCCCGAAAATGTTCGAGTGACCACAGTTCATCGGGCGCGGAATGGAATGAGTCCGCGCTCGGGAACAAGAGAACGAATTCGCGTCATCGGAGCACAGGTTCCGATGACGCTTTTTTCTGTCATGAGGCGAGGGAAGGCTTCCCTTCCTCCCTCCTTTTATGGGGAATCCATCCGGGAAATCAAATCAGGGATGTGCTGAAATAGCGTTCCATCCTGTCGGGAAGCACGGTGGCGACAACCTTGTCCGCGCCAACTTTCTCAAGCATTTTCTGCGCGGCAAAGATGTTGGCGCCGGAAGACGTACCGACCAGAAGTCCCTGCACGCGGGCCAGACTCCGCGCAGTGTCGATGGCATCCTCGTCGGACACCTCCACGATGTCCGTGATGCAGTCCACATCCAGCACCTTCGGGATAAATCCGTCGCCGATCCCCTGAATCTGATGAAGCCCCGGCTCCTGTCCCAGAAGTACGGAAACATTCTTGGGTTCAGCGGCACAGATTCTGCATTCGGGGTTCTGCTCCAGAATGTATTTTGCAATTCCCTGGAGGGTTCCGCCGCTCCCGATGCCGGACACGAACACGTCGATCTTCCTGCCGATCTGGCGGCAGAGTTCGACCGCCGTACTCCGGTAATGCGTCTCCGGGTTGGCGGGATTTTCAAACTGCTGCGGCATGAAGTATTCGTCTGACGAGGCCGCAAGGCGTTCCGCCTCCCGAACTGCTCCGGCGATGCTTTCCTCCGCCGGCGTGAGAACAAGCTCCGCCCCCAGCGCACGGATGATCTTCTTTCGTTCCTCGCTCATATTTTCCGGCATGACGATGATCACCCTGTAGCCCATCCGGGGACCGCAGAACGCCAGCCCGATCCCGGTGTTGCCGCTGGTAGGTTCGATAATCGTCATTCCTTTTTTCAGCAAGCCTTTTTCCTCGGCGGCGCGCAGCATCCCCAGGGCGATGCGATCCTTGATGCTGCCGCCCGGATTCAGGAACTCGGCCTTGGCAAAAATGTTATATCCCGTTGATTCCTTCAGGGAAATCAGCGGGGTGTCGCCGATCAGGTCAATAACGCTTTCTGCATAACTGCCGACTTGTTTTTCCGATTTCATTTGTTACATCCCTCTGAATTCCGGCGAGCATCCAGTCGTCGCCGCCGAGAATGCCGGTCTTTTGCGGTTCTTTTTATTGGAAAACGAGCTGGAAGAACTGATACAGATGGGGCTTTACGCTCGTCTCGTTATGGTCAGCGTTGGGCAGGTAGCTCCAGAGGTGCTTCACGCCGTTCGAGACCATGGTATTGTGGTATCCCACAGGCGTGTCGCGGACAGTGCGGTCGGACTGGCCGGCCGTGAGGAGGAAGAACCGCGGAGCGAAGCCCTCCTTGAACTTCATTTCGGCATCCTTCATCTGGCCGGGATGCGCAGCCGAATTCGCGAGCGGGGTGAGCCCGGGCGCGGGGCAGACGGCTCCGAGATACCCGAATTCCTCTGGCCTCTGGAACCCGATGAACATGGATTCGCGGCCGCCCATGGAGAATCCGGTGATGGCTGTGTTCATTCTGCCTTTTTTCACCGAGAAGGTCTTTTCGATGTAGGGCTTCAGGTCGGTGAACAGGTCGTTGATGAAATTGTCGTAGGCCAGACTGTTTTCCAGGTTCATTCCGGTGCAGCGGGGAAGCTCTTTGCTGGTGAAGATGTATGGGCAGACCACAATCATTTCCTTCGCCTTGTTTTCGGCATAGAATTTAGTGAGCATCCTGGTGATGCCGAATGCGTCGATCGTCATAGCATTTTCATCCCCGAAATATCCGTGGAGAACATAAACCACGGGGTATTGCTTCTCCGTGGTGTAGCCGGGCGGCAGCAGGACGTTCACGTTCGTATTGCGTCCGGCGGTCGTCGAGAAATACGTGCAGCGCTGGAATCTTCCGTAGGGGGTGATCCCCGAAAGGTCGCCGGGCATCTGTTCCGCCACGATCTTTTCCGCCCAGGCGTCATTTTTCGCCGGATCGAAAGACTCCGACGATGTCGTGGAACACGCCGTCATGGCTGCCATGCACAACAAAATGGTTGCTGCTGTCAGTAATTTCTTCATGTCATACCTCCGCCCGTTCTGCCGTAACGAGCCGCTGTGTTGTTGGTGTGGTTTTGTATGGTGTTTGTCTGATTTCCGGAAACGGGGTGGTCCTATTTCTTGTGTGCCGGATCATCGGACCAGTCGCCGTATGCCTCCGTCGGTTCCGACTTGCCGGCGCTGGCGCGCTGGGACGGGGGGATTGTCGCAAGCCAGTTCTTGATCTCGACGTGGTTGTCGACATAGAGGAGCGGCGGCGACCCCTTGTGACGCCAGTTGTATCCGGCTCCGGAATAGCCCCATTCCCCTTCCGAATTGTCTGTGCCCGGACGGATGTGGAACACGCTTGTCTTGTCATGCTCCTCCTTGCTGCTGGCGAAGTCGTTCCCGTTCATGGTATGCTTCGGCGTCCACCGGTCCGTCATGAGGATCAGGGACGAAGGGGTGCGGACATCGGAGAGGCGGGCCTTGACAAGCCGCTTGTCGCCGGACAGGATGTATCTGCAGTCGTCGTTCCGGGCATAGCTGACGGGGAGCCGGTTGTTTCCTGCTTCCGTGATGCCGTTGCTTCCATTGTGGGAGGGGTCGGACGGGCAGCGGAACACCTTGGTTGCGAGCGTATAGCCGATCTGATCCTTCTTGATGACATCGGCATTCGGGCCGGCGAGGACCTTGTTCGGATCGGCCCCGGCAGAGACGGCGATCATGCCATACCAGTTTGTCCAGTCCCCGATGATCCTGTTGAAGGACAGCCGGTCGCTCATCGCATATTGCTGGATGTACATGCCGATGGATTTCTGGTTGTTGAGGCACCCTGCCTTGTGGGCCGTCTCCCGCGCGGATCTCAGCGCGGGGAGTAACAGCGCGGCCAGGATCGCGATGACTGCAATCACGATAAGAAGTTCTATCAACGTAAAGGATCGGGATGGATGTTTCATTGTCGGACTTCTTTCTTTTTGATATTTGATATGGGTTTGGGGCGTTTCACAACGGTTCCCCGGGTAATCGTCCTGCGGCAAAGGCTGTGCCCTTACTTGAAGATCAGGGGCACAAACTCGCGGAGGCTTCTGCGCCAGGTCAGCCATTCATGCGCCGTACCCTGGGGTTCATAGAAGACCGCATTGAGTCCGTGACTTTTCATGAGTTCGACCATGGTGCGCGGAATTGCCGGATTCTCCGCGGACCCGTGACTGACGAAAATCAGTTTGAGCTTCTCTTTGTATTCCGGCTTTTCGGAATCCAGGAATCTGCCGTTCTCGGAATACCCGGAATCATAAATGATGAAGTTGTCGCTGAAACATCCGAGCCACGCGTATGTGTCGAGGTTGGCACGGACGGTCAGCCAGGTCTGTCCGGAACCGCGGGAAAGACCGGCCATGGCACGGTTGAGGCGGTCGGTCTTGGTGCGGAACGTCGAATCGATGAAAGGAATGAGTTCTTTGACGAAAATCTGGAGGACATCCACATCGGCAGGCCGGACCGTCGGTCCCTTCTTGACATCGCCGCAGTCCATCACGACGATCATCGGGACGGCCTTGCCCGCCGCGATCAGGTTGTCCATGATGTAATCGGCATGCCCCTGATTCGGCCAGCCGGTTTCATCCTCGCCCCAGCCGTGCATGAGATAGAGAACAGGGTATCTTTTGTCCGGGTTTTTGTCGTACTCCGCGGGGGTATAGACGTTGCAAACACGTTCCATTCCGTTCATCTCAGACCAGTATTTGCAACGGCGGATCTGTCCGTGAGGAACATTCTTGTCGAACTGGTAATAGGCCGCCTCCTCCGGATCCTCCGGGACCTCGATCCCCGACTGCATTGCATTGCTGCCGAAAAATGCCTTTGTACCGGGATCGAAGACTTCATTCCCGTCCACATTGAACTTGTAGTAATGGAACCCGACGATGAGCGGTTTCGTCTTCACCTGCCACATCCCGTCCGCACCGCGCTCGAGATTGTAACGCGTCCCGCACATGTTCAGCGTGACGGAACGGGCGCCGGGTGCGTTCAGCTTGAAAATCGCCTCTTTCGTCTTGACGTTCACGGCCGGATACTGCGCACAAAACACGTTGGTATCGGACGGAACGAACCCGTCCGGCATGGGCTGGTCGGCCGGCGTCATGTTCGGACGGAAACGGACAGGAGCATTGGCAAGCTCGGCTGCGGGATCGGCAGCAAAGGATGAAACGGATACAGCTGCAAAAGCAGCCGCGAGAACGAAACAGAAGGCGGAGAATTTCATACTCGGTTTTCCTATAACAAAAGGGTTGAAAGTGAAATGATGTATTTCCCTCTATTATAACACCAGGTCCGGTTTTTTACAAGCCCGAAACAGAGGATAATCGACAAAAAAATCGTTCGTCTTAATACATACCTTTCTGTGAAAACAAATAAAGCGAACCCGGATCGAACTGAATTCGCTTCTTTCATGCTTACCCCCTCTCTCCACGACAGCATCTCGCATCCGAACCAGCACTCCTCCTGCTCGGTCCAGATATCGGGATACCCTCGTACATGTTTTTGAGGTAGTTCGAAATTCATGAAAGTGCACATGCATTCGGAATTAACAAAAAACTAACAAAGCCTTAACCCGAATCTGACAAACAGCATCTATATTATCTGTAACAAAACTGATAAGGAGAATTCATGCTATTCGTCAACGCATTGGGCGGGCTCGCCCTGTTTCTCTTCGGAATGAAGCTGATGAGCGGCGGACTGCAAAAAGCCGCAGGAAAAAGGATGAGGGGAGTTCTGCGCTTTTTCTCATCAAACCGGCTTGCCGGGATTCTGTCTGGAACAGTCGTCACATCAGTCGTTCAATCGTCCAGCGTCACCACCGTCATGGTCATCGGCTTCATCAATGCCGGTCTCCTGAGTCTTCAGCAATCCATCGGGATTATTTTCGGAGCCAATATCGGAACGACAATCACAGGGCAGCTGATCGCGTTCAAAATCGGCGTGATTATTATGCCGTCCATCATTCTGGGGCTGGCATTGAGCTATTTCAAGAACGAAAAGATCATGCAGCTGGGAGAAACGATCCTCGGTCTGGGATTGCTTTTCTTCGGTATGGAAATCATGGGCGGCGAGCTGAAAAAGCTGACCGAGTACCCGGCATTCGTTTCCTTGTTTCAAATGTTCGAATGTGCTCCGGGAGCGAACGGGCTCATTCCGTTCGGGTCCCTATTCGGAGCAATCGGGATCGGACTGGTCGCCACCATGATCATTCAAAGCAGTTCCGCCTGTACTGGAATCGTGCTTGCACTCAGCGTAAGCGGCATCATGGATCTGTACACCGCTGTCGGGATCCTGCTGGGATCCAATATCGGAACGACGATCACGGGGCAGCTGGCGGCGATGACAGCAAACCGGGTAGCACGGCAGGCCGCTCTTGCCCATACCTTGTTTAACGTGATCGGGGTACTGATCGCGGTTGCGTCTTTTCTGATCCCGTGGGGCAATGAACCGGCATTCTTTCATTTCGTACGGACGGTTTCCGGCAACGGTTCGCTGCAGCGCCAGATCGCGAATGCTCACACCGTGTTCAATGTCGCCACGACTCTGCTCCTTATCCCGTTCAGTTCCCTGCTTGTGAAGCTCTGCGAATCGATCATCCCTCTGAAACAGGACACCGTCAAATATGTCAGGCTGGAACCGCACCTGCTGAATACGCCCGCGATCGCGCTGTCCCAGACAGCGGCCGAACTGAGGAAGATGTTGAAACGAGCTTGGAAGATGACGGATATCGCCTTGAATATCTATGCACACAATGACGAACACAATCAGGAACGGGTCAAGACTCTGCCGCAGAGAGAAGCGGAGATCGATGCCAGACAGCATGACATTGCGAATTATCTGACCGAGCTCATGCTGAAACCGTTAGTCCCTCGCGAGAGTCGCCAGATTCCCGTGCTGCTCCACTGTGCAAACGATGCCGAAAAAATAGGAGATTACGCCATGGAACTCAGCGAGCTGATGAAGAGGATCAAATCGGATGAAATCCAGTTCAGCGAACAAGCCGAGATGGAATTGGACCACTTGCACGGCAAGCTGAAGACCCTTACGAAAAACGCGGTCGAACTCCTGAAAGACAACCATTCACTGAATCCCGAAACGGCTCTTGCCGCACATGCCGACATGCAAAAGACGCTCGACAATGCCGAGCTTACACACATGAACCGGCTTTACGAGGGGAAATGCGTGATCCGGAACGGCGTTTTGTTTATGGAAGTATTGGAAATCATCCGCAAGATCGAACGTCATGTGTTCAACATAGCGGAACGCGCAGGAGATTTCTACGGGAAACTTCCCCGATACCGGTTGAAATAAACGGGACAAGGTGATATAATAAAGCAAAAGGAAATAACATGCCGCAGAAAACGATCCTGATCATAGACGACGAAGAACCCATCCGCGTGCTGCTGAAGCTGACCTTGCAGTCCGCGGGATACGGTTCCGTTCTGGAAGCATCCAACGGAGAGGATGGCCTCGCCCTTGCCATGCGTTATAAGCCGGACCTGATCCTGTTGGACCTGATGCTCCCCGGAATGGACGGACTGAGCGTCTGCCGCCGTCTGAAGTCCTCGCCTGACACGCGGATGATTCCGATCATCATGCTGACGGCAAAAAGTGACGAATCCGATATCGTCATCGGGCTGGAAATGGGCGCGAACGATTATATCACCAAGCCGTTCAACCGGAAAGTCCTGACGGCGCGAATCCGCACGCAGTTCAGGATCGCGGAACAGCAGGACCAGTCGCAGGTGCTTCAGGTCTCCGGCCTGACCCTCAATAAAGAGCAGCACCGGGTCTCCGTTTTCGGCGAAACCATTGCCCTGACATTCAGCGAATTCGAGATACTCGAACTTCTTTCGGCGCATCCGGGACGCGCCTTCACCCGCGGACAGATCATCCGCCGGATCAAAGGGGAAGACTACCCGGTCACGGACCGCGCGGTCGATGTGCAGATCGTCAATTTGCGCAGGAAGCTCGGCGAATGGGGCACGGCGCACATTGAGACGATTCGCGGGATCGGATACCGCCTCACGCCGGAGGAAATCGTCCGATGAGGAACGAATCCTCCGTTTCTTCCGGAAGCCTCAAAGAGTATCTGCTGGTCCGTCTTCCCCTGATCCTGATGCTCGTCATGGATCTTCTGCTGCTCGTCGCGTGGTGGGGGGAAAACCATTTCAGGCAGGTCCTCGATCAGGAAGTCATGAAGAACCTGGCGCAGAAAGCGGACCTGACGTCTTCCGTCATTCGGGACAGGCTTCTGACGGGAAATACCGAATCCGCGATCCGGTTCTGCCGCGATTTCGACAACCGCATCTTCCGGATCACGCTGATCTCTCCGCAGGGAACCGTGCTCGCGGACACCACCCCGAGCCATCTCGCCTTCGACAATCATTCCGGCCGCAGCGAATTCCAGACGGCGAAAAGCGGGAAGATCGGCTTTGCCAGAAGGTACAGCGAGACCCTGAACGAGCAAATGATCTATTATGCCGTTCCGGTGCAGACTCCGCAGGGGCTGTATGTCATCCGTTTTGCGCAGGAAGACTTTCCGTATATCGAAATCTTTCCATGGATCACCGGGTGCATCATTCTGCTTCTGGCTGTTTCGACCGTACTTCTGTGCTGGCTGCAATCCTACCTGCTGAAAAGAGTCTATCGCCCGCTGGTCGAGGTCGGACGCTGTGCCGGGGATATTTTCGAGGGAAAATCGAAAACGCAGATCCCGATTCCGGCCGGCGGTCCCGTCAAACCGCTTGCCGAAATGCTCTCCAACATGACCGAACAGCTGAAAAAACAGCTCTTCGAGATGAAAAAACTGGAATCGTTCCGCAGCGATTTCATCGCGAACGTCTCTCATGAACTGAAAACGCCGCTGACCTGCATCGTCGGCGCGGTCGAGACCATTCAGGAGGACCGGGATCTCCCGGAGGAGCAGTACGACTTGCTTCTGAAAATGCTGGGCGAGCAGTCCGGACGGCTTGACGCTCTGATCAAAGATATCCTGAGCCTCGCCGCGCTCGAAAACGATCCGGAACGCCAGCGCCGGGAGTTCCTGCCCGTCGATTTGCAGGACCTGCTGAAACTATGTGCGCAATCACTCCGGCAGGAAGCCGCCCAGCACGGCCAGACGATCAGGATCGTCCATACGGAACCGCTTTCCGTATCGGGCGACGTCCAGCTTCTGGAACAGGCGATTTCCAATCTGATTTCCAATGCGATCAAATACAGCGGAAGCCCCGACATCGAATTGTCCCTGTCCCGCGAACAGAACTCCATTGTCATTTCCGTAACGGACCACGGATGCGGGATCCCGGCGGAAAACCAGCCACGCATATTCGAACGTTTCTACCGTGTCCACAAGGAGCGCAGCCGCGCCCTCGGCGGAACCGGTCTTGGACTGGCGATCGTGAAGCACATCGCCCAGCTTCATGGCGGCAGAGCCGAGCTCGTTTCGGAATCCGGGAAGGGCTGCTGCTTCAAAATCGTCCTTCCCGAAAAAAACTCGTTTCATCTTGTCTGACGTTTTTCCCGACTGACTGCGTTATGATGAAAAACGCGAAATGATGGTATTCTGCCGTCAGCAGGCCGGAGAAAATCCCGGGAAATGATCACTCAGGCTTTTTTGTCCTGCAGACTTTCTCCACGATCAGCTGGGTGAAAACGAAGAACACGGGAATCAGGATCGTCCCGACCACGACGGACAGCGTCATGCCGCCGAAAACAGTGGTGCCGAGACTGCGGCGGCTGACGGCGCATGCCCCGGTGGCGATGACCAGCGGATACGTTCCCAGAACGAATGTGACCGCCGTCATCAGCACGGAACGGAACCGGAGTCTTGCCGCGTATTCCGCCGCTTCATAAAGATCCTTGCCCGCTTCATGCTGCTCCTTGGCAAATTCCACGATCAGGATGGCAGTCTTACAGGCGATGCCGAAAAGCAGTACGAATCCGACCTGGGTATAAATGTTGTTTTCGATCCCGAGCAGCCAGAGCGAACCGACCGCGCCGAGGAAAGCGATCGGGACCGAGAGGACCACCGAAATCGGCAGCATCCAGCTTTCATACTGCGCCACCAGGAAGAGATAGATGAACAGCAGCGCAAGCGCGAACACGATCACAGTCTGGTTGCCGGTCCGTTTTTCCTGATAGGACATGTCGGTCCATGCAACGGAAAGCGAGGGGTCGACTTCGCGGACGATCCGTTCCATTTCCGCCATGGCCTGACCGGAACTGTGCCCGTAGCTCGGAGCCCCGTTGACCAGGATCGACTGATACATGTTGAACCGCTGGAGATACTGCGGGACGAACCGGAATTCCGGCGTGACCAGCGCACTGAGCGGGACCATCTTTCCGGAGGAATTGCGCAGATAGACCTTGGAAACATCCGAAATGTCGTCGCGGTATTCCGGCGCGGACTGGAATTCCACCTTGTAGGTCTGCCCGTATTTGTTGAAATCATTGACATAAGTGTAGCCGAACGTCCCCTGCAGCGCGTCGGAAATATCGTTCACATCGATGCCGAGCTTCATCGCCTTCTCCCGGTCGATCGGCAGATAAACCTGAGGCGAAGACGCCTGGAAGGAAGAATAGACGTCGGCGAGGATCGGACTGGAGTTGGCTTCCATCAGCACCTGGTTGAGTTTCTGCTGGAACTGTTCCGGCGTCAGGGTGTTGGAACGATCCTGCAGCATCATCGAAAAACCGCTGACCGTTCCCAGGCCCGGAATCGCCGGCATGCCGAACGGCTCGATGATCGCGCTGGGGATATCCATGGTGGCCATGTAAAAGCGTTCCATCAGGGCATCCTGCGTCTGGTCCCAATTCTTCCGTTCCGACCAGTCTTTCAGGATCACGATCCCCAATGCGCTGTTGCTGGCATTGAGGTCATTGATGATGTCGAACCCGGAAACGAAGATGATATCCCGGACTTCGGGGATGTCCTTGAGGGTTTCCTGCAAACGGGCAATGACTTCCTCCGTGCGTTCCAGAGAAGCGCCGTCCGGCAGCTGGATGGTGATGAAAAAGGCACCCTGATCCTCATCCGGGACGAATCCCGTAGGCAGGGCCTTGAAGAGCTCGAATGCGCCGGCTCCCATGGCGGCATACAGGACGAGCACCAGAACGGATTTGCGGACCAGCGATTTCACGATGGCGCTGTATCCGGCAGTCATCCAGTCGAACATGGAGTCGAACCAGCGGAAGAGGATGAATTTCTTTTTGCCGGGATCGACCGGTTTCAAGATCAGACTGCAGAGCGCCGGACTGAGCGTGAGCGCATTGACCGTGGAAAGGGAGACCGCGACGGAGATCGTGATGCCGAACTGGCGGTACATCACGCCGGTCACGCCGGAAAGGAAACAGACCGGCACGAACATTGCCAGAAGGACCAGGGTGGTGGCAATACACGGACCGGTCACCTGCCGCATGGTCCTGATCGCCGCTTCCCGAGGGCTCATGTGCTCCTCGTCCATCAGCCGGCTGACGCTCTCGATGACTACGATGGCATCGTCCACCACCACGCCGATGGCGAGGATCAGGCCGAAGAGCGTAATTAGGTTGATGCTGAACCCGACCACTTTCATGACGGCGAAGGTACCGACCAGAGAAACGGGAATGGCAATGGACGGGACCAGCGTGGCGCGCCAGTCCTGAAGGAAGATATAAGTGACCAGAATGACCAGCAGCACCGCGACGTAAAGGGTTTCCGCCACTTCGTGGATGGAGGAATCGATGAATTTCGTGGTGTCGTAGGAAATATCGCAGGCAAGATCGTCGGGGAAGGAAGTCTTTTTGATCTCCGCCAGCCGTTCGTTCATCTGCCTGGCGATCTCCAGGCCGTTGGCATTGTTGAGCTGATAGACAGCAAGCAGGGCCGCGGGTTTTCCGTTCAGCGTGGAAACGCCGTTATAAATCTCGGCGCCCATTTCCACTTCGGAGAAATCCCGCAGACGGATCTGGGATCCGTCCGCGTTCGTGCGGATCACGATGGCTCCGAACTCTTCCGGGTTGCTCATGCGGCCCTGCGCGGCGACCGTAAACCGGTCATTCTGTCCTTTCGGAGCGGGGCTGTCGCCGAGCGCACCGGCGGAGATCTGAACGTTTTGCGCGTCAATGGCGTTTCTGACATCCTCCACGGTGATCCCGAGCGACGCCATGCGCATGTTGTCCAGCCAGACACGCATGGAATAGGTGAGGTCGCCCAGCTCGGAAACGTCGCCGACGCCGGGGATGCGCGCGATCTCGTCCTTGATCGAAATGGACAGGAAGTTGGACAAGTCATTGTCGCTGTACGCATTGGTGGGCGAATAGAGTGCAATGACCGCCAGCATGTTGCTGGAGGATTCCTTGGTGGTGAGCCCCTGGCGCTGCACTTCCTGCGGAAGCGAGGCCTGAGCCCAGTTCACCCGGTTCTGCGTATTGACGGTGTTTTTGTCGCCGTCCGTCCCGATGTCGAAACAGACTTTGACGGTGGCCCTGCCGTCATCCGAGGCGGTCGAGGTCATGTAGAGCATGTCCTTGACGCCGTTGAGCTGGGATTCGATCGGCTGGATCACGGTATCCATCACCGTCTGGGCATCCGCTCCGGGATAATTGGCGGTGATGTTGATCTGACACGGCGCGATATCCGGATAGAGTGTGACCGGAAGCGTATAGATGCCGATGGCTCCGCCAAGCAGGATGAGGATCGAAATGACGATCGCAAACCGGGGCCGGTTGATGAAGAATTCACTGATCATGGCAGTCCCCGGTTATTGTTCCGCTTCCGTTGTTTTCTTCTGCCCGGCCGCGGATTCGGATTCCCCGGCTGTACCTCTCTTCTGCGAGGGGGCTGAAATCTGCTTGCCGGGAACCGCCTGCTGCGGCGTGATCGGCTTGACTTCATCTCCTGCCCCCGCTTTCTGCAGCCCGTCGACGACAACGCTTTCTCCCGCCTCAAGTCCCGAGAGTACGACTCTGTAATCGCCGTTCTTCATCCCGACAACGATTTTTCTCCGTTCGATCCGGTTGTTCGAATCGACGACATAAACGAAATCGCCGAGCTGTTCCCGAAGGATCGCCGCCTGTTTGACCATGACCCGTTTTTGGGGCAGGGCGACCTGAACGTTGACTTTCACATACATCCCCGAATCCAGCAGTTCCTCGGCATTTTCCGCCGTGGCCTGGACACGGAACGTGCCGTCCTGCACCCTGTTGTTCCATGCGGAGATCCAGACTTTCTCCTGATATTCTTTGCCGTTCGGGAGGAATACCTTCACTTTGGGGCTTTTCTCGGGATCGTCTTTCGTGACGGGATAGCTTTCATAAATCCTGAACACGGTAAGTTCATCGATGGAGAAATAGATCTTGACATTGCCCACGGACGTGATGGTGGCGAGGGGGCCGCTGGAAGGGCCTACCATATTGCCCACGCTGTAGGTCTTGAACCCGATATAGCCGTCGAACGGAGCCATGATCTGCGTATAGCTGAGCGTGACTTTCTTCTCGGCCAGCTCCGCTTCGGCGGATTTCAGTTCGGCCTCTGCCGTTCGAAGGTCCATTTCCGCCGTGTCGTAATTGCGCTGGGAGGTCGCATTGGTTCTCAAAAGCGATTCCTGCCGTTCGAATTCGACTTTTTTGTTGGTCAGTTCCGCATTGCATTTGTTGACTACGGCTTCCGCTTTCCTGACCGCCGCCTCGTAGACCGCGGGGTCGATCTGGAAAAGTTTGGTGCCTTTCTTTACGAATTCGCCTTCCGTGAAATTGGCTTCGGTCAGGAATCCGGATACATTGGCGGAAAGATGGACGGTCTCGAATGCCTGAACCTCTCCGATCTCGGTCACAGTATCGGCGAATTCCATTTCGATGGCGGGTTCGACAACGACCGCGGGTACGGTACGGACTTCAGTCTCTTCTTCGTCGCAGCCCGAGAGCAGGATCAAACTGCTGACCGCCGCCGCAAGAACAGGATTGATTTTCATGACGAATATCCTTTCTTTGTGGAAACTTGTGTTAGCACTTTTAGAACATCGCATTAGCAATATAGCATTCGAAAGAGTTTTTGCAAACAGGAAAAACCACGGATAATTCAAAAAACGTATTCCCTTGAGATTTGAAACTGTGCCTGCACAGGCTTTTGAGCGTGAGCGACCGGGCGGTTCCGGGGGCTGATTATTACAGGGATTCGATGCAGGCAGGAAGAAATCCTGAAAAAGATTCTCTTCCGGCTTGTTTTCTTGCGTGGGCGGGTGTACTTTTAAGAACTGAACGAATTGATTGCGATGGAAACCGGGAACAACCGTAAAAAACAAGGAACGATCATGGGGAAAACGCCACACACCATACTCTGCACAGTTCTGCTGGCATCCGTTACCGTCTTTGCGGCGCTTCTCTTCAACTCCTGCGACGGCAAACAGCAGGATAACACCACAAAATCGAAAGGAACAGAAACCATGTCCTCGTTTTATGACTTCTCTCTGACTGCGATGAACGGCGAAACGGTAAAAACGGCGGACTTCAAAGGGAAGGTCGTACTGGTGGTGAACACCGCTACCGGATGCGGCTTCACTCCGCAATACGCCCCGATCGAACAGTTGTATCTCGATTACCATGACAAAGGCCTGGAGATCCTCGACATCCCCTGCAATCAGTTCGGCGCTCAGGCTCCCGGAACCGACGAGGAAATCCACAATTTCTGCACGCTTCACTACAATACCACGTTCCCCCAGATGAAGAAGTCGGACGTCAACGGCGCAAATGAACTGCCTCTCTACACCTACCTGAAATCGCAGAAGGGATTCCGGGGACTGGACGAGCACGAATACAAAAAACTGCTGGAGGACATGTTTGCCAAAGCCGACCCGGAGTGGGACAAAAAGCCGGACATCAAATGGAACTTCACGAAGTTCATCATCGACCGCAACGGCAATGTCGTTGCCCGCTTCGAGCCGACAGCGGACATGAAGAAGGTCGAGGATTGCATCAAGTCTCTGCTGTGAAGGGGCAGCGCAGGAAAGGAGAGCACACAGATGAAAAAGCACATCGATTTTTGGGCTTACGCAGGGACGATCCTTGCGTCCGTCAGGAGCGGCGTACTGCTCACGACCGCGGCGGGCGGGAGATTGAATACGATGGCTATCTCCTGGGGAACCATCGGCATCGAATGGGGACGTCCCATCTTCACCACGTTCGTGCGAACAGGACGGTTTACGCGGGAACTGCTTGAGCAAAACGGCGAGTTTACGGTCAATGTCCCCATGCGGGGCAGCGATCTCTCTCTGGTCGGGAAATGCGGCACCTGCTCGGGCCGCAATGTGGACAAATTCAAACAGTTCGGGCTGACACCTGAAACCGGAGAACAGGTCGCTGTTCCCGGGATCCGCGAGTTCCCGCTCACCCTGGAATGCCGCGTCATTTACCGTCAGGAGCAGGACAAATCCGCGATGCCCGCCGAAGTCATCGAAGAATGCTATCCACAGGATGTCGGAGGCGAGAACTGGGGGGCCAACCGCGATGTGCACATCGCCTTTGTCGGCGAAATCGTCAACGCCTATATCATCGGAAAAGATGATGCCCCGGATGATGAAGATGATGATGACGAATTCGATGACAATGACATCCTGGATCATGTAAAGAACTCCGGCAAGATCCTGGATGAAGACGATTTCGACAGGCGTCCGGACGACGAGGACTGACCTGGAGCAAAGGAGACACTGAATGCAATTCAAGACTTTGGTAAGACAGGAACACCTGAACCAGCATGGCAATCTTTTCGGCGGCTATATGCTGTTGTGGGTGGATGAGTTCGCCTACCTTGCCGCGATCGAGGATTATCCATGCGTCCGTTTCGTGACGCGAGCCATGGAAGCTGCGTCTTTTACGCAGAGCGTGCAACTCGGAGCCGTTCTGACATTCGACGTGACCAGAAAAAGAACCGGAAACACCTCGGTCACCTACGATGTGGATGTCACGGCAAGGGATGTATCCTCCTGCGAATCGTATCCGGCATTCCGGACCTCCGTTACACTGTGTTCCATCACGACAGACGGTAAAAAATGCCCCTTGCCGAAGCCTGAATAGACGTTCAGCCCCCGAAGCCGCGACGGTTCCGGGGGCTGATTCCATTGGTCGTGAAAGCTCAAATCCATTTGCCACAATCGGACGGCATCCGCCAGTCCGCCCGCGGGGAAAGACTGATGCTGCCGACCTTGGGGCCGTCCGGCATGCAGCTCCGCTTGAACTGCTGGCTGAAGAAACGCCGGATGAACTTCCGCAGGAACTTCTCCAAGTCCTTTTCGGGATAATCCTTGAAGGTCCTGGAAGCCAGAAACAGAAGCTTGTCCGGGGGAGCTCCGTACTTCACGAAATGGTACAGGAAGAAATCGATGATCTCGTAAGGGGCCAGGATCTCCTCCGTTTTCTGCGCGATGCTCCCGTCCGCGGCTGCCGGCAACAGTTCCGGACTGACCGGAGTGCCGGATATGTCGTCCAGTATCTCTTTGACAACAGGCGAAGAACGGTCGCTCAGCCAGGCGATCAGATGGCGCACCAGCGTCTTCGGCACCCCGCTGTTCACGGCATACATGGAGATATGGTCCGCATTGTAGGTGCAATAGCCCATGGCGATCTCGGAAAGATCGCCCGTGCCGACCACGATCCCGTCCCTCTGGTTGGCCACATCCATCAGGATCTGCGTGCGTTCCCTGGCCTGCGTGTTCTCGTACACGACGTTGCGCTGTTCGGGGTCATGGCCTATGGCGTGGAAATGCTCCATGCAGGCTTCCGTTATGTTGATTTCGAGCAGCGTGACGCCAAGTTCACGGCAGAGCCTGCATGCGTTCCGCAGCGTCCGGGGTGTCGTGCCGAAACCGGGCATGGTGACGGCGACCACGTCGGCGGGGCTTTTCCCTGCCAGGGACATGGCTTTGACGGTGACCAGCAGGGCCAAGGTGGAATCAAGTCCGCCCGAAACGCCGATGACGGCGGTGCGGCAGCCGATATGGCGCAGACGCTTCGCCAGGCCGCAAGCCTGAATGGAAATGATCTCGTCGCAGTGGTCGTCCTTTTCCGATTCCCGGTCGGGGACAAACGGGTAACGCGAATAGACGCGGGAGAGTTCGTCCGGCTCCGGGACCGCCTTGAGCCTGATCGTCCGGCAGGATGGGTTCAGCTTTTCCGCATTGTCCCGGAACGAGGATTCCGCATAGCGCGTCCCGACGATTCTGGCGAGGTCGACATCGGCATAATACGGGTTGCTCTCCTCGCGGAAACGCGGCGAATCAAGCAGGACCGTCCCGTTCTCCGCGATCAGGCAATGGCCGCCGTACACCATGTCTGTTGTCGACTCTCCGTACCCGGACGAGGCGTAGGCATAGACGGAAACGCATCTTGCGCTCTGCTGCGCGACGAGGCTGCGGCGATACTCGGCCTTGCCGACCAGTTCGTTGCTGGCCGACGGATTGAGGATGAGCGTCGCTCCGGCCAAAGCCTGTTGGCCGCTGGGAGGAATCACGCTCCACAGGTCCTCGCAGAGTTCGATGCCGATCACCATTTCGTGGTTCGCTTCGAAAAGAAGGTCCATGCCGAACGGGATCGATGGCGTCCCTGCAAAATCCACATACGCTTCCGAGACGTTCCAGCCGCTTGAGAAATGGCGCTTTTCGTAGAATTCCCGGTAATTCGGAAGGGTGATTTTCGGGACGATCCCTTTGATGGCGCCGTTCTGAAGCACAACGGCGGCATTGAAGACGCGCCCTCTGAAGCGGACGGGCGTTCCGACGACGATGACGGCCTCCGTTCCGGTGCTGGCAGCCGCGATCTCCTCGAACGCGTTTTCACTTTGCTCAAGAAGATGCGACTGGAAAAACAGGTCCCCGCAGGTGTATCCCGTGAGCGCCAATTCGGGAAAGAGGATGACGGAGGCATTGTTTTGAATGCCCTGCCTGATCAGGTCGATGATCTGTTCCGTGTTGAAACGGACATCGGCGACCTGTATCCGCGGCACGGCGGTTGCGATTCGATAAAAGCCAAACATCGTGTTTTTTCCTTTCGTTTCACCATGGAGAACAGCATTTTCTGTGCCAGTTGACGCATCCTCACACCTCTGTCATTTTCGCCTGTTTTTTTCAATTGTTGTAAAAAACAATTGCAAAAAACACCTGTTATGTAAATCCCAAGATTTCCGGGTTCAGAATCTTACACAGGAGGGAACGATCCATTGACTCTTCCTCGGTCAATGCTGCTGATGACTTCAAAGGATTCTTTCCCCGCTTATCGGCCGAAGAACATCCTGATTCAAAAAAGCGCTGACCGCCCGTCTGCAAACCCGGAGAAAGAACTGCAAGCTGATACAACGGAAATTGAGCGGGAAGTCCTGCGTAAACATCCGCACGGTTCAGCAATTCGAAGACCGCTTCGGGGACCTCGGCAAAGCTGCGAACTCTGCGTCGTTTACTAGCCCACGTGCTGTCCTGCCGTATTGAAGACCTGCTTGAATACGACACGCATGCCGTCGGGAAGCACACGTCCGGCATCACCAGTCGTTTTTTTGCCTTGTTTTACATCCATCCCAACAAGATGCCAAAAAGCTCATTTTTTGGAAAAAAAGACTTGATTTTTGTACTCTGTAGGGATATATTATTTTCTAGTCGGAAATTCAGGTGGCATTTCATCTGGAATCACGGAATAGTTCTCGCATAGTTCGTCGCGAGTTCAAAAAACAAGCTGAGGATAAACCGGACATGATCGCAGCGAACATAACATCTCTTTGGCAGACGCCGGGCGGCGTTGATGCCGGGATTCTCCGCGCATTCGTTCCGGGTTCTTTGTTCCAAGCTCGAATCGAGCTCAAACCTGCCGTGCAAATGAGATTGGAACAGGCAGGCACATACAAACCGGCACAGCCCCCGTACGCCTGTGCCGGTTTATTCGTTCACGGGAAACACCTCACTGCCGCGGGTCTAAGTCTGTTCTGACCTTGCGGCATTTGTGTTTGGACGGCATCGTTGCGGGATTCTTCTTCCCGCGACGATGCTGCGGCATGGAAAGATTTCTATTTGCATATGGCCTTCATTGAGAAAACACCGCTTGCTTTCATCGTTGTCTGCCTCAGCCTAATGATGTTATCACGGCGGCACGCACTCAAACATCCAGTGCCTCTTCCAGCTTCCCCCTGAGGAAGATGAAAGACTGTGTTTTAACAAGAGATATTCGAACCTTGTATTGATCCGATGAATAACGTTTTCCTAAAAGAGCTCAGTCCTTCAGATTCATTTGAAGTGTATGACATGCTTCAGAAAATCGGAAAAGAAGAAAATGAATTTCACAATGACGTGAATGGAATGTCATATGACGAGTTCAAGCAATGGCTTGTTGTTCAGCACAATTGGTCTCTCGGCATAGGTTTGCCAAAGGGATATGTGAAACAATGGACTTTCTGGTTATATGTCGAAGGAACTCCTGTCGGATATGGAAAGCTGCGGGAAAGTTTGACGGAATCTTCCAGAAGACTCGGGGGGAATATCGGATATGCCATATCACTTCCCGAACGTGGGAAAGGGTATGGTTCGATTCTGTTTCAGAAGCTTTTGGATAAAGCAAAGGAATTAAAGATAGAGACGATTATTTCGACAGTAGAGAAAAAGAATCCGGTCTCAAAAAGAGTACAGGATAAGTGTGGGGGCGTTTTAATCGAAGAAAACGATGAAAGATGGTTTTTCCGCTTTTGATCTTTTAACATAAATTAAGGAATAACAATGTATTACCTGAATGATAACGTCAAGAATCTGTATCGTATTTTTGACCAGAACGAACGAAAAGATTATGTGCGGCTGGATCTGAATGAAAACCCAGGGGGACTGCCGGGCGATTTTATTCAGACCGTTCTTAGCAGTGTAACTCCGCAATTCGTGGCACAGTATCCGGAGACACTGCATTTCACCGAAGTCCTGGCAAAATTTCTTGGAACGGATATTTCCCGTCTTTGCCTTGTAAACGGTTCCGCGGAAGGAATACGGTACATCATTCAGGCTTTCACGTCTCCGGGCGGTCGCATCGTAGGAGTTATGCCGTCTTATTTCATGTTTCAGATCTATTCCGAAATGTATGGAAGACAATTCGTGAAAGTTCCCTATAACGATGATCTCAGCATGGATGTCAGCAGAATCATAGACGAAATGACAGAAGAGACACAACTGCTCATCTTGCTCAATCCTAACAACCCGATGGGGAACGTTTATTCCGATCAGGAGTTCGAACGTATTTTCAGGGTTGCACAGGAAAAGGAAATCAACGTTCTTGTCGATGAAGCATATCACTATTTCTATCCTAAGACTTTCATTCAATATGCCTTGAATCACGATCACATTTTTGTTACCCGGACCTTTTCGAAACTCTTTTCAATGGCCGGATGCCGGTTGGGGTATGTTGTCGGTTGGCCGGATGGGGTAAAAATGGTTCAAAAGCTTTGTACTCCCCATAATACAAATGCTTTCGCGATGAAAATCGCGGAAGCTGTTTTGGAAAACCCTGTAATCCTTCAGCAGCTTATTGCGGATTTTAATGAAGGCCGCCAGTATCTCATCGATTGGCTGGATAAGAATGGTTACCGGCACAAAGGGGAGGCTGGGAACTTTTTATTCATCAAACCCAGAACGAATGCGCAGCTCATTGTCGAGCGGATGAAAAAGGAGAAGAAAATCCTTATTAAGACGTATCCGAATGTTGGCGAATTTGGTGATTGCCTGAGGGTTACCATTGGAGCGAAAGAATATATGAAGCAATTTACCGATGCATTGAAAGAATTGGACCAGAAGATTTCGGTGTAACTGCTAAAATGGTCAAAGTAATCACATACGGTACCTATGATGTCCTGCATTATGGACACATTCGTCTGCTCGAACGGGCGAAAGCGCTGGGGGATTACCTGATTGTAGGAATCACAAGCGACGATTATGACAAATCCCGGGGCAAGATCAATAATCAGCAATCTCTGGCAGAACGAATTCAGAACGTAAAAAACACCGGTTTGGCCGACGAGATCGTCATCGAAGAGTATGAGGGACAGAAGATTGACGATATAAAACGGCTCGGAATCGATATTTTCACTGTCGGATCCGACTGGGAAGGTAAATTCGATTACCTGAATGAATATTGCAAGGTCGTTTATCTCCCCCGTACGGAAGGAATATCCAGCACTGAAGTCCGAGCCAGAAACAGGAAAATAAGGCTCGGCATCGTCGGGAAAACCGGTTATAGAAAAAAAGTATTCAATGAAGCCAAATATGTAAATGGAATTGAGATCGTTGGCGTATTTTCCCGATATAATGAAAAGGCATCTGAGGACGACTCTGTTTTTTATACCGGTCAATACGAAGATATGCTTGACCATGTGGACGCTGTATATATCCTGTCTGAACCGAAGTATCATCAGGTTGACGTAAAAAAAGCTCTTGAAGCAGGAAAACATGTGCTTTGCGAATCGCCGATCACCCTTGATGAAAAAGTCTATTCGGAACTGCATCGTATCGCGGCAAAGAACCATTTGGTATTGATGGATGCCATCAAAACAGCATATTCCACGGCCTTTGAACGGCTTGTTTTACTCGCAAAATCAGGAAAGATCGGTGAGATACTCTCGGTCGATGCCACCTGCACCAGTCAAGCGGATTCTATCAATCAGGACGAACCCGTGAGAGGGAGTTTGACAACATGGGGACCATTTGCGATGCTGCCGGTCTTTCAGCTTCTGGGAACTGATTTCAGCGACATTTCGATCGCAACGAAAATGACAGCGGAGGGCAGGGATGTTTTCACAAAGATCGATTTCTTGTATCCGCATTCCGTGGCATCGATAAAAGTGGCAAGCGGTGCGAAATCCGAGGGAGAACTGATTGTCACGGGGACACTGGGATATATCTATGTTCCCGCTCCATGGTGGAAAACAGATTATTTCGAAATCCGCTATGAAGATCAGGAAAAAAACAAACGGTTTTTCTATCAGCTGGATGGAGAAGGTATCCGGAATGAGCTTGTATCATTTGTCAAATCAATCGAAGGTAGAAAAGACTTGAGTTACATATCACCTGAAGTGTCCTTGAAGATCGTTTCGGTTATGGATGCTTTCAATAAAAAGAAAAACATCAGATCTATCTGAGCCGGGATAGTTGGAGCTTTATACATGAAACAATATAACGGATTGATATTCAAATAAATGAAAGCCAGTTCTTGCAAGTATGCGGTTTTTCGTTTCTGACGGCAATGAATGTCATTCCGTGAAAATATCAAGGAGAATTCAATGGATCGCTTAAGAGAACTTCAATTGGTTGAAGGCGATATGCTGAAACAGCTGGACGCCCTTTGCGTGCGCCATCATATTGACTATTTTATTATAGGGGGCACAGCTCTTGGTGCGATAAGGCACAAAGGTTTTATTCCGTGGGATGACGATGTCGATGTCGGGATCCTCAGGAAAGATTTTGAACGTCTGAAAGAGGCGGTGAGCAAAGATTGGAAGGAAAAGGACTTATTCCTTCTGGAGGGAGGAAATGAAAAATTCTACCATGATAAGATCTTTGCCAGGATATACAAAAGAAATACCATTTTCGAATCAGCAAGCTGGATCAATGATATCAAGCAAAAGGAAAATGAGAGAAAGCCTGTATGGCTTGATGTTTTTATCTTTGATTACGTCGATTCAAAAATCGAAATGAGAACCAAATTGTTTTTATCTTATTTGTTGAAGAAGTGTCATCTTTATTCCAAATACCGGTTCAATTACTCAAAAAACATGAAACGCATGTGCAAAGCAACTATGAAAAATATGCTGCATTTCATGTTGTGCCTTTTCAAGCCGAAGTTATTCTGTGCGTTGAATTCAAAAATCTGCGCGAAAGATCACGGAAAGTATTTAGCTACATTGGAACCGTTTAAAGCTAAACCAAACCACTTTTATTTGGAAAATGTCATTTTCCCGGTTCGGCGGGTTCAATTCGAAGACTTTGAAGTGAATTCCCCCTGCAATCCGGAAGCATATTTATCAACCGTTTACGGCGACTATATGGCTCTTCCTCCAGTCGAAGAACGAGTTGGACATATTCCCCAGGTGTTAGTCCTGAATAATCCATCCCCGGACAAAGAGACAAAGAGCTGAATTTTACCTGGCAGCGTCTTGAGCGACCCGGCAGATGGTTTTCAAAGCCTCGTTGAACATAGAAGCATCGCCAGACTCCTGAAGTTTCCCCCTTCCCTCGGATTGTGCAGAATGATCTGATCGACTTCAGGGATATCCGCTTCATTTCTGAGGGAAATGAGCCTCATCCCTTTCAGGTGTTTGCGTTCTGCGGAATCCGGTTTTGCATCTGTCTCATTAAGTTATTGCGATTATCTCATTTTTCTTGCAAACATCGAAGGCTTTTTTTATTTTGTTAACTTGAATTTATTTGAAGAAAGTGCTTTATTTAAAGCTATGGATGAGATTTGCACGGGGTAACCATACCCCCGAAGAAAGCTCTGTCCTTTTGCTCGCTTATTTGTCGCGAGTTCAAAATACAATCTGAGGACAATACTGGACATGATCGAAGCAGACACGACATATCTTTGGAAAACGCTGGGTTGCGTTAACGCCAGAATTCTCTGTGCTTCGACTCCGGCTTCTTTGTTTCAGGTTCTAATTGAGCTCAATCCTGCTCGTGTAAATATGATAAGCACAGGCAGACACATACATGCCGGCACAGAAGACCTCTCTATGCCTATGCCGGTTTTTTCATTTTCGGGAAATACATCGCGACCGCGGCTTTGAGCTCATTCCAGGCTTGCGGTTTTTGTATTTGGACGGCTTCGTTGCGGGACATGATTTCCCGCGACGGGGCTGCGGCATGGAAAGATTTCAGCACACACATGTTTTTTTGTTGAGAAAACACAGGATCGTACGAATTCAATTCTTCGTCGAGTATCCCATCTACGCCGGCGAGCCTGAAAAGATCACGTTTTAACCTCAGACTCCGGTCATGAAATCCCATCGGGTCGAATTCGGGAAGGTCGACCGCCATTCCTGACCAGGATGGACAAGTCTTTGTGAAACTGTATTTTGCGTGTTTTTTAATATATAACCGAGATAGGAACTATCAATGAACATTTTGATCCTCGGCGGCAGCGGATTCGTTGGCACACGGCTGACGGAGCTGCTCCTAAAAGATCATCAGGTCACCATCGGCGATCTGGTGAAGAGCGAGTTCTATCCTGAACTTTGGAAACACTGCGATGTCTGCGTGGATGATGAACTCCGGGCTGTAATGGCCGGTCAGGATTGTGTCATCAATCTTGCCGCCTCGCATCGTGATGATGTCCGGCCTCTGTCCCTCTACACGCGCAACAACGTCGAAGGCGCGGAACACGTCTGCAAGATCGCAACGGAACTCGGGATCCATCTGATCGTGTTTACTTCTTCGGTTGCTATCTACGGCTTCCCGGAATACGAATATGACGAGGATGCCCCGAAGCACCCGTTCAACGAATACGGCAGGACCAAACTTCTGGCCGAAGCCGTATACGAGAAATGGCAGAAAGCCGATTCGCAGAACATGCTCCATGTCGTGCGCCCGACCGTGATCTTCGGCGAACGCAATCGCGGTAATGTTTACAATCTCTTCAAGCAGCTTGCCTCCGGACGGTTCCTGATGGTGGGCAACGGTAAAAACAGGAAATCCATGGCCTACGTCGGAAACATCGTTGCCTTCCTCAAATGGAACGTCGAGGAGAACAAACAGGGATATTCCGTGTACAACTATATCGACAAGCCCGATTTCGACATGAACGACCTGGTGAACGGATTTGAAAAATCGCTGGGAAAGAAACTTCCTCCGGTGTCGCTTCCGTATTGCCTTGGCCTCCTGGGCGGTTATTGCTTTGACCTTCTGGCGTTCATTACCCGCCGCACATATCCGATCAGCTCCATCCGCGTAAAGAAATTCTGCGCTCAAACGGTTTTCTCTTCTGAAAAAATGCAGAAATCCGGCTTCAAGCCCCCGTTCGACATGCAGGAGGCGTTGCATCGGACCGTCTCTTTCGAATTCGGGAATCAACAATAAATGTCTGAGTCGATAGACTGCTCAACTGAAGCGGAGTTGTCTCTCCCGCCCCAATAAACGCAAACACTTTTTTCAACTCATACGATCTTGCAAATCCATACTCTTCTCCCGGGGCTTTGTATATGAACCAGAAAAAAATAATGATCATCGCAAATGATACAACGTATACATACAATTTGCGCAATGAAATATTAGAACGTCTTGTGTCGGATGGATATGAAGTCGTTATCGCATCACATCCGCTGCTTTTTCAAAACGAGCTGAAAGCTCTCGGATGTCGCCTTGTGACCATGAAAACAAAGCGGCACAGCATCAATCCTTTTTCAAATCTTGAGATGTTGTTCCGGTACAGGAGGATCTTATCGGAAGAAAAGCCCGACCTCGTTCTGTCCTACAATATCAAGCCCAATGTCTATGGCGGAATCGTCTGCCGTCTCACCGGGACGCATTTTCTCCCGAATATCACGGGACTCGGCACGCCTGTTGAAAACCCGGGCCTGATGCAGAAGTTTTCGATCTTTCTTTATAAAACGGGGGTCGCCGGCGCGGATTGCGTTTTCTTTCAGAACGAAGAAAACAGATCGTTTTTCGTGGAGCATCACATGCTCCGGAAAGGGTGTCCCACCCATATGCTTCCCGGTTCCGGGGTCAGCTTGAAACAGCATCTGCTTATTCCGTATCCGGAACAAGATGACACGATTCATTTTCTTTTTATCGCCCGCATCCTGAAGGAGAAGGGAATAGACCTGTATCTGCATGCGGCGGAACAGATTTGCACAAAACACAAGAATGTGGTGTTTCATATCTGCGGATTGTGTGACGATTCCCATTATATCAGCCGTTTGCAGGAAGCGGAAAAAAACGGTTTTGTCATCTATCACGGAGAACAGAAGAATATGGCGCCGTTCTTCGAACAGGCGCACTGCATTGTTCATCCGTCTTATTACCCGGAAGGAATGAGCAATGTCCTGCTGGAGGCGGCAGCCCATGGCCGCCCGATCATTGCGACGAATCGGGCCGGATGCCGCGAAACCGTGGACGACGGAAAGAGCGGATACGTCATCCCCATCAAAGACGAAGACGCTCTGGTGGACGCACTGGAAAGATTCCTTTCCCTGAGCTGGGAGCAAAAACGGGATATGGGGCTCGCCGGAAGAGCGAAGATCGAACGGGAGTTCGACCGTCAATTCGTCGTAAAAGCCTACATCGAGGAAATAGAGAAGGTACTGCATTGATCGGATTCCCGCCCCTTCTCCGAAGTCGGGACTGCCGCGGGCAGCAGATCATTACCCTACACCGGACTAACAACTTGTTTTCTAATAGAGAGGACCTTGCAAAATGAAAATCGCGGTCGCAGGCACCGGCTACGTCGGTCTTTCGATGGCCGTGCTGCTTTCTCAGCACAATACGGTCAAAGCTGTTGACCTTGTTCAGGAAAAAGTCGACATGATCAACGCAGGCAAATCGCCGATCATCGACAAAGAGATCCAGGAGTATCTCACCTCGAAAAAGCTCGATCTGGAAGCCACGACGGACGGAAACGGCGCATATCAGGACGCGGAGTTCGTCATCATTTCCACCCCGACGAACTACGATCCGAAGCTCAATTACTTCGACACGTCGAGCGTCGAATCCGTCATTCAGCAGGTCATCGCGGTGAATCCCGACGCGGTCATGATCATCAAGAGCACGGTCCCGGTCGGGTTCACGGAGAGCGTCCGGGAAAAGTACTGCTGCGACAACATTCTGTTCAGCCCCGAATTCCTTCGTGAAGGCCGGGCGCTTTACGACAACCTGTATCCGAGCAGGATCATCGTCGGGACTCCGGTCCGCAATGCCCGCCTGCACAAGGCAGCCGAAACTTTCGCCAACTTGCTGAAAGATGCTGCGTTGAAGGAAAACATAGAGATCCGGATCATGAATCCGACCGAGGCGGAGGCGGTAAAACTTTTTGCCAACACGTACCTTGCATTGCGCGTCAGCTTCTTCAACGAGCTTGACACGTATGCCGCAGTCCGCGGGCTGGATTCGAGGTCGATCATCGAAGGCGTCTGCCTGGATCCCCGAATCGGCGATCATTACAACAACCCCTCCTACGGGTACGGCGGCTACTGCCTGCCCAAGGACACGAAACAGCTTCTGGCGAACTATAACGATGTTCCGCAGAACATCATTTCGGCCATCGTAGCCGCGAACAGCACCAGAAAAGATTTTATTGCTGAACAAATCCTGGACAGGAATCCAAAGGTCGTGGGTGTGTACCGCCTGACGATGAAGGCCGGATCCGACAATTTCAGGCAGTCGTCCATTCAGGGCGTCATGAAGCGGCTGAAGGCCAAGGGCATCGAGCTCATCATCTACGAGCCGAGCATGAAAGAGGAATCATTCTTCAACAGTCGCGTCGTGCGCGATTTGAACCGGTTCAAAGAACAAAGCGACATCATTCTGGCGAATCGCTGGAGCGAGGACCTGAAAGATGTTGCGGAGAAGGTCTATACTCGCGATCTTTTCAGAGTCGATTGAAAGGGCACATCCATGATCATCCGTGAAAAAGCTTATCCCCGCGCCGCGCTCATCGGCAACCCGTCCGACGGGTACTTCGGCAAGACCATCGCGTTCGTGTTCCGCAACTACAGCGCGGAGGTCACGCTCTATGAATCGCCCAGCCTCGAGATCCTGCCGTCCGTGCTGGATTACAACACCTATGACAACATGGCCGACCTCGCGAGCAGCATCACGAAGTTCGGCTACTACGGTGGCATCCGCCTGCTCAAGGCCTGCGTGAAAATCTTCTATGCCTACTGCATAAAAGAGCATATCAAGCTCAGCGATGACAACTTCACGCTGCGTTACCAGTCGGACATCCCGAACCGCCTCGGCATGGCCGGGTCCTCCGCGATCATTACGGCCACGATGCGTGCCATGATCCGTTTCTTCCAGATCGAAATCCCGAAGCCGATTCTCGCGAACCTCGTGCTGTCCGTCGAGCTCGACGAACTCGGCATCAAGGCGGGGCTTCAGGACCGCGTGGCGCAGGTCTATGAGACGCCGGTCTACATGGACTTCAACAAGGCGCACATGGAGAAGTTCGGCTACGGCATCTACGAGCCCATTGAGATCCCGGACGATCTGCCGCTCTACATCGCCTATCGCACCGATCTCGCCGAGGGATCCGAAATACTCCACAGCCGTCTCTCGCTCGATTACGAGGCCGGCGTACCGGAAGTTCACGCCGCCGTCCGCGAATGGGCTACGCTGACCGATCAGGTCCGCGATGCGCTCGCCTCGCATCAATACGACCTCCTGCCCGCACTGCTCGACCGCAATTTCGACCTCCGGTGCGAGGTCTGCGGGTCCTCCGTGAGCGAGAAGAACCGCCGCATGGTGCGGATCGCGCGCCAGTTCGGAGCCTCTGCCAAATTCACCGGTTCCGGCGGCGCCATCATCGGCACGTATCGCCCGGATACCTTCGACGACATGCGCCGCGAGCTGAAGAAGTACGGCGTCGAGGTCATCAAACCGGAAATCGTCAGGTAAAGAAACATAATACCTGACAATGATCTTGAGGAAAAAATCCCTGGCATCGGAAGTTTCACTGGTACATGGATCACTGCGTCAATGATAGTTTCCGAGCTGCAATGCCGGGTCGGGATTGCGTCATCAATCTTGCTGATTTTTTAATAAATAACAATATATAACGAGGTGTCAATGTCTGAGAACAGGAAAGCAGTTGTCGTCGGCGGGAGCAACGGGCTTGGATTAGCAATCGGAAAACAACTGATTGAACAGGGGTATTTCCTTGAAATATGCGACCGTATCGAACCGGAGCAGGGGATCCTGAAGAATGATCATTTCAACTTCCATCAATGCGATTTGCTGCAATTTGACGAAATGCTTTTTCACCCATTGGCCGCAGATCCGGACGTCAATCTGCTGATCATTACCGCCGGTGTGGGGAGAATCGCAGATTTCGAGTACCATCATATCGCGGAAATCGAGAAGATATTAACAATCAACAGCGTTTCGACCATTAAGATTTTCAGAATTTTTTATAATCGAATCCGTTCCAAAGAGTCATTCTATTCTGCCGTGATAGGATCGATTTCGGGATGGTTGAGCTCCCCGGCGGCAAGCGTCTATGCGGCATCAAAAAGCGCGGTCGTCCGTTTTGTGGAATCCGTCAATATCGAACTTGAGTCTTTTGGAACCGAAAACCGCATCCTGGATGTTTCCCCGGCATCTTTCAAGGGCAGCAGGTTTTATGGCGGGAAAAACAACTTGCAGTTAATGTCGGAACTGGCCGGCGAGGTCGTCAGACGCGTTTTCTTGCGCGAGACACTGTATATCCCCCAGTATGAAGAAATCTTTAAGGCTGTACTTGCCCGGTATCAAAACAATCCGCATGAATATGGATTGTACAGTTATGAGTTCAAGAAACAAAGCGACAGAATGGACAACAATGATCGCGTGATAATCGGCTACATGTCCGGCACGTTCGATTTGTTCCATATCGGCCATTTGAATATCATAAGAAAAGCAAAAGCTCAATGTGATTACCTGGTGGTTGGTGTTCACGAAAGCGGAAAAAGAAAAGGGAAAGAAACCTTTATTCCATTCGAAGAGCGTAAGGATATTGTTGCCTCCTGCAAATATGTAGACCGCGTTGTAAATGCTACTCCGGAAGATTCGGATATCTGGCCGGAGCTGCATTATAATCGCCTGTTTGTCGGTTCGGATTACAAGGGGTCGGAACGTTTTAACAGATACGAAGCGTTTTTCGCAGACAAAAATGTGGAAATCGTATATTTCCCGTACACAAAGGGAACAAGCAGCACGCAGATCAGAGACCATATCCTTCATTCCAAATAGCATCACGCTTTGATTTCTTCGTGGGGTCAATACCCCCGGCTGCGGCGAGTCCGCGTAGAAAACGTTTTTGCGTCCGGCAGGCGAAGCAAAAAGATGTTTCAATAGACAAACAGGATAAAAAGCACAATCAGGATTCTAAAATCATCATGAACTGAAATCCTTCCTGAAAACATCATTGATTCGACTTGCAGGAATGGACTTTCAAGCCCGTTCGTATCATGCCGGGATGTCAAAGCAGATGAAGCCCCTGATAAGGGAATGCTCTGTTTGAGTCGCGAAAGAAATGCTTTTTTCATAAATGGAAATCGATGAACTGTCCGTCAGACAAACAAAAGTTTAACCGATTCGGTGTATGCGGATTCGATATCGAATTGATCGTACTTTGGATAATCGGTCTGGCAACAAGATTCGCTTACATCATCCTATATCCGGTGCCGAATCGAGACTCCTTCAAGTACGAAGAGTTCATCACGTTATGGGAAACGAATGGAGTGTTTCCCACCATATCGAGCTATCCGCCGCTGTCTCTGTATTTATTTAAGCTGACACATGCTCTGTTGGGGGGCAGTATCATAAAGTGCAACATAATATGCAACATGATATTTTCCATGGCAACACTCGCCGTTGTCTATTACATATCAAATAGAATAATACGCTCGAAACCAATCTGTTTTCTGATCACACTGGTCTTTGCCACACATCCGTTTGTGGTTGCCTATTCCTGTCAGGGAACTCGGGAGACGATTTATCTGTTTTTTTCTCTCCTGGCTTTATATTCGATCTATCAATCTGTGGTCTGCAACAGAATCATTGATGTCATGAAATCCGCTTTCTACTCGACTTTGGGGTTTATGACACGGCATGAGGGATTAGAGCTTATTGTGGTATTCATGATAGCCTCCCTGGTTTTCAGGAAACGGAGCGGAAAGCTGGAGGCATTGCAAAGAATTCTGCTGCTGATGGTAATATCGATATGCGTATTTATGCTGTTGTCCTCGTTTATGGGGGTTTCCTTCGACTATTATTTCAACTATTTGCCGAAATACAATCGGGTTATGAAGTAAAGAGATGATCAGCACTGTCGACAAGATAATCAACTGTGTTGGGATCCCATACGTTGTCCTCTATTGTTTGTTATTTACGCGTGCAAGCAAACGGTTCATTTTTGCGAATCTTTTGCTTGTCGCCTTTTTTATTATATGGAGAACGATTTGTGACATAAGTTCATCCAGATATTGCCTGACTCTCATTTCGTTCATTTATTTGTCGTTCGCGTTATTTCTTAAAAAAGAAGCACTCCAAAAGAACAACAGGACGATTTTATTCGTTCTATTATTGTTCTTAGTCGGGTATAACACTGTAAGCAACTATGTTTCATCAAGGAATCTTTACATATTTGACGTGAGGGAATACACTGAAAAGGCAAGAGACATACGGGGGATCGATTCCATCGTGATCTTTCCTAAGGAATTCAACCGTTTAGGCGATTTCGAGCAAAAAGAAGACTTTGTGGAATTCGATGAAACTTTTACTGATCTGACGGAATTCTATAAAAGAAAATACCTTTGGAACAAAGAAGTATTATACATTGTCGGAGATATTGATTGTCCTGACAAGCAGTATGACAACCATAGGACAAAGCTTATCGGATGTCACTACAAAGACAGGAAGAAGCAGAAAGCAATCACGCTGTTTCAACATTCCAAATATCTGCCGGAACCGAAGGAGATTCGTGATATCCTGCCTGCCGGTGCTTTCCTGAAGGTCTATGATTCGGAATTCGACTACTATGCCTATCAACATGAAAAGAGCCTTTTAATTGTTATAAACAAAAAAACGCCAACGGATATCAAAGTGATTTGCAATATCTATCCGGTTGATCCCAAAAAGCTTCCTCAGGATTTGATCAGCCATGGATACGACAACCAGAGTTTTTATATGAGAAGCAAAAAGGCAAAACTGTTCGGTACGACTCCGGAGTATAATGTATACTATATGGATTTGAATAAAAGTTATGATATTCAATATATCAAGGTCGGCTTGGGCAAAATGCCTCGTCTTTACCATATCGTTCTGGATTAACACTGAAAATAGAATATGACTCAAATAGAACAACAAAAGACATTATTTCAGAGATTATTTCAGATAGAGAATATTTTTCTTGTATATATTGCTCTGAAGCCCATATACATATTCCGTTCTGGACTGCCCCAGATTTCGGATATGTTTTTTCTTGTATGCTTTTCCCTTTTGTGCTTCAAGTTGCAGAAGGAAAGCAATCTTTCGTTAAAAGAAAAGAGAATCATTGTCTTGTTCGTTGTTACGATCTTTTATCAGGCTTTCATACAATTCGTTTATTTCTTCCTGACCAGCAAAAGCGAGTTTATTTTTAAGGTCCTTTTCTATCTTTTCAATGCGATTTCCTCTATTTTCTTCTTCCTGGTCTTTCATAAGGCCCCCCGGGAGAAAATGAGGGACATTGTTCTAAACGGTTGTTTCCTGAGTTGCATTGTTATTATTGCAGGGTTGATATTCAATAGAGGAAGTTCTCTGAGACAAACAAGTTTCTTTAACAATCCCAACCAGTTGGGTTATTATTGTTTGTTGGTTCTTACGGCAACATTATACCTTTCCCCGAGCAATTTCTCTAAGATCAAACTGCTGATCATCCACAGTTCCATCATATATGCTTCTGTCTTATCCTATTCCAAAGGCGCGGTTATCGGTATCATTTTAGCGTACTTTTCATACTTTTCTTTCAGGCTTAATCTGAAGCGCCCCTTGTATTTCATTATATATGTTGCATTTATCATTGCTTCATCTTACGCTGTTTATGATTTCATCAATAATGATGATGGCATAGCGACTCGCAATGAAGCGGTGAACAATCTGCGCAGGAGAATTGTCAACCTGAGGGATGAAAACGATTCTGATCTTTATAATGGCCGGGGATACGGGAGAGTCTATGAAGTGATGCCGCACATTTTGTGGGGTGTTGCGGAAGGCGATTATGACCGTTTTCGAATCATGAGCGGATTGGAGATCCATTCAACATTCATCAGCCTTTTGGTTTCATACGGAGTCATTGGATTAACGTTATATATCGTCCTTGTCATGAAACTGATTTGTGCCGATCGTTTTTCCGTTACATTCAAGAACTGCTGCATTTTATCAGGCGTTCTGTTTTATGCATTGTCTCACAATGGAGTCAGAAATACATTCCTTTGGATTATATTGTCTTTAATATGCCTGTGCTCGGAGGACAGTGATCTTCCGTCCAAATCTCCGGACGAAACATCGGATGTTAAGACTTCCAGCTGAGCATCATTCCTTATTTCCGTCGATCATATCACATCGCCGGATTAACCCGTCATTTCCTGAATAACATCAGTTTTCGTTTATGTTTAAAGAACTGTTAAAAGGCGCTTTTATAATTCTTTTCGTTTCGGTTGTCGCAAAGATCATTTCGTATATTACGGAAGCGATCCTCGCCAGTATATTGGGGGCGAGCGACATTGGCGACGCATACTTTATGGTGATCGGGATTCAATATGTTCTTTATCCCATGCTGAGCGTTGGGATTTGGAAGGTGTTTCTGCCTATTTATAAAAAGATACAGGTGGCGGATCAAAAAGTCAGACTGAATATGTTCTCAGATACGATCATTACCATTTTTATCGTTTTGTCCATCATTACTGTTGGCGGTATCATGTGCTTCAGTTCGAGGATCGTTTCAGTCATAGCGCCGGGGTTTTCCTATGATACAAAAGCGATGTGCAGCCGCTTGTTGTTCGTTTCAACCCCCATGTATATATTTATTGTCATTGCGGCGATCTATGCGGCAATGCTCCAATGTCACAACAAGTTTTTTGCGAGTCAGATCAGAGAAGTAATCTCTCACCTGCCAACGATCATTGTTTGCCTTTTCCTTTATAAGAAATACGGTTATATTTCTCTGGGATACGGTTTGCTGTTGGGAGGAATTTCCCGTTTGGCCATTGAATTGTTCTTTGTCGACTGGAAGTATCGTTTTAAGCCCAGAGTCATCATCAACAAGGACATGTTCGCTTTTTTCAAGGCGTTTCCTGCCACATTCATTGCGGAAGGAGTCATTCATTTGAACATGATGATTGACAAGATCATGGCATCTACATTGGCGACAGGGGCAATATCGGTATTGAATTACGGTTCCCGTCTGACCAATGTTCTCAGCGGGCTGGTGTCAAATTCTCTGGCGACGGCTTTTTATCCCAAAATGTCCGAATTGATCGCGAGAAAGCAATTCGACAAATTGTCTTCGGCCGTCAATACATTGATTAAGCTTTATTGCCTGATCATCATTCCGATCAGCATTGGCTGCATTGCATTTCGAACCGAGATCGTAAGCGTTGCTTTTCAAAGAGGTCAGTTCGATGGTTCTTCTGTCGCTATGACCGCCGGAACTTTTTCCTGTTATTCTTCCGGACTGTTCTTTCTGGCATCCAATACCATTTTCAACAATATCCTTTACAGTTATGGTGAAACCAAAAAGACAATGTATGTCAGCATCTATAATCTGGTTATCAATGTCATTGCAAACTTGATGCTGATATCGGCGTTCAAGGCAAATGGCCTTGCGATCGCAACATCGATCGCGGCATTCCTGACTTTCTTTATCCGAATCTATTACATGCGCGGCCTTGTTTCGATAAACCTCAAAACGATATCCATAAGATTTGTCACCATACTGTTTGTCTCCGCATTGATTTGCTTTGCCGCAAAGAGAATCGTGTTTTATTTCCCTGTCAACAAATATATTCTGCTTTCTCTTGAAGTCGTCATCTGTTCCGCCTTGTATTTGTGTTTTTTGTTCTTTTCAAAATTCAGCGAGATCGTTTTTTTCTCTGATCTGATTAAATCAAAACTTAAAAAACGGGTGTCCTGATTTTTGTTGTATGGGAATCCGTCAATTGCAGATATGGTATTCTGTATCAAATCAAACGTTTCATATAGGTGTTTTATGCAGCGGCAAATTGTGTCTCTCGTGAAGAAGAACAAGTTTTTCTGCTTTATGGGGTATAAAGCAAAAGAACTGAGAATAAGAATCTCCATGCTTTTGTTTTCCTTTAAACGCGTTGATCCGGGAAAAGTTGTTTTTGCGACATTCAACGGGCGTTTTAATGACAACTGTTTTCCTGTTGCGAAAAAGCTGCACGAGACGGATAACAGCATTCAAATAATCTGGGGATACAAGGACAAGAAATATATCAGCGATTTCCCGGATTATATCAAGCCCGTCAAATACAACAGTCTTGCTTTTTTCCGTGAGATGTGCACCGCGTCATCATGGGTATATAATTTTACCGTTCCCCAGGGCACGATAAAGCGAAAGAATCAGTTTTACATACAACTGTGGCATGGCGATCGAGCAATAAAAACAATTGCGAATGAGGCGCGGAAAAGCAATAAGCACTATTCCGCTTCAACTTCCGGACGCAAGATTTATGAAAATGAATTGTGCGATCTGGTATATGCTGGAAGCAAAACGTTTGTCGATTATTGGAGCAGATCCACAGGTTATTCCGGAAAGTTTAAAATTGTCGGCACTCCCCGATGCGACTGTCTGGTTGACAATTCAGCCGATCCTCATGCGATTAAGAAAAGCTTGAACATACGGGATGATGTTTCCGTTTTATTATATGCTCCAACTTTCAGGGATCACTGCTCGCGTGAGAAAGTCACATCGGATATCGATCTGCATTCGGTTCTTGAAACCCTGAAAGCGAAGTATAACAAAGAATGGATTTGCCTGAAACGCTCTCACAGCGGTTCTTCTCTTTCAACCCTGAATCAGGATTCTCCCAGTGATTGTATCATCGATATGTCGACATACCGGGATATATGTGATTTGCTGATAATATCCGACATGCTGATAACGGACTATTCATCCACTGCCGGCGATTTCGCATTGACGAACAAACCTGTCATTCTTTATCAGGATGATATTGACGAATATCTTGACAAGGACAGATCGTTTGCATGGGATCCTGAATCCCTGCCATTTTTTGTCGCATATAACATGAACGAGCTCAAGGAATTGATCATGGGGCTCACTGACGAAAAGATCATTGACAACTCGAGGAAAATCCAGGATTTTTATCAGATGATTGAAACGGGAAAGGCGGCACAGGATGTCGTCGATGAAATAATCAGGCATCAAAAGAGCATTACCGGAAAAGTTTGCTCATAGTTTTTATTCCCCGAGTTTTTCTACGACCTGGGAATCACAGGAAAAAAAGAGCTGTGTTTTATAGATGCATCCTGCAGCTCACTTTTAAACGTGGTTTCCTTCGTTCATCGATTCTTTACGATTGAATCATGTTGGATTCGTCCCCGTGGCTTGCGGCGGGAATAACAGGAATCAAACAGTTGATTTCCATAAAATAACTTCATGCTTTTCAAATGCATGACGGCAAGATCAATGCGCTTGCGCTTCGATTATTTTTAATTGTCGGAAGAATCGTAAAACGTTTTTCAAGCATACCATTATATCGTTTCTCAACTGAAAGAGAACGGATCAATCTTCAAAAACAACAGACAGGAATCCTCACATGAAAATACTCGTAACAGGAACGGCCGGTTTTATCGGGTTTCATACTTTTTGCGCACTCCAGAAAGCCGGCCATGATGTCATCGGCGTTGATAATATCAATTCCTATAACGACATTCGCTTGAAAATGGCACGTTTGGAAATGAGCGGATTCAATGTCGATGATGTCATGCCGAACAAAATAATCGAAAGTTCCCGCGGCGGTCGTTTTGCAAAAATCGACATTGCCGACCGTGACGAATTCAACAAGTTGTTCGCGAATGATAAATTCGATGCGATATGCCACCTCGCCGCACAGCCCGGAGTGCGCTACAGCATCGAAAATCCGTATGCGTACATTGACGCCAATATTGTTGCCTTTTTGAACGTGCTCGAATGCTGCCGCCATTTCGACGTTCCGCATCTCGTCTACGCTTCGAGTTCAAGTGTATACGGGAATACGAAACAGGTTCCGTTTTCCATCGACGACCCGGTGAACGAACCGATCAGCTTGTATGCCGCAACCAAGAAAAGCGACGAGCTGATGGCATACTGTTACTCGCATCTTTATCATTATTCAACGACCGGGCTGCGATTCTTTACTGTATACGGACCGTGGGGCCGTACCGATATGGCCATGTTCAAGTTCACGAAAGCAATTCTGAACGGAGATCCCATCGACGTGTACAATCATGGAAACCTGTCTCGCGATTTCACGTATGTGGACGATATCGTGAATGGCGTCCAGCGCATTCTTACCAAGCCGCCGGAGCAACCGGCATACCGTCTTTACAATATCGGGCATGGCAGTCCGGTCCAGCTTCTGGATTTCATCCGCGCCATCGAAAAGGTCACCGGTAAGAAGGCCATTCTGAATATGAAGGAAATGCAGAAAGGCGATGTCATGACGACCTGGGCGGACACGACCGCGCTGGAAAAGGATTTCAGCTACTGCCCGAAGATCGGCATTGAGGAAGGCGTTGAACAATTTGTGAAGTGGTATCGGGACTTTTATTCCTGTTGATTTCTGTTTGGGGCAGGTCGGCGCAGGCGCTTTTCAGCAGTTTGCGCTCCACTATATAAACAGCTTTATCGATTCATGTCATAACTCTTTTCGGGAGATAAAAATGCTTGTCAACAAAAACCTTTTTCGAAAGAATGATGTTCCCGTGACGCACTTGCTCAAGGCGTGTGCTGTCATGTCCCTTGTCGCTTTTTCTTTTGTGGTTCAAGCGCAAACGGATGCGAAAAAACTGAGTGACAATTCAAATCTGTTGGAACAGTATATCCAATCTCAAGGATATGCTTACTCCATCAAATTCGATGCATCGAATGTCAAGCAATTCTGGACCGACAAATCCGTAAGCAGGCAGGACAATGCTGTTAAGATCTTTCTTCACAGTTCGAAGAACGTGAAATATGAAAGCATTCCCTTACGAGTTCTATTCAAGAATACCAATGCGAGCTTGGACTGCAAAATAGACGTCTTTACCAGAGAAACGGGAATAAGCTTTTCCGTCTGTAATACGAAAAACAATGCTGTTTTGTCAAGCAGTTCTTCGGTAAATGATTTTCTGAACTACAAAAACCTGACATCAACGACTCATTTTGAAGACATTGACAGTTCCTCTTTCTTTCTCAAATTCCAATCGGCGGAGAGTTCCGAAATCACAATAGATGCCATCGTTTTTTCCTTTTCGGGAAACAAAGATTATTTGCATTCGCCGGGGACCTTGACCGTTGATACCGGAGATGCGACCTGCACCCCGGCGATCAATAACGGGAATGGCGGAAATTCTCTTTTCCCGACAGGAGAAATAACCTCGGTCGAATCAAACAAAAGAATCCTTGTGTCGAACAATCAACTGTCCGCCAGTGTGAAAGTCAAAAACATCGGCGAAAATGCCGCAAAAGTTTATCTGGGATATGTCGTTTACAATAAGGATGCGGTGTTATTAAACAGCAGAAATTACCCTTACAAAAAAGACAGCCCGGTTCTTAAAGTTGTTTCTGTTGATGAGGTAAACAAGAAAATCGTCGTCGACCGGTATGCGGACTGGAGCAAAGGATGCTTTATCGCCATGAATGCGCGGGAGGACAACTCGGACATCCCGAATACGACGCTGCTGGACAGCAAGATCGGTGAAGTCAAAAAAATGGAGAATGGATATTCGGAGATCACGCTGGTCGGCGCCCCGAAGAAAAAACTGAAAAAGGATGACATGATCAGGATTCACGGTTCTTCGAGTTCGAATCTGTATGTCGGGAGCAAAACCCTTCGGCCGGGCGAAGAAGCTGTTTTATCCTCCACGATACGGAAAAATGACGATTGTCTCCTGTTTGCGCCCGAATCGCTTTCAAAGGGCGTTTTCTACGTTGTTCCTTTCATTCGCTCCAAATCCCAGGAACAGAATGCTGAGCACACCATTGCGTTTGAGAATTTCGTGATCTCATACTGATTCCCGTTTGTAATTGCTACGAGATTTTGGAAAGTCTTTCGCGACGACCCGGAATCCCGTTTTTTTATTTCCGATTAAAAGACACAGTATATTGAAAAAGTAATCTGTATTATGAAATGCCGTTGCGAATCATTGCGAACCGGAAGAGGAAGTGTGTTATGTCGTGCCTGATAAGTATTATTATTCCCTGCTTCAATTCAGGCCGTTTCCTTCAGAAAACAATAGACATGATTGAAAATGAAGATATCGGCGATTGCGAAATCGTGCTTATTGATGATGGTTCAGATGATGATACGTTGAGTATTATTGAAGAGAATAGTCGGCGTTATGGGAATATTCGATATATCTCCAGAGAAAACAGAGGTGTTGCAGCATCAAGAAATGAAGGTTTGTTGGCGGCACAAGGCCACTATGTTTATTTTCTTGATTCGGATGATGAAATAACAAAAGGTACATTGTTGCATTATAAGAACCGGATCAACAAGTTTTTTGGATTTGATTTGATTGCATTTGGTTACAAGATGATCCGCAATAATGGGAATGAACACTTGTATGTAAATCATAAACTGAACGGTCTTGTCCTGAAAAATCAGGAATTTGCAGATCTTATTTTTCGGAGTCTTCTTTTTATGCACATATGCAGCGTGCTGTTTCATAGGGATTTTCTGATACGGAACAAATTTTTTTTCAAGGAAGGCATCAGGATTGGAGAAGATTTCGACTTTCTGCAGGACGTTTCGCTTTGTTCAAAAAGAGTTTACTACGATGAGAGGATATGCTTCATTTACAAACTGAGAAGAGGTTCGGCGACAGATGGTCATCATAGATATAACTCCGATTTCTATAAAGCGCTGCTGCTATGTTTCAGGAAGGCGGATTCGGCAAAAGGGATACTGGAAGAGCAAACGATCAATTGTTTCCTGGCTACCAGATATTCGGCTCATTTGAGGTTGTACTTGCAATCGCGATACAAATCAAAAGAATTAAACGGCTTCTTTCTGCAGAATCGTTCATGCCTGTATAAAAAGATGCATAGAAGCAGACCCATAATAATGCTGGTCATCTATTTCTTTCGAGTTCTGCCGATAGGTTTTATTCTTAAAACATTGAAATCCACATCCCCGCAGTGAAAAAACATTTTTGTATACAATTGTGCTTCCCGTACAACATGGGGCCCGATTCCGCCAGGAAAAGACGTTTCGATTGAAATACAAATTACCATCCTGATTGGTAAAAGTGAGGGAGAGAAATGATCCGCTTTTATTGTTGTTACCGTAAACATTGAAAACAGGTAGAAGTATACGAGGTTTTGGACAGTCTTTCACGGACGACCCGAAATCTCGTTTTTTTTCCATTCTGAGAAACCTCTGGTTGTGTTCGTTCCTGCGTATCGGGATTCATTCTGATCCGGTATGAGTTGCCTCAGCTTCTGCCGTGAACGATAATTACATCTTCAGAAAACAATCAGCCCCCGAAGCCGGCGATGGTTCCGGGGGCTGATTGTGTTCAATCGGCTTTGTTTGCAAAAAATATATAAATGAGAAAAATCCTTTTTTTTAACAGATTTGACAAAAGAACAACTTGAAAAAATACATGACTGGATGTATAGTATATTGTCAAGATGCAACCCTCCTTACAAGCATGAGAGCCGAATGATTACCCCCCCCCCCCCGTTTTGAGTAACATGCCGTGCGTCAGGTGATATCATGCAGGATTACCTTTATTCCGTAATCGCATTCCTGGCGATCGTAATCCATCTGATTATCAACTTTGACATGTTCCCGTTCCACGGGCGGAGGATGTCGCATATCCGTTGCGCGCACGAGTATCGCGGCTTTCTGGCAGGCATCTTTTATCTCTACATAACGGATGCTCTTTGGGGCGTATTTGCGGGACTTGGCTGGACAAAAGCCCTGTACTTCGATACGATGTCCTTTTTCATCGCGACTGCCGTATCCATTCTCATGATGTGCCATTTCATCATCACCTATCTGGGGGCCAGCGGATGGAGGTCGCGGGTACTCGCCTGGTTCGGGTATGTGCTTTTGTCCCTGTACGTCTTGATGTTGTTCGTAAACGTCTTCAAACCCTGCCTGTTCTATTTTGATGCGGATGGCAGATATGTCACCGGATCCCTGCGCAACTTCATGTACTATCCTCTGGTTGCCGCAAGTGCTCTGATGGCAATCAACGTGTTCGTAAAGGCCTTTGGCAGTCAGGGCACCATGCGCAGGCGATACATCGTGGTAGCCCTGTTCTGCCTCACGATGGGCGGAGCCATTCTCCTGCAGATCCTCTGGACGCTCTGGCCGTTTTACGCGCTCGGCTGCCTCATCAGCAACTGCTTCATCCATGTCTTCCTCATCGAGGACGAACGTTTCGAACTGCAGCAGGACATCATCCGGCACGAACAGAAAATGAAACACATGGAGGAGAGCGAGAAGGCCCGGAGCATGTTCTTCAGCACCGTGAGCCACGACATCCGCACGCCGCTCAACGCCATCATCGGCTACTCCGAACTCCTGCTCGACGGCATCGACGACCGGTATGAACGGTCCAAGGCGCTGTCCGCCATTTCCACCAGCGGGCACACGCTGCTTGAGCTCATCAACGATGTGCTTGACCTCTCCAAGCTCGAATCCGGCAAGATGGTCATCAAGAAGGAACCCACCGACGTCTGCGAACTCATTTCCTCCGTGGTCCATTCCTTCGAAGTGACCGTCAGGCACCGCAATATCGAGCTGAAGGAGGACTACGGCGAATTACCCGTGCTCGAGATCGACCCCCAGCGTGTCCGGCAGATCCTCTTCAACCTCATCGGCAACGCCGCCAAATTCACCGAGGAGGGGGAGATCTGTGTCAGGGCTTCGTTCCGGAACGATATCGACGACGAAAAGGGCGTGTTCACGCTTTCCGTTTCGGACACGGGCTGCGGGATTGCGGAGGAAGACAAAGACAAGGTGATGAACCCATTCGTGCAGGTGGGTTCGCAGGCGAAGATCAAGGGGACCGGCCTCGGACTCCCCATCTGCAAGCAGCTCGCCGCCAGCATGGGCGGACAGCTTTCGTTTGTGTCCCAGCTCGGGAAGGGTTCGACCTTCACCCTCGAACTCTTCAACGTGAAAAAAACGGAGGCTGACAAGGAGCAGCCCGATCTTTTCAGGGACGAAACCGCCCGCACGGGAGACACCACCGGCAGAATACGCATTGGGGAAGCTGGCGATGGGCGGAAATCCGCGAAGAGCTGCCGCCTCCTGATCGTCGACGATGTCCCGCTGAATCTGTCTGTGCTGAAGGCGCTCCTCAAAAAAATCGGCGTGAACGACGTCGAGACCGCCGTCGACGGCCGGGACGCTTGGGAAAAGATTCAAGACACAGAACGACCGTTCGACTGCGTCCTGACCGACATCTGGATGCCGGAAATGAATGGCAGGGAGCTGGTCGTGAAGATCCGGGCGGACGAACGCTTTGCAGAGCTTCCGGTCTATGCCGTCACCGCGGACGTCGAGGAGCAGAAGAACTTTGCTGAACGCGGATTCACAGGGGTACTCCTGAAGCCGCTCACCATTGAAACGCTTTCAGATTTTTTCAAGGGATAGAGAGATTCCCCTATGGCAGACTTCTCTTCCGGAAAGCAGTGTGACAGATGCGGAGCCAAGCTCGCCGCGGGCAGGCTCTTCCGTATCCCGTGGACGGGCGATCTTCTCTGCAAAGATTGCATCGGCAGGGACAGCAGTCTTCAGCAGATGTTCGCCGAAATCGATTCCCTGGCGTATGACCGGCATCTGCACGATCTCGGTATCCCGACCGATCTCCCTGACGGGACGGACATGCCCGTGTATATCCTCGAGCCGGACGAAAATTGAACTGCCTCATCCGCTCCTGAATCAGCATCAGCCCCCGAAGCCGATGGTTCCGGGGGCGGCCTTATGTGTTACCGGTTTTTGCAAGGTGTGCACGTGCATTCGAACAAACACCTGGTGACTCATAAAATGAGACGGACTGAGCTTTTTTCGAGATTCCTTCGAGATTTGAAGGTTTTCCCGATAACGCTGTAAGGCAAGCCGAACTGTCGACTTGTTTTTCATTGCTGTTTTCGTTTCCGGGGATAATGTGTCATGCGGCGGCAGTCTGTATGTGCTCCGCGGGGGGTGTATTCTCAGCGTTCGATATTCGGGCGAAACAGCAACCGGCTGGATCGCTATTTTCTCCAAAAGCATGTTTGAGCATACGAAGGCGGGTTACAGGAAAAAAACGCTGGGGGGAAGCGCATTTATGAATTTACGAAATATGTAGGCTGATTCATAAGAAAAGCGCTTGACAAACGATAAAATGTGTGATATGGTAATGTTTAGCGAATAAAACATGCCGTTGCGATGCGTTTCGGTTGAGCTTGAATCGTATGAAAACGAAACAGGAATCTGCAAACACGTTGTGGCGGCTGGATTGAACAGAAACACCTTCAGTCCGTTCAGAGAATCGCGACTGACTGTCTTCATTCACAAGGAGCAAGACATTATGAACAAGACACTGTTGGCTGCCGCACTGGTCGTCGTTGGCGGAGCATCCCTTTTCGCAGGGGATATCTTCCGTTTCCGCGGCGAGAACTCTCAGGGGATGTACATGCAGGAAAAGGGGCTTCTGAAGACCTGGCCCCAGGAAGGACTGACCCCGAAATGGACCTATACCGGCCTCGGCGAAGGCTGGTCCAGCCCGATCAAGGTCGGGAACCGCCTGTACATCACCGGGACAGGCACGGGACGTCCGAGAAAGGAATCCGTTATCTGCCTCGACCTGGACGGCAAGGAAATCTGGAAGACCGTTACCGGTTCGGCTTGGGAACGTTCGTATCCTGGCGCCCGCAGCACCCCGACCTATGTGCCCGGCGAGAAGGAAGGCGAAGGCCGCCTGGTCGTGACGACCGGTTCCGGCGAGCTTTTCTGTCTGAACGCCGCCGACGGGAAGATCCTGTGGCAGAAAAACATCGCGAACGAGTACGGCTCCAAGTTCGGTATGTGGGCCATGGCGGAATGCCCGGTCGTGAAGGACGGCGTGGTCTTCGTGACCGCGGGCGGCAGCAAGGCGCTCGTCGTGGCACTGAAGGTCGCGGACGGTTCCGTGGTCTGGACAGCAAAATCCAATGATGACACGCTCGCCTATGTGACCCCTGTCATCGTCGGCGATCAGCTGATCGTGATGACCGCCGGAAAAGTGAACGGCATCAACCTCAAAGACGGAACCGTGATGTGGGAAGACAATTACGCGAAGACGTCCGGTACGAACGGACGCGGCGGCGTGAACTGCAACTCCCCCACAGTTGAGGATAATCGTTTCTTCGTGTCCGCCGGATACGATCAGGGCGGTGTCCTGTACGAGTTGAAGAAAGACGGCAAGGGTGTAAATGTCATCTGGACCAATAAAAAACTGGACCCGCACCACGACTGCACCGTGCTGGTCGACGGCAAGCTCTACGGCTCGAACTGGACCAGCAACAACAGCGGGAACTGGATGTGCGTGGACTGGGAATCGGGCGAAACGCTTTACGAAACGCCCTGGAGCAACCTTGGCAAGGGATGCGTGATCTATGCCGACGGCCTGATGTACATCTACGAGGAAAAACGCGGCACGCTCGCATTGCTGAAACCCGGCGAAAAATTCGAGGTCGTCAGCAGTTTCCAGATCAAGTTCGGCGACAAGGAACACTGGGCGCATCCCGTGATCTGCGACGGCATCATGTACGTCCGCCACGGAAACGTCCTCGGCGCATTTGACGTCAAGGCGAAATAAGCCTGCCGCATTTACGTCGCTCCGGCAAGGTCGAACTTAGGCATGCTGTGCCTCCGTCTGCCTTGCCGGGCTTCCGGTCGTATTTCATTCATCCCCGTGCGCTGAACTCATTCCTCGCAGGAATCCGGCATCTCGCAAATTCGTTTTCCGTGTTTCCTCTCACGCGCGCACGTGTGCGACCTCAATCTGAATCCGTTTTCTCCCCCCAAAAAAACAGACCATGACCAGCGAAGAACCGATCAAAAAAAGCAAACTCGTAATCTGCGCCTGCCGGAAGTACAGGAAGATCCCGCAGAACGTGCTGGACGAAGCAATAAAGACCGCGACGGAGGCGGGCGTCCCGTGCGAGATCGTGCCGGATCTCTGCCTCGACGGCGCATCCGGCAGGAGCATTGACGCGAATACGCTCGTCCTGGCCTGCCAGACGCGCGCCATCCGCGCGATGTTCGGCCCGGATACCGGCTGCACGGACGTCCGGGCGGCCGATCCGGCTCAGGTTTGCGATACGGTTCGATCTCTTGCAGGGCCGATGGTCTGGATCCCGTGGTTCCCGGTGATCGACGAAACGCGCTGCGTCAATTGCGGCAAATGCGCCGATTTCTGCATGTTCGGCGTGTATGAGAAAGTCGACGGGCGTTTCCGCGTCGTGCACCCGGCGGCGTGCAAGACGGACTGTCCCGCCTGCGCCCGGATCTGCCCCGCGAACGCGATCATCTTCCCGAAATCCAAAGAAGACCGCCTGAACGGCGCTCTGTCCGAACCCGTCCAGCCGTCGCCCGACGACCAGACGTCATTCCGGGAGCGCCTGGAGTACCGCAAAAAAGTCCGGCTCTTCCGTGACAAAATGAGGTAATGGACCGATATGAACCCTTCCGCCATCACACGCATCCTGACGGGCTGTTCGTGGCGCGCGCAGCGGCATCTGCTGCGGTTCGCCTGGGACGGACACCGGACCGTGCGTGCGTTCGAACGGCGGATGAAGGAGGGGAAACCGTTTTTTCCGGCGTTTCTGATGCTGTCGATCACGAATCGGTGCAACCTGAAATGCCGCGGTTGCTGGGTGTCGCAGACGACCCCCGTCCGTCAGCTCACGCTGGCGCAGATGCAGGGTATCATCGACACCGCCGCAAAGTATCAATCGCGCTTCTTCGGGATCCTCGGTGGCGAACCGCTGTTTCACCCGGACCTTCTGACCTTGTTCCGGCGGAATCCGGGCGCGTATTTCCAGCTGTACACGAACGGGACGATATTCGACGCGAAGCTGGCCGGAGATCTCGCCGCGCTCGGCAACGTGACGCCGCTCATCAGTATCGAAGGGCTGGAAACCGAATCCCGCCGCAGACGCGGCCGGGACGACGTTTTCGCGCGTTCGCTCGCCGGACTGGACGCGGCGGTGAAGGCCGGGCTTTTCACCGGCGTGACGGCGAGCATCAACATGAAAAACTTCGACGAACTCGTGAGCCGGGACTACCTCGATTTTCTGGTCGGCAGGGGCGTTCACTACATCTGGTATTTCATCTACCGTCCGTGCGGCCCCGACCCCGACTGCGCGAATGCGCTGGACCGCGCACATGTGCTGGAACTCCGGCGGTTCCTGGTGGAACAGCGCCGGACGGCGAAGATCCTGATCCTGGACGCCTACTGGGACGCGGACGGACGCGCGCAGTGTCCCGGCGCGATGGGCCTTTCCCATCATATCGCGCCGAACGGCGCAGTGGAGTTCTGCCCGATCATGCAGGCCGCCGGAGGCATTCTGAACGAAACGGCGTCCAATCTGGAAGCGATCTTCCAGCAGGAAACCGTTCTGGCAAATCTGCGGAAGTTCAGCCCGTCGCAGGGCCGCGACTGCATGGTGATCCATTCGCCGCGGGAACTGCTCGATACGCTGAAAGAGAACGGCGCGCAGGATTCCTCGGGACGTGACGGGTTCTTCCGCGAGCTTGCGGAACGCCCCCCGATGTGCTGTCACGACGTCCCCGGCGGCGAGATCCCCGAACAGTCCGCGGCCTACCGTTTCGGAAAACGCAACTACTTCTTCGGATTCGGAGCGTACGGATGAGCGAGGTCAAACAGACAGTCCCGCAGGACGCCGCGATCCGCGAAACGGTCCGCCGCGCGGCGGAGGACCTCGTGCGCTCGTCCGGCCTGAAGCCGCCGCTCGACCTGACGCACCTGAAACGGCATGCGGCGGCGCTGACTGCGTCGCTGGAGCTGGACGGACGCGGATTCGACCATTACGCCATGATCGTGCTGAACAATGCGCTCTGGGCGCCGTATTTCCCCCACATCGCGCTCGAACAGCGCCTCCTGCTTTTGCCGTTCTGCCTGCGGAAACAGCCCGGCTGTACCGCCGATCACGACGACCTCGGATTGATCTGCCGCAGCTGCGGCCAGTGCAGTATTCCGGTTCTTTCCGCCGAGGCGGACGAGCTCGACATGCCCGTGCTGGTCGCCGAGTCGAGTTCCGCCGTGGCCGACTGGGTGGAACAGGGCATGATTCAGGCCGTCGTGGGCGTATCCTGCCTCGATTCGCTCGAAAAATCGTTCCCTTCGATGATCCGTTCCGCGGTGCCCGGGATCGCGGTCCCTCTGCTCCGCGACGGCTGCAAGGACACGATGTTCGATTCCGCCGACCTCGAACGCGCCATGTCCGTGCCGCAGGACGCGGAAATCCACGCGTTCCCCTACAGGCTGATCCGGAAGACGATCGATGATCTGTTCACGCCGGACGGGGTTTCCGCGTATATCCCGGACAACAGGCTCCGGGAGGAGGCCGTCCGCGCCCTGACCGCGCACGGGAAGCATTACCGTCCGAAGATCACGGCGGGATGCTATGCCGCGCTGAATCCGTCCCGGGCGGACCTGCCGGAATACCTGAAACCCGTTGCGCTGGCCGTGGAGTGTTTCCACAAGGCGTCGCTGATCCACGACGACATCGAGGACGGCGATGCGGAACGTTACGGCGAACCGGCGTGCCATGTGCGGCTGGGGCTCGCTTCAGCGCTGAATCTGGGCGACTATCTGATCGGTGCAGGGTATAGGCTTTTCTGCCACGATTCGGTCCCGCCGGAAATGCGCGCCGTGCTCGCGTCCGAGGCCGCGCAGGCGCACTGCGAACTCGCGCTCGGACAGGCGACGGAATTCGAGGCGCTCCGGCAGCCGGTGTTTACGGTTGAGGAATGCCTGCTGATCCACCGGCTGAAAACGGCTCCGGCGTTCCGGGTGGCGCTCTACGCCGGCGCGGTCGCGGCCGGACGCTTCGACGAACTCCGCGATCTACTCCATGACTTTTCCGACCGTCTCGGCGCGGCCTACCAGCTGTACGACGACCTGGAGGATGCGGCGGACAATCCGGCGTCGGCGGTCGATGTGCTCATGAGGGCGAACGGCTGGGACCGCGAAACGGCGCGCGCGGAAACGGTCCGTCTGTACCGGGCGCAGCGCGACGGCATTTACGATTTGCTTGAAACGGTCGGCGACGTGCCGCTGAAGATATACCTGTACCGCCTCTCCGGAAAGGTGCTGAACGATGTTTGATCTGGATTTCCTGAGGACATGCACCGCCGGATTCGGACGGATGACCGACGAGGCGCAGGCCGTGCTCCGTCAGACGGTTTCGCTGGCGCAGAGGCCGGACGGGCTGTTTCCCGACCGCGGCGGACAGGGCGACCTGTACTACACCCTGTTCGGGCTGTGTCTGGCGTACATTTCCGGCGCAACGGTCGAACGCGACGCCTGCGCCCGGACACTGGAGCACGCCGCGCCCGCCGATCTCGTGCATCGGGCGGCGCTGGCGCACAGCCGGAATCTGCTGAAACTGATGAAACTGCCTCGCACAATTCGGAAAATGCCGTTTCCCGCGCCGGCACTTGATTTCCCCGACCTGCCGGATGCCGCATTTCCGCAGGGCGATCGGTATTCGCCGTATTCGTGTTTCCTGCGGAACGACACCGCGACCGACCTGAGCGCGTACCGTCTGCCGGACGGTCTGTATTCCAACCTGAAAGGCGCTTCGGAATACGGCGTGGCGGCGACCTCGGCGGCGTTGTGTCTGCACCCGGACGAAACGACCGCGGCGGCGCTCGCCGGACTTCAGGACCCGGACGGGACATTCCCCGGCGGCGACCTGCTTTCGACCGCCGTGTCCCTGTACGCGCTCCATCGGACCGGGCATGCGGCGCGATACGACGTGTGCGGTTTTCTGAGCGGGTGTTTCCGTCCGACCGGACTTTTCGCGGCGGTCCCCGCCGACCCGTTCGGCGACCTCGAATATACGGTTTACGGGCTTCTTGCCATGGGGGCGACGGCATGACGGACACGCTGAAACGATTCATCCTGTCGCACTGTTGCGAAGACGGCTTCATCGAGGGGCATCTTTCGAGCTCGGCGGTCTCGACCTCGGTCGCGTGCGTGGCGCTGGAACTCTTCGGCGGACACGACGACGCGGTCGAAGCCGGCAGAAAGTGGCTGCTGGAACATAAAAACGCGGACGGCCTGTACGGCGACTCCCCGGAATCCCCGGCCAACCTGACTGCGACATTTCTGGCCTATTCCGCGCTGCGGAACACCCATGCCGACGACGTGCGTGAAGCCGAAGCATACCTCAGCAAAACGTTCGGCGGACTGACGTTCGGGGCGGTCAAGGCGGGACTCCTGAAAGAATATGGCGAAGACCTCACGTTCTCCGTGCCGCTGCTGGCGCTCGCGACCGCGTCCGGGTTCTTCCCCGACGCCACGCACGCCTGGCGCAATATGCCGAATTTCCCGTTCGAAGCCTCGCTCCTGCCGGAATCCTGGTTCAAATTCCTGAATCTCCCGGTCGTGAGCTACGCGATCCCCGCGCTCATCTGCGTGGGACTGGCGCAGCTCCGGTACCGTCCCAATAAACTTCGTGCGCTCGCCGTGAAAAAAGCATTGCGCGTCCTGACCGAAAAACAGCCGGAGGACGGCGGTTTCCTTGAAGCCGCGCCCCTGACCGGATTTTGTTTGATCTGTCTCTGCGCCGCCGGGTTGCGCGAACACCCCGCGGCAAAGCTCGCGGTCCGGTTCCTGAAGGAAAGTCAGCGCCCGGACGGCTCGTGGCCCATCGACCGCGATCTGCGCCTGTGGACGACCTCGCTTGCGCTGGATGCGCTTGCCCCGTCGCTTTCCAGGGAGGAAAAAGAATTCTACCGTGCCCGGATGCTGTCGGCGCAGACAAAAACGGTCCATCCGTTCACACGCTCGGAACCCGGCGGCTGGGCCTGGACGACGCATTCCGGCGGCGTGCCCGACGCGGACGACACGTCGGGGGCGCTCATCGCCCTCCACGGACTCGGCGAACCGGCCTCGGATGCGGTTTGCCGGGGCATCACATGGCTCCTGAACCTCCAGAATTCCGACGGCGGCATCCCGACCTTCTGCAAAGGCTGGGGAAAACTGCCGTTCGACCGCAGCTGCCCGGACATCTCCGCCCATGCGTACAAGGCATTCTCTCTGTTCGAAAACGAACTCCCGCCCGCCCTGAAACGCCGCGTGGCCCGCGCGAAACGGCGCATCCTGCGGTATCTGCAGGATGTCCGGCGGCCGGACGGCTCGTTCGTTCCGCTCTGGTTCGGCGACCAGACGAATCCCGCGAAGGAAGCGCCCGCCTACGGCAGCGCGGTCGTGTTGTCGCACCTGAGCGGCGAGAATCTTCCGTTTCTGGAGAAGACGCGCGAATATCTGCGTTCGGCGCGGGGCGCGGACGGGCTGTGGGGAACAGTCTGCGTTTCCGCCCGCTGTGCCGTGGCTCTGAATATGGACGGTGCATTCCTGAACCCTTATGCGGATCATCCCGAATCGCTCCCGCTCGAGCCGATCGGGCTGTACTTCGCGCATCTCTGGTACAGCGAGGAGCTGTACGCCCCGGTCTTTCTGGCAAAGGCGGTGAGATCATGACGGCCCGTGCCCTCAATTTCATTTTGAAAACGTTAGCCGTCGCCGCGGCCTGCCTCGGCATCTGGCATTACCTGACCTATACCACGTTGCGCCATGTGGAGTATGCGGAACCCGTCCGCGACAAATCCGAGAACCGCGTCGTGAAGAAGATGACTACGCAGATCGGCGCGGACTTCAAAAAGTTCGAATCCGGGGCGAAGATTCAGACATTCGGGGCGGAATGGCCGTGCTTCCGCGGCGTGTCGCGCGACAATCTGGCGAAATACGACGGTCATCTGACCAGGACCTGGGACGAAGCCGGACCGAAAGTCCTCTGGCGGAAGCCGCTTGGCGAGGGATACTCCGGCGCGATCGTCGCGGGCGGACGCGTGTACGTGCTGGACTACATCGAGGAGGATTCGTCCGACGCCCTGCGTTGTTTCGAACTGTTCAGCGGCGAAGAACTCTGGCGGCGCGGCTATAAGAACCCGATCCGGCGCAATCACGGAAAATCCCGTACGATCCCGGCGTTTTCCGACGGTGTGGTCGTCTCGCTCGGCCCTGCGGCGCATGTGATGGCGGTCGACGCGGTGTCCGGCGATCTGCTCTGGACCCGCGACCTGGTGGAAGCCTACGGAGCCGAGATCCCGCAGTGGTACGCCGGACAGTGCCCCCTGATCGAGGACGGCAGAGTGATCCTCGGCGTCGGCGGGGAAAAAGTCCTGATGACCGCGCTCGACCTGAGGTCGGGTGAAACGGTCTGGGAGATGCCGAACGAGCACGGGCTGAAGATGTCGCATTCCTCCGTCGTGTCCGCGACGCTCTGCGGCACGAAACAATACGTCTATGCCGGCATCGGCGGAATCTGCGCCTGCGATCCGCAGGGGAAACAGCTCTGGATCTGCACGAAATGGAAACCGGCGGTCTGGGCTCCCACGCCGCTCGTGATCGGCGACGGCAGGCTTTTCCTGACAGCCGGCTACGGCGCCGGGTCCGCCACACTCGCCGTGACGAAAGACGGCGATGCTTTCACCGCCTCGATCGAACAGGAATGGAAGCCGACGCAGGGCCCGGCATCCGAACAGCAGACCCCGATCCTGATCGGCGACACGATGTTCGTGATCCAGCCGAAGGACGCCGGAGCGCGCCGCGCGGAGTTCATCGCGGCCGACGTTTCCGCGCTGCCGGCGGTCAAGTCGGAAAGCGGCAAGGACGCCCGGTTCGGGCTCGGCCCCTACATCTACGTCGACGATGCGTTCTGGATCCTGGACGACGAGGGCGTGCTCTCGGTTTACGAGTACAAAGACGACCGGTTCGAACGTCTGGCGACTCACAAGATTCTGCCCGGTGCGGATTCCTGGGGGCCGATCGCGTTCGCCGGAGGACTTATGATTTTACGGGACAGCACCTCCATGGTGTGTCTCGATCTGCGAAATGAGGTGCAGCAATGAAAATGACCCGCAGGGAATTTCTCGTCTGGCTCAGTGGGACCTTCTGCCTCGGCCTGCTCGGCTGGCTGGTCGGCCGCAAACTCCAGGTTCCGCCCGAACCCGTGCCGGAGGCTCCGTTCGAGCTGCCGATGTTCGCCGTGAGGCCGAAACACGTCCTGAACGGAATGAGTTTCCAGGTGGACCGCGCGAAACGCACCGTGCTGGCGAACATGGAGTCCGGCGGCCCCGTGTGGGAATCGCGCGGAGAGGACAAGTTTATCGTGCCCGGCGCGGCGTTTCCGCTGGATTTGTCGCCCGAGGGCGAACTCTGGGTGGCGAACATCGGACGCAAACGGCTGGAACAGCTTGACCCGGCCACGGGACGTTTCATCGCCTCGTGGGAACCCCGCGAAGCGTTCGGCGGCTGCTGCAATCCCGTCCGGTTCGCCGCGCTCCCCGGCGGACGGTTCGTGACCATGGAGAAAGGCGTCCGGCGCGCGTGCGTGTATCTGCCGTCCGGCGAACTCGAACGCGTCATCACGGACCAGCTTTCCGATTCCGAGTTCAATTATTACCTGGGACGCGACGCTGGTAAAGTGCATCTTTACGACACCGGCACGAAACAGCACTGGGAGGTCTCCTGATGACGAAACATGACCGTACCATGTCCCGTCGCGAATTCATCGGCTGGAGCGCCCGGTTCCTGTTGCTGGGCGGACTTGCCTCGCTCGTGTTCCGTCGCCGGGATACCGGATCCGGCGGAAAAACGCAGGACGTCTGCACGGACCCGAAGGGCTATTGCCGGACATGCTCCGCGCTGAAATACTGTGGCCACCCGACCGCGCGTTCGTTCAAGGCCGCGCAGGCGCAATCGCAGGAGGAACACCGTTCATGACCCGCCGCGACCTGCTCAGACTGGGATTTCTCGCCGTGATCACGGCTCCGTTCGCCGCGCTTTTCCGGAAGCGCGCCGAAACGGGGATGGGGTATTTCTGGCAGATCGACCCGGACAAATGCGTGCAGTGCGGCAAGTGCGAGACGGAGTGCATCCTGCCCCAGTCCGCTGTGAAGTGCGTGCACCAGTACGCGTCCTGCGGCTACTGCCTTTTCTGCAGCGGATACTATCAGGACAAACGCATCGAGTTCAACACGGCGGGCGAGAACATGCGCTGTCCGACCGACGCGATCATCCGCACCTACGTGGAGGACCCGTATTTCGAGTATAAGATCGACGAGGAACGCTGCATCGGCTGCGGGAAGTGCGTGAAGGGCTGCCTGTCGTTCGGCAACGGCTCGCTCTTCCTGCAGGTCCGGCGCGACCTGTGCAAGAATTGCAACGAATGCCGGATCGCGAAAGCGTGTCCCGCTGACGCGTTCGTGCGCGTCCCCGCCGACCATCCGTACATCTACCGCAAGCCGCCGGAGGTGAAGTCATGATCCGGCATCTTTCCCTCCTGTTCGCGGCGCAGGCCCGGTTCCCGGCACCGGAGTTCGAATCCTACACGCTGCCCCAGATGTCGCTGGAGGAACTCGCCTCCGACTCCGTGTTGTGGCGCGTGCTGATCCTCGCGGTCTTTCTGGCCGCCGGGACCTGGTTCTTCTATAAACTCCGTTCGCGCCGCGCGCTTCTGGCGTATTCCGTCGCCGGGCTTGCCGTGTTCGGGTTCCTCTTCGCGTCCTGCCCGTGTCCTGTCGGGATGTTCCAGAACGTCGCCGAGGGGATCGCGAACGGTTCGTACATCCAGCCGGGTGTGCTGCTGCTCTTCGCGCTTCCGCTGGCGGTCGCACTGTTCGCCGGACGCGTTTTCTGCGGCGGAGCGTGTCCGCTCGGCGCGATCCAGGAGCTGCTGCACTGGAAAAGCGTTTTTATCCCGCGTCCGCTGGACCGCATCCTGCGACTGATCCCGGTGCTTCTGCTGCTGATCTTCTCGGTCTGCGCGGTCTACGGGATCGGATTCCCGCTGTGCTATCTGGAACCTTACCTTCCGGTCTTTCTGCTGGACTTCGCCACGCCGTTCGCGATCCTGAGCGCGGTCTTCCTGACGGCCGGACTTTTCATCTCGCGGCCGTTCTGCCGCTATGTCTGCCCCTATGGCGTCCTGCTCCGGTTCTTCTCGTACTTCTCCCTGCTCAGGCCGCAGATCACGTCGCGCGAATGCGTGAACTGCCGGCTGTGCGAACAGGGCTGTCCGAACGGCGCGATCCTGCCGCCGGAGGACGCGGGAAGCACGTCGGATCACCGAAGCGGATTCCGGCGCATCTCGATGCTGACCGCCCTGATCCCGTTTGCACTGTTCGCGGGCGGGCTGTTCGGATTTTTCTGCGCGCCCGTCCTGAGTTCGTTCCACCGCGATATCCGGCTGGTCCGCGAACTTGACGCCGGAATCAGGAGCGAGGCCGTGGAAGCGTTCGAAAGCACCACGACGACGCGCGAGGAACTCCGTGCCCGCGCCGTGAAACTTCAGAACGGCGTCCTGCTCGCCTCGACCTCCGCGGGCGTGCTGTTCGGCGCGGTCGTGATGGCCGAGCTGATTGCGGAGGCGCGCCGTCGCAAGGAAGAAGAAATCTATACCATTGACCCGTCGCTTTGTTTCTGCTGCGGCAGATGCTACGCCGCATGTCCCCTGGAACGCAAGGAGAAGCACCATGAAAAATGACGAAATACGCCGGACGCTGCGGTTCCTGCAGTGGACGGCATTGACATTCATCCTCACGCTCGGCCTGCTGCTGGCGTACGACATGTACCGGAGCCGCGCCCCGATCAGACAGGCGCAGGACGAGCTCGCCGAACTGAAACAGCAGGACCTGGCGGACGCGAAGCTCGCGCAAACCGTGCGCGATCTGGACTACCTGTACCGTTCCGCGTATTTCCAGACGAAGGACAAACAGCGCCGCGGCGTGCTCCTGCTCGGGATTGCGTTCTTCCTGCTCTGCGGCCTCTTCAGCGCGGAGATGTTCTGGTTCGCGCCGAAACTGAAGGTGCCGCGCGGCACGGGTGCGGCTCCCGAGAAAGAACGCCGCCAGCTGCTGGTGTTCGCGTCCTGCGGGATCATCGTGCTGGTCGCCGCGCTCGCGGTCCTGCGGATCGTGCTTGTCCCGGCGGAGACGAAAAAGCCGGTACAGCTTGCCGGAACACCGGACGGTGCGGCCATTCAGCCCGCCGCGACGAAGCCGGACATCCCGACGGAAACGATCGATCTGCTCGCGGCGCTTGAGGCGGAAAAGACGCAGTGGCCGCAATTCCGCGGGTCGATCCTGCCGAACGCCAACGCGCTCCCCGCGAAATGGGATTTCCAGGAGAAATGGAACAGCCCGGTGGCGCTCCCCGGCAACAACTCACCGGTGATCTGGGACGACCTCGTATTCCTGTCCGGCGGCGACGGCACCAGCCACGCCGTGTTCTGCTATGACGCCAATTCCGGCGAGCTGAAATGGAAAACGGACGCGCCTCCGCCTGCGAAGATGCCCGAAGTGACGGAGGACACCGGATACGCCGCGCCGACCATGTGCGCGGACTCGAAACGCGTCTACGCGGTCTTCGCCACCGGCGAGGTGCTCTGTCTCGATCACGACGGCAGGATCCTCTGGCACAAACAGCTGCCCGATCCCGTCATCATGTACGGCTACGCCTCCTCGCCGCTTCTGCTCGGCGACAAGCTGATCGTGCAGTACGATTTGGACGAAACACAGACGGTTTTCGCGCTGAACGTGTTCACCGGGGAAACGGTTTGGAAGACCGAACGGGAAGCCTCGGCCTCGTGGTCGTCGCCGCGCGGATTCGTGGCGGACGGCAAGGGCATGATCTTCGCGGCGGGCAACCTCCTTGCCGAAGCGTTCAGCCTCGAAGACGGCAAGGTGCTCTGGTCGCAGGATTGCATGGGCGGGGAAGTCGCGACCTCGGCTACCTCGAACGACGGCGTGATCTATTTCTCGAACTCCGGCGCGTTCACCGGAGCGTTCCGTGCCGCGGACGGGGAGATCCTGTTCCGGAATGACGATCCGCCCGCGCCGGACGTGGCGTCGCCGGTCCTCTGCGGCGACCAGTTCCTGCTGTTCGGCAGCGGCGGCACCATCATCGCCATCGACGCGAAAGACGGCCGCGAGCTCTACGAGGAGGATCTTGATAACGGGTTCTATTCCTCGCCGGTCGTCGTCGGCGGCAGGATCGTGGCGGTCAACCTGGACGGCGATCTGTATGCGTTTGCGCCCGGCGCGGACAAGATCGAGACTGTGGGAAAATTCTCCCTCGGGAAGAAAGTCGTCTGTGTTCCGGCGTTCCACAAAGGCAACCTGATCCTCCGCACGGACGACAATGAACTCATCTGCCTGGAGTCGAAGCCATGACGCCCGTTTCGCCGCACGTCGACCTCATCGACCCGCTTCTGCCGGAGCTGATCGCGCTTCAGAGGCGCGACCGCTGTCTGCTGCCGGAGCCGATGAAAGAACTCGCCGAACGCCTGAACGTACCGTTGAACCGCGTGTACAGCGTGGCGAGCTTCTATCAGGCGTTCCGGTTCACGCCGTGCGGCAAGCATCAGATCAAAGTCTGCGTCGGCGCCGCCTGCTACGTGAAGGGCGCGGAACACGTCTACGAGGCGTTCCGCAAGCATCTGAACATCCCCGACGACGGCGACACTTCGCCGGACGGCCTGTTCACGGTCAGCAAGGTCGCCTGCCTCGGCTGCTGCATGCTTGCCGTGGCGGTGCAGATCGACCGCCATATCTTCGGTCACGTCACGCCGTCGACTGTCGGCCGCGTCGTCCGGGATTTCCTGCTGATGGTCCGCGACGAGGAATCCGCCGCTCAGGATCCCTCGCAGACGGACGCGAAGGAAAAACGGCAGCCGGAGATCCGCATCTGCCGGTGTTCTTCCTGCCGGGCGGCCGGGAGCGGGCGCGTTTTCGATGCGTTCGAGGAGGAACGCCGCGCGGGCAAGTTCGATTATAAGGTCAAGGAAGTCGGCTGTCACGGCATGTCCTACCGCGCGCCGCTCGTGACGGTCGTGCTGGAAAACGCGGTCTATCATTATGACAATGTGCAGGAATACGACGTGCGCGGCATCGTGGCGCAGCATTTCTCCACGAAAGAACTCGGCTGGAAGAGCCGCGCGTTTCTGGACGCCTTCTACAGCCGCCAGCAGGGCTGCATGAAGCTCGCCGAACTGCCGCCGGAACTCGACAAACTCCGGCTCGTCACGAAAAACAGCGGCATGGACGATCCGGAATCTCTCGACGACTACCGGGCGCACGGCGGTTTCGCCGCGTTCGGCCGGGCCCGCACCATGACGCCCGCTCAGATCGTGGACGAGTTGAAAACATCCAAACTGCGCGGACGCGGCGGCGGCGGGTTCCCGACCGGGGAGAAATGGCGCATGGCGCTGGAGGCTCCGGGCGATCGGAAGGTCGTAATCTGCAACGCCGACGAAGGCGACCCGGGTGCGTTCATGGACCGGATGCTGATGGAGTCGTACCCGTACCGCGTACTGGAGGGCATCCTGATCGCCGCCCGCACGGTCGGCGCATCGCTGGCGATCATTTACATCCGCGAGGAGTATTCCCAGGCGGTGTCCGTGCTGGAACGCGTGATCGCAAAACTCCGTGAATCCGGCATCTTCGATTCGCTTCCGCCCGGTTTCGACCTCGTGCTTTTCCGGGGCGCGGGCGCGTTCGTCTGCGGCGAGGAGACCGCTCTGCTGGAATCCATCGAAGGCAGGCGCGGCATCCCCCGGAAACGCCCGCCATTCCCGGTGAACAGCGGCCTGCGCGGGCTTCCCACGCTGATGAACAATGTGGAGACATTCGCATGCGTCCCGATCATTCTGGCGGACGGCGGCGAGGTCTTCAACGCCGTCGGCACGGACGAATCGCACGGCACCAAGGCCTTCGCTCTCGCCGGGAAGGTCCGGCACGGCGGCCTGATCGAGGTGCCGATCGGCATCACCATCAATGAAATCGTCGAGCAGTACGGCGGAGGCGCGGAGAAAAACCACACCGTGAAGGCCGTCATGATCGGCGGTCCCTCCGGCGGGTGCATCCCCCGGAGCCACTTCGACATCCGCGTCGACTACCAGACGCTTCAGAAAAATGGCGCCATGATGGGCTCCGGCGGCCTCATCGTAATAGACGAATCCGACTGCATGGTGGACATCGCGCTGTATTTCCTGCGCTTCCTCCGCAACGAGTCCTGCGGGAAATGCGTGATGTGCCGCGAGGGCGTTCCGCATCTCTGTTCGCTCGTCGAATCCCTCACGCGCAAGGGGCCGAAGCCGCCCGGACTGCTGGAGCGCATTGAGGGACTGGCGCGCCAGATCCAGCAGGGATCGCTCTGCGCACTCGGACGCACGGCGCCGAACATGGTATTGAGCGCACTCCACGAATTCCACAGCGAATTCGAAGCGCATCTGGACAATGAGTGTCCCGCCGGGAAGTGCATGGAGCTGACCGATTTTCAGGTCACCGACGACTGCATCGGCTGCACCAAATGCATTCAGGCGTGCGCCGCCGGCGCGATCGAATGCGAACCGCTGGATTCCGCCCGAATCCTCTCCGAAACGTGCGTCCGGTGTGGCGTCTGCCGTTCGGTCTGCCCGGAACACGCCATCGTGAATCCGTGCAGCGAACGCCCCGAACACGAGGTGCCGTTCCGCGAGGAGCCGCACACCGCGCCCGTCGACGGCGACGTGATCGTGATCGACGGCGCGGAACACCCGTTCGTGCCAGGCCGGACCATGCTGGATTACATGGATTTGCCTACGCTATGCTATTTGGAGCATGGCGGAACCGGTGCGCACTGCATGGTCTGCGCGGTCTGGGATGCGGTCCTCGGGCGCTTCGTCCCAGGCTGCGAACAGCTGCTCCAGCGCGGCCACGTCTACGAAACGAACTCGGACCGGGTCCGGGCATTCCGCAAGGAAGCGCTTTCGCTCATGCTGGTCCGTCACGATTTCCGCTGTGGGTCCTGCGCCGCAAAGGGCAAGTGCAGGTTCTTCGATTATGTCCGCGAATACGGCGCGCGCAAGACGAAAAACGAGCTGACATACCCCGATCCGGTTGAAACGCTGCATCTGGTGTTCGACGCCGGCAAGTGCATCCTCTGCCAGCGGTGCGTCGGGGTGTCCGGCGAAAAACTCGCCGTGCATTTCCGCGCAGACCACGCGGTCATTTCGCCCGGTCCCGACGGCTGGGAATCGCTGGATGCGGATATTGCTGAAAAAGTCTGTACGGTCTGTCCGACCGGCGCGCTGTCCCTGAAAGAAAGGAACTGACCTGCCATGAAGTTTTTTCGCATCGCTGCTCTGATTATTCTGTTCCTGCTGGGGGCCGCTTGTCTCGTGTGGTATTTCCGTACAGGCGACACGGATAATACAGAAAAAAAGGAGGCCTCCGGCATGCTCCTGACGGATACTTCCCCGCTCGGCGAACTTTCGGTCCTGTCCGACGGCACGCTCGCCGCCGGGAACGCACGCGGCGAGGTGAAGTTTTTCCGTACGGGCGAACCTGTGCAGACGGTCTCCGTATCGAAGATTTCGATCTCCGCCCCGGTCGCGGAGTTCGACGGCGTCTGCTACGTCGGCGACGAGGGCGGCACGTTCGCGGCGTTCACGCCGGACAAAGGCGTGCTGTGGACGTTCCGCGCGGGCAACCAGATCACGGGCGGCGCGGTGCGGGATTCCGACGGTCTCGTCTGGTTCGGATCCCACGACCATTCCCTGTACGCGCTGGACGCCTCGGGGAAACTTGTTCACGAGGTCGAATGCAACGGGCAGATCAACGGCTCCCCGGTGTTCGACGGCGCCTTCGTGTACCTGGGCAGCTGCGACGGCAAGCTCCGCAAGATCGACATCCACACGGGCGAGGTCGTGAAGTCGCTGGATTTCGAGTCCTACATTCCGGAAACCCCGGTCCTGTCTGATGGCGTGCTGTTCATCCTCACCCACGGCGGCGAGCTCGCGGCGGTCAACGCCGACAGCTTCGAGCTCCTCTACCGGGTCAAAACCGAAAACACGTTTTTCACCTCGCCGTTCGTGACGGAATTCGACATCTTCCTGACGGATTCCAACGGGAAGATTCATGTACACAAGCGCGCGGACGGCACATATCTGGCCGATCTGCCTTCCGACGATTCTCTGAATCCGATCTGCACCGGCTTGGACCGCGGCGTCTACACGATTTCCCGCCGGGGCGTCCTGAGCCTTTTCGCCGTTCCATCGAGACTGCGCGGGGGCTGGAGCTGGAAGCAGTACGTCATCGCAAAGTTTCCGTCCGACTTCAAATCGGGCGTGATCGCGGCTGGCGGCATCCTTGCCGTCCCCGATGAATACGGCAATGTTTTCTTCGCCGAAAAAAAGGAGTTAGAAAAATGAACTTGACCGTTACCGATTTGACCAAGACCTTCACGCGAGCGGACGAGCGCATCGAACTGTTTCGCCGTTTTAATTTGACATTGAACGCGGGCGAGGCGTTGACCGTGCTCGGCCCCTCCGGCAGCGGCAAGACCACGCTCCTGCGGATGATCGCCGGAATCGAGCCGTCCGACGGGGGCACGATCCTGTTCGACGGACAGGACATCTTCGGGATGCCCCCGGAAGAACGCCGGGCGTTCCGTCTGCGCCACATCGGATTCGCGGACCAGTACGCGCGCATGCTGCCGCAACTGACCGCGCTGGAAAATGTGCAGATCCCGGCGGCAGGCGAGGGAAAGGACTACTCCGCCCGCGCAAAAGAGCTCTTGACGGAATTCGGCCTTGCCAAACGCATGGACCATTTCCCCGCCGAATTGTCCGGCGGCGAACTTCAGCGGGTCGTTCTGGCGCGCGCTTTGATCCTCGAACCGGAATTCCTGCTGCTGGACGAACCGACATCCGCGCTGGATGCCGTCCGGAGCGATTCCCTGCTGGAACTCCTGCGCGACGTGAACCGCACGCACGGGACCGCGATCCTGATGGTCACGCACAATACCCGCGTTCTGGACTTCTTCCCCCGTTCGGTGAGCTTATGACCTCTCTCTCCCGTCTGTTCCTGCGCGATCTCCGGTATCACTGGAAAGGGCTTGCGTCGCTGACCGCGGCGGCATGCCTGATCTGCGCGGTCCTGACGGGCGCTTTCCTGATCGGCGACAGCGTGCGCGGGACGCTGATGGACAATGTAAAACACAACGCGAAAGTCGCACGGTATCGCCAGAAATTCCCCATTCCGGTGTCCAGTCCGGTTCAAAACGCCCTGGGCGTGCTTCATGTGAAGGGCTTCACGAAGGACGGGATTCCGATCGATGTCTACGCGCTGCCGGACGATTCCATTTCCGGACGCGATGCCCGGGGCAGTTCCGCTCTGGAGAAGAAACTGAATTTGAAGGACGGCGAAATGCTTTCCGTCCGCATCCCGGAACTGAGTACGATCCCGGCGGAAAGCGCCATGGGAAAGCCGCCCGAGCTCAAGCAGATGCCGTTTGTGTGGCGCGGCGAATGGACCGGGGCTGAAAGCGAGCTCAATTTCGACGATCCGCAGTTGCCGCCGGACAATCTTTTTGTCAGCCGGGAGGCGCTCGCGCAGGCGCTTGACCTGCCGGACAATGCCGTGAACGAGGTCTGGATGCAGGAACCGGAGCCGCCTTCCGACGATCTCCTGTGGGAGCTTTCCGGGCTGACGCTGGACGAATGGGACGGGCGTCCCGTCCTGAAATGCAAATCCTATTTCCTGCCGAAAGCCGTTTCGGATGCATTGCCGAAGGAGGCCACGCCGATCCTGACGCTGTTCGTGGAGACGCTTTCCGACGGCAAAACGAGCCTGTCGTACTGTTTCGCGGGGGCGATCCGCGGCGATCCCGTCCCGGTCGAACGAGGCCATGTGCTGGTTTCGTCCGGCCTGAAGGAACGGTTCGCCGGTCCGGTCGGACTTTCTTACTTCACGTCCGGTTCCTTCCGCACGATTCAGCGGAAAACGGCGGAAATCGGGCATGCCGGAACGGTCGACGATTCCAGCATCACGGATGTGCTGTCGCCGGAGATACCCGGCCTGACGGATTCCGCAGACTGTTCCGGCTGGGAAGCCGCGATTCCGATCGACTTCGACCGGATCAGGGACGAGGACGAAGCGTACTGGAACGAGTACCGGAGCAAGCCGAAACTGTACCTGAACTTCGAGGAGGCGCAGGAGATGTTCGCGCCCGGACTCTGCACCGCCGCGCTCTTCCCGGCGGACTGGACCGCGGACCGCGTCCGGCAGGAGACGCTGAAGACGCTTCGGACCATGCCGGAATACAGCCGCGTGGAAGACATCACGAACAGGACGGCGGACAAAGTCTCGCGCGGCGTCCCGTTCGCGCCGCTGTTCCTCGGACTGAGCTTCTTCCTTATCGTCTCCGGTCTGCTCGTGCTGGCAATGCTTCTGAAACTGCATATTCAGGACCGTGCGGCCGAACTCGCATTGCTGACCGACTACATGCCGCTCAAACGCGTGCGGAAATTTCTGCTCGCGGAGTTCGCCGCCGTGCTGATCCCGGGGATGCTCGCCGGACTCGCGGTCGGCACGCTCCTGTGCCGGTTCCAGATCTTCCTGCTGGAACACTCCTGGAACGGCATCGTGCTGATGGAGCGCATCCGGTTCCACGGACGGCCGGTCTCCTACCTCATCGCCTTTATTGTTTCGGCGGCGTGCGCGTGGGCGGTCGTAATGCTTTCCGTCCGGCGGACGAGCTCGAATCAAACGAAACTCGCCCGGCCTTATTCCTCCCTCGTGCGTCCGGTCTGGCGCATCGGGATGCTTTCCTTCGTCCGGCTCTGCCGTCAGTATTCGCTGTGCGCGGTACTGCTGGTGCTGGGGTATCTCGGCACGCTCGGCGTCGGGGCGTTCGGGATCAAGTCGCGCGGCGAGGACGCCTTCGGGTACGCCTATGTCGCGGCGACGCTTCTGCCCGTCGTCCCGGACTATGATGCGCCGTTCCCCGCGGGCGGTCTCCCCGTACGCGTCCATGCCGCCGACCGTGCAGACTGCTCCAATCTGCTGCTCGCGGCCAGTCCGACCGTGTACGGCGCCGACCTCGAAGCGCTGACCGGCGATCCCGGATTCCTGAAGGACGGTTCGGCGGCGGTCGACGAAGGCTCGCTCGTGTGGATCCTGCGGAAAAAACAGCATGATTCCGTGGACTATCCGAACGGCCCGCTCACGCTGGACCGCGTGCTGAAAGCCTCGGTCTTCCAGGGCGGCGTGCTGACAGGACTCGACACCTTCGAACGTCTTTTCCCGGAAACGGAGGGCGCGCAGTTCTTCCTGATCAAAAGCGAAGCCGATGTCCCCGCCTGGCGCGAATATCTTGAACCGTTCGGCCTGAATTTGTGTTCGGCCGACGAATTCATGAACCGCGCCGAACGCTTCCAGAACCGCTATCTGGCGATTTTTTTGCAACTCGGGCTGCTTGGCGCTCTGCTTGGATTCGGGGCGCTGGTCCTGCTCATGATGCGGAACCTCCGAGCCCGCGAGGCGGAGACCGTCCTGCTCGCGGAAACCGGATGGTCCCGCAGGATGCTCGTGATGCTTTATTTGACCGAAAACCTGTGTCTTTTCCTCGGCAGCGCGGGCGTTTCCCTGCTTCTGCTCCTGCTGCTGGCGGCGTTCGCCTCGCTGAATCTCGCCGTTCTGCTGGGAGGATTCGTGTTCCTGACCGCCGCGGGCATCCTGATGATCGCCGGGATGATCGAACTGTATTTCCTGCCCTGCAGCGGCGTTTACCTGAAACGTTTCTATCTGAAGTCGCTCTGTTACGGAAACACGTGTTTCCGGTACGAACAGCGGAGCAATTCTCCTTGCATCCCGCATAAAAAAGCGCGCGATCCTCCGCGCTGATCCCGGCACGGGAATTCTGTTTCCCTCATCCCCTATTTGTTTCGGAAACGGACGCATTATGCTCGTCTGTTTCCGTCCGCTGCCGTGTTTTCCCCCCCCGGCATCCCCTCATTATTCCAATACGTTTGAAAACCTATGAAATTACGAGATTTTATCGGTGAATTTTCGGGGACCTTCCTCCTGGTCCTCTTCGGCTGCGGCACCGTCGCGGTCGACACGCTCTTCGGCGAGCATAAAAGCCTGGCGCTGATCGCCCTGTTCTGGGGCATCGGCGTGACACTGTCCATTTACCTGACACGGCACCTGTGCTGTGCCCACCTCAACCCCGCCGTCACGATGGCAATGGCCTGCAGCGGCCGGATGGCCTGGAAAAAGGTCCCAACGTACCTGGTCGCACAGTTCCTCGGCGCGTTCGCCGCAGGCTGGATCATTTATGTGCTCTTCTCGCCCGCGATCGCCGATTTCGAGACGACGCACCATATCGTGCGCGGCTCCGCGGAATCGGTGAAGACCGGCCGGATGTTCGGCGAATACTACAATACGAAAGTCGTGTCGCTCGGCCTGGCGTGCTTCGGCGAAGGCTTCGGCACATTCCTGCTGGTATTCCTGATCTTCGCCCTCACGGAAGGCTGCAACGTCGGACGTCCCTCCAGCGACTCCGCGCCGCTCTGGATCGGCCTGACCGTCTCCTCCGTGATCTGCCTGATCGCGCCGCTGACGCAGGCCGGACTGAACCCCGCGCGCGACTTCGGCCCCCGCGTGGTCGCCATGATCATGGGCTGGGGCAAGGCCGCGCAGCCCGATGCCTGCGGCGGAGCATTCTGGGTGTACATCCTGGCGCCCGTTATCGGCGGCATCGTCGCCGCAATCCTCTTCACGAAACTCTACGAACCCCTGATGAACAGACAAAGCAGCGACTGCTGCTGCGGAAAAAAGAAAGACTGATCCCATGAGCAAAACCAAACTGATCCTCGTCGGCGGATTCCTGGCCGCCGGAAAAACCACCATGTTGAATACTCTCGCCGGACGCTTCACCGGGCGCGGCTTCAAGGTCGGCCTGATCACCAACGACCAGGCGGCCGACCTCGTCGACACCGCGATTCTGACCCGCACGGGCGTGGAAGTCCGCGAAGTCTCCGGCAGCTGCTTCTGCTGCAACTTCCCCGGATTCATGGCAGCCGTCCAGTCGCTGATCGACGCCGGCGCGAACCTGATCGTGGCGGAACCCGTCGGCAGCTGCACCGACCTCTCCGCCACCATCCTTCAGCCCATCAAGGACAAATTTCCGGACCTCGACCTGGCTCCGCTGACCGTCCTGGTCGACCCCGTCCGCCTGAAAGAAGCTCTGGAGCTCGTACAGACGCTCACGCACCCGGACGCCCTCTACATCGTGAAACGCCAGCTGGAGGAAGCCGACCGCATCCTGCTGAACAAGGCCGATACGCTGTCCGACGCTCAGATTCAGGAGGAACTCACCCTGCTGAAGCAGAATTTCACCGCGCCCGCCACGGCGGTTTCCGCCCTTCAGGGGACCGGCGTCGACGTATGGATCGACGAGATCCTCGCGGGCGGACGTCCCGGCGCACATCTGACCGAGGTCGACTATGACCGCTACGCCCACGGGGAAGCCGTCCTGGGTTGGCTGAACGCCGCGATCGATCTTTCCGGCGCTGCCGGCACCGACTGGAACGCGTTTGCGGAATCCCTGCTCGCAAAGCTCAAAGACGCCTTCCTCGCCGACAAGGCTGAGATCGGACACGTCAAGCTCTCGCTCACCTGCGATGGCAAAGTCATCCTCGGCAACGTCGGGTCCATCGGCGGTACCGTGAACATGCGCGGCGATTCCTCCGTGAAGGGCGCGTCCGCCGTGATGACGCTCAATGCACGCGTTCAGATGTCCCCGGACGACCTTCAGAAGACCGTTGAAACGATCCTCCCGGAAACGGCTGCGTCCTTCGGCGTCTCCGCGTCCATCGCAAATCTGAAGTGCCTGATGCCCGGCCGCCCGAACCCGACCTACCGCTATCAGACTGTCATCTGATTGCGGAACTTGTTCTGTCGGCGGAGGCACTTCCCCCTGTCTCCACCGACAGCAAGCCTCTTCCTTTTTTCCTGCATCGGCATTGAAAAACCACGGCAAAAAAACACAGTCAAGATAAAACGCTGTTTCAAACTGATTTCCCCTGAAAAAGGCCTTGCGGATGCCAGCGTCCCAGGTTTCTCCCGAAAATCCGCTTCACGACGCTTTCCGAAAACAATAACGGGTTCCAGAACCGTTTTTTTTGCTTCATATGCGGAAAAATACCTGCCGGTTCCGACCGTTTTCTCCAGAGGAGAAGCCTCGTCGCCAGCGATGGTTCCGGGGGAGGGCTGAATACAATCGGAAGAGAACAGCAAAAAACACCCTTTTTTTCGGCCTCAAGTCAGTTTGCCGCACTTGACAAAATATGAATACGCGTATATATTTCAGGTGTATTGTGCTTAAACACTCTTTTCGGAATATGGCGGGAGTTCGGCCTGCAATCTCCTGAGGATGGCCGCAGGATGACTCCTGTTTATTCCGGGATAACATTCGGATTCACCGGTCAGGTCAATTTGAGTTCGGAGTTCCATCCCCCCCTGTGGATCCGGGAAAGGCAGACGACAATTGTTTCGTGAACTGTGTTCCAAATTCAGGGGCAGACCGTTCATCCTGATATCCGGCATCCTGACCCTGCTTCTGCTCGGCTTCCTCTTCTTCAACCTGAACCGGCTGAACCGCAACATGGACGAAACGAAGAGGACTCATGATTATCTTCAGGACTGCGACGAGGCCGGTGATCTGATCTGCAAGGGGTCGGATAACCTGACCAGTTCCGTGGAACGTTATGTCATCACGGGCAATCCTGTGTTCCGGGACCGGTATTTCCAGGAAGCGAAACACACGAAAAACCGGGAAGCCGGACTGGAAAGGGTCAAGAATTTCCCGAGCGCCGAAATGCTCCGCCGCGATCTGGACGAAGCCATGCGGTATTCGGTCGAGCTGATGTCGCTCGAATATCACGCCATGCGCCTGATTACCGCGGATGCGGACATTTCCTCCCCGGATTGTCCGTCCGAGATTCGCGACTACGTGCTGACGGATGAGGAGAAATCCGCCTTGCCGGAAGCCCGCAAGGAAATGGCGCGCAGCATCATCTTCGGGCTGAATTACCTCACATACAAGGATCACATCTATTCCTCCATCGAACGCAGTCTGCAGGATGCCGGAGTATTCCTGAACCAGTACCGCACCAGCCTCACCGAACGGTACAAAGTCCTGTACTTTTACCAGCTCTGCACCTACGCGGGCTTCTTCCTGGTCCTCTTTGCCTTCGTGACATTCCTGATCCGTCAGCGCGGACGTGCGAACGCCTTCCTCCGTATCGTCCTCGACAACATCCCGATGCTGTTCTCCATCAAGGACGCGCGGTCTGAGCGTTATGTGGACTGCAACATGGCCTTCGCCCGTTATGCGTGCCGGAATACGGTCGCCGAGGTGATCGGCAATACCGACGCACAAATATTCGATGAAACTACGGCGAAACAGTTCGTGGAAGACGACCGGAAAGCCCTTTCCGGAGATGATACGAATTCCTTCTTTGAAAATGCTCTCGACGCACACGGCAAGCCATGCAGTTTTCTGACGACCAAGCTCAAGATCCAGGACATGGACGGCAATACATGCCTGTTCGGGATGTCCCAGGACGTAACGGAGGCGATGGAAAAGCAGCGTAGCAGTGAAGCGATCGCCGAGGCACTGCTCGCACTTCAGTCCTACGATGCAGTCTCCCATCCGCAAAAGGTGATCGAGGTCATCCGCAAGCGCCTCAATGCGGATTTCTGCCATCTGATCCGGTTTGACGAGGCATCGGACGAAGCCGTTGTCGAACCAGACTGCCATGCGCACCTCGATCCCGCGACTCCGTGCGAGCTCGTGGTGGCCTCCCTGAACGACTTCCGCTACTATACCAGGCACTCCAATTCTCTTGAGCCGTTCGAGATCGAGGAAAGGGCTCCCCTTGAAATCCTGCGCATGTATGCCGTGCTGGACGCGCAGACCGGCGCATGGCAGCCGACGACGACGTATTCCATGCCCGTAAACCGCCAGGGTGCACTGTTCGGCACGCTGGCCATCGGCTACGCGATGCGGCGCAGGCTCACCCCGTTCGAAAAGGAATTCATCGAAACGAGCGTGAAGATCCTGGAGAACGCGCTGGAACGCCAGAAGACCTACAGCGACCTGAGTGCGGCAAACGCCCGCATCAACCGCGAATACGATTTCGTGAACAACATCTTCGACATCATGCCCATCCCCTGCGTCATCAAGGACGTCGGCAACGATTTCCGGTGCATGCGCTGCAACGAGGCATACGCCAGGCTCTTCCAGAAGCCGCTCTCCGAGATCGTCGACCTGAACAGCGCCGACCTTTTCTCGCCGGAGATCGCACAGCGGCTCCGCAATGCCGACCAGGAGGCGATCCGCGAAAACAAGATGATCTTCGAGGAACTCGTCTGCAAGTTCCCGGATGGCGTGGAGCACACGTTCCTTTACCGCCGCGGCCCGATGACGCTTCCGGACGGACGCCTGGTGCTTTTCTGCGTGGCGGAGGATATTACCGAACTCCGGCTGCAGACGAACAAGGTGCTTCAGATCAACGAAAAGCTTCAGGGCGAATATCAGCGTGCCGTCAATGCCGAGGAAGCGGAGACCTTCTTCGCCAAGTCGCTCAAGTCCATCCTCGCAATGCCGCCCGATCAGGACGCCATCATTCCCAGTATCAAGGAAGTCGGCGAATACATCGGCGCCGACCGTTGTTTCATCTATTACCGGATCAAGGACGACGAGGGGAATTCCAGCTGGGAACTCACCTACGAATGGTGCGGCGAAGGGATCGAAAAGAAATTCAAGGCCAGGACGGATGTCGATATGTTCCCGGACGTGTGCGAGGCGCTGGAACACGGCGAGGATTTTCTGGCCACGGACATCCATTCGATCCATCCGGTCACGTGCGCCTGGCTTCAGGCGCAGAAAGTCCAGTCGATCATCATCACGCCGCTTCACGATGAAAACGGCGAGGTTTTCGGATTCATCGGATTCGATTTCGTCCTCAACGCTCAGGAGCAGTTCTCCGAACGCATCATCCGAAGCGTGCACGAGGCCGCCGACGTGATCTTGATCTGCCGGGAACGCAACAAGCGCCAGGCGACCATGTTCAAGGCGGCCGCGGAGGAGAAGCTCCGCTCCGAGATCTTCGAAAGCGCCGCCATCCCGCTTCTGCTCTTCAACCCGGACGGGACCATCGTCACCGCGAACTCCGCCGCACTCAAGGCGTTCGGCGGGTCCCTCTCCGAAGTCATCGGCTGCAATTGCCACGATTATGTCTGCCAGCTCGAAACCAGACCGGATAAATGCCCCCTGCGCCATCCGGAACGCATTTCGCAGGAATTTCTGCTCCATCGCCGCGACGGGCAGTATTTCGCGATCAAGACCCAGACGATCCGCGACGATAAAGGCGATCCGCTGTACATCCTCGAATGCGCGGTCGACATGACCGAAACGCATGAGCTCCATGAAAACGCCGAGGCTATCGCGCAGTCGCTCCTCGCGCTTCAGTCCAAGAACGTCATTTCCAGCCCCATCCAGGTGCTGAACATCATCCGCCGCCGCCTCGGTGCAAACGCCGTGTATCTGGCGCAGTACGACCGGAAGGCCGGAGTCGCCTTCCTGAACCCGGAATACACACTGCTGGACAACGGAGAAACGCTCGCGGGACGCGCCGAAGCGAGACTGGATGACCTCGCACCGTTCCTTGACAGATTGAAGGACGAAGGCATCTGCGAGTTCGACGGAAGCAGCCGACTGATGATCCGGAACGCCTATGCGAAACGGTCGCCCGGCATCAATATCCCGCCAAGCGAAATCATCGTCATGGTGCCGCTCGAAGTCAGGGGAGAAAGCTGGGGCAACCTCAGCATCACCTATGCGAAGCACAGAAATCTCGGCGAACGCGACAAAGATTTCTTCATCCGCTGCCGCGAAGTCCTGGAGGCGGCTTTGGAACGCAAGCTCAACGACGACGATCTGCATGCGGCGCTGGACAAGGAGATCGCCGCGGAAAAGGCGAAGAGCTTCTTCTTCTCCTCCGTCAGCCACGACATCCGCACTCCGCTCAACGCCATCATCGGTTTCTCCGAACTGCTCATCGGCGGCATCATGGACGAACAGGAACGCCTCAAAGCGCTGTCGGCGATCTCCACCAGCGGCCAGACGCTGCTCCAGCTCATCAACGACGTGCTCGATCTCTCCAAGCTCGAATCCGGCAAGATGGTCATCAACCCCGTGCTGACCGACGTCTGCGAACTGGCGTCCTCGGTGTTGCATACGTTCGACGTGTCCGTCATGAACAAGCCTGTCGTGCTGAAGGAGGAATTCGGCGCCCTGCCGCTTCTCGAGGTCGACCCGCAGCGTATCCGCCAGATCCTTTTCAACCTCATCGGAAACGCCGTCAAGTACACGGAACGCGGCGAAATCTGCGTCCGGGCCTCGTTCCGGCAGGACATCGGGGATGAAAACGGCATCCTCGTCATCTCCGTCAGCGACACCGGATGCGGCATCGCCGACGAGGACAAGGAAAAACTCGTGAATCCCTTCGTCAAGGCCGGCGTCGACGCCAAGATCAAGGGCACCGGGCTCGGTCTCACCATCTGCAAACAGCTTGCATCCCGAATGGGCGGGCATTTCTCGTTCTTTTCCGAATTTGGCAAAGGGTCCACGTTCGCGCTTGAGCTCCGCAATGTGAAGAGTGTGGAAAGGACTCCGGAGTCTCAGAAGAAGATTGCCTCCGGACAGGAACTGATCCGCCTGGAAATGAAACGTGAAGCCGCCAGCAAAAAAGCTTCCGGCGCCCGGATGAAATCTGCTGCCGAACAGAAGGCCGAAACAAAGAGTGAGGCAACGGATGCCGCTCCGACTCCGGTATCCGTATCCGTTCCCGCCCCCAAGCTCAAGAAACAGTTCCATGTCCTGATCGCGGATGACGTCGCCCTGAACCTCGCGGTTCTGAAGGCGCTTCTCACCAAGATCGGAGTCCGCGATGTCGTGAAGGCCGTCAATGGCGCTGACGCCTGGAACAAGGTCCAGACGGCGAAAAAGCCGTTCAACTTCGTCCTGACCGATATCTGGATGCCCGAAATGGACGGAAAGGAATTTGTCGCCAAAGTCCGTGCGGACAAACGTTTCGCCAATCTTCCCGTCTATGCCGTTACTGCCGACATCGAAGCGCAGAAGGATTTCGTTGAGCACGGTTTCACCGGGCTGTTCCTGAAGCCCGTAACCATCGACAAGATTTCCGGGATCTTCCTGGATGAATAACTCCGCGCCGCAATAATAAATACAGGAAAGCAGAAAAAACATTCGTCCGCTCATTTCCTCGCGGATATCGGCGTTCTTCTGTTTTTTTCATGGTATTTCCTGCCATGTTGCCATGTCAAGCCTGACGTTTCCGCCGGGCTTTTTTCATTTTCCAAGCATAACTCAGGGCATGAAACTGTTGTCCGCATCATCTTTCATCCCCTTTCCCGATCCGTTTCCGGCTCCGGAATCGTTTTTTGTAGTAAAAACATTATGCATGTCCGGCCGTTTTTATGTCTTTGATCATAACAAAGAAACGGGTGGAGCTTATATCTCCTTTTTTCAAGGGCACTCTTTGTGAAGCAAAGGACGCGAGAGATGTCCCCGGTCTTTATATCAAATTCATAATCAGCGAATGATATCTTGTTCTTTTCGCCGATGGATCACTGAGGTCCGGGTGATTCAGGGGAATCCGGCCGGTTTCTCTTTCCGGCTTTCTTTTTTTAAATGTGGCACTTGATTTATTCTAATCTTCGTTCTATATTATAGAAAATTTTCACGAATGAGTCCCGCTTCGGAGAAATAAAACATGACAAACACTATCTTCTTGAAACTGTTTCGTCTTTTTGTTCATCGTGCCGTTCCGCTTTTATGCATGATTCTTTTCCTTATGTCCGGAGCAATTTCAGGCGCAGAGGATCATGCCCGGAAAGCCGTCCGGGTCCCCTGCACCGCCTTCGAAAGGCAGATGGTATTGGATGAACACAACCGTCCGGTATCGGGATTTGCCTACGAGTTTATTCAGACGATCGGGTCCTACGCCGGATGGGATATCGAATATGTTTACTGCGACAGTTTTTCCACCAGCGTGGAAAAGCTTCTTGCCGGTGAAGTCGACCTCATGTACGACATCAGCTATACCGAGGAACGCACAAAAGAGATCCTGTACCCGGACGAACCGATGGCATATGAATACTACTATCTGTACGCGTCTGACAAAAACAGCTCCATCACGCCCGGCGACCGAGCGTCTCTGAACGGCAAGAGCGTCGGCGTCACGATCGGAACGATGCAGGTCGAACTTCTGAAGGAATGGTGCAGAAAGAAGAGCGTGGATTTGAAGTTTGTCGAGTACAAATCCATTCCGGACAAGGAGGCGGATCTGATCGCCGGCAAGCTCGATCTGGATCTGGAAGTGAACATGCTGGCGAAGCCCAATATCTCGGCGATCGAAAAAGTCGGCTCTTCCCCCTACTATCTGGTCGCGAACAAAGCAAGACCCGATCTGATCGAAGACATCAATTCCGCGCAGGAGAAAGTACTCAACAACGATCTTTTCTATTTCTCCCGGCTTCAGGAGCAGTATTTTTCCGATACCGTATTAAGTCAGAATCTGACGGTGGAGGAAAGGGACTGGATCGCGAATCACAAAGTATTGCGCGTCGGGTTTTTCGACAATTACCTTCCGTTTTCTTCTCTGGACAGGAACGGCAACCCGACCGGCGCATGCATCGAAGCGGTCAGGGAAATCGTCAAGAAACTGAATCTGGAAGACGATCTGAAAGTCGAATTCATCTGCTATCAGGATCAGAGAGCGGGATACAAGGCCGTCGAATCCAGGGAAGTCGATCTCATGCTTCCCGCCTACATCAGCACGTCGGTCAAACACGATTTCCGCATCATGGGCGGAAAGATCCTCGCCACGCTTACAAGCGACCTAGCTTTTTTGAACGATTTCGGGGACGGCAGGGGCAAACGCATCGGCGTCAACAGGCACAACCTGATGCAGTACTACAACAGCAAAGATTCTTTCCCCTACTCGGAAATCGTGTTCTATGACAGTATCCAGGGATGTCTTGACGGACTGCTGGATGGGACATCGGACGGAACATTCCTGAACGGGCTCCGGTCCGAAGCGCTGTTGAAACCGGAAAAGTATCATTCTCTTAAAAAGGCACAGGCCCAGACCGATTATATCTTCTACATGGCGTTTGCGGAAGACAATCTTGGTCTGATGCTGCTGATGAACCGCGGCCTGACGCTGCTTGATTCCGCTTTCGTCAATAAGAGAGCGTATTCCTATCTGGGGCAGTTTTACTCCTACACGCTCATGGATTTTTTCCGTGACCACTTCATGGTGTTTAACGGCACGATCGCAGTCCTGATCATCCTGCTAGTTTTTATGATCGGCAACCGGATCAGCAACAGGAAACTGACGAGGATGAACCGGGAACTGGAGGTCGCATACCGGGAAATGAAGGAAAACTCCGAAACCATCGAAAAACAGCGGCAGGACCTCGAAAGGAAACAGGAAGACCTCGAAGGCGCGTCCGATATAGCCCGTCTGGCGTCGTTCCACTATGAGATATACTCGCACAAACGCACCGGGTCCAGCCAGATTAACGAACTGTGGCCCGTGGACGAGAACGGAGAAGCAATCCCCGAGGAACAATGGGTTCATCCGGAAGACCTTCCGGTCTTCAAAGAAAACATGAACTCTCTGATCGGAAAGAATGTGGCAAACGAGACTGTGCAGTTCTCGTTCCGGGTCGGCCCGACCGACAATATCCATTACTATCGCATGAAAGTCAAGCTTGATCTGAGCAAACCCGGGGCACCCATGGTTACCGGTATCATGCAGGACGTGACCGAACTCGCGCTGAGTATGCTGAAGCTGAAAGAGACCCAGGCCCTGTGGGACGCCGCGATCAATGCCATCCCCATCATGTTCACGGTGAAGGATATGGACGACGATTTCCGGTATCTACTTTGCAACAAGGCGTTCGCAAAAGGCTTCAGTTTTTCGCCCGACGAGATCATCGGCAAGACGGACCACGAAATCTTCCACGACAATACGATCCTCGGCTTCGCCGACCAGATCAATTCCTCGACGACCGGAACGGACGGCCTTATGGAGATTGCAGGCGAGCTTAAAGACGGAAACGGCGATCTCCGTTACATCAAGAGCATCCTGCGCGTGTTCGAGGACGCCCGCGGACACCGTCTGCTCCTGGCGGCGGCCAGCGACGACACGGACATGCACAGGCTCATCGAGAACCAGAGGCGCGTCAATAAACTGCTTGAGGACATCATCGGTGAAGAGGATTTCGACATGAGTATCCAGCGCACGCTGGAGAATGTCTGTAAGATCCTTGGCGCCAGCCGTGGCTGCCTGCTCCGGCATGAGGCGGACGATCCGAAATCGCACTGTGTTTTCGAGTATGTCGAACCGGCTCATTCGCACGCGTCCCTCAAAATGCTCGGTCGTGCGTTCACCCGCGTCCAGAGCATTCTGGACCATTCGGATGACAAGCGTACGTTCGCCTGCAGCGACATCGACTCCTTCGACTGGAGTATCGTCAAGGAGGACTGGCATCAGGCGGCCAAGGCGATCGACCTCCGGGCGATCTTCTTTTCAAGCATCATCTGTGAAGGCGAGGTAAGGGGAAACGTCGTGTTCTCTTTCGAAGGCGTCGATCATACCTTCACGGACAACGATGTTTCACTGCTGCGCGCCACGGCCCACATGATCGAAGTCGTCCTCACAAGGAAAAAAGCGCAGACCCTCATCATGGATGCACTGAACCGCGCGCAGGCCGCCGATAAGGCGAAGAGCTTCTTCATCGCCAGCGTCAGCCACGAGATCCGCACGCCGCTGAACTCCGTCATCGGGTTCGCCGAACTCCTCCGCGAAGGCGGCGTTTCCAAGGACCAGGCGAAGGAATACCTCGACGCCATTTCCTCCTCGGCGAACGCCCTGCTCATGCTCATCAACGATGTGCTCGATCTTTCCAAGCTCGAGGCGAACCAGATGAAGATCATCACCGCGTTCACCGATTTCAACGCCCTCTGCCGCGAGGTCCTGCTCATCTTCACGTTCCGTGCCCAGGAGAACGGCAACAAGCTCGTTTCCGACGTGCCGGAAGACCTGCCGGAGCTCGACATCGACAACATCCGCATCCGCCAGATCCTCATCAACCTGCTCGGCAATGCCGTCAAGTTCACGAAGAAAGGCTCCATCACGCTCCATGTCTCCTTCACTCCCGACTCCGATTCCGCGGACACCGGCACGCTCCGCTGCGCCGTCAGCGATACCGGCATCGGCATTTCCGAGGAGGACCAGAAGAAGCTCATGGAACCGTTCGTCCAGCTCTCCAATATACGCGGAACGAATGCCGTGAACAACGGTACGGGCCTCGGTCTCTCCATCTCCAAACGTCTGGCCGCGTGCATGAACGGCGAGCTGACCTGCACCAGTAAGATCGGCGAAGGCAGCACCTTCGGCGTAACGCTCAACGCCGTGCGCTACCGGGCTAAGGCCGCTCCGGCGGTCAAGGCGCAGCCCAAGGCCAAATCCGGGGCGGAAACCATTGCGCGCGACATGAAGGCGATCCGCATTCTCATCGTCGACGACGTCCCGATGAACCTCCGCGTTGCGAAGGCGCTCTTCAACAAGATCGGGTTCGACAACGTCTTCACGGCCGGATCGGGCAAGGACGCTCTCGAATTCCTCGACAAACAGCCGGTCGATCTGATCCTTTCCGACATGTGGATGCCGGAGATGAACGGCTCGCAGCTGTCCGCCGAAATCAAGAAGAATCCGAAGTTCTCCCACATCCCGGTCGTCGCGCAGACCGCCGATGTCGAAACGGGCGGCCATTTCGATATGTCGCATTTCGACGCCATCATCCTGAAGCCCATTACCACGGAAAAACTCTCCAACATGGTCAAACGCATCATCGAGGACGGAGTCATGGGCAATGACGGGGGACCGATCAACCTCGGATGACCTTGCGTTCCAGCACAAATGAACGTCAGCCCCGGAACCGGTGATGGTTTCGGGGCTGAGTTTTCGGGGTATGATTGGACGAAGACATTTCGCCCCGGCCCGGAGACGCGGAATCAGGTCAGAACTTTTCCTTTTGCTCTTCCGGATTCAGACGGCGGATGATTCTGGCGGGATTGCCGCCCACAACGACATTTTCCGGCACGTCTTTTGTCACGACGGCTCCGGCGGCGACCACGCTGTTTTCCCCGATCGTCACGCCGGGACAGATCGTGGCATTGGTGCAGATCCAGACATTTTTCCCGATGGTCACATTGTGGTAAGTAAAGAACCGGTGGCGGTTGTTCACGTCGTGATTCACCGTCGCGATGCACACCCTCGGCGCGATAAGCACACCATCCTGTATCTCGATGCCGCCGCCCGCACATAAGTACACGTTGTCGTTGATGAAGACCTTGTGTCCGAGGCTGACCCGGATGCCCATATCGCAGTAGAACGGCGTGAGGATGGTCACATCGTCGAGCTTGCGCTGAAACAGTTCCTCCAGATACGTCCGGTACGACAGGTCGGTCGGGTCCGTCATGTTTGCCTTATGGCAAAGCGATTTCGAACGGTTGATCTCCGCCACGGCATCCTCGATATATGCTTCGCGGTCGTCGGTCGGCCCGCCGTTGTCCATGATTCGGAAGACGATCCCCCGATGCTTCGTGTGACTGTACATATTCGAACCCTGTTTCAATGTGTTTTCCCGTTTATGAGATTCGGGCTTTTTGATTCAACATACGATAGCATCTTCCGGCGGTATTTCAAGTCTGGTATACTCCGGCGATATGACGGAAGAAGATCACGCCTTGAAATTCGTGCGATTGCCTGCTATATTATGCATAACTCCAACGGAGAAAAACAATGAACCGCAGAACGAACATGAGAATCGCACTCCTTCCGGCAGTCGCATTGGCTCTCGGCATTACGCTCGGAGTGCTTGTCTTTGGAACCATAACAAACGACCGGAGGACACAAGAAATGGATCAAACGACCCGGAATCCGCTGCTGACCGCGCCCATCCCCATGCCGGACTGGCTTTGGGAAATGGAAAAAGCCTATGCCGACCGCGTTATCGTCGACGACGAGGAGAAAATGCGTTTTGTGGTGGACATCGCCGTGGAGAATGTCCGCCACGGGACCGGCGGACCTTTTGCGGCGGCGATCTTTGAGATCAGGACGAATCGTTTGATTGCGCTCGGCATCAACACCGTTGTTCCGGCCAAACAGTCCTGGGCACACGCGGAAATGACGGCATTCGCCCACGCTCAGAACAAGCTGGATCAGGAATCCCTCAAGGGGTGCATGCTGGTGACCAGCTGCGAACCCTGCGCGATGTGCAGCGGCGCAACTCCGTGGAGCGGGGTCGAGCGTGTGATCTACGGTGCGCCGCGCTTCATGGCCGAGAAAGTCGGTTTTGACGAGGGATACAAGGGCGAGCATTGGGAAGAGGAATTCGCCAAACGGAAGATTCAGGTCGTCGGTCCCATGCTCGGGGAAGACGCCTATGCCCCGTTCAAGCTCTATACGAAAAAACATGGAGAGATTTACTGACGGGCCCTCGCACCCGGAAACCCTGTTTGTCAAACCGTCTCACGGACCGGGATCTTGTTCTGCCGCAAAATAAATTATATTTTAATTAATTGGCGAAAGCGGTTTTTTGACGGGAATCAACTTGATTTTTCCTTTTTCATGCGTTATACTATTCATGAAAAATGCTCTCACTGGTCGTTTCCTGTTCAAAATGAGCAGTGATCCACGTTGAAAACCAATCGTTCCCTTTACCTTTATTAACCCCCAACATAATGGAGTTCTTATGAATCGTTATGTGCATTCGACTGTGATTTCCTGCTCAATCCTCGCGGGAGCACTCTTACTCGCAACTTCTCTCTCCGCGCAGGCTCCGGCCGGCGGCGCAACGCCCGGCGGCGCGCCCGCAATGGGCGGTTTCGGCGGCGGCTTTGGCGGCGGTTTCGGCGGCGGTGCCCCTGGCGCTGGCGGCGCTCCTGCAATGGGCGGCTTCGGCGGCTTCGGCGGCGGTGCCCCTGGCGCTGGCGGCGCTCCTGCAATGGGCGGCTTCGGCGGCGGCGCACCCGGCGCTGGCGGCGCTCCTGCCGGTGGCATGGGCGGCTTCGGCGGTTTCGGCGGCGGCGCCCCTGGCGCTGGCGGCGCTCCTGCAATGGGCGGCTTCGGCGGTTTCGGCGGCGGCGCACCTGGCGCTGGTGCTGCTCCTGCCGGTGGTATGGGCGGCGGTCAGCGTCCTGCCGGACAACAGGGCCAGGGCGGCGCGAATCGTCAGGGCGGCGTTCCTGCTGCCGGCGGTCAGCCCGGTAATCTTCCTGCCGGAGCTCCCGCTGTCGGAGCTGCTGCGGGCGGTCAGCGTCCGCGTCGTCAGGGGCAGGGTGGTCAGGGCCAAGGTCAGCCCGGTATGGGCGGTTTCGGCGGCGGCGCACCCGGCGCTGGTGCAGGCGGCAATCGTCCTGCCGGTCAGGGCGGCTTCGGCCAGGGCGGCCAGCGTCCTCAGGGCCAGGGCATGGGCCAGGGCGGCCAGCGTCCTCAGGGCCAGGGAATGGGCCAGGGCGGCCAGCGTCCGCAAGGACAGGGCATGGGCCAGGGCGGCCAGCGTCCGCAAGGACAGGGCATGGGCCAGGGCGGCCAGCGTCCTCAGGGACAGGGCATGGGCCAGGGCGGCTTCGGCGGCGGTTTCGGCGGCGGCTTTGGCGGCTTCGGTCAGGGCGGCCAGCAGGGCGCAGCTCCGGGCACTCCCAGCGTCTCCAGCCAGATCCAGGAAAAGTATCCGGAAGAATACGCGGCGGCTCAGAAGCTCCGCGTTGAGAATCCCTCTGCCTACCGCGAGAAAATGCGCGAACTCCAGCGCAAGCTCAACGAGTCCAAGTGATCTGAGCCGGGTTTCCCCGATATAAGACACCAAACTGAAGTCAACCGGGTCGCGACAGATCCGGTTGACTTTTTTCTTGCTGTTTTCAGTCTCCATTCCTTTTTTGAGCATTTTTGTTTGCTTTTTGTTTTTACGGCGGTATAGTATGATGTCATTTTCCAACAACGGAATTGCGTCTGCGATGCCGCACCAACCAAAGAAAGACCGCAAAATGAACGTAAAAAGTCGTTACTCCATGCTTTGCACTGTTTCTGCCGCATTCATGTTGATTGCCGCAAACTGCGCATCTCAAACTTCGTCGACGGATGAATCCGAGGCGCAGACTCAGGCCGCTCCGGCAGCCGCAGCCGTTCAGCCGACAGCTGTTCAGTCTCAGACTCCGGCACAGCCCGCGTCCGGCCTGAAAGAATACAAGCCGACCGGAAACCCGATGTTTTCCCACAAGTTCACAGCGGACCCCGCGCCGGTCGTGATCGGCGACACGCTGTGGCTGATCACCAGCCACGACGAGACCGCGCCCAACGGACGCCTGAACCGGAATTTCAGAATGCGCGACTGGTGCCTCTTCTCCACGAAAGACATGAAGACCTGGACCGAATACCCGACTCCGCTTTCCGTGGATGAATTCAAGTGGGACGGCACGCACACGGCATACGCCGCGCAGATGATCCCCCGCGACGGTAAGTATTACCTGTACATCAGCACCAACGGCAACGGCATCGGTGTGGCGGTCGCCGACAAGCCGGAAGGCCCATACAAGGACCCCATCGGCAAACAGCTCGTGACGCCGGCGCAGTGTTTCGCGACGACCCATTCCTGGGCGTGTATCGACCCGACCGTCATGATCGATGACGACGGCCAGGCGTGGCTTGTGTGGGGCAACCGGAAATGCTATTACGCCAAGCTCAAAAAGAACATGGTCGAGCTGGACGGCCCGGTGAAAACGCTGGACATCGATTTGAAAGACATGCCGTTTGAGGAAGGCCCGTGGATCTTCAAGCACAATGGCAAATACTATCTGGTCTACGCCTGCGGCAACCCCGAAAAGCTTGCCTATGCGATCGGCGACAGGGTCGACGGTCACTTCGAGGCGAAGGGCATCCTGATGGAGCGTTCCGGCAACTGCGGCTCCAACCATCCGGGCGTCGCAAACTTCAACGGCGAATGGTTTCTTTTCTACCACACCGGAGCCAACGGCGGCGACTTCAACCGCGCGGTCTGCGTCGACAGGATGACGTTCAACGAGGACGGCACCATCAATCCCGTGCCGTTCTCCAGCGAAGGCATCTTCGGCGGGAAATAATGACCGTGTCGCCAGCTCGCGCCGATTCTCCATGCCAAATGTCCTGACAAACTATTTCGAGCGCGGATACCGGTTCCATAAGCTCGAGTCGGTCCCGTCGTCGCACAAACACGGGACGAAGGCTGTCTTCCTCATTCACGGCTGGGGCGTGCGTGCGGTCGCAATGGCGCGCCTGGCGTCCGCTCTGGCGGATGAGGGATTCGCCGTGTACAATTACGACTATCCCACCTCAAAACGGAAGATCGGGGAACACTCCGGGATCTTCCTCTCGCTGTACCGCCGCATCCTGAACACGGAAAAGCTGTCGGACGTGTTCTTCGTCACGCACAGCATGGGCGGCATTCTGCTCCGGGCGGCTTTGGCGCAGATGGACGAAGCCGAATGCCGCCGCATCGAAGCGGTCGTCATGCTCGGTCCGCCGAACAGGGGGTCCGTTCTCGCCTATCTGGGCAGGAGCCGGGTCGCCCGCGGCATCAATGCCTCGCTCGCCGACATGACGCCGGTGGAGGATTCCTACGTCCGGAACATCCCGCCTCCGCCGTTCCTGCCGCCGGTCGGCATCGTCGCGGCCAAATACGACGGCAAGGTGGCGATGGAGAGTACGCTCCTGCCGGACGGCCAGCCGTGTCAGCGGACCGTCGTGCCGTGTACGCATCCCGGCCTTCGCAATCCGAAATACACGCTCGTTCCGATTTTGAACTTTTTCACTTCAAAAAAGTTCAGCAGGCCTTTACCATGATGAACCCGGTAAGAATCCTATTCGTCTGCCACGGAAATATCTGCCGCAGTCCCATGGCGGAGTTCGTGATGAAAGATCTGATCCGCAGGAGACACCTTGAGAACCGGTTTGAGATCGCTTCAGCGGCGACCAGCCGCGAGGAGCTCGGGAATCCGGTTTATCCGCCCGCCCGGAAAAAGCTCGCTGAAAACGGGATCGTCTGCGCCGGACATCAAGCCCGGCAGATGACGAGGGCGGATTACGAGGATTACGACCTGATCGTCTGCATGGATCAGAGAAACATCCGCAATGCCCTGCGGATCACGGACGGGGACCCCGAGCACAAGATCGTGCTGCTCCTCGATTATGCGGGCCGTCCCGGCGAAGAAGTCGCCGATCCCTGGTATACGGGAGATTTTGATGTGACCTGGGATGATGTCGTCAGCGGGTGCGAAGGTCTCTTAAGACAGTTTGGCAGGGACTGACAGAACAGGCGTTGGCCGTCAGAGATTTTCCAGATCGAGCGTCATGTAGATGGACGTGTACTTGCGGGAAAGGGCATTGATCTCGCCCCTGTGACGTTTGGTGTCGATGACCTTGTCCGCGGCGGCTTTCCCTTCGGTATTGTTGAGCTGGAATGCGAATCCGTATTCCTCCAGAGGAATGGAAACATCCAGTTTTCTTACCTGCCTGCCGTCGAGGCTGACGATCTTGTCCGAGGCAAGGTCGGCCTCGCCGTCATCGTCGACATAGGCGTCGACCTTATGCTCGAGGACTCCCAGGATGCCCTGCATGGCGTTGTCGAAGTGAACCGTCTTTTCCGCCTGAAGCTCGTCAAGGGCGAATTCCTCGCTTCTGGTTCCCTTTTTTGCTCCGATCACTTTCCCTTTCAGGTCGTCAAGCGTCGCATACGTGGAATCGGTGTTGACGAGGATCCGCCGGACCGTTTTCGCATACGGCTTGGAAAACAGTATGGTCTTTTCCCGTTCCGGCGTGATGGAGATGCCGGACGCGCCCATGTCGGCGGAACCGTTTGCAACGAGGGGAAGCACTTCGGTGAACGGCACGATTCTGAACCGGATCGGGCGTTTCAGCTCGCGGGCGATATCTTTGGCGATCTCGATATCTATGCCGACCAGCTGGTTTTTGTTCACGAGGACGAACGGCGCAAACGAGGATTCGAGGCAGACGACGAAAGGTTTGCCGCTGTCTTCGTTGTTGCGGCCAGGAGAGGGATTGAGGGCGTCGAAGTGTTCCACCCGGCTTTTCTGGAGCGCGCCGGACACTTTGAACGTTTCAATGACCGTGTTGGCGGCGGTCACGAGCTTGGAGCCTTTTTCCTTGTTGAAGATAAGGCCATACTGGTGCCTGCTCAGTGGCTTCCCCATGATTTTGTACTTGCCCTTGTTTGCCTTGACCAGGGAATTCGCCTGCATGGCATCCAGGACGGCCGCATCTGCACGGTGGTTTTCAAAAGCCGTATTCACTTCTTCCAGCGTCAGGAACGGAAGGACGGCCTCCGGTTTGATCTCTTCGCGAAGGAGTTCAATATTGCTGGCTCCTTCCTGCACGGCAACTCTGGCTGTCTTAAGCGAGGATTGATTCCTGATGGCGGAACCGTTCGGCACAACGATTACTTGGGAGGACGTGTCGTAGGGCGAGGACATAAGAACGTCTTCGGAATGCTCCGGCATAATTATGATGCCCGCGGCGCCGATGTCGGCCTCCCCCTGGGTTATGAGCGTGAAAACATACTGGAACGGGACGATCCTGATCTTGACCGGACGTCCAAGTTCTTTCCCGATTTCATTGATGATGTCGATGTCGATGCCTGCGACCGGCGCATTTGTTTCGCCGGTATAATAACAGTAGGGCGAGGTGGAAACTCCGCATGCGACGATCAGAGGTTTGCCCTTGTCGTCAGAGCAGGACGTCAGGATCGTGATGCCAAGGAAAAGAATCGCAAAAAGAGAAAACAGTTTTTTCATCATCTGAGTTTCCTTGAATGAATGGGAAATAACGGGGGGTTACGAAGGGATCGGGAGCTCCGTGATTCTGCATTCCGGACGGTAGGGCATTTCGTCATGGACCGAGGCCCCTTCGGAAATCTGATTGACGGGCAGATGAAGATAACGGAGGATTCCCTCCGCCAGCACCTCTCCGTCTATGGTCAGGATCTTTGCCTCCACGGCAAACAGCCTGGAACGGTCCTCGATCAGTTTCCCCGTGGCCAGAAGATCGGCGTCGTAGGGGACGGGCTTCCGGTAACGGGTCTCCAGGGAAATGGTGACGCCGAATTCCGTGTCGTCGTTTTTTGCCGCCCACAGACCCCGGAGCCCCATTTCGTCCAGCATGGCTGTGATCATGCCGCCGTGGACCCGTCCGGGATAGCTCTGGTGCCAGGCGTAATAGCGGAACGGCGAAGCGACGCTTCCATCTGTCATGTTATAGAAGGGCGCCCGGACGCCGAACTGGTTGTCCAATCCGCAGATCACGCACATCCGGCTGTTGCGCTGTTGCCCGATCACTTTCATGTTTGTTCTCCAAATTCATGGTCTCTCCTCTCAGAACATCCCTGCGATCCGGTTTACTGAAGCACGGGACGAGAGAAACACTGTAATAATATACTGTTTCTTCCATTTTTTTCAACCGGATTATTTTGATAGAGAATATAAAAAAACTCAACCCCCCGCGATTTGCAAGGGGTTGAGGCGATGTGTGAGAATCGGTCATGTCTCCCCGGAACGGCTTTTTGAGGCCGTGCCGGAGGAAAAGACGCTTATTCGAACATCTTGGGGAGACCGTTGTAGATGATGTTCATGATGGTGGTATTGTCATGACCGCTCTTCTCGGAGAAGGCCTGATACAGGTTGCCATCCTTGAAGTTGTCGCAATACTTGAAGATTTCGGTATGCTTCTTCATGGCGTCGATCTGGGGAGTCAGGTTCCCGTAGGCCATGTCGGAGGGGCTGCCGCAGCCGGCGTAGACGCGGAAATCCGTGGGCTTGTAGCCGCTCTGGGTGAAGGTCTCCGCGAGATACTTGGCGGAGCCTTCGCCATTGCCCATGCCAGCGATCCAGCTGTCGCCGCTGATCGGGATGTAGCAGCCGATCTGATCGATGCAGTGATCGAAGACGCCCCAGGTGCAGACGCCGCCCATGGAGAATCCGCTGAACGCGCGATGCCACTTGGAGTCGTGGATGCCTTCCTTGGTGACGTCTTTGGCGTAGGTGTGATACTGCTTCTCGACGGCCGGGATCAGGTCCTTGACGAGCTCGAGGTGGAAGTTCATGCTGGTGCTGTTCATATCGCTGCTGTACGGCACGTTGTAGGTGGGCGTGACGACGATGAGGGGCTTGACGTCGCCCTTGGCGATCATGTTGTCGAACACGTTCTTCATCTGGCTGTTCTGGTCCACGCCATGGAAATACTGGTTCTCGTTTCCGCCGCCGCCGTGCATCAGGTACAGGATGTTGTACTGGGTCTTGGTATCCTTCTCATCGTAGCCGTAGGGCAGATAGATGAGAGCGGTCTTCTCGACCTCGGTGCTGTCCGCTTTCGAATTGTCGCGCGTTTTGTACTTGAACGACACGATCTTGCCGGCTTTGTCGCAGACGTTGTTGTATTCCTGCGGCATTTCTTTGAACTTGTTGTCGGGGAACTCTTTCCGGGTGGAGGCGATGGATTCCATCTTTTCTCTCTTTTCGGGTTTCGCTTCGCGCGCCTGGCCGCCCATACCGCCCATACCGCCCATGCCGCCCATGCGGGGCATACCGCCGCCCATTCCGCCCATACGGGGCATGCCGCCCTGGCCGCCGCCCATTCCGGGGAAGCCACCCTGGCCGCCCATCGGGGGCATCTGACCACCCTGGCCGCCGCCCATTCCGGGGAAGCCACCCTGGCCGCCGCCCATTCCGCCCATACGGGGCATGCCGCCCTGGCCGCCGCCCATTCCGGGGAAGCCACCCTGGCCGCCCATCGGGGGCATCTGACCGCCCTGGCCGCCGCCGAAGCCGGGGAATCCGCCCATGCCACCGGCAGGAGCGCCGCCGGGTGCCGCACCGGCGCCGGGTGCTCCACCAGGAGCGCCGCCACCGAATCCGCCAAAGCCACCCTGGCCGCCGCCGAAACCACCCATGCCGCCGCCGAAGCCGCCCATGCCGCCGAAGCCGCCCATCGCGGGAGCGCCGCCGGCAGGAGCCGCGCCGCCAGCGGGAGCGCCGCCGGCAGGAGCCTGAGCGGAGAGAACTGTGGCGAGGAGCAGGGATCCGGCGATGATCGAGCCGGAAGCCAGCATTTTGTTAAAACCGTGTTTCATACGAAAATCCTTTCATGTTTTGGTTGGTTAGGAAAGTTCGGTTGAAATGTTTGAATCAAAGGGACACATTTTTCTATTTAACGTTTCCTTTTTTATAATTATTGCAGTAAAAGGCGAAAAAAACATCTTTTTTCTGACTTTTTCTGACAAAAACACTTCGTGCGGATGCCTTGTATTGTCCGGGTATACGGTTTCTTTTTGTCCGCGAGCCGGCGATTTCTCCTGTTTCCGGCTTGCATTATCGCACGGCCGGATGTATTTTGTAGGAGTTTTTTTCGGAATACGGATTTGAAAAAGGTCTTACGGAATCATGCTGATCCTGCGTCAAAGCACACGCGCCGAACTCATCGTGCGGAAATCGCGTTTCCTCGCCGAAGCGGATCCTGTCGCCTCGCCCGAGGCGGCGCGCGAGCTTCAGCGCGAACGCAAACGCGTCTATGCCGGATGCAATCACGTCGTCTTTGCGTTCGTCTGCGGGCCGCGGGGCGGCGTGATGGGGTGTTCCGACGATGGGGAGCCCTCCGGGACAGCCGGACGCCCCGTGATGGAGGTACTCAAAGGAAGCGGGATCACGAACGTGCTGCTCACCGTGACCCGCTGGTTCGGGGGAACCCTGCTCGGCACGGGCGGGCTGGTCCGCGCCTACACCGAAAGCGCGCAGCTGGCGCTCGCCGACGCACCGACCGCCGAACTCGTTCCGCTCACGCGTTTTACGCTCGCGCTGACGTATCTCCAGTACGAGACCGTGCGCCGCCGTCTCACGGAATTCGCGGCGGCGGTTCTCGGCGAGGAGTTCGGCGCCGGGGTGACGCTTTCCGGCGAGCTCCCGAGCGCGAACTTCGCCGCGTTTTCCGCCATGGTCCGCGACCTCACCAACGGCGCGGCCGTTCCCCGCGAACAGCCCGTGAACGAGGAAAGCGTGTTGCCATGAGACGGATTCAAACGATATTGTACGCCGTGATCCTGTTCTGCTGCATGGCTGCATTTGCGCAGGGGAACCGCGGAGGTTTCGGCGGACGCAACAGCTTCGGCGGACGCAACGGCTTTGGCGGCGGACAGTGGAACCGTCTGCCCGAGGGGAATCCAGCGAATCAAAATATGCTCCCGGCAACCTCAGATTCGAACGCGGAAAGCACATTGAAAAAGCGTGCGTTCGGGGCGGGGCAATTCGACACCGCGGCGTTCATGGCGGGCGAGATCTACGTCAATGTCGTCCTGTTCGAATCCGACGGCAGGACGGATCCCGACACCGAGAACTGGAGCAAAGACGAGATCGAAAAGATCGTCGCGCATGTGAAGGAAGCCTGCGCCTGGTGGGAGGAGATGTGGAAACGCAGAAACTACGTCGGCGAACTGCATTTCACCATCGGCCTCGATCATGCGACCACGCCGTTCCGGACCGCCTACGAACCGGTTACGCACAGCGCGATGCGCGACGACAGGCTGTGGATCGGCGAATTCCTGAACTCGCTGGGGTACACCGGCGACAAGAACCGGATGCTGTACCGGTACACCAACGACACCATCGTGAAGCACGACGCCCATTTCGCGTTCACGATCTTCGTGGTGAAGGCGGACAATGACGCGGATCACTATTTCCGGGATAACTACCGTTCCTACACCTGGGGCTCGCAGGCAAGAGGGTGTTCCGACACCTATATCCTCGTGGCATATTCCAAAGCCTACGACTGGTACTCCACCCCGTCGTTCATCCACGAGACGGCGCATATCTTCGGCGCGCTCGACGAGTATCCCGGTCAGGGCAGATACACCGACGTCGGCGGGTATTACGGCGTGCAGAACACCAACGCCCCGGACGGCAATCCGAACCCGCGTAGCATCGTCCCAAGCATCATGAACAGTTCGCTCACGACCGTGGTCAAGCAGTACACCTCCTCGCCGCAGTCGCTCGAAATGATCGGCTGGCGGGATTCCGACGGCGACCGCATCATCGACGTGCTGGACGCGCCGATCGAGGTCACGGACTTCTCGTCCAAACTGAAGCTTTCCGATTCGAGCTACGAATTCAGCGGCACGTTCACGGTTCAGAAGGTCAGGAATCACAACAACACGAAGGCGATCACGCTGAACTCCGTCGACAGGTTGCTGTACCGGAACGGCGAATCCGGCGAGTGGAAGCAGGTCAACGACAAGGACTGGGGCGAGGAAAGCAGGACTGTTTCCCACCAGTTCAAGATCCCGAAAGGGGGCGTGCTCCAGTGGAAAGTCGTCGACGCGGACGGGACCGCCGAATCGAAGACCTATACGATCGGCGGTATGCGCGATCCGAAGGTCGGAATCAACCGCGGAACGCATTCCGCCAGGTTCAGTTTTACCCCCGCTACGCCCGACACCGGGATCGTGAAGTACAAGCTCCGCGTGGACGAAAAGGTCTACGACCTCGGCGAACAGAGCACCCATACGCTGTCCGGCATTTCAAACGGCAGGCACGCGTGGGCGGTCCAGGGCGTTTATGCCGACGGAAGCGTCACCGACTGGCTTTCCTGCGGCACGTTCACGATGTCCTCCGAAACGCGTCCATGAACGGAGGAGACAGAATGAAGAACTCGTTCACAACATTTTTATCGAAGCTTCGGATCAGGCATCTGGTCTATCTGCTGATCCTCGCCGTTGCCTTTGCCGTTTTCCCGTTGCTGGGGCTCGTTGCCGTGATCGTGATCATCGCGGCGGAAACGCGTTTCGAATCCAGGGCGAAAAAAACGGAAGAAGAGGCGTCGGATCGGGCGCAGACGCCGCCTCAATCAATGGCGGAAAACGTTACGAAACTGGTCCTCCTGCTGCTTCTGGGAACCGTTTTTATCGTTATCGCCGCATATATCATCCTGTGCGTCGGAGATGCCGTGCTCAAATCGGATAACGCGCTCACGACAAAAAACATGCTGCTCGTTTCAAAACGCCTGGAAGCCTATAAGACGGAACACGGGAGATATCCGCCTCAACAGAACATGCGTTCCCTGCTGGAGACACTGGGGCTCCAAAAGAGTGATTTCCGGAAGACTTTTTTCTATGACCTCTATTCCGCGGAATATCTTGCTCCGACCGGGGTTTTGGAATATCCCGAGGACAGGGTGATCACGATGCGCGTCAAGTGGCATTTGTTCGAAGGATATGACGCGCTGATCCATCAGTGCGACCATCTTCTCTTTTTGAGAAGAGATGGTACTGTCGGCACCGGTATCCGTCGCATCGACGCATCCGGGAGTACGGTTATCGAATATCTGGAAGACAAGACGCAGCCGCCTGAAGGCAAACAGGACTCCGGCCGGTCTGTCCCCTGAAAAAACAGCCCATTTTGTTTTTCGGGGAGCTTGAAAAATGGCATCCCGCCGTTATTGTATATATCGCGAACAGCGCGGGAAAAGGACCGCATCCGGCGGCCCGTTCCCGATCACACCCTGACCGTCTGCCAAAAACACGGACCGACGGGATTTCCGCCCCGTTTCCGGGGACAACAAACAGAAAGGCTGAGCACATCATGAAAATCGGATGCGTCAAAGAGATCAAGAACAATGAATTCCGCGTCGGGCTCACGCCGGACAACGTCCGGGACTATGTCGCCGCCGGGCATCACGTGTACATGGAACGCGGCGCCGGGGTCGGCTCCGGGTTCTCCGACAACGAATACGTGGACGCCGGGGCGAGCATCATCGACAATGCGGCCGACGTGTGGCATCTGGTCGACATGATGGTGAAGGTCAAGGAGCCGCTCGCGAGCGAATACGGCCTCTTCCGCGAGGGCCTGATCCTCTACACCTACCTGCACCTCGCCGCCGACAAAGAGCAGACCGACGCCCTGCTGAAGGGCAAGGTCAAGGCCGTCGCGTACGAGACGCTCCAGGAAACCGACCGCTCCCTTCCGTGCCTTGCCCCGATGTCGCAGATCGCGGGCCGTCTCTCCATCCAGGAGGGCGCGAAGTATCTGGAGAAGAAGTTCGGCGGCGAAGGCATCCTGCTGGCGGGCGTCCCCGGCACGCCGAAAGCGAACGTGGTGATCCTCGGCGGCGGCACGGTCGGCATGAACGCCTGCAAGATCGCGGTCGGCATGGGCGCGAATGTGACGATCCTCGACATCAACCTGAAGCGCCTCGAAGAGCTCGACAACATGTTCGGCGCGCACATCCAGACGCTGGTGAGCTCGGACAGCAACATCGAACGCGTGCTGAAGGACGCGGACCTGGTGATCGGGTCCGTGCTGATCCCCGGCGGCTCCACGCCCAAACTCTTCAAACGGCGCTACCTGCCCGAGATGAAGGACGGCGCTGTGTTCGTGGACGTGGCGATCGACCAGGGCGGCTGCGGCGAATCCTCCCACGTGACCACGCACGACGATCCCGTGTTCATCGAGGAAGGCGTGGTGCATTACTGCGTGGGCAATATGCCCGGCGCCGTGCCGCGTACGAGCACGATCGCCCTCACGAACGCGACCCTGCGCTACGGCCTGCAGATCGCGAAGGGCGGCCTGGAGGAAGCCTGCAAGCAGAGCCTGGTCATTTCCTCCGGTGTGAACTGCTACCTCGGCAAGCTCACGAACAGAAACGTGGCGGCCGCGCACGGCTACGAGTTCACGGAGCTCGCCTCCCTGATCTGAGGAAGCCGCACAAATCAGGCCAAGCAAAAGCCCCCGGACCTCGAGCTGGATCCGGGGGCTGCTTTTCTCTTTCCTGTTTATTTCTTCTTCGCCATCGTCTTGAGGGCTTCGCCGAAGATCAGGTAACCGCAATTGCCCGCGATCGTGCCTTCGTTCTGGCCCCACAGGAACGGCCAGTCGTCGAAGTTCTCGAAGTGGTCGGGCCTGCGGAACAGCACGCCGGGCGCCACGTTGCCCGGGATGAACGAGAAGTCGGCGCGGTTGTTGCCGTAGAAGACTTCCTTGGGACGCGCCGCGCCGACCGCCGCCACGAGCGAGTAGTTGTGGTACGGATGGCAGCCGAACATGAACGACGCGGCCTTGTAGGCGTAGCTCTTGTCGATGATGTCGGGGAAGTAGATGTTGGCGAGGCATGCCGTGGCGCCGAAACTGACCACGGAGCCGCTGCCCGCCCAGTTGCCCTCGCCGATGGGGACGCCGTACGGATTGAGCCGGTCGAAGTTGTCCATGTATTCCTTGAACTGCTTCACGTAGGGCTCGAGTTTCTTCTTGTAATCGTCATCCATATACGGGATCGCGTCGAGCGCGGTCCGGATGCCGCCGTTCGCGCTGCGGCCCATGGACTGCCAGATCTGCTGCTCGAACAGGTCGCGGTACTCCTTCTCGCCGGTCGTCCGGTACAGCTGCAGGAGGAGGTTCATATTGCCGCGGGGGTTCGTCCCCATGAGGCGCTGCGACTGCTTCAGGCAGCGTTCCGCCAGCTCGTCGTTGTAGCCTTTCAGCACGCGTGCTGCGGCGGCGAACATGGCGGCCGTGCCGGGATCGGGGCCGGGGTTGCGGTTGGTGAACGCCCACATGTCGTCCGGGGTGCCGCTGCGCTTGCCGTCCTCGGAGACCTCGAAGCGTTTCAGCGAGGGATCATAGTGCAGACCGTCCGTGATGGCGGCGGCGTCGCCCAGATGGTGGTAGTTGTCGAGGACCGAGTTGGAGAGCGTCGAGGACATGAACCCGATGTTCTCGGCCTGCGCGACCAGGTTCAGCACGCCGTGCTCGATGTACTGCAGCAGGTCGGGCTTGCCGTCCGGGCGGTGCAGGTCGACGTAGCGCTGTTCCTCGCTCACGAACGTCTCGTCGCGCTTGTTGCGGAAGAGTTCCCAGGCGGAGATCAGGGTTGAGACCACGTTGATGTTCGCGCCGGTCTCGATGTCGAAGTCGCCCGCGTCGAAGTAGCCGCCCACGTTCAGCCCGGGGATCAGCTCGTAGGGCTCGTAGTGGGTGCCGTCGGGCTTGATACCGGTGTTCTGGCCCTGGAAATGGTTGTCGAAGTGATTGCTCGGCGGAGCCTGCAGATAACCTTCCTTGAAGGGTTCGCCGTGCCAGATGCGGTACGCCTCGTTCACGGTCATGTGGTTCATGTGAATGGGGATCCAGACGTCGCTGGTGGCGTTGGTGATCCAGTTGTAGACCGAGTCGTCGATGATGAAGTTTCCGGTCTTGTGCTCGCCGTAGCGGATGTAGTAGATGCCGGGCTTTTTCACTTCGCTGAAGTCGAACTTCAGGTATTTGTACTTGTAGTATTCGCCCCAGACATTGGTCTTGCCCTGATAGGCGAGTTTCTCCGTGCCGTCCTCGCCGATCCGGAAGAGTGCCGCGTTTGCGATCACCCGGTCGTTCTTGTCGAGCTCGATCACCGCCACCTTGGGCTGGTCGGGGACGTATCCCACCTGGGAGAACCCGATGTTCGGCTCGCGGATCCAGCCGGGAACGGCATGCGGTTCGACGGTCCAGGTGATCACCTTGCCGGTCTTATTGGCGGGCAGCGGACTGCGGAGCACATACCAGCCGTTCTGCGCGAGGATGCGTCCGTCGTACAGTTCCAGCGTGGCTTCGTCCGAGGTGATTTTGATCATGCGTTCGGGCGCGTCGGGCGCGATGATGATGGAGTTGCCCTTCTCAAGCGGCAGCGGGTCCACGAACTTGCCGGTGCCGCGGTCGTCGTAGGTGCGGAATCCGCGGTACTGCATGGGCTTCTTCTCGTTCGGGACAGCCTCGGTATCGCTGGCGGCGTAACGCGGGAACCGTCTGATACGGCCGTCCATGATGTAGGTCTTGTTCCAGTACTGGGACGGCAGAAACTCGAGGTTGAAGCCGGCCTGGCCGACCAGCACCTCGGGAACCGGCTGGTCCAGATAGACGGAGATTTCCACGGCGCTGCCTTTTCCGGTCACCACCACGCGGGAATCGAACCGGTAGTCGTTGTAGCGCATCGTGACCTCGATGGAGTTGTTCTCCGGGTTCACCCTGCGCGACGGAGACGCGGGGACCAGGTCCCACTGTTCCGGGGTCTTGCCAAGGCGCACCGCGCCGCCCTGGACGGTGCGCACGCCGTGATGGATGATCTCGATGCCGGAGTTCTTCTCGTCGTTGAATCCGCCCGTAAACGCGTTGCTGAACACCAGGACATTGACACCCGGACGCTCAAAATACCCTTTGTCGTTCAGGAGGAGTTCTTTCTCCCGGCCCGCGGGACGCGGCGGCAGCTGCTGCGCCTGACGTTGGCCCTGCTGCCCCTGCTGACGGGGCTGACGCTGCCGTTGACCTTGATTCTGCCGGGGCTGCATTTGACCCTGCTGAGGCTGCTGGCCGGCGGCCGGGATTTGGGCCTGGGCAAATGCGAGGGGGAACGCGGCCAGAGCTGCCGCGACGAAGAGGGAACAAGAGCGGACGTTCATGCTGATGATCCTTATGAGGCGGGGGGGTACCGCCTTGGTTTGAGGTTACCGGACCTGATGGGATTTAGTTTAACGAATAATATATCCATGCATGAAACGATTTCAAGTGAAAGATATGGAAAATATGATTCCTTTTCAATCTCTTTTGCAAAGAAGCTGTTATCGGCTGGCCCTGTCCCGGAAGCCGGAACGAAAAAAGCCGCCGGAGTCGCAAAGGACTCCGGCGGTTGGAAAAACGGGGGAAAGATGGGAAAAGCGGGCGGGGATCAGAGTTTTCCCGCAGTGGCTTTGAGTTCGGCGAGACGGGCGGCGTCTTTCGCCAGATCGTCGGCCGCGGCGGCGCAGACGGATTCGTCCAGTACGACTTCCCAGCCGAGGAATTCCGCGATGCATCGGAACTGGTCGGAAATGAGCTTGTATTCGGGATTGCTGAGGGAATCCGCGCCGCAGGCCACGACGCCGATCTTCTTCTTCGTGCGCAGCGTGGGCTTCGCGGAGGCGTCGTCGCGGGAATAAAACTTGTCGACGACGTCCTTCAGCTGGGCGGAGATGCCCCACCAGTAGACGGGCGACCCGAAGATCACGAGGTCGGCAGCGGCGACTTTGCTGATGACCGGGACCGTGTCGTCGGGCAGGACGCAGCTGCCGCCGTTGCGCTTGCAGGCGTCGCAGTTGCGGCAGGGCTTGAACGTGAAGTCATAGACGTTCAGCGATTCGACCGTGTGGCGCGCTTTCAGACCGTCTTCGATGGCGCGCAGGGCGTGGGAGGTGTTGCCGTTCTTGCGGGGGCTTCCGTTCAGGATCAGGACGTTCATTGTAGTTCTCCTGTGGTAGTTGGATACGGTGAAAAGGGAAGGCATGAAAACGGAAAACGGGGCGTTTCTCAGCGTTTTTTACCGTCTTTTTCGTCTTCGTCGGATTTCGGTTTTTTCTTGCCCTGGAGCAGGGAGGCCGGATCGCTGTCGATGTACTGGATGAACTCGATAATGGCGTCGACGCCGTTGTCGACGTTGAAGAGCGTTTCGTCGAGCGTCTTGCTGGTGCGGATGGCGGTGGAGAGGAAGGACCGGAAGTTCTCGGCGATCTTGCTGAACTCGATGGACTTGATTTCCACCTCGACGGACTTCGTGAGGGATTCGACCGCGGAGACGGCGGTGTTGACGTTCTGCGAGATGGTGTCGATCTTGTCGCGGATGTCGGAGTTGGTGAGGTTTTCGAGGTTTTCGATGCTCTTGCGCGCCTCGTTGACCATAGCGTTCACGTTGTCGATCGTCTCGTCGAATTTCGGCGAGTTGACGCGTTCGTTGATGGAATCCAGCACGGCGTTCGTGCGGTCGCTGATGCCCTTGTAGTCGATGCTTTCAAGCTTGGCGAAGATCGTGGTGACGCTGCCGCGGAGGTCGCTGATGAGGGACGGCTGGCTGGGAACATAGGTGTATGCGAGCCCGAACTCCACCACGTCGTATTCCGGCGGCGTGGCGTCCTTTACCATCTGGAGTTCGATGTATTTGCCGCCGGTGATGCCTTCGAGTTCCATGCGGCAGCACAGGCCTTTTTTCACAGCGTCGGCGACATGCATGTTGAAATCTTCAAGCGGGATGGTGGTCGGGGCATGGCCGGACTGCTGGACTTTGAACTTGGAAATATTGATCTCCATGTCGATGCGGATGACGTTGTCGATGGGGTAGATCATGATCTCGCACACGCTGCCGATGGGCACGCCCTGGTATTTCACGGAGGACCCGATCGAAAGCCCCTGCACCGATTCCGAAACGAGCGTGGAAATGTGGGCTTTTTTCTTGAACCGGTCCATCGTGCCGAGGATGAAGAGCGCGGCGAAGAAGACGACGGTGGCCAGAATGATGAACACTCCGAGTTTGAATTTGCTGTTGTCGTTCATGATGCGGGATTCCTTCCTGAAAATGACATGGAAACGGCCGGCGTGTCAGGCATGATCCGGCTCCGTGCTGTTGCTTTGGTAAGTGCCGCCGCGCGAAAGGAACGTGCGGACGTATTCGTCGGTGCTGTGATCGCGAAGCCAGGCGGGCGAACCGTCGTCCACGATGCCCTTCTTCTCTGCGGAGAGCATGATCACGCGGTCGGAGACGCGGAAGATGCTGGGGAGCTCGTGCGTGACCATCATGATCGTGGCGTGAGTTTTCTCGCGGATCTCCAGGATTACGTTGTCCAGCATGTCGGAGGTCAGCGGGTCGAGCCCGGCGGATGGTTCGTCGAAGAAGAGGAGTTTCGGGTCGAGAGCGAGGGCGCGCGCGAAAGCGGCGCGTTTGATCATGCCGCCGGAGAGGTCCGATGGCATGTATTGTTCGAAGCCGTTCAGATGGACGAGCGCGAGCTTTTCGGATGCGCGTCTTCTGATCTCGTCGCGCTTCCAGGTCGTCAGCTCCTCCATGGGGAGGGCGATGTTCTCTGCGAGGTTCATCGAACGGAACAGTGCGCCGCCCTGGTAGGCCACGCCGAATTCGGACATGATGGAACGCTTTTCCTGTTCGTTCGCGGTTACGATGCTGCGCCCGTTGATCAGGATGTCGCCGCGGAGCGGTTTGTAGAGGCCTATGATGTGCTTGAGCAGAGTGCTTTTGCCGCAGCCGGAACCGCCGAGGATCGTCACGATCTGTCCCGCTTCGATGCGGAAATTCAGGTTTTCGAGCACGACGCGCGAGCCGTAGCCGATGGAGAGGTCGCGGACCTCGATGGCGGGTGCGGCGCTTTGATTCGTGGCGGGGGCGGGAGTTGTGATGTTGTCAGGCATGGCTCAGCTTCCCCATCCGTAGAACACTGTGAAAAGTTTTGCAAGGAAGGCGTCCGCCAGCACGATGAAGAGGATGCTGGTCACGACCGCCGAGGTCGTGGAACGTCCGACCGCGATCGCGTCGTTTCCGGTGCGGAAACCGCGCCAGCAGCCGGTCATGGTGATGATGTAGGCGAAGACGATGCTCTTCAGGATGCCTTCGATGAAATACTTGACCGCGACGCCCTGCCGGGTCAGCTGCAGGAAGACGTCCACAGGCATGCCGAGCTCGGAGCGCATCACCATGTAGCCGCCCGCGCATCCGACGAAATCGCCGATGACGGTCAGGAGCGGCAGCATGAACAGCATGGCCCACATCTTCGGGACCACCAGGAACCGCGTGGGGCGGATGCCCATGGTGCGGAGGGCGTCGAGCTCCTCCGAGATCTTCATGGTGCCGATCTCGGCGGCGAACGCGGATCCGCTGCGTCCGGTCGCGACGATGGCGACCATCAGAGGACCGAGCTCGCGAAGGATGGTACAGCCGATGACCATGGGCAGGAAGTTGTCTGCGCCGTATTTGTGCGACTGCACCTCGGCCTGGTACGCCAGCACCACGCCCATCAGCGCGCTGATCATGATCGTGATCGGCACGCCGTCCGGTCCGCAGGTGTTCATGTAGAAAAGAAAATCCTTCCAGCGGAGGCGTTTCGGGTGGCAGAGGCCTTCCCATACGGCGGCGGTGACGTCGCCCAGGAACGAAATCATGGATACGAGCTCTTCTTTGAACTGGAGTACCATGTCTCCGCACTGATGAATGAAGCTGTCCGCCGGATTCTTCATGAAATCTTCACTTGTTTATTCTCGAACCGGGACGCCCGTAAAACTCTGTTGCGCCCGGCGCATTTGTTCAATACGGTTTTTCAGAAAGGATATGTTCCCGAATCAGATAGTCTGGTCGTTTCCGTCATCCTGTTTTTCCTCGTTTTCCTGAGGAGCCGGAGCGGCGTAAGGAACGCCGTCCTGATCCAGCCAGAGGACCTTGCGGGCGCATTCGCCGCGGTCGTTGGTGCCGACTTCGAACTCGACCTTTTCGCCGATCTTGAGCTCGTCGAACTCGCAGTTGTCGAGGTCTTCCCACAGGAAGAAGAAATCGTGGTCGCCCCGCTCCGGCGTGATGAATCCGTAGCCGCTCTTCAGCTGGACCACGGTGCCGCGGCGGCGTTCGGCCGGGAAGCTCTCGTCGTACTCGTCTTCTTCCTCCTCGTAGCCGTCTTCGGGGTCGCCGCCCTCGGCAGCGGAGTAATTGGCGGCGTTGCCGGAGACAAACAGCGCGTCGATCTTGTCCTGCGGATAAAGCTGTTTTTCGATGATGTCCTGCATCCAGATGCCGTAGGTGGCTTCGGCCATCAGCCGGCCGGACGTCATGGTCTGGCGGCGGCCGCCGTTGTCGTCTTCGTAGGCGTACTCCCAGCCGATCACCATGACGCGCGCGCCGAGGGAGTTGAGTTTGCGGACCAGCGGGACATAGTCGCCGTCGCAGGCCACCAGGACCACGACGTCGAATCCGACATGGACCATCTGCTCGTAGGCTTCGAGAGCGAGCGAAATGTTCGCGCCTTTTTCGGAGCCGTGGCTGACGGGGAGGAAATGCGCCACGACGCCTTCACGCGTCAGGACGTCGTCGAAATTGCGTTCGGAGAAAAGCAAATGCCGAAGATTCGCTTCGGCGGCGGTCAGGCGGCCGCGGAAATAATGGCTGTCGACGATGCGGCAGAGATTTTCATTTACATGTTCGCGTTCCGCCACCATGGTGCGGATGAGACTGTGCAGGCCGGGGACGCTGATGCGGCTCTTGCGGGGATGGCCGTGATAATAATAGTTGCTGACGTGGTAGAAATAATTTCCATCGTAGAAGATGCCGATCCGGATCAGTTTAGAGTCATTTTTCGTGTCCATGGCGGGCCAGTCCTTTCCATTTTTCGTTCTGTTCAGATAATACGGAATAATACTGAAACTGTTTCACTCTCGAAACATTTCCAAGCTTAACATAGCACGTTTTTTCTAAAATGCCAGTGCCTTTTCTGAAAAAAACGCCGAAATAATTAGATTCCTGCCGTTTTTGTTCCTTTCTTCCAAGTCGCTCTGTGCTATCTGCTAACATGTTTCCTATGTTGTCGTTTTCCGAGGGGCAACTGTCACGGAAACCGTTTCCCGGTTTTACCATTTCCCGGATGCGCCGCCTCCGCCGAACCCGCCGCCACCGCCGCCGCTCCGGCTGCTTCCTCCTCCGCTGCTTCCGCCGCTTCGTCCCGAGCTGCGGAGCGCCAGGATCAGGATCCGGAGTGCGACCCATCCGATGACAAGCATGATCGCCAGTCCAATGGATTTTTTCGCGTCCGGGTGAATCAGAATCTTTGCTGTGAGCAGGCTGATCGCGATGATAAGGATGCCGAGACTGAAGACGAGGTACCAGGTCTCCTCCGGGCCGGACGATGCGTAGTACTCTTCGAACTCTTCGTCGTCTTCTGTCTCAGCGGGCGTTTCCGGGCCGTTTTCATGCAGAACGAACGCCGAAACTCTGCCGATCGCCAATGAGATCGCCTGCGCGTATTTGCCCTGACGCAGATACGGCGCCATATCGCGGAGGATGTCGCCCGCGCGGGCGTCGTTGATGACGCCCTCCAGCCCGTAGCCGATCTCCAGACGGTTTTCGCGGTCCCCGATGGAAAGCAGCAGCAGGACGCCGTTGTCCTCGCCGCTCCATCCGATCTGCCACTTTTCGGCGACTGCGAGGGAGAATTCCTCGATGGCGTCGCCATGGAGCGACTGAATGATGAAGACGGCCATCTGGGCCTTGGACGCCGCTTCGTACGCGTCGATCTGCGCGGTCAGGGAATCGATCTCGGGCTGCGTCAGGACGCCGGCCTCGTCGACCACACGGCGCGTGCCGAGAGCGGGGATGCGTTCGTCCGTGGACCTGAAATCGTCCGGGTCGAAGATGTTGAGGTCGAAGACGGTGAACAGGGCGAACTGCGCGACCAGGAGGATGAAAAGAAGAAGACACAGATTTCCCAGCTGGTTCGGGAATGTCGAACGCCAGAAACCGAATCGTCTGCCCTTGCTTCTCATCGTTCTCTTCCTTCCTGCCCCGGTCCGCTGCTTCCTGTCAGATTAAGAAAAACCCGGGCAGACGGGAAATATCTGTCCGGGAGAAAAGAACTTAGTCAAAACTCACTTTTGGCGCATTGACCACCGCGTCATGCCCTTGCGGGGGCTCGAAGTAGTCGCGCGGCTCAAGATTCAGGCCGATGAACGGGAGATTTCCGGCGAAGAGAGAGCCGGGGAACTGGCGGATCGTCCGGTTGAAGGTCTTGACATCTTCATTGTAGCGTTTCCGGGTGACCTTGATGCGGTTTTCGGTGCCGGCGAGTTCATCCTGAAGGCGGAGGAAGCCTTCGTTTGCCTTCAGTTCGGGGTAGTTTTCCGCGATTGCGAGCAGGCGGCCGAGTCCGGCTGTCAGGGTTGCGTCGGCTTCGGCTTTCTCCTGCATGGTCGTGGCGCCGGCAAGCTTGCTGCGGGCGTCGGCGATGCCGGTGAAGACGTCTTCCTCGTGCGTGGCGTAGCCCTTCACGGTGGAGACCAGGTTCGGGATCAGGTCGTTGCGGCGCTGGAGGTCGGCGTCGATGTTCGACCATGCCTCGTTCACATTTTCATCCAGGGCGATCAGCGCGTTGCGCTGGCCGACGATGTAGCAGCCGGCGAAAAGCACGACCACGGCCAGGATGCTGACAAAGAGCATGAATTGTTTCATTGAGAGGTATCCTTTCTTGATTCAAAAAGTTTGGTCGGAAAACATGGGTGCGGACGGCGCAGGATCGAACGGCCTGCTTCGCCCTCGAATATTATCCATATAAAATACAGTCTTTTCAGGGAAAAGCAAGCCTGTTTCAGTCAAAAAAACGGATTTTCTTTCATGTTTTTCGTGGAGTTCTTCCAATAGAGCGACCGATGCCGTGCCGCCATTTGCTTTTTGCGCGTGAATTGAGGATAGCGGATTTGACAAAGACCGGAAGATGCGGTATATTAGTCGAAAAAATCGTTTTGTTTCATACTTCATCCACATTTCTGTAAGGAGTTTTCCATGCGTCATCCGTTCAAACTCATCGGTTCCGCCGTCTGTCTTTCCGCCTCCGCCATGCTTGCCTCGTGCTGCTGCGGCGACGGCAGCGCCTGCGACGAGTACAATAAGCCCGTCAATACCTATGCACCCGGCCAGGAACAGCCCCTCTTCCCGCTGCTCCCGAACGGCGCATCGCAGCAGCAGAAGGACGACGCCATCTTCAAAAATACCCGCGTGAACGCGAAGACGTTCGACGCCGACGGCATCAAGATCAATTACTGCGAGGGCACGTACAATATGGACGCGCCGGGCAAGCCGACCGTGCTGGTCTTCCTGCACGGCGTGGGCGAGCGCGGCAGCGACAACAAGTCCCAGCTCCGTTACGGGTTCGCCGAGATCGTCTCCTACATCCTCGCCCACAAGGACACCAAGGTCGTCCTGCTCGCGCCGCAGTGCCCCGCGAGCGAGGGCTGGGGCAACAACGTCCAGCGCGGCGGCGACGGCATCATCCGTCCGGAAAGCGTGTTCGCCAACCTGCCGAAGCTGGTCCGCGCGAAGATGAAGGAGTTCGACGCCGATCCCGCGCGCATCTACGTGACAGGGTTCTCCATGGGCGGACACGGCACGGTCGAGCTCGCGGGCCGCAATCCCGACCTGTTCGCCGGCTGCGTGGCGATCTGCTGCGGCGGCACGCGCGAGGAGGCCGAACGCCTGAAGGACATGCCGATCGCGCTGTATCAGGGCGACTACGACGAGACCGTCCGCACCGAGCTCACGCGCGACTTCTTCAAGTTCCTGCAGGAGGCCGGCAACACCCAGTGCAGCTACCGCGAATATCCGCTCATCGCGCATAACGCCTGGGACGTCTGCTACAACGATTACACCACGCTCGACTGGCTCTTCGCCCAGAGGAAAAAGTAAGCGCGGCTTCTCCGGCTTCCTGCCGGAATCACAGTCTGAACAAACAAAAGCTCCCGTCAGGATGAACCGTCCCGGCGGGAGTTTTTTTGCGGAAAAAGTGGCTCAGTCTTCGTATGCGTAGATGTCGTAGTATGCGATGGAGTCGTCGTACAGCTTCAGGACATCTTCGGACGGGGGTCCGGCGAGCTTCGCGGCGACGAAGGCGGCGATCCATCCGGCAACGAATCCGGGCAGGATCTCGTAGATGCCGGTCTGCTTCAGGAAGACGAGCCAGCAGATGTCGACCGCCGCGCCGACCACGATGCCCGTCACCGCGCCCGCGAAGTTGAATTTGCGCCAGAAGAGCGACAAGAGGATGGCGGGGCCGAACGCCGCGCCGAAGAGCCCCCAAGCATTTTCCACCAGGCCCATGATGGAGCCGGAGTTCGGATTGGCCGCGATCACGAGCGCGACGACGGCGACCGCGAGCACGACGAACCGCCCGACCCACAGGAGTTCGCGGTCGGACGCCTTGTTCTTGCGGACGATCGGCTTGTAGACGTCGCTGGCGAGGGCGGACGAGGCGGAAAGCAGCTGGCTGTCGGCGGTGCTCATGGACGCCGCGAGCACGGCGGAGAGCAGGACGCCGGAAATCAGGGCGGGGAAGAGAGTGCGGACCATCTGGATGAAGACCAGCTCGTTTTTCGCCATATCGTCATCCATGCCGAAGTTCAGGCGCCCGACGATGCCGATCAGCGCTGCGAAAACCAGGATCAGGACCGTCCACGTGATGCCGATCCAGGCGGACCGCTTCAGCGTCTTCTGCGTCTTGATCGACATGAACCGGATGATGATGTGCGGCATCCCGAAGTAGCCGAGCCCCCACGCCAGCCCGGACACGATGTCGCGCCAGTCCGCGGCGGGATTCCAGTAGGGGCTGGAGGAATCGATGGAATCGCCGAAGAAGTCCAGCATGAGGAAAGCGAACAGGGGGGCGAGCATCATCGCGCCGAGGATGAGAAGCCCCTGGAAGAAGTCGGTCCAGCACACGGCGGAGAATCCGCCCAGGAACGTGTACCCCACGATGATGAACACGGCCAGGAACATCGCCGCCATCGGGTCCATGCCGATGACCTTGTGGAACAGCGTGCCGCACGCCTTGATGCTGGACGCCGCGTAGACCGTGTACGCCAGCAGGAACACCACGGCGCAGATTACTTGCAACGCCTTCGATTTCGCCAGAAACCGGTTCGAGAGGTACTGCGGGATCGTGATCGCGTCCCCGGCCACGATGGAGAACTTCCTCAGGCGCGGCGCTTCGATCAGCCAGCTGGCCGTATAGCCCGCCACAAGCCCGACCGGGATCCAGATCTTGCCCAGCCCGAACGCATAGACCGAAGTCGGAAGCCCCATCAGCACCCATGCGCTCATGTCCGACGCGCCCGCGGAAAGCGCCCCGACCCATGCGCCTATCCTGCGGTCGCCCAGGAAGAATGTCTTTTCGCCGCCCTTGCGGTCCTTGATAAAAAAGTAAACTCCGATTCCGAGCATGCAGAGAAGGTAAAGGACAAATACGATGACTTCAGCAGGGTTCATAGGGCTTGTTTCCGGGGAATATGATGTGTCAGAAATAATGCGTGAGTACAGGGGAAAAACGAAAAAAGCGTCCGCCTGTTTTTTTATAGTAATGTAATCCGGAAACGGCGGGGATTCAAGCCGGAAAAAGCATTTTATCGGATATTTTTCCGGCTTTGTGTACATGGTTTCCGGTGGAAAGACGCTCAGGCGAGAGCGTCCAGCAGCTTCGAGACTTTGTCCACGCCGGGGAAATCCCGGAACAGGAATCCGTGCGTCTGGAAATAGTTGCTCGCCTCAAGGCGTTCCTTCAGCACGCCGTCCTTCTTCAGCAGGGCGCGGTCCACGCCGAGCAGGAGGTTGCGTTCCGGGTGCTCCTCGCACCAGGCGAGACGCTGTTCGAGCTGGCCCGCGTGCCACAGGTGGAAGAGCTCCATCGGGTATTCGCGGCCGGAGGCGTCGCGGAATATGAAATCGGGGAACAGTAAGGCCTGTCCGCCGAGCGGGATCCAGCCGGGCATATCGTCGAGCGTCCAGCCAGTCTGCGAGGTGCGGAAATAGTCGGAAAACATGCGGATCTCCTCCGGCTGATAGGCCACGAAGTTGGCGTAATGGCTCACGAGGCCGCTGGATTCGTCGAGTTTGAGCTTGCGGTAGTGTTCCTTCCACATGACCTCGGCGGCGATGCTCCATTGCGGGAGCTGACAGACCGCGGGGAAGAACGACGCGATCTGGAGACCGTATTTCGCGCTGTGCTCCAGCACGCTCGCGGGGCCGTCGAACGTGAGGCGGATCGCGTCCTTTCCGGTCATTTCGGCGGTGAAGAGCAGCCGGAAGAACTTCATGTAGCGGAAGAGGCGGCGCAGGAACGCCGGTTCCGGTTTCGCCGGGATCGTCACGGTCAGCTTCGAGGCGAAGAGCAGGAGCGACTGAACGAGCGAGACGTTGTAGCGTTCCGGCACCTCGCGAACCAGCATCTTCTTCATCGGCAGGAGACGTTCGCACTCCGGCAGGTCGCAGTAGATCCCCTGCGCGAACGTTTCGTGGGTATTCGGAACCGAGGCGAACACGGCGGTTCGGACGTCGTCGAGCGATTCGGGCGCGTTGCCCGAACGCAGCAGCGCGGCGGTCCCGCGGAAGAGTTCGACGCGGGCGGCGGGGTAGTCGCAGTCGGCAGGCAGGGAGAATTCGGCGCGGTCGCGCACGGTCTTGTGCAGTCCCTCTGCGAGTTTCTTGTCGCGGAACGCGGCGGCGAGCGCGGCGGCGGATTCGTCGAGTTCGGCTGCGGTCGCGCCCGTTCCCTCGCCGTAGAGCAGGATCAATGCCTTGGCGTAACGCAGGATCTCCGGGTCGTCCGTGCGGACGAACTGAGGTTTGATGGACTCGCCGGAGAGCCGGGCGCGGATGAGGTCCTTCGTGAGCATCAGCGGTACCTCCGGGAATATGCGCTGTTCTTGCGGCGGCGGTCGCTCACGTTCATCTCGCTGGTGCCGTCGCTCACGAGTTCGTAGAGCACGGCTTCCTTTCCCTCGGCGCGGCGCAGGATGCGTCCGAGGCGCTGGACGTGTTCGCGCGTGCAGCCGCTGCCTGAGACCACGATGCCGATGTTGGCCTCCGGGACGTCCACGCCCTCGTTCAGCACCTTGCTTGTGACAAGCACCGGATATTCGCCCTGCCGGAATCTCTCGAGGAAGTCCTTGCGTTCCGCCGCCTTGGTCTTGTGGGTCAGTACGGGCAGGCAGAGCGTTTCGCCGATGCGGTACGCTGTGTCGTTGTCCGCCGTGAACACGATCGTGCGCGCGGACGGGTTTTCGCGGATGATGCGCCAGACTTCGCGGAGCTTGGCCGAGCCGCAACGGGCGATGGCGCGCTGGCGGAGATACGCCTGATATGCCTCGCGTCCACCGGGCCGCCGGGCGCACAGCGCGATGAAGTCGCTCCAGGCGGAATTGTCCTGAAACCGGATGTTGTTGGCGCGCAGGAACGCCACATATTTGCCGTGGGCGGCGTTGTATTCGGCGGTCTCCTCCGGGGTGAGGCCGAGGCGGAGCCGGACGGTACGGTAGGGCGACAGCACGCCGCCTTCCAATTCGTTGATCTCGGTCCGGTACACCGGCTGGCCGATCAGGTCGCACATGACGGGGAACGTGTCCCCGGTGTCGGGCGTGGCGGAGAGCCCCAGGCGGTACGGCGCGAGGCAGAGCGAGGCGGAGAGGCGGTTCACTTCGCCGGGCAGATGGTGGCATTCGTCGTAGATCGCCAGCCCGAACTTGTTTCCGATCTGCGGCATGCGGAGCACGGCGGAATCGTAGGTGCTGACCGTGATCTGCCGGACGTCGCTGCTGCCGCCGCCGAGCATGCCGACCGGAACCTCGAAGGCGCGTTCGAGCTGGGACGCCCACTGGTGCAGCAGGTCGATCGTTGGCACCACGACCAGCGTGGACCGCCGGACGGCTGCGATCGCCAGGAACGCGAGGAACGTCTTGCCGGAGCCCGTGGGCATTGCCACGATGCCGCGGCATTTGGCGGCGAGCCAGGCGGACAGCGCGGCGCTCTGGTGGGGCATCGGTTTGAATTTCGTACGGAGCGGCGCGCCGAATACCGTGTAGTCGCGGGCGCGGTCATCGGGCTGGATCCCGCCCGCGTACAGACGCCGCATGATCGCCTCGTAGCGGCAGGCCTCCGCCCGCCATGCGCCGATGCGCGGGTCGTCGGTCACGAGGTCGATGACGAGTGCCGCGGCTTCGTGAGAGCCTTCCAGCACGATCGTACCTTCGTCGAATCTCAGGAGACAGCCGCTGTCCTTCATGCCGCGGCCTCCGTCTGAGCGGGAAGCGGCCGGATCGCGGATAAAAAGAGAGGATCGCATACGGCGTTCCGCACGTCCGTCGCCGGATGTCTGAACACGGCCATGAAGCGGTCCTTTCCTTCGGAAAAGCGGATGGGATTTGGGGGGGATTACCCGATGACCACCCGCTTGAGGTTTTTCTTGCCGGCTTTCAGGATCAGGGCGCCGTCGGTGAAGTCGGCGGCCGAGACCACGCGGTCGATTCCGGCGATGCGTTCATCGCCGCAGTAGGCTCCGCCGCCCTGGATCAGACGGCGCGCCTCGCTGTTCGTCTTGCAGAGGCCTGCCTGGACGAGGAGTGTGATGATGTTGATGCCCTCGGCGGGGAGTTCGAGGTTGAACGTCGGGAGGTCGGCGGCGGCGACGCGGCGGACGGCGGCGAGGTCGATCTTCGCGATCTCGCTGGAGGTCGGGATCGCGCCCGCCTCGTCGGCGAATCCGAACTTGGTGCCGGCGGCGCAGAAGACCTTTTCGGCCTCGGCCTTGCCGTGCGCGAGCGCGGTGGCCTCGTAGGCGAGGATTTCCTTGGCGCGGTTGATGTTGCCGCCGGGGGCACAGAGACGCTTGATCTCGTCGACCGGGAGCGCGGTGAATCCGAGCATGAGTTTTTCGACCTGCGAATCGTCGGTGTTGCGCCAGAACTGGTAGTAGTCGAACGTGCTGTAGCGTTCGGCGTCGAGCCAGACGGCCTGGCCGTTGGACTTGCCGAACTTCTTGCCGTCCTTGTCCATGAGGAGCGGCATCGTGAGGCCGTAGACGGAGTCCTGTTCGAGGCGGCGGACCAGTTCTGTGCCGCAGGTGATGTTCCCCCACTGGTCCTGACCGCCGAGCTGGAGGCGGCAGCCGTGGGTGCGGTAAAGGTGCAGGAAGTCGTAGCCCTGCAGGATCATGTAGTTGAACTCGAGGAACGAGACGCCGACCTCGGAATTGAGGCGCATCTGCACGGATTCCGCCTGGAGCATGCGGTTCACGCTGAACTTGGAGCCGATGTCGCGCAGGAAATCGAGGTACAGCATGCCGCCGAACCAGTCGGCGTTGTTCGTGAAGATCGCGTTGTCCACGGAGATGAACCGCTGGAGCTGGGACTTCAGGCACTCCACGTTGTTCGCCACAGTCTCCTTCGTGAGGATCGGACGTTCCGTGGACCTGCCGGACGGGTCGCCGACGAGGGCGGTCGCGCCGCCCACGAGCACGATCGGGGTATGGCCGCATTTCTGCATGATGCGCATCGCCATGACGGGGAGCAGATGTCCCACGTGGAGACTGTTGCCGGTCGGGTCGAATCCGACGTAGAAACGGACTTTTTCCTTGCCGAGAAGTTCGCGCACCTCGTCTTCGGCGGTGCACTGATAAACAAAGCCGCGTTCGCGCAGCACATCAAAGGCGTTCTGTTCCATAGTGGTTCCTTTCGAAATGGATATATCTATTTAATATAGCACGGATTCCGTCTTTCTGCAATCCTTTTCCGGCGTTTTCCGGGCATTATTCCGGCAGAATCACCGGACGGCCCCCGCAATCGAAGCGGCGGAACGGGCAGCCGTAGACGGGCAGGAGGGTTTCGGGGGTGAGGACGTCCGATGGGTTGCCCGCGGCGGCGATGCGGCCGTCGTGGAGGAGCATCACGTATCCGGCGCAGTCGAGCGCGAGCTGGAGGTCGTGCGTGACGACCAGGATGCCGACCTCGGGCGCGAGGCGGCGGAGCAGGGACACGATCTTCCGCGTGACGGCGGGATCGGCGGCTGACGTAGGTTCGTCGAGCAGAAGCAGGCCCGGCGACCGCACGAGAGCCGCGGCCGTGAAGACGCGCTGGCGTTCCCCGCCCGACAGCGTTCCGCACAAACGCCCGCTCAAATCGGTCAGGTCCAGCAGTTCGAGCGTATGATTCAGACGTTCCGATTGTTCCGGCGAGAGAGAGCCGGAGAGACGCGACACGCCGGTCAGGCCCATCGCGACGGTCTCCCGGACGGTGTAGTCGGTGAGCGGCACGGCGACGTGCTGCTGGACGACCGCCAGACGGCGGACGCGTTCCGCGGGGGACCATTCGGAAACCGGGCGTCCGTCGAGCATGACGGTGCCGGAATCGGGATTAAGGTAGCCGGAAAGCAGGCGCACGAGCGTGGACTTGCCGGAGCCGTTGCGTCCGAGCAGTGCGGCAATCCGGCCCGGCGCGATTTCGAGGGAAACGCCGTTCATGAGCGGTTCGCGCGATCCGGGATGCGTGTAAACGAGTTGTTCCGCGGTCAGTTTCATGATCCGGCGCGGCTCCTGTTCAAAAGCCAGAGGAAGACCGGACAGCCGACCGCCGCCGTGACCATGCCGACGGGGAGTTCGCGGACCGGCGAGACCACGCGTCCGAGGATGTCCGCCAGCATCAGGAAGACCGCTCCGGCGAGCGCGGCGGGGATCAGGATCTTCCGGTGGGAGCCGCCATGCAGACGGCGCACGATGTGCGGCACCACGAGCCCGCAGAAGCCGATGATCCCGGCCATGGACACCGTGACCGCCGCAAGAAGCGAGGCGAGCGCGAGCAGGACGACTGTCATCAGAGGGGCGTTCACACCGTGGTTCCAGGCGTACTCCGGGCCGAACGTGAGCAGATCGACGTCGCCCGCTCGGAACAGCAGGAAGACCGTGGCGGCACAGAGCAGGACGGCGGCGGGCGCGAGCTGGCGCGCGGGATCCACGTTCTGCACGCTGCCGAGCATCCACCACACCACGCCCGCCATGTCGCGCGAATGCGAAAACGTGATGAGGACCATGAGCAGGCTTGAGGCGAGCGTACCGATCATCACGCCGCCGAGGAGGAGTTCTTCCGCCGTGCGCCGGCGGACCGCCGCGAGAACAAGCAGATTCGCCGTCACCGCGCCGAGCAGGGCGAAGAGCGGCACGGACATGAACCCCCATGCGCTGAACCCGAGCAGGATCGCGCCCGCCGCGCCGAGTCCCGCGCCCCCGGAAACGCCAAGCAGATAGGGTTCCGCCAGCGAGTTGCGTAGCACGGCCTGGAAGATCAGCCCGGAAACCGCCAACGAAGCGCCGACGACGGCCGCCGCGGCGGTCCGGACGATGCGGAGTTCCACGATGGGATTCAGCGCGCCGTCCTGAATGAATTCGGACAACGGGATGCGGGCGGCGCCGAACAGAACGCCGCACGCGGCGGCGGCCAATGCGGCTGCGAGGTAGATCAGGATGATGCGCGCGGTCTTCATGGCTGTGCGGCCCCGTAGGATTCTTTGTCCGCGAACATCGTTTCGAGGTCGGATTTCAGGTCCCTGATGCCGTCAAAGATGCGCGGACCGGGGCGGAGCAGCGCGGAGTCGTCGCGCGGGATCAGCACGTGTCCCTCGCGGATCGAGCGGATGCCGCTCCACGACGGATTCGATTTCCAGTCCTTGCCGTGCGCGAACCAGACGATCACGTCAGGGTCCTCCTTCAGCACGAATTCGAGCGAGATGGACGGGTAGCCCTTTTCGGTTTTCACGATATTATCCAGCCCGGCGAGATGTCCGACGGCGTCGGGAAGGGAATCCGCGCCCGCGGTGAGGAGCGGACTGTCCCAAATCACATAGAGCGCGCGGAGCGGTTTCTTTTCGGAAGATTTGAGTTCGACTTCGAATCCCGCGATGCGTTCGGCGGTGCGCTTCAGTTCGGACTCCGCCTCGCGCGGGCAGTCCAGCAGTTTTCCCATGAGGGCGACCCATTCGCGGTAGTCGTCGAAATCGTCGCAGGGATGGAGTTCGACGGCGATCCCGGCCTGACGCAGCGCGTCCGCGTCCTTCGGGTTCACGAACTCGTTGGAGACGACCAGCGCGGGCTTCATGGCGAGGATACGTTCGAGCTCGGGTTCGGCGAAATTGCCCGCAACCGGAAGTTTTTTCACGCTCTCCGGACAGTCGCACGCGGTGCTCCGGGCGATCAGACGGTCTTCCTGCCCAAGATGGCAGATCAGCTCGGTCAGCGCGGGCGAAAGCGAGACCACGCCGTCCGGCGCGGATTTCTGTTCGTCCGAGCAGCCGGTCAAGCACAGCAGGGCCAGGAACAGGACCAGGTTGAACAGGCTGCGCATGGCTGACCCTCCGGCGTTCAAAAAGAGTTACCGCTTCATCACGGCGATGGCCGTCTGGACGTTGCCGAACGGCGCGCTCACGTGGATGCCGCGGACGGCGGTCCGGATGGCATCGACGGCCTCGCGGGCGATGGCGATGCCCTCCAGACGCTGTTCTTCGCGCGTTTCGGGGCGTGCCATGCGTTCCATCACGGAATCGGGGACGACCACGCCGGGCACCTCGTTCTTCATGAACTCGGCGTTGCGGAGGCTGGCGAGCGGCCAGATGCCGGCGATCACCGGGACGGAGCCGTCGGCGAGCTCGGGGACGGCTTCGATGAAGCGCAGGAGCGGGGCGGTGTCGAAGACCGGCTGGGTCACGACGGCCTCGGCTCCGGCGTCGATTTTCTCCCGGATGCGGCGGAGTTCGCGCTCCATGTCGATGGCGTTCGGGTCCGCCCCGACGAGGCAGAACGCGGCAGTCTGTTTGCCGATGGACTTGCCGCCGAAATCGACGCCGCGGTTCAGCGCGGCCTGCACCTTCACGGCGGCGATGGAGTCGAGGTCGAACACGCCGGATGCGAACGGGTAGTCGCCGAGCTTCGGCGGGTCGCCGGTGATGAACAGGATATTGCGGATGCCCATGGCGGCGCAGCCGAGCAGGTCGGCCTGAATGCCGATCACGTTCTTGTCGCGGCAGCAGCAGTGCAGGACGGTCTCGATGCCGACTTCCTGCTGGATCTTGATCGCGGTCACGATGGTGGAGACGCGGGAGCTGGCGCGCGGGCCGTCCGGGATGTTGATGACGTCGAATCCGGCCTCGGCGCAGACTTTCGCCTTGGCGATGGTGGTGTCGAGCAGGTAGCCCTGCGGCGGCACGATCTCGACCGCGTTCACCCACTTACCGGAGGCGAGCTTCGCGGCGAAGGAGCTTTTTTCGGCGGCGGGGACCGGATCCAGAAGCGGAACGGAGGGTTCGGACGGCGCGATCTCGACCACGTGGGCGTGTTTCGCGAGCGGGCTCACGCTGCGCGCCATGTCGGCGATGTGCTCGGGCGAGGTGCCGCAGCAGCCGCCGATGCCGCGTACGCCGAGCTGGGCGAAGCGCATGGCGTAGGTCGTGAAATACTCCGGACTGCACATGTAGAGCATGCGGTTGTCCACGCTGCGCGGACTGCCGGCGTTGGGCTGGGCGATCACGGGGAATTTTTTATCGATCAGCGGCAGGACAGTTTCGAGCGCGCGGAGCATCGAGCCGGGGCCGCTGCAGCAGTTGAGGCCGAATGCGACCGGCTGGACCGGGGATGCTGCGATGTGTTCCAGAATGGCGGAGACCGGTTCGCCTTTGGCAGTTTCCGCATTCTCGTCCAGCGCGAAGCTGAGCACGAACGGCACGCCGTCCGCGAACGCGGCGGCTTTCAGCGCCAGGTCGAGGTCGGCGAGAGTGGCAAGCGTCTCGAACATCAGGAAATCGGGCGCGGCCTTCGCGAGCACGGAGACCTGTTCGGTGAGGATTTCGAGCGGGTTGAGGTACGACGGGAGTTCGCCGACGGGGCCGACGGACGCGGCGACCATGGCGTTATCTCCCGCCACCTCGCGCGCGAGCTTGACGGCAGCTTCGTTGATCGCGGCGGTCTGTTCGGCGAGGCCGAATTTCATGAGCTTGGCGCGGTTCGCACCGTAGGAGTTGGTCGTGAGGACCTCCGCTCCGGCGTCGAGGTACGCCGTATGGATGGCGCGGATCACGTCGGGCCGGGCGAGGCAGAGGTTTTCGAAGGAGAGGTTGACGAAGAAATTCCGCCGGTATATTTCGGTGCCCATCGCGCCGTCGAAGATCACGATGCGGTCGTGCAGGGCCTGCTGAAGAGTCTGTGACATGAGGTGTTTCCGCTGGATTGAGGCGGGAGAACGGGATTCCGCGGCCGCCGTTTGTTCAATAATAAAAACTCAATCAAATAATATGCCGTCTTTTTTCTATTTTTCAAGTCGTTTGGCGGGGAAAGTTGACTGCGACAGCAGGACTTTCATGCGCTCGACGGAGAATCCTCGGGCTTCGGCGAGCGCGGCGATCTGGTCGTCGCCGATCGGGCCGAGCGCACGGTAATCCGCCCTTGGATCGGGGATCACGAAGGCGCAGGTCGAGGAGGACGGCGACATCATGAAATTCTCGGTGAGTTCCACAAATCTATCCTGAATGGGGAACAGGTCGAGCAGATGGAATATCTCGCGTTTGAGACTGTGGTCGGGCAGGACCGGATAACCGGGCGCGGGCGCGATGCCGGACGGCGGATCGGACTCTTCCCGCCAGCCCCAGAAATACGTGGAAATCCAGTCGAAAAGGGCCGACGCGGCGGCGTCCGCCAGGAAGTTCGCGAGCGTGCAGTCGAGCAGAGAAACGTAGTCGTCGCCGGGCGTTTCCGGGACCGATACGGACACCACGAACATGCCGAGCCAGTCGCCGATGAAGTCCGCGAGGGAACGGCAGTCGCCGGTTTGGGCGCGCGGGAACGTGATGACCGCGTAGTCCCCGACGCCGTCCTCGCGCAGCGTCGCGTGGTGACGTGTGGAAACCTTGAACGTGTTGCAGTCCAGGCGTTCCGCCGGGAAGATGCCTCCCCAGGACCAGATACTGAATTTTGCTTCGGCGAGGCGCTTTTTCGCGTCGTCGATGAGGTTTCCGGCGGCCTCGGACGGGGTTTTCCATGCACGGGCGAACGCATCCCAGTCGAGTCTGCCGGCGAGTTCGGATGCGGAGAAACCTCTCCCGAAGCTGCTGTCAAATCCATCAGGATCTTCCTGCACAACGCGCGGGACGGGGCAGAACGGTTTTTCACGGGAGGCTTTCGCGCAGGCTTCCGCGTAGGGGATGAGCTCGGGAACGGCGCGTTTCGCGGCCTTTCCTGTCAGTTCGTCGTAGAACCCGCGCAGGGATTCAAGGTAAGCGCCGCGTTTATCCGGGTTCATGAGCGTGTTCACCACGACCGCGGAATCGGAGGCGTCCGTGGTGTGGATGACCGGGCCGGAGTAGAGCGGCTGGAGTTTCAGCGCGGTGTGCAGCGCCGAGGTGGCGGCGCCGCCGACTAGGATCGGGATCTTCAGGCCGCGCCGCTCGAATTCGGCGACCGTGCGAGCCATTTCGTCGAGCGAGGGAGTGATAAGGCCGCTGAGGCCGACGAAATCGGCGTGCTCGCGTTCGGCGGCGTCGGCGATCTCGTTGGCCGGGATCATTACGCCGAGGTCGTGGATCGCGCAGTTGTTGCACTGGAGTACGACCGACACGATGTTTTTGCCGATGTCGTGCACGTCGCCCTTGACTGTGGCGAACACGCCGACGGGGCATTTCGCGCCGGACGAGGCGGATTTCGAGGCTTCGATCACGGGCATCAGCACGGCGACCGCGCGCTTCATCACGCGGGCGGTCTTCACGACCTGCGGCAGGAACATCTTGCCCGCGCCGAACAGCTCGCCGGTCTTCCGCATGCCGTCCATGAGCGGGCCTTCGACGATTGCCATCGGGTCCGGGTACGCCGCGAGGGCTTCCGCCATGTCGGCGTCGACGAAGGAGTCGTCTCCTCGCACGAGCGAAGCGGCGATGCGTTCCGCGAGCGGGAGCGAACGCCATTCGGGGGCAGTTTCCGCGTCGGGTTTCGAGGTCGCGCCCGAGCTCTTCATGGACGCGGCGAGTTCGAGAAGGCGTTCCCCTGCGCCGGGCGAGGTGTTGAGCACGACCGCCTCGACGGCGTCGCGGAGGTCGGCGGGCAGCATGTCGTAGTTGCCGAGCTGGGCGGCGTTCACGATGCCCATGGTCAGGCCGGCGTCGATGGCGTGCTTCAGGAAAACGGTGTGGATCGCGCCGCGGATGAGGTCGTTTCCGCGGAACGAGAATGAAACGTTGCTGATGCCGCCGCTGATGCCGCAGAGCGGGAAGCGCCGGTGGAGTTCGGCGACGGACCGGATGAAGTCGGCGGCGTAGTCGTCGTGTCCGGCGATCCCGGTCGCCACGGCGAATACGTTCGGGTCCAGCACGATGTCCTCCTCCGCGAATCCGGCCTGTTCGGTCAGGAGCTTCACGGAGCGCGAAAGCGTTTCGATGCGGCGTTCGTAGCGGTCCGCCTGGCCCTTCTCGTCGAACGCCATCACGAGGACGGCCGCGCCGAGGCGGCGGATCTCGCGGGCTTTCGCGAGGAACGGCTCTTCGCCTTCCTTGAGGGAGATCGAGTTCACGATGGCGCGTCCCTGCACGCAGCGGAGCGCGGTGCGGACGACCTCCCAGTTCGAGGAGTCGATCATGAACGGGACGGCGGCGATGTCGGGTTCGCCTGCGGCGTACAGCAGGAAGCGCTTCATGGCGGCGGGCGCGTCGAGCAGGGCGTCGTCCATGTTGACGTCGATGATGGCCGCGCCGTTTTCGATCTGGTGGCGCGCGATTGCCATCGCGCCGGGCATGTCGTCCGCCTTGACGATGTTCAGGAACTTGCGGGACCCGGCCACGTTGGTGCGTTCGCCGATGTTGATGAAATTCTTGTCACGGGAGGCGGTGAACGCGTTGAGACCGGAGAGGCGCAGGAGACGCGGCTGAGGAGAGGGGACGCGCGGCTTCACGTCGTCGAGCGCCTTCGCGATGGCCGCGATGTGGGCGGGCGTCGTGCCGCAGCATCCGCCCGCGATGTTGAGCTGTCCGGCGTCCGCCAGCGAACGGATCACGGCGGCCATCTGGTCGGGCGTCTGGGTGTATTTCCCCTCGGCGTCGGGCAGTCCGGCGTTCGGGTGCGCGCTGACCAGGAAGGGGGATTTCGCCGCCATTTCGGCGATGTGCGGACGGAGTTCCTCCGCGCCGAGCGCGCAGTTGAAGCCGACGGAGAAAAGGCAGCGGGCATGGGAGACGGAGATCAGGAACGCCTCGGCGCACTGTCCGGAGAGCAGGCGTCCGCTGGCGTCGCTGAGCGTGGCGGAGACCATGACCGGGACGTCGCGTCCGCGGGATGCCATGGCTTCCTCGGCGGCGAAGAGCGCGGCTTTGCAGTTCAGCGTGTCGAACACGGTTTCGATCAGGATGATGTCCGCCCCTGCGTCGAGCATCGCCTCCATGCATGTGCGGTAGGTCGCGGCAAGCTCGTCGAACGTGACGTCGCGGGCGGCGGGGTCCTCCACGTCGGACGACATGCCGGCGGTGCGTCCGGTGGGACCGACGCTCCCCGCGACGAGGCGCGGTTTGGACGGATCGCGGGCGGTGAATTCGTCGGCGACTTCGCGTGCGTTGTGCGTCCCGGCGAACGCCAGGTCGTACACGCGGTCCTGCAGACCGTAGTCAAGCTGGGAGAAATAATTCGAGTTGAACGTGTTGGTCTCGATGATGTCCGCTCCGGCCTCAAGATAGGCGCGGTGCACGGATTTTACCAGGTCGGGACGCGTGATGTTCAGCACATCGTTGTCTCCGGTCAGCGGGACCGGATGCGACGCGAACTCCCCGCCGTTGAAATCCGCGGCGGTCGGGTGTCCGGCCTGAAGCATCGTGCCCATGGCGCCGTCCAGGACAAGTATTTTTTTCGCGGCGAGAGATCGGATTTCCTGTATGGTGAGCATCATGAGCCTCCGTTGGATTCAGTATTTCGTTATGTCAAACCCCGCGGGGAGTTAAGCCGGACAGAACCGTCTGCCGGTAAAAACAAAACGCCGGAAGCTCCGCAAGCCTCCGGCGGAAGAGAGCAGATTTGCGTTCTCCGGAAAAAGAACGTGGTGCGGTTCAGTCTTTCGACTTGATCGAAATATCGTCCGGATCTGCGGGAGCCGGTTTGTCAAGCGGTTCCTGGCTGACCACGGATACGCCGTTTTTGTCCACAGTGCGGATGTCGGAAGTCTTTGCGTTTGCATCCGTAACGGGAACTGCCGGCAGATTGAGCACCTGGTCGTTGAGTTCGCGTGCGACATCCTGACGTTTGCGCTGGGTGGCTTCCTGTTCGATGGCGGACTCTTCGGGATCCGGGAGCGGCTGGAGGTTGATCACGATGTTGCTCTCGGTGAACCGCCACGCGCCGTTGGTGAGAAGTCCCGTGGCAGGCAGGATGAAGATGCTTCCGAGCGCATCGAGCTTTCCGGTGGAGCTGAGTTCGCTGTCAGCGGCGTAGTAGGCGGTACGGTATCCAGGCTTGTACGCCGTGATGAGGAGCGCGTCTCTGGTCGGCACTTCAATGTACATCGGCGAAAGCAGATGGTATTCCACGCCGTTCGCAATGACGGCGGCGTCACTCGGCGTGACCGTGACGGCGACGATCTGTTCGCCGCGCGCAAAGAAGGAGCAACCGGAGGTGATTGTCATGACAAGAGCGGCAAACACAGCAAGGAACATGTATTTCATTTTGATGAAATCCTTTCTGGAATAAGAAAATGCGTAATCGCATTAAACTATAGCATAGAATTAGAGGGATTGCAAGCAGGAAACATCTGTTTTCATGAAAAAAAATGAATTTCCACGAAAGATCAGGGACAAAGCTTTCAGAAATCAACCTTTTTTCCTGCTTTTTTCGGGGAAACCAGCTTGACAAATGACGCGGCGGGGTTACATTAAGGATGAAGAATAGAACGATACATCAATCATCCACACGCGTTTTATGCGGACCCTTTTATAAAAATGAGCTCAAAAAAGATTGCCAGAACAAAATTCGCAGTCGGCCACTATCTGACGGAAAAACCGGACGACCCTGCATCTTTCGCCGAACTTGCGAAACGGTTTGCCCCCAGGCTTCGCGAGGTCTATTTCCCGTGGCCCGGCCTCTCGAACGCACGCGCCAAAGTCTATGACAAGCCGGACGATGAAGAACGCATTGTGGCCGACCTGAAATACTGTCGGGAACACGGCATGAAGCTGGACATCCTGGCAAATGCGACCTGCTATGCCGAGAAGTCGTTCACGGAGGATCAGCGGCTTCAGATCGTCGGGATCATCAAGCATCTGGACGAACTCGGCCTGTATCCTGAAATCGTCACGACCACGTCGCCTTACATCGCGAAAGTCTTCAAGCTGAATTTCCCCGATATTGAGGTCCGGGCGTCCGTGAACATGCGCCTGCGCAATACGCTCGCTCTGGAATATCTCGCGCCCCTCTACGACTCCTACTATATCTGCCGCGACGTTCAGCGCGATCTGCCGATGTTCCGGAAGATGGCCGCCTGGTGCAGGGACCACGGCAAGAAACTGTGCATGCTGGCGAACAGCGGATGCGTGCGGAACTGCCCGTGGCAGGTCTTCCATGAGACGCTTCTTTCGCACGGATTCACGTTCTCGTTTCCCGAAATGGAATACCAGAATATCGACCTCGTGTGCAATAAGCTTTTTGCCCAGAAAAAGAAGCTGTCGGATTTCCTGCGGTGCACATGGATCCGTCCCGAAGACATTCATGTGTTCGAGCCGGAGCTTGAGACGATCAAGCTTTCGACCCGCGAGGCAAAGTTCCCGATGGAAATCGCGGAAGCATACATCAACGCTTCCTACGACGGCAATCTGCTGCGTCTGATGGATCCCTATCATGGACTCGGATTCCGTCCGAACCGCGTCGACAACAAGTCGTTTCCGGCCGACTGGGTGACCAGCGGCATTGCCGGAAAATGCGCGGACAACTGCACGCACTGCGGAAAGTGCGAACAGGTCCTGGAGCAGATTTTGAAATATGATATCAAACCGGGTGCCCGTCTGGACGGTTTTTCCCTGGTGCACTCGTTCGATTTGCTGGCGCCGAAGAAAGAAAACAATTCGGAACTGGGGGTTGCGGGCAGGAAAGGAACAAAATCATGAAATGGCCATCCTACCAATTGAGTCAGAAATCTGTTCCGGTCCAGAATCTGCGCCGGATTCAGCTCGGACGTCCCTCCTCTGACAAAAAACGCAGGTTCGCATTCGGTTATTTCTTTGGAAAACGGTCGGGCTTCTCCTTCCGCGATCTGGCCGAAAAGTATGCGCCGTTCCTGCAGGAAGTCTATTTCCCGTGGCCCGGACTGCTTTCCGCACGCGAGATCAAGGGCGATCCCCAGCCCCTCAGGAAACAGGTCATCGACGACATGCGGTTCTGCCGCTCGAAAGGGATGCGTCTGGACCTGCTGATTAACGCGACCTGTTACGGGGACAAGGCCCTGACCGCGGAACAGCGGCAGGACTACTACGCGAACCTGAAGGAAATGGACCGGGAGGGCATCCTTCCGGAGATCATCACCACCACTTCGCCTTTTATCGCGGTCATCACGAAAAAGTTCAACGCGTCCATCGACCGCCGGGCGTCCGTGAACATGCGCCTGAACTCCACGCTCGCCATGGAATACGTGTCGGAGGAGTTTGATTCGTTCTATCTCTGCCGCGACCTCCAGCGCGATCTGCCGACCGTGAAGATGTTTGCCGAATGGGCCAAAAAGAACGGCAAGAAGATCTGCATGCTGGCGAACAGCGGTTGTCTGCGCTACTGCCCGTGGCAGACGTTCCACGAAACCCTGCTGTCGCACGATTTCGTGCATATTTTCAATGAATCGACGAAACTCAAGATGCCGACGACCCTGTGCGTCGGGCTTGTCCAGTCCAAGCAATATGAAGAGATCCTCCGCGGGTCCTGGATCCGCCCGGAAGACCTGCACCGGTACGATCCGTACGTTTCCGTCTTCAAGCTTTCCACGCGCGAGGCCGACCGCCCCGACCTGATCCTGAAGGCGTATACGTCCGGCGAATTCGATGGCGATCTGATTCAGCTGCTGGACCCGAACTATTCGTATTTCATCCGTCCGAACCTATTCGACAACAAGGCGTTTCCGAAGGAATGGAGCGAGGGGAAAATCGCCGGAAAATGCGCCATCGACTGCACGCATTGCGGGAAATGCACGGAAGTCCTGAAGCTCATCTACAAACGCGACCCGGACCTGCCGAATTTTTCCCAGTATTCTGTGCCGGACAAACCGCTTATCATGCCCGAGAGCTGATGCCCGGCTCTTTGAGAGGATTCCCCATGAACAAGCAGACACAGCACGTCAGAAAGAAATTCGCGGTCGGACATTTCTTCGGCAACAGCAAATGCGATTTCCGGGATGTTGCCGGACGCTATCAGGATTACATTCAGGAAGTGTTCTTTTCCTGGCCGGAGCTGAAAAATGCCCGAAGGATGGTCGGCGATACGGAAAAGCTGAAAGATATCGTCACCGAGGATATGCGCTGGGCGCGATCCAAAGGCTTTTCGCTCGACCTGCTCATCAACGCCATGTGCTACGGCGAGGAGGCGTTCACTGCGAAGCAGCACGCCCGCGTGATCGGTGCGCTGTCGGACATGGACAGCAGGGGCATCCTGCCGGAGACCGTCACGGTCATTTCGCCGTATCTGGCGCAGATCATCAAGCACGATTTCCCGAAGATCGACATCCGGGCGTCCGTGAATGCGCGTGTGGACAGCATCATTTCCATGGAATACATGGCGCCGATGTTCGATTCCTACTACATCAGCCGCGACCTTCAGCGCGATCTGCCCACGCTCCGGGCGTTCCGCAAATGGACGCGCGACCACGGCAAGAAGCTGTGCATGCTCGTGAACGGAAGCTGCCTGCGGAACTGCCCGTTCCATTTCTTCCACGAGACGATCAATTCGCATGGTCTGAGCCGGACCGTCGAGGAAACGAAGCGCACGGGCATCCAGCCGTCGCGTTGCATCAACATGTACATGAAGAAGCAGTACGAGGAGATCCTGCGTTCATCCTGGATCCGTCCGGAGGACCTGCATTATTATGAAGACGAGGTCGACGTGATCAAGCTTTCGACCCGGGCCGTCCCCGATCCGGAACGCATCATCCGCGCGTACTGCGAACGCAGCTACGACGGCAATCTGCTGGGGCTGCTCGATCCGGTTTACACGTACTTTTTCCGGCCGTACATCCTCGACAACAAACGTTTCCCGGCGGACTGGGCGGAGAGCGGCATCGGCGGCAAATGCGCGACCAGCTGCACGCATTGCGGACGCTGTACGGAGGTGTTGTCCAAAGTCATGGTCGTCGATCCTTCGTTCGGGAAGGTCAGAGCCGCGGATTATCATTTTGTCTGAAGATGAAAGCATAAACAGGGCTTTCCGGAAGAACGATACTCTTTATGAATGAGAATGACCTGAATCACACGCCGCTTTTCACCGTTGCTTTGGCCGGATATCAGACCGAGCCATATCTGCAGAAAGCTCTGGACTCCATCGCGAACCAGACATTCCGCGATTTCGAGGTGATCTGCTATGTGGAGGAGTGTACCGACCGTTCGCTGGAGATCTGCCGGGCTATGGCGGAACGCGATTCCCGCTTCAAGGTCGCGACCGGCCCGAAAAGCGGAAGCGGAGGTCCTTCGCGCAATTACGGGATGGATCATGCTTCCGGGGAGTATATCGTGTTTGTGGATGGCGACGACTGGATTCTGGACAATATGCTGGAAAAACTGGCGCAGAAGCTTGCACAAACCGGTCCTCTTGATATTTTGGCCTTTGCCTGCGTCATAACGCAAAACGAAAATTTTGATCCGGTCAATGCCCCGAAACATACCAATTTTTCTGTTCAGGATTCCGGTATTGTGTTCTCCGGACCGGATGCCATCAGGCGTTCCGGCCGGAATGGCGGCAGATTCTTCGCATATTCGATCCTGAATGTTTATCGGACGGCTTTTCTGCAGGAAAACCATCTTCATCAGCCCAAGGGAATCCTCGAAGATTATGCATGGATGCCGCGCGTCTGGTATCAGGCGAAACGAATGGCGTATTTGGACGAGGTTTTTTATGTTTACCGGCGCAGGGCCGATTCGCTCACGACGGAGGCATCCGCCCGCGTTGTCTACAATATTGCGGAAATCGTTTTGCCGAGCTTGTTCGATCTGGCATTCGAGAATACGGTTCCTGAGGACATCCTCAGGATCTGGAGCAACCAGTGGTTTTCCATGCTTTACTGGTTCCTGTTTCACCCCGTCAGTTCCAGAAAAATAACGGACAAAGACAGACGAAATGCTTTGAACGCCCTGTTTGCAGAGAAAAGCAACAAGGAACGTTTTATGCATCTCATACAATATGCTTCCCGTCCGAAACGTTTTGCTTGTCCCCTGATTCTGCTTTCCGCAAAAGGGATTCAGTTCCCCGCCAAGGTGTTTTTCCGCAAGTTCTATTATCCGATGATCGAAAGGAAAAACAGATCATGAAATCCGTTTGTTCCGTGGAATGCGGGAAAAAAGTCCTGGTTTACTATTATGAAATCCGATCAGAATTGGGCGGAAGCGAATATCTGCCGCTTCTTCTCGTCGCCGAACTTCAGCAAAGAGGATACTCCGTCACTCTGGCGCTGGCCTGGGAATCCCAACTGGAACCGGCGGCAAAGCGTTATCATGTTGATTTGGACGTCGAAAAAGTCAACGTGGTGACGACTAAACCGAAGAATCGCTTTCTGCAGAAATTGGATTCCATTCTGCCGTTTTACAGGGTCTGGCAACTGAAAAAACTGGCGAAACAGGCGGACATTTGCATTTCCGCGGCGAACATGATCGATTTCGGAAAGCCGGCCCATCATGTCGTCTATATCTTGAGGCTTTTCGGAGACAACGCCTTCTGTGATTTCTTCCAGCACAGACCGCCGCTCTCCGGGGTGCCCCGCCTCAAACGGCGAATCCGCACGGTGCTCGCCGAATCGATTCTGCGCCCGTTGCTTGGGGTGCGTTCGACAAGAAAGATCCTGGCCGACCAACGGGAACGCATCTACGTTCCCTCCCAATATGTCGCCGACACCATGCGCGCTTTTTACGGTCCGTTCAACTGCACGGTGTTCTATCCGCCCACATCGTTCGATATTCCTCCGATGGAAGTCGAACGCGACCCGATGCGCGTCATCTATTTGGGACGTATCCAGCAGGAAAAAGGCGTTTTGAATATCGTTGAGATCGTGAAACGGGCCCGGGAGCTTTCCGCCCTTGATATCCATCTGCATCTTGCAGGCCCATTGACGCCGGGGGCTTATACGGAAAAGTTGAAACAGCTCGCCGCGGAAAAAACGTGGATTGAGCTGATCGACCCTGTCTACGGCAGGGAAAAAGCCGCATTCCTGCTCAGCGGAACCTATGCCATTCATGCGGAACGCGACGAGGCGTTCGGCATCTCAATCACGGAGTATCTGAAGGCCGGATGCATCCCGATCGTTCCGGACGAAGGCGGCACCCCGGAAGTCGTCTGCAATCCCGCCCTGGTATATCATACGAACGAAGATGCTGCGCGGATCCTGACCCGTCTTCTCACCGATGAGGCATTCCGTCAGGAACAGCTGAACCGTTGTAAAGAACGTGCACAGGCATTTACTTTTGAATGTTATATGAAAACACAACACATAATCCTCGACCGGATACTGGAAGAGCCGCTATGAAGCCTTTTTTCTCCTTTGTCGTTCCCTGCTGTGATGTCGAAGCGTATATTGAGGAATGTTTTCAATCCATTCTGAGTCAGTCGTTTCAGGAATGGGAATGTATCCTCGGCATCGAAACTTCGAAAGACAGAACCGAGGAAATCATCCGCGAAAAGACTGCTGGAGATTCCCGGTTTAAAATTTTTACCAGTCCGCGTACAGGGTCGTGCTCCGCGTCCCGCAATACCGGGACCGACATGGCGCAGGGGGAATATATTATCTTCCTGGACAGCGACGACACCATTGCGGACGGCTGTCTGGAACGTCTCCATGAAAAGATCATGGCGAACCCCGGCGCCGACCTCTATCCGTGCGCGATTGTCGTAAACAATGAGATCAACGGCAAAAGCGAACTCCGGGACAACTACGGTCAGGACGCGCCCGCGGAACTGACAGGTTCGGAGGCCGTTCTTTATCTGGATCGCCGTCTGCATGGCGATCTCTGCCCGATGCTCCAGCTGACCGTCCATCGCCGCGAATTCCTTGTGGATCATGACCTGAAATGCATCCGCGGCCTGCGGCATCAGGACAGCGAATTCTCCCCGCGGGCGCTTTATCTGGCCAAACGCGTCGTCCCGCTTCACGAACCTTACTACCTCTACCGAATCCGCCCGAATTCCGTCCAGACAAAGGCGAAAGGCGCGGACTATTTCATGAAGGACTGGTCCACCATCACGAAATCCCTGCTGGCCTTCTACGACAAAATCTCCCGTGAGGAAGGGTTCGACGCACGTGTGGTCCAGTGCTGGAGCCGCCAGTGGATTTCCCGTATGAATTACATGTGGTTTTCGCAAAATGCGCAGAGAATGATTCCCCGCGAAAAACGTGTGGAATGGCTGAATTACATCTTTGAAGACGGTTTCGATTCCTATGACCGCATGATGAAATACAGTTCGTTCCCGCAGCGCGTTGCGGCATTCCATGTGCGGATGTTCATCAAACATCCCTCGCTGCGATGGGCCGCCGAACTCTTTTTCCGCCTCTATTTTATGGTTTTACTCCGCAGACAGTCGGAGAGTCTTTCTACATCGATTTCAAATTAAGGGAGCTTTCTTCCCCGGCGAAAAAACGTCCGCTTCCGAACGGTGTATTCCGTGGAAGCGGACGAACTTTTTTTAGCGATCGGCCTGCTTGTTCGGCAGGCTTTTTTGCGGCGCTTACTTCTTGATGAAGCGGAAGGAGAAGCCGCCGCGGCCGATCATCCGGACGGTGATGACGTCGCCGGCTTTTGCCGTGCCTTCGGTGATGTCCCAGGCGCGCGGATCGTCGGGCTTCACGTCGCCGTTGACGAAGTAGCTGGAATCGACGTCCTTGCCGTCCGCGATCTTGCGGAAGGAATAAGTGTCGCCGGTCTTGCCGGGGACGACGAACTTGACTTCGCGCGTCTCGTTCTTGCCGTTGATGCCGCCGACGTACCAGGTGTCGCCTTTGCGGCGGCCGAGGATCACGAAGTCGCCCGGTTCGCCGCCGAGGTACTTGGTGTCGTCCCATGTGGTCGGGAGGCCGGCGATGAAATCCTTCACCTTTTCGGGGAGGGCGCGGAACGCGGACGGGCGGTCGGCCATGTGCTGGCAGGCGGATTCGAAGACGACCGGGAGCGCGAGTTCATGCGCGTGGGAGGTGAGGTGCTTGTGCTGGGAGTTGGTGAACGCGGTGGGGGTGTAGTCCATCGGGCCGACGGTGTTGCGCGTGAAGGGCAGCGTGGTGTTGTGTTCGGCCGCGGGTTCGGTCATCATGGGGTGGTTGTTGTATTGTTCCGCGCCCCAGACGCCTTCCATGGACATGAGGTTGGGGTAGGTGCGGGACCAGCCGCGCGGGAGCGTGGCGCCGTGGAAGTTGACCATGATCTTGTGGGGAGCGGCGTCCTTCAGGATGTCGACGTAGTACTGCATCATGCTCTGCTTGTCGCTCTCGAAGAAGTCGATCTTCACGCCCTTGACGGTCTTGTCGGTGAGCCAGGCGAATTCCTTTTCGCGCGTCTCATGGGTGTTGAAACGGTCGCGCGGGCCGCCGCCGACGTAGTTGTGCTTTCCGCCGGAGTTGTACCACAGCCAGACGCCGACGTTCTTCTCCTTGGCGAGCGCGAGGGCGTCGTCGATGTTGCCTCCGTTGCCCATCACGTCCCATTCCCAGTCGATCAGGACGTTCGGCCACTTCATTTCGGAGGCGAGCAGGATGTAGTCCTTGACGATCTGGTAGTCCTTGCTGCCGTGGTTGTATGCCCAGTAGACCCAGGAGGCCACGCCGGGTGTGATCCAGGAGACGTCGTCCACCGCGCATTCGGGGGCGAGGTCGTCGATGAGCGTGGATTCCACGATGTCGGCGAGCGTGCCGATGATGACGCAGCGCCACGGGGATTTCCACGGGAGCGTGGTCGTCGGGTTGACCGCGCCCTGGTTCGCGCCTTCACCGGGATCGGGATAATGCGTGGTGAAGGTCACGCCGTTGTCTTTGACTTCGCTCTGCAGATAGGTGCCGCAGTAGGTGCCGTCGAACCAGGTCTCGGAGAGGAGGCCCCAAGTGGACTTGTCGGCGGAGTTGAAGAGAAGCGGATAGTTCCAGTTGCGGATGCGGTTGTTGTTGCCGCCGCGCCCGCCGCGGCCGCCCGGACCGCGATTGCCGCCGGGGCCGCCCTGCTGCTGGGGCTGGGGCTTGAGTTCATCGGCCGTGTACGCGAGATAGCGGTCTTCGTAGCTGGTCACGCGGCGCTGCATGCGGAAGCCGTCGGTCAGCGGGAACACGAACGACGTGGTCTCGCCCTGGAATTCGACGTCGCCGGAGCCGCCGATGTTGTAGCGGAACGCAAAGGAATCGCTGCCCGCGCGGACGATGACGCCGATCTGGTTTTCGCCTTCGCCGAAGACGAGCGTCTTTTCGTTCATCCGGACGGTGCGTTCGGAGCGCTTGCCGTTGACCGCCGTGTACTTCTCGGTTACGAGCGCGACGTTGTTGCCGGAGGGGAGCTGCCCCTTGAGCTTGAGCTGCGAGAAATCGTAGTTCGCCTTGTTCGACTTCAGGCCGAGGCGGACCTGGAAGACTTCCTTCGCGTTGCGCTCCACGCGGAGCACGTTGCCCTCGTCGAGGTACACGCGGATCGTCTTGTCCGCGTCCGGGGAGGTCAGAAATGGATCGGCGGCGGAGCAGAGTCCGGCGGCGAGGAAGACCGCGGCGCAGGTGAGAGCCGCTTTCATGGAGAGACTGAACTTCATGGTCTGGGTTCCTGTATGTTTAAGGTGAAAAGTTAGGTCGAAGATTCCGAATCACTGAAAACATAGCACAAAAAGACGCTTTTTCAACAAAATAAAACGCGTTTTGAACGTTATTTTTACGTTAAAAACGCGTGATGCGCCGCCGGACCGCGACCGGACGGCGGGGATTTCAAAACGATACCGTAACCTGGAATTGTCTGACGGAAGGATTGTTCTCCGGTCGTTTGACCTCGACAATCCCTCCTGCATGAAAGGACAGATGCCCCGGATCGAAGGGGAAATCCAGCCGGTTGCCATCGGAATCTGGGGCAAAAACCGCGTGCAGATTCTTGCCGAACGCGGCGACCTGTTCCCGGTTTCCGCCGACAACGTAAGTGACTGCATACCATCGTTTCAGAAAAAAACCGAAGATGGCTTCGCTCCAGAATCTCGGCGGGTCAGGCATGGCGAGGCCGGGCATATTATTCCAAAGGACAAATCTTTTTTCATCCGCCACTCCCTGACGAACAAGATATTCGTGCAGACTGCGCAGAATCGTTTTCTCCGGCCCTTCGAGCTGATTCTGTCTTCGGCAGAGGAAAAGACAATCCGGGCAAAGCCCCTGTTCATGTCCGTGACGGAGCTTGACGCGCGGATTCGGGGTATATACCCTCCGGCAGATTTTGCATTGGGGCAACATGGTTCCGGTCTCCTTGGTGGTGTTTGATTCGGATCAGAAACTGTAATCCGTGTAGGTCTTTTCGTAGCAGTAATCCCGGAACATCGGATCGTAGCTCCATGCCTTAGAATCGCTTCCATTGCCGATGCCGACGGAACCCTCACCGCGGACGAACCATCCGGTATAAACACTGTGGTTATTGACGCCGTCGCAGGCGACGGGGGACAGCGCGGAGCTGCTGCCCTTGAGACCGTCGCACCAGTTGTAGGAAACATGGCCCGGAAGGCTTTGTCCCATTTTCGCGGCTTTGATGCGTTTGTTGCCAGGGCAGAGATAGGACTCCGGGAAGCACAGCAGGTCCGCTTCGCGGAGGAGTTCGAGACTTCTGCCGCTTTCGGCATCCAGCCACTTCGGCGCTCTGGTCCTGGATGTGGTCGGATACCAGTCGTCATAGCTCAGGGAATACTGAAAAAAAGCCTTGCCGATCTGGGCAAGATGACTGACGCAGTCCGCGTGTCTGGCTTTTCCCGACGGCCCATCGCAACAGCTCCCCATGTTGAACACGGTATGCAGCGTGAATGCGAGCAAGGCGGCGGTCGCGATCGCGATGAAGAGCTCGTTTCGATTGTTCATGAGTGCGTCCTTATCCGCGGAATACCAAGGCGAGAACAGCTAAAACCAACACCCCCTGAAGGAGAGTGTTTGCGGCAAAAATGAAACAGGATATTCCCAGCGGCCGGGGCATGCGGGAGTTTTCAGCCAGCGCGATCATGTAGATGATGCCGAACAGCAGCAGAACAAGCGGGGAGAAAAGATAGAACCATCTAAGAACATCGGCTGCGGTGATTATGTTTGGCCTGCCGGAGCTGTAGGCCTCGGTAATCATGAACAAAGGAATCAGGAGCGTATGAACCGATGTCAGGATGCACAACGGCAGCATGCGCCCGCGGATTTCCCGAAACTCCTGAAAGCGAAGAAACAGGATAACCGTCACGATTCCATCTGCTATAATCGCCCAGATCATATCCTGTGTTTCCTGTGTTGTTGCTTCCCAAGTCCACGAACACCCTCAACGACAACGAGCGGCATTCGTTCTAACTCTACTTTATCACCCGTTCCGGGAAAAGTCAAGTCGCTTTCTTACATAATTGAGACTTTCGCAACCCAAAACGGGATGCTGTCGGGCAGAGAAGTCCGACTGCCAGTTCACAATGCTGATTTTAAACTGGTCGAAATCGACCGGTTAAAGTCGAGCTGTTTATTTGAGTTTGAGGCGGCCGGTCTCCACCCCCATCCCACGGATTGCGGCGTCGGCTTCGTTTTCCCACGTCAGTATTCCGCGTCCTCGTCCATGGTCTCCAGCAGGAAGCTGACGGGGCGGAACCCGTCGTTGCAGGAGATCATGGCGGACTTCGGATTTTTCATCCAGCCGTCGTAGAAATTCTCGCCGCCGTGCGCGAGCGCGAGGACGAACGGGGAGACGGTGTCCCAGGCGCTGTCGCAGAACCCTTCCGGGCGCGCCCAGCCGTTGCAGACGAAGACCTGGCCGAGCTTCATGTCGCAGGCGTGTTCGATCGGGTTTTCGTACTGCGCGATCAGGTCGTCGTGCCGGACGATCTTCTTGGCCGTGATCCGGACTTTTTTCATCGGTCGGCTCCTTGGTAGTGCTTGATTCGGAAAACATCGGTCACGAACACCCACAACGACAACGAGCGGCATTCGTTCTAACTCTACTTTATCACACGTTCCCGGAAAAATCAAGCCGCGTTCTTACCATGCTCGAAACTTTATTTCAACTTTCTCAACGCCAAAACAGGATGCCGCCGGAAACCAATGAATAGAGTTGCCCGTATTTTGATGCGAGCGGAAACCGCAGACGGTCAGGATTCTTTGTCTTCCTGTTCGATGACGTCGCCGCCGTCTTCGATCAGGCCGCCGCGGTCTGGGGTGCAGACGGGGATTCCGGTCTGGGCTTCGAGCTGTTTCCTGGCTTCTCCGGCGATGTCGCCGCCGCGTTTCGCGATCCGTGCGCTTTCCTCGAATCCACGCGGATTTTTCTGTTTGGAAAGCTCGGTGGCCGAAGCTTCCGCGAGCATGTTCAGGATGAGCTCCAAATTGCTCATGTTGTCGCGCAGATTTTCCTTACGGAGACCTTTCAGGTTTTTGTATTCCCGCGTTGTCATGCCGGACCATGCTTTGGAAATGATGTCCGTGAGAGATGCGTATTCAAATCCGCTGTGGACTCCGCTGCGATCCCACTCGTCGGTAAGTTCTTTCCTGACTTCAATCGTTTTCAGGCGCTGGTTGATCCAGCTCTCGGAATAACCTTTCCTTCTGTAGGTGTAAAGCGCACGGGAAATGGCCAGTTCCGGATCTTCGATTTCCTCCAGGCGTTCTTCTCCGACTTCAGCCAGCCACCGTTTGAACGGTTCGGCCTTGGGAGACGGGATGGACTGGATGATACGCAGAATGCCTTTCGTGTCGGCGACATCGGTAAGACGCAATTTGCCGTCTTCCGCTGGAAGTTTCAACCTGTTACAAATTGTAACGGGTTCGCAACTTTCTTTGGATAAGCGGTTTTTGAGAACGCGCCAATAGGTTGAAGCCCGTTGTGTGTCCGGCTGGTCCGTCAGAATCCCGACGACGTCCACGACCGAATAAAACCACGTTCCGGCTTCATCGTCCCAGACGGACCGGATGCGTTTGTGTTCAAACAGCTTGATGGCACTATGCTTCGTCATGATGTCAAAAGAAAAGTACGGGAGTTTACTTCTTCACCGTGTCGGCGATGACGCCGCAGATGCGGTCGATGTCCTCGGCCTTGAGGTAGGGGTGCATCGGCAGGGCGAAGATGTCGGCGGCGCACGCCTCGGCGACGGGCATGTCGCCCTTCTTGTATCCGAGGTATTCGGTCGCGCCGAGCAGGTGCATCGGGATCGGGTAGTAACGCGCGGTCGGGACGTCGGCGGCCTTCAGGGCGGCCTGGATCTCGGCGAACTTCGGCGAACGCGGGCAGAACTGCGCGTAAACGGAGACGCAGCCTTCGGGGATGGTCTGGACGGAAACGAGGTCCTTCAGTCCGGCGCGGTAGCGGTCGGCCACGACCTGGCGCATTTCGACTTCGCCGGGGAAGAGTTTGAGCTTGGCGAGGAGGACGGCGGCCTGGATCGTGTCGCAGCGGGCGTTCAGGCCCAGGCGGACGTTGTTGTAACGGTCCTCGGCGCTGCGGCCGTGGACGAGGATGGAGTACATCTTGTCGAAGAGGTCGTCGTCGTCCGTGAAGACCGCGCCGCCGTCGCCGTAGCAGCCGAGCGGCTTGGCGGGGAAGAAGCTGGTGCAGCCGATGGTGCCGAGCGAGGGTGCGCGTTTGCCGCTCGGGGCGACCGCGCCGAACGCCTGGCAGGCGTCCTCGATGATGGCGAGTCCGTGCGCGTCGGCGAGCGGCTTGATCGCCTTGTAGTCGGCGGTGAGGCCGAAGAGGTCGACGGGGATGATGGCCTTCGGTTTGAGCTTGCCTTCGCGTTCGACCTTCAGGATGGCTTCCTCGAGCTTCGCCGGGTCGATGTTGTACGTGCCTTCATCGATGTCCGCGAAGACCGGGGTCGCGCCGACGAGCGCGATCGTCTCGACCGTGGCGAAGAACGTGAACGGGGTGGTGAAAACGGCGTCACCGGGGCCGATGCCGAGCGCCATCAGCGCCATCAGCAGGGCGTCCGTGCCGCTCGAGCACGCCAGCGCGTGCTTTACTCCGGCATATTCGGCGAGCTGTTTTTCCAGCTCGTTGATCTCGGCGCCGAGGATGTAGTGTCCGCTCTCCAGTACGCGGTCGATTCCAGCATGGATTTCGTCTCGGATCAGGCTGTATTGATACTTCAGGTCAATGAACGGCAGCATAGTCGGCACCTCCGGGGTTGAATTGTTCTCTAATAATATACACCCCGAACCCGTGAAAAACAAGCTCCGGCGCGAGGAAAACGACACACAAGCCGCAGAGTTTTTTGCCGCGGATGCCGGCCCGCGAGATGCCGCGGGTTTACTGCAGGTTCATCGCTGTGGGCTGTGTGGAGCTCGGCGGATACACGGTCGGCACGGGGAGCGGGTCCTGACGGTCGATGCCGCCGACGCGGCGCGAGATCGGCCAGAAGACGAAGCAGGCGCGTCCGATGATATTCTTCACGGGGAGCGGGCCCCAGTCGCGGCTGTCCAGACTGTTCGCGGTGTTGTCGCCGAGCGCGAAACAGCAGTCGTCGGGCACGGTGAACTCCATGTTTTCCTCCAGACGGCCCATGCCGAGATGCCCCTGGTAGCCGCCGATCCCGGAATACACCTTGCAGAACGCCGGGTTGAACCATTCCGCCGGGCGGAACGTGTTTTCGTTTTTCGGGCGGATGTACAGGTGTCCGTCCTGGATGCGGAGCGTGTCGCCGGGCAGTCCGGCGAGGCGTTTGATGTAGTAGTAGCCGGTCAGCGGCGTCCCGTGCGACGAGTAAAGTCCCTCGGTGTTGAACACGAACACCTCGCCGCGTTTCAGCGGCTTGAAGTGGATGGAGAGGCGGTCGACGAAAAGATGGTCGCCGGACGACAGCCAGCCGTCGAACACGGTTTCGCCCTGCCGGTACGTGCGCGTCCGCGGATCCTCCGGCAGATAGCGGAAGATGTTGTCGCGCGGCTCGTCGCCGGGCAGCAGGAAATCCTGTCCGCCGAAGCGCAGGATGGAGCCGGTGTGGTAGAAATCACCTGGATGCAGCAGGGACGGGATGAGTGAGAGCCACGGCCGGACGACCGGGACCGGGTCGGATTCCACCGTCGAATAATTGCGCGGCGCGACGATCTTCGCGTCGGACGCGCCGAGCGGGGTGAAGAATTTCACGAGCTTGCTGCGGTACGGATCGGAGGCCTCGCGGTCGATGTAGTGGATGCCGAACAGCGTCGGCTGCATGCTGCTGGTCGGGATCTGGAACGGCTGGACGAACAGCGCGCGGAGTCCGAACGCCACGCCGAACGCCACGGCGAGCACGTCCAGCACGGAGCACATCCACGCCTTGAACGTCGTCCGCCCGGAATATTCGGCATATTCGCCGGAGACGGTTTTCAGCGCTTCGGCGCACGCGGCGGGATCGGGATTCGCCTTCGCCTCATCGGCGGCTTTCTCGAACTCCCTGAGCTGCGTCTTCTCCTCGTCCGACAGGATGTCGTCGTCCTCGGCCAGCGTGTGGCGCACGGACGAAACGATGTCGCGGTGGAGCTTGCGGTTGGCGCGTTTCAGCCAGAGTGTCTGAAGGAAGTTCACGGACGCCTCACTGTTCGTTGTTCTTCAGGACGGCGATGAACGCCTCCTGCGGGATGTTCACGCGGCCGATCTGCTTCATGCGCTTCTTGCCTTCCTTCTGTTTCTCCAGCAGTTTGCGCTTTCGGGTGATGTCGCCGCCGTAGCACTTCGCCAGCACGTTTTTCCTCAGCTGGCGGACGGTTTCGCGGGCGATGACCTTGCCGCCGACGGCGGCCTGGATGGCGATCTGGAACATCTGCGGCGGGATGACCTCGGCGAGGCGTTCGGCGATCTCGCGGCCGCGTGCGTAGGCGTGGTCGGAGTGGACGATGCTGGCGAAGGCGTCGACCGGTTCGCCGTTCACGAGGATGTCGAGCTTCACGAGATTTTCGGTCTGCCAGCCGGCGGGTTCGTAATCGAGGCTGCCGTAGCCGCGCGTGATGGATTTGAGGCGGTCGTGGAAGTCGATCAGGATCTCGTGCATAGGGATGCAGGCGGTGATCATCACGTGGTTGGCATCGATGCTCTCCGTGTTCGTGCAGATGCCGCGCTTGTTCATCACCAGGTTCATGATGTCGCCGATATACTCGGTGGGGGACATGATGTGGGCGTTGATGAGCGGCTCCTCAATGTGGTCGATCTCGGACGGGTCGGGCAGGTGCACCGGGTTGTCGATCTTCAGCATGTCGCCGTTGCGGAGGTACACGTGGTAGATCACGCTCGGATAGGTGGCGATGATGTCCATGTTGTACTCGCGGCGGAGGCGTTCCTGCACGATCTCCATGTGGAGGAGCCCGAGGAATCCGCAGCGGAACCCGAACCCGAGGGCGGCGGACGTTTCGGACTGGTAATGGAACGCCGGGTCGTTGAGCTGAAGCTTCGCCATGCTGAACTTGAGCTGTTCGTAGTCGGCGGTGTCGATGGGATAGATGCCGCTGAAGACCATCGGCTTCACGTCCTGGAATCCGGGCAGGGGCTCGGCGCAGGGCGCGGCGGCGTCGGTGATCGTGTCGCCCATCTTCGCGTCGGCGGGCGATTTCAGATTCGGGATGATGTAACCGACGTCTCCGGCTTCAAGCTCGGGCATGGGTTTCATCTCGGGCGTGAAGACGCCGACTTCCTTGATCTCGCTTTCGAGGCCGGTGCTGAACATCTTCAGGCGGTTTCCGCGTGCCAGACTGCCGTTGAACATGCGGACGTACGTCACCACGCCCCGGTAGGCGTCGTAGATGGAGTCGAAGATCAGCGCGGCGGTCCCGTCCTCGGCGGGCTTCTTCGGCGGCGGAACGCGCTGCACGATGGCCTCGAGCAGTTCCGGAACGCCGGTGCCGTCCTTCGCGGAGACCAGCAGGACTTCCTCGCGCGGGATCGCCAGAATCTCCTCGAGCTGGTTGTAGCACAGCGGCAGGTCGGCGGCGGCGAGGTCGATCTTGTTGATGATCGGGATGATGAAAAGGTTGTGGCGCATGGCGAGGTTCACGTTCGCGACGGTCTGCGCCTGCACGCCCTGGGTGGCGTCGAGCACGAGGATCGCGCCCTCGCAGGCGGCGAGCGAACGGCTCACCTCATAGGAAAAATCCACGTGGCCGGGAGTGTCGATGAGGTTCAGCTCGTATTCGTTTCCGTCGGAGGCGGTGAAGAGCATGCGCACGGGATGGGACTTGATGGTGATCCCGCGTTCCTGTTCCAGGTCCATGGCGTCCAGAAGCTGGGCGTGGACGAGGTCGCGCTTTTCGACCGTATGGGTGATTTCGAGCATGCGGTCGGCGAGCGTCGACTTCCCGTGGTCGATATGCGCGATGATGGAGAAATTGCGGATGCGGGTCAGGTCATTCATGGTCTTTTTCTATGGATCTTGAAGCGGGGTGAAGGAGTTTCCAGACGCGATAGTATTCGGAGAGGCCCCAGGCCTGGGCGTCGCAGCCGCGCGGCTTGTGGGGATAATCGCCGTCCATGATCTCCGGCATGTGCATGATGCAGCCGTTGTCCAGCTGGACCGCCATGGAGGAAAGCAGGCTGATCGCGGTGGCGCGTCCGAACCGTCCGTGCGTGATGTAGTACGCCTCCGGGAAGAGCGGCATCTGCCAGGTCCAGGCGGTGCCGTTGTGGTACGCGACCTTGCGGCGGGTGTCCTCGTCGCCGCAATAATGCCCCTGGTACGGGTGATTCGGATCGTTCAGCAGCTTGCCGTCCGCGCCGTAAATCGGGAGCGGATATTTGACCGGGCGGTCCGCCAGACTGCGGATGCCGCCGGGCACGAGGAGTTCGGAGGTGTTGAGGAGAATGATGCGGCGCAGTTTCTTGTCCTCGACCAGTCCCAGCGTGATCGCGAGCAACTGGTTCGGGCGGAGATGGTCGTCCGGTTCGGCCTTCGACGCCGGAGTACCCGGCTTGCAGTGGAGGCAGTCTGAGAGGAATCCCTCCTCCTTCAGCGGGAAGTATTTCAGGAACGATTCTTTGACGCGGGCGGCGAGTTCGGACCAGCGTGCGGCCTGCTTCTCGGGGAGCGATTCGGCGAGGAACCGCAGGGATGCGTACCAGAGCGCCTGAATCTCGACCGGATAGCCCTCGCGGGGCGTTCCGGCGGGGTAGTTCGTGTCCATCCAGGTGAAATGCGCCGGGCTGAAGATGAGGCCGCTTTCCGCGTCGCAGGCGATGCCGTTCGGCGTGCCCTTGACGAGCCCTTCGGCCAGCTCGACGAGCAGATCGAGCAGCGTTCCGCGGTCCTTGACCTTGGTCTTCAGGAAATCCTTATTGCCGAGCGCGACGCACATGTCGCGCACGCCGATGAAGAGCCACAGCGGAGCGTCCGAGGTGTCGCGGTTGCCGGTGTCGGTCCCCGCGATCATATTGCAGATGGTCCCGTCCTTCACGAGCGAGGCGAACTGAAGCAGAATCTGCTTGACGTCCTCGTGGAACATGGGTTCTGTGATCAGGCCGCGGACGAAAATGAGCGTATCGCGTCCCCAGTCGAGGAACCACGGATAACCGGCGATCACGGTCTTCAGGTTGCCGCGTTTGACGATGAACGCTTTCAGGCTGTTCAGCATGACGGTCTGCAGGTCGTCGGTCATCCGGTCATAGCACGGCTTTTCCTCCGGCACGGGCGAAATCTTCGGTTCGTCCTCGCTTGTCATGATCTGGCCGATCAGATGCAGCGTTTCGTTGCCGTTCAGGGAGCATTTGAAGTAACCGGGGCTGTACAGGTCGCAGTTCGGATCGAGGCCGCGTTCGGCTTCGTTTTCCTGATAATTCATGTAAGACCACTCGTCAGCACGGCGGAACGTGCCGCTTGAGGCCGTCATGCGGAAGATGCGGTCAGAGGCGGGCCTGAACACGAATCCGCGCGCGGATTCGGTCACGGCGGCGGGGAACGTGTCCTGCGGCCCCTCGGACGCCTTTGTCAGGCAGTGGAAATTGCGGTCCTCGAGGTCGGGGCTGATGAGCAGCTGCACCGGCTCGCTGTCGTCGATCGTCTCGCCGGCCCCCGTGTAGGCGTACCGGAGGAACGACGCCCGGACGGCGTTCTTTTCCGGGATCATGGAAAGTTTGAGCATGAGGCCGACCACGCGGGCGTTTCCGACGGGGACCTTGAAGCCCCGCACGGCGCCGCCGTCGGACGCGATGTGGAACCGGTCGATCATTTCGCTGGTGATCTGCTGGCGTCTGGCACGGTAGATCATCCACATGCGGAAGCGCCGCCACATGATATGGCGGTCGACCGGGATCTCGGGATGAAGGTTCGCCAGCATGATCGCGTCATAACGGCTGAGCAGGCGTCCGGTCTCGATGCAGACATGCACCGCGCCGCCGCGTCCGTTGGCCTGGAGGAACGTCCGTCCCTTCATGAAGAATTCGTCGCGGGTGAGGGAGACGACGGCCTTGTCGATGTCGCGCGGCATGAGCATCAGCACGGCGGTGTCGCGGCGGAGATCATTGCCTTCGGATACGAAAACGGCCACTCTCAGTTCGGTCGGCTTGTCCGGAGTGGGCAGCGGCGGCACGATGGAGACGAACCGTCCGTCCTTGCAGTGGATCGAACGCGCCGATGCGATCACGCGGTTGTCTTCGTTGCGAACGATGAAAAACCGGAAGCGCACGGGGGCGGCCACCAGGATCGAACGTCCCGGCGCGATGATGATCTCGCGGCGGATGTCGCTCGGCCAGTTCCAGACCACATAGGGGATTTCCGGCCGGTCGCTGAAGATATCCTGAAGGAACCCTTCGGGGGATTCGCGGAGACGGCGGGTAAGCGCCGGAATGTCGTCGTCGGCAAGGACCGGGGTCTTGCGTTTGGCGGTCAGCGCCGTGAGCACGAGCGCGGCGGCCTGCTGATCCTCCAGGTGGTCGTATTCCAGACGGTCTCCGGACGCGGCCTCTTCGATTTTCGGGATCCATTGCTGTTCCGGGCTCAGGCAGACGACCCGGCCGGGCGAAAGCGGCAGGCTCCATTTGTGGCCGCGTACGGAAAGGATGTCCAGACGGCGTCCGGAGATGAGGTCGTACATTTTTTCCCGCGTGAACGTGGCATAGCTGGCATCCCATTCGGCGGTCACGGTACGGTCGCAGTTCAGGTTCATGGCGATGACGAGGAAGTGTTCCGCCTCACGGTTGGTGCGGATGATCACCACGGCGTCGGGCGAACCTGAGTCGATGCAGCGGATGAATGCGCCGTTGAAGAACGCCGGATGCAGGGCGAGGATGGTGTTGAGGCGGGCGATGAAGTCGATCTGGTTCGTTTCCGCGCCCCAGTTCAGCGCGCTGTCCTGATGCACGTCGACCTTCTCCTTCGCGAACCACTCCACGCCGTTGGTGAATCCGAACGCGCCGCAGGAGGACGCCAGCGCGCTCAGCGCCGTGCGGAGTCTCGCATAGCGTTCGCCGGATGCGGCCAGACGGTTGTTGTCGTGAGTCTCGGCGTAATGGATCATGATGCCGTTCGAGTAGGATTCGTTCCAGGCGTAGTTCAGGTAGCCTTCGATCTGGTCGCGGGAATAGTTCTGGAACAGCTCGGAATACGCCCAGTCCATATTCGCGCGGTCGAGCAGCGCCTGCGTGACTTCCGGTGCGCCGCCGAGGCCTTCCAGCAGGAAGACCGTGTCCGGAAATTCGCGGCGAACCGTGGCGATGATGTATTCCCACGCGGCCTCCGGGATCATGTATCCGGCGTCGCAGCGGAATCCGTCGACGCCGCGTCGGCACCAGGTCAGAAAGACGTTAGCCAGGTAGCTCCACAGGGGCGGATTCTTCTGGTCGAGTTCGATCAGGTCGCCCCATGTGACGCCCCACGCGCCGGGCGACACGTACGTGCCGTCTTCCTTGCGTACGAACCAGTCGGGATGCTCCTCCTGGAGCTTCGACGCCCAGCCGGTGTGGTTGATGGCGATATCGAGGAAGATGCAGGCATTTTTCCGGTGGACCGCGTCGACCAGCTCGTAGAACTGTTCCAGAGGCGACGCTTTCGTGTCGAACTCCGCCAGCGCGGGATCGACCGCGGTGAAGTCCTGCGAGGCGTACGGGCTGCCGAAACGTCCCATGCGGGCGTAGGTCGTGGGGACCGGATTGATCGGGAGCAGGTGGATGATGCGGCATTTCAGGCGGTCGATGATGTGGTCGAGTTCGCGGATGAGGCCGCGGAAGGTCCCACCGGGGGGGATCACGGAGTATCCGGCTTCGTCGAGCGAGGTGATGCCTTCCTGCGTTATGCCTTCCGGCAAGGCCGACGAAGGACGCGATTTGTTCGCGCCGAACTGGCGGACGAAGGCGCAGTAAACGGTGTTCGAGGCGCAGTAGTCGGCGGAGATCACGTTCAGGTGCAGGTTGTCGCCATTGGCCCAGGTCGTGTTGCCCTCTTCGTCCACGATGCCGCATTTGCACTCGAAATGGCCGACTTCGGACAGCGCCAGGCGGACGCGGAACGAATATTCGTCGGTCCGCTGCATCGGGATGTTGTTCCAGTCCTGCCCGATCTGGTTCAGTCTCTGTTCGGTGCGTCGGATGATCTCGTCGCGGTGAATGGCTGCGTTTCCGACGTTGGTGCAGAGGAACGCGCGTCCGGTGACGGGCTCGGAGCTGGTGAGTTCGAATTCGATGGTGTCTCCGCAGAACCGCTGGAGATGTTTTCCGGTCTCTGGGTATTGCGTCAGTTCAGGCATAATCGCGTCTTTCGTTCGCCGCCGGGCGGCGCGTTTTCATTCGATCTCGATGTCCTTCGTCTGCGGGAAGACCGTGATCTCGAATACATCGGATTTCGTCTGGAGCGTGTTCAGTGCGATCTGAGCACAAAGGGCGACGGTGTAGCGGGCCTTGCGTTTCGGCGGCTCGGCATGTTCCAGGAACGTCAGCGGCACGTCGATCAGGGCGCTGTTGTTCGGCTGCAGGACGAGGGCGGAGCGGCGCGGACGGGATCTCCGTGCCGTTTCGCCGGGCTTCACGTCGGGCCAGGCGAGCTTCCATTCATCTTCCTTGATCTCGCCGGATTTGCCCGGCTCGCAGAATGCGTAGTACAGGCGGATGTTGTCGGTCTCGTTCATGTACCATTCATCCACGGAGACGACCGCGACGTCCTGGTTTTTGAGCAGGAAGGTCATGACCTGATTCGGGACGCCGAGCGTGTAGTCGAGGCGCAGGTACCCGTGCTCCAGCGACATTTTCGCCGTGATCTTCTGGAAATACTTCGTCTCGTCGAATTCGTGCTGCACGCCCGGTTCGGCGGAGCATGCGCCGAGGATCAGGAGCGCCGCCAGGGCGAACAGAATTCGTGTCGTTTTCTTCATTTTCCGGTCGCTTTCTCCGGTCCCGGCCGCCATTCATGAGGCGGGGGGCACCGGCTGCATGGTTCCGGCGTGAATCAGCCGCGGGGGGCCGTTGCGCCGGATTCGAGGGCGTCGCGCACGTCGTCGTTCACGCCGGTGTACTTCGGGTTGCCGGGCATGATGCCGCGGTTCGACTGCTTGATGAAGTTCACGAACAGCTCGACTTCCGGGCAGTTCGGGATCGTCTTTTCGATCTGCTCCAGCGCGTGCGGGCTGTTCAGCCCCTCGAAGAAGAACGTCTTGATCGCGCGGCGGATCGCCAGGCGGGCGTCCGGGGTGATGTTCGCGCGGCGCAGGCCGATCGTGTTCGGTCCGCAGATGAAGTTCGTTTCGCGGAGCATGCAGAACGGGGGGATGTCCTGTCCGATCAGGCAGGTCGGACCGATCATTGCCAGAGAGCCGATGCGGCAGAACTGGTGGACGAGGGCGAATCCGCTCATGACGGCGCCGTCACCGACCTGTACGTGGCCGGAAAGCGAGGTGTGGTTCGCGATGGTCACATGGTCCCCGATTACCACGTCGTGCGCCACATGCACGAACGCCATCAGCAGCACATGATTGCCGATGACGGTCTTCAGCTGTTCGAACGGCGGCCGGTGGATCGTGACGAATTCGCGGATGACCGTGTGGTGGCCGATCTCGCAGTAGGAGATGAGCCCGCGGTAGAAACGGTGGTCCTGCGGCTCCGCGCCGACGAGGGCGTTCATGTAGATGCAACAGTCGGAGCCGATGGTGGTGTAACGGCAGATCTTGACGTGGGCGTCGATATAGCAGTTGTCGCCGATTTTCACGTTGTCTTCAATGACGGCATACGGCCCGATTTCGACGTTTTTGCCGATCTGGGCGTCGGGAGATACGATCGCGGTGGGATGAATCATGACTGGTCCTTTCGGGTTCCTGTAAAAAAATGCTCCCATAATATACCCCGCCGCGCCCTGCTTATCAAGCGCATTTCTTATATTTAAAGCAAAAAACTTTCCCGCCGCTGCAGGAAGCGGAGGCGGAACAGGCAAGACAATGACCGTTTACATCCGTTTGAAACGGGACGGCCTCGCCCGGAACGCCGCCAGAAACGGGAACAGGAACGGCGGACAGACGGCGAAGTACGGCAGGAATCCCAGAAACAGCGTCCACGGAAGCAGACGGCGGGATCTCAGTTTCAGCAGGGACAGCACGGGCACGGCGGCAAAGGCCGCGAGCGGGACGGCGGTCCGGAGCATCGATTGTGTCCAGTTCGTGCAGACCGCGGGGACGAACGGCGACCAGTTCAGCCAGACGGCGGCCGGAACCAGGCACAGGAGGAGAACTGCGGCGGCGACGGCCCCCATCACGCGGAATTTGTTACCGCGCTGGAGCAGCAGCCCGGCCAGGGCGGGGATCATCCACCAGATGTTCAGCGGCATGAACAGCGCCGTCGCCCAGCAGAAGAAGATCGCCGTCACAAAAAACAGCACGAATCCGCACGCCATGAACTTGAGGTAGAAAAACATCTGAAGGCAGAACCCGGCCAGCGCGAGCGATGCCGGATCGAGGTACGGGAAGAACATGTCGAGCTTGAGTCCGCGGTACACGGTCATGTTCAGCGCGCCGATCATGGATTCCGTCCCCCCTGACATGATGGAGCGGATCAGGCCCTCGCACGAAGCGGGCAGGAAAAGATCAAGCATGACCGTGGTCAGCAAACTCCACAGGAACGCCATTTTCCACGGCTGATACAGGCGCGCCGCCAGATACACCAGTCCGGCCGCGATCACGTAACCGAGGCGCGACGGTGCGAATTCGCCGAACGGGATTACGGCCAGGAGCATCGCCAGCAGGAACGCCCCCTGCGCGTATTTCACGTGGCGGACATGCTTCGCGTCGACGTCGGAGAGCGAGGCGACACGTTCCTGCATCGGCTTCACGCTGCGGAACCGCCATTCGTAGGCGGTCCAGATCGACAGCAGACCGTCGCGGAACCGGATCTTCTTGCCTTCGGACGGTTTGCGCGGATCATAGGAGACCGGCACTTCGTAAGGATGAATGCCGAGGCGCAGGAGTTTCGCCGTGATCTCCGGCTCCCATTCGAATCCGTCGCCTTCCAGGTCTTCCGCCAGCGCCCGGAGCAGACTCCCGCGGAACGTCTTGTAGCAGGTCGCCTCGTCCGTGAGGTTCGCATTGAACATCAGATTGATCAGGAACGTGAGGCTGAGCGCGCCGAGGTAGTAGCCCGGCGATGAGTAGATGCGGTTGCGGTTGCTTTCCTCGCGCGAGCCGTACACGACCTCGCATTCGCCGCTGAAGATCGGCGCGGCGCAGATGGCATAGTCGCGCGGGTCGTATTCCAGGTCGGCGTCCTGGATGATGACCGCTTCGCCGGTCGTGACCGGGATCGCGTGTTTCACGGCGGAACCTTTGCCGCCGTTCTCCTTGTCGATGCAGACGGCCTGCACCCCGGGATGCGATTCGATCCAGGCACGGATGAGCTCGGGCGAACGGTCCGTGGAACCGTCGTTCACGATCACGAGTTCCAACGACAGATCGTGCGTCTGCGCCGCCGCCACGCGGTCGAGCATGGATACGACGGTCCTTTCTTCATTGAAGACCGGGATCACGACGGACAGCAGATTCGGCATGGCGGGCCTTTCGGACGGGGTGCGCGCCCCGGAGTGTTACATGGCGTCGGGGATGCCGATCGTTAGTGCGGCGAGGCCGTCCGCGAGGATGTCGCGCACGGCGAAGCAGAGCGCCAGGCGCATCGTGCGGACTGCGGGGTCGCCGGCGTTCAGCACCTGTTTTTCGCGGTAGAAGCGGTTGAAGAGTTTCGCCAGGTCGAGCAGATAGTTCACGAGGATGGAGCAGTCCATCTTGTCGGAGGAGGAGCGGATGGCGTCGGCGTACCGCAGCGCGGCCACGGCGAGCGCCTTTTCTTCCGGCGAATCGGCGAGCGACCAGTCGACCGAAGCGGGATCGAACCCGATTCCGGCGTCGTTGCATTTCCGCACGATGGAGTTGATCCGAGCGCAGACGTACTGCACGTACGGGCCGGTGTCGCCCTCGAATTTCAGCGAAGCCTGCGGATCGAACATGATCGTGGTCTTCGGGTTGAACTTCAGCAGCATGAACTTCAGGGCGCCCATGCCGATGATCTCGCTGCGGGATTCCAGGTCGGCGGGCGGTTCCTCGCCTTCCTTCACGCGCTCCATCGAGGCGGCCTTCGCCAGAGAGTGCATCTCGTCGAAGAGATCGTCCGCGTCGACCACGGTGCCTTCGCGGCTCTTCATGCGGCCGGACGGCAGGTTGACCATGCCGTAGGAGAGGTGGAAGAGGCTGTCGGCCCAGGCGTACCCGAGGCGGCCGAGGATGGTGAAAAGCATGCGGAAATGCAGGTTCTGTTCGTCCCCGACGACCCAGATCATGGTGTCCGGATGGTGCTCCTCGTGCTTGAGGATCGTGGTGCCGATGTCCTGCGTGATGTAGACGCTGGTGCCGTCCTTGCGGAGGAGGACCTTTTCGCCGAGCTTGCCCAGGTCGACCGTGACCGCGCCGTCCGCGCGTTTGCCGAAGATGCCCTTCGCGAGCGCGTCGGCGATGATGTCCTTGCCGAGCAGATAGGTCTGGCTTTCGAGGTAGGTCTTGTCGAAATGCACGCCCATGCGGCGGTACGTCTCGTTGAACCCGTCGATGACCCACTTGTTCATGATGGTCCACAGGGCGCGGACTTCGGGATCGCCCGCCTCCCACTTGCGGAGCATTTCCTGCGCCTGCCTGCCGAGTTCGGTTTCGAGGAAGAGATCGTCGGAGGACTTGTCGGCGAACTCGGGATGCGCGGCCTTCAGCTGTTTGACCTCGTCGGACAGCATCTGGTTGAACTTGACGTAGTAATTGCCGACGTAGTGGTCGCCCTTGATCCCGGCTTGTTCCGGCGTGACGCCGTTTCCGGTCAGCTTGTAGGCGAGCATGGATTTGCAGATGTGGATGCCGCGGTCGTTGATGAGGTTGACCGGCACCACGTCGTGTCCGGCGCGCGCCATCACGCTGGCGAGCGTCATGCCGATGCAGTTGTTGCGGACGTGGCCGAGGTGCTGCGGCTTGTTCGTGTTCGGCGCAGAGAACTCGATGAGGATTCTGCGGCGGGAGCCTTCCGGGAACGGCACGTCGGCGAGGAGCGACTTCACGTCCGAAACGGAATCGCGGAACAGCGCGGCGGGTTTGAGCATGATGTTCACGAACGCCTTGATCTTTTCGGCGGACACCACGTCCGGGTCCTTCATCAGGAGTTCGGCGGTCTCGGAGGCCAGCGCGTCCGGCGCGCTCTTCAGCGCCTTGGCGAGGCGGAAGCAGTTCACGGTCAGGTCGCCGTTCATGCCGGCGGGACACGGTTCCCACGGGATATCGAACGAGGCATCAAGAGAACGCGAGGCGCGGAAGGATTCCGCCAGACGGGAAAGGCATTGGATTTTCATGAAGCAGACAAGAGGTTGATATGAAAAAATGAATTAATGCGTTGTGCGGATCAGCGTGACCGGAGCGGACGGTTTCACGCGGATAACGTATTCGCCGAGCGCGGCGGGCAGCAGGGCGGTCATGCATCGCGGGATGGTCGTTACCGTGCCGCGGACTTCCACGTCCACTGGGCCGCTGATGGCGGTCAGCAGGTGGAAACTGCGCGTGGAGCGGGTCGTGTCCGGCCAGTCTCCGGCGAGGCGGAGCTCGTCGCAATGGAACTGCGGACAGCGGTTGATGATCGCGTATTTGCGGTTGCGCATCGCGTTGTCGCTGACGCCCGTGATGCGGGCGGGGGTACGGTCGATGAAGTCGACGCAGGCGAGCCCTTCTTCCACATGGAGCTCCTGATCGGGATCGGAGATGCCCCAGTCGTTCAGCAGGAAGTCGCTGTTGCTGTTCTGCTGGATCTCAAGCACCAGGTTTCCCGGGTCGATGCAGTGGATGCGGCCGGCGTTGACGAAATACGCGTCGCCGTTCACGGCGTCGAAACTCTGAAGCACGTTTTCCACATCGGACGTGGGCAGCAGCTCCAGAAAACGGTGGCGCGTGGCGGTCGGACGGATGCCGACCATGATCTTCGAGCCGGGTTCGGCGTCCAGCACGTACCACATCTTCGTTTTCGGCTCCGCGCCGTTTCCGATCCGGCGTGCTGCATACTCGTCGGGATTCACCGTCAACGGGAGACGTTCGCCCGTGTCGAGAATCTTTACCATCAGCGGGAAACGCGCGGCGCGGGTCATGTCGCCGATCAGGTAGGACGGACCGATCATCGTGCAGAGTTCATGGATCGTCTTCCCGGCCAGCGGGCCGTTCGCGATCACGCTCTCGACGCCCTCGCGGTCGCAGATGTCCCATGCCTCGCCAAACCGGCCTTCCTCCGCGGGGAGTTCACGGCCCAGGACACGCGCAAGTTTGCCGCCGCCCCAGGGAGTCCGGCGGTACATCGGTTCGAACAGCAGCGGATACAAATCGTCTTTGGAAAGAGTTGTCATCGGCGGATCATCCGTTCACATTGTTTAACATTTTGCCAATACAATATACTACACGAACCGGAAATAACAACCTGAACGGCGCGTTTTTTTCGAAAAAAAGCGTGTGCCGCGCCGGATGTCCGGGCGGGAAGACCGGAGGAAAAACGTGCCGTTATCGCGTTTCGTCCGCTCAAACGTGCTTCATGCGCCCGAAGAGGTTGCCGTATTTCTTCAGGTTCAGCGACTCGACGAACGACGCGATCTTGGTCGTGGTGGAGCACGGGTCGATGGAGGCGTCCATGCAGTCGCCTTCCAGCGCCAGCATCGGCATGCCGATCTCTTCAAGCTCTTCGCGCAGGAGCTTCGTGAACGGGCGGTCGGCGAGGCTGCAGCGGCCGAATCCGTGCGTGTACAGGATGCAGCCGGTGAACTTCGCCTTGGCGGAAAGGTCCTTCACATATTTTACGCGCAGTTTCGGGTCCAGGAATCCGGTCGTGAGGAGCTTCCGGGCGAGCGATTCGTACGGATGCTTCGGGTCGAGCGGAGCCCAGCCGACGTAGTTGGTCTCCTCAAACACGATCGGGGCGTTGCATACGGTCTCGATATAGTCGAGGTGCTTGGAGTCGTAGAAGGGCGGCAGATGAAGCCAGAGCAGGCGGTGGGTATCGTCGATGGAATAGCGTTTCTCCGCCCATTCCTTTTTCTGCAGCAGTTCCTCGTAGTAGGTCTTCTGGATATTGACGAGTTCCTGCGTGCCCCACAGCTGGCTGAAGATGACGGCGTTGTAGACCGCCTCCGAGCCGCGGATCAGCGGCGGCGAGGTCCAGCGCAGTTCGTTGCATTTGCGCGAGTAGTCGGCCGCGAGATTGGAGAGCACGCAAGCCTCTTCCAGACGTGCCGGGTCGAGCTTGCGTCCGAGCGCTTGTTCCATCTGTTCCACGGACTGGCGCAGGCCGTCGGCGATCTGCCCGACCGCGTTGGTGTTCGTCAGGTTGATCGGGGTGTGCAGGGAGTAGAACCGGTCCTCGAAGCCGTACGTGCGCGCGAGGTCGGCGAAGATGCGTTCGCCCTGCTGGCACGGCTGGCTGGTGGAGACCGCGAAATCGGGCGTCTTCAGCGGCAGCCCCTCCAGCATGCGCAGGAAGGAGCAGGTCTGCTGGTCGAATCCCTTGCGTGCGGCGATGTCGAGCGCGGCCTTCACGCGTTTCGAGCTGCGTCCGAACAGCGCGGCGTACGTTTCCAGCGTCAGGATGCGCGCGCCGAACGCGTTCAGTATCTCTGTCGGGAAGAAGAGGTTGCGCCAGATGGTCGGCTTATCCTTGTCGCCGAAGAGGAACGCGCGTTTGTTGCTGGCAACGCGCATGGAGACAGATTTCTGGCGGGTGGGCTCGTACTGGACGGGATCCGGGTCGAGCTTGCCGCGGAGTTTGCTGTATTCGAGCGCGAGGACGGCCGCGCCGAGCGCGCCCATGACGTTGTGGAATTCCGGGATGATGATCTCGCACCCGGTGATCTCCTTCATGAAGTACGCCACGGCATGGTTCGAGGCCACGCCGCCCTGGAACAGGATCGGATGCGAGGGATCGTGGTGCATGAGCATCTGGCCGACGCCGTTCAGGATCGTGCGCGCCTGCGCCCGGCATGCTCCGGCGAGCAGATCGCCCATCGGGATGCGGTTTTTGAACTTGTTGATGGACGTGGCGGAGAGCACGGCGCAGACGGAGCTGAACTCGGTCTTTGCGTCGTAGTTCACCTTATCCGCCATTTCCTCGACCGGGATGCCGAGCTTGGCGGCGACGCTGTCGAGGTAGCTTCCGGTGCCCGCGGCGCACACGCCGGACATCATGGACACCCACATGCCCATCTTGTGGTTGAAGACCATGCACTTGCTGTCCTGGCCGCCGCAGTCGATGATCGCGTCCACGTTCGGATAGTAGCGTTTCGCCCCGGCGACGTGCGCGGAGACTTCGCTGACCTGAAAATCGTACGGGATGAAGCGTTTCGTGTCCTCGACGATCTGGCTGCCCGTCACGACCGTGCAGGCGATGTCCCCGGCATGGATGCCGCTTTCAGCCGCGGCCTTCGCAACCTCGGCGGTCGTTTCGCACGCGATGTTTCCGGCGTTCAGCCCTGCCTCGGAAAAGAATGTGGCCAATGTCTTTTTCAGCGCGCCCATGTTGCAGCGTCCGCAGGAAGTGCAGCGGCCCGTGCAGGAAAGCTGACCGGAATCCACCGGCTTTGTGCGCTGGTAGGTCGTATGGACCACGCGCCCCTTGTCGGTGATGACGACGGCTTTGAAAGTCGTGGAGCCGATATCGATCCCGAGGTAATATTTCATCGATGGTACCCAAAACAGTTTTGTGACTGGATAAAAAATTATCTATATAATATACCCCTTTTTCGCGCCTTTTCCAATCGAAAACGAAAAATAAAAGACAATTCAGGGAGGGGAGGGCAAGCCCTCCACGGCGGATGTGTCCGGCTCCGCTCGGACACAAGGGCAAACCCTTGACTGCGGTAGTGCGCGGCTTACGCTCCGGCACGATAGGGCGAATAAGGCCGATAAGACAAAATGAGGCGGACAGGGGAAATCCGCCCTATCCGCCTTAGAATCCCTATTTTGTGCGGTCCTATGCGAGGACGTGAATGATGCTCTGGTCGTTTATGCCGATTTCACTGTAATTGACCCCGGCCGACCACCGGGACATGTCGCCGCCGGCATAGGTGCCCATCATCTCGGTCGAGATCTGGCGTACCAGCAGGTCGTCTTTGCCGTCGCCGTCGGAGTCGAATGCGCCCACAATGCCCCAGTCGGAACCGTCGATCTGGCCGAGCGACGTCCACGCGTCGGCGTTTCCGTCCGCGAGCAGGACCACGCAGTTCAGTCCCTCGTTGAACAGCACGATGTCGTCCTTGCCGTCGCCCGCGAAATCGCCGACCGCGCCGAATTCCCAGCCGGACCAGTTCAGGCCGCCCAGGCTCGTCAGCGTGCCGTCCAGGTCGACCGAGTAGAACTGTCCGCCGTACAGCGACATCAGCACGGAATCCTTGCCGTCGCCGTCGAAGTCGCCGCATCCGAGCATCGTCCAGTTCGCATCGAACCAGCCCGCGATCCCGGTCCAGTTGTCCGTGCCGTCCGTCCAGACGCCCAGCGCGCCGAGCTCCTGCGCGTGCCACACGACCGACGGCGCGTCCGAACCCGTCAGGTTTCCGGCCTTGTACTTCCAGTCGATGCCGTCCGGGTTGTTCAGCGTGCCGATCTCATGCCAGCCGTCCGCATTATAACTGATTCCGATACTTTTCGTATTTCCTCTGGAATCCATGGTACTGATGGATTCCATCTGAACACCGCTTTCCGCGTTTCTCCAGAGCGTGGAAATCTGAATGTCGCTCTTCGGCAGGGGCCAGTGATCTCCCTGTGCCTGGAATTCCTTATATGCCGCGAAAGATTCCCCGTAGGACAGGTCGTCGATGGTCGGTTCCCTGTATTGGGATTTCGGAATCAACTGGATAACGCCGCCGGGCAAAGTCTGGCGAAGAGCGACGATCTCGCATGAAAGGTCCAGCCAGTTTTCCCTGAGAAACGCGAGATTCTGCGAGATGGACGATTCCGGTATTTCCTCCTGAACCTTTGCTTTCGCACTATTATACAGCGTACAGAACTGCCGGTACGTCATCTGGGAAATATCCAGGACAGCTTCGAACGGGGGAATGGAGACAAGGTCCTCAATCGGAACTATCAATTCCTCAGGTATCTTCAGGATAACATCTTCCTTAGAAATTATCAAATACTCTGGTGTCTTCAGCAAATCGGGATTGATTTTCAGGACGACTCTTTCCTCCCCGTTTAGCGATACCGTAATGATTCCATCATCCATCGGCGGGATGATCTCGGATTCAGGAATTGCTCCAATATAGTTTTTTGACCATGCCCCTCCATTCTGTTCGGTGTTGACAGTTCCGTTTTCCTCCGTGTCAGTGATACTCTCTTTCAACATTTCAACAATCTCTGTTTGTTCGTCTTCGCCGAAAGAAGACAGGAGACCGCGCAGAATATCATTGTATTCTTTTGATCCGGGTTCAACACGCCTCATTCCGTTATTGTTCATTACTTCTTCCAAGTCCAGCGATAACGTAATGATTCCATCATCCATCGGCGGGATGATCTCGGATTCAGGAATTGCTCCAATATAGTTTTTTGACCATGCCCCTCCAACCTCTTCGGTGTTGATAATTTTGTTTTTCTCTTCGATGGTTTCGCTCATTTTCGGTCTCGCTTTCCCACCTCAAATCGAGGCGACTGAAAAAGGTTGTGATACCGTGTTGTTCTCATATTCCAAATATCCAATATAACACGAAAAATCGACATGTCAAGGACTTATGTCATTTTTTTTTTTTTTGAAAACAGGTTAATACCTAAAATATAAAAACGATTAACCTAAAAATTGAGGGAGGCAAAGCCTCCATCAAGTAGTGCCGTGCTACGCGACGGCACACACGGAGTATGCCAGGTAGTGCCGGGCTAACGCTCGGACACAAGGGCAAACCCTTGACTGCGGCAGTGCGCGGCTATCGCTCGCGCACGGGAAGGCAAATAATGCCATAAGGTAAAAGAAATAGGTCGGACAGGGGAAATACGCCCTATCCGCCCTATTAGCCTTATTCTGTAGGCACTGTGGAGGACTTGTCCTCCCCTTAATGGCGCTCGCGGAGCCAGGCTTCGACGAACTGGTCCAGGTCGCCGTCGAGCACGGCGGCTGTGTTGCCGGTCTCGACGCCGGTGCGGAGGTCCTTCACCATCTGGTACGGCTGAAGCACGTAGGAACGGATCTGGTTGCCCCAGGAGTTGTCGGTCTTCTCGCCGGAGATCTGCGCCGCCTGCTGACGGCGTTTTTCCTCTTCGAGTTCGTACAGGCGCGCTTTCAGCATCTGCATCGCCATCGCGCGGTTCTTGTGCTGGGAGCGTTCCACCTGACAGGACACGACCACGCCGGTCGGAAGGTGGGTGATGCGGACGGCGCTGTCCGTACGGTTCACGTACTGGCCGCCCGCGCCGGACGCACGGTAGGTGTCGACGCGGAGGTCTTTTTCGTCGATCTCGATGTCGATCTCGTCCTCGATCTCGGGGAACGCGTCGACGGAGGCGAACGACGTGTGGCGGCGGGCGTTGGCGTCGAACGGGGAGATGCGGACGAGGCGGTGCACGCCGCGTTCGGCGCGCATGTAGCCGTAGACGAATTCGCCTGTGACTTTCAGGACGGCGCTCTTGATGCCGGCTTCGTCGCCGGGCTGCATGTCGATGATCTCGTCCTGGAATCCGCGGCGTTCGAACCAGCGGCGGTACATGCGGAGCAGGATGCTGGCCCAGTCGCAGGACTCGGTGCCGCCCGCGCCCGCGTGGATGTACACGAAGCTGTTGCAGCGGTCGAACTTGCCGGAGAGGAAGCTAACGATCTCGAGCTTGGAAAGTCCGGCTTCGAGCTTGGTCCAGGCGTCGTCGGATTCTTCCAGGAACGACGGATCCTCCTCGGCGAGTTCGGCGATCGCGAGGAAGTCGTCCGCTTCGCGTTTGAGCTTGTTGTACGGTTCCACGATGTTCTTGCAGGAGGAGAGTTTCTGGACGGTCGCCTGCGCCTTCTCCTTGTCATCCCAGAAATCGTTCTGCGCCATGGTCTTTTCGATCTCGGCGATCTGCGCCAGCGTCTCGTCCACGTGCAGGTAGTTCGACAGCTTCGACAGGCGCTCCGTCAGGTCCGCGCCGTGAGCTTTGATCTCGTCAATGGTCATTCGTCGTCTCCAGAGGGATTATGCCAGACTGCGCACGAGCGCGACGGCGTCGGCGACTGCCTGTCCGATGGCATCCCAGTTCCCGGCGCGCATGTCGGCGGTCTTGCCGAGCCAGGTGCCGCCGACGGCCGCGATCTCCGGGACCGTCAGGTATTCCGCCGCGTTCGCGCTCGTCACGCCGCCGGTGGGCATGAAGCGGACGCCGAGGTGCTTATAGGGCGCGATCAGGGACTTCAGGAACTTCACGCCGCCCGCGGCTTCCGCCGGGAAATACTTCAGGAAACGGCATCCCAGCTCCATGGCCTGTTCCGCCTCGGACGGGGTGCACACGCCCGGCGCGAACGGGAATCCGCACTTCACGGCTTCCTTCACGACGGTCGGGTTGAAGCCCGGCGCGACGGCGAACTTCGCGCCCGCCTCGAACGCCCGGTGCAGGTCGCGCACGTTCAGCACGGTGCCCGCGCCCAGGTAGAGGCCGGGGAACTCCTTCGCGGCCGCGCGGATCACGCTCTCCGCGGCTTCGGTGCGGAACGTGATTTCGGCCGCCGGGAGCTGTTTCTCCTGGAGGACCGAGCACATTTTGAGGCCGTCTTCGAGGTTGTCGAGGACCAGGACCGGGACGATCCGGATCGCGCTCAGACGGTCAAGAGCGGCTTTGACGTTCTGCTGAAAAAGTTCCATGGTTGTTTGCCTTTCCTGTATGTGAATTGTTTGTTGTTGCGTTTTCCGAGGAGCGGTCCGTTCATTTCTTCTTCAGGACGAGCTTCGCCGGAGCGCCGTTCACGGTCTCGGCCGTGATGATGCATTCCTTCACGTCCTGACGCGACGGCACGTCGTACATCACGTCCAGCATGATGTCCTCCATGATGGACCGCAGACCGCGCGCGCCCGTGCCTTTTTCGTAGGCTTTTTTCGCGAGCGCGGCGATGGCGTCGTCCGTGAAAGACAGGTTCACGCCTTCCATTTCCATGAGAGTCGTATACTGGCGCACGATCGAGTTCTTCGGCTCGGTCAGGATGCGTTTCAGCGCTTCTTCGTCGAGCGGGGTGAGCGCGGCCGTGACGGGCATGCGGCCCATGAACTCGGGGATCATGCCGAAATGCACGAAATCCTCCGGTTCGACGGCGGACAGCGGCGATTCGAGCAGGAGCTTGTTCTCCGTCTCGGTGCGCTTGTCCTCCTCGCTGGCGTTCTCCGTGCCCTGCGTGAAGCCGAGCACGTGACGGCCCACGCGGCGCTGGACGATCTTATCCAAGCCGACGAACGCGCCGCCGCAGATGAAGAGGATGTTCGAGGTGTCGACGTGCAGGTATTCCTGCTGAGGATGCTTGCGGCCACCCTTCGGCGGGACGTTGGAGATCGTGCCTTCGAGGATCTTCAGGAGGGCCTGCTGCACGCCTTCGCCGGAAACGTCGCGCGTGATGGAGACGTTCTGGCTCTTCTTCGCGATCTTGTCGATCTCATCGATGTAGATGATGCCGACCTGCGCGCGGTCGAGGTCGTAGTCGGCGGCCTGCACGAGACGCAGGATGATGTTTTCGACGTCCTCGCCTACGTACCCAGCTTCCGTCAGGGTCGTGGCGTCGGTGATGCAGAACGGCACGTCGAGCATCTTCGCGAGGGTGCGTGCGATGAGCGTCTTGCCGCTGCCGGTGGGGCCGATCAGCAGGACGTTGCTCTTGTCCAAGTCGACGTCGGAGGCGTCGTAGAGATTTTTCGATTTCAGGCGGTTGTAGTGGTTGTGCACGGCCACGGACAGGATTTTCTTCGCCTGTTCCTGACCGATCACATAACGGTCGAGCTCGGCCTTGATGTCGGCGGGCGTCGGGACTTTCAGATTGTCTACGAACGACGGCAGACGGCCGGATTTCGCGGCGGAGTCTTCGAATCCGTCATCTTCCTCCGGGGACGGGGCGGATTTCTGCCCCGGTCCGGGGAACCCGTTGCGAGTGAACAGCGTTTCGCAGATGGACACGCAGTTGCGGCAGATGGAAGCGCCGCTCGGGCCGGTCAGCAGGCCGCCCTTCACTTCGCTTTCCTGACGGCCGCAGAAAGAACAGCGATCGGGTTTCTTCATGGATCAGTTCCCCTTGACTTTGAGGGCGGCGACGTCCGCGCGGGGCGGCAGGACATGGTCGACGAGGCCATAGGCCACGGCTTCCTCGGCGGACATGAAGTAGTCGCGCTCGGTGTCGCGTTCGATCTTCTTCAGCGTCTGGCCGGAGTGCTTCGCCAGGATGGTGTTCAGCGCGGCCTTCGTGCGCAGGATCTCCTTCGTGTGGATCTCGATGTCCGTCGCCTGGCCTTCGGCGCCGCCGAGGACCTGGTGGATCATGATGCGCGCGGACGGCAGGGCGTAGCGTTTGCCCTGCGTGCCGGCGGCGAGCAGCACGGCGGCCATCGACGCGGCCTGGCCCATGCAGAACGTGCAGACGTCGCACGGGAGCGACTGGATCGTGTCGTAGATGGCGAGACCGGCGGTCACCACGCCGCCCGGGGAGTTGATGTAAATGGAGATGTCCTTCTTCGGATCCTCGCTCTTCAGGAAGAGGAGTTCCGCCACGACCAGGTTCGCGATGGCGTCGTCGATGGGGTCGCCGAGCAGGATGATGCGGTCGCGGAGCAGCCGGGAATAGATGTCGTAGGAACGTTCGCCGCTTCCGGTCTGTTCGACGACGATCGGCACGAGGGTGTTGCGGATTCCGGTCGGTTTCATGGTTGTCATCTCCTTGTCTTCGTTTTGATTCTCTGTCAAAAACGCACGGCCTTCGTGCTTCTTTCGACGCGCAAAGGCCGGTCATTCTGCTGGCGGGAATGGCCAGACTTTGAGGCGCTTCCGGGATGGAAGCGCCATTTATGGTACGCGCCGGGAGGGATATGTATCCCTCGGGCGTTCTGTTCGTTTTTTACTTCGCGGCAGCTTTCATGCGGCGTTCCGCGAGCACGCCGAGAGTCTTCTCCACGAGGAGCTCGATCTCAAGCTCATTGAGACGGCCGGTGCGCTGGAGGATTTCGGCGAGGCGGGCGGGTTCCATACGGGTCTGCTGCGCCATGTTCTGGATGGCCTGGGCGACTTCCTGTTCGGAGAGCTTGACTTCTTCCTTCTTCGCGATCTTACGCATGATGAAGTTCTTGCGGAGCTGTTCGGAGGCTTTCTTCTTCGCCTCGTCCATATGCTGGTCCTTCTCGGTTTCGAACTTTTCGAGGGCTTCCTTGTCCTGTCCGACGGCGTACTGAAGCAGCTTGTATTCGTTGTCGGTGGCGGTCTCGAGAGACTTCTTCGGCAAATCGAACTGCGGGGCCTTTTCGAGGATGGCGGCCTGGATGGATTCCATCGTCTTGGAGCGGGTCATGATCTCGGCCTGACGGGCGGCGAGGTCGTGGTAGAACTTGCCCAGCTCTTCGGCGGACTTGAACTCCATCTTCTCGGCGAGCTTCGCCATGTCTTCGATCGGTTCGCGGCGCTGGCCGTCATGGACTTTCATCTTGTAGGTGACCTTCTTGCCGCGGAGGGCTTCCTCGCGCCAGTCGGCGGGGAAATCGGCCGTGAAGGAGCGTTCTTCGCCGACGGTCGCGCCGGTCATGGCGGCGTTCACGCCGGGGATCATTTCCTGACCGATCAGGTAGATCCAGGCGGAATCGTTCTTGACCGCGCGCTTCAGGGAATCGGAGGCGTCTTCGGGGAGCGCGAAATCGCTCTCGTAGGAGACGTGGAGCATGTCGCCTTCCTTGGCGGCGTCGGTTATGGGCACGAAGCTGCTGTACTGGGCCTTGGCGCGTTCGATGAGGTCTTCCTCGATCTTGGCGGCGTCTTCGGAAGCCGCGACTTCGCCGAGGTCCTTGTAGTCCGGGAGCTCGAATTCGGGCGCGATCTCGAAATCGCACTTCATCGCGAATTCCTTGCCTTCTTCGAGCGTTCCTTCCGGCTCGAGCTTGCTGTAGGAGATGATGTCGAGCTCGTCGGCCTTCTTGGAGAGCAGATCGTACGCGGCGACCTGAATCAGACGTCCGGCTTCTTCGTCGACGTAGCCTTTATAGCGGGCCTTCACCATGGCGAGCGGAGCCTTGCCGGGACGGAATCCGGGGATCTGGGCCTTGCGGGCGACTGCCTTCGCCGCGTTCAGGAAGAGATCGGCGGAAGCTTCCGCGGGGAGCACGAATTTCGCGTCGCGTCCGCAGACGTCGGTGTCGGTGATGGTGAGGGTGAATTGTTCTTTCCAGCTGGGATTGGACATGATTGTCTTGCCTTCGTGATTGGTTATCTGAATGTTTTGTCGGTATCGGATTGGATTGTCTTTCCGTGGATGCACGGGCGTTCACAGAAAGATTTGAGTATGTAATATACACCCTTTCTTCCTGATTTTCAATCCGCTTTCCAGCTTTTTTCTTATTATTTCGACCGCAGCCGCGCCGCGACGAACGACACCGCGAACATCGCGCACGCCAGCAGGACGATCGCCGCGCCCGCGGGCACGTTCGCCCACGGCTGCGCCGAGATCAGCAGACCGCCCGCGCAGCTGATGTAGCTGAAGACCAGCGACAGGAAGAACAGCTGGCGCGAATTGCGCGCGAAATTCCGCGCGGTCGCCGCCGGGACGATCAGAACGGCCGTCACCAGCAGGACGCCCACAGCGCGCACGCACAGGATCACCACCAGCGACAGCAGCGCCGCGAAAAGATACTGGTACACGAGCACATTGATCCGGTGTACCCCGGCGATCTGTTCGTTCACGGAGATATGGAGCATGCGGTTCCAGGCAAAGAACTGGAACGCCAGGAACGCGACGAGCAGGGCCCCCAGAAGCGCGATCTCATAGTCGTCGATCGTGAGGATGTCGCCGTACAGGAACATGTTCACGCCGCGCGACGCCTCGCGGTTCCGGCTCACGATCGCGAGCCCGAACGCCACTACGGCGGAGAAGATGATGCCGATCACTGTGTCCGTGGAAAGGCGGCTCCCGCGCCGCAGAAACATGATGAAGAGGCCGATCACGAGCGCCAGGCCCGGCATCGTGAATTCGACCGGGAGTGAGCAGATCAGTCCGAGCGCGACGCCGGCGAACGCCGAGTGTCCGATGGCGTCGGAGAAGAACGACATGCGGGAGTTCACGACCTGCACGCCGGAGAGCGCGGCCAGCGGGGCGATCAGAAGCAGACCGAGCATTGCGCGGCGCATGAATTCCGGTCCCATGCAGTCCAGCGGGAACAGCATGGCGGCGAGGTCGGACAGCCGGAGGACAAGTTCATTCAGCATGGGCGGCCTCCGTTCCGTGGTCGTGAGTATGATCGTGCGCATGATCGTGGCCGCAGGAACACCCGTGCGCGCCGTCGACATGGCAGTGGTCGTGCAGGTGCAGATGCTCGTTGCGGAGCGGGCAGTTTTCAGGGCATTCGCGCACGTCCCGCGGGATGCCGTGGATATCGGGGAGACCGAGGTGCAGGCCGAACGTCTCGGACAGCACCTGATGGGTTAGCGCCATGCGCGGTTCGCCCTCGCCGAAGACTTTGTGGTTCAGGCAGATCACATGGTCGGCGTGCGCGGTCACGGTCGCGAGGTCGTGGCTGATCATGATCTGCGTGAATCCGCGTTTTTCGCGGACGCGCCGCAGAAGTTCGCAGCAGATCAGCCCGCCCTTGAAATCGACCCCGGAGGTCGGTTCGTCCAGGATCAGGATATCGGGTTCCTGAAGCAGCGCCTGCGCCAGCAGGACGCGCTGGATCTCGCCGCCGGAGAGCGCGCCGAACGCATGGTCGGCCAGGGCGGTGCATTCGACCTCGTCCAGATAGCGCATGATGCGTTTCACATGGCGCTTGGAGTGCCCCAGGAAAAGCGGCATGCGCTGAAGCCCGGAGAGCAGATAGTCCATGACGGTCATCGGAATGTCGCGGTCGAACTCGAGGCGCTGCGGCACGAATCCGAACCGCGGCCTCCGTCCGGCTTCGTCAAGTCCGGGAAACAGCACTTTTCCGGTATGTTTGATCTGGCCGAGGATCGCAAGCGTGAGCGTGGTCTTGCCCGCGCCGTTCGGGCCGACGATGGCCGTGAACTTGCCGCGCGGGACATGCGCGCACACGTCGTCCAGGATGCGGTTTTCGCCGAGGGTCAGGCCGACATGTTCGAACCGGACCGCGTCGGCGGGTGCTGTTTCCGCGAGTGAGGTCATTCCGCAAGCGCTTTCTTCATGATTTCGAGGTTGTTGTGCATTATGTCGAAATAATATCCGACGGGCGGATCGGCCGGGCCGGACGCCACGGGGTCGATCTTCACGACGGCGGCTCCGGTCTCCTTGCCGATGAGCTTTGCGAGTTCGTCCGGGTACTGCGGCTCGGTGAAGATGACCTTCACGCCGTGCTCCTTGAATTCCTTCGTCATGGCCGTGATCTCGGCGGGCGAGGGGGGCGTTTCGGGATCGGCGAAGATCGCGAGCGGCGTCTCGAATCCGCAGTCGCGCAGAAGGTAATCGAAGACGTTGTGCTGGGCGGCGACGTGCTTGTCCGCGTACGGCTCGAGCTGCGCCTTGAATTCGTCTCCGAGGATCTGAAGCCGTTTGTCAAGCTTGGCGGCGTTTTCGCGGAATTTGTTCGCGTGGAGAATGTCGGTCTTTGCGAGTTCGTCGGCAATGGTCGCGACGATCTTCCGCGCCTCGTACGGGCTGGCGAAGAAGTGGCCGTTTTCGCCGTGATGATGGTGGTGATGACCTTCCGCCTCGTGTTCGTGGTCTTCCTCACCGTCATGCTCCTCATGTTCGTCATGGTCATCTTCGGCGTCGTGATCGTCATCATCGTCGCCGATCACTTCGATCCCCGCGCCGGTATCGATCACCTCGATGCCTTTGCCGGCGCTCAGCGCCGCCTCGCAGATGTGGTCGTCGAGGCCCGCACCGTTCTTGAACAGCAGGAGCGGCTTGCGGGCGGCGGAGAGCTTCATGAGGTCGTTCGGGGTCAGGACGTAATCGTGGGGGCATCCGGCATCCGGCGGGGTCAGCAGTTCGACCTCGATTCCGGTCCCGTCTACGACTTCGCGGGTCAGCACCCAGATCGGGTATGTGGTCGCGGCGACGCCGTAACCTTCCTGAGATGTGGTTTGCACCGTCGTACGGATCCTGTCGGGCAGGATAAACAGCACGGCGCACAGCGCGATGAGCGCGAGCAGAAAGCTGATGGTGAATATTTTCATTTTGTCGGAACTCCTTTTTTTCCTTTCGCGGTAAATCAGTTTGTATGGGGTAATACAAATAAGCGAATCAATTACTATACACGAAAAAACGAAAAAAGCAAGTGTTCAGCCTCAGTTCCTCCTCGTGCCCGAACGCAGCCGGGCTCTGTTTCAGGGGAGACCGTGTCTCTTTACGCGGCGGGGGCCGCGGCCTTGTTTTGTCCCTCGAGCATCTGTGTTTTCATGAGCTTCTGGACTTTCTCCAGATTCTTCTTGCCGAATTCGTCATCCGGCACGATGATCAGCAGATGCTTGCACTGTTCCTCCGCCAGCATGTATCTCTGGTTCGCGATGCTGTTCTCAATGACATGATGCATGCAGTCAGCCCAGAGCTCGATGACGTCCTTGCGGTAGTGCACTGTGAGCCTCGGGAAATTAAGGGCGCCCACGGCATCCTCGAAACGCTTCGCCTCGGACAGCCTTTTGGCATAGATGAATGCCGGAAGTATGGATTGTTTCTCCAGCTCGAACGCTTCCTCCGCGGTTTCCAACGCCTTCTGTTCGTCGCCCCTGGCATGATAAAGCTCCGAAAGGTTCACAAGGATCAGCGGCGGAGTGTGATAAGTCTTCAGGACCGCGTTGTATTTCTTTTCCGCCTCGTCAAGCCGGTCTTTGTCGCACAGGCGGTTTGCCGCGTAGAACGTGAATTCCGGGTTGTCGGTTGGGGTCGAGGCGAGCATATCCAGAGCCTCTTTTTCCTTGGACTCGTCCTCCGTCGCGAGCATGGCCGCGGCGCGGAAGAATTTTCCATAATGCTCCAGCTTGCCGTCTTTCACGGTATCGAGCTTGTCCGCCATGGACAACAGATCCTCCTGACGCTTGTTCTTTTCGCAGAATCGGAAATACTGGGCCAGCAGCTCCAGGTCGAACTCGGACTGTTCCAAAAGCTTCTGGAATATCTCCTCAGCCTCGTCACGACGTCCGAGCTGGTCCAGCGCCAGCATTTGCAGGGTCAGGACTCCGCGGTCGGGTTCCTGATCTGCTTCTTCCAACGCTTCCAGCATCTGTTCGATGATAGACATCGCCTGTTCCGCTTTTCCGTTGAGGATCAGGTATTCGGCGGCGATCCGCTGAAGTATGGCGTCGTCGGGGAATTGTTCCAGCGCGGTCATCAGGTCCTCCTCGTTAGCCAGCCCCTTCTTATACCTGTCCAGGAGGATGATTTCCGTAAGCATCGGATTTCCATGCAGATAGCCGGACAGTATTTTCGCCAGATCGGCCATCTGCGACGGGTCGTTCCGGATCTCAGTCTTCTTCATCTCTTCGGAAAGATAATCCAGGCAGATGAGCAGGGCGCGGTTGTGCAGATCGTAGAACGGTGCTGCGGAGAATATCTCCTGCGCCACGGTCCGGATTTCATTGAACGATTTGCTCATCATCGCCACACGCAGGCGGATGAAACGCGATAACGGGGAGTTGACAAGTTTTCCTGATTTGCGGACTGCCGCGGCGAGTTTCGCCTCATCGTTTTCCAGAAAAGCGATCAGGACCTCGCAATAATTCGCCAGAATCGGCAGGGAACCGGGTTTCCGCTGCAGTTCCTTCTCCAGCGTTTTGAGTTCGTCCAGTTTTCCCTCAAAGACGCAGCACTCCGCTTCCAGCAGGTAAAGATTGATGTCGTCAATGGTCTTCAGGTACGGTTCCACCACGTCCAATGTGTCGCCGAACCGGTATTTGGAAAAGTAATAATCCGCCAGAAGCGGCGTTCCTGCGAAATAATTGATCTCCACGAGTTTTTTCAGCATAGTTTCATATTCCGCATCATTTCCGTTCTGCAGTTCCGCGCGGCGGATGGCGATGTAAAGCGCTTCGAACCGGACCAGGGGATCTTCCGACTCCATTGCCTTGTCCAGATACTTTTTGCGATCGGCCTCGGACATGTTGACATAATTTGCCATAAATTCCGCCATGTATCCCATTTCGCTCTTATGGAACGTTTCCGGATCGGCTTCTGTTGCTTTTTTGTAAGCGTCGTCTCCGTCTTTCTGATAACCGGAGCGGTAGGAGGAAATCACATACAGATATAAATCCCGGTCGGCAAGAGGTTCGTTCATTTTTGCCTGCCGTCCCAGAATATTGTGCAGAAGCGGATAGCTTGCGGCTTGCGTCGCGCTGGTCAGCATGTTCTCGCGGTATTCCGGTTTCAGCGGGTTCAGGGAGCTGGCCGTCTGCCACATCTGCGCCTCCATCCCCGCGTTGCCGAATTCATGGTAAATATTTGCCAGCGCCACGAATTCCGCTTCGGCGTTCGGGTCCTGCCTGGTATAGAGGCGCAGAAGACGCTCCGCCAGCACGTATTCCTTTTTTTCGTACGCGGTCATCGCCGCATGGCGCAGCCGGGTACGCCGGACCGCCTTCACCCCGAAATATCCGCACGCCAGAAGACATGCGAGAAGTATGAACCCCAGCACGATCAGCGCGATGATTTTCCGGTTCATGACAGTCTCATCTTTCCTGTTTGTTCACATTTTGTTTCTTGTTTCGGGTATCCGCGTTCCGATCTTACCCGCGGATCTATCTTCGATCCATGATTCCCCGTTTCAGGCCGGCGGTAGGGCATGCCGGATAAAAACAACAGGCAGTCCGTCCGGGGAAACGGGACGGACCGTCTGCATTGGAAGCCATTTCCTCCTTCCGGAGAATCCTGCCTCGTGGTCTGTCAAATGATTCCGTTTCGGGGATGGCCGGTGAAGGCATCCCCGATCAGGTTTCAGAATTCAGGCATTTTCCTGCTTGCGGTTGCGGTACATCACCAGCGCGGCGCCGAAGCCGAGCGCGATGAGGAGCGTCACGACCGGAGCCGGAAGCGGGGCGCCCATGGTTTCGTCGCCTCCGTTGGGGTTTGTGTCGCTGCCGATATAAGTAGCATCGATCAGAAGCGCCGCCTTGATGTCACCCCCGTTCTGGAAGTAAAGCACGCTGTGGGGGGTGTTGTAGTGGAACTTGGAGCCGTTTGTCGCAGGATCGTTTTCAGCACTGTTCACAATTTGATTCGGGGATCCGTTCCGGCCTAAGATGCCGATCTGGTCATAAACCTTTTCGTCGAATGCGACCTTGAACTCATACACATTGGGAGTGCTGTGTCCGCCGATATCGCTGAAAAGGCTCGTGTATTGCGCGCTTTCCTCGGTAGACAGCAGTCTTCCGTTGGCGGCGGGTTCCGACAGTGCCAGTCCGGAAAGCACATCCCAGCCTTCCGCGCCGGTCTTGTGAGCGACTACATAGTAAGCGTATCCGCTGAGTGTGTCGGCCGTGCCATTCTTGTACATCAGGATGATATCCAGCGAGTTATTGCCGGAGGTCGTCCAGGCACCGGGAACAGTGGTGTTTTTAATGAACTGGGGGGCGTTGTAATCGCCCTTGGAAATCGAGTCGGCAGAAGCGATGCTGGCGGTGAGGAAGAGGGCGGCGGTGAGAAGAAGATTATGAAGTTTCTATAGTAGATGATCTTTCTTTGTGTTTCGTTCCGGCGTTTTTCGCCGGGGCTTCCGGTTTTGTTTTATGGTTTGTTGTGATTGCCGGAAGCGGTTTCAGAGCGTTGTTTTTTGAACAGATAGGAGGTTCACTTCAGGATGAGCGAAACTCAGGCCTTCGCCTGCTTGTGCTTACGGTACATCACCAGTGCGCCGCCGAATGCGAGCGCGATGAGGAGCGTCACGACCGGAGCCGGAAGCGGAGCGCCCATGGTGCCTTTCGATTCCGAACCATGAATTCCGAAAAAGACACGGTGTCCATTGCCGGTGTCAAGCGCCGCGAGCGGCATAAGCTGCCTGGTCAGGTCCCAGTTGTAGTTGTTCTGGTAAAATACCAGTTGATCCACAACAGGGACGCCATCCCCGTATGCACCCATATACTTGGTGGTATTGGATCTGACGGAGCCATTGACATCGTCCATGTAGAGCTCGATTTCGTCGCCTTCCGTGAACGTTCCCAGCTTATAGGCATAACGGGTGATCTGATTGTCGTTCCAGGGAGACTTTACGGTCTCGATCGCAATCGGAGTGGCATCGACTCCCAGTTCCATGACATTACCTGTATTGATCTTGCTCGGATCCTTGGAGTCTACATAGTAATAGCCATAATGGTTGATGCCCTTTTGCGTCAAATTGTCTTCCTGGTGAGAATCGCCGATATTATCAATCCAGTCGGAGAGATAAATATCACCGGTTCCTCCTGTGATGCGAATCGTGTAGAATGAATCCTGATTCTGTCCCGGAGGATTGTATTGGTCATAGCCAGTCCTGACGACTTCATACGTGAACGCGGCAAACACGGGTGTTGCTGCGAATGTCAGTGCTGCGATGACGAGAAGATTGCGAAGTTTCATGGAAGAAATCCTTCTTTGTGTTCGATTCCGGCTTTTCAGCCGGGGCTTCCCTTCCGGTTTTGCTTACGTTTTGTCGGGCATTTGCCGGAAGCGGTTTCGGGGCTTCGATAAAGAGAACCCGGCTCGCGACGCCCCGAGGGCCGCAGCCTCAGATTTCCGACGTCGCCGTTCGGCGTGCCGGGATCCCGCCTCATTCCCGCTGACAGAATAAATCTGGTCCTGGGGAGATCGTGTGAATGGTGCTAGGCGGATACAAGTACGAAATCTGCATGCGGAGAAAACGCGCCGGGAAAACGAACACGCCTTCCGCCGGATGTTCTGTTTGCGCCGAACGGCGGCTGTTCCGGAATTTCCGGGCGAGTCCGAACGCCGTGCCGAGGAGAAGGGAGATCCGCACGCCGGGGAGCGGCTGCCCGTGAACGGTGTTGATGCCGAGTTCGCGGTGCAGGAATTCCGAAGCGGCGGATTTGATGGAGCGGGTGAAGAGGAACAGCGGAGCGGCAACTTCATCCTGAGCGGCGGATTCCGCCTCGGCGGATTCCGCGGACACGGCGTATTCCCCCGCTTTGGACGCGTCAAACACATCCACGGCAAGCGTCTCGAACGAGAAGCCCGCCGCGAGCAGGAAGATTACCAGAATTGTCAGAATCTGTTTCATGAAGCGCTGGTCTCCAGTTCCCATGGTTTGCTATAATTAATATACACCCGCGAGCCGCTTTTTCAAATCCATCTAATTAAAAAGCAAGTTTTTTTTGAAAAAAACCAAAAAAGAGTAATCGGCAGAGAAGAGAAACAATTTCGTTCGTTGTATCATGAACAATTGCCGTGACTTTCATGAACGAAAGCTCTTTATTGCGCAGGTGTGGCGAGCAGCGGCGATTCGTTCCGTTTTCCCGAACTTCGCTGCCCGAGTTTTTTCCGGGCCTTTTCCAGGTTTTCTTTAGCGGAAGCATCATCCGGTTCGAAGATGAGCAGATGTTTGCACTGTTCTTCCGCCTGCATGAATCTCTGGTTCGCGATGCTGTCTTCGATGGCGTGGTGCATGATGTCCGTCCAAAGCTCTTTGACCTCATTCGGCAACTCGATTTTGCGATTCGGGATTTTGAGGACCTTTTCCGCGTCCTGATACTGTCCGTTTTCCGCGAGCATTTTCGCATAGACGAACTGGCCGATTGGGGAGTCCCGGTTCATTTCCCATGCCTGTTTCGCATAGGAAAGGGCTTCCGCCTTCATTCCCTTCGCCAGATAGACCTCGGAGATATTGGCGAAGACCAACTGTTTGTCGGGATATTTGTCAACCAACGTGAGGTAGCGGGAAAGAGCCTCGTCCAGTACATCGTATGTACTGAACAGGTCTGCCGCACGAAGCGCAAAGTCCGGATGGTCCGTCTTTGCCGTTTTGAGCAGGGAAAGAGCCTCGTCCTTCTTCCCCTGAAGAAGCAGCGCTTCCGCCCGGAAGAACGGGGTCAGCGCCTTCAGCTCCGGCACTTCCGAGGCGCCAAGACGGTCCGCCATCGCCGACAGTTCCTCCATGCGTTCATGGTCAATGCAGAACCTGAGATAACGGTAAAGAAGCCGCCGGTTCATTTCGTTGTTCTCGACTAGAGCGGCGAATTCCTTCGCGGCTTCGTCGACTCTTCCTGCAAGCTCCAACGCAAGCATGTGCAGAAGATCGAGTGTGATGGAACGCTCCTCTATCTCCAGAGCATAGAATCGTTCGATGTAATCGAGGCACTGTTCCGGATTGCCATTGAAAAGCTCGAATTCGGCGGCGACCTGAAGGAGATACGGATCCTGTGGAAACGCTTCCAGTTTTTCCTGAAGGACCTGCCGAGTCAGCACATTCCGATCCATTTGGTCGGTAATCATGATGCGCATCAATAATGGATCCGTTTTATTGGGATCGGAAATCAGTTGGGCGATTTTGATGATCCGAGGATCTTCGGCAAAATTCGGATTCTCCTCGATCTTGCTCCACAGATAGTGTTGGACTGCGGAACGAGCTCTTTCCCGCAGGTCACAGAACGGCGGATTCTTCATGATCGTTTCGACCAGAGAGACGATCTTTTCTTCATTGTCGTTGTTGAGAGCGACTTGAAGATTCATCAAGTTGGCGAGGTCCGTCTGCGCGGCGCCGCCCACTTCCATCAGGTGTCTGGCGAAGTCGTCGTCGTTCTGACTGAAATCGTACAGCGCCTCGAAATAAGCCGTCTGTATCCTGTATTTCTGTCCCAGGGAACGGAAATGCTCGATCAGCGGCTTCAGCTTCTCCGGATGTGCGCCATACACGCAACTTTCCGCATAAAGAATGGACAGCAAAAGATTCTCAATATCCGCCAGATAGGGCTCGGCGATCTCAATCACGGAATCGAATTTCATCCGGGAAAAGTAGTAGTTCACCAAAAGCGGCGTTGCGGCGAACCTGTTCAGTTCGACCGCCTGCTTTAACAGCGATTCCTTCTGTTCCTGGATGGATTCCAAATTATCGCCGGAAATTGCAAGAGACGCAATGCGAAGCAGAATGGACTCCAGTCGGACGAAAGGATCGTTCGACTGGATGCCGTTGTCAATAAAAGTCGTGCGTTCGTCATCGGTATGTTTGCCGATTGTTACAAGGAACTCCGTAAAACGGCCGAGATCGTCTTTCTGGAAAGACATCGGATCCGCCTTGTGGATACGTTCATAATATTTTTCCGCCTCTTTGACGTGGTTCGTCATGACCGCGCTGATGAGGTACAGCATCATTTCCTTCGGAGCCAGTTTCGCATTCAGAACGGCCTTGCGGCTCAGGGACGAGTAAAGATGGTCGAAGTTGCGGGCATTCACGGCGCATCCGGTATAATTGTCCCAGTATTCCGGCTTCAGCGGATTCAGCGCGCTGGCCTTGTACCAGCAACGCATCTCCTCGCCCGTATTGCCCAGATGATGGTAGACCTGTGCCAGCCGGACGAAATCCTCCTCACTGTCGGGATCCTTGCCGACATATTCGTTCAAAAGATTTTCCGCTTTCTTCCAGTCTTCCGCGGCAAACGCTTTCCGCGCTTCCGAGCGCAAATGGCTTCGGCGCATCGTCTTGATCCCGAAATACCCCAGGAATCCGAGGCACGAGAGCAGAACGACCGATATCAGGACAATAACAAGAATGAATCTGGTCTTTTTCATTTTTCTCCCGGGGCGGCATCATGAAGGCGACTTCCCGATGCCAGGTTGCATGGTTCAAAAAAAGCCCCGGTCAGTTTCCCAACCGGGGCGGATTTCATGGATGACTGTTCGAAAGAACACGATCTCCGTGAACAGTTCAGGCAACAGCGGATTTTCTGCGGCGGATGTACCAGAACCCGAGTCCGAATAGTCCGGCGATCAGAGCGATCTGAACCCCACCGGGAAGCGGATGACCGAAAACGGTATTATTGGCATTAACAGTGTACAAGCCAAAAGCTGCGCCATTTAAACCTACAAGAGGCATATATTTTTTGGAATTAAACTCGTCAAAGGCTCCAAAGTCTCCGTTCAGGTAAGCCGCCATCAATTTATCTACAGAAAGTTGATAGTTGGCTTCATAACCCGTGTTCGACCAAACTCCGTCTGCAACAGGCGCCCCTTCAGCACTCAGAAAGATTTCATACTCATTTCCGGCCTCAAATTTACCAAGATAATAGGTGTTGCGGACAATATCATAGGGAACCGCATCAGAACCTTCATAAGTTCTTTTAATAGTTTCAGAATCAGTAGGAGTTCCTAAACTGTGAACCTCGCCTTTATATCCACTAGAACCCTCAACAGCAACATCCGTATCAGAATTCATGACAACATCATCTGTCTTGCCTGTATAGGTGCGATATCCAATTAAATTAACCTTTCGATCCTTCAGGGCTGTACCTTCATCCAGAGGGATACTGTCAATGTTGTTTGGAGCTTGCACATCGCTAATAAAGTCATAAATATAAACATCAATGTCTTTAACAGCATAGATTTTGAGTTTTGTTGCGGTCGGTCTGATAACTTTGTAACTTCCATAATCGTATACGTTGTCCACCGGGGTAACGTTATAGGCGTATTCATACTTCTTCGTATACTGGTTTTGCTCCTTATCCAAAAATTCCGCTTCTGTATACGTGGTTGCAGCGGACGCGGTCATGGCCGTAAGCGCAAGCGCGGCGGTGAGGATGGGAAGAATGTGTTTCATGTGGTTCCTGTCTCGTTTCTGTCCAGCTCATTTGAAGCCGAACGGTTGTAAATTTTTCCCCTCTTAGAACGTCCAGGGATGATTCATTTTATGCGATTTAATATAGTTCGTTCGGACCGCTTTTTCAAGCTTTTTTTTTTCCGTTTTTCCCGTTTTTTTGAAAAAAAGATTGTTCCTTTAGCGGATAAAAGTCTTTGTTTGAAAAGTAATTAACCTCAATCGGTGATGACGACAGTCGTCCGTCACGCTCAATCGATTCTTTTATCTTTTCCGCCGTCCGAAAAGCTAACCCGGATGCGCCGGACATGTTTTTCCCGAAATGCAGCCGATTCACTCGTGGAAGACGATCGCCTCGAACACAGTGAACGACGCACCCTCGCGCCAGGCGTCCGGCGGGAGCCCTGCCTTCATCGCGAGGTTGGTCAGCGTCTCCCCGATGTCCCAGCCCTGTTCCGGCGCGACCTGCGGCAGGAAGACCGCGGAGCGTCCGTTTTTGGAGAGCGTCATACCGTGGCGCCCGATCACGATGTCGCGCCAGGAGGCGACGGGGACGGCGGGCGTGAGGGCGGATATCTCGATTTCGACGTCCGCGAATTCCTGCGCAGTGAGCGGGAGGAACCTCGGATCGCGGAAAGCGGCGTCGACGGCGCGTCCGAGGACGACTTTCCAGAGCGGGCGGTACGGCTGGATCTCGCCGATGCAGCCGCGCAACCGGTGGTTCTGTTTGAGGGTAAGCGTCACGAACGCGCCCATGTTCTTGCGGAGCGCGGGGGACAGCGCCGCCTGGTTCACGTTGAGCGCGTCCGCCGTCGGGACCATGCGTGTGTTCAGCGCGTACTGGATGGCGCGGCGGGCGAGATCGAGCAGGAACGACTTGTCCGAAGCGGAAAGCGTGCCGGAATCCGCTCCGGCTGTGGCTTCGGTCCGTTCCGGCGCGGGCGGGAACCCGGCATGGAATCCGATGGAGCAGTAGCAGACGAACCGTGAGAAGTCGCGGGATTCGTCCGAGCTGGTGGCGTAATGGAGCATGGAACCGGTGCAGCCGTCGGGAAGCATCCGGAGCGCGGCGCGGATCGGCTCGCGTCCGCAGATGGTCGCGCCGGATTCGTCCACGATGCGTTCGAACCGGGCGATGTCGCGTTTACAGATGGCGTCGGCGGCGTCGAGGTTGAGTGCGCGCGTTTTCGCCTCGGTGTCCTGCGGGAAGGGTTCGTAGTCGAAATCTCTGCCGTAGTGAATGAAATCCGAGCTGACGACGAGGAGCACGTCGTCCGCGAGGAACGGCTTCAGTGCGGCGGCGAGGGCGTCTGCGGCGTGCGAGCTCAGATTGCCGACGATGACCGGAAGCAGCCTGAAGTCGCCGAGGCAGTGCTGAAGGAACGGATACTGGATCTGCGTGCTGTGCTCGAGCCGGTGTACGCCGTCGTCCGCGCGGAACATCGCTTCGCCGAGCAGGGCGTTGCGCATGGCGGTGTCCAGCGGGATCGTCCCGAGCGGCGTGGAAACGGCATCGGCCATCGGCAGGACTGCGAGGTCGCGGATGCTGTAACGGTGGCTCGGCGCGAGCAGGATCACGTGCCGGATCTTTTTGCGGTCGACGGCGGCGTAGGCGTAGCCCGCGGTCGGCCCGGAATACGGATAGCCCGCGTGCGGCACGACGATCACGTTGCACGGTTTGTCCGGCACGGGGCAGGGAGCCAGGAACGAGTCGATCATGGCTTTGAGGCGGGCGGGGGTGCCGGGATACCAGGAACCGGCGATGGTCGATGCGAGTGTCTGCGATTCGGACATGATGCGTGTACTCCTTCCGTGGAAACCGATAAAATGAGTTTTACCGGAAAACATATCATAAGTTCCGGGGAAATGCAAGCGGGAAAGCGAAAAACCTGTGGCACGGAACGCGGACGAAGGGAATTCTATATATTCACTTCGGGTGCCGGATACGGTCGCCTCTGTCCGCTTCGCCTGCAAGTTTTTTCCGTAAAAAAACGGTTCCGCGCTTGAATTTTCCGGATTCTGGAGTATAGTAAAATGATTGCTTTGCAATGGCGTGATGGTCGAGCGGCTAAGGCAACGGTTTGCAAAACCGGTTCTGGTGGGTTCAACTCCCACTCACGCCTCCAATTCGCCCCCTCCTTGAGGCGGCAGGGTTCCCCTCATTGCCCCTGCCGCCTCTTTTTTTGTGATTTCCGAAGAAACTTTTTCGTTCAAAATACATGGATTCCTCTTGTTTTTTTTGCTCTTTGGTGTTACATTAGTAGAGATTAGAAATCCTTATCTACACAGCATTCGGAGTATTTAGTCTTACCATGAGGACGGCACAAATCATCCGCCACTTTGCTTTCTCGGAATGGGGCGGTACGGAAAGCGTTGTCTGGAATACGGCCCGCACTTTGCAGGCAAAAGGCAATCCGTCCGAGATTTTTGCGACCCGTGCGCTTTCGCCTGCTCAAGACGAGGTGAAGGACGCGATTCAGATCCATCGGTTCCACTACCGTTATCCGCGTTTTCCTCTGTCGAAAGAAAAAATCCGCGCCCTTGACAAAAAGGGCGGAGATCCCGTTGTACCCGGTCTTCAAAAGGCGCTGAGGAAAGGCGAATTCGATATCCTGCACTGCCACGCCATGGGACGTATGGCCGCCACGGTCCGTGCTGCCGCGAAACAGCTGCATGTTCCGTATATCATGACGCTTCACGGCGGATATTTCGATGTGCCGCCCGCGGAACTCCAGCAGATGATAAAACCGATGAAGGGGACGATCCCCTACGGTAAAATCATAGACCGTCTGTTCGGACGCCGGGTCGATGCGATGAAACTTGCCAACGGCATTGTGTGCGTCGGCGAAAAAGAGCTTCAGCTCGCGAAGGAGCGTTTCCCGGACAAGCCCGTTATCCATCTGCCGAACGGTGTGAACTACGACTATTTCCATGAACATGACGGCAGCGATTTCCGCAAGCAGACCGGTATTCCTCAGGATCGCAAGATTCTCCTCTGTGTCTCTCGCATTGAATACCAGAAAAACCAGCTCATGCTTCCCGAGGTCCTGGCGCTTCTCGGCGAATCGTGGCATCTCGTGTTCATCGGCGCACCCACGGCGGAATGGTATGTGGATAAGCTTCGCGAGAAAATCCGCCTCATGAACCTCACGGACCATGTGACCATACTGAAAGGTGTTCCGCCGGATTCCTCGCTTCTGCCCGCCGCCTATCATGCGGCGTCGGCGTTCCTGTTGCCTTCCCTGTACGAATCGTTCGGTATTGTGGTGCTGGAGGCATGGAGTTCCGGGACGCCTGTCATTGCCTCTCCGGTCGGCGGTCTGAAGACGCTCATCCGTGACGGGGAAACAGGTTTCTTCGCTCCCGCGGAAGGTGCGCCCGAGGAGTGGGCCGCCCTGGTCCGGAAACTTGATGAGGACGCCGATCTGCGCGGCAGGATCACGGAAGCCGCCGATGCCGAGGTCCGGGAGCATTACTCCTGGGACATCGTTACGGACAAGCTTTTGGATTTCTATCAGGAGGTCCAGCGGCTCTCCCGCCGCCGTTGACGCGTTCCGGCGGCATCCTGCGTCCGCAACCTGGGAACTGAGCTCCTTTCCCCGTTTTGCGTTCCGGGGGAGGAGTGTGTTCACATGTTGGTCGGGATGTCGATGAATGCTGTTTCGATGCCGAATTTCGACTTTACGAGGTCCATGACGGCGAACACGCCGGGCGTTTCGGAGCGGTAATGCCCGAGCGTGAGGATGGTCGTTCCGCTTTCCTTCGCGTGGTGGAAGACCTCATGTGTGGCCTCGCCCGAAATCAGGCAGTCCACATGGTCCTCTTCGAACAGATCCGGCCATGCGCCGCCGCCCGAAATGATGCCGACCGACTTCACTTTCTGCTCGGGATCGCCGACGAATCCGAACTGGCCGCTCGACGGCAGCGCCTTGTCGAGGATTTGCGCGAGCTCGGAAACGGTTTTTGATTCAGGCAGGATACCCCGGAATCCGATTTGCCTGCCGTGATAGGATCCGAACGTGCTGCGCCCGGTCAGCCCGACCATATCCGAGAGGCGAGCATTGTGCCCGAACCGCGGGTTTGCGTCGAGCGGGAGGTGTGCGGCGTAGAGGGAAATGCCGTTTGCTGCGAGCAGCTTGATGCGTTCCGCCAGAAGGCCGTCGATGCGGCGGATGCCGGATCCCCAGGAAATGCCGTGATGAACGAAGATGAAGCCCGCGTCGAGGTCGGCTGCCTTGCAGAAGAGTTCGGCGGAGGCGTCGACCGCGAAAACCGCTTTTTCGACCTCGGCGTCGCCTTCGAACTGAAGTCCGTTGTTGGACGGGTCGTCGGTCCATTGGTCGAGTTCAAGAATCTGGTCGAGAAAACGGACGATGTCATTCCGGGATGCTGTTTTCATGCGGAGTCTCCATTATCGGGGGTGTTGGAACCGGTGGATCAGGATCTGCCAGCGCAGTTCGGCACCGGATTTGTTCTCAAGGTATTGTTCGATCTGGTCGTCCGGGGTCCGGGCGAGCGCGCGGATCTCGTCCGCGGTCATGCGGAACAGGGCGGCGTCGGGTTTCGCAAAACCGCTCTTTTCGAGCTTCGACCGGGCCGCGAAAAACATGCGCCGATCCGGGATATTCCGCACGAACAGAAACGCCGGGAACGCGAACGCAAGAATCCAGAATGGCCAGAGCGGAAGATTCAGGAGCCCGGTGTACACGATGATCTGAACGGCGAGCAGAAGAACGACCGGGATCAGGAACGCAATCGCGTCCCATTCATGGCGGAAACAGTTTCCCGTCCAGCGCCGGAACGCACTGTCCGAGGTCATGTACGCGAAATGCTCTTCGTAGGGTTCGTCCTCCAGACAGCCGCGTACCGCGTGGCAGAGTTCGTGCGCGAGAAGTTCGTCCCGGCGGTAGATGAACCATTTCGGTTTCGACCGGAATCCGCGGCGCAGAAAGAATACGGGGAACCCGGAGTCGGTGATGACCGTGCAGCCGCCCCAGAGCAGCCCGAGTCCGCGCGTCGGGAAGAACGCCGGAACCCAGTCTGCACGGAATCCGAAAAGCTTCTCCGTCTTTTCCGCGGCTTCGGCTATGATACCCGTCCCGATCGGTTTGACGGTTCCGACCTTGAACCCGATTTCCGCCTCCAGCGATTCGGCGCCTTCCTGTCCGTTCTGGCAGAGGTCGAACCTGGCGCGCGTGCGAAGCAGTTCGTCGATGCGGGCGGAAAACGCCTCCAGCGTCTCTCCGGGCGCGGCGATCAGGCCGTGCGAATCCAGTTTGTACGGAGTTTCCGGATTGTCCCAGTCGACGGACCAGTTTTCTGTACCGTTGAATATCACGAAAAAACTTTCTGTTTTGGAGTTGTGTCGGATCAACCGCGGTCTCGGTTCGGTTTTGAACTTGACGGGCAAACATGCGAACAGCAATTTCAATTTATAATGTTGTACGTAATGGCTTATTTTTCAAGCCATGTTTCCCAAAAAAACGGAAAAAGAATCGACCGGATGTTCAAAAGATTCTGTTTGTCTGAAGAGGAATACCTTTGCCGTTCTCAGGCTTATCTCCTTCTTTTCCGCCGAATCTTTTTTTGCAAAACATAAGAAATATGTATTGATTTTTAGTAAAGCAGCAAATATATTATATAGCATCTTTTACACGTCATTGAGAATCGTTCGTTCCCTTTTCTGAAAGGATTTTCATTCATGCAGGTTTCCATTGCCAAAAACACAGCTACCAATTATCTGGTCATTCTGGTCCGGGTCATTCAGGGGTTGTTGGTCACGCGCTGGTTGATCGGTTATCTCGGTGACAGCGGATACGGGTTGTGGATGCTGCTTTGGACGTTCTTCGGGTATGCGATCCTCGTGGATTTTGGTGTTGGTGTCGCCGGACAGAAATACACCTCTCAGGAGTTGTTCAAACGGGATATCCGGCATTACAACTCTATTATTTCGATGATCTTCACGTTTCATTCCCTGATGGCGCTTGTGATCATTCTCGGCGTGTTTATATCTATATTCTACTTGGAAAAACTGTTCAATGTTCATGACCCGGAGCAGTTGGCATATTACCGGAAATGCTATCTGACTTTCTCGCTTGGCACGGCTGTTATTTTCCCCCTGTGCCTGTTTTCCGAAATCATGGTGGGGCTTCATAAGATTTATTTCAAGAATTATATTGACACCGGATTCCGGATTTGCGAGCTGATCGGGTTCCTGATTATCCTGAAACTCGGTGGAGGGCTTTACGGAATCGTCTGGTTTACTGTACTGCTGATGGCCGTGGAACGGTGTTTTACCGGTTTCTGTGCGGCGAAATTCATTCCCGGATTCAGGCTCCGTTTTCACCTGTTTGATCGGCGGGCGTTTCATGAGGTTTTCGGGTTTTCGAGCGGTACATATTTTGTGTCAATGGCGGGTTTTCTGCGAGGACAGACGCGCAACCCGATCATCAGCAAATACTGTGGTCTTGGGGCCGTCGGCATTTTTCAGATTTCCAATCGCCTGTCCGATTTATGCAGTCAGACAATCAGCCAGCACAATAACAATGTCTCTCCCGTGACGACACAGCTGTTTCACCGCAAGCGATTCCGTATGTTGCGGATTTTCGTGGTGAAATCCATGCAGTGGAATATGTTTATGAGCTGTCTGTTCATCATACCTGCCATCTTCCTCCGGGACGAGGCGATATTTGCCTTGTTCAAAAAAGAAGTTACCCCGATGATCCATATTTTGAGCATGCTTTCTCTGATCGGGACGGGTGTATGGGTTGCCGTTACGCAAATTCCGTCGTCTGTTCTGTTGATGTGCGAAAAACATCATCTTCACGCCTGGACCTCGATGGCCGAGGCGATTGTTGTGATTACATTGAACATTCTGTTCCTTCGGAGCGGAGTAAGTATCGTCTGTCTCGAGCTCATTTCCATGTCGGCCTCCACCTTTATGTTTGCGGTCGTCCGGTTCCCCGTCATGCAGAAGATCATTCGCGGAAATGCTCTGCGCGACCTGTTTAGCATCTATGTTCCCTCCCTGCTGGCCGCCGTTCCCGCGTCCCTTGCTTTGCTTCTTTGCAAGAAAGTTCTGCTCGGACATGTTCATGAATTCCTGCTCTGCGCCGTCTGCGGAAGCCTTTATGGCGTTATCTATGTGCTGACCGCCTGGCAGTTCCTGGTCGGACGGACGAAGAAGGAGCTGTGGAAGCGCCGCGTGATGATCCATGTACGGAAATATCTGTAAAAGTTTGATGGCGGCATAAAAAAAGTGCCGGAACTCAGCCCGGCACAACCGCAGTGGAGGCTCTGCCTCCTCAGGTGCTGTGAAGCAGATCCCGGAATTCATTTGAAGCATCGTGCATGGTGCGCACGAATTCACCGATCGTGGCGTCCTCTTCCGGTGTGAGATACTCTTCCACGATGCCGCTGAAGAACGTCTGTTCCGCCGCGTCCGAGAACCTGTCGAAATCGTTGCGAATCCGGTCGAGTTCCTCAGTCGGGATCTCGTGGATGTTCTCGCGCATCATGTCGAGGCCGCTCCGCACAAAGAGCGTCGTCTGGTGCATCTGGTCGTTCAGCCGGGCGCGTTCCTGCGGCGCCAGAGCCCGATATTCGGCCAGACCTTTCACAAGTTCCTCCTCGAACTCCTCCGGCGTCGGTACGTGGCCGAAATCGTCGCCGTCGGGCAGGAGACGCGTCACGTCGCCGCGTCTGCCATCGCGGAAGCCCCCTCCGCCTCCTCCGCCACCGCGTCTCGGACGCCGCCGCGGGCGGTCCTGCTCCTGATTCGGTTGTTCTTCCTCTTTGGGCTCTTCGACCGCGGTCACTTCGGCCTGCGGTTTCTGATTGCGCGCGTTGATCGTGAGGATGACGGCAGTCGCGGCGGATATGACACAGGCGCAGATGGCCAGTGAATACAAAGCGGTTCTGGTTTTCTGGTTCATCTCAAACCCCTTCCTGATAAAACAAGCAGCTTATTATTTCGGCAATCCAGTAAATATAGCATCTTCCGCATATATTTCAAGCGGCGGGCCGCTGTTTTTGCCTGTTTTTGCGGAAACGGACGCAACCGGAAGCCCGCCGGTCCGGTCTTCGTCTTCGTGCGAGAACGGAGAAAAAGCCTGTTCCTGGCGATCGCCACGGTCCGCGCTGAGCAGGTCCTTCGCGAAAAACATCACATCTCTGGAGAGCGCGAAGATGTCGTCGGCGAGGAAAAACAGCAGGAAGATCAGGAAGATCGTGACGCCCTTGGCGAATTCGGAATGAATGTTCCTCAGACGCGGCATGTATTCCGTCAGGGCATTCCAGCCGTCGAGCCCGGGAATCGGGAGCAGGTTGAAGATGCACAGGAAAAGGTTATAGATGCCAAGCAGGAGGAAAAGCTCCAGGATCGTTTCTCCCGCGGCTTCGTTTTCGACCAGGATCCAGATGCGAGTCGCGAGGAATCCGAAGAAGAAAAAACCGATCAGGAACAGTCCGAAATTCGTCGCAGGTCCGGCCAGCGCGACGATCGCCGGCGCATGCCGGCTCCGGGCCCGCAGAACGGCCGGATTGACCGGCACGGCGCCCCAGGCGAATCCGAGCAGCAGAAACATGATGATGGACATCGGTCCCATCTGTCTCAGCGGGTTCAGCGTCAGGTGGCCGCGGTCGGCGGCGGTCGTGTCGCCGAATTTCAGCGCGGTCCACGCATGAAAGAATTCGTGCAGGCAGATGGAGAAGACCACGACGAGCGTGATCATGAGGAACAATTTAGTATCTTTGTATATCAGAAAAAGAAAGATGTCCATGGTGCGTTATGCCTTTGCCGATTTGACCGGGATGATCTCGACCGGTTCGCCGAGACGGTATGCGCATTTCGGGTGTTCGTGCCCGAACGCCAGTCCCTGGAGCACCGGTTTCCCGGTCTGCGCGGCGAAATCCTGCAGCAGACGCCGGATCTGAGGCTTCGGTCCGCATTTGGTGAAATATCCGAAAACGACCGCCCGTGTCTGCTCGATGATCCCGGCCTGGATCAGGTGCGTCAGGTGCCGGTCCAGTACGCGCGCCTCTTCGTGGACGTCCTCCAATGCCAGGATCATGCCGTGCAGCGGCGGCATCCACGGCGTGCCGCAGAGCGTGGTCATGACCGTGAGGTTGGAGAGCACGAGCGGACCGGTGAGCACGGCGTCGGCGGCGCTTCCCCCGACCGGGATGAGCCTGAGCTTGCGCGGTGCGGTGCGTTTCCGCAGGACGGTCCGGAACGATTCTTTCGCCTCGGGTCGCTTCATCGCATCGGGGAGGCCGTCGGCCATCGGCGCGCAGACCGGGATCCCGGCGTGTTTCGCGAGCATGGCGAGATGAAGCGCGGAGATGTCGCTGTAGCCGTAGACCGGCAGATTGCGTTCGCGGAGCAGATCGAAGTCGAGCTTCGGCAGGATATGTGCGCTGCCGAATCCGCCGCGCGTACACAGGATGAGGTCGATGCGCGGATCGTTCAGCAGAGCGTGGAAATCCGCCAGACGCGACTCCGGCGTGCCGCAGCAGTATTTCATCGGGCCGTGTTTGAGTGCGCCCGGTGCGAGCACGGTCTTCACGCCGCAGACTTCCTCCAGGTACCGCCGTGCCTCGGCGATCCGGGCGGTGTCGGGCAAACTCGCAGGCGAGGTCAGGCCGACGGTGCGGATGGAGGCGGGGAAGAGACGTTCCGGTTTTGCGGACATGATGCGGATTCCTTCAATCGGGGATGAGATACGACAAGATACTATACCCTGTTCGGATACGTTTTGCAACCCGGTCCGGCTCTTTTTCAGCAAAAAACAACCCGGTTTCCGTTTCCCGCGCGTCCCGTGTCAGAGCAGGGGCGGCGTGGTCTCGGGGAACACGATCTCGCCGTCGCGCTCCACGGCTCGTTCGAGCTTGGCGAAAAGCTGGTTTTTTCCGCGGTTCTTGAGGCAGTCCAGGTCGCCGATGATCACGAGCTCGCTGCGGCAGCGCGTGTATGCCACGTTGATGCGGTTTGCGTTGTCCGTGAACCCGATCCCGTGCCGTTCGCTGCTTCGCACGTAGGAGATGATGACCGCTTCGCTTTCGCCGCCCTGAAAACTGTCCACGGTCGCGATGTTTTTCAGCAGGAAGTGATTCCAGCGGTCCGTGGCGAACCGGCTGGCGAAGAGGTCGGAGAATGTCTTCCGCAGCAGCACGATCTGCCGCCGGTACGGACTGATGACCGTGATGTCCTCCAGCTCGTATCGGGTCAGCATCGACCGGAACGTCTCGGCGGCGAGGCGGACTTCGCCCGGATTCCAGATGCCGGGGCGGCCGTTCTCGTAGACGAACCGTTCCGAACGTTTCTTGAGCGGCAGATGCGAGGTCGAAATGAACTGGAGCGTGGACTTCGGGAACTGCTGTTCGCGTTCGCCAGGCGGCAGTTTGTAGTAGTCGGCGTCCGGGTTCGGCAGGAGTTCTGCGTTGTAGAACATCGTGGACGCGAACCGCAGGAGGCGCGGATTGCGGCAGCGGTAGGAGAGGTTCAGCACGTACACGGGGAATTTCCGGTAGCTGATGAGCCATTCCATGATGCTCTTCGTCGCGAGTGTGGCCGCCTCGCTGTCGTCCGACGGGTTGTCCTTCAATATCTCCTCGAGCACGCTCTTGTGCCGCGGGAAGGGCGGGAGCTGCCTGTGGTCGCCGAGCAGCACGATCCGGTTCGCCAGCCGGGCCGCGAGGATCGCCTCGTCCGGGGCGGCCATGCCCGCCTCGTCGATCAGGATCACGTCGAACTCGGTCCCGGTTTTCTGGAAGTTTTCGATCGTGTAGTCGCGCAGAAGTCCGGGCAGAGTCCCGGCGAAGATGATCCCGGCGGCTTTCTCGCCGCAGCGCGACCGGATCTTCCGGTAGTTGCCGGGCGTGCCGACCCAATGGCTTTCCATCAGCGCCGGGTCCACGTTGTCGCGGTTCCGGGCGCACCGCAGGAACGGCAGGTCCGTGATCCGGCGGCATAGGTTGTCGACCGCCGCGTGCGACGGCGCGCCCACGAGGATGCGGAGCCCCTGCCGCTGCATCCTCCTCACGATCTGTTCCAGCAGATACGTCTTGCCTGTGCCAGGCGGCCCCTGGATCAGTACGATCCTGTTCGCGCCCGAACATGCCGCCTCCAATGCGGCCCGCTGCGGCGCGTTCAGACGGCTCCCCTGTGCGGGCGGAGGGCAGGGCGGCGCCACAAACGCCGTGGCGGACACGCCGAGCAGTCCCGCGGCCGCGCCGAACGAATTGGATGCGCCGTTGTCAAGGTCAAGTTTGAGCTCGCGGATGCTGTTCGCGTATTGCTCCAGCGGGCTTTTCGGCATCCGCGCGGTCAGATGCGCCTTTTCCTGTTCGAAATCGACCTTGCGGTCCGTCCGGATCCGCCCGGCGATCATGTCGCCGTCGGCGAGGTCCACGTGCAGGAATCCGATCCGTTCGCCGTCGTCGTCCCGGGACACGGCCAGTACGTCGTCCTGGCGGACCGGGGCGTCCGGCTTTGCCTGGATTTCCACGATAAGTTCGCGGTCGCGCGACCGGAGCAGGCCGGCATCGGCCAGGCTCAGAGAGAAATCCCGTTCCAGCTCGGCCTGAAGCCGCGCGGAACGTTCGATCAGCTCAAGCCGCTGTTTCACGCGCCAGACCGTCTCCGATCCGATCACGTCGCGCCGGTTTTTCAAATACGATTCGCCGCCGTCGTGCTCGCGCGCATAGGTGCCGTCGAGGGGCAGGACCAGCTGGTCGTCGAGTTCGTCGCCTGCGAGGTCGGCCAGCGAGCTCTGGATCAGCTCGTGAACCTGCTGGCCGCCCAGCGATTTGATTGCCTTTACCGTGCTTTCCGGGAAATCGTTTGCGATGCGGTCGGCATATTCGTGAAGCTCCTTCAGCTTGAGCTTGGAGTCGACCGCGGCCTTTCCGTCTTCCTTCATCATCCGCGCGATCTCGCGCATCGCGTCGATCATTTCCGCCATGCCGTCGCTCGTGAGCGAGACCGTCTCCAGTTCCTCCCAGGCGGCCGTGCCGTCCGGCTTCAAGCGGATCAGGTAGCTTTTCTCCCAGTCGGCCGTCCGGACGCGCAGCCTCGGACAGCCTTCCGCCTCGTCCCAGCAGTACACGCCCTCGGCGTCCGTGCCGCGATGGCGCGGGAATCTGAGCAGAGTCCCGTTCAGGATAAGCGTGCTTTTTGCCACGGGGAACGGCTGCGGACAGCAGAGTTTTTCCCAGAGCTCGTAAAACGCCCGTGAGGCCGCATGAGCGGGATTGCGCGAAAACATGCGGGCGCGCTCCATTAAATAACTTTCTATGATCTGAGCTTCGGGCGAGTTCATCGGCTGTATCTGTTTCGTGGAAGGGGACGCGGATGTCCGCGATCGTCGCTTATCCGCATGTCTGACGGGATAATATAGGCCGCCGGAGAGCAAATGTCAAGACGGAATCAGGAAAAGTCTGCGGCGAAAAAAGAAACCGTATTTCGGCGATTCCGTTTATATCCCGGACAGATTATCATTTCCGGCGAAACTTTTCTAAACGTCTTTTGAGGATAGATAATTCAGAAACTGAATGAAATCAACGTTTTTTCACACTTTTTTCGGAAAAATCGTTTGACAACATTAGAAAACTGCGTTATATTATTCCTCATAGGCAAAAAACTTAGACCACCCGGGTCTGAGTAACCATCTATTCAAACCTCAAAAGAAAGGTCTTTTCTCAAATGAAAAAGATGATTCTTGGTCTTGGCGCCGTCGTCGCCGCCGCTATCGTCACCAGCTGCGCTGGCGTCACCACCAACAACGGCATGCCCGCCCTCATCGGCATGGGCCCGAACTTCTTCTCCAAGATCTCCCTCAACAGCTACATCGGCGATGTCACCAGCTCCTACACCGTCGTGAAGCACGGCGTCAAGGCTGAAGCCACCGTCACCAGCTTCTTCACCTGCGTCAACCTCGGCGATGCCTCCTTCGACAAGCTGAAAGGCGAAGCCCTCAAGGACGCCGCCGGCGCCGATGATCTGATCGACATCCGTGTCGACTACGACCAGAACTGCATCTGCGGTATCAACACCGTCACCGTTAAGCTGACCGGTACCGCGATCAAGTACAAATAATTGAATTAAGTTCAATTTTGTGCTTTTTATCCCGGGCCCCTCACCGGACCCGGGATTTTCTTTTGAATCCCCTCGTTTGCCGAAGACGGCCATGCCGAATGCTGTCCACTGAAGCAATCCGGTCTCCGGTCCGGCGCTCCGGACAAACGCGAGAACTCGAAAGTCAACCTCAAAACGAGTTGAAAGACAGAGCTGTTCCGATCATGGATTCCTCCGTGTTTTTCGCGCATGGCCCGAAAAAAACGGAAAAAACATTGAAAAAACACGAAAAAGTGCTTGCATTTCCCGGAATCCGTGGTATATTAATGTCTCATTACGCTTTGAAACAGGGCGGTCCGCTTCAGTTCTGAGTGTGATAATACGGTGATGCCTACGTAGCTCAGCTGGTAGAGCGCATCCTTGGTAAGGATGAGGTCCCCGGTTCGATTCCGGGCGTAGGCTCCACTTTCCCCGGATCATACAACACCTTTTAACATAAAAACAAAACACTTCGGCGCAGACCGCCGAAAAACTCCTAAGGAGAAAGAAAATGGCAAAGGAAACGTTTGCAAGAACCAAACCGCACGTCAACGTCGGTACCATCGGTCACGTCGACCACGGCAAAACCACTCTTACCGCTGCGATCACGCATGTCCAGAACATGAAGGGTCTCGCAGACTACATCCCCTACGACCAGGTTGCCAAGGCTTCCGAATCCCAGGGCCGCCGCGACGCCACCAAGATCCTGACGATCGCCACCTCCCACGTCGAATATCAGAGCGACAACCGCCACTATGCGCACGTCGACTGCCCCGGTCACGCTGACTACGTCAAGAACATGATCACCGGCGCTGCCCAGATGGACGGCGCGATCCTCGTGATCGACGGCGCCGACGGCGTCATGCCCCAGACCAAGGAACACGTCCTCCTCGCCAAGCAGGTCGGCGTGCCCCGTATCGTCGTTTTCCTCAACAAGATGGACCTCGCCGATCCCGAACTCGTCGAACTCATCGAAATGGAAGTCCGCGAGCTCCTCTCCAAGTACGGTTTCGACGGCGACAACACCCCGATCGTGAAGGGCGCCGCTTTCCCGGCCCTGAAGGCCACCAGCCCCGATGATCCCGCCTGCAAGTGCATCCAGGAGCTCATGGACGCCATCGATACCTGGATTCCGGATCCCGTCCGCGACATCGATAAGCCCTTCCTCATGCCGATCGAAGACGTGTTCAGCATTGAAGGCCGCGGCACCGTCGTCACCGGCCGTGTCGAACGCGGTGTTGTCAAGGTCAACGATCCCGTCGAAATCGTCGGTATCCACGAGACCGCCAAGACCGTCGTCACCGGCGTTGAAATGTTCCGCAAGAGCCTCGATCAGGGTCAGGCCGGCGACAACATCGGCTGCCTCCTCCGCGGCACCAAGAAGGAAGAAGTCCAGCGCGGCCAGGTCCTCGCGAAGCCGGGTTCCATCACCCCGCACACGAAGTTCACCGCCACGATCTACGTCCTCTCCGATAAGGAAGGCGGCCGCAAGACCCCGTTCATGAACGGCTATCGTCCGCAGTTCTACTTCCGTACCACCGACGTGACCGGCGTCATCACGCTCCCCGAAGGCACCGAAATGGTCATGCCCGGCGACAACGTCACCATCTCCGTTGAGCTGATCGCCCCGATCGCCATGGAAGAAAAGCAGCGCTTCGCCATCCGCGAAGGCGGCCGCACTGTTGCCTCCGGTACCGTGGATACGATCACTGAGTAACATCAACTCCGTCCCGTTGCGGATTTCTCTGCCGCCGGTTCACCTCAAATGGAGAGCCGGCGGCGTGAATCAATCAACAGGGGACGAAGAAAGCAGATACCGCCATGCGCGAAATCATTATTCTTGAATGCACCGAGTGCAAACGCCGGAACTACACGACGACCAAGGAGAAGAAGAATACTCCCGGCCGTTTCGAGATCAAGAAGTTCTGCAAGTTTGAACGGAAGCACACCATTCACAAGGAATGCCGCTGACCTCGCAGGCGCGCCTTCACGGGTGCGCCGCATGAGGCCGGGGTGTTCCGGCAGTTAGTTCGTTACGCAGGAGTGTAGCTCAGTTGGTAGAGCAGCGGTCTCCAAAACCGCAGGTCGTGAGTTCGAGACTCTCCGCTCCTGCCATTTCATTTTCAGACAGAGGATTCGAGTAACGGGTTCCGGACGGAGCCCGGGCGGCGCGGAAAGCCGCGAAACAGTAGCAAGCTATGGACAACAACCTCAGTTTTTTCGGAAAAATACGGTCTTTCATCGAACGGACCATGGATGAGATGAGAAAGTGCACCTGGCCGACCCGGGAACAGCTCCTGGAGTCCACGGTGCTTGTCCTCGTTGTCATGGCTGTGTCCTCCGCGTACATCGCCGGAGTCGACCAGATCCTCTATCGCATCATCAATTACTTGATTTCTTTCTGAACCGGTTCCGGTGAATCCTATGAAGACAGACGAAGAAAAACAGCTCGAACCTGTTGACCGCAGCAAAGGCCAGTGGTACGTTCTTCAGACCGGTACCGGCCGCGAAAACAAGGTCAAGGAAGCGATCGAAGGAAAGCTTCTGCAGGATCCCGGCGCGGTTCCTGTGTACGAAGTGATCATTCCCGTTCACAAATACATTGACCCGAAAACCCAGCGTACCGTTACCACCAAGATCCATCCGAACTACGTCTATGTGAGAATGGACCTGTACAAGGAAGACGGCGAGATTAACGAGGTCGTGTGGTATTTCGTCCGCGGCATCGCGGGCGTGACCCGTTTCGTCGGCGATCCCGAGCACCCGATGCCGATTACGGACGATGAGGTGAAGGACCTCCTTCACACGGTCGATACGCTGAAAGACGGCGCGACGCTTCCGCCTCCGCCCTCGTGGCTGGTGGTCGGCACCCGCGTCAGAGTCGAGGACCGCGACTGCGTGTTCAACGGTTCCGACGGCAAGATCATAGAGGTCGATCCCGAACATGCGAAACTCAAACTGATGATTTCGATCTTTGAGCGGGATACTCCTGTTGAATTGGAGTTTGGGCAGGTCGGTCCGTGCGAAGATTGACGCACGAACCGAACAAACATACTAAACATATCGTAGTCCGCAAGGTGGAAGAATTCCTGCCGGTTCGTACCAGCTTGCGGTGTGGAGACAGAAATGGCGAAAAAGGTAACTGCGGAAATCCGTTTGCAGATCCCGGCCGGCGATGCGAAACCGTCGCCCCCGGTAGGCCCCGCGCTCGGCCAGGCCGGCGTGAACATCATGGGCTTCTGCAAGCAGTTTAACGCTGCGACTCAGTCACAGGCCGGAATGATCATCCCGGTCGTGATCACCGTCTACCAGGATCGTTCTTTCACATTTGTCACGAAGTCTCCGCCGGCTGCTGAGCTCATCAAGAAGCTGGCGAACATCCCGAGCGGGTCCCACAACCCCGGCCGCGAATCGGCCGGAAAGATTACTCGCGCGCAGATCAAGCAGATCGTGGAAATGAAAAAGAAAGACATCAACGCCCGAAGCGAGGAAGCCGCGATGCGCGTCATCGAGGGTACTGCCCGCAGTATGGGTATCGAGGTGGTAGATGCCTAAAAGAAGCAAACTTTACAGAGCACAGCTGGAGCGTTTCGACAAGCTCAAACGCTACTCGCTGGCCGAGGCGGCCGCGCTGCTCAAGGAACTCCCGAGCGTGAAGTTCGACCAGACGGTCGAAATCGCTTTCAAGCTCGGCGTCGATCCGAAGCAGACCGACCAGACCGTCCGCGGAGCCGTCGCGCTCCCGCGCGGTACCGGCAAGGAAGTGCGTGTCGTGGTCATCGCGGACGACGACAAGTTCCGTCAGGAGGCTGAGGCCGCCGGCGCGAACGTGGTCGGATTCGAAGATGTCATCTCCAAGATCAAAGGCGGATGGCTCGACTTCGACGTCCTCATCGCGACTCCCTCATCCATGTCCCAGATCCGCCCTCTGGGCCGTCAGCTCGGCCCCCGCGGCCTCATGCCGAACCCGAAGACCGGCACCGTCACCGAGAAGGTCGGCGACGCCGTTCGCGAGGCGAAGGCCGGCCGTGCGGAATTCCGTGCCGACCGCGGCGCCTGCGTGCAGGTTCCCATCGGAAAGCTCTCGTTCGAGGCCGATGCCATCGTCGAGAACGCCGTTGCGGTCATCAAGGCTCTCATCAAAGCGAAACCGTCCTCCGCGAAGGGTGTCTACATCCAGTCGATCACGCTCAGTGCGACCATGACCCCCGGCGTGAAGGTTGACATTCGCGAAGCATCGGTGAAGGAGACAGCATGAGACAGGAACGCATCCAGCTCGGACAGGACGTCGCTGCCCTCCTTACAGGCTCGGACTATCTGTTCTTTGTGACCTACAAGGGACTGAAGGTCAAAGACGTCGACTCGTTCAAAAAACAACTGGCGCCGCTCGGCGCGGAGTGCCACGTGCTGAAGAACCGCTTCATCAACAAGATGGCGGAACTCAACGGCCTGACCGCTCTCGCCGAATTCAAACTCACCGGTGATACCGCTATGATCTCCGGAAAAGGCGATGCCGGCCCCGTTGCGAAGGCCATCAAGGCCTTCTCCAATGAAACCAAAGGTGTTCTCTCCGCCAAGGGCGGCTATTTCGACGGTGAAGTTCTGAACGCAGAACAGGTCATCGCGATCGCCGATCTCCCCAGCAAGGACGCGCTCCGTGCTCAGCTGCTTGGTCTCCTCGTGGCTGTCCCGACCGGCCTTGTCCGTGTGCTGAACGCCAAGGCTTCCAGCATCGTCAACGTTATCAACGCTTACAAAAACAAACTCGAAGAAAACTCTTAATTCAACTCATATGGAGGTCATACAATGACTGAACAGGCTAACGTGGAAGTAACGCAGGAAATGGAACAGTTCATCTCCTACGTTGAGAAACTCTCCGTCCTCGAGCTCTCCAAGCTCGTCAAAGCTCTCGAAGACCGTCTCGGCGTCTCCGCCGCTGCTCCGGTCGCCGTCGCCGCTGCTGCTCCGGCTGCCGCCGCTGCCGCTCCCGCCGAAGAAAAGACCGAATTCGACGTCATCCTCTCCGACGTCGGCGCGAACAAGATCGCGGTCATCAAGGTCGTCCGCGAGATCGCGGGCCTCGGCCTCAAGGAAGCCAAAGAGCTCGTCGAAGGCGCTCCGAAGGCTGTCAAGGAAGGCGCTTCCAAGGAAGAAGCCGACAAGATCAAAGAGCAGCTCACTGCCGCCGGCGCCAAGGTCGAAGTCAAGTAATGACTTCGCTTTGAAAGAAGTACATTTGTTGACGGTGGGATTCCCTCACGGGGGTCCCCCGTCCTTTCCTCGTTTAAATCCGCAACGGGCTTTGCGGATTTCACTGCAGAATGTTCTGCCGTGAAAAATTGCCTTCTCAACTAAGCACAGGGTGGAATATGCCTGACCGACTGAACTTTGGAAAATTGGAAGAAGTACTTGAGATTCCGGATCTTATCGGAATTCAGCTCGATTCATACGCTTCTTTCCTTCAGCTGGACACGCCGCCGGAGAAACGCCTGAAGCAGGGGCTTCAGGAAATCTTCATGGACGTGTTTCCGGTTATTAGCTTCGACAAACACATCACCCTCGAATTCCTCTCCTATACCATAGGCACACCGAAAAAAGAGATCGTCGACTGCATCAAGGACGGCGAATCCTATACCGCTTCCCTTCACGTCGACTTCAAGCTGACCAACAAAGACACGGTCACCACGGAAACCGTCTACCTTGGCGAGATCCCCATGATGACCCCGCGCGGCTCCTTCATCATCAACGGCGCCGAACGCGTCATCATCAGTCAGCTGCACCGTTCCCCCGGCATCTGCTTCGAAAAACGTCACCACTCCACCGGCAGATTCCTTTATTCCTACCGCATTATCCCGGACCGTGGTTCCTGGCTTGAAGTCCAGTTCGACATCAACGGTCAGATTTTCATTTTCCTCGACCGGCGCCGCAAACGCCGCAAATTCCTCATCACCACGTTCCTCCGCGCGCTCGGCTACAGCTCCAACGACGATATCGTTCGCGTGATGTACGACGTGAAGAAGATGACGCCGGCCCAGCTCCTCAAGGCCGGCAACATTGGCGATTACTACACCTACGAGCCCATCCTCGACGAAAACAAGCGCGTCGTGGTCGAGCCGTTCATCTCCATGACCGAAAGCCATGCGAAGACCATGAGCGCCGCGGGCATCAAGTCCGCGAACTTCGCCGTTGTCCCGAACAAGGAATCCTACATCATCAACTGCCTTGCCCGTGATCCGTCCAAGAACACGGACGACGCCCTCAAGGAGATCTATAAGCGCATGCGTCAGGGCGATCCGTCCCCGAGTACGGAAACTGCCAGGGCGCTCCTCCAGCACCTCTTCTTCGACAACGAGCGCTACGACCTCGGTCTCGTCGGCCGCTACAAGATCAACGAGCACCTCAACCTCAACATCGACGAAGACTGCCGCATCCTCACGAAGGAGGACATCATCGAGGCCACCAAGTACCTCATGAACCTCTACAGCCACAACGGCCAGACCGACGACATCGACCACCTCGGCGCACGCCGCGTCCGTCCTGTCGGCGAACTCCTCCAGAACCAGTGCCGCGTCGGCCTGCTCCGCACGAAACGCATCGTGAAGGAACACATGACGATGGTGCAGCCCGGCGACACCCCGCTGAAGCTCATCAACCAGAAGATCTTCATCAGCGCCGTCCGCGACTTCTTCTCGCGCAACCAGCTGTCCCAGTTCATGGACCAGACCAACCCTCTGTCTGAGCTGACCAACAAGCGCCGTCTCTCCGCGCTCGGTCCCGGCGGTCTCTCCCGCGAACGCGCCGGATTCGAAGTCCGCGATATTCACACCAGTCACTACGGCCGTATCTGCCCGATCGAAACTCCTGAAGGTCCGAACATCGGTCTGATCTCCTCCATGTCCCTGTACTCCCGCATCAATCACTTCGGGTTCCTGGAGACTCCGTACCGCCGCGTCGAGAATGGCGTGGTCACGGACAAGATCGACTACCTGACCGCCGACAAGGAAGAACAGTTCGTCATCGCGCAGGCCAACGCCCCGCTCACTCCCGAACATACGTTCGTCAACCCGACCGTCATGGCGCGCTACTACGGCGAATCCGCCGAACATCCGCGCGAGGAAGTCCAGCTCATGGACGTCTCCCCGAAACAGCTCGTCTCCGGTGCCGCCGGCCTGATTCCGTTCCTCGAACACGACGACGCCAACCGCGCGCTGATGGGATCGAACATGCAGCGCCAGGCCGTGCCCCTCATGACGACGGAATCCCCGTACGTCGGAACCGGCCTTGAGCACAAGATCGCCGTGGATTCGCGCGCCGTGCTGAGCGCCGACCGCGACGGCATCGTGGCCGAAGTCAGCGCCGACCATATCGTGGTCACCAGCGACGGCAAGGTCATCGGCGAGACCTCCGACAAGAATCCGACGACCTACAAACTCATCAAATTCCTCCGCAGCAACGCCGGCACGTGCGTCAACCAGGTGCCGATCGTCCGCTCCGGAATGAAGATCAGGAAAGGCGACCCCATCGCCGACGGCGCCGCCACGCAGGGCGCGGAACTCGCGCTTGGCAAGAACGTCCGCGCGGCCTACATGCCGTGGTGCGGATACAACTTCGAAGACGCCATCGTGCTCAGCGAACGCCTCGTGAAGGAAGACGTCTACACGAGTCTCCACATCGACGAGTTCGAGATCGAGAGCCGCGAGACCAAGCTCGGCGACGAAGAGATCACCTGCGACCTCCCGAACGTCGGCGAAGACGCGCTCCGCAACCTCGACGCGCACGGCATCGTCCGCCTCGGCACCGAGGTCAAACCCGGCGACATCCTGGTCGGCAAGATCACCCCGAAGTCAGAAACCGAGCTCGCGCCCGAGGAACGCCTCCTCCGCGCCATCTTCGGCGAAAAGGCCGCCGACGTCAAGGACTCCAGCCTCACCGTTCCCAGCGGCAAGGGCGGCGTCGTGATGGACATCCGCATCGAATACGCCAAGGAATCCGGCCAGCAGGCCAAGACGAAGACCGAACAGAAGCGCGTTCTGAAGCGCGCCAAGGACACCTACCGCGAACAGTTCGGCGAAGCGATCGACTCCCTCGTCGAACGCCTCTCAGCCATGCTCCTCGGCCAGAAGCTCCCGAAACCGATCTACACGCGCAACGAAGACGGCGAGGAAGTCGTCCTCGTCACGTCCAACCGCAAGGTCACGCGTCCCTCCATCGCCAAGCTCGCGAACGCTTACAACAACTGGAGCATGGAAGAGTGCGACATCCGCGGCCAGCTCAAGGAAGTCTTCGACGAGTACATCCCGCGCTTCAACATCATCGAGCAGACCCGCGCCGATGCCCTGAACTCCGTGAACAATAACGGCGGCGAAGACCGCGGCCCGATCAAACGCGTCAAAGTCTATGTCGCGTCCAAGCGCAAGATCCAGGTCGGCGACAAGATGGCCGGCCGTCACGGCAACAAGGGTATCGTCTCCCGTATCGTCCCGATCGAAGATATGCCGTTTACCAAGGACGGTCGTCCGGTCGACATCGTGTTGAATCCGCTGGGCGTGCCCTCCCGTATGAACATCGGACAGGTCCTCGAAGCCCACCTGGGCTGGGCCGTCAGCATGCTCGGCGTGAAAGTCGCCACCCCGGTGTTCGACGGTATCTCCGAATCCAAGATCATCGACATGATGCGTGAAGCCAACGCCAAGGTCGAACAGGAGACCGGCGAGAACTTCCACTGGGGATTCAAGACCGTTAACGGAGAAGAAGTGTTCGATGGCAAGACCGATCTCTTCGACGGCCGCACCGGCAACCGGTTCGACCAGCGCGTCATGGTCGGCGTCGTCTACATGCTCAAGCTCGACCACCTGGTCGCCAACAAGATCCACGCGCGCTCCATCGGCCCGTACTCGCTCGTCACCCAGCAGCCGCTCGGCGGCAAGGCGCAGCACGGCGGCCAGAGATTCGGCGAAATGGAAGTGTGGGCGCTCGAAGCCTACGGCGCGGCGCACACGCTGCAGGAAATGCTCACGGTGAAGAGCGACGACGTGACCGGCCGTACCCGTATCTACGAGTCGATCGTCCGCGGCCAGGGCATCCTGGAACCCGGCCGTCCCGAATCCTTCAACGTCCTGCTCAAGGAACTCCAGTCGCTGGGCCTTGACGTGCAGACGGTGAAACGTTCCGAAAATCCGAGTAAATAACCGAAGGGGGAAGAGATACTATGATTGACAGCTCTTACAACCGGGACGCCCGCGAACCCTACCAGCCGCTGAGCCAGTTCGAGGCGGTCGTGATCAAAGTCGCGTCTCCCGAAGTCATCCGCTCCTGGAGTCACGGCGAGGTCAAGAACCCCGAGACGATCAACTACCGCAGCTTCAAGCCCGAAAAAGGCGGCCTGTTCTGCGAAAAGATCTTCGGACCGTATCGCGACTGGGAATGCAGCTGCGGCAAATACAAACGCGTCAAGAACAAAGGCATCATCTGCGAACGCTGCGGCGTCGAAGTCTGCCATTCCAAGGTCCGCCGCGAGCGCATGGGCCATATCGAACTCGCCGTTCCCGTGTCCCACATCTGGTTCTTCAAGTGCATGCCCAGCCGTATCGGCCTCATGCTCGAAAAGACCGCGCGCGAACTCGAACGCATTATTTACTATGAAGTCTGGGTCGTGACCGATCCCGGCGATACCCCGCTTGCCCTCGGCGAAACCCTCGACGGCATGCAGTACAACCAGGCCCGTTCCGAGTATGGCGACGGCTTCCGCGCCGAGATGGGCGCGCCCGCCGTGCGCACGCTGCTGGAGCAGATCGACCTGGAACCCTTGCGCGCCCAGCTTGAGGTGGACTTCGCGTCCACGCACAACAAGGCCACGCGCAAGAAACTTTCCAAGCGCCTCCGCCTCGTCGAAGGCTTCATCAAGAGCAATTCGCGCCCCGAATGGATGATCCTCGAGGTCCTCCCGGTCATCCCGCCGGATCTGCGCCCGCTCGTTCCCCTCGAAGGCGGCCGTTTCGCCACCTCCGACCTGAACGACCTCTACCGCCGCGTGATCAACCGCAACAGCCGCCTGAAAGGCATGCTCCAGACCCATACGCCGGAAGTCATCATCCGCAACGAAAAGCGCATGCTTCAGGAAGCCGTCGACGCCCTGCTCGACAACGGCCGCCACGGCCGCGCCGTGACCGGCGCCGGCAGCCGCCCGCTGAAGAGCCTCAGCTGCATGCTGAAGGGTAAACAGGGCCGCTTCCGTCTGAACCTGCTCGGCAAACGCGTCGACTACTCCGGCCGTTCGGTCATCGTCGTCGGCCCCGAACTCAAGCTCATGCAGTGCGGCCTCCCGAAGAAGATGGCGCTCACGCTCTTCGAGCCCTTCATCATCCGTTACCTCAAGGAAGGCGGCTACGCCCATACGGTGCGTTCCGCCAAGAAGATGATCGAACGCGGCGATACCGTCGTGTGGGACATCCTCGAAAAGGTCACGAAGGGCCACCCCGTGATGCTCAACCGTGCGCCGACCCTGCACCGCCTCTCCATCCAGGCGTTCGACCCGATCCTGATCGAAGGTTCCGCCATCCGTCTGCATCCGCTCGTCTGCACCGGTTACAACGCCGACTTCGACGGCGACCAGATGGCCGTTCACGTGCCGCTGTCCGCCGCCGCACAGCTCGAGTGCAAGCTCCTGATGCTGTCCACGAACAACATCTTCTCGCCCGCCAGCGGCAAGCCGATCACGACTCCGACGCAGGACATCACGCTCGGCGTGTATTACCTCACGCGTCCCCCGATGACCCCGCCCGGCAGCGCGCGCCTCTTCCGCGACATCCATGAAGTTCTGTTCGCGCTCGACACCGAGCACATCAAGATCCACGACGCCGTGAAGATCCCGAACCCCGACTACGGCGTAGACACGCCGCGCGGCGACAAGGATTCCAAGTTCATCATCACGACCCCGGGCCGCTGCATCTTCAACGGCATCTGGGACAAGTCCCTCGGATTCTACAATTCCCAGGCCACGAAGAAGGAGATCGGCAAGCTCATCGCCGAGGCGTACGAGCACGTCGGACACGACCGCGCCATCATCCTGCTCGACAAGCTCAAAAACCTGGGCTACGAATACGCCACTGTCGCCGGTTTCTCCATCTCCGTCGCGGATGTCCCGTTCCCGGAGAACAAGGCTTCCCTCATCGAGGCCGCCCGCAAGGAGATCCGGAAGATCCAGGACGAGTTCGAACAGGGCGCCCGTACCGAAGGCGAAAAGCACGACCGCATCGTCGAAGTCTGGACGAAGGTCACGAACGACGTCGCCAAGGACCTCTTCGCCGCGTGCGAAGAGGAGAACAAGAAGCGCATCAACCCGGTTTACGCCATGCTCGATTCCGGCGCGCGAGGCAGCAAGGACCAGATCCGTCAGCTCGCCGGTATGCGCGGCCTGATGGCCAAGCCGAACGGCGAAATCATCGAACGCCCGATCCTCTCCAACTTCCGCGAAGGTCTTACGGTGCTCGAATACTTCATCTCCACGCACGGCGCACGCAAAGGTCTGGCCGACACAGCCCTGAAGACCGCCGACTCCGGCTACATGACCCGTAAGCTCGTCGACGTGGCGCAGGACATCATCTGCCGCTGCGAAGACTGCGGCACGATGAAGGGCATCTGGATCAGTGCCATCAAGGGCGACGACGAAAAGCCGCTCCTTTCGCTCGCCGACCGTCTGGTCGGACGCTACAGCGCCCAGGATATCCGCGATACCGCCAACTCCGGCGAACTCATCATCGCCGCCGGCGAGGAGTTCACGCCCGAAATCGCCAAGCGCGTCGAAGCGCTCGGCCATCCGCGCGTGCTCATCCGCTCCGTGCTGACCTGCGAGGTCGAACACGGCGTCTGCGTGAAGTGCTACGGCAAGAACCTCGCCACCGACCGCGACGCGGAAGTGGGCGACGCCCTCGGCATCATCGCCGCGCAGTCCATCGGCGAACCCGGCACGCAGCTCACCATGCGTACGTTCCACATCGGCGGCGTCGCGTCCGCCGTGTCCAAGCAGTCCGACATCAAGGCCCGCAAGTCCGGCAAGATCAGCTTCGAGGGCATCAACACCGTTACGAACGAGAAGGGCGAAATGCTGGTCATCAACAAGAACGGGTTCATCGTCGTGTACGACGAAGACCTGGTCAAGGAAGCCGAGCAGAACGCCCGCGAACGCGCCAAGCAGGAAGCCGCCATCATCGGCACCATTTACAATCCGAACTACGACTACTGGAAGGATGCGATGAAGGAAACGCCGGTCGAACGCTACTCGGTCGAAATCGGCGCCATCCTGTTCTGCCGCGAAGGCGACATCGTCGAGGCCAACCAGCAGCTCGCCAAGTGGGACCCCTCCAACATGCCGATCATCGCGGAAGACGGCGGCGTCGTCGATCTTCTGGACCTGCTCGACGGCGTGACCTACAAGCGTGACCAGCGCCGCGGCAGCATGGAACAGCTGACCGTGCTGGAGCACAATGACGACCTCAGTCCGCGCATCGTCATCAAGAATCCGCAGACGCTCGAGGATATCCGCGAGTACCCGCTGGCGGCCGGCACCCTGCTCATGGTCAAAAAGGGCCAGCGCGTCAGCCCCGGCACCACGCTTGCCCGTATCCCGTATCAGCAGCAGAGAAACAAAGACATCACCGGCGGTCTGCCGCGTGTCGCCGAGCTGTTCGAGGCCCGTACGCCGAAGGACATCGCCGAGATCTCGCAGATCGACGGCTACTTCTTCACCTCTCCTCCGGAAGGCAAGAAGGATATCGCCGCCTACAAGACCAAAAAAGGCCGCGTGGTGTATGTGACCAACCCCGATACCGAAGAGACTTCGGAACACCATATCCCGAACAACAAGCACCTGATCGTGAGCAACGGCGAATACGTCAAGAAGGGCCAGAAGCTCACCACGGGCGCTGTGATCCCGCAGGATCTGCTCCGCATCTGCGGCGCGCAGGAACTCCAGCGCTACCTCGTGAATGAGGTCCAGAACGTGTACCGGTCCCAGGGCGTCGAAATCAATGACAAGCACATCGAAATCATCATCCGCCAGATGATGCAGAAAGTCCGCATCGTCGACAAGTGCGAGGACGGTTCCTCCGGCCAGGGCGACACGCGCTTCCTGGCGGGCGAACTGGTCGACCGTTATGAATTCGACCGCGAGAACAAGCGCGTTGCCGCCGCCGGCGGCAGACCCGCCGAGGCCGAACCCGTCCTGCTCGGTATCACCAAAGCCTCCCTCGAAACCGACAGCTTCATCTCCGCCGCGTCCTTCCAGGATACCACGCGCATCCTGACCGACGCCGCTACGCTCGGACGCGAAGACGTGCTGCGCGGATTCAAGGAAAACGTGATCACCGGACATCTGATTCCCGCGGGAACCGGAGCCGTCGATCTTCAGAATCTGAAAGTGAAGCTCCTGGGCGAAGAGTTGCCGCCCGAGACGCCGCTTGACGAGCAGAAGGAAGACGAAGCCGTTCCTGAACTCGATATCACCAAGATCGACTTCGGCGACGACGACGAATACCAGCCTACCGACGAGGAACAGGCGGAATTCGGCGACCTCGACGATGCCGACACGCTGGATTTCCCGGCGGAAGACATCATCTTCGACGAGACGGAACTTTCCGACGACGAGTTCAGCGATGACTCCCTTACGGACGACGATGATGGGGAATAAAACCCTTAGAAACGAGCAAAAATCAAAAAAAATAACGAAAAACTGGAAAAATTGATTTGATTATCCGCAGGAATGAAGGTATATTATATGCTTGAATTTTTGCGAATAATCAGCAATTAACCAGAATACAGGTGGAAAACAACATGCCGACAATCAACCAGTTGGTCAGAGCCGGTCGCAGCCCGAAGCCCTGCAAGAGCAAATCCAAAGCTCTTACCAAATGCCCGCAGAGACGTGGCGTTTGCCTTCAGGTCACGACGAGAACCCCGAAAAAGCCGAACTCCGCTATGCGTAAAATCGCCCGTGTCCGTCTGACCAACGGACTCGAAGTCACCGCCTACATCGGCGGCGAAGGCCACAACCTCCAGGAACACAGCGTCGTCCTCGTGAAGGGCGGCCGTGTCCGTGACCTCCCGGGCGTCCGCTACCACGTCGTGCGCGGCGCACTCGACAGCATGGGCGTCGACGGACGCCGCCAGGGCCGTTCCAAATACGGCGCCAAGCGTGCGAAAGACGACAAGAAGAAATAATCCCACGATAAGGTAACGCATACACCATGAGAAGACGCAGAACCACGAAACGGGAGCTCATCCCGGACGTTAAATACAACAGCGAACTCGTCGCCCGCCTCATCAATACACTGATGAAGTGCGGCAAGAAGTCCATCGCACAGAAGATCGTTTACGGCGCATTCGACTACATCGCGACCCAGAAAAAGGACATGGAACCCCTCGAAGTCTTCATCCAGGCCGTCGAAAACGTCAAGCCCAAAGTCGAAGTCAAGTCCCGTCGCGTCGGCGGCGCCAACTATCAGGTGCCCATCGACGTCGCGCCGGAACGCCAGGTCGCTCTCGCCATCCGCTGGATCACGACCTACTCCCAGGCCAAGAAGGGCAAACCCATGATGATCGCCCTCGCCACGGAACTCCTCGATGCTTTCGACAACACCGGTTCCTCCGTGAAGAAAAAAGATGATACCCACAAGATGGCCCAGGCCAACAAGGCTTTTGCTCACTACCGCTGGTAATCATTTGACGTTCCCAAGTACTACCCTATGACGACTGCTGCACATACACTCAATCAGGATTACCACGAGGCTCCCGGCCGCAAGACCCCGCTTGCCTTCACCCGCAACATCGGGATCATGGCTCACATCGACGCTGGCAAGACCACGCTTTCCGAGCGTATCCTTTACTACACCGGCAAGAGCCACAAGATGGGCGAGGTCCATGAAGGCGCTGCTACGATGGACTGGATGGTTCAGGAACAGGAACGCGGCATCACGATTACGTCCGCCGCCACCACCTGCTTCTGGCTGAAGCATCGCATCAACCTCATCGACACTCCCGGTCACGTCGACTTCACGGCCGAGGTCGAACGCTCCCTCCGCGTGCTCGACGGCGCTGTCGCCGTCTTCTGCGCGGTCGGCGGCGTCCAGCCCCAGACGGAAACCGTGTGGCGCCAGGCCAAGAAATACCACGTGCCGATTCTCGCGTTCGTCAATAAGATGGACCGGACCGGCGCGAATTTCTATCGCGTCGTCGACGAAATGCGCAAGAAACTCGGCGCGACCGTCGTGCCGATCTCCCTTCCCATCGGCTCCGAAGGCAACTTCAGCGGCAACGTTCAGGTCATCGACCAGAAGGCATACCGCTACGAAGGCGCGGACGGCGCGCAGGTCGTCGAATACGACATTCCCGCTGAATATCAGGAAAAGGCCAAGGAAGCGTTCGATTATCTGATCGAGTGTCTCGCCGAAGTTGATGACGCCATCATGGAACTCTACCTTGAAGGCAAGACCCCGGAGAAGGAGCAGATCAAGGCCGCCCTTCGTACCGCCGTCGTCGCCGGCAAGCTCGTTCCCGCGCTCTGCGGCACCGCGTTCAAGGACAAAGGCGTCCAGCTCCTCCTCAATGCAGTTGTCGATTACCTTCCGTCCCCCGTTGACATCTGGGAGACCAAAGGCACCGATCCCGATACCGAAGCACCCATCTCCCGTCACTGCGGCGACGATCAGCCGTTCTCCGCGCTGGTCTTCAAGATCATGAACGACCCGTACGTCGGCAAGCTCGCGTTCATCCGCATCTACTCCGGCATGGCGGAAAAGGGCGCAACGGTCATCAATCCCCGCACCCGCCGCCGCGAACGTCTCGGACGTCTGCTCCAGATGCACGCCAATTCCCGTGAGGAGCGCGACGTGATCTACTGCGGCGACATCGCCGCCTGCGTCGGCCTCAAGAACTGCACCACCGGCGACACCATCTGCGACGAAGGGAACCAGATCGTCCTGGAATCCATGACGTTCCCGGATCCCGTCATCTCCATCGCCGTCGAACCCAAGAGCTCCGCCGCCCGCGACAAACTTTTCGCCGCGCTCGCCGCTCTCTCCGACGAAGACCCGACCTTTACCATCAACAGCAACGGCGAAACCGGCCAGACCATCATCTCCGGCATGGGCGAGCTTCACCTCGAGATCATCATGGACCGTCTGATCCGTGAATTCAAGGTCGAAGCCAACTCCGGCCAGCCTGAGGTCGCCTATCGCGAAGCCATCCTCAACCCGGCCACGGCCGACTCCAAGTTTGTCCGTCAGACCGGCGGTCACGGCCAGTACGGTCACTGCGTGCTGAACGTCACCCCGATGGAACGCGGCCACGGCATCACGATCGAAAACAAGGTCGTCGGCGGCGCCATCCCGAAAGAATTCATCAAGCCGATCGAACAGGGCATCCGCGAAGCCGCGTCCACCGGCGTGCTCGCTGGCTACCCGCTCACCGATTTCCATGTGGATATCGTCGACGGCTCGTTCCACCCGGTCGACTCCTCGGAAATGGCGTTCAAGATCGCCGCTTCCATGGGCCTGAAGGACGCCGCTCGCAAGGGCGGTCTCTGCCTCCTCGAACCGATCATGAAGGTGGAAGTCACCACTCCGGAAGAAAACATGGGCGACATCATCGGCGACATCAGCGCCCGCCGTGGCGCAGTCATCCAGGTCGATACCCGCGAAAGCACCGTCCAGATCATCGCCAATACCCCGCTTTCCGAGCTCTTCGGGTATGCCACGGCCATCCGCTCCCTGACGCGCGGCCGCGCTTCCTACACGATGGAGCCCAACCATTTCGAACGCGTACCAACTTTTATTCAAGATAAAATCGTGGAGAAATCACAGAAATGAGCACAAAGCCCGCTCCCCGTCAGGTCCAGAAGTTCCGCATTAAACTTCAGGCCTACGAACACCGCATCCTCGACCAGTCGGTCGCGGAAATCCTCAACACCGCCCGCCGCACCGGATCTCGCGTTGCCGGTCCGATCCCGCTGCCGACCCGGGTGGAACGTTTCACCGTCAACCGCTCTCCTCACGTGGACAAGAAGTCTATGGAGCAGTTCGAGATCCGCACGCACAAGCGGCTGATGGACATCATTGATCCTACCGCCAAGACGGTCGACGAGCTGAAGAAGCTCAGCCTCCCCGCCGGCGTGGATATTTCCATTAAGATCGGCGGCTGATCCGCAGCCGCTGAACAGGCCGGGTCTGAACGGTTCGGACATCGGCCGGCAATCCGGCACCAAGGTCCTTTTTCCGATTGAGGACATGTGCCTGAAAGGAGAATAACATGAAAGGTTTGATCGGAAAGAAAGTCGGGATGACTCAGCTTTACGACGACAAGGGTGTGCTGACCCCTGTGACGGTCGTTCAGGCTGGCCCGTGCGTCGTTATCGACGTGAAAAATGTGGAACGCGACGGCTATTCCGCCGTGCTTTTCGGATTTGGTTCCCGGAAAGCAAAGAATGCAGGCAAGGCAGTTGCCGGCCAGGCTGCAAAGGCCGGAGTCAACACTCCGTCCATCATGAAGGAATTCCGCATTACCGACGATTCCAAGTTCGAGATCGGAGCCGAGATCGGCGCCGGCATCTTCGAAGAAGGTGAATATCTCGACGTCACCGGCGTGACCAAGGGACGCGGCTATCAGGGCGTCATGGTCCGTCATCATTTCAAAGGCGGTCGTGACGGACACGGCGGCGGCTGGCACAGAAAGCCCGGCTCCATCGGATGCCGTGAATCCCCCGGCAACATCATCAAAGGCAAGAAAATGCCCGGTCAGCACGGCAGCGTGAAGCGCACTGTGCAGAACCTGCGCGTTGTCAAAGTCGATTCCGCGGAAAATCTGATCTTTGTAAGTGGGGCGATCCCCGGACCCAACGGCGGCACCGTACTCGTCAGAAAAGCGATCAAGAAATAATCCCAAACTTACAAGGTGACACGTTATGAATCTCGATATTCTCAATATGAAGGGCGAAAAGGTCGGAGTCTATGAGCTCCCCGATACCGCCCTCGAACTGGAGAAGGGCTCCCAGGCGGTCAAAGACACCGTCGTGTCCTTCCTCAACGCGTGCCGCGCAGGCACTGCCTCCACCAAGACCCGCGGCCAGGTTTCCGGCGGCGGCCGCAAGCCCTTCAAGCAGAAAGGCCTCGGCCGTGCCCGCAGCGGTTCCTCCCGTAACGCCTCCTGGCGTCACGGCGGTGTGGCGTTCGGCCCCACCCCCCGCAGCTTCGCGACCAAGATCAACGCCAAGGTCCGCAGACTCGCGCTCCAGCGTTCGTTCTCCGAATCCGTGAAGAACTCCGGCGTCATCGTCGTCGACGACGTCAAGTTCGAAAGCCCGAAGACGAAGGAAGCGGTCGCCGCTTTCAACGCCCTGAAGGCCACCGGAAAAATCCTTTGCGTCGTTGCCGACTACGAGGAAAACTCCATCCTCGCCACCAGCAACCTCCCCGCCGTCTGCCTCATGAAGGCTTCCGCGGTCAACACCTACCAGGTCCTCTGGGCGGACATGCTCGTTTGCAGCAAGGATGCCATGGATGTGATCGTCAAGCGCATTGAGAAGGTGACCAAATGAAATCTTCCTACGACATCATCAAGCACATCATGATGACTGAGAAGTGCACGCTTCTCAAGGGTGCGAACCAGTATTCTTTCAAGGTCTGCTCCTGCGCCACGAAGACCGAGATTGCCGCCGCCGTCGAAGACATCTACGAAGGCGTGAAGGTCAAATCCGTCAACATCATGAACTACACCGGCAAGCTCAAACGCGTCGGAAAGAACCCCGTCCGCGGTCGCCGTTCCAACTGGAAAAAAGCCATCGTCACCCTCGCTGAGGGCACGATCGAGCTCGCATAAGGAGACACGCAAATGCCGATCAAAACTTATAAGCCCACGACGAACAACCGCCGCTACATCGGCGTCGTCGACTACTCCGCCGAGCTCACCAAAAAGGCTCCCGAGAAGGCTCTCACCAAGGGCATCCGCTCCACCGGCGCCCGCAACAACGTCGGCCGCATGACCGTCCGCTTCCGCGGCGGCGGCAACAAGCGCGCCTACCGCCAGATCGACTTCAACCGCACCAAGACTGGTCCCGCGACCGTCAAGGCGATCGAGTACGATCCGAACCGCTCCGCGTTCATCGCCCTCATCTGCTATGAAGACGGCACGAAGTCCTACATCCTCGCGCCCGTCGGCCTCAAGGTCGGTCAGGTCATCGCTTCCGGCGAAGGCGCCGAGATCAAACCCGGCAACGCCCTCCAGCTGAAGAACATCCCCCTGGGACTCCAGATCCACAACATCGAAATGACCCCCGGCCGCGGCGGCAAGATCGTCCGTTCCGCCGGTCAGTACGCCGTCCTCCGTTCCCGCGAAGGCGACTACTGCCAGGTCAAGCTTCCCAGCGGTGAAGTCCGCATGTTCCACATCAACTGCCTCGCCACCATCGGCCAGGTTGGCAACCTCGATCACATGAACGTCTCCCTCGGCAAGGCCGGCAAAGCCCGCTACAAAGGTTTCCGCCCGCACGTCCGCGGCGTCGTCCAGAACCCGATCGACCACCCCATGGGCGGCGGCGAAGGCCGTTCCTCCGGCGGCGGTCACCCCGTGTCCCCCTGGGGTCAGCTTGCCAAGGGCAAACGCACCCGTCACCCGAAGAAGCCGAGCAACAAGTTCATCGTCGAACGCAGGAGAAAGTAACCTATGGGCAGATCTATCAAAAAAGGTCCGTTTGTGGACTATCATCTGGTCGAAAAAGTCGAACGCATGGAAAAGGCCGGCGGCGCCAAGAAGCCGATCAAGACCTGGTCCCGCCGTTCCATGGTACTCCCCGAGTTCGTCGGGTATACCTTCAACGTGCACAACGGCAAGATCTTCGTTCCCGTGTTCGTCACGGAGAACATGGTCGGACACCGTTTCGGCGAATTCGCCCCGACCCGTACCTTCCACGGCCACGGCGTCATCTCCGGCAAGACGGTGTAATCCGTTCCTTACCGGGTACCGTTTACGGTATTCTCTTCCGGGATCCCCCTCAAAAGGGACCCCGGTTTTTTTGTGTCGCCTCGATTCCTTTCATTCCGGCGGCTTTTCACGTCCGGGCAAAGTCCAACTGGTAAGATTCTCGGCGGTTACGTTTTCAGGTAGCCACACTCGAATCTTCCTGCATTGGCCTTTTCGCCCGTACGATGAAAATCCATCCGGTCTGAAATCATCGAGGCTCCCTTTTGTTAGGGATCGGCGCGCAATGTCCGGCGGCTTTTTGCGTCTGGGCAAAGTCTGGGTGCGTTTCCCGAAGACTGATTGTGACGAGGATTGGCAAAAAACGTCCTTCCAACGCGATTTGCGCGCCGAAACGAGCATGGATGATAATTGTGATGTGTCCGGAGTGTCAAGGCGGCCTGAAAACGGTCTACGGCGCGGGAAATACGAATTCCTTCCAAGGGATGCGCGGCGTAAGGCCGATCTCATGCAGGATCTTCGCGCAGGTCAGCGCGTCCTCCAGCGCGTTGTGGTGCCGGAACCGGATGTCGAAATACGCCGCGACGTTGTTCAGCGAATGCGAGGCGAGTTCGGGCAGGGCGCGACGGCTGGCGGTCAGGCTGCACACGTACGGGAAGCGTACCGGCGGCAGGCCGTAGAGCTCCAGGACCGCCTTCAGGTGGCTCAGGTCGAACGGCGCGTTATGGATGACTACGCAATCCGCCGAGAGCAGCATGTCGCGCAGTTCGGGCCAGATCGCGGGGAACTCGTCCGCGTCCTCCAGGTCGCATGAACTGATTCCGTGCACGCGGTAGCAAAACGATGCGATCCAGTCCATGCCCGGATGCGGCCGCACGAGCCGTTCGAACGTTTCGCCTTCCTCGCCGTCCTGAAGAATGCCGCATCCGGCCGCGCAGATGCTTCCCGCGCAGCCGTTCGCCGTCTCGAAATCAAGTCCCGCCAACCTCATTTTTTCCTGATTTGCTTTGTTGTTTCTTTCTGATTTGTTTTTTGCGTATATATCATACCATGTTTTGTGCTGGATTTCAAATCCATCGGGCTGTTTTTTCGGTCAGCGGTCATCCTGCCTGAGCTTCCCCCGTGCCGGAGCGAAGCCCGGCACAACTGCAGTGGAGGCGTTGCCTCCGGTTCTCGGCTAATGCGTCGCACAATTCCAGGATCGACTGGAACTGTGCCCACTGTTCCGGCGGGACGTTGCCGCCGTTCACCTGCTTCACGGATTTCCCGCCGTCAAACAGCTCAAGCCCCCATCCTGTCCCGTTCATTTCCGGCGCGGGGGCATCGTCCCGCCACTCCTCGAAATCGCAGGAGGCGAGCTTCAATCGCAGAATGTCCAGCACGGGACGCGTGAGGCGGCGCCAGTTGACTTCGCCGCGGAGGCCGGACCTCACCGTGAGCTCGCCGATCCCGCCGAAATCGACGGTCAGCACGCTCCCGGGATCCGGCCCCGCGCATTCATGATACACCAGTTTGTCGAAGGTCATGCGCATATTCCTTTCCGTTCATTTTCCTGTTTCTGTCCTGCTCAGGCGCAGGCGAGTTTGAGTATGACGGCGAGGGTGACGGCGCAGACGGCGACGAATCCGAGGTTTTCGGCGGTGAGGTCGAACAGGATGTGCAGGGCGGCGGTGGTTTTTTCTTTCATGGTGGATGCTCCTTGTAAAAAAGTTTGTCGGTTTGTTTGGAAACAGTTCTTCCGTGTTTGCGAATATACTATAGTATTCAATACTGTCATAGAGTGTCAGTTTAAATCGCCTGATTTAAAAAAAAGACAAAAAAATCCGCCTCAAAGGGCGGATCATGCATAAAAAAAACGCAAGTTGTCAGACTACGACACTTACTGGATTCGTTGTCAAACGGAAAAGAAATCAGAAGCGGAAGAGGGCGTCTTTGGGGAACGGCTTGTACTGCTTGTTTACAAAAAAGCAATCCGATTCCATTTTTGGAAATGCCGTTTCCGAATGACAAAAACGGGAATGGGAATACGGGAAAACGTTTCCTTTACTGGATGAATGGAGTATGAATAAAGAGATAGAGAAAATAGGCATAGGCCGGCAGGCAAACGATATCCACTGCCATTGCGGACGGAAGCCAGATTACTTTCCAACACCAGCCGACCGGTCCGATTTTCGGTGCGAGCAGAATGCCCCGCCCGGACGGATATGCCTGTTCCTGATTGACGTCGACCCCGTAGGACTCATTCACGGGAACATGCTTCTCTCCGGAATCATAGGTGTTCCAGTAGATTTCAAAAGCGGTCAGGAACGGCCAGCAGTCATGTTCCGTTTTCGTTTCCCAATACTCGATAATCTCGCTGCCGTCCTGCGAATACTCGTAATGGTGATCCGTATGATACGATCGCGTTTCCCCAAGATGATCCCATGTCGCGGCGGTAAAACACCCGACACCGAAGCATCCGGTCACGAGGCACGCGATCAGCAACAGTATTGTTTTGAAACATGTTTGTTTCCGGTACATCAGAAGCGGAAGAGGGCGTCTTCGGGGAAGGGCTTGTCGAAGGAGGCGCAGATTTCGCGGAGATTCTTTTCCGTGGAGGCGGAGAAGACGGGGATCATCTGAATCCCGGGGTAGTCCGTCTGGAACCGGATGCAGATCTGAGCGGGCGTGAGGCCGGTTTTCTGCGAGAGATCAAGGACCTTTTTCGCGAGCAGACGCGCAGCGCCGGAGTCGTACATGGTCCCGGCGAAACGTTCGTTGTCCGGGTCGGAGAAGAACCCCTCCGCGAGCGAGGAGGAGCCCATGACGGTCATTCCGGTCGCACGGTGGTAGCCCGCGTAGTTGCGGTTCCACATGGACATCGTGTCGTCGGGCATGGGATTGGTGAGGCCGACTGCGGGGTGCGTGGTGAGCTGGTTCACGCGGAAGCCATCGAAGCCGTGTTCCTGCGTGGCCTTATCGGCGGCCATGAGACGCTGGACGCGCCAGTTGGACGAGCCGTAATACCGGATCTTACCCTCGGATTTTGCCTTTTCGCAGACTTCGAGCAGAGTGGCGACGGGCATGCGCATGTCGTCGCGGTGGAAGAGATACAGATCGATACGGTCTGTGCGGAGCGCTTTGAGCGAGGCTTCCAGGTCGGCCATGAAGTCGGCGGGCGTCACGCGGTCGGCCTTCGTCGCGAGGTCGTAATGGCAGCCCTTCGTGCAGACAACGAACTTGTCGCGGTTGCCGCGGCTGCGGAAGTAATCGCCGAGGACGCGTTCGCTCCGGTGGAGTTCGCCGGGCACCCAGTTCGAGTACACGGAGGCCGTATCGACGAAATTGCCGCCGAGCGAGGCGAACAGGTCGAGCAGGCGCATGCCTTCGTTTTCGTCCGGTCTGAGGCCGAGTTTGACTTGTCCGTAGCAGATCTGCGAGACTTCGAGGTCCGTGTTGTGTATCCGTATGCGGTTCATATAGCTGTCTCTTCCAAAAAATGAGCGAGGGGCGCGCGGTGGTACTGCGTCGCCCCGAGAAAAAATGACCGGGCGGTCGGAAAAGAACCGCCCGAGCGGAAAATCAATAGTTTTCCGCCTCGATCTGGAAATACGCCCGCGGATGGTTGCAGACGGGGCAGACTTCCGGCGGGGTGGTTCCGATGTAGACATGGCCGCAGTTGCGGCATTCCCAGCGGTTTTCGCCGGTGCGGACCCAGACTTCTCCGGTCTCGATGTTCGCGGCGAGCTTGCGGTAGCGTTCCTCGTGGCGTTTCTCAATGGCGGCGACGCCCTCGAACTGGGCGGCGATGTCGTTGAAACCTTCCGCGCGTGCCTCTTCGGCGAAGCGCTTGTACATGTCGGTCCATTCCTCGCGTTCGCCTTCGGCGGCGGCCTTCAGGTTTTCGATGGTGGAGCCGATGCCGCCGAGGTGCTTGAACCAGAGCTTTGCGTGTTCCTTTTCATTGTCGGCGGTTTCGAGGAAGAACGCGGCGATCTGCTCGAAGCCTTCCTTCTTGGCCTTGCTGGCGAAGTAGGTGTATTTGTTGCGCGCCTGGGATTCGCCTGCGAACGCGAATGCGAGGTTCTTTTCGGTCTTGCTGCCTTTCAGTTCCATGTTGAAAGTCCTTTCAGGTGGGTTGAGGGTATAAAAAGGGAAAATGGTTTTCTGTTTGCGGCTTCACTGGCGGCCGCGCCGGGGCGGCGGGTCGGGGATGAACGGTTTGACCTTGTCGACGAGCTGGCGGGAGTTCAGCCCGAGCTCGCTGCAGAGGTCGAGCACGCGGATGAGCTTGCGGTATTTCACGTTCGGGTCGCATTTGATGATGATCGTGGAGTTCGCGTCGGCGGCAGCGACGGCGGCGAGGCGTTCGCGGAGCTTGGAGACCTCCATCGGGGCGGATCCGTTGAACGAATAGTAGAGGCGTTCGTCCTTCAGGACCTCGTTCGGATCGTCGCGGTCGCTGAGTGCGGCCAACCTCGCGTCGATCTCGTCGATGTTGTCGCGCGAATACTTGTCGACGTCGATGGTGATGGGGATCAGCGGGTCGGCGGCGACGGTGGACATGTCGGGCGCGGGCAGTTCCACGTTGATCATGACTTCCTCGGTAACGGGTTTCTGCGTCACGAGGAAGAAGATGAGCAGCAGGAAGACGACGTCGATCATGCTGGACAGGGGGAAGCTTGCGTCCGGGGGCGGATTGAGCTTGGTGGATTCTTTTCTTGCCATGGTTCGCCTCCTGTTATTCCTGCACGCCCGCGAGGCTGACTTTGTACAGCCCGGTCTTCTTGATCGCGTCCAGGACCTTCGCGCCGTAGTAATACTGCACCTGACGGTCGCCGCGGATCACGATGGGGATCGACAGCGGATCGGGCGCGGTGCGCTTCACGTCCTCCAGCAGCGCGGTGAGCTCCGGGCCGGTCATGGCGCGGCCGCCGATGGTCATGGAGCCGTCCATGCGGAGGTTGATCGTGATGGTGCGCGGGTCCTGCTTGACGACGGGGCGTCCGTTGGGGGCGTCCGCGAGGAGGACGCTTTCGTCCTGCATGTCCTTGTCAAGCGTGGCGGTCACGATGAAGAAGATGATGAGGAGGAAGACGATGTCGATCATGCTGGAGATCGGCACCGACGCGGCTTCCTCGGTCATGAGTCTGGTTTTCTTGGCCATGTGAGATGCTCCTTTGAGCGGGATTCACGGGTGCGGTCACTGTTCCTTGACTTCGGAGTTCTTCAGCGTGTTGATGAGTTCGTAGGTCATGGCCTCCATCATGAGGATGATCTTGGAGGCGTTGTTCTTGATGAACGTGAATCCGAGGATGGCCGGGACGGCGATGAAGAGGCCGACGGCGGTGGTGTAGAGGGCTGAGGAGATGGACTGCGCGAGGGCGGCGGTCTGGGCGGCGCCCTTCACTGTGCCGAGGCTGCCGAACGCGGACACCATGCCGGTGACGGTGCCCATGAGGCCGAACATCGGGGCGAGCTGGCCGCAGAGGTTGAGGTAGTTCACGCGCTGCATGAGCTTTTCGGTCTCGATGCTGGCCTGCGAGGACACGGAGTCGAGCACGACGTCGTAGCCCTCGGTGATGCTGTTGAAGCCGGACATCAGGATGTTGGAGAGCGGACCGGGGGTGGCTTCGCAGGCTTCCATCGCGGCGCCCAGGTCGCCCTCGGCGAGCGAGTTCTTCACGGTCTCGATGAGGTCGGCGGGCATGATCTTCACCGCGCGGATGCAAACGCAGGAGTCGATGATGAGCGCGAGCGTGGCGAGCGAGGTCAGGAAGATCATGAGCCAGACGATCAGGTCCATCGCCGTGCCGTCGAAGACGACCGACAGGAAACTGGTTCCGCCCGAGGAGGCCGATTCTTCGGCTGCTTCCGCGGCTTCCTGCGCCCAGGCGGGCATGGAAAGCAGAAGACCCGTGGCCGCGACGGCCGTCGCCGTCAGGAACGCTGAGGTGCGATTGAATTTCATACGAATGATTCCTTCTATGTTGAAAGTTTTGATTTGATGACTGTGAATGCGAAAGGGGGGATCAGAGCTGCTTGGCGTAGTCGCTCTTCGGGTAGTCTTTCTTCAGCTTGTCGGCGAAGATCTGCGCGCGGGCGTCGTTCAGCACGGTCAGCGTCTGGTATGCGCGGAACGTCGCTTCGGCGGCGCGGCTGGACTTCGGGAAGAGCAGGCAGATCTGGGCGTAGGCGTTGAACGCGTCGCGTCGGTCGTCCTGGGAGTTCGTTTCGGTGGCGCGTGCGGAGAGGATGTCGCCGCGGGCGAAGAGGGCGCTCACGGCCGCGGCGTCGCCGGCGTACATGAGTTTCTTGGAGAGCTCGAGCCCCTTGTCCCATGCCTTGATGTTGGCGTAGAACTTGATGAGGAGTTCGTATGCCGCGCTCAGATCCGCCTCGTTGCGCGGACTGGCGTTCGAGTAGTCCTTCAGCGTTTCGAGCACCTTGATCGCCTCGGACTGTTTCCCGGAGGCGTCGAGCGCTTCGGCCTGGCGGAGCTTGCAGTAGGGTTCCCAGCCGAGCGGACCGAACGGCTTGACGAGACCGGCGAACGTCGTCGCGGCTTCTTCGTATTTCTTGTTCGTGAGGAGCTTGTCGGCGGCCGTGATTTCTTCCGGTTTCGGGATCCATGCCCAGCGGACGCGGTTCCTGCGGATGGAGAGTTTCGGGGAGCCGTCCTTCAGGGATTCGGCATAACGGAAATCGCCGCTCTGCGTGAGCTCGACGGACGCGGCGCGGATCTCCTCGCCGTCGGTCGTCATGATAACGGGTTTGGCGGCGGAGGTCTGCGCGGAAAGCTGAACGGCTGCCAGCAGGAGTCCTCCGGTGAGGAGCGTCATCAGTTTTTTCATCTGGTTACCTCGTTGTATGGATTATGATTTGATTATTGAGCTTGGGATGCCGGGAGGGAGCCGATTTCGGCGGCATACTTCCCGTCGGGGAAATGCTTGCGGTATTTCCTGACCATGCGGTCGCGTTCTTCGGTGTTGCCGAGCAGGGCGGCCGTGTAGGCGGTGCGGTAGATGGCCTGTTCGATCCACTGCATCGCGGCGGGATCGGTTTCCTCCCCGGCGGCGGGCGCTTCGGCCGTTTCGCCTGCCTCGGATTCCGTTTCCGGCGTTGCGTCGGCGGAGGCGTCGTCTTCGTCTTCGGGGAACGCTGTGGCGGCGATGATGCTGAAGCAGGCGTAGGCCTTGTTGATCGCGCCGGACTTCAGAAACGATTCGCCGGTCAGGACCTGTGCCTTGTTGTAGAGTTCGAAGTTCGCGGTCTGGTTGGCGCGTACAGAGATTTTCGCGAGTTCGACGCGCGCTTCCTCGGCGCGTCCCTGAAGTTCGCGAGCCTCCGCCATCGCGAAGTGCATGTCGTAGAAATACGGCGAATCCTTCTCCAGCATTTCGATCTTCTCGAGTTCCGCGACGGCCTTGTCGAACTGTCCGGCCTTCGCGGCGGCGCGTCCGGCGTCCAGATGCAGACGCTGTTCCAGACGGGACACGGCGGTCCTGGCGGCGGCCTTGTCGGATTTGAGTTCGGCGGCGCGCTGTTCGGAGAACCAGTCGTCGAGGTTCGGATCCTGTACCGCCATGATGAGGCGTTCGCAGACCTTCAGCGCGATTTCGGCGGCGCGTTTTGCCTGGGATTCATCGGGGCACTGGGAGAGCGAGGACGCGATCCAGCGCAGGTTCGTGATGGAGAGGTTTTTGATCAGCTGCTCCTGGCCGTCTTTGAAGAGATTGTCAAAGATGTCGAGCGCCTTGTCGTAGTTCCCCGCGGTGTAGAGGGTACGGGCGAGCACGTACTGGGCGTTTTTCGCCTCGGCGGAATCCTTGTATTCCGTCGTAAGTCTGGTCAGGATCTTTTGTGCCTCGCTGTCGCGGCCCATGTCCATGTGGATGATGCCGATGCGCATGAGGTAGGCCGAGGCCAGCGGATCGTCCGGGTGCTTGCGGACGAATGAATCGAACTCGGAGATGGCCTTGTCCCATTTCCCGGCGCCGTTGTACAGCCACGGCAGCAGGGAATCCGCGCGTGCGGCGACTTTCTGTCCCTCGGGCGTCTTCGCGACGGATGCGTATTTGCCTCCGTCGGCGAGCTCGCGCCGAAGTGCGAGAATGTCTTCCGCCGCCTCGTCATAGATCGCCGCGGCCTGCGCTTTGAGTTTGTCGGCCTTTTCGATCATGGCCGCGTCCCCGGCCGCCTCGTCGCGGATGGACGCGGCCTGGTCGGCGATACGGTCGGCTTCGCGGGAAAGCATGTCGGGGATGATCTCCTGCACCACGGCGGCGACGGCGGGCGAGCTGGGGCCGAACGCGATGAACTTGCGGAGCGCATTTGCCGCGCCCTCGTAGTCGTCCTGCATGGCGAGACAGTCGGCATACTTCATGTAGGCTTCATCGGTGAGCTCGGGGTTGTTGCCGAAATTCTCCATGATGACTTTGTAGGACGCCGCGGCGTTGTTCACTTCCGCCAGCCACTGCTTCTTCAGTGCGACGCGTTCGGCGGGATCGGAGGAGGCGTTCAGGCGCTTTCCGATGGCGCTGGCGGCGTTCAGGTGCTCGCGGGCTACGCGGAGCGACACGACGCCCGCGTAGGGGTTGAGCATGTCGATCTCAAGCAGGAGCCTGTAGAGCGTGAGTGCGTCGCCCTTGAGCCGGGCGGCCTTCGCCGGATCGGATGCGGCCGCTTCGGCGGCCTGTTTCCACAGGATATGGCCGGCGTTCAGGAGCGCGGTCGTGACGAAGTCGTCCTTCGGGAGGAGGGCCGCGTAGCTGCCCAGTACGACGGCGTTCGTGGAGTCGCCCATGTAGGCGTAGGAGAGGACCAGGCGGTTCACGAGCTCGGAAAGGCCGGGCGTGTAACGGGAGGCCATGCGCTGAAGGATGGGCAGGAGTTCCTCCACGACCAGATTGTACTGTTTGCTGGCGTAGTTCTGTTCGGCCCAGGCGGAAACGAGCGCGGACTGGTCGCCGGTCATTTCGGGCGCTTTGACCCTGGAAAACTCGGACTGGTATGTGGAGCGTTTTTCCGTGTCGATCGCCATGGCGCTTTCCGTGGCCTGCTTGAAATCCCTGTACGCGGCGGGAGCGTCCTTGAACTGCGGATAATACTTCACGAGCTTGCCGAGGTACTTGAACGCGCGCCGGTAGTAGGTGATGGCCTGTTTTTTGAGGTCGGCGTTCTTTTTCTCGTTGTAGACGGCCTCGGCCTGCTCGGCCAGTGCGAGATAGGAACGCCCCGTCCAGAACTTCGCGTCCGCGGCGGGCGATTCGCTTTTCTTGCCGTCCTTTTCCAACGCCTCGTCCGAAGCCTCGAAGAGGTCGGGATAGCGCCGGACTTCCTCGCCTGCTTCCTCGTATTCGCCGAGCAGATAGAAGCAATGGATGATCTGGGCGGTGGCGTATGCCGTGAGCATGTCCTGACCGCCCCACTGGATGTCGTGGAAATCGACGGCGGAGGCGAGCACGGCGGTCTGCCAGTCGTTGGGGTCGACCCTGCGGAGACGGCTCTTGTCGCCGGAACTCCACTTGTCGCGGTTCTTCACCTCGCCGGAGGTCTTTTTGCGGGCGAGTTCCAGCTCGTCGATCCTCATGACGCGGTCGAGATCCATGCCGAGGATTTCGCCGAGGTCCTTGTACGCTTTTGCACGCTCCTGCTGTTTGCCGAAGTTGCCGGGATTGTTCACGACTTCCTTCGTGAGGTCCGTGATGCGTTTCTGCAGACGGGTGAGATCGGTCTGCTTGCTCTTGTCCTTCATCAGGTCGGAGAGCCTGCGCTGGAACGCGGCTTTCTCGCGCTGTTCGGCGCGGCGGTTGTTCTCCGCGGTGGCGAGCTGCATGACGGCCTTCGTGTACATGGTGGCGCGTTTGTCCGAAGTGGTGCCGCGGGTCCAGTCCATGAGCGAGGATGCGTCGTTCTCGCGCCCCTCCTGGTAGTAGATGTTCAGGAGGGCGGTGAGGGGACGCTCGAAGTCGGACGGGTCGATCTTTTCGCGCTTCAGGTGGTTGTAGAGTTCCTCCAGCGGCTTCAGCGCCTTCTGGTTGTCCTTCTTCATGAAATGATACACGCCGAGCGTGCCGAGCGACTGGTAATAGGCGGGGTCGGTCTTCGGGATGCCGTCGATGATCTTCTGGGCTTCCTCGTTTTTCCCGGAGGCGAGGTAGGTCTCCGCGAGCTGGACGCGGTAGAAATTCGCCATGTCCTTGCTCTTGTTTTCCGCCATGCGTTCCGTCAGGAACCGTGTCGAAAAGTCGTACAGCCCCAGGGCGTTCAGCTCGCGCGAATACGCCATGTCGCGCTTGACCGCGCCCGACTGCGCGAACGTGGCCGTGCCCGGCAGCGTCAGGACCGCCACTATCGCCAAATAACTGAATTTGTTCAGCATAAAAACTCCGGACGAGTCGTTTTCTTTAGTAAAATTATAGACGTTGGAAAAATATCCCCATATTATATCACGTCTTTTGTCAAATGTCAAGCGTATTTTGTCAGGCTTTTTGCCCAAATTGACAGACTTTCATCACGTGCACCTGCCACGATCACCACATCGCCGCGTTTTACGGCGCGTTTCAGATGCCGTTCGCACTCCTGGCGGTCCTCGAAATCAAGGATCGATCCGGCGTTGGTTCCCGCGGCTTTCCGGCAGGTCACGGCGACCTCGGCGCTGGTCGGGCTGAACGAGGCCGTGCCGCCCGCGTAGTAGACCGGCAGGAAGATGAATTCGTCCCTAAGGCGCAGGATCGAGGGCAGGGCGTTTGCGAGGGCTTCACGCATGAAGCGCAGCGGGGCGAATCCGTGCGGCTGGAAGACTGTGACTACGCGGCCTTCCGGGGCGAGCTCCTGGGCCGCGCCGATGCACGATGCCAGTTTCTCCACATTGTGAGCGTAGTCGTCGATGACCTGTGCGCCGTTCGCCATGATGCCCATGCGGTCGAAACGCCGCGCTACGCCCGCGAATTCGGAGACCGCCTTCAGCGCGTCCAGGGGATCGTAGCCGCGCGAGGTCAGCACGGTATGCACCGCCAGTGCGTTCAGGGCGTTGTGCCGGCCCGGCATCGGGAGCCTGATCTCCGGCAGGCCTTTGAACGCGCACCACGCGCTGCCGTCCGCCACGCGGTAGGAATCCAGCCGCAGGACGCGGCGTCCGGCGCAGGAGACGGGCGCATCCGGATTGCCGCTGAACAGCAGGATCATCTTTCCCGAGGGGAATTTCTCCGGCCCGATCTCCTGAAAAACCGCCAGCTCCATGACCACGCACGAATGCGCCGACAGCGAGAATTTCAGGAAGACCTCGGCCAGCTCCTCGCGCGAATAGTGGTCCGTGCCGATGTTCAGGATGAGCGCGGTGTCCGGCACGTAGTTCAGCAGGCTCTTGTCGCTCTCGTCCGCCTCGATCACGAAATCGCGTCCGAATCCGCCGCGGTAGTTTCCCGCCGCCCCGTCCTTGCGGAACTTTTTTACGTAGCCGCCGGACAGCGTCCCCGGATCGCCGCCGAGACGGTCCAGCGCGTCCGCGAGCCACGCGCTCACGGTCGTTTTGCCGCAGGTCCCGGTCACGGCGATCGTGAAGCGTCCGCGCAATGCCCCGATCCCGAGCGACAGCGCCTCGCTCCGGTGGAGACGGCGCGTGCCGGGAGGCGCACATTTGAAATCGGGGTTGTCCTCCTCGATCGCGGTTGAATATACGATGGCGTCCGGCGCATAGCCGTCCGCATAGACCGAGCCGTCCTGAGGATAGAGTTTCGCGCCGCATTTGCGGAGCGCCGCGAAGATGCGTTCGTTCTCCGGGTGGCCGAGCGCGCGGTCGCTGCCGGTCACGGCGCATCCGAGGTCGCGGAACATCTGCGCGAGTCCGCTCATGCCGATGCCGCCGATGCCGACGAAGTGTATTTTTTTCGGGAATTCCGGCTGTGCGCCGGAGGCAGTTTTTTCAGTCGATTCCGATGCCATGACAGATAACCTCATTCAACTCGTGTTTTCAGTTCACAAAACAATAGCATCATCCTGCGGAAAAATCAATGGTTCCAGCCTGAAAAAACACAAAAAAACAGGACCGGAAATGAATCCCGGTCCTGAATAGACCTTAACTAACTGGGGAGTGCCGCATTCCGCGGCGTCTTAAACCAGAGCCGTCTCCTCGGGGAACCCGAAGCGGATGTTGAAGTCCTGCACGGCCTGTCCCGACGCACCCTTCGTGAGGTTGTCGATGCAGGAGAAGAGCAGGAGCTTTCCGGTGTGGGTGTCGAGCTTGAAGCCGATCTCGCAGCAGTTCGTGAGCGTGACGTGCTTCGTGTCCGGAAGCTTTCCGGCGGGGAGCACGCGCACGAACCGTTCGTTCCCGTACGCCTTCGCGAAGGCATCGGCCACGGCTTCCTCGGTGCAACCTTCGGCGGCGTCCAGGATGACCGTGGACTGGATGCCGCGGTTGGTCGGCACCAGATGCGGGATGAAGTTCATATTAAGAGAGGGCAGTCCGGCGGCGACGGCGAGCTCCTGTTCGATTTCGGGCAGGTGGCGATGGCCGGACACGCCATAGGCGCGCACGCTCTCGTTGCATTCCGGGAAGATGTACGGCAGATCGACTTTGCGTCCGGCTCCGGTCACGCCGCTCATGCTGCATGCCACGATGCCTTCGGACGAAGCGAGCTTGGCCGCCAGGATCGCGGTGGTCGGGAGCAGGATGCTCGTGACGTAGCAGCCCGGGCAGGCGATCAGCTTCGCGGTGCGGATCTGTTCGCGGTAGCGTTCAGGGAGGCCGTAGACCGCGCTGGAGAGCAGTCCGGGCGCGGGATGGTCGATCTTGTAGTACTTTTTGTACTGGTCGAGAGAGCGCAGACGGAAGTCCGCGCTGATGTCAATGACGGTGAGTCCGGCATTGATGAACGGCTCGGCAAACTCATGCGCGAGACCGTGGGGAAGCGCCAGAAAAGCGGCGTCGCAACCGGATTTGATGGCCTCGACGTCCGGCATGGAGAATGACAGGCCGGTCCCGGCGAGACGGGGGAAGATCTCCGCGATGTCCTTGCCCGCGTTCTGGCGGGACGTGATCACGCGGATATCGGCATATGGATGACGAGAAAGCAGGCGGAGAAGTTCTTCGCCTGCATATCCCGCGGCGCCGACGATTGCGACGCGTACTTTGTCCATGACACCTGTCTCCAATTAGCGTTTGGAGAACTGGAAGCGTCTGCGCGCGCCCGGCTGACCGGGTTTTTTGCGTTCCTTGACTCTGGAGTCGCGCGTCAGCATGCCGCTGCTCTTCAGCACGGACTTGTAGTTCTCGTCCGTGAGAACGAGGGCGCGGGCGATGCCGTGACGGATGGCGCCGGCCTGACCGGCCTTGCCGCCGCCCACGACGGACGCGTCGATGTCATACGCTTCGGCTGCGCCGGAGACGTTCAGTGGCTGCATCACGTAGCCGCGGAGAGCTTCGGTCTCGAAATATTCTTCGAATTTCTGGCCGTTCACGGTGATCTTGCCGCTGCCGGCGTCGATGCGGACGCGGGCGCTGGCGCATTTTCTGCGGCCGGTGGCTGCGATGGCGTTCTTTTTATCCATATCTCAATGCTCCATTATTTCACGGGTTCGGGTTTCTGGGCCGCGTGCGGATGCTCCGCACCGACGTACACTTTCAGCTTGGCGTACTGGGCACGACCAAGGCGTCCCTTCGGCATCATGCCCCACACGGCCTCGCGGACCAGGCGGTCGGCATGCTTCGCGCGGATCTGCTCCGGCGTTTCGATTCTCTGGCCGCTGCGGTAGCCCGTCCAGCGGATGTACTTCTTGCCGGTTTCCTTGCTGCCCGTGAGGACGGCTTTTCCGGCGTTGATCACGACGACGAACGCGCCGGTGTCAACGTGGGGAGTATAGGTCGGTTTATCTTTGCCGCGCAGAGCGTTCGCGATCTTGACGGCAAGTCTTCCAAGCGGTTCGCCCGCGGCGTCGAACAGCACGAATTTGCGCTCGATTTCGCCGGTCTTGGCCAAATAGGTTTTCATTTCAGGATTGCTCCTTGTTCAGTTCAGTTTGTATCAACAAATAGTAGAAATAAGGGCGTTCCGGAACTGCCAGATCCCGGGACTTTCCTGACGTCGTATTCGGGATATACCACATCGGAATCAATTACTATACATCCTCTTCTCCTTTTTTTCAAATCATTTCCCGTTTTTTCTGTATTTTTTTCATCACTTTGGCCGCTGTTCTCCTTTTTTCTTCTTTGTCTCTTGCTTTTTGCTTCGGAACGGTGTATGTTAAATATGTCACTGTTGCATGGGGGTGTCCCGGTTTCGACTGGTCGCGCTGAACGTCAACTGCATACCGAGGATGATCGTTGGCCTCGTTAATCATCGGTCAATCCAATAACTGCGAACGAAGAGTACGCACTCGCTGCCTAATTAGCTGCGGCGACGTCTTCTCCCCGACGGGCGCTGGGGGAACAAGGCGATAATCCGCGTCCTGGTTCTCATGGTTTTTCCGCCGCCATGGAACGAGATTTCAGACGGAACAGTCGCAAAGAAGCCCGTTTGCCGGCTCCCGGCGCGACGATAAGCATCAAAGGCAAAACATGTATGTAGACGTTGCCGCTATGCCTTCTCAGGACAGGGGTTCGACTCCCCTCACCTCCACCAATTTTAAGCTCAAAAATGGGTGTTTTGCCCCATTTTTGCCCCATGTTTTGATGGGAAGAGGTTTTTTGGGTGGCATAGACTGTCTTGGCACCGAAAAAGAAAGGTCGGTCGTCATGGTCAGCTTGCAGAACAAGAGAAAGTATAAACGCATGTCAACATTACAGGGAAAGTTACGGAGACGAAGTAAAGGCGGTCAGTTTTCGTACCGCCTGATTGTTGCGTCCGGAATTCGGAAGGAGTTCGCGCTTGGAACCACCGATCCGAAAGTCGCATGTCAGAAAGCCGAAGAGCTGGATTCTATCTGGCTTGCACCAACGCCTGAAGTCGCGTTGGCTCAAATGAATGCGATCCGTGGTTTTTCTCGCGCATCTATGAGGCTCCCCTTTGAAGAAGCGTGGGAGAAATATCAGGTTCACCCTGATCGGGCTACGCCTCATACCGTCGCTGAACAGCAGTCATATCACAGGACGTTTGATGAGTTTGTCCGGTTCGCGACTGAGACGAATAAATCCGGTCGATCCTCAAAACGTCCAAAAGCAAGCTGCATCAGCGAAGTTACGCCCAGACTCTGTGAAGAGTTTTCCGCTTATCTCAAGACCACCATGCTTGCGGTCGATACCCACAACCGGAAGATCAAACGTCTCCGTAAAATCTTCGACTGCCTCAAGGATTATTACGATGGCGATAATCCTTTCCGCTCAAAAACGCTTTTGCGGAGTGAACGCGAGGAACAGGGATCCGTCGTACATCGTCAGGCATTCACCAAAGAACAGGAAGAACAGCTGCTTGCCGTCCTGTCGGATTCCGATCCCAGGCACAAGCTTATCAACAAGGCAGAAATCCGAATCGTATATATCATCGGGATGTTTACCGGGCAACGGTTGAAGGATTGTGTCCTTCTGCAATGGCAAAACATCGACATGAAGAACCGCCGTATCTGGGTGAAACAGTTCAAAACGGGAAAAGAGGTTACAATTCCGATTGCACCTGAACTGTATGATGCTTTGACTGAAGCGGAAGAATGGCGCTGCGACCAATACGTCACGCCGAAATCGGCAGCCCGTTATAATGTAACTGCTGCTGATGGAAAGAATGTCGGCAACAACCTTATTGATATTGACGTCATGCGACCGATTCGCTGGATCGGATTGGAACCATCAGTTGAGGTGCCGGGCAGGAAGAGAAAAATGACCGTATACGGGTTCCATTCGCTCCGTCACAGCTTCGCCAGTTTCTGTGCTGAGGCTGGCGTTCCCAAGGCAACACTGCTTTCCATCCTGGGAACAGATTCTGACATCGCTGACAAATACTACACGCACGTCAGCGACGAGAGCCAACGCAAGGCCATCGAGGTCATCAGCAACCGGAGCAGCACATCTGCCCAGGAAAGAAATAATCAGGCACTGAGCTTGATTGAGAAGAATCGTTCCTCTGCCGATCCTGCCGATCTTTTGGAACAAGTCTACAATATCTTGAAAGGAACGAACAATGGATAAAGAGATTCTGAATTCAATTGTAGAGAACGAAAAAGGAATGGAGACACTGGCAAAATATTTGAAGAATCTTCACACTATGTTTGATGCTCCGAACACTTTTTTGTTTAAGGAATTTGAAGCATTTTTTAATTCCTGCAAGGAAAAAGAGACAACATATTTGTTGGATCTGTTTTTGGCAGTAAGTAATTCCCTTAACGACACACTTTTCAATCCATGTTTTTTTAGCTATAAAGATTGTTTTGAACCGTCGAAAACAGTTGTAATAAAATCAGATCAAAATGGAGAAAATCAACAGATCGACATAAACGAAGCGATGAACAATGCAAAAAGTTTTGAAGAAATCGATCAGTATTTGAAGATTGCGGAAGAACACAAAATTCCGATTCGAGAAGATTATAAGGATGCCGTTTTGTTTATCAAGAGCATGAAAGAGTTAGAGAAGAGTCTTGGAAATAATTCTCCAAAACATTTTCCATCTATTGTCAAATTATTATATTGTTTTTATCTGTTTATATCGGGTCACATCTATAATGACTATAAATATATGCAGGACATACCATATCGAAAAGCTGTCTATAAACGGATGAAGACTAGGGACGAGAAATTAGCAGACTTCCTAACCTATTTTGACAAGGTTAAAGAAATAGCAATTAAGCGCAATTGGGGGCTTGCTCCTGCATCCGAGGCTGTTTTTAATTCCTGTAAAACAGAGGAAAAGTTTCAAAATCTTTTTAAAAAACATCTTAGAATTGACATAAAGAAAGATGATGACAAAACACAGAAAACAGCAAAAAGACGTTTTTATTATCTTGTCCGTGATGTCGATAAATTGAAAGTCGCTTCAGTGGGGGTCGGAATAAAGGGGAAAGTCCCCCAAAATAGAGCAGGGAGGCCTGAATATTCTAGAAATAAAACGAGTAAGTCAATGAAAATATTCCACAAGAAAAACAAGAGAAAGGCGAAAAAAAGACGCTAAGTTTCTTCCGATTCGAGAACAGATAATAAAACACAATAACATCTTTTGGGTTGGGGACTGGAATCATCCCATCTAATGACTTTTCATCAGCTACTCGTCGGCCAAGGGGGACCTTTTCGGGTCCTTTTCCTCAAGTTTCCTAATTTGCAGGTGTTTTTTTCGGTTGTCTCTTTCCGGTTTGAGCTTAGCCGGAAACAAAAGATAGATTTGACACTGGACGATATTATCCTTCTCGACATCCTCCAGAAAAGCAGTCAAAAAACGCATGCAGTCGGGCAATCGTATCGTGGATAAGTCGGTATTAGTCGGCCCTTGATCGTCCGCGACAAGAAGCAATCCACGACTTCCTCCGGAGACTGCTTTCAGCGTTCCGGGTGTTCCGATTTCAGGGGGGATATTTTCCGGTTAATTCTTTCCGATCTGAGCTTAACCGGAAAGCGGAAAAGCCCAAAAACCCGATTCCTTATATCCCGCATCCGGGAAGTTTTTCTAACGAAGAAATCAAAGCCCCAAGGCAACCCCTGCCGTGTCGGGAATCCCGACACGGCAGGGGTTGGTTTTATGCGAATCCTTGTTGTGTATTATGCCCATTGCCTCCGGTATTTGGCGATCAGGCGGTGGACCGTTGCCAATTCGTCTTTGCTCAGGTTGCCATTATCCAGGTACTTTTCGGCGAGTTCCGTAAGCACTGGGGCATCCATCTTGTTGAAGCCCTTTCTATTCAATCTCTTCGTCATCCTATTAAACTTCTCGTCCTCGTTTTGGTTCCGGTATACGATAAGCAAATGATCGATGTCGGGATTCATCAAGCCCCGGTTCCCGCCTGATCTTGGATCTGTCTTTTTCTCTATCGGTTCGGTCCCGTCGTCCTCCGGGGTAGAATCCGGCTTTTTGTCCGTTTTGGGGGACGTACGTTGTGGACATTTCCCAAGACGTTCTGGAACCGCCGACGTGGCATCCTCGCGTTTGGTTTTCGAGTTGCCCTCGATTTCGCGATAGAAATCAATGACAGCTTGATCGAGGACTGCATCAGCGGGACAAATGGGGCGATCAATCCGGAGATTTTTGATGCTGCGGCAACGAGACAGCGCCGTGTACAGCTGGCCGGATGCGAAGCACCCATTGCCTAGCTTTACTTCCACGCTGTCCAACGTCAGCCCCTGGGACTTATGAATCGTGAAAGCATATGCGAGTTTCAACGGAATCTGAACGAACGTCCCGACTTCCCTTTGCCGAACAATAGGTTTGCCGGTGTTTGCGTCAACTTCATAATCATACTCGTTTTTGCTCCACTTTGTGCGTTGGACCGACACGATAGGACCACGATCAAGACGAACGCGCACCTCGGCGTTTTCGCCGTCATCTATGGATTCGATGACACCGATCTCGCCGTTCACATATTCAATTTCGCCGTCAGCTGTCCGCTTGTTAGTGAGCGTCATTACTCGAGCTCCAATCTTCAATGCGAGCATCTCTGAAGTCGGATGATCTCCTTCGGGGAATTTGCCACGCACCACGGCACGGAACACATGGACATCGCCATTGAGTTTGCCTAAAAAAAGCTGGTTCAGAGTTTCGGCGGCGCGGTTGGTGGTACAGAGGTATATGGGAGAACGATCGAGAGGAGTTGCTTCGACGCAGAGACGGGTCAGTGCCTCAATCACATCCACTGGCTTTTTCAGCCCCTCAATCTGTATATCGCGAGTCTCAAGTTCACCGTATCTCAGATGGTTCAGGATCGTCATGAAGAGCGCATCTTTTTCCTGCCGATGAATAGTTTGCAGGCATACGCATTGGAATTTTGCCCGCTTCCATAGATTCGTTTGGAAGGCGTAGTAGCCGCCGAGTTCACGATCTAGATATTCAGCTTCGGTTTTTTCCTTTACCACTGGAGGTAGCTGCAGAAAATCGCCGACTAGAATGATCTGCTTTCCCCCAAAGGGGGTGTTGCATCCGGTAATCTCCCGCAGACGCTTGTCGATGGCAACGAAGAGATCGCTGCGCACCATGGAAACCTCGTCGATCACGATAGTTCTGACACTGCGGATCAGGTCGCATCTTTTGCTACTTATGTTCTCCAATGACTCGGGGGTCTGAAGCGTTGGCGTCAATTGGAAAAAACTGTGGATTGTCGAACCGTCAATGTTGATAGCAGCGATTCCTGTTGGAGCTAGGAAAACGCATCCATGCGGGCACTTTTCCTGAAACTCATGAAGGACGGTTGATTTGCCTGTTCCGGCTTTTCCGGTTACAAATACGTTCTTGCCGGAGATCATCAGGTCCAAGGCTCTTTTCTGCTCGTTTGTGAGATTGATTTTGTTTTTTTTCATAAATAAGTCCTTTATTTATTATTAATTTTTGGTAAGCATCTTCTTTCACAAGGAAACGCAAGATGATTGTTTTGATTATTCTCCATAGTATACCCCATGTATACAAAAAAATTTTAAATGCCCCTGCTGAACCTATTGTCTTGCCCAGCAGGGACACTTCACACACACTTGTACAGATTCTCCTTCTTCATCGTCGTCAACATTGTCGAGAAGGCAAAAAAAGCGTCGATGCGTTTCAATATAACCTGTGTGTCGATCATCATTTTTCGAGCAGATATTCCTTCATCGGAATCAATAACGATTCCATCTTCAAATTCAACAGAAAGGACATCAATGTGAAAAAACTAATCCTCTCCATCGTCATCTGTCTCATAGTCGTCACCGCCGTCCACGCACAACAGGTGGTCGTGTTCGAACGCCCCGGCGTTCTCACCGATCTGGTATCCGCAACTGCTGCCATTCTGGCTCTACCATTTGCCGCTGCCGGAGGTGTTGTGGTCGGTACAGCGGAAGCCGCTGGTTCGCTTGTTCACGGATCCACAACGGTCGTCGTTGTGCCACCGGAAAAGCCCGTTCCTACGGCGATAGCCGTCACTCCGACCTCCGTTGTGGTGACGCCTTCAGCCACCGTCAAAACAGCTCCAGCTGTCATCCCGACTACGACCATCATCTCGACACACGGCGACGGCACGGTCACGACAGTGACCCGGCAGGCATCCGCCTACGAACTCGGTCCGGTCATCGTGCCGCCTGTGGAGCCGACACATCGCGTCGGACCATCGCCGCACGCAAACCCGTATGTCTACCGCCATCGGTGAATGCCGCCTCAATAAACTAAACTTCAACTCAAAATCTACTGGAGAAAACCCATTATGGACGATGAACTTGATCCGACCAAAATAGCCGAGACCGCCATTGGCGTGTTCATCGGGGTCTTGGCCTTCAAAATCGTAAAAATCATTATCAAGGGGCTCTGTGAATAGCCTGCGCACCGCCGACCTCATCAACTATAGATCAACCTCAAAAGCCTTTTGCAGAAAGGAGGGAAAATGAGTACCAGAGCCGGAGTCGGGATGCTCATGCCCGACTGGACGATTCATGCCGTGTATCTTCACCACGACGGATATGTACTCGGCGGAGCTGGAGAAATCCTCGCCAAGCATTACACCACGCCTGAGCGTGTCGAATCTCTTCTTGAACTTGGAGACCTGAGCTCGCTCAAGCCCAACATCTACCCCGATGTAAAATCTTCGCATTCGTGGGAACATCCGCAACCGAATGTAACGGTCGCATACCATCGTGATCGAGGAGAAGCACCTCATCCGCCAACCGTATTCGCCGACCTCTACGATTACGAGATGAATGGCCCGGAGGTCTTCGGCGCAGAGTATCTGTATCTCTTCGTTGATGACCAGTGGATCGCTTGCGATCTGAGCAGAAAACCGCACGAATGGGAAGAACTGGAGACCATGCTTCGGGACCAGACAGCCTGACCTTAACCCTTTAACGCAACAGAACATCAACCTCAACCCAACCTCAAACAACAAGGAAAACATGAAACACGATTATACCCACCTCATCCTCATCCTCGATGCATCCGGCTCCATGAGCTCGATTCAGGATGACATCAAGGGCTCGTTCAACGAATTTCTGAGGAAACAGCGAGCAGAGCCCGGCAAGACCGTCTTCGACCTCTTCCAGTTCAACGACGAGGTAATACGCCCTGTCAAATCCGCTGATCTCGCGAAATTCCACGACGATCTCATGGCAAAGTACGACTGCTCCGGCTGCACTGCCCTCAACGATGCGGTCTGTATCGCCATCGACACTGTAGGTCACGAGTTCGCCGAGATGCCGGAAGAGGAACGTCCTGAACATGTCCTGTGCGTCATTATCACGGACGGATTAGAGAATGCAAGTCGTGAGCATACGGCGAAGGACGTGAAGGAACGCATCGAACACCAGAAGACCGTGTACAATTGGCAGTTCGAATTCCTGGCGGCAGATCAGGACGCATTTGCCGCAGGAGAATCTCTTGGAATCGACCACGATTCCTGTATGGAGTTTTCGCATGACTTCCCAGGCGTGGAGATGCTCTGCTCTCGGATGAATCTTTGCATGGATAAGATTCGGAAGAAACCGAAGAAATGAACTTCTCGAAACAAATTTAAACAGAACCCCTGGTTAGAGACCTCCACCGAGCACATCACGTGCTCGGTGGAGGGATTTGAACAGAAGTTGAGTTTGTTATTTTATCCGAGAGCAACGGTCTTGAGCTTCCTTAAGCTTTCGTTCACTTCTTCCCATGTAAGTTCGCCGACAAAGAAATTGTCCCGACGATATTTGTTCCACATATCCTGCATGGCTGGATCGGTTTTGACCTCTTCAAGGATGGAATCGAATCGTGGCATCATATCCGTTGTATTCCGCTTCATACTGGTCGCCATGAATGCGTCATGAAGGATCTTGTGGTCGATGGTAGCCTGCTGCATCAGGACATGGATGTCGTAGAAATCGCGCATCCTAGTGTTGGCTGTTTCTCGCGCCATGATCGTTTCGAGTTTCTCGCCCAGAAGCGTTTCCAGATTATATGACCTCAAATTGAGCGTACGATCCTCGAACATCAGCTTGTAGGAATACGGCACGTCGTGAGGCGTGATTACATCACCCGTGGAGATGTCGATCTTGATCGCCTGACGCATCTTGTCGAGCGTTGCCTCCAACATGAAACGAATGCCAGGGTAGTCGTGTTCCTCCATGATGTCGGACACCTTCGTGATGGTGAAGGAAACGCCGTCCTGTACGTCAACCCGAAGAATGTCCTCAATGACGCTTCTGGCGTTTTCCATCGTCAATGGCATGGCCTGCATGGTCGTATCAATGTCCATCGTCGCTCTGGCCTCGAGTCCGACTATCGAGGCGACGAGCATCCCTCCCTTCAAAATGAACTTGTCCCGATATGGCGATACCGCTACACGTTCCAAGAATCGCTCCATGATGAAAGTCCGGATCAGAACCCTTGCCCGGTCGTTGTCTCCGCCTGACAGGTTCCGGATTTTAGTTTTTAACTGCATGGATGTCGTAATCACAGCATGACCTCCGTATAGATTCGCACGTTTTCCTCAATTCCGAGCTCTTTGGCATACCGCATCAGATTTCCGAGCTTCTTTTTTTCTCCGCTCATATATTCCCTCATCGCTGTTCGGAACGTCTGGACCTCCACAACCTTCCTGCATCGGATCATATCGCAGATTGTCCGTTCACGGTCGTACACCGGGACTTCGTGACCGTAAGCTGTTTTCACTTTCGTAATGCCCAGAGCATACCATTCCGGCTTGGAATGGATGACTCGGATCCCCTGTCTGTTAATATGTGTTGAGTTGTAGCCTTCTGGCACAGTTACTGTGGTGGCAGCCGGTTCGCGTTCCATCAGGCCGTGAAGATAAAGCGCGCTTTCGTGGGAGAAAACGATTCTGCCGTTCCGAAGGGCAAGAAGATAATAGTCGTCGGGCCAAGCATCCGCTGTTGCATATACGCCGTGAGCTGTTCGTGCCATTCCTCGCGTCTTCAGGTATTTCATCAGCGTATAGTTCGAAATGGCGTGCTTGCGGACGGCGGACACCTGAAGATAACCGTTCCCGGCCTCCACCAGTCGATCCATGAGAGCGTATTGTTTCATGTCCGTCACCTTGATCTATTTTTGGTTCAGTTTTATCTTTTCTCGCTATCTAAAACAAAAGTAGATAGCGAAACTACAATAAAATATAACACGATAGGAGAAAAATGCAAGTGGATTGGATGGTATTTCCGGAAAAACGCATCTGTGTCTAAAAATCTGGGGAGAAGGCTCTATGCGATGCCTCGCTTTGCCGTAATAAATCTTCCCGTATTTCTTTGAGATTCGGGTCAAAGATTCTGTTTTGAACGGACTGATATAAACGCTCGTCATCCGGCGATGTGGTCACAGCCCTGCAGTACCACAGATAAGCCTCATCGGGATCTTTTTTTATCCCGATACCGTTTTCGTAGCAGTCCCCAAGATGAAACATCCCCCATGCATCGCCCTTGTCCGCAGCTCTGCGGAACCACCAGGCGGCTTTGCGTGGGTTGTATTCAATACCACGCCGTCTTGACAGATACCAGTTGCCGAGGATAAACATTGCTCTCACATGGTCATGCTCGGCGGCTTTTTGCAGCCATTTTGCTGCTGATGCTCGATTCCGCCTCATGCCAATACCGAATGTATAGCATTTGCTGAGTTCAAACATCGCGTCGGCGCAACCATGCTCCGCCGCCATACGATACCACCTGACAGCCTCTGCCTCATCCTTGCCAACGCCGTCGCCCGTTTCGTAACACTTACCTACCTGAAACAACGCAGCTACAGTTTGGTTTTTCAGAGCATTGAATTCCTGTTCCGTCATTGCTGTTCTTCAGATTGCTTGCGAACTTCAGCAACAACCTTGGAAACTTCATCTTCAGAGACATGGGGGCTTTGAATGCGCTTTAATGGTGAGCCGTCCGGCGGATTGAACAGCATATCCCCGTTCCCGAGCAACTTTTCAGCTCCCTTCGTATCCAAAAACACGCGGCTTTCATTGATATCGTTGACGCGAAACGCGATTTTGGTGGGGATGTTCGCCTTGATGAGGCCGGTAACGACTTCTTTGCGAGGTGACTGAGTAGCGATGACCAGATGGATGCCTGCGGCACGACCGTTCTGTGCAATTCGACAGATGCACATTTCCGCCTCTTCCCTGTCGGGGGAATCGGTCATCATGACATCGGCGAGTTCGCTGATGATAATCACGAGAACCGGGAGTTTTTGAGGAATTACATTGCCATTATCGTCTGTAAGAAGTTGCGAATCTATCTGTCTGGAATTGAACGCGGTAATATTCTTTGCCTTGACCTTCGCCAGGACCTTATAGCGGCGGTCCACTTCATCCGCTGCCCATCGGAGTGTCGATACATACTCTTTCGGTTCGCTCACAATGGGGACAAGCATATGCGGAATATGACCGAACACGCTTAATGGTCCGCTCTTGGGCGCAAGGATAAGGAACGTGAGTTCATTCGGAGAAAACTTGAAGAGAAGGCTCAGGATGATCGTGTTCAAGCAAGCGGACACTTCCGACTTCGCATCCCCGGCAACAAGAAGATGCGGCGCTTTCGCAAAATCAAGAATGGCGGTTTTTCCTTCCATGTCCTGTCCCAGCAGGACGGGCACGGCTGCCCTGGATTCGTTCCATTCCTTCGATTCGAGGAGCGAACGCATATAAACCGGAGTGGCGGCTTTGTTCGGCACCTGAATTCCGAGGGCGTTTTTCCCCGGAATCGGAATGACAAGGTGAATACTGGGGGCCTCCAAGGCTTCCGTAATGGCCGTTTCGTTTTTTTCGACCTTGCTTGTCCTGACGCCCGGCTCCAGTGTTATCTCATATTGCGTTACGCTGGGGCCAACGGAAACCTTTGTTACATGTCCGTCGATCTTCAAACCGGACAGGATTTCTTCCATTTTTGCCTTTGCATCTCGTGAGCTTGCCTTCTCTTTCTGAGAGACGTCTTCTTTCAACAACGTTGAGCTGGGTAGGGTATAATTGGATTCTGAACTGATGTTATCCATGACTTGTGTTCCTTTGGGGGGCATTACAATTGTTTAGCTTGCTTTTTTATTATGCATCCGCCATTCTCATAAAAAGCCATTTTATTCGGAAACCAAAGGAAATGATCTAATTTATAGCGAATACCTTTTATTTCATTTAAGTGGTGTTTTTCTATAATGCGAGATAACAACATGTGATAATCTCTGTAATTGCGATCATTCCTCATTTTCGTTATGGCATGATGTGTAACATCATCCAAGTAATAGCGGATAGCATCTGCCACAACATTGTCATAAATTGAATAATGGTCATTCCCATAACTTATTCTGTTATGATAATGACAATACTTCGTGGCAAAGGAAAATAGATTGATGTGATCGCGTTTCTTTTTCTGATTATCACTCTCTGAATCATCTGTGCTTGGGTCTGATTTCTGCCAAGCAAGTTCTGCAACAAGGTCAAGATCGCCATTCTCAACTCTTTCGTCAAAATCAACCATCTTTGTTATGCGATCTGCCAATGTAAAAATAGACAAATCCTTTTTATGTCTCTGAAGTTGTGTTGAGTTTGTATAGTCGATTAACATGATTTTATGGACAACTTCATCAAAACATGAATTCTTTTTTTTGTCATGGAAATAAGTGTCCAGTTGTTTTCCATTTCGATTTTTCCCATATTTAGGATGATTGTGCACTTCCATCTCAACGATTTCAATATTTCCCGGCGTCAAAGCTGGAAGAATTCCTAATTTAGAGTCGCTTTCTTTGTTTGTACCCATAGTTGCGATTCCTGTGTGTTTTTTGGGGTTAGAATAGAAAGGTGGACGTTTTTATCTCTTTTTCGAATCATGTTTTTTCACCATTTCCTTGGCAAGGCTGAGAACGTGTTGTCTCATGGATGCAGGGGCAATGATCTCGGCATTGCTGCATTGCCGCATCGTCCAGGTGACGAGACGGTATTTCGACATAGCTTTGACATGGAGCTCACAGCCACCGTCCGGCAATGGCACGATTTCCTGTTCAGGGTGGAGCGGATGCGTTTGAACGAGGTTGGACAAGTAGCTATCGCAGCGGATTACGACATTTTCGACGATTTCTGGATTAAAGAGTGTTTCTTCTGTGGCAGAACGGATGATCTTCTGATCCGGAGTAAACGTAATCCCCGTTGGCACAACAGCCTTCATGCGACTCAGGGCCAACACCCGCACATCTTTCTTCAAGTGACAAAAGCCTTTGGCATACCACACGCCATCGTAAAAAACGAGGGCGTGGGGCTCGAATTTGCGTTCGGTTATATCGCGGTGGCTACTCAGATATGTGATACGACACATTTCGTGGTTTTGCCAAGAGTGAAACAGGGGGATAAAAACTTTTGCATCTATTTCCACCCGGTTTGACGGAATAACAATCAGGGAATCCATCTGTGTGTGATCGAGGAAATCAGGATTGTTTGCCGTCAGAAGATTGTCAACTGCATCCCGGACTTCCTGCTTCAATGGCGAGGGAAAGATGTGTTCGGCTATTCGTGCGCCAAGAATTGCCGCGATCATTTCGTTCTCATCAATGTCCGGGCAGGAAAACGTCCAACCGTGATGCGAGAGATAGTAGCCGTTCCGAACTGAATCGAACCTGATGGGGGCTCCGAAATCCGTCTTCAAAGTCTGGATATCCCGATAAATAGTTTTTGCGGAACACGCCAAATTAAGATTTTCAGACAAGTCCGCATGACGCATTGCGGCCGCAAAACTCTCACAATTGGGGTAACGGTTTTCCTTCAACTGTGCTACCAGCCGAACCAATCGCATCAACTGTTTTTTGTTTGTTGGCATGTTCAAACCTCTATTGGATTTGTTGTTCAACCATACTGTAGCATGGTGGGCCGGACATTTTGTGTCCAAGGCTCTGTTTTTTCTGAAAAAAAGAGAGAAAACTGAGTTCCCCAAGACAGGCTTCCTGCTACATTAAGTTCGATTTATGCGATAATATATCATTGGCACAAGCCAATGTCAAGCTCCCGTTCCAAACAAAAGAGGCTGCTTCTTGCGGATTCGTCGAATCTGCCAGTCTTTCAATTGTTTGAGATCGCAGTGGGATGCGAACTGCGGCTGGTGGCGAAGCAGATTGTCCCAGAATAACGACGCTTTCTTCTCCACCAGCGTCCAGTCGAAATACTTTTCCAACTGAGGTTGGTAAGCAAGAACGTTCAGCCAGCAATCCGGAGCAAGCTTTTCGGCGACATCTTCCATGTCAAGCATTTCAGTTGCTTGCGGGACATCGCATAGCAGTCCCACCAATTCCAGCGGGGTCAGGAATGCATACAGGTCACGCCAATGCCCTTGCGGAAACTTACGAGCGAAGATTTCCGGCGCAAGGAAGGCGAGTTTTACGAGTTCACCCCTTCCGACCGACTCCCAATGGCAGTGTTTCTCAAACTGCGGCTGCGCGGCAAGTAACCGCGCCCACGGCAGATCTGAGCGGTGGCGCAACTTGAACCACCAGTTACGTTGAGGCGCGAACTGCGGCTGTTCCATGAGGAGCAGGAACCAGTAGACGGGATCCACTGCTTTCAGCAATTCCTCCGTTTCATAACCGGAAGAATTCGCCAGCTTAGGATGCTTCTTCAATTCGTCAATTTTTTTCCGAGCTTCTCTTGTTTCCATTAATTCTTTCCTTGAAAATCAGAACAATCTTTCTTCGTCGGTTTTGCGAATCTTTTCCAGCTCATTTAAAAAAACGTTTGCTTTGTCTGTGCATGTCAGGGGTCTTTTCTTGCATAGTTCGCCTCATGTCAGAACCCGATTTTTGATTTCGGAGCGAATTTGTTCGAATTCTTGATTTCACTTTCGCGGGCGAGCGCGGCGATATAATCACGGTTGGTGGTCTGACCACCAAGGTAGAAAAAGCTCTGGCGAACTGTGCGGAAATCTCCGGGAGCAAGCATCGGAATCATTGCAAGCTCATGGTATTCTTCCGGGGTAAGAGTTGTGCGGAACATCCGCTCGAAGAAGACTTTCTTCCCGGCATCGTCGAGATAGTCGAATTCCAGCTTGAAGGTGAAGCGACGCAGAATAGCCGAATCCAGATTTGCCGAGAAATTCGTGGCCCCGATCATCACACCGCTGAAGTTCTCCATGCGGTGAAGAAGTTCGTTGACCTGCGTCACCTCCCAGCTCCGCGCAGCGCGTTCCCGGCTTTGCACGAGGCCATCAATTTCGTCGAGGAATAGGATCGCGTGTTCTGCCTCGGCCTCATCAAATGCACTTCGGATGTTCTTTTCGGTTCCTCCAACGTACATATCCAACAAGTCGCTTCCCATTTTGACGACGACCTTTGTGTTCAGCACGTTGCCCAGATACTTGACGAATTCGGTCTTGCCCGTGCCAGGAGCGCCTGAGAGAAGCAGATTCATCCGTGGACGGTCGATTGCATCTCCGCTGCCCTGTTGGTAATTCCGAATGGCATCCACAATACGGTCAAGCGACAGGTTGCCCTTGATGTTCAGCCCGTCGAGGCTGTAGTCCTTCGCCGGAAGCAGTTTGTCGTTGTTCTGGGAAATGTTGAGCAGTTCGCAATGCGGAGCCATCAGCTTTGCAACCAAAGCCTCCACCTCGTCCGGCTTCGGAGAGAGCTTTGCGATGTTCTGCAGCGTGAGGGTGATTCCGCCTGCGCTCACGGGATAGGAAGCAGCAAACTTGTTCTGCATGGCATCACTGAACAGATGCTCCAGTTTCATTTTGGAGACGTTGTTCCGCCAGATCGCAAGGCGCTGTGTTGTATTCAACGGGTCAAATCGAATGGAATAGTCGAAGCGACGGCGACTGGATTCGTCCAGCGCTCCAGCTGGAGTGTTGGTAATCCAGATTGTCGGGACTCTGACCGTATCAAGTACACTGTTGAGCAGCCCCTTATCCCCCGTTGTTTGGCTTCCACCGAAGAGCAAGGCAAAAATGTTTGTATGGCTGCGAAGCATATCATCAGCTTCGTCAACGATGATAAGACTTTCAGCAGGATCGACCTGTTCCGCACAAACATGCAATGCACCAAACCGATGTTCCGGTGTGCTACGGGAGGTCCCGTTCTTCATGCTGACATCCTGTGAAATCATATAGCAATCGCGCTTCAGTTCTGCGGCAAGCGTCTTTGCAAAACTGGTCTTTCCTGTGCCGGGGGCACCGTAAAGAAGGATGTTTGTCGGCATGTTGTTATTCGCGGAGGAAATGATTTTCTTGAGCATGTCGCCATGTTTCTCGGACAGATTTCCATAAAAACTCCAGGGGAGGACTTCATCGTGGCAACGAGTGTAATACGAATTTGTCAGCGGTTCTTTTGAAGCTCCACAGAGAAAACAGAAAAGATCTGAGTTGAAATCCAGGTCATCGTCAACACAGTCATAACGACGTATTTTGTGATCGTTTCTCAGGGCTTCACGAACCAATCCCGGATCGCAGTTGAGGCATTTCGCGACAAACTCCTGCTTGACGCTTTGATCGGAACGTCCGCAACGTCCGTCAGACATGCAGAGCAAATCGCTCCGCAAAAAGGCAAAAACCAGAAGTACATCCACCTCAAAATCTGTGAGCTTCATGGTCTGCTGCAACTCCCGGACTTTCTGTGCGAACGGTTCCGACGCGTCATTTTCAATAGGGTGCTTTTCCAGTTCGTCGGAAATCACAGACGCGAACAACTTGCGGAGGCGATTGCGACCAGATTCCGAATACCAGATTTCACGAAACATTTCTTTGGCATCATCATCGAAATCCAAACGGTTTCTGCAACTGCTGCTGTGTTTCATTTTGTTGAGCGTAGTCTTCGGGTATGTTGCCTTGATGAGGTCGATCCACTGTGCGTGTGAGCGCAGGGATGCCACGAGTTCAAATGTGTCATTGTCACTAACTTCTCCCTTGTGATTGTTGATGAAATTGAGGAAGAAGCCGAGCGCTTTGTTTTCTTTCCAGCGATAATTGTGTGAGGTGTATTTCTTCATGACGAATCCTTTTTGTGCATTGATTCCAATGCAGATTTTTTTTCATTCAGCCAATGTCGACCGACGTAACTGCATCCATCCGGTATTGACTTGGATATACTTTATCATATGGGGTATGACATTTTGTGTCTAACCAGGAAAAGTATTCGTATATTTTGCGCAATTGATTCATATTCCAGAGATAAATCTTGCGTTCGGTGATAGCAATGGAGGTCGGCACATGGCCGCCCTCCATGCTTTGTTTAGTGTTTCTGGTGTTACAGTGCCGGAGAATGACGCCCCTTGCCGTTGCCGTCCGGATGACGTGGGCATGTCTGGCTGGTCAGGGAAGCGATGGTGCTGGCCCTCTTTCCGCAATATTTGCAGGTGTATTCCGGTGCTTCGTCGCCCTCATACAGAGCATGTCTGCCCTTGCCGACTCCATCGGGGTGGCGCGGGCATGTGTTACCGGTCAGAGATTGGACGCTCGAGAAAGCGTTTCCGCAGAACTTACAATAGAACTTTGCCATTGTGCGTTCCTTTCCTGTGAATGGTGATGAGTTGTTGTTTGCCGCATCTCCGTGACGCGGCTTTCACCAAGCAAAAAGCAAGTGCTATGCCAACCTTTCCGTGAGCGGAGAAGGCATCGAAAACGAGGATGTCGCCCGTCAAATTCTGAACAGTGTGTTCAAAAATCAAATAGCAGGTGTCCCGTGGAATGCCTCGTTTGAACGGGAATGATACTGGCATGATACATGCTTCCTTTCCAGGCAGACAATCGAACGGCAAAGAAATCGCAAAACAATCCAAAAACAACCTTGAAAAATGAGTCGGAATGGTGTAGCTTAATGGAGAATCAATCCCTATCGTTTATCTTGGAGCAATCGGACGTGGATACTCTGATCATCACAGGCTGGGGCTGGATGGATTACGCATGTGCCGCTGCATTGGCCTTGCGTCACTTCGAACGTGCGGAGGTCGTCGGCATGAGTACGCGGCGGCTTCCCGAGTTCCTTTCCGAGGTGGATGGCTTCAAAGAAATCGTGATTTTGGGCGTTGGCCTCGTCGGCAACCCCAAAATGCTCCAAAGCGCGTTGGAACGCCTCGCAAAAAAGCATATGCATGTGTGCTGGATCAGCGCGATTGACCTGCCGGGAGATTCTTTCCCGGATGGATGTCCCAACCTTGAGACGTTTGTGAGGGATGCCTCGCTCACCGAATGCGTCGGCATGTATTACGGAATTCCGTGTGACGACCTTCTGCCTGTGATTGAGGAGAAAACGCGCAATCAGACGGCTCAACGGCATCATCTGCTCCTCGAAGCCGCCATGTTCTCCTATCGCAATTATCAGGACGAACGTTCCTACGGTGACGCCATTCGCCACCTCGCAAACGGGGAAACAAACTGGACGGATTCGGAGCGCAAGCTTGTTGAACACTACAAACGCTATGGCAATCGTGAACTCATAGGGAAAAGCAAGCCTATGGCCGATCTGCTTGATGTGATCAACCGCGCGGCTCCGCATGTTCATGCCCGTGTACTGATAACCGGAGAGAGCGGAACAGGCAAGGAGACCGTGGCGCTTCAAATCCACAACAAGTCCCCGTTGAGGGACGAACCGTTCATCGCGTTCAACTGTGCGAGTGTAACCCCGAATCTGCTTGAAAGCCGGTTCTTTGGGCACGAACGCGGAGCATTTACGGGCGCGACCGAGATGAAGACAGGACTTTTCGAACAGGCCAACGGCGGTACGCTCTTTTTGGATGAGATCGGCGAGCTTCCGCTTGAAGCGCAGGGCATCCTGCTGCGTGTGCTGGAAGGTGGACGTTTTACCCGTCTGGGCGGAGCGAAGGAAATCGAGGTGGATGTGAGGTTGATCGCTGCCACGAACCGTGACCTCGCGGCTATGGTGCGAGACGGCAAGTTCCGCGAGGATTTGTTCTACCGCCTGAATGTAGTGAAGATTCGTGTCCCGGCCCTGCGAGAACACAAAGAAGACATCGGCCAGATAGCGAACAGCTATTGGCTGAAACTCCACCATCATCGTTTGAAGGAAGAACAGATCAATGCGCTCATGACCTATGACTACCCCGGCAACGTGCGCGAGCTCTATAATCTGCTGGAATGTGCGGACGTGCTGGAGGAACAGGACTTCAACAAGCTCATTGCAGAGCAGCGGGCGACAATCGGCAAGCTTGCTTCAACCTCGGACGACGATGACCCCCCGGACGAACTGGAAGCTGTCATCCGCCGCCATGTCCGCCGTGTTTACAAGAAATACGACCATAACATCACGAAGACCGCCGATGCCCTTCAAATCGCCCGAAACACGGTAAAAAAATATTTAGAGAACAGCAGATGATTATTTATATAACAACAAAGAACGAGGTTTCTTATGAAAACGGTTTCTGAACTCTTTAACAACACTTTTTTTAGAATTCCAGATTATCAGCGTGGATATGCATGGAAAAAAGAAAAGCAGCTTCCAGAGACATGGGATGATATTGAAGAGATTCTGGACACCGAAAACAACGGATTTCAGCCTCACTATATGGGTACTTTGTTTGTTGAAAGGATGAAAAGAAATGATATTCCTGAACCCGAAAGATGGGCGGCCGATGGGGCTGTGTTTTATAATGTTGTTGATGGGCAACAACGATTAACAACGATTTCCATTTTACTCTATGCTTTACTGTCTCTCGAAAAGAATTCGTATATGAATAGAACGATAGATGATCTAAAAAAGCTCTATCTTTATGAAACAAATGCGACAGGAAAAAGCAGGGTATATCATTTTACATATTCGGGAAAGGAAAATTATTATTTGCAATACCAGATTTTTTGTGATGAGACCCTTGTGTCGCAGGTCTGGACAGAGAGCGCTTATGACAAGAATCTAAGAGAGGCAAAAGATTTCTTTTATGAAAAAATAAACGGAATGTCATACGAAGATCGCAACATGATTTTCCGAAAGATAACTACCGCATTATATTTTGACGTTCATGAGATTGAAGAAGGACTAGACGTTCAGTCAGTGTTCGAAACAATGAACAACAGAGGAAAACCCCTCACTGTTCTGGAAAAACTCAAAAATCGTCTTATGTATCTGACTGAAAAACTAAACAACTGTGAAACTAGCGACAAGATACATTTGCGCGATAACATTAGAACTGCTTGGGGGTGTATTTATACAGAACTTGCACGAAATCCCAATAAGGTACTTGATGAGGATGACTTCTTATCTGCGCACCTTTCGTTATGCAGGAAACCTTCAGATTATGTTTTTTCCGAAAAACAGACAGAAGAAAAGGTCTTTAAAATGTTCTGCAACAGAGCAGAAAGATATCGCTTAAATGAATCTGAAGGAATGTCTCCACAGGAACCCGGAGTGGACTTCGAAAAGATTGATCGGTATGTTAAAGATTTGTCTACTTTTGTTTCGTGGTGGTACCAAGTAAACAACACCGACAATCTTTTGATTAACAAGATTTATCTTTTATATTCTGGAAAAGAAATCAAAATCTATCTCTGTGCCCTGTTAAGAGCCCTTGACATTGTTAAACAACCATGCGATAATGATCTAAGGATGGTCGAAAAGATTCTCTTCCGCAATGCAACACCTGGTGTTGGAGTAAGAGACCCTAGAACTTTTGCGACCTTGGCGCGTGAACTTTATTGCGATCCCCAAAAACTTGAAGGTATACGGGCGACCTTAAAAGAAGAGTTAAGCGGTCCAATCAATGTAGATGCCGTTGTGGGAGGATTCTCCCATTTGCTGGGTAGTTATGTTAACAATCCTGTAGGTTATTACAGATGGAACGCCTTGAAGTATTTTTTGTTTGAATACGAAAACGAGTTATATTGCAAAAAGTATAATCAAGATACAGAAAAAATGCTTTTCAAAAACTATGCCGACACGCAGATTGAGCATATTTTACCCAAAGATGAAACTCCGTTTTGGATTAATGAAGTTAAAGACTTTTCTTCAAATTTCAGCACGGATGATTCCAGAAAGCTTGCAATACGAGTGTTAAAAAACACATTAGGCAATCTCACAATTCTAAAGGACAAAAAGAATACTTCTGTAAGTAAAAACCCGTGGAGTGATGATCCTACAAGAAGATTGACAGGAAAAAAAACACGATATGCTACCGGATCGTTTAGTGAAATTGAGCTTTCCAAAATTGAACATTGGAACAAAAAAACGATATATGATCGAGGTAAAAAACTACTTGATTATTTGTTCATCAAATTGGATGCTTCTGGAACCATTCTATCTGAAGATCAATATAAAAAAGCACTGTTTTATTCTGTTGAACTTTTTGATACAGGATTCATGATTAATCACGAACACATAAACAATTAACACTCTAAATCTTAATACTTAATAGTGATAGGAGGTCACCATGCCATCATTGAAACTTTCACTGGAAGAAAAAGAATGGTTGCAAATCAATTGCATTGATTGCATCATTATCAGTGCTGCGAGGCGTATCCAGTTTTTAGACACAATCAATGCGGCATCGGAAAGAGACAGACACATTATCACAACAGCGATTATTCACGCGCTTAACACTCATGCGTGCCAGGGATCGCAAGTGTTTTTCCAAATGCAAAATGAGGAATCGTTCGACCTGTTTATAAGAGAGTTTATGGACAACTTTAATCTTCTGATTAACAAACAGTCTTTAAGAATATGGCATGATTTCTTCATTAAAATAGAAGATTATTGTTTCAGAGAAATGCAGGCTTTGCAAATTGTAAAGCTGGAATACAAGAAACTTTCCAATGAAGAACTAAAGAATAAGGTCATTTCCAAATTGCGTGAAGAGTTCATCCCTCATTTTGAACGCACTGAAGGTTTGGATCAAGAACAGTTAATTGCTGCTGCTATCGAAAAAAGTCAATTTGAGGATAATTGCAAAAAGATTCAGAAGAGTTATACCCCATTATAATTCTATTTCCCCCGTAACGGTATATCTTATCAAGGCTCCCCCGGTCATGATTAGTCTGATTCGTATTGTTAGTTGGATTGAGATTCGTTTTCATAGAAACAAAGTCTCTTTCCATTTATTCATATTCTGGAGTCCATCACATGTGTTCTTCCAATGATTTGTTTTCGTTTCTGGGCATGGTTGATAATCTTTCGCTTTTTCAGCCAAACGATACACAATTGGAACTTATTAATGACCGAAGGTGTTTTATTAAAGATAAGCTATTGTGCATTGAATATCACAATACAATTCCTTCAGGAAGAATTGTATATCGTGGCCAAAAGCGCTCTAAAATGCAAAAAAAACTCGTAAAAGATAACAGCGATTCTTCGGAAGCCACTTTTTATAACCATCTTTTTTATTTTGGGGAAAAAGCCAGATATTTTTACGAATCAAAAGATCCTCATCAAGGATTCAAAACCGTGGCAGCAGAAGAAAACCCCGATAAGCTATTTTACCGAATATGTAAAGAAATACCTTATATCAAGCGAAAACATTCAGACTCTTTTCTTAATAACCAAGTATTTTTCCGTTTTTTTGAAATAGAAAGCAATAAAAGTGTTTTTGTTAATGCCTTGAACGAAAACAAAGCATTTTATCGTTATTATAATTCTTTTTTACATGCTTTGGGTTATAGAAAAAATAATTTGTCGCATTATTTATCTTCCTCATCATTGCTTAAAACTGCGTTTGATTTTGCTACTTCTACAAAAAATATTATGCCAGACAATACGGACTATCTCATTTTGATATATGCTCTTCCGGACCCCATACTAAATAATCTTTTCTCGATTCCTGTATTTTATAACCATTATCACTTCCAAAGAGATTTGGAGTCAAGATTGAGTCAAATGAATTTACCAATCTTTCAAGGGGAGTGGATACATGACAAGCAAATGGAATATACACTTGTTGGGGGGATGTTTCCTCAATTGATTTGGGCAGTTTTAGATATAACTCAATCAAAAATTATAATCAATCCACACATGTTTGAAACACATAATCCACCTTTTTCATTATGGCTTGCATTTGATCAAAGTGGTTTTGATCAAAGACTGGTTGCTGAAACAAATTATCGTTATGGTTTTTCGTATGATGGCTACGCTTTTTCCCCCATCAAACCAGAGTGCTGTTTTAGCGAAAAACAATCATAATAACAGACAAAGACTATCAATAGATTATGCCACATTAAAGCATCAATGCATTCCTCGTCTGTCTCGGCGCGACGCTTGCACCGCTGCTTCCGTTGTTCTTCTCTCCTCAACATCCCTCATTCCGTCGTGTCCCCATTCAGACGATGCAAAGATTGCTCATTAAGCAAAGGAATAAAACCATTGAAAAGCTTTTTTATGAACTCATACATCTTTCTCAAATTCAATTCTATTCTTTAATACGTGATAGCACTTTACAGAGTTGCGTTCAATATGCTCGTCTGAAAAGAACACGATATTATAATCTTTTACTCCGTGACACGCGGCACTTTTATATACGATACCATCAACCTTCTGTTGTTTAATATATTCACATAAGTACTGAATTGGAAGATAATCAAGATCACTTTTCATTGGAGATATGGGTTGAGACATCTTTGTGTCCAAAATCTTCAAAAAAGGAATGATTTGCGAGAACTTTTCTAACTCATCAATTTCAAAAGGAGATATTGTCCCCGGTTGAAAACGTAGGTCAACAATATAGATGGATGCAGGATCTTTAATTCTCAAATCAACAACACTGACATATGCTCCGATGTGGGGACGGACCTCATGAATTGCACACTTCGGAGTCGTTCCCGTGTATAAATATGATATTCCAATTGGATTTGCACGTCCATTTTTAGCCAATTCAACAGGAGGTTTTCCCATTTTGTTAAGGGAAAGAGGTCTATTGTAATTATCTTTATTAATTCTGGCTCGATATAATGCTTTGGGAAGCTTTTTTAACTGAATTTGATTCATAAAACTGGCAAGAATATCTAACCCGAGACGATTATGTATATCCTCTGGATGAATGAACCTGTTTTGATATTTAATCTCCTGAGAAAACTCTTTCCAACCAGCTATAGCTTCTCGTTCGCGTTTCTTTAGATTCCGTAAGCAATAATGCTTCTTGGAGAATTGTTTTTGAAATATAGCATTCAAAAGGCGTATTTGAGCATCGCTTTTTAATTTTGATGACCATATAGCCCAGTCTTGCCCTAGTTGTTCTGCTAACGTTTTAGTCCCCCCATGCACATATAGATCAACAACTGGTTGAAAATCCATCTTTAATTCATGCGGCTCAAGTAGGGGCTGGTTCTCTTTTAAGCAAAAAGAACAATTTCCTTTGAGGTTTTGTGGCCAATTAATAGTCTTTCTTAAATAGCCATCTGCAAAACAATAAGGGCAACAATACTCTGACATGAGACATCTTTCATTGCTTTTCCAAATAATTATCAAGAGTCTGAATATGGTGAATCATTGATAATTTTTTCAATGCCCCTAGTCCAGGATAATGACCTTCATTATTGAGGCGTCTATAATCCTGAATAGCAGAAGAATTCAAAATCAAGTCTTCTGGAGAATTGTCTATGGTAGAAATCATCTTGGTTAATGCTTCTGAAAACTTTCCCGCTGGGTTCCTATAGGTTGCAGAAGAATCCGACTTAAAGTGGAAGATTTTCATAATGTCGTCATCATTTTTATCTAAGAATGTCAGATGAATTGCAATAGCATATGCAGGACCGCCTGTTTCTGAGTATTCTCGACCAACCATTAAATAGTCAGAAAAGCCTGTAAACTGATCTGTGTACAGGATGTGTTGATCTGAAAAAAATTCTTTAAAAGGATAATCTGCATTTTTCCTTTTTATAAATCCGTCTTGCAAGCTGATAAATTCTTTTCCTTTATCAATTTTCTTTATTGTTTTTATTTTGATATCCGATATGTTACTTCTATAGAACACATGCCCAGCAATCTTTTTTTTGTTATTACGTATAAAATCACAAATGTCGGAAAAGTCATTGCTTAATGCATCGTGAATCAAATAATACCCTTCCCCCCAATCTTTTGTTATTGATTGAATTTGCTCGACTGTTGTATCTTGTGTTACGAGAAAGCCCTTATGGCAACAGCCATTAAAGCATTTAGTTTTATTCAAAAAAGCATCAATTTGTTCAGATGAATCAACCAGCTCTCCGCAGGAAGGGTTAACTATGACTATAAAATGAAATGCCTTCTGTTGAAGTGCTTCACATGCTGACTCTAAAGACTTAAAATTATTCTTTACCGGTTCAATAATTGGAAAGATTCTTTTAGGCGAAACAAGGGTTGAGAATTCCCGGATTGCTAAGAGTTCAAACTGTTTCCCGTAGAAAAAAGGATAATACATATATGGTCTCCTTTATACAATTAAATCCGCAATGGGGTAGGATAATAAATCCAAACAGCGCTGACGCTCTTTTGCTGAGAAATTGCTTTTTATAGCTAAAGCCTTTAATGGTTTTGGAATATCTTGAATAAAAGAACTCATTATTGTCCCTCGTTGCTTTAGAACCTCAACCATGTCTGCATGAAGCTCTTTTGTAGAATACTCGCTAAAAATCGTTTTGGCAACATCATATATTTGCGTATTAGGAACATCCGGAATAGTCCCATGATGTTTTTTTATCACACTAAGGTATTCTCGCTTTCGAAGAATGTTGAAAATAACTTCTTTGTCAATATTGTTTATATTTGACAGTGGAGAGCGCACTGTATGAATAGTTCCTCTTGATGTTAATGATAAAATACCAACTTCCTGAGGCAACTTTTTTTCTATTTCACGAATTTGATTTGTTTTGTCAGTTGTTATTACATTTATCCGATCGAAGGCTTTTTGGTATGCGCAAATTTGTCGCTCCAAACGGTTCAGAGAATCTAATTCAGTCTTAATTTCGTAAACAGTAGATGTCCCATTTAGAATCACCATATCTGCCTTGCATGAGGCAACCGGCAATTCGCTTATCATGTAAGAAGTTTTTAAGGAATGCGTTCCTAACAAAATTTTATTTATCAAAACATTTTTATAAATATACTCGTTCCGATATTTTTTACTAAGGATGGAATAGGAAAAATTAATTACATCCGCAAAAGACGATTCTGACGAGAACTCAGACAAAACTTGAGAACTATTCCAGATTTCCTTGAGAAGACGCGAATGGCCCAAACGAATTAATTCAGAAAAAAGGCTTGTCGAGAACAGGCGTGACAGCAAACTGTAGTTTTCTAATGCTTCCATACCGTGTTGTCCTCTTGCGTGGAGAATGTAGAACCATCATAGTCTGGCAATCGTGACATAATGTAGCACCCTTCTGAGAAAAAGTCAAGCCAGGAACAAAAAAAGAACCGTTTTTTTGTTCCTAAGCAATCCCCCGTTTCCCCCAAACGACGATACTGGAGTTAAATCCTACTCAGTTTCTCACAAATGATGAAATGCTGACACTCCTTCGTCAGTTCGTGGAACTGATCGGCACCTTCATCACTTCGTTCCATTTTTGAGGTTATATGCAACTGCCAATGCTTTCTCTGTTGGGAACGGATACGTTCGTTTTTGGTGAGCTTTTCTTATTTGGGCAGAAGAGCAGCAGACTTTTACATTGCCTTCATGTTGTTTTTGTCGGAAAACGGAAGAACCGCACTTGAAAAATGAGGATATGCGCGTTAGATTATAGCCCGATAACGTTTTTAAGCCCACCCCCCGACATCAGGAAGACCATCGTCCGTAGTCGGAAACCGCAACCTCACCTCAACACGCCGCTTCGGAGTGAACTGAATCATGCCGACACTGAACTGGATCGGAAAGAAAGCCGTCATCAACCATGACCGCGATGTGCCGTTCCACCTCCTGCAGGAAGTCCCGGAATTGAGTTTCGGCGACAGGAACTCCGGTAACCTCTTGATTCAGGGGGACAACCTGATCGCGCTGAAATCTCTCCTGCCGTATTATGCCGGGCGTGTCAAGTGCATCTACATCGATCCGCCGTACAACACGGGAAACGAGGGCTGGGTCTACAACGACAATGTGAACGACCCGGAAATCAAGGCTTGGATCAATCAAGTGGTCGGCAAGGAAGCCGAGGATCTTTCCCGCCATGATAAATGGCTCTGCATGATGTACCCGCGCTTGAAGTTGTTGAGGGATTTCCTCCGAAAGGACGGTTCCATTTGGATTTCCATTGACGACAACGAAGTAACAGCCCTGCGAATGGTTTTGGATGAGATCTTTGGTCGAAATTGCTTTATAGCGTGCAACGTCTGGCAGAAACGATATTCAAGGGAAAACCGGGAGGCCATCGGCGATGTTCATGAGTATGTTTTGACATACTGTCGCGATATTGATTTGTTCAAAAACACTCGCAATAAAGTTCCGCTCACTTCAGAACAGGCCAAGGTTTATAAGAACCCAAATAATGATCCCAAAGGCAGATGGAGAACCATTCCTATAACGGCTCAAGCTGGACATGCAACACCTAATCAGTTTTACACTATAGTAACGCCAAGCGGAAGAAGATTTGATCCTCCCGCTGGTAACTGCTGGCGTTTTACCGAAGCGAGATATAACGAACTTGTTAGTGAAGGAAGAATTTATTTCGGTAAAGACGGAAACTCCCAGCCAACGACTATTAGATACCTTTCTGAAGTTCCTGGAGTAACTCCGTGGACATGGTGGCCAAGTGATGAAGTGGGGCACACCGATTCAGCAAAAAAAGAAATTATAGCCCTTTTTGGCGAAAACAATCTTTTTGACACACCTAAACCAGAGACTCTTCTTCAGCGTATTATCCATATAGCTTCAAATCCTGGCGATATTGTCATGGATTCTTACCTCGGTTCAGGTACGACATGCGCAGTTGCCCATAAAATGGGGCGACAGTATATTGGAATTGAGATGGGTGAGCATTGCGAAACACACTGTGCCGTGCGACTGAAGAAAGTTGTCGAAGGAGAACAGGGCGGTGTTTCCAAGGAACAAGACTGGAAAGGCGGTGGAGGTTTCCGTTACTACCGCCTGGGAAATCCGCTGTTCGATGAATACGGCAATGTGTTCGGCGAAGTGTCTTTCTCCGACCTGGCGAAACATGTGTTCTTCTCGGAAACCGGATCGCCTCTGCCGGATGGTTCGGATGTGAGCACACCGTTCATCGGTGCATACGAGGGGCGGGCCATTTACCTGCTATACAACGGCATCCTGAAAGACCGGAATCCGCGCAACGGAAATGTCCTGACGCGTGAGGTCCTGTCCTATCTTCCCCCGTTCGACGGTCCGAAGGTGGTCTACGGGACGGGTTGCCGTCTCTCCGCCATGACTCTCCGGGCCGCCCAAATCGAATTCAAACAAATTCCATACGAACTGAAACGGTAGGAACGGCAGCCATGAGAGAACTTCAACTGAAACAGTATCAGGTCCGGTCGTTGGACGCTCTCCGGGATTACTTCATCGCGTGCCACGAAACCGAGTCCGCGAAAGCGGCGTTTGAACGGGAGACCGAACGAACTTTCGGCAAGCCTGGCTTCTACCAGAGGATCGACGAACTGCATCTGAAAGAAATCCCGTACGTCTGCCTGCGCGTCCCAACGGGCGGCGGAAAAACTCTGATGGCCTGTAAGGCCGTTTCCCTTGCGATCCGTGACTTCAAGCGGGCGGATTCCTCCATCGTCCTCTGGTTCGTTCCCTCGACTACGATTCTGGAACAGACGCTCATGGCCCTGCGTAATCCGGAGCACCCGTACTACCAGTGCCTGAACTCGACCATGCACAATGTCGTGGTAAAGAGCATCAGCGAGGCTCTTTCGATGCCGCTGACAGACGTTTCGGGAAGAACCTGCATCATCGTCTCAACGCTTCAGGCTGTTCGCCGGGACGACAAAAACGGCCTCCGCGTCTACAAGGATGGGAACAGCGCTTTGGCTTCGCACTTTGAGCATATCCCGGAACAGTGCAAGACGGAAGTGGATTACAACGAGGCCACCGGCAAGCCGATTCTCTCCCTGAAAAACCTACTGGCGATGCACCGCCCCGTCGTGATTGTGGACGAGGCGCACAACGCCAGAACACTTCTTTCGTTCCAGGTGCTGGACGGTTTCCACCCGTCCTGCATCGTTGAGTTCACTGCCACGCCGGATACCAAGACCAATCCGTCGAATGTCCTGTACAGCGTCTCCGCACGGGAATTGCAGGCAGAGTACATGATCAAAATGCCTATCGAGGTCGTCGGGCGTCCGTCCGCGTGGAAGGAATTAGTTCAGGACGCCATCAACTGCCGCAACGGTTTGGAGAAGGTGGCCGAACTCGAACGAATCCAGATTCCGCGCCACGAATACATCCGCCCGATTCTGCTCTTCCAGGCGATGAAGAAAAGCAGTACGGACGCCTCCACGATCTACGCGGAACGGCTGAAAGAAATCCTGATTCAGGACTACCGCATCCCGGAAGAGCAGATCAAGATCGCCACGGGCAACAACTCCGAAATCGACGGCATAGACCTGTTTGCCGAGGATTGTCCCGTCCGGTACATCATCACGCAACAGGCCCTGCGAGAGGGCTGGGACTGCTCATTTGCCTACGTCCTCTGTTCCATCGCTGACAGCTGGTCTCCCGTCCAGGTGGAGCAGTTCATCGGAAGAATCATGCGACTGCCTCACGTCGTGAAAAAAGATGCCCCGGAGCTGAACAAAGCATACGTCTTCGCTCCGTCCAGCTTCACTGAGGTGGCCGCATCCCTGCGCGATGCCCTCGTGCAAAACGGATTCCAGAAGTTCGAGGCAACGCGGATGATCCAGGAAGCGCCGCAAATGGAGCATGACGATCTCTTCCCGGAGCAGCAGTACGATTACGACTATGACAACTTCTCGACCACGATACAGCTGACCTCGCCTCCGGAGAATCTGCCGTTGTTCTCACCTCAACTGGCGGCCCATGCCTCCTACGACCCGAAGAGCAACACGATTACGTTCAAACGCAGCATGTCTCCTGAGAACCGGAACGAGTTGAGACAGCATTTCCCGCAGGACAGGCAGAAAATCGACCTGGGGTATATGGAGAGTAACCGGTTCCACCCTGAACGGCTTTCCAAAATCGAGATGGGCTATGAGCTCCAGGTGCCGTATCTGTGCGTTCAGGAGACGCCGGACCTGATTCTTCCGTTCAACGAGGAAACGCTTTTTGAGCGGATTGATTACAGCCGACGTGATTTGACCGAAGCATTGCTGGCTCTGGATTACCATTCTACTGCCGGAGAAGTCACGACAGGCGTAATCGGTGTGAACCAGAACGGAGAGGTCATTTCCCAGGCAATCCAGCTTCTGCAGGAGCAGTCGTACGCTTGGGATTTCAACGCAGCATCCGAATGGACGGACTCTGATCTGGTCTACTGGATTGATGAGCGTCTGCCGCATCCGGACATTTCCGCAGCGGACATGACCGCCGTCCTGAGCAGCGTGATTGCGCAGATGCTCACAGTGCGTGATATGCTGCTGCAACAGCTCGTTGTTGACAAATATGTCCTTCTGAAGAGCTTCCAGAAAGCATTGGATTCCTTCCGAAACAAGCAACGAGACCGGGCGTATCAGAGCCTGCTTCTGCCGGACTGTGAAGAGACCCCGTTGCGAGTCCGACCGGAATGTTGCTTCACATACGGGGAACAATACCCCGTCAACACGCCTTACCGTGGGCCAGTCATGTTCAACAAGCACCTGTATCCCGAAATCGGCGACCTGAACGATGAGGAAGTCCAGTGCGCTCAAAAGCTGGACCTGCATCCAAAGGTCGATGCATGGGTTCGTAATCTGGACAAACGCGAACAGGATTCCTTCTGGCTGCAAACCGCAACGGACAAGTTCTATCCTGACTTCGTTTGCAAGCTGACCGATGGCCGAATCCTGGTCGTGGAGTACAAGGGACATCACCTTTACTCCAACGCTGACTCCAGGGAAAAGCGGACGATTGGGGAAATCTGGGCCCGGCTTTCTAATGGGAACTGTTTGTTTATCATGACCGATGGCATGGATTTAGACCAACGTCTGACGAGCCTGGGGCTGTAAGCGTATCACATAATGGGGGAGTTTGATTTGATCTCACGTAAAGAAAATCAGCTTGAGGCGACAATTCTTAGTGGCATCTAAACATTCTGATCGAGATAACTATCAAATTTCACACAAGTAAAAGATATAAGGCAATTGAAATATGAGGCCAGATATAAGTTGGGAATCATTTATTATAAATAATCCGGATGCACGAGGAATCCATTATAAGTTTGAAGACTTGTGCAGACAATTGTTTTGTTGTGAGCAATTGTCGAACAATAAAAAGGTAAGATGTATTCATTGCAACCCCAATAATCCCGGACTTGAGGCCGAACCTATCTTGGATGAAACAAATAATCGTCGAATTGGATTTCAAGTTAAATATTTTGAGAACAACGTTAGCTATGCCCAGATAAAAAAATCTGTCGAAAAAATAATAGAGAAATATAAAGGAAAAGTAGATTACGTATTCCTATATTGCAATAAACCCCTAAATAAGGATAGTTTGGAAAAGACAAAACAGCTTCTTGAAAAGTCCGGAATTGAGATAGAATTCATAACAGATAATGCAATTCTAGATTCGGTACGAAGATACGATTATTTAGGCATATATTATTTTGGGTGTCACAGTATAAACATCAACTGGTTTAAGGAACATGCAAAAATCATGTTTGATGAATTGGGGGAAAGATATAATAGACAATTTAACATCGAAACAACTATCTCGAAAGATTTATCGCTCTTTATTCATGAAACGAAAGAGATCGAGGCTTTCAATCAAAAGAAAAAGGAGGCACTTAAATCTGTTTTGGATTTTGAAATTGATGATTGTTATAAGGAGAGTGAAATCTTTGAGAGTTTGAAACATACCTGTTTTAAGTTGCAGAGGATCAAACCAATAAGTAATATCGAAAAATGGAACAAAATTCTTGCACCTACAGTTAGAGAGTGTACTTCTCATATTCTAAAAATTAAAGAAGAGCTGAATAAAGAATATGAGGCAATGTATAAACAGTCTCGTGACAATAAAAGAACTCCACAAGAGTGTGCTCAGGCAGAATATAATTGTTACCAGTTAGACAAAAGGATTCAAAATGTCGATACGTTTCATAAACAAGCAAATATCTTGTTAATCTCTGATCGAGAAAAGAGTCTTCTTGATAGAAAAGTATTGGTTATTTCAGGGGAACCAGGTACGGGAAAAACGCAATTGCTTGCAAGAATGACAGAGAGACTTTTAAATGATGAAAAAGAGGCCTTATTATTAGTTGCAGGAATGTATTATACAAAGGATCCGATTGTTTCTCAGATTATCAATAATCTTCATTTAAATTATTGCATGAATGATTTTATTGACATTTTAGACGCAATTGGAGAAAAGGAAAATCGAATTGTACCAATTTTTATTGATGCACTTAACGAAACATGGATGTACCAATTATGGAAAACAGGATTATTTGAGATAACAGAAAAGGTGAACAAATCATCGCATGTCAAATTGATTCTTTCCTGTCGTTCAGATTACTTAAAATGTGTTCTTCCTGATTCCCTATTCAGCATGATCAAAAAGGGAGAGATCCTTTCTCTAGAACAAACGGGCTTCGATGAGAATGCATTCTCTGCCGCAGAAGAATTCCTTAAGAAATACAATATCGCTTTTTCTCCACTCGAATATTTTGGATATGAAATATCAAACCCTCTTTTTTTAACATTGTATTGCAAAACATACAGCAAAAACGAGGTTTGTTTGCAAGAACTGTTTGAACGTTTAGTTGATTTTGTTGGAACAAGAATCTATAAAACATTTGAAGAATTGATGAGAAACAGCGGTTTAACAGAAAATGATGGTATTCTCAAACCTTTTGTTAAAGAACTTGTTTCCACAATGTATCGCAATGAAAAACGGATGATATCCAGAGCCGAATTATGTAGAATGACATTTTGGTCATATTATCATTTCCCCCCTCTGGGATTTGTGAAGCAATTAGTTAAAGAGAATCTGTTGCATTGTTTTTGTGATGAGGATTCTGAAGAAGAGTTTTATTATTTCGCTTATGACCAAATGAATGATTATTACTTTGCCGAGTACATTGTCAATAATTTTGGCGATGAAAGAGGTGTTTATGAATATATAAGAGATGAACTGCTTAAGATTGAAAATGGAACAATGGAAAGACCCTGGAATGTTAATGTGTTTATTAATGTCTGTGCTTTGTTTGTTGAGAGATTTGACAGAGAATGTATTGATATCATCAATGATTTAAAGTCACAAAGCGCACAAGAATATGTTCTTTCACTTTTTATTTCTTCTTTTCAATGGCGAAAAGCAAAATATATCTCAAGAGATCAAGTGTCCTACTTTTTAGATAAAAAAATATGTCTTCCCAATGTGTGGTATACACTTATTGTCAACAGCTTGAAAGAAAATAATCCAATAAATGCTGATTTTCTTCACAAAACTCTTCTTCCGCTTCCTCTTAATATAAGAGACTCCATTTGGACAACGTATATTAATTCTTTTTCTTTTACTGAGCCGAATAGAATTGTACAGTTAATAACAATATATGATCGTGGTGATAAGCTCCAAGCAAAAAACAATAAACAAATTGAACTCCTTTTAACCCTATTCGGATGGTTGCTGACATCATCAAATCGTTCTTTAAGGGATTACACATCAAAAGCAATGATAGAAATACTTAAAGAGCATTTCACATTTTGTCAAATAATTTTAGAGAAGTTTTCAAACGTCAATGATCCATATGTTATCCAAAGACTATATGGGATTGTATTTGGTGCGTGTTGCAAACGATTAACTCAAGAAGAAAATGTGTTCTACAGGTTGGCTAAACATATCTATAGGAATATATTTTGTCAAAAACAGGTTTATCCAGATATCCTTTTGCGAGATTATGCGAGAATGACACTTGAACTGTTTCTTTCTGAATATCCTAAATACGAGGGAACAATAGAACGAAAAAAGATTATGCCTCCATACAAATCTAATAAAATCCCCCATGTTAAAGATCGGCATTATCTAAAAAAAGAGACTAGAAATGGCGAGTTTTATATTATCGACTCAATGCGATTAGAGAAAATGATGCCTTACGGCGATTTTGGTCGATATGTTTTTCAGAGTGCTGTTTCACATTTCGACGTTAACTTGGATGATATTTTTAATTATACATTATACTATATTTTCAACAAACTGCATTATTCTGAGAATCTCTTTGGAGAGTATGATAAGTGTTTTTTATCCCATGATAGACATTTGAGAATTAAAACCGAACGTATCGGAAAAAAGTATCAATGGATTGCGTTATATAATATCTTAGCTCGCATCTCTGATCACAACAAAACGCTTGATAGTATTCTTCACCCAGTAAAATGCAATGCTGTTTTTGAAGGAGCATGGGATCCGTATGTTCGAGATTTTGATCCTACGCTTAACACAAGCTTTATGAGATGCACAGACGCTCCAACCTTTGCATATTTAGATAAATTCTTATTAAATTCAAAAAAAGAGAATGTCGTAGCTGGCAACAAGGACAAAAATTCACAAATAGAGTGGCTTAATGCATTTGGTTATTTTCATCAGAATCTCAAGAAGACTTTATGTCTTTATGATGACAAAGGGACAGAATGGATTGCGCTTGGTGCCTTCCTTCATGCCGATCACGACAAGACCAATATATTTGAATTCAGAGTTTGGAGTGATGTGTACGCTTTTTTTGTTTCTTCTGAGCAAAAGCTGGCATTTGAAGAATGTTCAAATAGCAATTTAAATGTTGTTGTACACGAATTTGTTTCTCCTCATCAGACATATTCTGTTTTTAACAGGGAGTATCCCTGGTCACCAAGTTGCAAACGTTTTAATGAAGATGCGTGGATTGATGTTTATTTAGAGACAGGAAAAATGATCAATGTAACAAAACCTATGCCTAATATGACATTGTTTGCATCAGAAGACTCAAAAAATTGTTTTTCTTTTGGCATCAACCCTACTTCAATGAGTCAATCGTTTTTTGTGAATAAAGAACCTGAAACAATATATATAGGAAAAATCTTACATGCCACATCAACGCTTTTATGGGAGGAAGAGTACGATGCAACCAAGGAATATCCTATTTCTCGGGATGTCCCTTGTGCAGAGATGATAAAAACTCTAAACTTAAAACAAATATGCTTTGATGGCTTCTTTTATGATTCAAATCGAAGTTTAGCTGCCTTTGATTTAAGACTTACTCAAGAGCACGATTGTTTTGTTGTTCGCAAAGATTTACTTGATATCTTTCTTAAAAAAACAGGCTTGAAACTGATTTGGTTAGTTGAGTGCCAAAAAGAGCTATATTTGACCAATACCCCTCCATCAACAATTAACAAATGGCAAGCCGTTTTTTGTTATGAAGACAATATAATCAAGGGGGATTTCTATAAACCCAAAACCACGTCTAAGCTTTAGTTATATACGCTTTGTTGACTTGTTGCTCAATTAGTTTAATGCAGTTCGTTTTCTGATGTTTGGCGTGGAAGTCTTTCCCTTTCTTCTCCCGAATCTAAAAGATATTGATAGAAAACAATGCTGTTTTATTCAAAAACTCTTTCTGACAATAATCGAAAATGTTTTAATCTGCATACCATTTTGTTTTTCCAAAAGAAAGACATGGAAATAAAGACTGAAATGCTCTCGTTATGTCATCATCTGAAAGCGGTAGAATTGGAACTTTGGAATAGAAGAATGTTTTTCCTGGGACATTGTCCTTCTGTGTCTTCTTTGCCAAATAGCTGATTTGTCGTAAGACTTCATACAGGTTATTGTAAGTTGTGGAATTGCGATCTATCATGATTCCATTCCTAAGGTTATCATTGCATTCGTTTATTTCCCCATAGGAACCACAATAGTTTCTGAGAACAATCCTGGCATTTTCAAAATGCTGATATGGATTGTTCGTTTTGTTCCCGTCAAGGAATAATGCCATGTGATGATGAATCCTTTTCCCAAAGCTTATTTCCCTTGCGACTATGTAGAGAGGATCATATCCGGCTATTTTTTCCTTTTCAATGAAACGATGATTGAAATCAGTGATTGTCTGCAACACAAGTTCTTGTGGAATATGAACATCCATTCTCAGAACAAACACCTTGCAATGCTTCTGCAATGCCTGGATCAGGAGATTGTAATAGATGTTTTGTATTCTCACAACCATCTCGTAGTCAAGGAATACACTTTCGTTTGAATTGATTAATTGAGGCATATTTTCTCCTTTGATTGAAACAAAATATGTTGATTCTGTCGTTGTTTATATAAGTTATATATATTATCCGAATTTTAATTGACACGGAATGTCACCATAATCCATGTGTCTTTTAAGAATCATGAACGAGAATTAATGCATATAATGTATCGCGACATAATTGTTCTCTATGAACTTATTTCTGTCATACTATGCGGTCTTGCATCTGGCATACTATAACAACGAACCAAGGAGGTTTATATGACAAATGAAACCGTGCAATTAGAAAGAATCGGAAATCTGTTAGACAAGTATTTAGTCAATTTCGGAAAAGCAAGAGCTGGGTTCTATGTTTTTCCATCTTTGGAGAATTACTACGATTTTACCAGGTATATGAATGCCTTAACATCTGCGTTGAAGAGAGCAAACTTCCGTCCGGTCTATTCATGGTCTTTCGATGGCAGTCGTGGATGTTACAACATGATTATGATTGTACAAGGATATTTCAGAAACGACATGAACGATGTCACAGATGCAATCCAACGTATTTGGAGGCTGTACTCACCTTTTCCTGTTCAGTTTATTGCTGAATCACCTATTAGTCAAGAATCACTTGCACAGGACAAACAAAGACTTTGGGAAATCATGAATGGAATGCAGTTTACCTCTGCTCTGTCACAGAGGGTTTTACCCCTTCATCAACGTGCTTTTGCATGTTCAAAGCTGTATTAAACGTTTAGAAATGTCAAAAACAAACCAAAAACCACTGAAAAAGCTCTTTTTTTCCATTTTTTCAATGAAAAAAACGTAAAACAAACTCATTTTACTTCAAAAATCGACTTTCGACAGTATTTGCGTATATATTCCTCCCACGAGCGTCAAAATTGACATTTCACCACTAACCACTATTATGGAGGAAAAACATGCAAATTCCCGTAAACAAAAACTCGTTGGCCAGCGCTTTGACTGCACTGGGGAAACTGGTCTCCCGAACGTCTTTGATTAAGGCGTATCAGGGGATCGAAATCGAAGGCAAGGCAAACATGCTTTACTTCAGAACACACAACGTGATTGAGCAGATCGAATTCCGACTGTTTGCTGACTTGGAAGATGATTTCCCGGCAATTCTCGTGGAGTTCGAGCAGTTCCGTCAGATGGTCCGCAGCTGCAAGAACAAGACTCTGAAGCTGGAGATTGACAACGGCGAGATCTTCATCGACGATGTGAAGCTTGCACCCATCAAGGGACATTTCCCGCCGAAGGACCAGATTCCGGATCAGGACATCACTGTCACGGAGTTGCCTGCCGACACACTGTCGGCGTTGTCCTTGCTCGCCCCGATCACGGATAAAGGGACGGACGTCCGCAAGGTTCTCGGAGGAATCAACATCAGTGAAGACGGATTTACCGCAACAAACGGTAAAGAGCTGTCGAACATCCCCATTCACCTCGAAACGACCGGAAGTATTACGATCCCGTTCCCTCTCGCTCTGCTCGCAACCAAAGCCTTTGGAGATTCCGGACGCCTCTTGACCTGGCAGAAGGATGAAGACACGCATTTCGAGCTGACGCTTGGTGCGTGGACCTGGCAAGCCAAAGCGCTCAAAGGAAACTATCCGAACTGGAAGCGTGTCGTACCCGAACGAACAGAAGCAACGCACCATGTGAGCATTCAGGAAGACAGAGCTGAACGCCTTCAGCGTTACCTGAAAAGCATCCCAGATGACAAGGAGCACAACAACGCTGTCAAGCTCAGCCGTCTCCCCGAAGTCCCTGACAATCTTCACCTCGAAAGCTCGAACGGGATGCTGTTCAGCATCCTCGCTGAATTCGATCCAAACTGGGGCGACTTGAGTTTCTGCGTCCGTAAAGAATTTCTCCTGCGCCTGTTGGATGCAGGGCACCGGAAGATCGAGCTCAACGATGCATACGGTCCGATTGTCGGGACTGGTGGCACAGGCGAATATATCGCCATGCCCATCATTACTAAAAAGCCCCAAGCCCAAAACGAGCAGGAACCGGAACAGGCCGCATCTGCCCAAACTGACGTAAAGGCCGAAGTTCAGACCGAGCAGAACGAACCCCAACACGTCCCCGAATCCACGGAATCTATCACCGAACAAATACCTCCTCACCCGCAGAAAAACAACACCCAAACCATAAACACCAATATCACCTCAAACAAGGAAAACACCACAATGAACGAACCCACCACCATCCGTACTGTGTCTGCTCCCACGCAGATCTTCACCCCGAACAATGAACCCACAAATCCGCTGGACGAACTGACCTCGAAAATCGAAGGCATGAAAACCGCCCTAAAAGACATGATCGATGAGGTCACTGCCATGAGCAGAAAGATCCGGGAGGTTTCCATTGCCCAGCGCCAGAAAGACCGCGAATACAATCAGACCAAGCGAGCTCTTGATCGTGTTCGCGTAGCAACCGGAGCCGCCTAATTCATCCCCGACATCCCCCCTGGGCAGAGAAAACGAGCTTGAAAAAAGCTGCGGGTCTTACCATCGTGAGTACCATGGTCATTATATACACAGAAAATACTCTGCTAAATATTAACAAATAACAAAGGAGGCTATTATGGCCACAACAGCAGAAGTTACTTATGCAATTCAAAATGACCGTCCTTCCATCACGATTCACCTCTCTGCTCAGGGCGAAGGGAACGCAACACCTGATCTCTGTGGTATGCTTTGTCAAATCCAGACAGCTATCACAGAGTTTCAGAAAAAGCCACCGACAAAACTTTTGTCAAATACGGAAGTTGTTGTCCAGGACATTCCTCATTCCGCATCAGCAACGCAATCACCACAGGAAAAGCCTTTTTCTAACAATACAGGAAAGGGGGTTTCTCAAAAGAATGTGCAACAGCAAAATGACAATCCGGAAAAGGATTATCCCGGGAGTATTACGAAAAGACAGATTGGGAAGATCCGTTTTAGTCTAAAAGAACGTAATATTCCGGAAAAGGTCTTTTGTACCTCACATGATATTGCACGCATTGAGGACCTCTCCCTAAATCACGCTCGCGCTCTCATCATGAATGAAGATTTCTGACAATTTTAACCCCTAAGATAAAGGAAAATTTTATGCAAGTAGAAATTTCAATCTCTGTTCCGCCGGACCTTAATCTGGTCCAATTCCGCATGAATTACCGCCAACTATCTGCCTTGACGGAAATGTTTATGGATTTCCTCGAAAACAACAGGGAAAAATATGAACAGCTAAAGGCAGATTTGGACGAGTCTTCCTCAGAAACCTCCTTCCTTGAACGCCTGGATCATACACTCACTGAGAAACAGGCAAAAGTTTTCAGGGAACTTCTGAAGAAAAATCATATTCAGGAACAGGAAATCTGTGAAAAGTACAGAATCGACCAAATTGATGAGCTTACCGTAGGCGACGTTCTGGATATAACCGTCAAGAATGTTCTGCCGCAGATGAAACGCGAACAAGAACAACCCGCAACCCCATAACTTCAAACCGTAATACAGCATGCAACATCCTCGGCAGTCCACGCTGCCGGGGATGCTCTATTTGCCAACAAGAAGAAAGGAAAATCTCCATGCTCAAACTCAACGCATCCTACTCCAAAAAGGTTCCGGCTGATACCGAATACAGCAGCCAATCTTTCCACGCCTCGGTCGAGGTGGAACTCCCCGATGGTCTCACGCAGGAACAGCTGAACGCGAAGATTCACGAGACCTTTGATCTCGTCCGGGAATCCGTCGAAGCCGAACTCCACGGAAATGCTGTCCCGAATCAGCCCGCACTTCTTCCCGCAGAAAACAACGCGAATTCTCCGCAAGGGAATTCTGCACCTCAGCAGAACAAGACCGCCTATGCCAAGAGAAACGGTACGACCTCGGACGCTCCGGCGTCTCCCAAGCAGATCAAATACCTTCTCGATCTCGCAAAGCAGTACGGCGTCTCCCCCGACCAGATCAAAAACAAGTTCAACGTGCCCTCGCTTGAAAGCCTCACCAAAACGCAGTGCAGTCGTGCCATCGACGAGCTCAGCGGAAAGGCGGCATGACCTCATGGAACGTAAAATCGAAACCATGCGTGAATCGCCTCACTGGTCGTACAGCGCATTGCAGACGTACCTGACGTGCCCGATGCGCTATTACTTCCGGTACATCGAACACGCCGAGGTCGAACGGACTCCCATCAGCATCCCGTTCGGTCGCGCATTCCACCTTGTGCTCAGTGAACGTGCCATGAAGGGAACGAACTACACCATCGTGGACGCGAAGGAAGACTTCGCCGTGTACTTCAAGGGCGAAACCGAGGTCTGCGAGAACCTGACCTACAAGCCCGACGAAGACTACTGGTTCTGGGACAAACGCGGTTGCGACATGCTCGAAGTTGCCCTTGCCGACTGGCCTGACGACTACGCGGTCAAATCGGTGGCCGAAGCGTTCAGCGTGGAGGTGCCCGGTCTCAGCAAACCTCTGGTCGGAGAGTTTGACCTCGTTACCGTGGACGGTGGAGACGAAACCATCTGCGACTGGAAAACGGCATCAACAAACTGGCCGAAGGGAAAAGTCGACCGTGATCTTCAGGCGACAACGTTCTGCTATGCGTTTCAGCAGAAATACGGTATCAATCCTCTGTTCCGCTTCGACGTGTACACCAAGGCAAAAACGCCCGCTCACCATCAGTTCTACACGCTCAGGTCGCACGACGACTTCGAGCGTTTCGTTTACCTCGCAGGACAAATCGAGAAGGCCGTCAACAATGGTCTCTTCATCCCCATCGAATCCTGCATGAACTGCGCGGAATGCGCTTACAGCAGCCGCTGCAAAGCGGTACATCGAAAGGTTGCGTGAACTATGCTGATCATGGAAGAAGGAAAGTACGTGAGCAGGGGTGAGATCGCACGCATCGACACTCCCAGCTCAACTGCCTCATGGAAGCCCGTTCCGCACATCGACGTGATCGAGGCTGTGGCCGAGGTTGTCAACGCCCACAAATGGAACATCGAGGACGAAAGATTCGGCCTTGCCAGCGAGGGGAAGAAGATGTTCGGCGTGATGGAAATCTCCCGTTCATCTTCACCTCAGTGGCATCGCTGTATTGGAATCCGCAACAGCCACGACAAATCCCTTGCCGTGGGGCTGTCTGCCGGAATCGTCGTTCTCGTCTGCTCCAACCTCGCTTTCGGTGGAACCACCGTCATCAAGCGCAAGCACACCAGTCGGTTTGAACTGACCGATCTGATCGACCGTGCCGTGGCATCGCTGGAGGACGACTTCCTGATGACCGAAACCGTGTGCGAGGACCTGAAGGACATCCACCTCAAAAACGATGACGAAGCCCGGAGTAGCATTGTGCGTGCTGCCGAGCTCGGTGTCATCAATTCCTGCGACATTCTTCCGGTCTATCGCGAGTTCAAGAAGCCCTCGCATGAGGAGTTCAAGGAACCGACACGTTGGAGTCTCCTGAACGCGTTTACGGAAACCGTCAAGAAATACTCTCCGCAGCGCGTGGATCATTCCTACCTCGCGTTGAACAGGGCCTTCGGTCTGGATGGTCGTCAAGCCGCGCTCTTCGCTGCTTGAATCTGAAATCAAACAAACTCAACCGGGAGGAGGATTCGTCCTCCCTCCGGCGTTTTCAAACAAAGGACACGCTCATGACAAAGCAAATGAACGAGCTGATTGCCGAACTCAAAGAGGCCGGAGAGGATTTTGAATTCTACCCGACCACCCGCGATATGGTCCGCAGGATTTGGAGATTTCAAAGCGACAACCGTTCTGCCCATTATCGTTTCGGAAATGTGCTCGACATCGGCTGTGGCAAATGCGACTTTCGCAGATGGGTCAACGAGCTCAATCGAAGCGCGGGAGATCGTTCGTCCGTGGACATCTCGGAATACTTCGTCATTGAGAAGAGCCGTATCCTGATCGACAGGCTCGACCCGGACGTGATCATGCTCGGCACTGACTTCAACGAGGCTACACTCATCGACAAAGAGGTGGACACGATCTTCTGCAACCCGCCGTATTCGGAATACGAGGAGTGGACGAGGCGTATTATCCTCGAAAGCAACTGCGACGACATTTTCCTCATCATTCCGAGCCGTTGGAAACAGAGCAAGACGATTCAACTCGCGTTGAGGTCGCTGAAAGCTCCGTTCGGCACGAAACTCGTCAGCGTGCTCGGTCATGCGGATTTCCTGAATGCGGAACGCAACGCCCGTGCCAAGGTTGACATTCTGCACATCGACAAAAGCTGGATGGGAGCTGATGCCGGATTTGATTACATGTTCGACGAGCTTTTCCAGATGGCCGATGAGCCGGACCACAGCAAACACAACTGGGAGTACGATGAGGAGGAGAAAGCACGGGTTGCCCTGAAACGAGCCCTGACCACCGGAAAGAACAATGTGGAAATCCTTTGCGACGGATACGAAGCCGCCCGAAAGCAGCTGTACGAACACTTCCAAAAGATCGCGAGCTTGGACCCTGATCTTCTCGCCTCAATCGGCGTCCATAAGGACAACGTCAAGGAAGCCTTGAAGAAAAAGTACAAGGGTCTGAAGAATCTTTACTGGCAGGCAGCCTTCGACTGCCTGGATGAGATCACTTCACGTCTGACTTCGGAATCCCGCAATAAGATCCTTCGCGACTTCTCAATGTTGAAGCAGGTAGACTTCACATCATCGAACTTGTACGCGATGATCGTCTGGGTCATCAAGAACTATAACAAGTTCACCGAGCAGCAGATGATCGACCTCTTCATCGGGCTGTCGTCCAAGGAGAACGTGCAGAACTACGTCTCGAACAAACGCGTCTTCGAGGAGTTCTGTTCGCGGTACAGCTCGGATGCGAAGAAGAACACGCATTACACGCTCGACTACCGGATCATCTGTACGGAATACGCGTTGCCGGGTGAAGGATGGCACTCATGGGATAACCACATCGAGTACGCCTGCCGGACGAAGATCGAGGATGTCTGCGCCGTGGCGAACAGTCTCGGATTCCAGACTGGTGAAATCCAGTTGCCGGAGACATGGGGAAAGCGTGGTACGGTCTACATGGCCGATGAAAAGACCGTGCTCTTCGCCTTCCGCTGCTACCTGAACCGGAACGTTCACATCAAGTTCAACATCGAGCTGATGAAAGCCCTGAACGTCGCCGTGGCTCGTAAGCTCGGCTGGATTCGCAAACCGAGCGACATTGCACAGGAGTTCACGCCTGAAATGGCCAAGGGTGCCGAACGGTATTTCAACTGCTTCCGGCTGCTCGACGTCTCGAAAGTGCCGTGCCTGCTCGGTATGCAGTCGACGGAATCCTGTTCCGGGGAAGAACAGGAGGCCGAACCGACCTTATTTTGAACTCAATCAAACAAACCTTAACTGTGGCGATGGCATGGTGCCACCGCCACACAAAAAAACAATCAAATTCCACAGGAGGGAACACAAATCATGTTCAACACAGAAAACAGATCCACGTCAGAATCGACCGAGGATACCCTGAAATGGATCGGAAGACTCATACTGACCGTCGCAGCCGGGATAATCCTCGGCAGATACGGCGTTCGGATTCCGGATAACGTCAAACTTTGAACTCGGAGGAACAAAATGATTATTCCGCCACTCTATCCGTCGCCCACGATCGAACGTATTTCGCTTGGCGTGATCGTAGCCGTCGGCATCGTCGGCCTTGCACTCTCGGCAAGGAAGCCGTGGGTCATCATGTAACCATAGCGAACTAAAACTCTCACACGGAAGCTCAGAAATGGGCTTCTGTTTTTGTAACAAAGCGCAAATACAACATTCTACGCCTTAACTAAAAGTTATTGTTAGTTATAAGATATTGATAAAAAACGAGTTATTGGCTTGTAAGTGCTGTTTTTTTGGTGTACTGTAATAGCATCAATCGGTTTTTTGAGGAAAGCCAAAAGGGCCCAACGGCTGACCGGCAAAATCGATGTCCTTTGAAAGTACAAAACCAAACAACCAAACAGGAGAATGCTTAAAATGTATTCGAATTCCGTCAGACCGGCAACAGTCAGGCTGGTCACCAAGCTAATCGCGCCCCTTCTAGACAGCGGGCTCGTCACGAACGCTGAGTACAGCGCTATCTACCAGAATCTGACCTACCTTGCGAAGAAGGGCGAACAGATGCCGCCAGTACAGCCTCGGCTGATTACTGGACAAGAAGCCGCCTCAGTTTTGGGGATCTCGTTCAGTCAACTGAGAACGCTTGAACGCGAAGGAGCACTTCCTTTCAAGCGCAAAATTGTCGGCGGTCGCAACGTCAGATACCGCAACACTGAGGTCTACGCATTTGCTTTCCTGGATGACGATTCCGTCATCACGTCTTCCCTTCCGTCCGCTGGAGCAGGGGCTCTGGCGGATGCGAAGGATTCAACCAACAACCGCCCGAACGGGCTGAAAGCGAGCTAAAATGCCACTTTATTTTCAATCATTTCGCGGGGTGGGCAACCACCCCGAAACCACAACCTGCAACTCATAGGAGCCAATAGTATGAGTGTTTTTTTTGAAGGGGTCGACCTGACCCCGGTCGGCGGAGACAATCTCCCGCAAATCACCATCACGAACGTCCTTGAGACCAAAGCGTCCATGATGCTGCTCGATCAGCACTATTCCGGCGGCCTTGGACGCTATCTGAAGTACAGCACCGATGGCATCCTCCTTCCGTGCCACGTGCCCATGACCAAGGACGGCAAGAAAGGGCCGTTCAGCGCGTTCGCAATCGCGAACGGAACGAAGTTCTTTGTTTTTTCGGACTACACGGGTTATCGCATCGATCCCGATCCGAGATGCGCCCCGATGATCGTCCCGCGCGAAAACTTCCTTCGTCCGGACGTCGCGGAATGCGACCTGTCCCTGTTTGGGCTCCTGCAGACCTGTCCCACCGTGGTCGATTATCATGGCCTTGAGGAAACCCTCCATTTCTTCAAGGCCCCCTGCAACACCTTCGGGCCGTATCATATCGGGGACAGATTCGCTGTCCGCCGTTTCCCGAAACTCCGCACTTGCGAAAAGCAGGAGGGATTCAGTCTGGAGCAATCCTACCAGAACGTCCTCTGCAATTTCCTGGGACGCGGGTTCCCTGATCCGACAAACACGATCTGCGAGGCACCGGAATCCAAGTGGTTCATCGGGGCGATCGACATTTGCAACGAGTACGGGATTGTCATCATGAAGGTCGTGAGTTTCCTTTACCTCCAAGACGGGACTCTCTATATCGGCCATGTCCCGGTCACCTGCTGGTGCGTCAATAACGGCAAACAGAAAGAGCGTCCGTCCTGCCCGCCGAATAAGATCGTAGAGGGATACCCCCTCGAACTTCGCCATTCCACGAACCATATCATCCCGGTCGCAATGCCCGGCAAACAGCCGTTGCTCAACCTGGACCGTATCTCTGATGCGGATGTAGTCGTGATCTGCGCCACGCCGAAAAACGCCGTGGCGCTGCAGAAGGCGAACTGCAACAAGTCCGTGGTCTTCACGGGGTTCGTCTGCGATGACGGACTGTACGGTGAGGTTGATTGGACTCCGGTGAAGGGCAAGTCCGTTTGGATCGAGATCGCAAACCATAGCGGTCTGACGCTCGCAGAGACGTACACCGAGGTGTCCGGTCTGTACGAGTACCTGAGAGATGTCGTGAAGGTGGAGGACATTCACTTCCTCCAGCGCGCCATCGCGTATCCGTCGACGGACGGCGTCCGCAACGTGGACGGCCTTGTAGACGCGACAAGGAAGAATCCGCCTCGCGTTGTTGACGGCTCCATCCATGAACTCGATGAAGCTAAGTTCACTGCTATGGTCGAAAAGGCGCAGGCCGAAATCGAACGCAAGGCAACCGCCGTGCAGGACATGCCGTTCTGGAGCGAGGAGCTGCAAGTTGAGGCTGGCCCCGTCGAAGACAACAAGCCCGTGGGGAGAGTCACCGATAAGATGATCCTCCGCCCGTTCATTGTCGCCGGAACGACAACCCTTATTTCGGGTGTGCCCGGGGCCGGGAAGTCGTGCATAAAAACAGCGATTTGTGCAAGTATCGCCGGAAGTCCCAGGAAATTCCTCGAAGGAAAGTTCTGGACCAGATGCACTCCTACGGACGGGCACCAATACAAGGTTGTAGACCTTGTGTTTGACTCCGATGGGGCCGAAGCCATTGCGGATCACCGCAGAGACTTCGCGTCCGACATCGGCGAGAATGCCGTGAACTACATCCAGAAGGATATGTCCGGCGACACCATGAACTACATGGAACCGGAGAACTACACGGCCTTCGAAAAAGTCCTTGACGATATCGAGGCACATGAAGGGGTCCCCGGGCAGCGCATAGACGTCCTTTGCATTGACACCCTGTTGGCATTCTCGCATGAGGCGAGAGAGCTTCGCAAGGTGAATGAGGTCTTTAAACGTCTGAATCATGATCGCCCCGATATGGCAACCATCCTGATCCACCACCTGAATCCACGCGACAAGCAAGCGATAGGCGGTGTTCGTGTTCTGACTGGAGTGCGTGCTCACGTCATGATCAACCGCACGGACGAGCAGATGAAAGCAATCCCGAAAGGAAGACTCCCCCTTCTGAGCGACCCGTTCACGGTGTCCTTTGGCAAGGCGAGCAACATCAAGATTGCCGAAGACGGTGAAACCTTTACCGTCCGTCTTGAAGAGGGCAATGTGTTTGCCGTCGCGGATAAGGAGGACCAGGAGACCGTGCGCGCTCGCCGCAAGGCCATCGTTGAGGGCTACGTGAAACAGGGGCTCACCCAGCCTGAAATCGCGCGCCTCTTCGGCGTAACCGACAAGACGATCCGCAACTGGATCAGCAAATCAGAGTAATACGTAAAATCCCCCATGACGGGAACGATGCCGCCCGTCATGGCTTACTTCTGGGACAGACCTTCGGGCCTGTCCTTTTTTTTGGGTATTATCTCCTTCATCAGCAGGTCAAGGAAGAAAAACTCATTGTTTCTGCCAGAGGAGGAGGGCGCTCTAAACAAAGAAAACATCAAAACGTCAAAAATGATGTTTCTCTTGATTCTTCTGCATTTTTTTAATCATTTTTGATATGTTGACTTGATTTTATTTGATTCCGTGCTATATTGTATGTCATCACGAAAGGACATCCCATGAACACGGAACAGGCATTAAATGAATTCGGAGAACGCCTCAAACGGTATCGGCTGAACCGGAATCTCTCTCAAAAAGAGGTCGCGGAACGAGCCGGGATCGGTTTGGCGTCAGTGGCACGAATGGAAGACGGAAAAGGTTCCACCTTGGCAAACTTTATCCGTGTGTTGACCGCGCTTGACACTCTGGATTCATTGGATGCATTTCTGCCCGTACCGTCGATTAGTCCGATCCAGTTGGCAAAACTCCATGGCAAGGAACGCCGGAAAGCATCAAAGAAATCATGAACTTAACAACATTGGCCAATGTATTTATCTGGGACTCATTCGTCGGAACAGTCGCATGGGCTTCGGATATGCATGTCGCTTTCTTTGAATATAGTGATAATATCAAAAAGCAGAATTTGGAACTGTCTCCGCTGATGATGCCGCTCGCCGGACGGCAGGTTTACAGTTTTCCAACACTTTCCGAGGAGACGTACCAGGGATTGCCCGGACTCCTGGCCGACTCTCTGCCGGATTATTTCGGCAATGCGGTCATCAATGCTTATTTGCGGGCACATAGGCGTCGTGAAAACTCATTCGATCCGGTCGAAAAGCTCTGCTATATCGGGAAACGGGGCATGGGCGCTCTGGAATTCAAGCCCGCTCTGTCACGGGTGCGGAAATCGCAGAAAGTCGATGTCAACGCGCTTTCGCTTCTGGCGGCGGAGATCATGCAAAAACGCGAATCGTTCAAAGTCTCCCTGGACGATAAAACCGCGTTTCACGACATCCTGCAGGTCGGGTCATCGGCAGGGGGCGCACGTCCCAAAGCCGTGATTGCGTGGAATCCCAAGACGAATGAAGTCTTTTCCGGTCAGGTCGATGCTCCGGAGGGATGCGACTACTGGCTTTTGAAGTTCGATGTGCTGAAGGATGGGAAATCCTACGGTCGTATCGAGTATGCGTATTACCTCATGGCGAAGGCAGCCGGGATCCAAATGAGCGAATGCCGTCTGCTGGAAGACCACGATTGCGCTCACTTCATGTCCAAACGCTTTGACCGGGTGAACGGGAAAAAACTCCACATGCAGACCCTCTGCGCGATGCGGCACATGGATTATAACAATCCTGTGGCGAATTCCTACGAGCAGGCTTTCGACACGATGGAAAAGCTGAAACTGCTTCCCGGCGAAAAGGCCCAGCTGTTCCGTCGAATGGTCTTCAACGCGGTCGTCCGTAATCACGACGACCATACGAAAAACATCACGTTCCTTATGACGCCGGATGGCGTCTGGCACCTCGCACCCGCTTACGATATGACGTGGGCGTACAAGCCCGGTTCAAAATGGACGGGGCAGCACCAGATGTCAATCAACGGGAAACGTGACGGCTTCACCACCGAAGACTTTATCACGGTGGCAAAACATTTTGACGTTGCCAGGCCGCAGGAGATCATCAACGAGGTCTGCGAGACGGCACTGGCGTTTGGCGACTTTGCCAGAGAGGCCGGAGTCCCCGGCAGTATCGTAAAGCAGATGTTGCCGGAATTCAGAACTTATCTGAATAAAACGCATTGAGGTTACCGCCGAATCCTGGAAGGACCGGAAAGGGCTGGCAGGGCGCACATCCCAAGGAATTGCAACCCGGCCCTTTTTTTCGCTGTCAGAGAGCCGTTCTTACTGTTTTATCATCCCACCACGATCTCGACAGCCTTGCCGCAAAACGCGACGCCGTATTTGAGGATGGACGACAGATTCCGCTTGTTCAGCATGGCGTCGTAGCGTTTGCTGTTGATTTGTTTCAAGGCTTCCCCAGCGAGTTTTTTCAGCTGGGCCGGTGTACACTTTTTTGCTGCCTTGAGCTCGATCAGGATTCCCGGCAGTTTGTCGTTTCCGGGTTTCGGCGACAGGCACAGATCGTACCGACCTTCTCCGGCTTCAAGGTTGGAGGTGACCTCGAAGCGGTTATCCATGACCGCGCAGAGTCCCAACACGAGCCCGTGATAAAAGTTTTCATGCGCCGTGTCAAACGAGCTCACGGAGACAAGAAGAAGGTTCCGCAGAGCGCTTTCGAGCATGGACGTGTCGCCGGAATAGAGGGCTTCCTGAATTGCAATCGCCGTGGACTGAGGAAAGACCGAGTTCAGCTTTTGCAGGATTTCCTTGTTGTAGACAAACGTGATTTCCTTATTCGGCAGGGACAGTTCGCAGATAAAACTCCCGCTGAAAGCCTGCTCGGACTTTACGATCTTCAAATACCCTGCCACCAGCAGAAAACTGAAAATTGAGGAAGGATTGTCGTGGATTTGAGGATAAATCACGCTCGTGTCAATGTAGGAACTGATGTTTTTTCCCTGAATCAAGAGATTCAGCTTCTCGTACACGTTGTTGTCCGCGGTCGCCAATATCTCCCCGACCACGGAATTGCTGCCGGTCGATTGCCAGTATGCGCGAGGTTGACACTCGTTGCCGAAATAGTTGACGACCGACCACGGATTGAAGATATCGGTGTTGCCGAAGCGATAGCCGTCGTACCATTCGCATATTTCAGGATACTTGTCTTCGGCCTGGTAATACTTCGCCATGGCCTTGACTTCCTCGTGCGTGAAGCCGAAGTATTCGCTGTATCGGTTTTCAAGGATCGTGTTGATTTTCGGATTGTTCAGCCCGCTGAAAATGCTTTCCTTGGCCACCTTGAGAATCCCGGTCAAAAAACCGAATGACAGATGGCTGTTATCCTTGAAACCGCCGGAGAAGAGATTTCGCATGAAGTGGATGATGGAATCGTAGAATCCCCTCACATAGCCCTGATGGATGGGGGTGTCGTATTCGTCCACGATGATGATCGGCGCGATCTCGTAATGCTTGTGGAGCAGTTCGGAAAGCAATGCAAACGATGCTTCGATCTCCGCAGTGTTCGCTTCGCCGTCCAGAATCGTCTTCAAGTTTTTTTTGTCGTAACTGTTGAGTTTGGGACTTTCCAGCAGTTCCAAGTGACGTTCAAACTCATGCTGAAGGAGATTTCGGATGTTGGCGTATGTGTCTTCCCACGTCAGGCATTTCACGTCCTTGAACGAGACGAAGATCACGGGATACTTCCCCTGATAGTCCTGATATTTCTTCCCGCATTTCCAGATGTTGCGGTTCCTGAAGTATATGGAGGTGTCCTTGTCGCTGAGTTCAAAGAACGTGCGGAGCATGTCCATGTTGAGCGTCTTGCCGAATCTTCGAGGACGAGTGAAAAGCGAGACCAGTGGACGTTCGTCCAAAATGTCCCGGATCAGCAGGGTTTTGTCGACGTAATAGTATTCCGTGGAGGCAAGGCGATAATCCGAGACGCCAATGGGAATCGGAAGCCTGGTTTGAACGTCATGATTCTGGTATGCTCCAGTTCGGACACGACGGTCGACGGGTTTTTCCGTGTCGGCAGGTATCTGCCAGGAGCGTCCCTTCTTCACAGCTCCTCGAATCATTCCATCATTGCAGAGTTTGCTCACGCGCCGTTCCGTCAGATTCCAGCGCTCCGCCATCGTGCGAGTCGTTTCCATTTTCTTCATAGCCACCTCCGATTATCCGGTTTTTGATACAACTATACACCCAATTCGGAACAATGTCAAGCTGTTTTCGACATTATTCCGAAAGAAAGTTCAATATTGTTCCGAAACATTGTTCCGTTTCCGATATGAATCATGCTTTCAGGACGTTCCTCTATCGATGCTCGGATCCTTTTTTCAGAGAGTTTCCGCATCATCTCTTGACAAATCCGTTTCCCGTGATATAGTATCTTGTCGGGCGGTTATCAGAGCCAGTCGCGGTGACAGGTTCGCTATCCGGCGACAGTACTTTGACACTTGGAAAATCTGCCCCATTTTTGCCCCACGAAAGGGCGAAAATGCCCCATGAATGCCCCAGATTTCATGTGATGAGCACAGGTTCTCACAACCGGCATAGTTTGTTTTGGGTGAAAGGCTTACAACTCTTTTTCGAGCTTATTTTGCCAGGTGCGACTTTTCACCTCACCTCCACCAACTGATACGCTGACGGTATTTTGGACAGTCTCATTGGGACACTTCCATAACACCGGTTTATTCTCCTTTATGAAATATCCTAGCAAGTTTAGCTGGAGATTCTCCTGCCTGATATCGTCTTATAATTTCGGAGATTATCTTTTCGCTTATATTGATCATCTTTTATTACTCCTGTTTGAGTCTAATAGCAAATAAGGAAAGTGTCTTTTCCTCGATATTTGAGAGAAAAAGACATACTAAAAGAACCTCATTTTCGGAAAAGTCAAGTTTTTTGCGAAAAAAGCTCAAATCTATGTAAAACAAAGCCCCCGGAATCGTCATTGATTCCGAGGGCTGAGTGCCTTTGTTTGTTGTTTAGCTCTTGCAATCAGCTTGATCAGATGCAGTAGTCGAAGATGCCGTTTTCGGCGTCGTGGCGCTGGTAGGTGTTCAGGATGTCTTCGAGAGTGATCTGACGCGTGAGCTCGCGGATGCCGTTGTTCAGCTGCACCCAGATGTCGCGCGTGGGGCACAGTTCGTTGCGTCTGCATTTCGCCGTGGAATGAACGCAATCAACGAGCGAGATCGGCCCCTCCATCGTCTCCAGGATCTCCAGCAACGTGATCTCCTCCGGCGACTTCACCAGATGAATGCCGCCGTTGACCCCGCGCGTCGAGCGGATCAGCTTCGCCTTCCTCAGCTCGAGCACCAGACGGCTGATATACTTTTCCGAAATCTGCTGCGACTGCGCGATGTCATGGAGTTGCCGGGGTTTGGCCGGGTCATGCGTGGCCAGATCGATCAGGATCCGCAGTCCATACCGCCCTTTGGTCGAGATTTTCATGAATCACTTTCTCCTTGGTCTTCTTTTATCGTTCTTACCGTTTAATATACCCTGTGAAACGTGCGTTTTCAAGCTGAAAATCAAAAAGATTACAAAAATAGTAGAGAAATTTTACAGTTTCTGCTTGACTTTTATGCGAAATGCTGTATTGTATATCGTATTAAATACACAACCAAAATAATTGCTTTTCTAAGACATACAACATAAACATAAAGGAACCCATACCATGAGCATCGCAAACACCATCCTCGACAAGATCGGCGGCACCCCGCTGGTCCGCATCAACAAACTCAACAAAGGCGGCGCTGAAGTCGTCGTCAAGGTCGAATCGTTCAACCCCGGCGGCTCCGTGAAGGACCGCATCGCGTTCGCCATGATCGAAGCGGCGGAACAGGCCGGTGCGCTGAAGCCCGGCGCGCTCATCATCGAGCCGACCAGCGGCAACACGGGCATCGGGCTT
>CACYZF010000006.1:0-145141 GCA_902778895.1 uncultured bacterium
CCGCCGAAGCCGCCCATGGCAGGAGCACCGCCCTGGCCGCCGGGAGCGCCGCCGCCAAAGCCGCCGAAGCCGCCCTGACCGCCGCCGAAGCCGCCGCCGAAGCCGCCAGCAGGAGCACCGCCGGGGCCGCCAGCCGGACGCTGACCGCCACCGAAGCCGCCGCCGAAGCCGCCGCCGGGACCGCCGGCAGGAGCTCCGCCGGGAGCACCGCCGCCGAAACCGCCACCGAAGCCGCCGAAGCCGCCCATGGCCGGACCGTTACCAGCACCAGCGCCTGCGCCGGGGCCGGCGGGAGCCTGTGCGAAGACCGTGATCGCGAGGGCGATCGCCGCTGCGCAACCGAGGAAATGACCGAGTTTCATTTTGTAAACTCCTTGTGATTTGTTGGCGTGAGCCTCAATCCTTTCACCACCTGGCGAGGGGATCTTGAGCTCACTTGTTTGGATTTTTCGGGATTTCAGCGTTAATATACAATCGTGCAAATGATTTTTCAATAGGAAAAGATATGTAAAATATGATAAAAGCATGTAGTATTTGTTGAGAAATGTAAAAACCTTAATCTTTGATTTTGTGTAATCTCTAAACTGCTTTTCGCCTGAATCGCTTTTCCGCACCATTGATTTTTTATCATGGACTGTAACTTTTCTTAACGTACCGTCCGTGCCGCCGTGTTCATTTCCTTGCGATACTGTATCTTTTCTGCATGTCCGGTCTTTGCAAAAAAAATCCCGCCGACCCCCGGGATGGGCGGCGGGATGCGGTTTCGGTCTGACGTGAGGAAGCCGGATTACAGGCCTTCCTCCCCGTCGCCGATCGTCTCGTTGATGATGTCCATGGCCTGCGAGATGACGGCCAGCTCCTCGCGGGTGCGTGTGCGGAGGAAGCCGTTGATGAACTCGTTGAACCTGTCGACGACCTCGCCAATGAACTTCGCGCCCTTGTCGGAGAGCGAAATGCGCACATTTCTGCGGTCATTGGGGTCGTCGGTGCGGATGAGGTATCCGCTCTGGACGAGCTTGTCGACGAAGAGGGACGCGCCGGCGGAGGTGAGCCCGGTGACGGCCATGATGCGGCTGAGGTTGCACGGCATGGCGAACCGGACGATCATGAGCTGGTTGAACTGGCTCCGCTGGATCTCGTACGCATGCTCCTTCCAGTCCTTTTCGAGGAATTCGCGGTGCTTGCGTTCGAGCAGGCGGACCATCTTCTTGAGCGCCTCAAGATCCGGCGAAGTCTCAGGAAGCGGCGCCCCGGCTTCGGGGCGCTTCGCCTGTTTGCCGCCGTTCTTCTTCATCACTTCATCTCCTGGTAGTCGTCGTTGATGAAATTACCGACTTTGTCGAGGCGTTCGACACGGTCGGCGCGGTCGTCGTCGAGGCCATATTCCTGGAAGAACATGTTGCCGACGCGGCTGGTCATGCCCTTGTTGACGCTCTTGACGATCTTGCCGAGGTCTTCGGAGATGCTTTCGCCGACCTTGTCGTCCGGGTTGGAGTATTCGACTCTGGCGATCACGACGAGCTGGGACTGCTTGATGGACTCGGACTCGGTGGAGACTGCGCGGCCGATGACCGGGAGGTCCTTCAGGAAGGGCAGGCCGGCGGTGCTGCGGACGGACTCGGATTTCTTGAGGCCGCCGATCACGAATTCCTCGGCCTCGGTGCCGATCTGGAAGGTCGTGCCGGTCTGGGACTTGCTCATGCGTGCGGAACCGTCGGCGTTCCAGCCGAGGAGAGAGATGCTGTCGAGGTCGAAGGTGATCTTGGCGGCCTTGGAGGTGACGACCGGGGTGACGCGGAGGTCGAACTTGAAGCCGTCTGTGACCATCGGGTACTGGAGCCAGCCGTGGATGATGCCGGGGGCGGCGTTCGCGTTGTCCCAGTTGGTGTTGTAGTACGCGCCGTTGACGACGGTGCCGTCGGCCTTGACGTAGCCAGTGAGGAACTTGGCGAGCGGGCTGGTCTTGGAGTCGTTGCCGTAGACGAGCGCGGAGACGTCGCCGTAGGTGTTCGTGCCGGTCTGGGTGTTCATGGTGCGGAGCGTATATCCGTCGGGCTTCATGATGGCGGTGGTCCCGGCGTTCCTGTACAGCTCTTTGAGCTTGGAGTACGGCATGATCTTCGTGACGGCTTCGCGGAGGATGGTGTCCGGGTTCGGATCTGTGTAGGCGAACTCGCCCGTGCCCTCGGCGATGGTCTTCGCGCCGGCAGTGTAGAACGTGCGGTCGTAGAAGAAGCCGGAGGCGACCTGGACGGTGGAGACGGTGCGGTTCTGCGCCACGATCTCGCCGCGGGCGAGGATCTTGGCCTTGCCGATGGAAGTCATGAAGTCGAGGTAACGGGAATTCCACTTCGGGTTGAAGTTCCAGTAGGAGACCTTGTTGAAGCCGGTGTCCTGGACGCTGCTGGTGAAGAACGTGCCCCAGTTGCGGCTCATCATGGCGCCGGCGGAGAAGAGGTCGACGCCCTCGTTGTTCTTCCAACTCTGGAAGTCGACGCCGATGCGGTCGTCGTTCTCGGCGTAGATCTCGATGATGCGGTAGGAGATCTTGACCTCGGGGATCGGGCGGTCATAGCTCACGAGGAGCTTGCGCATGTCTTCCCAGGACCATTCCGGGGCGCAGATCACGAGGGCGTTCAGTTCGCCGTCGACCAGGACCGTGCTGGGGGAGATCTCGAATTGCGGATCAAGTTCGGAGGAACCGACCTTCAGGAGCATGTCGCGGAGGTTCGCGGCCTTGCTGGCGCGGGGGAAGTAGATGCGGGTGCCCGCGTCGCCGGAGTAGGTCAGGCCCTTGCGGTCGAGCGCGGCGACGATGCTGTCGATGCCGCGTCCGTCCTCGTTGTCGCTGAAACGGTATTCTTCGGCGGAGACGAGGACCACGCCGGTGCCGTCGTCGAACTTGACGGCGGTGGCCTGCGCGGGGCTGGTGCTGACGCTGCGCGCGCCGACTGCCGCTTCAAGATAGCTGCGGACCGCGTAGGGGTCGGCGTTCTTGATCGTGTAGGGCTTCGTGATGACGAAGGGATCGGTGTTGTCGCGCACGACGGTGATTTCCTTCGTGCCGTCCTTCACGTCGATGTTCAGTTTCGCCTGGACGCCGGTCGGGGCGTAGCCGCCGGTCGGGACGCCCTGATCGCTCTTGGCGGAGCCGGGGATGGCCTCCGGAGTGAGCGTGAGGTGGGAGGGGACCTGCGCGCCTTCGAGGACGGTAACGTTCGGCGGGGGCTGCGGGGCCTGGTCGGAGTTGCAGGAAGCCGCGATGAGTCCGGCGGCGAACGTCAGGATGATATTTCTGTAGAGTTTCGTTTTCATGGATCAGTTCTCGCTTTCTTCGTTGGCCTGCTGTTCATCCGCGGGTACTGCCCTGGGGGCATTCTCTTCGCTGGGGCGGAAGGGGTTTTCGATGCGGCGCTTCACGTCCTTGTTGACGCTCTCGGTCTGCGGGATGCCGATCTTTTCATCTGGGTGGAGCAGGACGGCTTCGCCGGTCACGATCACATAGGTGCGTTCCTTGATGCTGGTGACGGTGCTGAAGAGGTATTTGATGACGGGGATGCGGCAGAGGATCGGGAGACCGATGGTCTGCTCGACGTCGTTTTCCTTTTCGTACACTGTGAGGACTTTTTCATGTCCGAGGCCGAGGGTGGCCGCGCCCGCGCAGAGGACGTTGTTGCTGAGCTCGGCGCCGGTGTTGCCGCGTTCGACGACGTCCTTGAAGAACATGGAGTAGTCGAACATCACGCAGCCGTCGGTCTTGGCCATTTGGCTGTTGAGGTCGGATGCCTCATCCTTGACTTTGTATTTCGCAGGATAGGTCCCGGCGGGAGCGTTTTCCTGCGGGAGGCAGATGAACGGGTTGATGATCTGGACGTCGAGCGCCGGGGGATTGGAGTACTTGTTGCCGTCCTCGTCCTCGTAGTAGCTCTTGCCGACGAACGTGCGGCCGAGCACGTTCTTGGCGATGTTCTGGTATTCCGGCTCCATGGATGCGCGGTAGATGAACGGAGCCTTGTCGGCGGCGGCTTCCTGCACGGCGCGGAGCTGCGCATACTCTTCGAGCGAGCGGACCGGGGTGTTCACCATGGTCAGGGAGACGTTCGCGGTGACGGCGGCGTTGCCGGACTGCTGGAGGCAGCGGATGAAGCTCATGTCGAACTGCGGCGCGGTGAAGAATCCGCCATAGGCCCAAGTGGAGGTGGCGGCGAACGCCATGTCCTCGATGACCTGGTCGACGGCGAGACGGCCCGCGTTGTAGCTCAGGTTGAGCAGGTTCACGCCGGGGCCGTTCTTCCACGCGAGGTAGTCGAAGCCCCAGTCCTTGAGGTCGCTGTCGCGAAGTTCGTAGTAGTTGAGGCGGAGTGTGACCTGGGGCAGGGGGCGGTCAAGCTCGGTTTCGATGAAGTCGAGCGTGCCGCGCGCGGAGTCGGTCTGGTCGCGCCAGAAAATCGTGTTGGTCTCGTCGTTCACATAGGACTTGCCGGCGGAGGAGCCGAGCGTCTTGTCGATCAGGTCGGTGAGTTCCTGCGCGGCGCGGTATTTCGGAGTATAGGCGATGCGAGCCACGCCGGTGCCCTGGATGCCGCCATTGCTGCCGGGGTGGTCGAGCGCGGCGACGATCTGGTCGACGTAGGGGAGGAAATCCTTGCCCGTGGAGACGAGAATCGCGTCCTTGGCGTCCGGGGCGATGGCCGTGACACGGCGGATCGAGGAGCTGCGGTTGTAGCGCTGAATCGCGGAGTTCACGAACGGGAGAACGGCCTCGGAGGTCACGTTCTTCAGCTCGTACACGCGGCTGTCGAAGCGGATCTGCGCGTCATCCTGCTTCAGGTGAATGGTTCTTGCGGACCCGTCGTCCTGCGACGCATCGTCCGCGGCGAGGGAGACGAGACAGAGCGTCCCGGCGGCCAGGCAGAGAAGATTTCTTGCGGTTTTGTTCATGTGTTTTTTGGGGTTAGGGGTGAGGGTATGTGTGTGGGTAAAACTGTACGGAATATATAAAAAGCCACCCCGGGACACGCGGTCCCGTTTGTGTTTCGTTTTTTGGGAGGCGATGATTCCGGGAACGCTGTCCGTCCGGATCAGAGGAAATTGAAGCCGACGATGATCACTTCGCCCTGGGTGTCGTGTCCGGCGAGAACGCGGAACAGCGCTTCGCTGTAGTATTCCTTGTCCTCTTTGTTCTTGAGCACGAAACGAACTTTCCAGATGTACGGGGTGATCGCGATGTGTTCGAGCGCGGTGACGTAGCTGAAGGAGACCGGCTGTCCGAGCGTTTCCGTGATGACCTTGCGTGAAAGCTCGAACTTGTCCCTGCCGAACTCTTCCTTCATTTCAGGCGAAAGCAGGGAGATGAAGCCGGACGCGTCGTTCTTCAGGAATGCTTCCAGCAGCTTGCGGGAGTATTCGCGTTCCTCCGTCTGCTCGGCGCTCAGTTCGACGTCGGCGGGTTCGGTCGGGAGTTCACGGATGGTCGTGCATGCGGAGACTGCGCCTGCGAGGAGGACGGCTGCGAGAGCGGAGAAACGGGAGGCGGTTTTCATGGATTGGTCTCTCTTTCTGGAAAGTGTCTTTAGTGAAAAATAGTTTTGTCGCAAAGATAATATACATGAAAATTGTTTAAATGCAAACATAAAACAGTGAAAAGTCGCGAAAAAGTGTGAAAAGGAGGGCAGGCCCTCCACTGCGGTAGTGCTCTCAGCTTCGCTTGAGCACACTGCAAGCCGTGTTGAGGAAGCGCTCTGCTGCGCGAGAGCGCGGAGACAGGGAAAAGCGTGAAAAAAACGGAAGGAATCAGTCTTCCGCGCTGTCGTCGGCGGGGGAGACGTCGCGGGCGTCATCGTTTGCACGGTCCGAGGCGTCGCGGGCGTCGATCACGAGCACGCATTCGCCTTTCCAGTTGACCTTCTTCGCCTGTTCGGCGAGGTGTGCCGCGGGGCCGCGGAGGATCTGTTCGTGGATCTTGGTCGCCTCGCGGACGAGTGCGAGCGGAGTGTCCGGGCCGATGATCTCGCTGACTTCGGCGAGGAGCTTCGCGATGCGGAACGGCGATTCGAAGACGACCGCGGTGCGCTTGTCGGCGGCGATGCGTTCGAGTTCGGCGCGGCGTCGTCCGCTCTTGACGGGGACGAATCCGTGGAAGGTGAAGTGATCGGAGGGGAGGGCGCTGGCGGAGACCGCGAAGGTCAGGGCGGAGACGCCTGGGATGATGACCGGTTCGATGCCGGCTTCGACCGCGGCGCGGATAAGCATGAATCCGGGGTCGGCGATGCACGGGGTGCCGGCGTCGCTCACGAGAGCGGCGGTGAGGCCGTCCTGGATGCGCCGGATGAGAGCGGGGGTGCGTGCGTGTTCATTGAAGATGTGGTAGGATTCCAGCGGTTTTCTGATGTCGAAATGCTGGAGCAGAATGGTCGTGCGGCGCGTGTCCTCGGCGAGGATGAGATCGGCTTCTTTCAGAACACGCAGCGCGCGCAGCGTGATGTCCTCGAGATTCCCGATGGGCGTGGCGACGATGTAGAGCGTGCCGGAGACTGGACGGTCGGCCATGGAAACAAGCTCCGCCGTTCAGCGGTGCTCGAAGAATTCGGATTTCTTCTGTTCGAGGAGGAGGCCGACGCGGTCGAGGTCGATGGGCGTATAGCCGCTTTCCTCAAGGAAGGCGCAGAATTCGAGCCAGTCCGTGTGGTTCCATTCGCCATTATGACGAGTGACGAAATCTTGTGCGAGGCTGGTTTTCGCGAGTCTCGCCAAATTTTTTTCGGCAATGGATGAAGAAGACATTTGGCTTACCTCTTGGTTTTTACAAAACGGAGTAACTAATATACACCACAAATCGAAAAAAGCAAGAAAAATGAATGTTTTTTTGGAAAAATTGTTTTTGTCATTCAGTCGTTTTGAACGGAAAATATCTTATTGTTTCAGACTTTCCAACACTTTTTCTTTGAGCTTGTTTCGGGTGTGAAAAAAGGGCCATTTTCCTCCGGTTTCCCGAATGTCAGCGGACCTTGACGCCCAGACGCGCCAGGACGTCGCCGCAGAGATGCAGCGAACCGCAAAGGACGGTCGGACGCGCCGGATCGAGCGATGCGAGCGCACGGTCCAAGTCGGAATCGGATGCGGGAATGCCCGGCGCGATGCGCACAAGCTCGGATTCGAGCTCGGCGGCGGACTTGCTGGGGCGGTCGGATTCCGGCTGCACGAAAATGAACTCAAGCGCGAGCGGCGCGAGCACGCGGAGACTGTCGATCGTGTCCTTGTCGGAAAATGCCCCGAAGATGAAGCGGAACTTCTGTCCGGGGAAGACTTCGCGAAGCGTTTCCGCGAGCACGCCGATCCCCTCGGGATTGTGCGCGCCGTCCAGCACGAGTCCGAACTCGGGATACAGGTCGAACCGTCCCTGCCACGCCGTATGGCGGAGGCCGTCGATCGCCGCCGCGAAATCGAATCCGGCGAGGTCGGCCAGATAACGCAGAACGGAGAACGCGAGCGCGGCGTTCCTGCGCTGGTGCGGCCCGGCCAGCCTGAGCGTGAGCGGGACATCGTCGAACGTGAACCTCTGTTCTACGGCGCGGCCTCCGTCGAGCAGGCGCACGCAGTCGGGCTCGGACGGTTCGGGGGGAATGCGGAACGGTGCGTTGAGCTCGGCTGCGCGGAATCCGATCACGTTGCGCGCGGGGATCGGGGCGCCGGAGGAACAGTACACGGGGACGCCGGGCTTGATGATGCCGGCCTTTTCGCCTGCGATCTTCTGAATGGTGTCGCCGAGGTACTGCGTGTGCTCCATGGAGATGCCAGTGATGACGGAGACGAGCGGCATGACGATGTTGGTGGCGTCCAGCCTGCCGCCCATGCCGACCTCCCACACCACATAATCGCAACGCGCGCGCGCGAAAAGGAGCGCGGCGATGAGCGTGGTAACCTCGAAATAGGTGGGTTTCATGCCGTCCTGCTGCAGTTTCTCGACGGCGGGCAGCACGATGTCCTGAACCGCGCAGAGCTCATCCTCCGGAACCGGACGCCCGTCGATGCGGAAGCGTTCGCACGGGGAAACGAGGTGTGGCGAGGAATAGAATCCGGTGCGGAAACCCGCGGCGCGGAGACCGGATTCGATCATGGCGCAGACGGAGCCTTTGCCGTTGCTTCCGGCCACATGGATGAATTTGAGGTCGCGTTCGGGGGAATCCGCCGCATGGAAAAGCGCACGCGTCTGGTCAAGGCCGAGTTTGATGCCGAAAAGCTCAAGCGAGGCCAGCCAGTCGAGAAATTGAGGGTTCGTCATAGAGGAAAAACAAATGTCTGTGAGGAGTATTTTCCCTCGCGGTCACTTCAGGATGGGCGACCAGTTGGACTGGCCGACCTTGCCCGAACCGGAGACGAGCTTGCGTTTCGCGCCGAGCCGCGTATCGATCACGTAGATCGCGTCGTTCACGGTCAGCGTGACGTGGCGGTTGTCGGGAGCCCAGGACGGGTCTTCGCCGGGGAACGTGTTGTTTCCCTCGACGCCGATCTCCTCCATGACGCCGGACTTGCCGTCCGCGCTGAGCTTCGCCACGCGGAGCTCGTAGTTGCGGTTGATCTTGGCGCAGTAGGCGAGCTTGTTGTCGGAGGACCAGGACGGTGCGACGCGTTCACTGCCGACGAGGCCGGAAATCTCAGTGGCGCTGCCGCCCGCGAACGGGTCGATCACGCAGAGCACGGGGCGTCCGTTCTTCGCATCGGAGACGAAGCAGAGTTTTCTGCCGTCCGGACTCCAGCGCGGACTGGCCTCGACGGCCTTGCCGCTGGAGAGCTGTTTCAGCGTGCCGCCCTCGGTCGGGCGCGTGTAGAGGTCGACCCGGTTGTTGCGGGAAAGGATCATGGCGAGGGTCTTTCCGTCGGGCGAAAGCGAGCCGCCGGCGTTGATCCCGCCGTACTGCGTGAGCCTGCGGGAAAGCCCGGTCTCCATGTTGTACTGCACGAGGTTCGTGTAGCTGGGACCGTAGAAGCTGAATACGAAGCTCTTTCCGTCGGGAGCCCAGACGGGTTCGACGCTGAGCGTGTTGTGCTTCGTGAGCTGCCTGATGTTCGTGCCATCAAAGTCGCAGACGAAGATCTCGCGGTTTTTTGCCGATGTGGCGGCGGAGAAGACGATCTTCGAGCGGCAGATGCCCTGGATGCCGAAAAGCTTGTTCAGGACCGTGTCGACCGCCGTATGCGCGGCCGCGTCCACTTCCTTGCTGTCCGTGATGCGGAACGAGTGCATCGCGACGCCCGCGCTGTTCGAGATCGTGACCGTGAAGTCCTGCAGGGAACCTTTCGCCGACACCTGATATGCGGCGGTGCCGGAACTCAGAACCGTGAACCAGCCGCAGTACTTGAAGTCGGAAAGGATCTTCGCGGACAGCGCCAGGTCGGAGAGTCCGCCCGTGAAAACGAGCGTCGGATTGGCGTTCTTCGCTTCGGCCGTGACCACGATTCCGCCAGGCGCGGCGTTCTGCGCGAAGACGGGAAGGGCGGCGGCGAGAAGGGCGGCCGCCGTCAGAAGGAGCTGTAACTTTTTCATGGGAGCTTCACGTCTCCTGCGTTGTTAGAGGGTATCGTCGTCCGCCGGCTCTTCCGCGGCTGCGGCTTCTTTATCCTGCGGCTTTTCGTCGGCTTTCTGTTCGGTCTGTGCCGGTCCTGCGTTCGGTCTGGCAGGGCCCTGCATTCCGCCCGGGACAGGAGGCATGCCGCCCATTCCCATTCCGGGAGCCATGCCGGGGCCCTGCATTCCGCCGGGGCCGGGGATCGTGCCGGGGACGGTTCTGGGGACGCCGGGACCCGCGCCCGGGATCGTTCTGGGAACGGTTCCGGGGATGGTGCCGGGGATGGTTCCGGGGATGGTTCCGGGGATGGTTCCGGGGATGGTGCCGGGTCTTGTGCCGGGTCTTGTGCCGGGCATACCGGGTCCCATGCCGCCACCCATGCCGCCGGGGCCCATCATGCCGCCGCTTCTGCCGGGGATCATACCGGGAGTCCAGCCGCGGCGCGGGATGGTCGGACGGATGGTCGGGAATCTGGGCTGATTGCGGTCGGGCGCGGTTTCCTCGGCGGGCTTGGCCGCGGTTTCGGCCGCGGTCCCGTCTTCGTTCTGAATGTACCGCGGGATATAGTTCAGAAGGGTTTCATACTTTTTGGCGAAGTTCGCGTTGGCGGAGAAAACGTCCGTGATGCCGTTTCTGGAAATCTCGGCAAGTTCGCGGACGGCGGGTTCATACCCGTTCGCTGCCGCTTCGTGGAGCAGGATCAGTGCGATCATTTCATCCTTTTCGACCTTGAAATCCTCGTTGCCCTTCATGAATATCTTGGAAAGCGCCATGGCGGCGAGGGGGCTGGTCTGGATGGAGCGGAACGCCGGGTCGAGGCTGGTGGGATCGTATTCCTCGCCCTCGACTTTTTCGAGTTCCTCAAGGTAGGCGTTGAAATAGCTCGGATACTTGAGCTTGTAGTCGTGCTGGACGAGCATGTCGGTGTATTTCTGCGCGAGTTCGGGCACGGGTTCCGGCACGCCATAGCGCGCGCCGCCGCGGGTGTAGAGCTTGACCAGCAGGTCCATGGAGGTCACGTGGCCTTTTTCGGCGGCCGCGGTCATATATTCGAGAGACTTTTTGAAGTCGCGGCTCTTGTTGTCCGTGCCGCCGGAGCGGTAGCAGACGGAGAGCGTGTAGAGCCAGTCGGGATCTTCGGGGTGCGGGTCGAGCTCAAGCGCCCAGATCATGCGGGCGTATTCGCGGCTGCCGGCCTCGCGGAAGTAATCTTCGACGGCGAGGAAGTAACCGGCGTTGGATGCCATGTGAAGGCGTTCGAAGTAGTCGGTCTGCGCGCGTTTGTCGAACTGTTTCAGGCGCACTCTGCCGTCCTTGAATTCCTTTGCCTTCAGGTAAATATCCTCGGCGGACCAGCTCATCTGGACATTGTCGCGGATCACCTTGCGGGCATTGCGGAGGTCGTTTGCGAGGACGTTGAACTTGAAGAGGTCGTAGGGGTCGTTCTTCTTTTCGGCGTAGCGGAGCATACGCTTCGCGGCGGTCTCGCGCGTCTCGGCGACAGTCGAGGCGAGCGCGAGGTCGTAGTAGCCATACCCTTTTTCCTCGTCGACGGGGATGAAGTTCTTCCCGAACGTGTAGATGTCGCCGAGGTCGATTGCGGCTTTCAGGTCGCCGTAGCGGACCGCGAGTTCATAGATCTCGAGGGATTTCTGGATTTCCTTCGGGAAGATGTTGCCGGAGAAGGTATTGCTGGCCAGGAAGTAGGCTGCCACGGGGTCGCCGGCACGCGCCTTGCGCTCCAGGAAGTTCGAGAAGTCATTGACCTTGTCAGCCGTACGGAGCATGGCGATGATCTCGGGGATGCGCTTCTCGTTTCTCGTGAAGACGTCGAAGAACTCGAACATCGCGGCGTCCGGGTTGGCTTTCAGCCCGATGGAGTCGATGCCCTTCAGGAAGATGCGGGCGAGGGCGAGGCGCGCCTTTTCGTTATACACGGAGGCGAACAGATAGTAGCGGAACGCCAGATCGAGGTTGGGCTGTACGCCTTTGCCTTTTTCGTAGCATTCGCCGAGCATGTTGTGCACCTCGAAGTACTGCTCGACGGTGAAGTCTCTGGACGGAGAAAGTTTGGCGAGTTCAAGCAGATACTCGAAAGCCTGTTTCTGTCCGGCCTGAAGGGAGCCCGTTCCGGAGAGGCGGGAAACGGCGAACTGATAGCGCGCGGAGACGCTGCCGAGTTCGGCGGCAGGGCGCTGCGCATAAAGCGCGGGCGCGAGGAGCGCGGCGCAGCAGATGGCGGTAAAAGTCTTGGTCTTGTTCATGGTCACACCTCGCGAAGTTAAGCGTTTACTTGGAGACCTTTGGATTTGAGGTAGGCTTTCAGCTCGCCGATGTCGATCATGTGGAAATGAAAGACGGAAGCGGCGAGGAGGATGGAGGCGCCCGCCTCGGCTGCCTCATAGAAATGCTCCATCGTCCCGGCTCCGCCGGAGGCCACGATGGCGGCCCGGCAGTTCTGGGCGAGGGTGCGGATGAGCGGGAGATCGTAACCGGTGCGCGCGCCGTCTCCGGCCTTGCTGGTCGGGAGGATGACGTCCACGCCGGTATCGTCGACGAACTTGGCGAATTCGAGCGCGTCGGTGCCCGTGGCGGTGCGTCCGCCGTTGATGTAGACCTCGTAGCCGGACGGCATGGACTTGTTCGCGTCGACGTCGATGGCCGCGGTGATGCGGTTCGCGCCGAACTCCTTGACCAGGCTGGCGAGGAGCTTGCGGTTCTTGTATGCCGCGGAGCTGATGGAGATGCAGTCGGCGCCCGCGGAAAGCACGGCTTCCGCGCTCTTTTCGTCGCTGATGCCGCCGCCCACGGTGAACGGGACGGTCGCGGCAGCGGCGACGGATTTGACGACGTCGAGGAGTGTGCCGCGGTTTTCGACCGTGGCGTTGATGTCGAGCAGGGCGAGCTGGTCGGCTCCGGCTGCGCAGTAGGCTTCCGCACAGGCGACGGGGTCGCCGGCGTCGGCAATATCAATGAAATGGACGCCCTTCACGACGCGTCCGTTCTGCATGTCAAGGCATGGCATGATTTGAACTTTGTTCATAGGAACTCCTGAAGAAAAGTTACGGTTTATTTGATTTCTACTATATAATAAAGCCGGAATGAGGTTAATTCAAGCGCAAAAAGCCGAAAACGGCGTTTTTTTTCGAAAAAAAACGGGGTCGTTTCAGAAAATAAAGCGTTTTGAGAGAAAATACCCGCAAAAACGGGAGAAAACATTTTTTGCGGGTACAAGGAGAAAAGGCAGAGTCGGATTTGTACAGGATCAGCGCCGTATCGTGGAGGATTTCGTGGTGGATGCCGGACGGCTGGCGACGGTGGTCCCGGATTTCTTCGTGGTCTGCTTCGCCTGCTGTTCTTTCAGCTGGCGGTCACGCGCCTCCCGTCTGGCCTGGACGAGCGCATCCTCGCGGACTCTGCGTTCATGCAGCGCCTTCTGCGCTGCGGAACGTTCCGCGAGCCATTCCTCTCTGGAAAGTTGCGGCTGGACGTACATGTATTTGAGCGTGCGTTCGGCGATGGCTTTGAACGTGGGGCCGGATGCGGATCCGCCGTAGCGGCTGCCGACCGTAGGATCGTCGCAGGTGACGAGCAGGACGAATTTCGGATCTTCGGCGGGGACGAACCCGACGAACGACGCATAGTAGCGGTTGGAGTATGCGCCGTTGATGACTTTCTGCGCGGTCCCGGTCTTGCCCGCCACGTGGAATCCCTCGATGGCGGCTTCCGTGCAGGTGCCGCCCGCCTCGGTCACGCCGATCATCATGTCGGTGATCATCTTTTTCGTGGTCGGGTTCGCGAAAATGCTCTTCGACTCTTTGATCACGGGCATGACGCGCACGTCGTCGCCGCGTTCGATGCGGTCGACGATGCGGAGGTTGACCTTGTAGCCGCCGTTCGCGATCATGCAGTAGGCGCGTGCGAGCTGGAGCGGGGAGACCGCGATGCCCTGGCCGATGCAGAAACGCGAGACGGAGAGGGAGTCCCACTTCTCGAGGGGACGGAAGATGCCGGAGGTTTCAGGTTTGAGCTGGATCCCGGTCCGCTGTCCGAATCCGAAGGAACGGAGCGCGTTGTCGAGGTTCTTCGCGCCCATCATGACCGAGATCTTTGCCGTGCCGATGTTGCTGGACTGCTTGATGACTTCGGTCACGGGGACCTTGCCGACGTTATGCGTGTCGTGCAGGAGACGGCCCGCGTACTTCCAGACGCCTTGTTCGCAGTCGACGATGGAGTTCGGGGTCACGAATCCTTTGTCCAGCGCGTAGGAGACCACGAACGGCTTCATGATGGAGCCGGGTTCCAGCGCGAGCTCGGAAAGGCGGTTCGCGGAGGATTCGGGGGTCATGGTGCTGCGGTCGTTCGGATTGAACGTGGGACGCTGCGCCGCGGCGAGGACGTCGCCGGTCTTCGGATCGACGAGGAGCGCCCATGCGGCGTGCGGTTTCACGCGTTCGCACATAAGGTCGAGTTCTTCCTCCACGATGGCCTGGAGCGGTTCGCGGATGGTGAGGAAGATGTTGTAGCCGTCGAGCGTGGGTTCGCTCTTGCTGTTCGTGAAGGTCACGGGACGGCCGTTTCTGGCGCGTTCGTAGACCATGGAGCCGGAGGTGGCGGTCATGGCGTCATTGAGGGAGCGTTCAATGCCCTGGATCGGGACGAACGTGTCGTAGGAGACGTTCGTGAGGCCGAGGATGTTCGCCAGCATCGTGTTCTTCGGGTAGTTTCTGCGGTAGGAACTGGTGAAGGAGACGCCGTGGAACGCGAGTTCCTTGACTTTTTCCTTCAGCATCTTCGCGGTCTCGTACTTGACGCCGGTCGCGATGACGGCATAGTGGCACTCACGCTCGATTTCTTCGCCGTTCGCGTCCTTCGTCGTAAAGGAACGTTTGCTGAGGCGGTGGAAGACCTCGTCGGAATTGACGTTTTCGCAGTTCTTTTCGAAGAAATCCGCGATCATGCGGCATTCCGTCTCGGTCTTGTCTTTGTCCTTTTTGTTCAGGATGTAGATGTTCGCCGGGTCGCCGACGATGTCCATCGTGGGGACGTTCCCGACGAGCAGCGATCCGCCGAAGTCGAAGATCTCGCCGCGCGTGCCGTGGGTCTCGATCCGGGTCGTATAGGTGTTCTGGGCTTTGCCGAAAAGTTCGTCGTGGCGCGAAATCTGAACGGAATAGAGAACGCGTGCGACGTAGCCGAACCCGCAAATGAGCAGGATGTACACGAGAGCCATGCGGATGGCCATAGAGCGGAACAGTGTCATATTGGTCGTCCTTTCTGTGTGCGGGAATTCGGTTTCAGGTTATTGGGCTCCTCCGGAGGCTCGGTCCACGCCGTTGGAGGTGTCCGCGACGCGCGTGTCGCCGCTGTACTGGGACGGAGCGGAGACCTGGCCTTCGAAACGTTTCATATAGCGCACCTGGCTCGGGTTGACGGAGCGGAGCGCGAGGTTGTACTGGCGGATTTTGGCGTTGATGTTGTCCCAGGAGCGGAGCGTTTCACGCTGCGCGATGAGCGTTTGGATCTCGGTGCGCTTCTCCTGGATCTCTCTGGTGATGCGGTTCTTCTCGCGTGCGAGCTGTTCTGTTTTGTCGTTCAGGTGCACTCTGGCCCAGAAGGCGGCGGCGATGATGACCATCATCATGGCCATTTTGAAGATCAGCCCCGCGACCCAGGGAGTTTGTGGGCGCCCGGGGTCGACGCTCGGTTCCGCCGAATTCGTTTTTTTGGTGAATTTGTTCATGTTTGTCCCGCTCTCGTTTTGTGTTTATGGTTATAGTTTTTCTGCAGCGCGTAGTTTTGCACAGGCGGCCCTCGGGTTGGCGGCGAGCTCGCGTTCGTCGGCCTCGACGGGCTTTTTGGTCAGGGGTTTCAGGACGGCCCGCCAGGAACAGATGCATACCGGCGTCCCGGGCGGACATTTGCAGTTCATGGCCATTTCCCGGATGAAGTTCTTGACGATGCGGTCTTCCAGCGAATGGAAACTGATGACCGCCATGCGCCCGCCGGGGGCCAGAAGATCGACTGCCGCCTGAAGGCCGCTGCGGAGTTCGTCGAGTTCCCCGTTGACGGCGATTCTGAGGGCCTGGAATGCGAGAGTGGGAGCGGGCGGACCTTTGCGTCCGCCCTTGCGGTGGAATCCGCCCAGAACGTCGTCGCAGACGTCTGCCAGATCCCCGCAGGTGAGGAAAAGTTTGGTTTTGCGGAGTTCGACGATGCGGCGGGCGAGGCGGCGCGCCTCGCGGATTTCGCCGTAGTCGCGGAATATGGAAGTGAGATCCTCTTCTGATTGCGTGTTGACGATGTCCGCGGCGGTGCGTCCGCGGGAACGGTCCATCCGCATATCCAGCGGGGCTTCGGCGAATCGGAACGAGAAGCCGCGTTCCGCGTCGTCAATCTGCCTGGAGGATACGCCGATGTCAAGGAGTATGGTGTCGACCTTATCCCAGCCGAGCGTTGCGGCGCGGTCGGCCATGCGGGAGTAATCGGAATGCATGAGATGTACGCGGTCCCCGGCGAAAGCGAGGCGTTCGCGCGCGGCGGCCAGGGCCTCTTCGTCGCGGTCGAGGCCGAGCAGTTCCGCTCCGGGTTTGCTCTGAAGGAGAAGCGAACTGTGCCCGCCGTAGCCCACGGTACCGTCGATGATGCGGCGGACGGTGCGGGATTCGGGCGCGAGGAAGGAGCAGACGGCCTCCGGGAGCACGGGGATGTGCTTCGGTGTCTTGAGCTGGCTTTCCTGTATGTTCATGGTCTGCGTCATGCCGCGTTCTCCTTAATCCAGTACATCCAGGAAGCTGTCGCCGGTCTCGTTGAAGGCCTCGAACTCGGCGCGCCAGCGGGCTCCGTCCATGATCTGGCCGAAGTTGCTGGAAGCGATAAAGGCGACGGAGTCCTTGAGCTGGGCGAAATCCATCAGAATCTGCGGGATCTGGATGCGGCCCTGCTTGTCGCACTGGAGCTTGAACGTGCGGGCGCCCAACTGACGCAGTTTCATGAGGTCCTCTTTGTTCGAAGGCGAAAGCTGGTTCAGCTTGGAACCGATGCGCTCGTTGTACACTTCCTCCGTATAGAGCTGAAGCGTGCGGTCGCGCCCGGGCATAAGCACGAAACACCCGGTCGGAGTCTGGCTGCGCCAGTCCGAAGGCACTGCAACGCGATGCTGACTGTCGAGTTTGTACTCGCAGTTGCCGCTCAGAATGCAGAAACTTGAGGTTGTTTTCGTGTCGTTTGCCATGGTCGTTTTCGAGATTCTCTTTGAGTCCCCTTCGGAACCCCTATTTTCACCTTTCTTCCCCTAATTTACCCTGTCTCCACCATTTTTCAAGCCAAAAACAAACTTTTTTTCGATTTTTTTTCGATTTTTCCCTTTTGGGACCCCCTTTTTGCCACATTTGGCGTCTGAAAACGCGAAAAAGGACGGTTTTTCAAAGACTGGTTTGACGGAAAAATGTACGTGAAAAACAATTGCGTACACTTTGAGCTGAAAAGTGAGAAAAAAGAGGCGGAATAAGGAGAAAGTGAGGCGGGATGGCACGAAAGTGAGGTTAAGAAACAAGTCCTATAAGACTTGTCAGCATGAGCTTGGTCTTAGGTCGCGTGCGCGCGAAAATGCGTGTGTGCACCATGCGCAATTAATAAGGCGAATTTACCTCAAAAGTTTTTTCCTGAGCGAGGGAAAAACGATGATACAAGATGGATCACCGATGATAATTGAGGCGGGATCAAGTTGGAGTCAGGGCAAAAAAAAGACCGCCTCAAGAGTGAAGCGGTCAAGAAATCGAAAATGAACTTGAAATGATTAAGAATTGAGCTTGCGGAGAGCCTTGCGGATGATGTTTTCGCTGGAACGTTCCTGTTCGGGCAGGGAGGCGACGAGGTCCGCGACGGTCTTCTGGATCTTCGCCCGCTGGAATCCGAGTTGTTCGAGCGCGAGGAGCGCATCTTCCATTTCGCGCGACTGCGGGACGTCCTGCGGGAGACTTGCGAACGTGAGCTCGGGGAACATCTTCACGATCTTGTCGCGGAGCTCGACGATCATACGTTCGGCTGAGCGCGGCCCGATGCCGCTGATATGCTTGAGGACCTTGATGTCGGCGTTGACGATGGCGCTGCAGAACGTGGGGATGTTCATGCTGCTGAGGATGGCGAGGGCGGTCTTCGCGCCAATCCCGTTCACCGTGAGCAGGAGTTTGAAGATTTCGAGCTCCTCCTTCTTCGCGAATCCGTAGAGCTGGAGCGCGTCCTCGCGAACCTGAAGCCAGGTCAGGACCGTGGCGGTGCCGCCTTCGCCCGCTTTCAGCAGCACGTCATAGGTGCTCATGGGGATGGAAACGAAATATCCGACGCCGTTCACGTCGAGGATGAGTTCAGTGAAGTTCAGGGAAACGATTTTGCCTGTGAGCTGAGCGATCATGGGAGGTGTCCTTCCGGGGCGTGGGCGTATGCCGGTTTCATATTGGATTCTTTGCAGATACTATACATGCGTTCGCGCGAAAATCAAGCGCGGGTCTGCAACCGCACATCGCCGCAGTTCAGCGTGAGCGTACGCCCGTCGTCTTCGTCGAGGATGACCGAGCCGTCGTCTGCGATGTCGCGGAAAAGACCGGTGAGCCGGGACCCGTCGCCGGCGAGGAATTCCACGCGGCGTCCGAGGAGACCGTTTTCGGTTTTCCACCGGGCGAAAAGCGATTCCGGAGCGTTTTTCAGAATCCCGGCATGATCGTGCAGGATCTCCTCGAATCTGTGCAGCGCAGTCTCGTAATCGCACGGGGTGCCGGTCAGGATGTGAATGGAGGTGGCCTCCTGCGAGGCGGACGCGAGCTGTTCGCGCGTCATGTTCAGATTCACGCCCATTCCGGTCACGAGTCCGCCGGGCGCGCCGTTGCGCGGGCAGATGTACTGTGAGAGGATGCCGGATATCTTCGCCGTGCCGCAGAAGATGTCGTTTGGCCATTTGATATGGAACTTCTGAGCGGGGGCGAGCTCGCGCACGAGGTCGAGGACCGCGAGCGATCCGGCGGCGACGCCGAGGAGAGGGCTGTTCACGTTTTTCTGAACGAAACTCGCGTAGATGTTGCCGCGCGGGGAAATCCATTTGCGGTCAAGGCGGCCGCGTCCGGCGGTCTGCGTGGTGGCGACAACGAGTTCGCGGTCGTTCAGTTCGGCGAAATGTGCGACGGCCCAGGTCGTCGTGGAGTCGATGGTGTCGAAGAAGATCATATTGGGATCAGACGGTGCGGCGGCGTCCCGCGGGTGTGAAGGTCAGGGCGGTGCATTTGTCCGGGCCAATCAGTTCGGCGATGCGTGCGAGAATGGCGGTCTGCACGGTCTTCGTGCGGACGGACGCCAGATAGGCGGGATGCTCCACCTCGATAAAGAGGGTTTTATTGGTGATGGAAAGCGGCGTGGTGTGCTTCGCGGCGACCGCGCCCGCGATGTCGGCCCAGCGGGCCGAGACCGTGCGGAAATCCGCGACGCCGTCCGGCAGTTTCTTCCGCATGACGCGCTGAAGCACATCTCCGACAGGCTGGGTGCCGGGCAGATACTTCATGAGTTCGCCGTCGGAACCGCTTTCGCCGTACCACTCGCGGAGGATGGAGTCCATCTTCTTGCGGGCGCGGCCGGTGGCGGTCCCTTCGGGCGGACGTTTTTCGTTCGGCATTGTTCAGCACGTCCCCGCTAAACGCCGACGCCAAAGATCGCAAGTGGTATGAGACATAGGTTCCCCGCGAAACAGAACAATCCTATGAACCCTTGCCCCATGTGACTTAGCCCGGACGATATTCGCCAAGGCATGATAATGCATTCCACGAGCCCGACCGGGACCAGGAAGAATTTGATGAAGTATTTCGCGGAACGCAGGCCGACGACGGCGACGTTCTTGAGGCCGCGGATCACGTACGGGGCGAGGATCTTCGCGCCCTGGATGGCCAGCGGGGTCAGGATGGCGAGTGTGACGGGGTCGAACGCCTCGGCCTTGGGCTGGGGCGCAAAATAGAACGTGCCGATGAGCACGATGCATAAAATCAAGAGAAAACGCCGGGTCATGGTTCGGATCCTTCCTGGCTGTTTGAGGGTGCGATGTGTTTCTTGAAGAGGGCATATTCCACGGAATCGGCGAGAGCGATCCAGGATGCTTCGATGATGTTTTCGCTGACGCCGACGGTGTCCCATACGCTCGTGGAGTCGTGGCTCTGGATGCGAACGCGCGTCTGGGCGGCAGTGCCGTTCAGATTTTCCAAAATGCGGACTTTGAAGTCGATGAGGGAGACGTCGCGGAGCGCGGGATAGAAACGCTCCAGCGCTTTGCGGAGCGCGAGGTCGAGCGCGTTGACCGGGCCGTCGCCTTCCGCGGCGGTGAGCTGGGAGACGCCGCCGACGCTGAGCTTGACCGTGGCTTCGGAGACCACGCGGTCGCCTTCGCCGCGTTTCTCGATGATGACGCGGAAGCCCTCGAGCGTGAAATAGGAGGGCCACAGGTTCATCACCTTGTGCATCAGCACGACGAACGACGCCTCGGCGGTCTCGTATTCGTATCCGGCGCGTTCGCGTTTCTTGAGTTCCTGAAGCCCGGCGTTGCCGAGGCGGGAGTCCCGCAGGTCGATGCCGAATTCGGCGGCCTTCATGGTGAGCGAATGGCGTCCGGAAAGTTCCGAGATGAGGATGCGGCGGCGGTTGCCGACGGATTCCGGACGGACGTGCTCGAAGGTGACCGGATTCTTCGCGATGGCGTCGACGTGGAGCCCGGCCTTGTGCGCGAACGCGCTTTCTCCGACGTACGGGGCGTGGGCGTTCGGGCGCATGTTGGCCTTCTCGCAGACGAAATCGCTGACGTCCTTCAGCATGGCGAGGTGGCCGGGCGGAAGGCAGCGGAAATCGGTCTTCAGTTCGAAATTCGGGATGATGGTGCAGAGGTTGGCGTTGCCGCAGCGTTCCCCGATGCCGTTGATTGTGCCCTGCACGAGGCGGGCTCCGCTCCGCACGGCCACGATGGAGTTCGCGACAGCCGTGCCGGAGTCGTTGTGGCAGTGGATGCCGAGGACGATGTTTTCGGGCAGGAGCGCGCGGACGTTCTTCGTGATGTCGAGGATTTCGACGGGAAGCAGTCCGCCGTTGGTGTCGCAGATGGTGACGGCGGAAGCGCCGCCCTCGCATGCCGCTTTCAGCACGCGTTCGGCGTAGGCGCTGTCTTCGCTCCATGCGTCGAAGAAGTGTTCGGCGTCGAATATGACCTCGCGTCCGGCGTCGGCGAGGAAGCGGCAGGATTCGCGGATCATGTCCAGATTCTCTTCCTCGGAGACGTTCAGGATTTCACGGACCTGCGAGGCGGGCGTCTTGCCGACGATGGTGCAGACGGGCGCGCCGGAATCGAGCAGTGCGCGCAGCTGCGGATCATTTTCCGCGGACAGTTCCTTGCGGCGTGTGCAGCCGAACGCGCAGAGTTTCGCGTATTTGAACGTATGGGAGGCGGCGTCGCGGAAGAATTCGGCATCGCGCGGATTGGATCCGGGCCAGCCGCCTTCGATGTATGCCACGCCCAGTTCGTCCAGTTTCGCGGCAATACGGAGCTTATCGTCCTTCGAGAACGAGACATGTTCTCCCTGGGCGCCGTCGCGAAGCGTTGAGTCGTATATGAGGATGTTCTGGTCTGGCATGGCGTGTTTTCCTTGTAAAGGAAACAATATAGCGCCGTTTTGGAGGAAAACAACCGGAAAACGCATTTTTTTTCGTGTTTTCGCTCTTTTTTATAGAAAAAAGCCGAAAAAAAGCCGAAAAAGAGACGAAAAAAGGAGGAAAATCGAAGGGTCAGGCGTTTCCCGGTTCTTCCGGCTTTGATTCCGGAATCTGCTCCGGTTCAGCCTGTTTTTTCGCCTTGTACGGGATGATGAATCCGCCGACGAACGCCGTGAACGGCGCGACGAGAACGAGGCCGAAACTGCCGACGAGCGTCTTGACCGCTTCGGATGCAACGTACGGGTTGTTGATGAAGTCGAGCGGGCCGATGCCCTGTGCCGCGAAGGTCATCATGAGCGTGAGGTAGCCGCCGGAATAGGCGAGGAGGAGCGTCGTGGTCATGGTGCCGACCACGCTGCGGCCCATGTTCAGGCCGGAGCCGATGAGCTCGCGGCGGTGGATGTCCGGGCGTTTCCGGAGGATTTCGACCATGCCGGCGGAGACGTCCATGGCGAGGTCCATGACCGCGCCGGAGCTGGAGAGGAAGATCGCGCCGATGTAGATGTCGGGGAGGCTGAGGAATTCGTAGCCGGAATAAAGCAGCGTCTGGGAGTAGGGCATCATGCCGCCGCTGATCCTGAAGAGCTTCGTGAAGATGTATGCCATGGCGCAGCTGGCGAGCACGCCGAGGATCGCGCCGAAGAAGGCCGTGACGCCTTTCCGGGTCATCCCGGCGACCAGGAAGATGATGACCGCGCTGAGGAGCGTGACCGCGGCGAACGTGATCAGCAGCACGTTTCCGCCTTTCAGCGCGAGCGGGATCACGAGCTTCCAGATGACCAGACAGCTGAAGACGAAGGAGAGCAGGGCGTTGAATCCGGTGATACCGCCGAAAACGAGCAGGAGCAGCGCGAAGAGTCCGAAGAGCAGGAGCGCGTACCCGATGCGGTAGTGGTCCTGCGCGACGACGGTGAAGGTGTCATCGACTCCGTAGGGAATGGCGGCGAGCGCGATGTCGCCCGGCTCGAACACCTTGTCCAGCTCCATGTTGGCGCGGATGATGTTCGTCCCGTTGAACTCGCGTCCCTTGAACGGTCCGGAGAGGACTTTCAGGCGGACATGCTGTTCGCCCTTCTGCAGCAGGCCGATCTTGAAGATGTTGCTGTTGTCGACGGAGAGGATGCGCGCCTTGCACTTGACGCCCTCCGGCGGCGGAGCCGTGTGGAGGATGTCGAGAAACCAAAGCGCGGCGCAGGCAAGGAGGAAAACGACCACCATGACCGCGTCGCGTCTGGATATTTTCCAATGATCGAACATGGAAAATGAGGTTGTGAAGTCAGATCATTTCACGGGGACGGAGATGATCGCTTTGAGGCGCTTGGCGATGTCGGAGTTCTCGTACATGCCGCCGAAGACGCTGGAGTTCACGCCGTAGGAGCTGGTGTCGACGGGGAGGGCGGTGTGCGCGCCGCTGGTCCAGCCGACGGAGGACTTGTTGTCGAAGATCGCCACGACGGTGTTTGCTACGGCGTCGCCGCCGCCGAAACCGGCGCGCTTGCCGTTCGGGAACTGTCTGTTGAACGCCTCTTCGATGCGGTCCTGTTCGGACTTCGTGAGGACGAGGTTCAGTTTTCTGCGGGCGTTGCGATCGGCGGATCTGAGGTTGGCCTGAACGGCGCCGTTGTTTTCGTTGGGTGCGCCCTGGTTGTCGAAGATCAGGCCGAAGTTCTCGGTGATGAGCGGCTTGATGTCGTCGAACTTGATGGTCTTTTCTTCGGTGTTGGCCTGGTTGTTCTGGTTGTCGTTGTTTCTGCCGGGAGAGCCGAAGCGTCTCGGTCCGAGGATCTTGTCAGCGAGCTGGTTGACTTTGTTCTTGAACTCGTCGCTGGAGCACTTCTGGTTGCCGAGCAGATAGATGGAGGATTCGTACTGGGTGTTCGCGAAGCCGAGGGTCAGGCCGCCGGTCTCGTGGTCGCCGGTGACGACGAGGAGGGTGTCGTTCGGGTGCTTCCTGGCGAAGTCCATGATGACGGAGACGGCACGGTCCATTTCCATGGTCTCGCGGAGGCTGGCGCCGGCGTCGTTGCTGTGTCCGTGGTGGTCGATGTTGCCGCCTTCGACCATGACGAAGAACGGTTTGTTCTTCAGCATGAGGAAGTCGATGCACTGCTGTGTGTATTCGGCGAGGCCCCATTCATCCGCGGGCTTGTCGATGGCGTAGGGGAGCTGGCCGTTGTGGCCGCGGACGAAGAGCTTGTCGGCCTTCTTCAGGTCGACTTTCGGGACTTCGTCCTTGTACGCGACGGTATATCCTTTTTCCGCAGCGATCTTGTAGATGTCGTTGTCGCCGTTCCGGTTGCCCTGGAGACCGCCGCCGCCGAAGTAGTCGAAACCGGAGTTCACGAGGTCGAGGCCGATCTCATAGTAGTTGTCGCGGCTGACGTTGTGGGCGTAGAAGGAAGCCGGGGTGGCGTGGTTGATGGTGATGCTGGTGAGGATGCCGACGGCACGGCCGTTCTTCTTCGCGACTTCGGCGACGGATTCGAGGTTCTTTTTGCCCTCGGTGTCCATGCCGATGCGGCCGTTGTTGGTCTTTTCTCCGCAGGCGATGGCGGTTCCGCTGGCGGCGGAGTCGGTGATGAAGTTACTGGCGGAGCTGGTCTTGGAGTAGCCCTGCACCGGCATGGCGTTGATCGTGAGGCCCTTGCCTGTGGTGGAACGGCTGAACTCCTCGGCCATCATGCGCTGGGGCAGGGACATGCCGTCGCCGATGAACAGGAAGACGTACTTGACGGGTTTGAGGTCCTTGAGCTGGTCGGCATCGGTCTGGGCCGCGGCCTGGAACGCGGGCAGCGCGAGGAAAGCGCCGGCCGCAAGTGCGGCAAATAAAGAACGTTTCATGGTGTAACTCCTGAAAGTTAAGTGTGTGACAGAAGTGAGGGTAAACACTACAAGTAACATACCATTCAAGTCTGATTTGTCAAGTGTAAACTTTTAAAAAAGATGGAAAAAAACGAAAAATCCGGCTGAATGACACATTGTTTCGAGGCGTGGATAAAAACTAGCTTGAAAAACTGCAAACGAGTGTTATATTATGGATGGTTGCTCTGTTCCGTCCGCTCACGGCCGTGCATTTCCGCGAGCGCGGGAAGAGACCGTTTCAACCTCCTCTACGCCGAACAGCATCAAAGGATGACAACATGGGCATTCGCATTGCGGGGACGGGCTCGTACCTCCCTGAAAAAATACGGACCAACGCCGATATCGAAAGACTCGTCGACACCAACGATGAATGGATCCGCACGCGTACCGGCGTGGAAGAACGCCGTATCGCCGGCCCCGATGAAACCGCGTCCACCATGGCGATCAAGGCCGCGGGAAAAGCCCTGGCGCAGGCCGGTGTCGACGGACGCGACATCGACGCGATCGTGGTCGCCACGATTTCCCCCGACTACATCTTCCCGAACACCGGCGCGCTGGTGCAGAACCATTTCCAGTGCAAGCAGGCGTTCTGCTTCGACCTCTCCGCCGCATGCGCCGGATTCGTCTCCTCGCTGGAAGTCGGTTTCTCCCTCATGCGCTCTTTCCCGAACAAATACCGCAACGTGTTGGTCTGCGGATCCGACAAGCTCTCCGTGATCGTGGACTGGACCGACCGCAACACCTGCATCCTCTTCGGCGACGGCGCGGGATGCGCGCTGCTTCAGAACGACGGCGCGGATACCCCGGACAGCATCCTCGCCAGCTCGCTCCACGCCGACGGCGGCTATACCGACGTCCTGCGGATCCCGGCGGGCGGCAGCAAGGCTCCGGCCTGCCACGAAACGGTCTGGAACCGCGGGCATTTCATCTACATGGAAGGCCGCGAGACGTTCAAGCTCGCAGTGAACGCCATGGTGTCGTCCAGCGAGGAAGTGCTGGCGCAGGCGGGCGTTTCGATTGACCAGGTCGCGCTGGTGATCCCGCATCAGGCGAACCTTCGCATCATCGACGCCGTGGCGAAGCGCCTCGGCATCGGCGAGGACCGTGCGTTCTGCAACATCCGTTATTATGGCAACACCAGTTCCGCTTCGATCGGCATCGCGCTCGACGAGGCATGCCGCACGGGCCGCATCAAACGCGGCGACCTGGTGCTGTTCACGTCGTTCGGCGGCGGCCTGGCATGGGGCTCCATGCTGATCCGCTATTGAGCATGTTTTTCCCGGGGCGGGTCGGAACGATCCGCCTTTCTTTTTGTCTGAATCCGATTTGAGTTTTCCGAGGTCAGCTTATGCATACCGTCATCCTGAAAGAAGGCCGCGAAAAATCGGTCCTGCGGCATCACCCCTGGATCTTTTCCGGCGCGATCCGCGAGGTTGCGGGCAATCCCGGCTCAGGAGAGACGGTCGAAGTCAGGGGCGCGCGCGGCGAGTTCCTGGCGTACGGAGCATATGCCGCCGAATCGCACATCCCCGTGAAACTTTGGAATTTCTCGGAGTCCGAGGCGATTGACGAGGCGTTCTTCCGGAAGCGGCTGGCATCGGCGTTTGCGTTGCGCAAAACCGTGTTCCACGGTGATCTGCCGGACGCGTACCGGCTGGTCTGCGCGGAATCGGACGGTCTGCCCGGATTGATCGCCGACGTTTTCGGCGAATATGCCGTTTGCCAGATCACGGGCGCCGGGATGGAACGCCACCGCGAGCTGATCGGCAGGCTGCTGCTGGACTACGCGAAGGGCGTGTATGAACGGTCGGACGTCGACAGCCGCACGAAGGACGGCCTGCCGCCGCGGACCGGACCCCTCGCCGGGGAACCCCTGCCGGACGTGCTGGAATTCACGGAGAACGGCATCCGGTACCGCGCCGACTATCTGGCGGGACACAAAACCGGATTCTACCTCGACCAGCGCGACAACCGCCGTCTGGTGTCCGAATGCGCCGCCGGAGCGGAAAGCATGCTGAACTGTTTCTCGTACACAGGCGGATTCGGTCTGGTCGCGCTGAAGGGCGGCGCGAAGCATGTGCTGAACGTGGATTCCTCGGAACCGGCGCTGGCCTGTGCCCGCGAACTCGCGGCGCTGAACGGGTTTTCCCCCGATGCGTTCGAGACGAAGGAGGCGGACGTGTTCCAGTTCCTGCGGAGTTGCCGCGACGCGCGGAAGAGTTTCGACGTGATCGTGCTGGATCCGCCGAAGTTCGCGGAGACCGTGTCGCAGCGGGAACGCGCCGCACGCGCCTACAAGGACATCAATCTGCTTGCAATCAAGCTCCTCAATCCGGGCGGACAGCTGTTCACGTTCTCGTGTTCCGGCGCGATCGACGACGACCTTTTCGCAAAAATCGTGGATTCGGCGGCGTCGGACGCGCATCGACCGCTCCGCACGGTACGGTGGCTGTCCCAAGGGCCGGACCATCCCGTCCTGACCTCGTTCCCGGAGGGGCGCTATCTCAAAGGCCTTCAGCTTGCCGCTTCCGTCTGAGCGGAACTCCGCTCAGCGCCAGTGCCGGATGATATGAACCGCGACCGCGAGCACATCCAGCGCGAGAACGAATACCGACGCCCCCAGCATCAGCCGCAGGATACGTTCCTGAAGGGTGAACTTGTCGAAATGCTCCGGCGCGATCTTCCTGATAAAGTCGTCGCGGTCGGCGACCTGTGTTTCCCGGCGTCCGTAACGCTGCCAAGGAGAGCGGACACCACCCGGTCCGCCGAGCCTGAAAAATGGATAATCCAGTTCACGCGGACGCGGCTCGTCCGTTTTCTTCGCGCTGATGCGGCGGATCCGCTTTTTCAGGACTTCGTGCGACATGTCCAGAAACACGAACGCGAGCAGAAAAAGGGCGGAAACGAACAGAAAAAAGAACATAGTAAACGATGATTCGTGCAGATTGAATTCTTTGATGGTTTTGAATTCATAACAATACATCGTGAAAACGCGAAAATCAAGCGGGAAACGGGAAAAGTGCATGTTTTGCGCTTTTTTTTCGGGCGCGGATTTGCATTCGGCGGAATCGGGGATAAATTTGTAGGGTACATTTTATGATTCATCCTGTTATTCTCGTTGAAAGGACGTCCGCCCGCGCATGAAGGGACAATTTTGGACATATCTGGTCAAACGCCTCGCCCTCGGCATCTTCACGCTCTTCGTGATCCTGCTGGCGAGCTACGCGCTCGTGCGCCTGGCCCCGGGCGACCCGTCCAAAAGTACGTTCCTCTCCGCCGACGGCGGCGGCAAGAACGCGGCGGGCTCCATGTCGAGCGACAAGACCGATTTGGGGCGCAATAAGATCATCGAGGAGAAACTCCACCTCGATAAACCGATCATCGTCGGGTTCGGCCTGTGGATCTGGGAAGCGTTCCACGGCGACCTGGGCGCATCCGTCGCGGTTGACAAGGGACGGCCCGTGACCGAGCTGGTCCTTGAACGCCTCCCCATTACGATCAAGCTCAATCTTTTTGCGATCCTCGTCACCTACATCCTGTCCATCCCCATCGGCATCCAGACTGCAGTCCGGCACGACACGGCGTTCGACAAGACCACGACGCTCTTCCTGTTCTTCCTGTACTCCCTTCCGGCGATCTCCGTGGCGCTGCTGCTTCAGGCGACGCTTTGCGTGGGCGGTCTCGCGCCGATCTTTCCGCTGAAGGGCCTCACGCCCGACATCACGCAGGGGATGAGCTCGTGGAAGATCATGTGGGTGACGGCGATGCACTACGTCCTCCCCGTCTTCTGCCTCAGCTATGCGTCGTTCGCCGGGATCGCGCGCTTCACGCGGGCTGGCATGCTCGACGTGATCCGTCAGGAGTACATCCGCACGGCGCGCGCCAAGGGCCTGCCGGAAAAAGAGGTCATCTACGTTCACGCGTTCCGGAATGCCCTCATCATCATGATCACGCTGTTCGCGGGCATCCTGCCCGGGCTGGTGTCCGGCAGCATCCTGATCGAATACATCTTCAACATCCCCGGCATGGGCGCGCTTTCCATGCTCGCGCTCAGCAGCCGCGACATCCCGCTGATGATGACGCTTTTCGCGTTCAGCGGCTTCCTGACGCTCGCCGGCATCCTGCTGTCTGACATCCTGTACGTGATCGCCGACCCGAGGATCGGCTTCGAGTCCCGGGTGTAAATCAGGAGATCGAACATGCTTTTTTCCCGGATTCATACTTCCCATGAAAGAATTAAAAGGTGGGTAGGGGAAGTCCATGAAAAAGCAATGAATGAACAATATCTGTTCTGTTCGAAGCCTTCCGTCATGTCGAATGCGGTGGAGCTGATATTGTGCGGCCTTTCCGTTCTTGCGTTTCTGTTGTTCAGCTTTTTCTTCGCGCGGGAAACAGCCTATTGTGTTCCGACCTACCATGTGGACGGCGCGTTTCAAACGGCGAGCGGGTTGTTCCGGCTGCAGGCCGGAGAGATGCCCGGGAGGGATTTCTATCCGTATTTGGGCATCCTTCCCGTTTTCGTGCTGTATCCTGTTTTCCTGCTGGCGGGAGGAAACGTCACAGCTTCCGTTTTCGCAGCTCATTTCATCGTCCTTCTTTGCTGCATGTCTTCCTTCGGGATCATTCATTTCTTTCTCTCCAGAAAAAGAAACCTTCTTTATTCCCTGAGCTGCGGATCCGTTCTGACGATCATCTTTTATTATGTCTATGCGAACGTTCCGTCCGTTCATTCGTTTCTGAATACGCAGGCTGTGCTGGTGCCGGGAAATTCTCTCCGGCCGATCCGGCAATTTGCTCCGTATCTTTGTATTCTGATCGCATATCTGCTGTATCGGAAGATCGATGCGGTTCCCGCCTTCATTCTCTGCTTCGGGGCGCTTTGGATCGGTTTGTTTTCCCTCTGGTCGAACGATTATGCTTTGGGGACGGTTTTCTTTACGCTTTCGGGCAGTTCCATCTGGCTTCTGACCTCGGAAAGACCGAAGCGCGGCAGACTTTGTTTCTGTTTGATTGTTTTATGCCTCGCGGGCATCGTCGTCTTCTATGAGCTGGCGACCCAGGGTAACGCCAAATCCCTGTTCCTTTACAATTTCAGGGATGTGGCAACGGATCAGTATTGGTATTTCGAGCCTCTGAACGAAGAGTTCAGAGTCTATTCCCTTTCTTCTTTCTGGAATATGCTGGTATTCTCCGCGTCCGATTTGATCCTGCCGTTCATCGCAGTATTGATCCTTGCCGTCGATATTGTGCTTACCAAATCTTTTGAAAAAATCTGTCTGCTTCTGGTCGGCTGTCTTCTTTTCCTTGGAGGATTGACCGCTTCGGTTGGCGGACATATCGCGGATTATTTCCGGTTTTTCTTCTTCTGGGGATTGGGCGTCGTCATCTTTTACGTGTTTTCCTTGTCCTCTTATTTGAAGTACGAAAGAGCAAGGAAATTTGCTTCGCTTGCCATTATCTTTCTGGTTACATCCTGGGGATGCGCGGCAATGATGATCGATTGCCATAAACGCGCAAATGAGCTGAAGAATAGCAACGACTATTTTTACGAGGCGTCTTTAGGCGGTTATCTGCCTGCCTCCTGGAAACCTTTCCTTGTCTTTCTGGACGAAAACAGAAACAAGTCTTTTCTTGAAGAGTATTGGGGGATCGCATCCGCCTATCTGCATCGAAACAGCGATTGGAAAGTCGATTCCGTGATCCACGCGTTTAACAAAACGCGGGAAGATTCATCGCATAAAATACTGGACAAGGATTTTATCATAACCTCCTCAAGTGCGATGGATTGGACCATCTGGAGCATTTCCCAGAATTATTGGTTCTACAAGGAAGTTTTTCACAATTACGATTTTTGCTTTTCCGTTTCCGATACTGTTTTCGTCTGGAAAAAACGTGAAATGCCCCGTGTTTTCCAGGATGCGGAAAACTGTCACCTGATCGATTCGAAGAGTTTTCAAATAGATGCTCCGGGGTTGTATGAAATCCATCTGGAATACGATTATACCCCCCGTTTTCACTCTCTGCTGGTTTTGGACTCTCCTCTTGATCTGCCTCATTTTGTCAGTTTTCCGCCTTATCAAAAGAGTTTTGATTTCCTGGTGTCATGTTATGAAACAAAGGTTTTCTCTTTGCAGAACTTCTGCACACCTGCGCACTTTTCCGTTAAAGCGGTGGAAGCCAGAAAGGTGCGCGACGATATTGAATCGATCTATGATTTGTGGCGGTTCTTTTATCTTACTGACGACAAATGGGAACGTGGGTATTACAGAGAATCGGGCGGTTTTATGGTCAGGAATACGAAAGAAAACAGCAGGCGTTATGCAGTCGGTGCATTCGTTCGATCGCCGGATGAATCCCTGCGGCAGATAACGCAGGTATGGGAATTCCCGGACTATCTCTCTGTCTTTACGAAAGGCGATTCCTTTGTCGCGTCCGTTTTCCCTCATCAATTGGAGGTGATTCAAGACAGCGATACAGATGAATACTGGAACGCGTTTTATTTTTCCGATGAGACGTGGGATCGGGGGTATTACAGAGGATCAGGCGGTTTTCTGGTCAAGAAAACGAAAGAAAACACCGAACGTTACGTCGTCGGTGCGTTTGTCCGACTGCCGGATGGAACCCTGCGGCAGATAACGCACGTATGGGATTTCACGCTTTATCTCTATATTTTTACGACAGGCGGTTCCTTTGTCGCGCCCGTTTTTCCGCATCAGCTGGAAGTGGTTCAGAATCAGGAAAATGATGCGGATGAAGATTGGAGCGCATTTTATCTGACTGACGAAAATTGGGAAAAGGGCTATTTCAGAAATTCCGGCGGATTCTTTGTCAAGAGTACGAAAGAAAATGCCGGGCGTTATGTCATCGGCGCCTTTGTTCAGTTGCCGGATGGATCCCGGCGGCAGATCACGCAGATATGGGGCTCTGCGCAATACCTCAATGTCCTTACGGAAGGCGATTCCTTTGTTGCTCCCGTTTTCCCGCATCAGCTGGATGTGATACCCAAAGATGTTCAGGAAAACAAGGGCATTTCCGAGCAATAAGAGCGGGAACTGTTTTCCGATTGGGGAAAGGGGAAGGGAAAAGGAAAACTGATTGCGGCCGAGCGTTCAGTTCGAACGCATCTGGTCCGCGACGTCGGAGATGATGCGGTCGAGGGGGAGTTCGGCCTTCCAGCCGCAGATGCGTCCGATCTTCGTGCAGTCCGGAGCGCGGTGGAGCATGTCCTCGAATCCCGGTTCGTATGCCTTGTCGTAGGAGACGACCTCGATCTTCGACTTGCTGTGAAGCTGTTCGATGATGGTCTCCGCGAGCTGGCGGATCGTGATGCGGTTCGTGCTGCCGATGTTCAGAATCTGGCCGAACGACGCCTCGCAGTCGGGGAGAAGCCGGAGCGCGCGGACCGTGTCCGCCACATGGCAGAAACAGCGGGTCTGTTCGCCCGTGCCGAAGACGCGGAGCGGCTTGCCCTGAAGCGCGGCGGAAACGAAACGGGGGATGACCATGCCGTATCGTCCGGTCTGGCGCGGACCGACGGTGTTGAAGAAACGCGTGACGGTGCCGGGGAGGTTTTTCGAACGGTGGTAGGCCATGAGCAGGAACTCGTCGATGAGCTTGCTGCAGGCGTAGCTCCAGCGGGAATGCGTGGACGGGCCGATGATGAGGTCGTCGGTCTCGTGGAACGGCACGGAGGCGGATTTGCCGTAGACTTCGCTGGTGGACGCGACGAAAACGCGGCGTCCGCCGAGCTTGTCGGCGAGCTTCAGGATGCGGCTGGTGCCGGAGACGTTGGTCTCGATCGTGCGGATCGGATCGTGGACGACCAGCTCGACGCCGACCGCCGCGGCCAGATGGTAGACGATGTCGGCCTTTTCGACGAGGCCGGGGAGCGCGCGGGACGAGATCACGTTGCCCTTCACGAACTCAATGCGTTCCTGGTGCGGGAGGTGTTTGAGGTTGTCGAGCGAGCCGGTGGAAAGATCGTCGATGATGGAGACGCGGTGGCCGTCCTTCAGCCAGGATTCGGCGAGATGGGAACCGATGAATCCGGCTCCGCCCGTGATGAGGATGTTCATGGCTTGCTGTCTCCGTCTTCGTTCGCGTCCTCGTTCTGTTCCGGTACGAGCGGGTGCGTATGCTTCACGAATCCCATCTTCAGCGCGAAATACGCGATCAGTCCCCAGACGACGTAGATGTTCACGAGGAGGAAGGGGAAGAGGAACGGGTTCACGAGAAAGGATGAGATGAGCCATGCGAGGAGCAGCAGGGCGATGACCAGGAGACGTTCCTTGTGGTAGCGTGCGGAGGCCAGGTATTTGCCGAAGTGCAGGTACGGAACCTGGCTGACCATCAGGAATCCGAGGATCGTGGCGTAGATCGGCAGATAGCGGAAGTATTCGCGGAGAGTGTTGCTGCCTTTTTCCGTGGCGGCGAAAAGGATGATCGTGCAGAGCGCGGCGGCCGCGCCGGGGGAGGGCAGTCCGGTGAAGATGTCGCTGCTTTTCTTCTCGTACATCGCGTGGACGTTGTACGTAGCGAGACGAAGCGCGGCGCATCCGAGGTAGATGCCGCAGAGCATGCAGATCGGGACGAATTCGCCGGCGCGTTCGATGTGGCGCATGTTGTGCGCCATGACAGCGACGAGGGTGGCGGGCGCGACGCCGAACGTGGTCATGTCGGCGAGGGAGTCCATCTGGATGCCGTGCAAGCTGGAGGCGTGCAGGAGGCGCGCCGTGAAGCCGTCGAACATGTCGAAGACCATCGCGAAGAGGATGAGCCCGGCGCTCCAGGCGAAAATCGTGGCCATGGCGTGCTGGTCGTCGACATGCTTGTACGCCTGAAGCGTTACGAGGATGGCTGCGTATCCGCAGAGGGAATTGCAGAGCGTGAGGCTGTTCGGGACGAACTGAAGCCACTGCTGCAGTTTCCGCGAGGGCGGCGCAGGATGTTCCTGTTCGTTTCCGGTATTCATTACAGGTCCTTTGCGGCGGCCTCTTCGGCCAGCGCGTGAAGTTTTGCCTTCGCCTCGGGGCGGACGAACGCGAGGATGGAGGAACCGGCGCGGACGGCTTCGCCCACGTTCACGGCCACGTCGATGCCCATTCCGGCGGGAATGTAGAGTTCCGTGCGGGACCCGAACTTGATCATACCGTATTTTTGGCCACGCGTGTAGGTTTCGCCGGGATTGACCGGGCAGACGATGCGTCGGGCGATCGCGCCGGAGACCTGACGGACGGCGATGGGGAACGTTTCGCCCTCGAACGGGCAGGTTCCGCCGATGAGCATGGATTCGTTGACTTTTCCGGCATCGGGATCGCGGGCGTCGAGATATTTGCCCGGCTTGTAGAACTTGAACTCGACCTTCATGTCCCACGGCGCGCGGTTGAGGTGCACGTTGAACACGGAGAGGAAGATGCCGATGCGGAGAATGTCCTTGTCGTGGAAGAGGCGGCGGAGGTCGTCGCACTCGAGCGTCTCGGACTTGATGAGCTCCACATCCTTGATCACGCCGTCGGCGGGCGACACGATGGCGGAAGGATCGGCCGCGATCCTGCGCGGCGGGTCGCGGAAGAACGCGCAGGCTGCGAAGCATGCGAGCGCGGCGAAGGCGGTGATCGCTCCGGCGACGCCGGGCGGCAGGACCTTGAGAAACACGGTTGCGGCGCAGAGCACGAAAACGACGAGGAAAGCGGCGAGCGCTATCCCCCATTCTTTTTTTCCGTATTTTGTGAGAATCATGACATGCCTTCCGTTGAATCAGATGGGTTGAGGTTGTTTGACGATGCCGCTGCCCGCGCGCAGGACGAGGTTGCCGTGGCAATAGGCGAGCGCGAGCGCGTCGGTGGCATCGTCCGGTATCTGCGAGATGTCAAGTCCGCCGAGGTTCGCCATGATCGCGGCGACCTGGCTTTTGTCCGCTTCGCCGAGGCCGGTCGCGGCGCGTTTGGCGCTCTTCGGAGAGTACTCGAACGCCGGAACGGAGCATTCGGCGAGGGCGGTGATGACCGCGCCGCGGGCGAGGCTCAGGATCATGGCGGTCCTGACGTTCCGGGAGACGAACGCCGATTCGATGGCGGCGGCCTCGGGCTTGAACGAAGAAACAAGTTCGCGAATGCCTCCGGCGAGACGCCTGAGACATTCGCTGTGGGGCAGGGAAGGCGCGTTGCGGATCAGGCCGCAGTCCAGAATCTGGATGGAACCGCCGGTCCGCATGTCGATCACGCCGTATCCGGTTTTCCGGATGGCAGTGTCTATGCCGATGATGATCATCCGGGACGCCCTCCGTGCGGGAAACGAAGCCGCGGGTCAGCCCTGGGCGTCGATCTCGTCGAGGACTTCGCTGGCGATGTTTTCGTTGGAGTAGACGGCCTGGACGTCGTCGAGCTCTTCGAGGCGTTCGACGAGGCGGAGGACCTGCTGAGCCTTGCCGAGGTCGTTGATGCCGACGGTGTTTTCCGGCTTGCGGGTGAGCTTGGCTTCGGAGCATTCGATGCCGGCGTCTTCAAGCGCCTTGGCGATGTCGGCGAAGGCTTCCGGGGCGGCCCAGATTTCGGCGATGCCGTCTTCGGCGGTGATGTCTTCCGCGCCCGCTTCGAGCGTGAGTTCCATCAGCTTGTCCTCGTCGGCGTTTTCGCCTTCGACGATGAAGTGGGCCTTGCGCTGGAACATCCAGGACACGGCGCCGCTGGCCGCCAGGTTGCCGCCGTTGCGGTCGAACGTCATGCGGACGTCGCCGATGGTGCGGTTGCGGTTTTCAGTAAGACATTCGACGACGAACGCGGTACCGGCGGGACCGTATCCTTCGTAGGTGATCTCTTCGTAGGCGACGTCGCCGAGTTCGCCCGCGCCCTTCTTGATGGCGCGTTCGATATTTTCACGGGGCATGTTGCTGGCTTTCGCGGAGGCGAGGGCCATGCGGAGCTTAATGTTGGAAGCAGGATCCTTGCCGCCCTGCTTGGTGGCAACCATGATTTCCTTGGCCAGACGGGAAAACGCCTGACCTTTCTTCTTGTCGGTTGCCTCTTTTTTGTGTTTGATATTTGCCCATTTACTGTGACCGGACATAATAAATCTCCATTGTTGCGGGTTTTGCGTTAATAAAGACACTTATCCTATAAATATATCACAGGAAAACCGATTTTCAACTCTTTTTTTCCGCATCATCGCACCTTTTTTCCGTTTCCGCCTGAATCCGCCTCGGGGTGAACCGGATATTTGCAGTCGGCGAGCCGGAAATCCGGCGCGGGAAGCGGACGTCCGGCGAGGAAGTCGCGGCAGAGGCGTTCTGCGTCGTCGAGCTGGTCCGGGCGCAGCCATCGGATCGGGCAGCCGTCGTTCTCGAATTTGCGGAACCAGGAATCCTGACGTTTGGCGAACTGGCAGATCTTCGCATAGAGCTGGTCGTGCATCTCCTCCATCGTGAGCTGTCCCTGCAAGTAGCGCGCGAGGTAACGGTATTCGAGGCCGAGGAACTCCATCTTCTCCCAGCTCATGCCCTCCGCATGGAGACGTTCCGCCTCCTCGACCATGCCGTTCGCGAGGCGTTCGTCCAGACGCTGAAGGATCCGGGCGCGCGTCTCCGAACGCGGCCTGTAGAGGCCGAGCACAAGGAAATCGGACGGCGGGAAGGGGCGTTCCAGGTCGTTCGGCAGCTCATTTGCATTTGCCGCGCGGGCGAGTTCGATGGTGCGGATCAGGCGGATGCGGTTGTCCGGTTCGTTTGCCGGAACGACGCTCTCCGGATCGAGTTCAAGCAGGAGCCTGCGGAGCGCGGCTGTGTCGAGACTGCGGAGATGCGCGCGGAATTCGGGGACCGGCGCGCCCGGCGCGAGGTGGTACGAGAACACCATGCCGTGCAGATAAAGGGCTGTGCCGCCGACGAAAAGCGGGACGCGTCCATCCGCCTCGGTTTCGTTCACTGCCGCGGCGGCGTCGCGCAGGTATTCCGCGAGGGAATACTCGGCGTCAGGAGGCAGGATGTCGATGAGCTTGTACGGGACGAATGGCTGCCCGGGCGGGGCGTATTCCGCGAGGTCCTTGCCGGTCCCGATGTCGAGTCCGCGGTAGATCTGGCGGGAATCGGCGCTGAGGACGGCGGCGTGGATGCGCGCGGCGAGCGCGACGCCGAACGAGGTCTTGCCGCAGGCGGTCGGGCCGAGCAGAATGATAATGCGATGTCGGTGGTTCATGGCCGGAAAAACTCCGAAAAAGGCGCAAAAATGAAAAAAAACACAACTTTCTTTATAATATAACGCCATTTCGACTGGTAATCACGCGAAAAAGCGCTAAATTACAGAGAAAAATATTTTTTTCCGAAACTAACCATGAGATTTTGAGAAAAACCATGCCGAAACAGAATACCGTTAAAGGTCCGGCCGTCGTCAAGGGCATCGCCCTGCATACGGGGGCCCGCGCCACGCTTCGAATCCTTCCCGCACCGCCCGACACCGGAATCGTGTTCCGCCGCATCGACATGCCCGGCACGCCCGAGGTCCTGGCGAATGCCCGGAACGTGGTCGATGTGCGCCGCGCGACCACGATCGCGTCCCGCACGACCGGAGCGTTCGTGGTGACCGTGGAACATATCATGTCCTCCCTGCACGCCGCGTGCGTGGACAACGCCTACATTGAGATGGACGGCCCGGAACCGCCGATCGCCGACGGAAGCGCCAAGCCGTATTTCGAAGGGATCATGGAGGCCGGACTTCAGGAACAGGACGCCGAGGCGCATTACTGGACCGCGAAAGCTCCGATCGTGTTCGAGGAAGGCTCCGCGATGCTCGCGCTGCTGCCCGCCGACGACCTCCGGATCACGTTCACCACGCAGTTCGGCTACAGCGACCTCGACACGCAGTTCTTCTCCTGCCAGGTCACGCCCGAAAACTTCCGGAACGAACTTGAGGGTGCGCGCACATTCTGCCCGTACAAGGAGCTGGAACAGGTCATCGCCGCCGGACTCGCCAAGGGCGGCAGCCTCGACAACGCCATCATCCTGCACGACGGCGCGCTGATCTGCAAGGACGGCCTGCGCTACCCCAACGAGCTCGTCCGCCACAAGATCATGGACATGATCGGGGACCTGTATCTGGTCGGAAAGCGCGTCCATGCGCACATCATGTCGGTCAAGTCCGGCCACCCGACCCACTGCAAGCTCGCCGCGCTCATGCTCGAACAGGAAGCCGCGGCCGCCGCAAAGTAAACGAAAAGGAGACAAACGATGAAACCCGATACGATTCTTTCCGTCCGCGACCTCCGGACGATCCTGCCCGTTTCCCTGGATTACCTCATGCTCGAACGCGTGAAGGTCATCGACGAAGACCATCTGGTCGGCTGGCGCAACCTCACTATCGGCGACCTGTTCTTTCAGGGGCATTTCCCCGGACGTCCGATCGTTCCCGGCGTGCTTCAGGTGGAGGCCATGGCCCAGCTCGCGGAACTCGCGGTCCGGGAACGCCTCGACCCGCAGAACACGCTCGATATTTACGTGAAGAGCATCCATAACGTGAAGTTCCGCCGCCCGAACATCCCGGGCGACCGCATGTTCGTCGAAGTCGCGGTCAACGGGATCGCGGACGGCGAGGCCAAACTCAGCGGGACCGTGAAGAACAACGGCGGGCTCGCCTGCCAGGCCGACCTCGTGATGGCCGTGCGCGAACGCGTGCTGTCCATCCCCGAACCGCCGCCGTTCGGCGCGTTCGACAAGAAGGACGACGATCCGCGCGACGTTTCCTCGGTCATGGATATCATTCCGCACCGTTATCCGTTCCTGTACGTCGACTATGTGTCGAAGCTCGAAGAGACCCGCGTGACCGCGGTGAAGAACCTCGGCCATACCGAGCCGCCGATCCGCACCTATTCCGACGGCTATATGGTGCTGTCAAATTCGATCCAGTCGGAGATCATCGCCCAGTCCGGCGCGCTTCTCCTGCTCGGCCACGAGGCCAACAAGAACAAACTTGCGCTGTTCATGGGCATCGAGTCTGCCGAATTCAAGTCTCCCGTCTTCCCCGGCGACCAGCTCGTCATGATCCTGGAGTTGCCGAACCTGACCCGAAGATTCGGCAAAGGCACCGGCACTCTGGCGGTCGGCGGCCGCGTGGTCACGGAGCTTTCCATGGCGTTCGCACTCGTCGATAAATAAATCCTGACTTACAAGCCGGGCGGCCGGCGCCGCCCAACCCCCTGAAATCAAGTTCAAAACAGGAGATCCGATCAATGAGACAAAAAATTCTGATGCTGGCTGCGGTGTTTTTCGGCGTGCTGGCTTTTATCTTCACCTACCAGCAGATCAAACAGGAACGCAGCAAGATCATGAACAGCGCCGTCCGCGTCCGTCTGATCAGGATGAAGACCGATGTGGCCGAAGGCGACAAGCTCATGGAATCGGATATCGAGATGTTTGAGACCATGCGGTTCGCCGGCGCCGCAAATACGCTCGAAATCCCCTGGGACCGCCGGACCGACGTGATCGGGTCGCCCGTACGCTCCATCGTGAGAAAGGGCGACATCCTCACCTGGCGCGATTTCAAGCAGGTCTTCACGAAAGAACGTACCGGACTTCCCGCGCAGACGCGTTCCGGCTGGCGCGCGATCTCGATCCCGGTCAGCCAGGTGACCTCGGTTTCCGGCCTGATCCGCCCGAACAACTTCGTCGACGTGATCGGCACGTTCCATTTCCCGGACACCAAGGGCGATTCCTCTCTTGATACGGTCACGATGACGATCCTTCAGCGCGTCAAGGTGCTGGCCACCGGCGCGGACATCGGTTATGCGCAGCAGAACGGTTCCCAGACCAGTGCTTCCTCCGGTGCGCGTTCCTACAGCACCGTCACGCTCGAGCTGACTCCGAAAGAAGTCGAGATGATCATTTTCGCCCAGCAGAAAGGCTCGCTGACGCTGTCTCTGCGTAGCTATGAAGATCCGAACATCACGACCGACGTGCAGAGTGTTGACTGGGCCTATCTCCAGCAGCACATCAAGGATTACACGTCCGAACGCGAACAGCTGCTCAAGAAAACGTCCGGGTATTGAGCCGGGCAAGGAGTTCCTTCCATGGTCGAAGTCATTCTGAAAATGCCCGGACAGCCGGACTCCCCGCTGAGCATCCCGCCGGGACAATATCAGGTCGGTTCCTCGGAGGCCGTGCCGATTCAGCTTCCGTTCGTGGGCGTCTCGAAGCTCCACTGCGTGCTTCAGGCCACGGAATCCACGCTCCGCATCGCGGACCTCGGAAGTTCCAACGGTACTTACCTGAACGGCCAGCGCATTGGACGCGAATTCGTGAATGTCCCGGCGGACAGCGACATTGAGATCGGATCCGTCCATATTCACGTCGGTGCGATCCAGTCGGGGGCTACAGCGGTCAGTACGATGTCCGCTCCGCCGTCGCCCGCCGCTCCGGATGATCCCGAACAGCAGTTTCAAAGCCGCATCCTCGCGGTCAGCGGCATTCCGATGTCGGCACGTCCGCTCGTCCAGGAGATCAAGAAGCAGGCGCACAGCGAATTGCTTGCCCGTCTGAATATGAAACGCCTTGCGCTCAACAGTATTTCGGAAAACGACCTGGAGGAAAAGGCCCGGACGACCATCCACGAGATCCTGAATGAGCTTTCCATCCCGCTTCCGGCAGGCGTTACGCAGGAGAAGATCGAGAACGAGCTCAAGCATGAGGCGATCGGCCTGGGGCCGCTGGAAGACCTCATTTCGCGCGACGACATCACCGAAATCATGGTCAACGGCCCGGACAACGTCTATGTCGAGCACAAGGGCGTGCTGTACAAGACAGATACCGCGTTCGCCGACGACCATCAGGTCCTCGCCGCGATCGACCGCATCGTCTCTCCGCTCGGACGCCGCATCGACGAAAGTTCGCCGATGGTGGACGCCCGCCTCAAGGACGGTTCCCGTGTGAACGCGATCATCCCTCCGCTTTCCCTGGTCGGTCCCTCGATCACGATCCGTAAGTTCGCGAAAACGCCGCTCACGGTGGAGAACCTGATCTCGTACGGATCGATTACCGCCGAAATCGCGCATTTTCTGGACGTCTGCGTGAAGATCCGCAAGAACATCCTGATCTCCGGCGGTACGGGCAGCGGCAAGACGACTCTGCTGAATATCCTGAGCGGCTATCTGCCCGGGAAGGAACGCATCATCACCATTGAAGACGCCGCCGAACTCCAGTTGAGGCAGGAACACCTCGTCCGCCTCGAATCCCGTCCGGCCAACATCGAAGGGAAGGGCGAGGTCACGATCCGCGATCTGGTCCGCAACTCCCTGCGTATGCGCCCGGACCGCATCGTCATCGGCGAATGCCGCGGCGGCGAGGCTCTTGACATGCTCCAGGCCATGAACACCGGTCATGACGGTTCGCTGACCACCATCCACGCCAACTCCCCGCGCGACGCGCTTGCCCGCCTTGAAACGCTTGTCCTGATGGCCGGGTTCGACCTGCCGCTGCGCGCCATCCGCGAACAGATCGCGTCCGCCATCTCCATCATCGTCCAGATCAACCGCGAGAAGGACGGCAGCCGCAAGGTGGTCTGCGTGAGCGAGATCACCAAGATGGAAGGCGACATCATCACCATGCAGGACCTCTTTACGTTCAAGCAGGACGGATGGAGCGAGGACGGCCGTCTGCTCGGCCATTTCGAGCCGACCGGGGCGATCCCGACCTTCATGGAGGACATCCGCCGCGCGAACCTCGACCTGGACATTTCCATCTTTACGCCGCCGAAAAAGCCCGGCATGAGGGGAGGCTTGTGATATGATGGAGTTTGTTCAGAACAACATGTATCTCTTCGCTTCGGTCAGCGCCGGGCTGTGTGCGCTCTTCGCCACGTTCGTGATCGTGGAGTTTACATCGTACACTTCGGCGCGCTACAGGGAACGTTTCCTTGCCGAAGCGGCGGTTGAGCTGGACGACATCCTGCTTCAAATGCCCGCGAACCGGATCCTGGACCTGAGCATCGCGATTGCCGCCGCCTCGTTCATCCTGTTCGGCGGCCTGAGTTCGTTCCTGTCGGACGAAGTCAACTGGATCCGCACGGTCACGATCGGCACGGCTTCCGCTGTTATTGCCTTTCTGGCTCCCCGTTTTTATCTCCGGGCGCTGAAAAAACAGCGTCTGGCCAAGTTCAACGAACAGTTGGAAGATGCGCTTCTCTCCATGAGCAGTGCGTTGAAGGCCGGGTTCAGCATCACGCAGGCGCTGGAAAACGTCGCCTCGGAGAACCGTCATCCCATTTCGTTCGAGTTCACGCTGCTTCTGCAGGAACTCCGCCTCGGCGTGCAGTTCGATACCGCGCTCCGCAAGATGGCGGACCGTCTGGAGTCGCAGGACTTCGAGCTTGTGGCCGTGGCGATCATCACGGCGCGTCAGACCGGCGGCGAGCTGACCTCGGTGCTGGAGGAACTCGCCGGCGTGATCCGCGAACGCATGCGCATCATGCAACGTGTACGCGCCCTCACTTCCCAGGGGCGCATGCAGGCATGGCTGATCGCGTCCGTTCCGTTCGTCCTGATGTTCGCGATGATGCGTCTTGCGCCCGATCTGATGGACGCGTTCTTCGGGTCTTTCATCGGGATCGTGGTTCTGCTTGCGGTTGTGTGCATGGTCGTCTGCGGGTTCCTCTGGATCCGGAAGATCACGACGATCGACGTGTAAGGAAGGAGACGGGATATGGATCAAATGCTCATACTTCTGGCAAGTATCTCAGCCGGCCTTTGCGCTGCCTCCATTGTGCTGCTCGCCGCGGAAATGATCGCCGCCATCGACGTCGAGAAGGCTCAGTTCGGCGACGACGCCCGTTCCATTCCGGTTCTGTTCCGCATCTTCCTGCCGTTCTCGCCGAACTTCCGGCAGCTCTGCTCCTCGGAATCTCTCGCCGGGACGATGAAGAAACTGCGCGAACAGCTCGCAATGGCGGGCTATGAACAGGTTTTGACGGCCGAACAGTTCATGACGGTCCGCATCCTGTTCGGCGCATTCGGCATTGTTTTCACGATTCTCTTTTTTGCCTCGGGCAACGCGATGGCGGGACTTCTGGTCCTGTTCTGTGCTGTCCTGTATCCGCAGGTGTGGCTGAGGGGACTGATCACGAAACGCCATCTGCAGATTCTGAAAGCCTTGCCGAACGTGCTGGATTTGCTGACGCTGTCCGTCGAAGCGGGCAAGGATTTCGTGACGGCTCTGCGCGATATCCTGAACAGGCGTGCGGCGGACGAACTTGGTCTGGAACTCCGCAAGGCGCTGCATGAGATTCAGCTCGGCAAGCCGCGGCAGACCGCTTTGAAGGAAATGACGCAGCGTGTCCGCCAGCCTGAACTGACAAGCGTTCTGAACGCGATCATTCAGTCCGATGAGCTCGGCGTGAGCATCGGCCAGGTTCTGCGGATTCAGGCGGAACAGCTCCGCGCAAAACGGTTCGCCCGCGCCGAAAAACTTGCGAGCGAGGCTCCCGTAAAGATCCTGTTCCCGGTGGCGCTGCTGATCTTCCCCGCCGTCTTCACCGTAGTCATCGCGCCGATGCTGATGCGCGCGCTGGAGATGTTCCGATGATCCGAAACCTGACGAGACAGACCGTGCTTTCCTACCGGACCTTCCATGCTGTGTCGTTCGGCGACCGCCTGCGTGGGATGATCGGACGCCCGTTCGAGCAGATCGGGATCGATGCGATGGTCTTTCCGTCATGTTCCAGCATCCATACTTTTTTCATGACGTTTCCCATAGACGTGATCTTCCTCGGGACGGACAACACCGTCCTGTCGACATACCCGGACTGCCGCCCCTGGCGTCCGGCGATTTGGTGCAAGGGGGCTCAGTCTGTGATCGAACTCCCCGCCGGCGCGCTCGCGCACACGGGAACCTTCCCCGGCGACCGTCTGGACCTGAATGCCGAGACGGTTGCGCCGGAAAAACGGACCAAGTATTCCACTCATGCAGCCGGGGAACAAAGCACTGTGTGCCCCAGCAAGGAGAATCCGACAGTATGAAAATCATGTATTTGAACGGCGCCCTGACCGGGCAGACGATGGAGCTTTCGCCGGCCGGCGTCACAATCGGCCGGGAGAGCGATAACACCATCCAGCTGCCGATGGGCGGCGTCTCCCGCTATCATGCGAAAATCGAACGCGATGCCGCGGGGAACTGGCTGATCCGCGACCTCGGCAGCACCAACGGTACGCTCGTCGACGACGTCCCCGTGATCGGGGGGTCTCCGCTTTCCGTCGGTTCGGTCATCACCATCGGCGACCAGCTTCTGCGCGTCGTAGATTCCGGAGCGGCTCCGTCTGCCCCGTCTGCACAGCCCGCGGCGGCTCCGTCTGCTCAACAGCCCGCGGCGGCTCCATCTGCACCCGGTGCGGCCCCGTCCCAGCAGCCGTTCTTCTTCCGGCCCCAGAATACGACTTCCTCGGTTCCCCTTGAAACCGCACACATGCAGGAACCGCAGAAACCGGCTCAGGCTGGACCCGCTCCCGTTTCTCCTTCCGAAGTCCCGCGCGGACTTTTCAGCAAGAAGACGCAGGATAAGCCGCACGCGACCTCCGGCACAAAGAAACTCCTGAGCAACGTGATATTCGCTTTGATCGTGATCCTGGCCGCATGCGCCGGGTTATGGATCTTCCTCAAACTGAATGAAGCGCCGCAGAAGCCTTCCGCCCCGACCGCCGTGAAAATAAAAGTGGACAACCCCTTTATTCTCTACTACGAAAAAGAATCCGTGGAGAGGGCCAAGGTTTTCCGTTTCGTGCTTCAGATCGAGAACGGGCAGATGGAGGTCACCCTGGACGAGCCGCAGAACAAGCGCCGCTACTACGAGCTGTTCAAGGATCCCATCCCGGACACCCTGATCGCCAAACTCAAACAGCAGATACTCGATACCGGCTTCATGGATCTCCAGCAGGAGAAGATCGCCGGGACCTCGCAGGACAACCGCCAGCACCGCCGCATCATGGTCGGATTCGACAACAAGTTCTGCGACGTGAAGGTCACCAATGATGTTTCCGAGACGTTCAACCGCGTGGAGACCATCATCAACGAGACGCTGCTTGACGAGTATGACCTCGGCATCATTTCGCAGAACGTCGACCGGATCCTGGAGGACGCCCGCACGTTCCTTTTCGTTGCCGACGAGGCGTTCAAGCGCATCGATACGGAGCCGTCCAATCTTCCGAAAGCCATCACGAACTACAAGCTTGCTCTGAGGCGCTACCAGCTCTTCGACGATCCGAAGCCGACGGAATGGAAGACCGCCCGCGACGGTCTCGCGAAAGCGGAGGCCAAGCTCGAGGAAATCCGACTGGAGGGGCAGAAAAACGTCCGTCTCTTCTATGAGCTTCGCGAGTACGACAAGGCGGTCGCCGAGTGCAACCGCCTGCTCGAGAGTTTCCCGCCGGACAGCGAGACCTACCGCAGAATCCGGGAAACAAAGATCAACATAGAGAAAAAACTGTCTTTGGGGAACAAATGAAATGATGAAACGACTTTTCCTTTCTGTTGTCTGTTCCTTCTGTGCCGCCGCGGCCCTCATCCTTCTGCCTTCCTGCGAAAAGAAGGCTCCCGAACAGGATATCAGCGACTATGGCAGTATGAACATCACGTCCGAGCCGTCCGGCGCGGAAATCTCCATCCTCGGCAAGGTCTGTGCCACCACGCCGTACGTGACCAAGCCCGTGCCGTCCGCCATGTATATCGTGAAATACTCCCTGGAGGGCTATGAACCCGCCTGGCTTCCGGTGACTGTCACGCCCGGACGTCAGGTCGAGGCGCATGTCGAGCTCATACCGGAAAAGGCCACCGTGGTCATCGACTCCGATCCCTCCGGCGCGCATGTGCAAATGAACGGGAAGGACCTTGGCGACACGCCCGTCCTGCTGCCTGAACTTGCCCTCGGATCCTATTCCGCCTCCGTGCAGATGACCGGCTATACGCGCCGCGATATTTCCTGGAAGGTTCAGAACAGCCGTCCGATCCTCATTAACGTGCCTCTCCTGAACAATATCGGCACGCTGTCGCTGGAGAGTACGCCGGAATCGGCCGAGATCGAGATCGACGGCCGGACTTACGGCAATACGCCGTTCAAGGGGCAGTTCGAACAGGGACAGCACAAGATCCGCCTCACGAAAGACGGTTACAGGCTTTACGAGAAGATCGTTACGGTAACCCGTGACGAGACGACCGAGGTCAGCGCCCAGATGGAAATGCTCCCGGGCTCTCTCCTGATCAAAAGCGAACCCACCGGCGCGGCCCTCTTCATCAATGACATCGACTATGGCGTGACGCCCTACAAACGCGAAGTCATCGAGGCCGGCGAATACACGATCCGCCTGACCAAGGACGGCTACGACACGCTGGAACAGACCATTACGATTCATCCGGGCGAGCCCATGAACCGCACGTTCACGCTCGATTCGAACCTCGGCAACATCATCCTCTCCGTGAATCCGCCCGCCATGAACATCTACCTCGACGGCAAGTTCATCTGCCGGACCGAGCCGGAAGGAAAATCACGCGACACCTCCAAGCGCGTGACGATCAAGAACATTTCCGCCGGGGAACACACGATCACCGTGTCGAACAAGCACGCCACCCCGAACGTGAAGGACGTCAAGGTCAATGTCGGCAAGGGCAAGACCGTGCAGCTGCCGGAAATCAAGGTCTGGCTGCCCGATACGACGATCATTCTGAAAAATGGCAGCAAGTATACAGGGCGTCTGACCGACAAGTATTCCGAGGACTCGAAGATATTCTCGTTCCGCCAGTCCGCCGGCATCACTACGGAATACAACCGGGACGATGTCCGGGATATCATCCCGCTGAACGTCGTCGACGGAGAGTGACCCGATATGCCCCTTTCCGTTGTGCTTGCCATCGCCGCCGCCGTTTCGCTCGTCGCCGCCGCCGCGTTCATTCTGACCGTGCGGCGCGGGCCCGCCGTGCGCGCGCTGTACGAAAAAATCCCGCGCGAACGCGTCTCCGGTACGGTCCTGACCGTGATCGCGCTGCTCTGGTGCATCCCGAACATCCGTCCGATCTTCATGCCGGATTCGCCGTTCCAGACGTTCATCCTGCCGCTGATCCTCGTCGCCATCGTGCTCGCCTCGATCTTCCTGAACTACCTCTTCGCCCGGGCCGCGGCCGCCATCCTGATCCTCGGCGCGCATGCCGTGCTGAAGGCTGCGTATCCGGCGCAGCTGCCGGGGTATCCGGTTCTGGCGGCGCTCGTGCTTCTCGCGGGCGTGATCGGGATCATGATCTCGGCCAAGCCGTACTGGCTTCGGGACTGGTTCCGGCTGTCGTTCCGCATGCCCGCCGTGCGCTGGGCTTCCGCCGCGTATTTCCTGCTGTTGTGCGCGATGTCCTGCTACTGCGCCGTGGAGGCATGAGCATGGTCGAACTGCCCCCGCCGGATGCCGCAGAACGCGCCTTCCTGCTCGAATGCGTCGGGGAGGACCGCCTGGAGAACTTCCTGTCGCTCTGTACCCGGTATGGCGAACTGCTGTACGAGACGAACGAATCTCTGAATCTGACGGCGATCCCGCCGGAATCCTACTGGAGCAAGCATGTGTGCGATTGCGTGCTGGCGCTCCGCGCTCTCCCCGAACTCTTCGCCGACGGCGTGCGCATGGCCGACGTCGGATGCGGCGCCGGGCTTCCGGCGTTTCCGCTCGCCGCGGCGCGTCCCGGGCTCGACGTGACCGCGATCGATTCGCGCGGCAAGAAGATCGCGTTTCTGGAACGAGCCGCCTCGGAGTGCGGACTCGCCAATCTGCATCCAGTCCATGCCCGCGCCAACGAGCTCGCCGCGAAGCCGGAATACCGCGGCGGTTTCCGCACGATCACTGCGCGCGCGGTCGCGGGGGCGTCCGAACTTGTCAAGGAATGCCGCAATCTGCTGGGGCAGGGCGGCAGCCTGTGCGTGTTCCGCACGGAGTCCCAGGCCGCGGACGAATGGCCCTCGTTGATTGCAGATAAACGTATTCACGCCGAACGCACGCCCGAATTCCCCCTGCCGCACGAGGCCGGGACGCGTCTTTTCCTCCGCATCCGCAAACCGTAAGGTATCCATAAGGAGCCGTTATGCATTTCTACCGTCTTGACGTTTATGTGCCGGATTCGCACGTGGAAGCCGTGAAAACGGCGATCTTCGAGGCCGGAGCCGGATATTTCGGCAACTACGATTCCTGCTGCTGGCAGACCGAGGGGACCGGGCAGTTCCGTCCGCTGGAAGGTTCGCATCCGTTCTACGGCGAACACGGGCGCGTAGAACGCGTGAAGGAATGGAAGCTGGAATTCGTGGTGGCGGAAACCGTGCTGGAAGCCGTTCTGACGGCGCTGAAGGAGTCTCACCCGTACGAGACCCCGGCGTTCCAGTACTGGCCCGTCAACCGCCACTGGCAGGCGTAAAACAGCTGAACTCAATCCCGAGAGACAGGATGTGAGCTGACAATGCTTTACGAAGAGACAATATCCTCGTTCATTGCCGGCGTCATTGCCATTGTCATGCTTTCCATCCTCGTTTTCCGCTGCCGGAAGCGGGACCGGGACGCGGGACGGCGTTTGCTGGTTTTAGATATTCTGGTGTTGCTGCATGCGATCGAGTTGTTTTTGAGCTTTCTGATCCCGAACCGTCCATTTCTTAACATGGAATCAAACGTCGGTTTCCGGGACGTCGCTTTGCAGTGGCTGAACTCCGCGCTGAACTATATCTACGTTTTGTCTTTCCCGGGGATGTTTCTGTATCTGCTGTATTTCCTGAACAAAAACGACCGGACGAAACTGGTCATATGGGAGGGGGCGGCCATTTTCGCGTTCTATCTTCTGGTCGCTTTTGCGTGGCTTTCCGTCATGTGCAGTTAGCCGATATTGGATATCTCTTTTGATAAGAATGGACCAGTTACAAGGAAAAGGGGCCGCACCGGAAAAAGCGGACGGGATCGTCAATTCCGGTCGGGGATATAGGTCGCACCGGAGGTGGGGGATTCGCAGACACGGACGCGGTCGAGCGTGACGCCGGGGATATTGACCGCGGGCGCGAGCTTCTCGTAGAGGATGCGCGCGATGTTCTCGCTGGTTGGGTTGATGCCCTGGAACTCGGGGAGCTCGTTGAGGTATTTGTGGTCGAATCCCGCGAGGATTGCGGTCAGTTCGCGCTTGATGACGGTGAAGTCGGCGGCGATGCCGATCTCGTCAAGTTGGGATGCGCGGATGAAGACCTGGACGGTCCAGTTGTGTCCGTGGAGGGCGGAGCAGAGGCCGTTGTAGCCGACGAGCTTGTGTGCGGCGGAGAAATCGCGTGTGATGTCGAGTTCGAACATGGGCGGAAAAAGTGGTTGGTTCAGGCGTTTGCGATGCGGGTGACGGCGCGTTTGCGTGCGAGCTCGAATGCGGCGGTGAGGCTGCCGATGGAGGCCGTGCCTTTCCATGCGATCTCGAAGGCGGTGCCGTGGTCGACGCTGGTGCGGATGACGGGCAGCCCGAGCGTGGAGTTCACGCCCCGGTCGAACGCGAGCATCTTGAACGGGATGTGTCCCTGGTCGTGGTACATGGAGACGATGCCATCAAACTGGGAGCGGATGCTCTCGATGAAGAGCGTGTCCGGGGGGAAGGGGCCCTGGATGCTGATTCCTTCGTCCGCGAGCGCCCGAACTGCCGGTTTCACGATCTTTTCGTCCTCCATGCCCATGTTGCCGTTCTCTCCCGCGTGGGGGTTGAGCGCGGCGACGGCGATCTTCGGGTGAACGATGCCCTCGGCGACGATGGCGTCGCGGAGCAGATGCGTGACGGAGACGATGCGGTCGAACGTGACGGCGGACGGCACCTGCGCGAGCGGGATGTGCGTGGAGACGAAGACGACGCGGAGATCGCCCGCGGACTGCATCATCACGAAATCGCGGACGCCGCAGAGGGACGCCAGCAGCTCGGTGTGCCCGCTGAACGGGATCCCGGCCAGATTGACCGCCGCCTTGTTCATCGGGCAGGTCACGATGGCGTCGACCTTGCCCGCGATGGCGTCGAGCGTGGCCGTGCGGAAGCATTCAAGCGCGGTGAGCCCGCAGCGCGCGTCCAGTTTGCCGGGGCGCATCTGCGGAAATTTGAGGTCGGAGCAGGCGACGATTTGCGGCGCGAATCCGGGTGCGAAACGGCGGACGGCCTCTTCGATGACGTCCGGCGCACCGTAGATCGCGACTTCCGCGGGAGAAGTTTTCCCTGCGGAAACCGCACGGGCGAGCCGGACGGCGATTTCAGGACCGATGCCCGCCGGATCGCCCATGGTGAGGGCAATTCGGGGAAGTCTCATGCGTGTGTTCGGAGAAAAGAGGGAAGATTACTTCGCGAAGAAGGCTTTTTTCTTGTCTTCGAGGATGAGGCCGACGCGGTCGGTGTCGATCGGGAAATAGCCCTTTTCTTCGAGTTCGCGGAGGAAGTTCAGCCAGTCGGCGTGGTTCCAGCTGCCGTTGTGGGCCTTGACGAAGTTCATCGCGAGCGAGGTCTTCGCGAAGCGCTTGATATTCTCTTCGGGATCGTCGGTCTTGACGGGGATGATCTTGACGGTCTTCGGCGCTTTCACGGCCTTCGGCATTTCCTTGGCGGCCTTCGGGGCGGCCTTCACCGCGGTCTTTGCGGCAGTCTTTTTGGCGGGAGCGGTTTCTTTCTTGACAGTTTTTTTCGTAGCCATGATAAATACCTCACAAGTTTGATTGAATAGGTTATGTGAAGGATGGAACAGCTTTTTTGAATTAATAATATACACCCGGAATTCCGAAAAATCAAATGTTTATGTCAAAAAAACAATCTCTTCGGAAGCATTTTGTTTGACTTCGGACGAAGAGCAGTTAATTAGCGTCAGACGATTGGATATTTCCGTATAATTCTCATATCTTTCTGAGGCGGAGAACAAACCAGAAACGAGTTGTATTCCGGGTAAAAACTATCCCGCATCCGGAAAAATACGAAAAAAGAGTTGTTCTTTAAACTGTATGGTTGAAAAACGCCCCGCCGGATGTAAATTAATTTGACCTGAATTCTTTTTCAATCAACCCCACCCCGGGTGAGGAGAACATCCTGCTGTTTTCCCAAGTTTCCCCGGCTGAACCATCTATGTCCGAACCGAAACAGAAAAAAAAGCGGTCGCCGCTGCGCAGATTCCTGAAAGCCGTTTTCCGGATGGCCGGCATCCTCGTGTTCCTGCTCGTATTCGCATCCCTCGCGGCGCTGTTCACGATCGACCAGTGGATCATGCCGTTCGTCGCGTGGTGCGCCGGGGTGGAACTCGAGGGCGAACCGGACGTGATGGTTTCGCTTTCGGACCGTGAAATCCTCGTGGCCGGATTGAAGGTGAATACTCCGGCCGGAGTGATCGAGGCGAAAACCTTCGGTTTGAGACTGGACGGGATGGTGCTGGGTGGCCGGACGCTGAAGGAGATAAGAGTATCGAATGTCCATGCGGACGGACTCCGCGTTTCTCTGGATTTCGCCCGTCTTGCGGAAATACAGAATGAGCACGGGCCGGGGGAAGGCGGCGAGCCGGATTCCGGCGAGAAGGTCCGGACGTTTTCGCATTTGCTCTGGGACCGGGCGTCGAAACCGGTCGTGCGGATGGCGGACCTGACGCTGCTTGACGCCGAGGCGGGATGGCAGGCCGGGGCCGTGCGGAGCCGGATCTCCGTCTCCGATCTGTTCGCGAGGTTCGAGGACGGCTGTCTGACGCGCCCGGAGATCAATTGCGGGGTGAAATACCGCCTGAACGATCCGCAGCGGTCCCTGGAGTGCGGCGGACGGATCAACGTGCTGTCTTCCGACGACGGCGGAAAACTGATCGTGTCCCTCGACGCGGAGGAGCCGCTCGTGATCGACCTGCCGGATTCGCACCTGGAGTTTCCCGCGTTCGAGTCGACGGAGCTGGTCATGCAGTACGACCCGGAAACCGCCGATCTGGGATTCGGCGGGGAATGGACGAACTCGAGCAGCTGGGAATACAAGCCGTTGAACGTGAGCCTGGAGAACACGGTTTTCAATGTGTTCGGAACGCTTGCGCTCGTCGGGGAGAAACTCCGCCTGAAATTCGGGGTGGACACGCAGGGGAACGGCCTGGTATGCCGGGACATCGGCATCCCCGGGGATATTCTGTTCGATGCGAAGGGAAACGTGGAATTCGACCTGGTGACTGGCGGCGTAACGCTGGATTCCGTGTCGGGACACCTGACCGGACCAAACGGCGGCCGCCTCAATTTCGGGACGACGGGCGTATTCGAGTTCGTGCGCTACGAGGATGCGACGTACACGCTGAATCCGCATGCGGCGAAGCTGACAGTGGCGACGGAGAATGCCGTCGATCTGACGCCGTTCGACCCCGTTCTGCCGTTCGCTTCGGCGGGCAGGGGGCTGTCGTTCGATTACTTCGTTGAGCTTGACCCGGAGAAAGTGTGTCTCCTTGGCGGCGCGAAAGCCGAGGTCCGGGATCATGACGGCGGGAAGCGCGTGTTCGATGCGGACGCGGAGTTCGAGACCGAGGGCATCACCAGGATCGGCTCGTTCAACGTGTCGCGTTTTGGCATGGCGTTTTACGACGGCGAGGAGCAAATCTGCAAGGCGCAGCTCGCAGGGACGTACAATGTCCGCACGCTTTCGCTCAAAGGCGGCCTGAACTACTACCCGTACCGCATGATCGAAACGTACGGCGACCAGACGCTGGCCGAACTGTGCGGCTATCTGGACGATGCCAATCTGCGCGAAGCCGAGCACGACGCCACGGCCGAACTTGAAGTCGACCTGATCAACATGGAGGCGAAGCTTCATAAGGAATCGCATCTGTCGCACCTCGCGTTGAACGGGAGCGGAAACAAAAACCTGGTGGTGGATGCGATCGGCGACGCGGATTTCCGTCTGGAACCGGACGACCGGGGCTGGCAGCTCGACTGTTCGCTGGATTTGAAGGCCGGGGATGATTTTCACGCCCTGGTGAGCGCCTCCGGCGGCAGTAAATCGGCCATTTCAGGAAGACTTGAGGTCGACCGGCTCAGCGATACGCTGGCGCGCCAGCTCGAGATCAAACTCTTCCCCGGACGCGACGAACTGCCGCTTCTGCGGTTCGTGAACGCCACGGCCGCGGCGTCGTTCCGGTGCGAACCGGAGACATCCCGCATCACGCTGAACCGGATGAGCTCGAAGATCGACAACGGAGACGGAAGCCTGTCCGTCGTGTGCGGGACCGGTCTGACATGGGAGAATGGCGCGTTTTCTTGGTCGCCGCTGCAATTCAACCTGAAGATGAACAGCCTTCCGGTTTCGTTCCTGGAGCCGCTGCTGACCGGCGACGATTTCCGTCTCGCGGGCGGCATCGTGACTTCCGAATTCGATGTTACCGTGAGCGGGGACGGGACTGTCATCGGGGGCGAGGGGAAACTCGTCGGAAACAGTCTGTCCGTCCTGATCAACGGGGAGCCGCGCGAGGCGGCACGGCTGGGCGCGAACGGGTCTTTCCAGCTCAACACCGAAAAAGGATTCCTGGTCCTGCCGGAGCTGAACGTGGATGTTCAGGACCGTCAGGCGCGCCAGACTCTGTTCGCCAGTGGATCCGGCACGGTCGATCTGGCGGACGACTTCCGGACGCGGATGAAATTCCCGGAGGCGCGTTTCGGGCCGGAAGTCCTGTATCTGATCGGCTACGGCGTGGAGAGGAGTTTCTATTTCGAGGATCTGGATGCCGCCGGAGAGATCGATTTCCAGGCCGGGCATCATTTCAAGGAAATGAGCTGGACGGGCGGCCTGAACATCAACCGTCTGAAGCTTCAGTCGGACACCCCGGAGGAATATCAGTTCCCGGAACTCTCAGGCCGGATCGAGGGTACTTTATCCTGGGCGGACAAGGAGATGTACGGAGACGCCCTGATCCGCCTGGCGGATGCCTATGGCGAGGAGCATATTTCCGGACAGTTCATACACCGGCGCGGGGAGGATGCGCTGCCGAAGTTCATTTCCAGTTCGCTGGACTTGCCGTTCACCGTGTCGTATTTCCAGTACAACCACAATACCGACCCCGGCATGGAAACGACGGCGATTTCGCTCATCGACAAGACGTTTGAGTTGGATCTGCACGGGATTTACTCGAAAAAACACGCGCTGATCTTTTCCGGGACCGGATTGCTGGTGCTTCAGGGGGGGGACGATTCGGCGATCCTGGTGCCGCATGCTGTGTTTTCCGGCGACGTTTTCGGGACCGCGTCCGCGGAAATCCGCGTGAAGGACGGCGCGTGGCCGTTCGACGTCGAGGCGGATCTGACCAATATTCCGTTCGACAAGAGCTTTACCGCGTTTCTGGCCACGGACGACAGCCCGGAGATCCCGCACAACCTGCGCGGTTATGTGAGACAGCTGGACGCTTCCGTGCATGGCGAAGGCTTCACGACGGAAGCTCTGACGAAGAATCTGAGGGCGGACTGCAAAGCCGAACTGGAGGGCGTTTCCCTGCGGACGTACCTGCGCGACAGGTCGCTCTTCCTGAACATCCTCCTGCTGCCGCTAGTCAGCATGCCGCGGCTGATCGACTACGTGCCAGGGGAGATGCTGCGGCGCGCGCTGCGCCTGACGACAGCCGGAGCCCTCATGGAAATGATCTCGGGCGACGCGCCCGTCGAGTTCAGACACGGCATGATGGAACTGTCCGTGCGGCATGGGGTCATCGAACTGAAATCGCTTGATCTGGAGGGCGAAGTGATCGAAAGCTATCACGCGAGCGGAACGATCGACCTGGCCGGAGATGGCGAGGCCGAACTGGAGACGATGGCGCGTTTTGCTCTGCTCTACTGGCCGTTCTATCTGAGCGGGAACATCCTCGATCCGCAGGTGTCCTACGGCAAGTCCATCTCGCACTTTTTCTCGGACAACACGAAGTACCTGGTCACGCTGTTCCCGAACATGATCATCGACGCATTCACGGACGAGGACGCCGAGCAGATCGACCGTCAGGAATCCGAAAAGCAGAAGCAGACGGACCAGAAAAAGGAATAACGTCGGGCAGGGGAAGGGAAATGCCGTCGACGGTCAGAAAATGAGGCGAAAAAAAGCCGCAGGACGAATCCCGCGGCTTTATGTTTGTCGAAAGAGAGACCGGATCACTTCGTTTCCGCGTCGGCGGCCAGTGCGGCAAGCACGCCGTCGAGGGAAAGCTTCACCTCGATCTCGCGACCGTCCGCCATATGCTTGAGCTTGGCGGAATGCGCTTCGAGTTCGGAATCCCCGATCACGATCACGTATTCGGCTTTCATGCGGTCGGCCGCGCGCATCTGGGACTTCATGCTCTTCGCATCGTAGTCGATGGCGGCGGAGATTCCAGCATGGCGGAGCTTCGCGGCGAAGGACGTATTGAACGCCAGCGCGGCGTCTCCGAGCGAGGCCAGGTAGATCTTCGGCACGGGGGCCGGAGGGGGCGTCACGCCGAGCGCATCGCGCACGATGAGGAGGCGTTCCATGCCTGCCGCGAACCCGACTCCGGGGATCGGATTGCGGAGGCCGGGGAGGGTCAGCTCGTAACGGCCGCCGCCCGCGATGGCGTTCTGCGCGCCGAGTCCGGAGTGCGTGAGCTCGAACACCGTGTGCACATAGTAGTCGAGGCCGCGCACGAGACGCGGATCGACCGTGAATGGGATGCCCTGTTCCGTGAGGAGGTCGCAGACCTTCTTGAAGTAGTCGCGGGACTTCGCGCTGAAGAACTGCGCGGGATCGGGCGCGGATTCGATGAACGGACGGCAGCACGCCTGCTTGCAGTCCAGAATGCGCCAGACGTTGCGGTCGATGCGGGCGCGGCAGTCGTCGCACATCTCGGCGAGATGCGGACGGAAATGCTCCGCGAGGGCCTGTTCGGCCGCGGGGCGGTCGGATGCCACGCCGCGCGTGTTGATGAGCAGGTTGAAGCCCGTGATGCCGATTTCCTCGAGGAAATGGCAGAGCATGGCGATGGCTTCCGCGTCGAGGCCCGGCGAGGCCGGACGCCCGACGTTTTCGACGCCGACCTGGTGGAACTGGCGCTTGCGGCCCGCCGCGGGGCGTTCGCCGCGGAACATCGGGCCCATGTAGAAGACGCGGTGTTCGACGCCGTTGGCGGCGTCGGTGGCGGCGAGGGCGCGCATGACGCCCGCCGTACCTTCGGGACGGAGCGTGAGGCTCCGTCCGCCGCGGTCTTCAAACGTGTACATCTCCTTCTGGACGACTTCCGTTTCCCCGCCGAGTCCGCGCTGGAAGACCTCGGTGAACTCGAAGATGGGGGTGCGGAGTTCGCCGAACCCGTAAAGTCCGAAGACCTTGCGGGCGGCGGATTCAAGCTGGAGCCAGGCTGTGGCCTCGTCCGGGAAGATGTCGCTCACTCCGGGAGGCGGAGCAATTTTCGGCATGGGAGGGGTTCTCCGGGATCAGTCGATCTTGAGGCTGGCGACGCGGTCCTTGAGTTCCTTACCGGCGCGGAATTTGACGACCTTGCGCTCCGGGATCGGAACGGTGATCTGCGGCACTTTGGGGTTGCGGCCCTTGCGGCCCTTGCGGACGCGGATTTCGAAAACGCCGAAGTTGCGCAGTTCGATGTCGCGGCCGGCGGCGAGTTCGTCGGCGATGTAGTCAAGGGTCTTCTGAACGATGCTGGCGACTTCGGTCTGGATGAGACCGGTTTCAGCGGAGATTTTGACAACGAGGTCACGTTTCGTCATGGTTGATTTTCCTTTTCTGCCCTGTGGGCTTTGTTTGGTTTTGGTTGAATCAAGTCAAAAAAAGTGGCTATGCCCGAAGCGGAAGCGCCGGGGGCTGATTTGCGGTTTTTGAGTTCAAAAAGTGCCGCTGACGTTATTTCTGGCGGAAAACGATCCTTCCCTTCGTCAGGTCGTACGGGGACATCTCAAGCGTCACCGTGTCGCCCGGAAGGATGCGGATGAAGTGGAGCCGCATCTTGCCGCTGATGTGGGCAAGGACGATATGTTTGTTTTCAAGTTCGACCCGGAACATGGTATTGGGGAGCAGTTCGCGGACGACGCCTTCTACTTTGACAACGTCTTTAGACACGTGTTAAGACCTCCGTATGAGTTTCAGTTATAAGTATCATGTGTTCAAAATGCGCCGAGGGCAGGCCGTCCGCCGTGCGGACCGTCCAGTTGTCCTTCTCCACGTACACGCGCGCCGTGCCGAGGTTCAGCATGGGTTCGATGCAGAGGACCATGCCGGGCGCGAGGACGGGGCCCTCGCTCGTGGAGACGAAGTTCGGCACTTCGGGCGGCTCGTGGAGACGCGTGCCGCAGCCGTGCCCGACGAGGTCGCGGACGATGCCGAGCTTGTAGCGGTTCGCGACTTCCGCGACGGCGCGGGAGATGTCGCCGACGTGCCCGCCGGGGTGCGCGGCGGCGATGCCCGCCTCGAGCGCTTCCATCGTTCCGGCGAGGAGGCGTTCGATGTCCTTCGTGGTCGGTTTGTTGCCGACGAGCACGGTCTTCGCCGTGTCGCCGATGCCGCCGTTCAGGGTGACGCCGACGTCCACGCTGACGATGTCGCCGTCTTTCAGCACGCACTTCTCGCTGGCGATCCCGTGCACGACCACGTCGTTGACCGAGATGCAGATGTTCCGCGGGAAGCCGTTGTAGTTCAGGAACGTCGGGGTCCCGCCGGTGGCGCGGATCACGGCTCCGGCGAGTTCGTCGAGTTCGAGCGTCGTCATGCCCGGATGGGCGAGCGCGGCGATCTCCTCGCGGGCGAGCGCAGTAACGCGCGCGGCCTCGCGGATGCGGACGATCTCCTCGGGCGTGTGAATGACAAAATTTCTGCGTTTCATCAGGCGCATACGGGAACCCGCGGGATCACTTCAGGAGCGCAAGAAGCGCCGCGAATCCTTTGTCGACGGGAAGCGAGGAATCGATGCGCGCGAGGCAGCCTTTCCCTTCGTAGAACTGGATGAGGGGGGCGGTCTGCTCGTGGTAGACCTTCAGGCGGTTCTTCGCGGTCTCGAGGGAGTCGTCGGCGCGCTGGATCAGCTCGCCGCCGCAGCGGTCGCAGACGCCTTCCTGTTTCGGGGGCGCGAAGAGCTTGTTGAACGCGACGCCGCACTTCTTGCAGGTGAGGCGGGCGGTGAGACGCTGGAGCAGGAGGTCTTCCGGCGCTTCGAAGAGGATCACGGCGTCGAGCTTCATGCCGATGCGGACCATGGCTTCTTCGAGGAGTTCGGCCTGCGCGACCGTGCGCGGGAAGCCGTCGAGGATGAATCCGTTGGCGCATTCCGGCGTGGCGAGGCGGGCGGCGACCATGTCGGCGACGACCTGGTCGGGGACGAGCTTGCCGGCCTTCATGCAGGCTTCCGCCTGTTTGCCGAGTTCGGTGCCGGCGGCGACTTCGCCGCGGAGGATTTCGCCGGTGGAGATGTGCGCGAGCTTTTCCTGCGCCATCAGGGGATCGGAGAGCGTGCCTTTGCCGGCGCCGGGCGGGCCGAGCAGAACGAGATTCTTTTTCGTAATCATAAGAGTGAGACCTCTGAAATGGATGATTTTTCAGTAAAAACAATCTTTTAATATACTGCTGTTCAATATGTTTTTCAAGCGGTTGAAGCAGGAAAACGCGAAAAAAAAGCAAAAAAACGCCTCCAGGGAGGACAAGTCCTCCACTTGGGCAGTGCTCTCAGCTTCGCTTGAGCACCGGACCTGAGGTATATCCTCTGTGCTCTCGCGTAGCAGAGCACGATATCAGCACCGCTTGCGGTGTGCTCTCAGCTTCGCTTGAGCACGTGCCCGACCGGAGCCGGACGCTTCTACGGCACCGCCTTCCGGTGTGCGCGACGAAACAAAACGCCTCCAGCCCGTTTCCGGACCGGAGGCGCGGCGAAGATATTCTATGGTTAGGGATTAAGCGCGCCAAACTCTATTCGGGGCTTCGGGGCGTTTCCCGGCCTGATCGTCACGGTATAGACCGGCGAATACGTACGGGACGGCCGTTCGGAATCGTCAAAAAACACCTCGAATTTCCTGTCGTCGATCTTCGTCAGCTCGACAAGATTCCCGCCCTCGCTTTGCACCAATTCAGGGTGTGCGGTTTCGATTTTGAAGGGAAGCTCGAAGCTTTTCGTTTCCGGATGTGTCCAGCGTCTTCCGTTGATCTTCACGCTGTCCGGGCAGCCTCCCTTCTCGTGGCGGTAGGAGATCGTGTTTCCCTCAAAAACGAAAGCGCCTCGTCCCCTGATGACGGCCTTGATTTCGATCTTGCGGTCCTTGATGCTGTCATTCCACTGCGCTTCGGCCTGCGCGACATACGGATCGGGACCGGTCGTCATGACCTGGGGAGGATCTTTCCCGACCGGAGGGGCAGGCCGATATCCCCCGAGATCGAGGTGCGGGAGCTGATCTTTCATGGCGAGCTTGACATGGAACGGAACAGGATTGCTTCTCGGGCTGCGATTTGCGATCCTGAGAGAAAACCACGTTTCCGTGGCGTCCACATAAAAGTCCCTCCTGACACTTGTTTCCAGAATCCCCGCCTTGGCGAAATCCGGCGTGTAACCGAGCTTAAACGGTTTCGTGAGGTCTTTCCAGCGTTTTCCGTCGACGGTGATATCTTCCGGCATGCGATAGATCATCATGTTGCTGAACCGAATCGTATTTCCTTCGAATATGAACTCTCCTCCGGATATTTCCCCTTTTATGGTCAGTGTGATCTCCTTGTTTTCGGCGGAATCCTCTGCCTCCGTCTTCTGCTCGGAACCGAGGCGTGCGAAAACCTGATCCATTGCGGCGGATGCCTTTGCCTCCGTTTTCGGCACGGACGATGCGCCTGCCTGTGTTTTGTTTGCCCTCGATTGCACGGAAGCGACGAACAGGACGACAGCGAGCAGAGCCAGGCCGAGTGCCAGGCCAAAAAGTGTCTGGAATCGTTTCTGTTTCATGGTTTTGCGCTCCTTTGTATTGCAGGTGGTACAGATCGGTATCAAAATCAGGAATCCGACCCGTAATTTAAACGCATGAAAACCGGAAAAGTTGTTAAAAAAAACAGGTTATTTAAGAAAAATGTCGAAAAAAGCGCCGTCCGGGGTGGATCGTTACAGCAGGGCGACTTTCTTTCCGCAGGCGCGGGCGTATTTTGCCAGCGTGGAAAACGTAATGTTTTTACGTCCGCGTTCCAGCGCCGCGATATAGGTCTGGTTCGTCCCCATCCGCTTCGCGATCTCCTTCTGCGTCAGGCCGGCTTCGCGCCGCGCTTTGTACATCTCCTTGACGAGCTCGATTCGGGCGAACATGGCCGCTATTTCCTCGGCGTTCGCCGGGTCGGTAAAATAAGCGTCCCGTTCGAGCTCTTCCGGGCTTCGAATTCCTTTCTTTACGCGTTCTGCGATTTCGTCAATGTCCGCTTTGATTTCAGCCTCCGTGGCATAATCGGCATGATCTTTCATATTAAGCCCCTTTCGATAAGAAGTTTGAGAACGGTTCGCGCTTGTTTGAGTTCTTTCTTAGGTATCTTTTCGGTTTTCTTTACATAGCCATGTATGCCATAAACAATGTCATACCGACCATAGACATAGAAAACACGGATATTTCCGGTTTGGATCACGCGGATTGCAAAAAGATCATCATCCCCGCCTATTTTCTCTCCGTACGGATACTCCAGAAAGCCGTTTTCCTCAAGCATCCATATAAGGCTGTTAAGCTCCTGTTTGACATCCCCAGGCAAATCCCGCAGAAAGACTCTAACAGGGTTCATAAGCTCAAAGTGTTTTTTTTTTTTCGGTATCGGCGGCATATTGGATGCAGGCATGATTGTTTGCTCCGTTTCCCCTATAAAGTATATCCGATCGGATACTTTTTCAAGCCCTGTTTCCCACTTTTTTCAAAAAAAGAAGCCCGGCATGCCAAAGGTTCCGGCGGCGCCGTTTGTGGGATGTCCGAGCAGAGCCGGATACCGCATTGGAAGGACCGCGTGCCGGACACGGAAAAGTCCGGGGAAAAACGCGTTCTGAACTTGTAATTTCTGAATTATGTGCTACTTTAAAAGGATTTTACTTTTTTAAATCACATGGAACCACCCAGGAGGTTATCCCCACCATGAGTGAAACGAAGAACGAGTTTTCGGACTACCTGTTTGCGAACAACATCGCCTGCGGCGTGACGGAATCCGACGGTGCAAAAGTCATCGGCATGCTGCTGGATATGCTCAAGCGCCATTTCCCCCAGCTCAACATCGAAGAAGCCCGCGCCGAGATCGAGAAACGCGAAAAAGTCTTCCCGTGCATTGTGGCCCCCGGCCTCGCCGTGCCGCACGCCCGCATCGCCGGGCTCGAGAAGCCGATGATCGCCATCGCGTGCAGCCCGACCGGGATCACCTACGGCGGCAAGGATAATATGTCCACGCAGGTCATCTCCCTGAACATGAACGTGTTCATCAACGTGATGGTTCTGATTCTGTCCCCGCTGGAAGACCCGAACCTGCACCTGCAGGTCATGTCCATGCTGGCGAAATCGTTCTCCGATCCCGTGAGCATCCGCCAAGTCGCCGGACTGAGGACTCCGGCGGAAGTCAGCTCGTTCTTCGCCACCGGACAGATCAAGATGCCGGAATACCTGCTCGCGAAAGACGTGATGCGCACCGACTTCACCCCGCTTCACGAGACGGACACCATCCGCGAGGCGATCGACATTTTCGCCACCACCCAGAGCGCGTCCCTGCCGGTGATCGACTCCGTGGGCGACCTGCGCGGCGTGCTGTCGCTGAAGGACATCCTGACCTACACGCTGCCGGAACACCTCCTCTGGATGGAGAACCTTTCCCCGATCTACCGCTTCCAGCCGTTCGTCGACCTGCTGAAGAGCGCCAGCGACACGCGCGTCTCCGACATCATGCAGGAGCTCGGCGAGCCGGTTTCGGAAGACGTCCCGGCGATCCAGCTGGCGAAACTCTTCCTGGAACAGGAGACGGCGCAACTCATCATCACGGACGCGAACGGCCGCCTGGCCGGTCTGGTCTCCCTGCGCGAATTCTGCGCGAAGTTCTTCTGGGAATGACCGCGGCGCAACGAATACGAGATAACTAAAGAAAGGTTACAGATACCATGTCGGAAGAATCCTCCTCCATTTCCGTCAAATACTTTGTTTCGCGTTTCCTGATCCTGCTGGCTGTGAGCCTGACCGTGGGCCTCGGCGGCTTCTTCTCCCACGCGCTCGAATCGCACCAGGCCGTGGCCTGCGCGGTGTTCATCGGCCTCATCATGGGCACGCTGTTCTTCTGGAAGTTCCGCCTGGCGCTGGCGTTCCTCGGCCTCGCGGTCCTGATCTTCACCGGTTCGCTGGACATCCCGCACTTCGTGCAGTCGTCCTCGCTGGAAGTGATCCTGTTCCTGGTCGGCATGATGGTGATCGTGGGCGCGCTGCGCGACCTCGGCTTCTTCACGTGGATCGTGCAGCTGATCGTGGAAATGCCGAACCTCTCCGGGATGAAGTTCATCACGGTCACGAGCGTGGCGTCCGCGCTGCTCGCCTGCGCCGTCGATGAAGTTACTTCCATCATCTTCATCTCCACCCTGATCTTCCAGGTGTGCGACCGCCTGAAACTGAACCCGACCCCGTACATCCTGATCGCCGTGCTCGCCACGAACATCGGCAGCTCCGGCACCATGATGGGCAACCCGGTCGGCATCTACATCGGCACGAAGGGCGGCCTCACGTTCGGCGACTTCATGCTGTGGTCGTTCCCGATCATGCTCGTCTCGCTGTTCGCTGTGATCGCGCTGCTCCTCTTCATCTTCCGCAAGGACCTGAAGAAGTTCGACGAGAGCCTGCAGAACCGCCTCGCGCAGGGGCTTTCGCTCGCTCCCCGCGTGAAAGTGCCGTACAAGCCCGGCCTGATCCTCCTGGTCTGCACCGTGTGCGCCATCGCCTCCCACCACCCGACCGAAGAGCTCCTCGGCCTGCCGAAGAACACCGTGCTCATCGTGGCGCCGCTCGTCTGCTCCGGTATCGTGATGATCATCAAGCAGAACCGCGCCCGCTACTACATCGAACGCGAGGTCGACTGGTGGACGCTCATCTTCTTCATGCTTCTCTTCGCCGTCGCCGGCACGCTCGAATACACCGAGGTCGACAAGGTCATGGCGAGCGGATTCTCCAAAATCTGCGGCACCAGCCCCTATGAGCTCGTCCCGTTCATCTTCTTCACCTCCGCCGTCGGGTCCGCGTTCGTCGACAACGTGATCTTCGTTGCGGCGTTCTGCCCCGTGATTGAACAGCTCTCCCTGAGCGTGAAGGACTTCCCGCTGTGGTGGGCGCTCCTCTTCGGCGCATGCTTCGGCGGCAACATCACCATGATCGGCAGCACGGCGAACATCGTGGCGCTCGGCATGCTCGAGAAACGTCCGTCCGCCTCGCACGTCACCTTCATGAAATGGCTCGCGGTCGGCCTCCCCGCCACGCTGCTTTCCGGCGTGATCGTCGTCGGCACGCTCCTGCTGCTGGAACCGTCCATGGCGGACCGTCCCGCCGACCTGAACTTCGCGAAGGTCGAAAAGTCGACCGGCCGCGAATTCTGCAACAAGCTCGCCACGTTCGAAGTCGCCGGCGTCCGCGCGTACGATGAGAACAGCGCCTCCGTTCCCGACCAGTCCCTGATCACGGGAAGCGCCATCGAAGGCGGGGCTGACCTCATGTTCGGCGATAAGCCGCACACCCTCGCGACCGCCTACGGCAAGAACGAAGGCGAGGCCATCGCCGTGGCGCTGCCCGAGGGCTTCGAGCTGACCGATTCCCCGCTGACCCTCACCGGCACGATGTACACCGTGCCCGAGACCGAGGCGAAGTATCCCGTCCTGCTCGTCGTGAAGGAAGCGAAAGCCCCCAAGACGAAGTAAGACGGAATCGTTCCGATCCGCTTTTTTCCGGAAGCCGGCGAACTCATCTTCGCCGGCTTCCTTTTTTCTTTCTTTTTCGCGGAAACGGGTTGACTTTTTTCTTATGTGGTGATACCTTTTTGAATCGGAATCGCCATAGTTGGATAAATATTCGCAAGTCCGGCGGCCCATGGTTCGCCCATGGCTCAAACTTGGCAGGTCCGGGTTGGTAGCGTCCCCGGCATGGCGGTTTCGACTCAATGAAAATTGGTCCCGGATGATCTTGTTTCTCTTTCGTTTGCGGGACTTACAACAATATTACGGTCTTCGTCCGCATCGGCGGCCGGGCGGGGACGGAAAGGCAGGTCCTATGAAACATACCGTCCGTCAGCTGATCGTTCTTATTGCGGCTATCTTTCTGTGCGCCCTGACCGCGCCTGCGCAGGGGCAGACCTCCGCGCCCGCCGCCGTGCCCGTTGCAACGGAAAAAGCCGCGCCCGTGAATGAGACCTCGCCTGCGAAAGAAGAAGCCCCCGCGCCCGCCGGTTCCGATTCGTACCAGTATTTCGAGTATCAGGTCATCGCGGTCCCGAAAAAGGTGCTTGCCGCCGCCGCGAAGTCCATGAAGCTCCCGGAGGACTCCCAGCCGACGGACGAGCTTCTGCCCGCGATCTATAAGGAGGGCGGCTACCGCGTGATCGGGTATTCCGCCGGGTATTCGGCGGCCAGCGCTCCCGTCGCGTTCAAGATGTCCCGTTCGGAGTATTTCCCCGATTTCTACATCATGCCGAAAAGCGCTCCCGATATCGCTTCGCTCACCGACCGCGAGCTTCCGCCGCCCGCCATGGACGACGAGGACGATGAGGATATGAATATTATTCCGCACGATCCGGGCGACGATGCCGGGGACAACGGCGACGACGGCGGAGAAGAGGATGAAGAGGACGATTCCTCCGACGATTCCGGCAGCGACGGTTCGTACAACAACCTCGCGAGCGTCTTCCCGTTCTTCGGGGATCCCACGCCCTACGGCAACGAATTCTTCCTCGACATCCGGCCGCCGCGCGTGTTCTCCATGGAGTCCACCATGCGGAAACTCAGCGGTTTTTCCAACACCGAGTACGGCGAATGGGGCAGGACGCAGACGCCCATTTTCGACGACAATTCCTTCTCCGGCGCGCTCGCCGCGACCGGCGGCAAACCGATGATCGTCGCGAAAGCCGCGTCCGGCACCGTGTGGACCCTGCACGTGTTCTACACCAAAGCGCTGCCCGCGCCGGAAAAGACCACGCCCTCGACCGCGAACCAAAACAAGCTCATCAACCTGGAGTTCCAGATCGTGCGCGCGAGGTGGAACGACATCTGCGCCGCCGGGAGTTCCGACGGAAGCCCCGCCGTCCCGTCCGACGACTTCATGAAGAAGCTCCTGAAAAGCAATCAGCTGCGCGACCTCTACAGCCCGAGCTTCCGCCTGATCCCCTCGCAGGAACCTGTCGCCATCCAGCTCAACACGAAAACGCAGTTCGTGCCGCTGAAATGGGCTCCCGGACAGGAACCCGGAGACCCCGCCGAGCCGCTGAACACCGCATCCGTCTGGACCGGGACCGCCCTGCGTGCCGCCGCCCGCATCCTCAGCGACGAGAAGACGGTGCAGCTGGACTACAGTTTCGAGAAGGCGACCCAGACCGGCTGGCGCAATTACACATATTCGTTCTACGGAGATTCGTACGAGGACGAGGAGGGCGGAACTGATCCGGAGGACCGTTATGCGCGCGCGCGGCGCTCGTCCGAAGAACCGGAAATCCTTTCCGGCATGCTGAAACTGCCCATGATCGACACGACGGCGTTCCGGCAGACGCTGTATCTGGAGCTCGGAAAGCCCGTCCTCGCGGCGCGCATCAGCAATCCCGCGTACCAGCCGGACATGCTCACGCTGCTCTTCGTGACCGCGACAGTCGAAGACGCGGCGAAGTGAACCGCCGGGGATCCGTATTTTACTGAACGGACGATTTCCAGAAACGGTCGGTGCGCCACTGGTCGAACATGCCGGAGGAGTTGTCGCGACCGGTGTAGAGGAAGACGGAGATGCCGTGTCCCGGCTTGTCGTGGTCGAATTCCAGAATGAAGCTGCCGCGCCATTTGCAGTCCTTCCGCGTTTCCTGTTCCAGCCGGATGACGTCTTCCGTGATCTTTCCGTACTGGTCCGGGGATGCGGCATCGATCTTGAAATGGGTGCAGCCGAACGCCGCATGTTTCACGGGGCATTCCTTCAGGTTGTTTTCCTGAACAAGCCGCGGCACGATCCATTCGCGGACACTCTTCTCGTGTTCGAATTCCCAATGCCGGTATAGCCTTTGATACGATGTCCAGCCGAGGTAGGCGATCCCGAAAAGAGCCCCGCCGAAGATCAGAGACAGCCAGTTGAGGACAAGAAGTATTCCCAAGGCGGTGTTCACGCCCTTGCCGTTCAGGAATCCGCCGGGTGCGTTTTGATTCATTTTCGCTCTTCCTCGTCTTCTCCGGGTGTCGGGGTGAAATCGTCGAAATGCCAGTCTCCGCGCTCGTCGTAGCCGAGCTCCTCGTCCGGGATCACGATCGCCGCGATAACGGCGCGCGCGGAGGATCTGGATTTCGCTTCGTCCGACGTCCAATCGAGCAGGCGTGGAATCCGTTCGAATTCCAGGACGTAGGGACACTTCGGCAGGCCGGGCAGCTCACGTTTCATGCGGAGGATGTCCTGTGCAAGCTCGATCCGGCGTTCGCGGTCGGCGGATGCGATTTTGAAGTAGACGGCGCCGCCCGTATCTTCCAGCATCCCGGCGAACCGGCGTTCGGGGCCGGGGGTGTACTTGCCGGGTCGGGTGTACGTCACCTCGCATTCCGTCAGCCCGTACTTTTCCGTCAGGACCGGGCAGACCTGCTCGCGCAGAAGCGATTCGTACGGCGCCGCTTCCTCTGGAGAGACGAGATAGGTCCAGTGCACCCTAGTAATGAAATAGGGGGGACCGCCGAAGGTTCCGAGGAATGCCAGTGGAATGACGAGCAACGCGGGGAACGCCGCAAGCTTCATGCGCGGATGGAGACACAGCCAGCGGAAGACCCAAAAATGGAGCCGGAAGATCAAGCCCAGCATCCAGAACGCAAGAGCGAAAGGAAACAGGAGAATCTTGAAGGGAAGATAGACGTTTGCGAGCAGTTCCGGGCACGACTGCCGCCACCACGGTTTCGGCTGTCTGATCTCCTTAGATGGGGTGCTTTGGTCGCTGTCCTGCGGCATGATGATCGTTTCTCCTTGTGTTACGCGGGGAGGAGGAAGCGGACGGCGGGATCGAATTCAGAGGCGGCGCGGGCGTATGCGGCCTGCGCGGCGGCATCGTCGCGGAAGAGCGCGAGGAGGGTCGGGCCGCTGCCGCTGACCATGACGCGAAGCGCGCCGTTTTCGAGCAGGAAACGCCGGAGCAGGACCAGCAGGGGGAACTTGTCGAACAGGGCGTGTTCGAGGTCGTTCCGCATAAACCGCGCGGCGGATTCGTAATCGCGGCGGCGGAGGGCGTCGATCAGCTCATTTGTTTGAGGCGGCGTGGAGATCGCGCGGGCGAGGTCTATGTGCTGATATGCCCATGCCGCACTGACCGGAAACTGAGGAGCGGCGAGCAGAAGAGGGAGGTGTTCCGGCAACCCCTCGACGGGCGTGTGGTGTTCGCCCGCTCCGGTCACGTGCGAGGGGCGCGGATTCAGGAAGAACGGGACGTCCGCGCCGAGGGAAAACGCCGCGGCTTCGAGCTGTTCCTGCGAAAGCGCGTGAAAGCGTTCCTGAAGCAGCCGCAGCACGGCCGCGCCGTCGGCGGACCCGCCGCCCATTCCTGCGGCGACGGGGATATGCTTTTCAAGATAGATGACCAGCCCGGGGACGTTCATTCCGGCGGCTTTGTAGTACGCGTAGACCGCCTTGCCGCAGAGATTCTTCTCCGGTTCGAGCGGGACGCCGGGCGCGTCGCAGCGGATGGTCACGCCGGACGCCGCGGGCGCGTCTTCGAGGCGGATTTCGTCGGACGGATCGCGGAACGGATAGAACAGGGAGTCCAAGTCGTGATAGCCGTCGGGGCGTTTCGCGGTGACGGCGAGCGAGAGATTGACTTTGGAGAAGGTCAGCATAGGGCACCTCTCTTAATTGATTTCCGGCGGCTTTTCGCATCTGGGCAAATTCCAATTGGTAAGATTTTCGGTGGTTACCTTCAGGTAGCCACGCTCAAATCTTCCTGCATTGTCTTGTTTGCCCATCTGCTGAAAATCCATCCGTTTGAATTAATAGAGGTACCCTTGGATCACTTTTTGAACTTGTAGAGGCCGTACTTGGAGTTGTAGTCGTGGATTTCGCGGCAGATGGCGTCGGCGAGCTCCAGCGCGCGGAGCCCCTGTTCGCCGGTGACCTTCGGCGGGACGATCTTTCCGGCGGCCTTCGTGGCGATCACGGCGTCGACGAAGTTGTTGATCTCGTCGGCGAGCGCGTTTGTGTTCGTGCACTTGATGTCCTTCTTGCCCACGCCGAGGAATCCCTTGCGGTAGATGACGCCCGTGCTGTTCGAGTAGTCCATGGAAATGTAGGAATCGGTCTGGAAGACGCGGAACTTGCGCATGGGGCCCGCGCTGATGCGGCTGGCGGTGATGTTCGCCACCGCGCCGTTCACGAACTTGATGCGGACGTTCGCGATGTCCTCGGTGTTGCTGAGGATCGGCACACCGACAGCGTCGAACTTCTCGATCTCCTGTCCGACCATGGTGAGCACGAGGTCGAGGTCATGGATCATAAGGTCGATCACGACGCTGACCTCGGTGCCGCGGCGGAGGTGGCCGGGACGCGGCGGGGGATATTTCGCGAGGCGGTGCGCCTCGATGAAGAGCGTGTTGCTGCGGTTCTTCTCCAGAAAATCCATGGCGGGGTTGAAACGCTCCACGTGGCCGACGGCGAGCACGAGGCCCTTTTCGTTTGCGAGACGGACCATCTCGCGGGCGTGCCCGACCTCGGAGTCGATGGGCTTCTCCACGAGCACGTGCTTGCCCTTCTGCAGGAGCGGCATGACCGTGGCATAATGGAGCGTGGCGGGGACGGCGACCGTGAGGGCTTCGCAGCGGTCCACGAGCTCGTCGAGGTTCTGGAACGCCTGCACGTTGAACTGCTTGGCGGCGTCCGCCGCGACTTTCGGGTCCGCGTCGTAGATGCCGACGAGGTCGGCGTGGGGCGCAGTGCGGTACAGGTTGGTGTGGAATTTGCCGAGGACTCCGGTGCCGATGACGCCGACTTTCAGTTTGAGTTCATTTGCCATATTGGAAGGTTTCCTTGCGGTTGCCGTGAGGGGTTCGTGAGGGGTTTGTTGTTCAGTTCGAGGGTTCGTCGCCGAGATACTTGTCCGGGAGCAGGTAGCCGCGGACGTAATCCGCGACGGCCTCGGCGAGCGGGGTGCGGCCGCCGGTGAAGCCCGCGGAACGGAGCTTGGTCATGTCGGCGCAGGTGTAGTACTGGTACTTGCCTTTGAGGATTTCCGGCATGTCGATGTACTCGATCCTGCGCGGCTTCCCCATGGCGTCGAAGACGGCGGAAACGAGATCGTTCCAAGTTTCGGCGAGGCCGCTTCCGGCGTTGTAGATGCCGCAGAGGTCCGGACGGTCGAGCAGGAAGAGGATCATCTCCACGATGTCCTTCACATACACGAAATCGCGCTTCTGCTCGCCGTCGGCGTACTCGGGACGGCAGGACTTGAAGAGCTTCACGGTCCCGGTGTCGCGGATCTGCTCGAACGCGCGGCAGACCATGCTGCGCATCGGGCCCTTGTGCCGTTCGTTCGGGCCGAAGACGTTGGTAAATTTCATCCCGGCGATGGCGTTCACGAGGCCGTTGCGGATCGCCCACAGGTCGAACATCTGCTTGGAGTAGCCGTACATGTTCAGCGGGCGGAGCTCCGGGATGCCGTCGAGCGCGTCGGAATAGCCCTGTTCGCCCGCGCCGTAGGTGGCGGCGCTGGATGCGTAGATGAAGCGAGCGCCGCGCGCCGTGCAGAGCGTGGCGAGGAGCTTGGTGTACTCGAAATTGTTGTGGACGAGGTAGGAGGCGTCGAGCTGGGTGGTGGAGGAGCACGCGCCGAGGTGGATGACGACCTTCGCTTTGGAGGGCAGACCGTTCGCCGCGAGCTCGCGGAGGAAGTCGTCTTTCTCCATGTAGTCCGCATAACGGAGCGCGCGGAGGTTTTTCCATTTTTCGGACTCGCCGAGGTGGTCGACGATCAGGATGTCGTCGATGCCCCTGCGGTTGAGTCCCCAGACGACGGCGCTGCCGATGAATCCGGCCGCGCCCGTGACGATGTATTGGGTATTCGTGATGCTCATGAGATCGGGGGATCCGGTGTGCTTGGGGTTACCAGTTGTAGATGACGGAGCCGCGTCCGAGGAGGGATTCGCTGCGGTGCGGGTCGTGGGTCTGCCAGGGGAAAACGGCGTTGGACGCGTCGTCCGTCAGGCGCTGGTTCACGTTGCCGAGGCGCTCGCGTTTCTCGACGCTGTGGACGCTGGAGAAAAAGCCCTGGCTGGTCGCCTCTTTTTCTTCCTGAAGCCTGGCCTGTTCCGCGCGGAGCCGCGTGCGGCGCGCGTAGTACTCCGCGACCTCGTCGGGCGTCATGTTCGCGATCTGTTCGGGCGTGAGCTCGGCCATCTGCTGCTGTTTTTCCGCCTCGGTGGAGGCGCAGGACGAGGCGGAGAGGAAGGAAACCGCGCATACGGAAACGATCAGAAGCGCGAATTTTGAGGCGAGTGTCATAGTTGGGGTTCCTTTCTTCAGATGAGGGGCGAGATGACGACGACGGTGCGGTCGTCCTGTTCGCCGTTGGCTGGTGCGAAGTGGTCGACGCTGTCCATGAGCTTGGCGACGGCCTCGCGGGGGGATTCCTGCGCGATGCAGGAACTCATGAAGCAGTCCTTGATGCGCTGGATTCCGAACTGCTCGCCGACCGCGTTTTCCGCTTCGTTGATGCCGTCGGTGAACATGATGAACGACATCTCCGGGCCGAACTGGGTGTTGAAGGTGTCGTATTCGGTGAGTTCGGACGGGAGCAGGCCGAGGCCGGCGCCGTTCGGATTGATGCTGCGGATGTGGTTCCGGACGTAGAAGATCAGCTCGGTGTGTCCGGCGCGGGCGTATTCGACCGTATTTTCCTTCTTGTTCAGCAGGCAGACGGCGAGCGTGATGTAGCGGCCATCGCCCATGTCGCGGAAGAGGTTGTCGTTCAGCTCGAACAGCATGGCTTTCAGCGTGGTGAAGTGCGGGATATTGGCGCGGATGAAGCTGCGCGTCATGGCCATGATGAGGCATGCCGGGATGCCCTTGCCGCAGGCGTCGCCGATCACCACGAGCAGACGGTTGGAGTCGATCTCGACGAAATCGTAGAAGTCGCCGCTGACTTCCTTTGCGGCGCGGGACACGGCCTGAATGGAGAATCCGCCCCACTGCGGACAGTCGGGCGGGAGCAGGGAGCGCTGAAGCGTGCGTGCGAATTCGAGTTCCTGCGTGATGCGCTGCTGCTGGCTGAGGCGGTCGTACATCTCCAGGATGTTGCGGGCGAGGATGACCGGCGCGCTGAGGAGAGTCAGGCGGTTGACCTCTTCCTGCGTGAAGAACTTGCGGTGCGGCGTGGAGCTGTTCGAGGCGCAGATGATGCCGAGGAGGTTCTTCTCGTAGATCATGGGGACTGCGAGGAAGGTTTTCACGGTCTCGGTATGCGTGATCTTCGTGAGGAGCGGATGCCGCGGGTCACTGATGAGCAGGGATTCGTGCGCGAGGACCGTGGCAAGAATGAGATCGGCGAGGTCTTTCGGCGTCTCGGATTGCGCTTTGTCCCTGGCCTCGGGATCGTTCAGGTCGCAGGGCAGGGGGCGCGAGAGCTGGAGCGGATAGTGCGGGGTCATGCCGGACGGGAAGAACGCGCCGTCGCGGTACAGATACACGCAAACGGAATCGGCCTGGATGAGGTCGGAGAGGTATTTCGCTGTGACGCTCATCCATTCACTTTTGTTCTCGGTCTGGCGGACGCCGCGCGAGAACATGTTCAGATAGCTGCTGGTCTGCGCGTTCGCGTGAATGGAGCTTTCCAGCTTGCTGCGGAGCAGGGCGATCCTGATGCGCTGATACAGCGCGATCAGCCCGACGACGAGCAGCAGAACGATCAAACCGGTAACAAGCCAGAACATGAAACAAACTCCACGAAGATTCAAATTAACTTTAACTATACCCTGTCAAAGCCATTTCTTCAACCGAAAAATGAAGTTTTCTCCAACTTTTTTCTATATTTTTCGCGCACGAGCGCAATTTTTATCGTGTTTTCTGTTTTTTTGCATGTCCTTTCCGCGGGCGCGTTGCCCGATGGCGTCCGGTTCCTGTCTTTTTGAGCCGGGATCAATCCTGCGAATGAATAAAGTCCAGCAGGCTTTTGATCTCCGTCAGCCTGTCTTCGATCGGTTCGCACTGGATTCCCTCGTCCGAAACGATAAGAGCTTGAGGGAAAACATCCCAATCGATGGCTTTGATCCCTTTGATCTCATTTTTGTAGAGCTGCATCCGGTCGCCATTGACGAACTTCTTCAAAAACAGCTGAAGCATATCGGATAAATCGAAATTCATCACATTCCCGTACATCAGCGATGCATCGAGGTTCCCTAAAAAAGACGCCGCCACATCGATCGTGCCCGCTCCGAGGTTTTTGAGCAGGGGTTTGCGATTCCAGAACAGAAGATGCACTTTGCTTCCGCCGACCGACAATTCTTTTGCCCCATAATAAATGCACAAGGAGGTCCATTGCTCGAAGAACTTCGCTTTCGCTTCAAGTTCCGGCATAACGGCCATTTGTTCCCCGATGTAGGCGTTTACGGCATCCGCGGTGCCGGCGTCGAGGGAGGATATGATTTCAACCGTCCTTCCGAGAATGAACTCCTCGTATTTTTTTGCGCCGATAAACGATTTGTAGATCTGCCGTTCATCGCTCGGGATTCCGAAGATGAATTCGCCGCACGAGACGGCTCCGCTCCGGTAGGCCTCATACACGTCCGAGGGGATCAGTTTTCCGTCGCAGGTCGGCGCGATTACGTTCTGCCAGAGTTTCTGTGCCGCTTCCTTCAGTTGTTCCGTCGGGAGCTGCCGCAGCTCTTCCATCGTGGTCGTAGAAGTTTCTTTCATAAGAGCCTTTGCCAGGGCTCTGGACGCATCCGGGGTCTCGTTTGCGGATTCGGGGCTGCCGAAAAACACGAACGCCTTTCGGAACAGCCCCTTCGCCTGTTCGCTGGCCGCAAGCAGGCTGATGGAGCACGCCCCCGATTCGAACCCCATCGCGGCGATCCTGTCCGGGTCCCCGCCGAACGAGGCGATGTTCTCTTTGAGCCACTTCAATGCGGCGATCTGATCGAGCATGCCCAGGTTCAAGGTGTCCGGGCAGGACTCCCCGCCCGGGATCTCCGAAAAATCGATGAAGCCGAAGATGCCGAGGCGGTAATTGAAGCTCACGAAGACGAATTCGGGATGCTCGTTGATGAAACGCTCCACATCCATCAGCGGATCGATCGTTCCGCCGAAGGAAAAATCGCCCGGATGGAACAGCACGATGACCGGCTTTTTCCCATCCGTTTTGCCGCGTCCCACACAGATGTTCAGCGTCAGGCAGTCTTCGCTTTGCCTGTGATATTTCAGGATTGATCCTTCATGCTCCACCTGGATCGCGGAAGCGCCGAAGTGTTTCGCCTCGAATACGGCTTCCGATTCGGGAAGCGGTTCGGGGACTTTCCATCTGAGCTCGCCGACAGGAGGTTTCGCGTAAGGTATCCCCAGGTAGTAAACCGCCTTTTTCTGCTTGAATCCGACATAAGTGCCGGTTTTCGTTTTGGTCGCATACGCGGCATCATATTCCCCCTGAACGGGCTGGTTCTGCCTGTTCAGGTCGTCGAGGAATGCGCTGTCCGGCGTATCGAACACAAAGCCCTTGCTTCCGTCTCCGTAGCGCTTGCGGACCTTTCGGACAAAATACCATCGGACGAGGCGGCTGGCGGCCAACCCCAGAATAGGAAGGCCGAGAGCATACTGATACTGTTCCTCCAGATAATTGAGCAGAGACACGTTCAGCCAGAAGACGAGGAAACACTGGATCCCCAGGAAGACGAGAATGAATGCGGCAAAGACCATGACGCTGTACATCTTCTTTTTCTGTACGGCTTCACTGAAGACCAGCATTCTCACAAGCATGTCCAGCGCGTTTCCCGCGACCATACTCAGCCCCACGCACAGCCACGGGTGCCACTCCAGAAGTTTCGGGACTTCAGCGCCCAATCCGTAGCCGAGCGCGGCAATGAGGGCGACCATGAAGTCGTCAAAGGTAAATAATCGTTTCATTTTTTGTCGATCAAGTCAGCCTGAAAAAGAGTTGAGGGAGTTTTTTCATTTTCAATTGATGCATTATGACCGGAAGAGCTATTTTTTCCGGTAAGCGGCGACCCTCTTAGCCACGTTCGCCTTGAGGTTGTTGTAATAGAACGTGTAGTCGTCTTCGTGGAAGCTCTGCGGTCCGAAGAAATCGGCTGCCGCAGGGTGATCGTATTTTGCGTTCGTCACAATCACGCCGCGCTTCAGGACCACCTGCGCGTCCGCGCCGATGTCGGTGATCTCGTAGCGGAAAAGCTCTTCGTTCGGCATGAACGAGCCCAGGTTCTCGCTTGCCGGCGCGTATGTTTCGTCCAGCTTCCAGTTCAACGGGTTGATGCTGATCGCGCCCGGCAGCACCACGGCGTTCCGGGCGTTTTCCTCGACGTTTTTCGGCCCTTCGGTGTTCCAGCTGACGATGACGCCCGTGTCGCTCTCGCCGGTCGCGAACTTCAAGTGGGGGTATTTCTCAAGGTCGTCCTTCGTGACGGAGAATCCGATGACGTAGGCCGCCACCATGCGTTTGTAGTACTCGGGATGCTCCTTGAAGTAGTTCTTCAAGACGTACTTGACCATGGACGATCCCTGGCTGTGTCCCGCGATGATGAACGGGCGTCCGTTGTTGTGTTTCTCGAAGTAGCAGTCGAGCGCGGCGCGTATGTCATCATAGGGGATGCCGGAAATCGCAGCGTCGATGTTCCCGGTCTTTTTCCTGATCTCCCCCGCGTAGCGCATGCCAGCCTGACGGTAATACGGCACGAACACGTTGGTGGATTCCTCGTACACGCTCGTATTCGTCACATATTCGCCCTGCGCGCCTTCCAGCATTTCCGGGTTGTCAAGCGTGGCGTAATCGGGTGCGCCCTCCTCGAAGCTCGACTCGTAGTACGACGTCGCATAAATGTAGAACGTGTCGACGTCTTTTGTGATTTCCGGGATCTGCAGCCAGCTCTCCTTCCGGGAATAGTCGGTCGCTTTCCCTTTGCTCGCGCTGTCGGCTCCTGACGATGTGCCGGAACAGCCGGTCAGACTGAACCCCATGGCAGCGATCATTGCCAATGCCGAAATCATCTTCTTCATTTTTTCTCCGTTTTTCAAATTCAGTGAATTATCCCACAGGGTTATAATATATCGTTGCAAACCGAAATTGCAATCGGGAATCATTCCAAGTGTGCGTTAAAAAAGTTTTGCAGCCGATTCGTTTTCCGCTTATTCCCCTCTGTTTTTTTTGCGTTGCGACAGTCTCAATTGTGTAAGAATGCGCCTTGACTTTTCCCGGAATAGGTGATAAAGTAGAGTTATCAAGCCGACTAACCCCGACACCTACGGATAATTTAACATGAAACACCGTTTTTTCCTGATCGCTTTACTATTCTGCTGTGTGCTGGGCGGGTCCGCCGCTCTCTTCACCGTTTTCACCGCCGAGATCGCAACCGCGACGAGATCTTCCGGTTACACCGACCTGACGGCACGGTTCGGGGCGCCGGTCGATCCCGACGAAGCCCGGCGTTGGACGGAGCTCGGGGAAATCGCGCGGAAGGGCCCGGAAGCGCTCCTGAACCGAATTCGCGAGGAGCAGACGCCCGCGCCGCTGATCTATTCCAAGTGGTTCGTCGACGAACGGATCGCTCGGGTCTCTGAGCCGAGGGCCGAGCTCGAACGCGCCAAACGCGAGTTCGGGCGCGCCTGGGCGGTCCAGCTCGAAGAGGAAAGCGGGATCATCCGCGCGCTGACCACGACCGCGGAACACGAGGCGAAAGCACGGACGCTGCTGGATCTGGCCGACTGGATCGGGAGCGAGGGCGGTTACGGCAACCTGTGGCTGTTCTTCCGGCTTCAGGACCTCGCGAACATCTCGGTCGGGCATCTGCTGTCCGACAAGGATTATTCGATGGATTCGCTGGAACAAATCGCGCCGCGCCTGCTGAAAAATATCGATATCTACACGAAGATCGGCATCCACGCGCTGAACGCCGAAGCGCCGGAACCGATGTTCAAACTCGGGAAAGTCAAGCCCGATCCGAAATACGGTCCGCCGCGCACGAACGGGGACCGGGAAGACGACATTCAGGGCCCGGCGTTCGCCGCCTGGCACAAAAACCTGGCCGAAGCGACGAAACAGTTGCGAAAAACGCAGAAAGACGGCGAATACGTCGGCAGTCTGTCCGGCGAGGGAAAACGAAGCCGTCTCCCGGACGATCTGCAGTTCTTTATCGACGACGAACACGAGATCATTGCACGCCCGTTTACGACCGTGGCGCAGTGGGATGTCAAATTCCACTACAAGATACTGCTCGGCCTGGTCGGGAACAAGGTGAAATACAGCCTGGATCTTCTGGAGTTCCGGCGGAGGGTCGGAACACTCCCGGAGCCCTACGTTTTCACGCAGGCGGAGATCGCCCAGTGCGAAAAGGAAAAGGAGGATGCCGCAAAACGCGGAGTGAAACTCGTTCCTTTCTGGGAAATCCCCGATTTCGATGCACGGGAATTTGCTTTCAGGAATGCGTGGAAAGCGCTCCCCGGACTCCCGAACGATGAACGCAACGATTACTACGGCGCATACTGGATTTTCAAGCTCGTGCAGGAAAACAATCTGTACGACGACGATTATGAAGAATCGAAAAAAAGGGAAAAAAAGCAGGCAATACGGGAAAAGAACGATAGAATACAACAGCTTGACAGACAACTGTATCAAGAACTTGATGCTGCCAGGGAGGAATATGCAAAGGCAAAAATGTATGCAGAACAAAAAGATTTCGAGTTGTACCTTCTCAGTCGGGAAGAAGGAAAAAAAGATGAATTGGAAAAAGTTAAACTTGAGGAAAAAGAGGCGAGAGAAATGGCTCAAAAAGCCTTGGAAAAATATAATGAAGCAGACAGGAATTATAAGAGCCTTTATAAAGATTAACCGTTCTTCCCCGAACCCGAACTGACCTCACCACCCGCTCGCCGAACAGAAACGAATCGGGGAAAAATTGGAATCCATTCTCGACACCCTCGACATTCAACAAAACTCGTGTTGAACTTCCATATCCGCACTTTTTTTGACAGAAGATATTTTATGTGGATTTCCCGCATAAACTGACTAATAATAGTAGATAGTACTGTAATGAATTGGTGTTTTTTATTTACAGCATGGACAAATATAAAGCCAATATATCTTCTCCAATTCGTTTTCTATTCGATTTTTTGTCGTGATAAAACAGGCACCTGTCATCATTTGTTTTCGTCGCGTTTTTCTTCTCTTAGCTCCTCAACGTCTTTAACGGCGGTTTCTATTATTTTGTTTTGTTTTGCTTTTTCTTTTTCCAAAAGGATTTTTGCAATAGAGGAGATTCCGGGAATATTGCTCAATCTTTCCCAAACTTCGCTTATTGCAATACTTTTGTCTAAAAACTCAACCAATGGATTGTCTGCTTTGTTGTAGTTGGAAATAAGCTTTCCCGGATTTTCAGCACTCACGGAAACAAGGTTATAGAGCAACTTAACCTTTAACTCCATAGCAGTCTCGCTGTTTTTCAATCCGGAAATTTGTTCTTCTAACCCCTGAAATGTTCTGGCCAATGCAACTTTGTGTGCATATTCTTCAATCAGGCGTTTGGATAAATTCACCTTGCGGCTTGATGAAAATGCAACCCAAAGCGCCGGCAAATAAAGAGGCACTATCACGCAGACAATTTGTGGATAGAGCTGAATGATATCTAACCAGGTTTTATCAAGATGATACCGGAGAAAACAACTTATGACGAACGGAACGAAGGCAAAAACTGTCATGAATGCAATAGCTGTATAATAAGCCTTTAATGCTCTTTCGCGCTCTGTTTTTTCTGCATTGCATTGATCGTTATAGGCATGGCTGAGACCGGCAGTCATGGCTCCCGGAAGCAGGTCCTTTATACGGCTATGAATGGAATCATGCTCCTCTTTTTTATAGTTTATAAAATCCGTATACTCTTTTTCTTTTTGTTCCTTGAAAGAGTCAAGTTCCTCCTTAAATTTTTTGATCTTTTCATCCAATTCATCATATGATTTTCCCAGTTCATCCACGAGACCTTCTTCATGTTTTCCATCGCCGTCAGGGATGTCATATCCAAAAATTTCGTCATAAATATCATGAATCTCCTGTTTTTTCTCAGAAGACTGTTTCAACAGACCATTAATCTTTTTTTCGGTACTTTCACAATTGTCATGAATGGTTTTTATGCTCTCTGCTTGCGTTTTTGCCGTATCTATCCATCCTTTAGCAGCATCAAAATTTTTGTCGATAGATGCAGCTTGTTCGTTCCATTCTTCATTTGAATTACAAACTGTATCATAAGCTTCTTGAATTATATCAAACTGCTCTTTTGCATGATTGTATTTTTCATTAATATCATTTAGTTCTTGAGAAAGTCTTTCCGTCTTTCCTTGTGCATCTAATGCCAGTTTGTTTAGCTCCTTTATTTTAGTTTCTGCTTCTTCTTGTCGTTCGATAATTCGATTAACATACCCCGATGCCTTGTTGAGCTGGCCACGGGCATCTGATTGCAATTGTAAAGGAGTGTTTTTTACTAAATCATCGAGTTTTTGCTCAAGATACCTTACGGCCTTCCACAATTTTATACGTTCTTCGTTCAGGTATTCGTAATTGTCGCTCATTTGTTTCCTCCTTCGGTGAAAAAATGTTATTATATTTGAATACGTGAAGCCCCGATTTCCTCAAGTCCGTTTTTTTAGGAGCTGGTTAAGAATCTGTCTTTTGTCGGTTGTTTGAGAAAAATACTTGTCTGAAGAGAATACATCATTTCTTCAAAAAAAAAGTTCCTCTTATTTCCCATATGTGTTTTTATGTTTGAGGGTGTCTAAATAACTAGATCGAATCTCCCCGTATACCCCTTTCGAATGAAAGGGTTTTCCTTTGCAGAACAATTCGTGAATTATGGGTGATCCTTTTATTATAGAGAAAACTTGATAAAACTGCGTTCAGAGATGCGTGTCATATTTTGTTCTTATTCTAAGGCTGAAGTAGGGCAGAGTACATTGTTTTGAGAGACTGCCTTTGGTGGTTACTCAAATATGATAGCATAAACGATGAAGAATTCAATGGTGAAAACAAAAACAAATAAAAAATATATCATATTTAGCTAATAAATGTTCTATGGTTTGAGCTTAAAATATCGAAACCATTTTTCTCTGCACACTCAATTTCTCAACGAGGCAGGCAGGATGATGTTGATTCCCTTCGCTTGCTTCATTTTGAGGCGGCGGATGGCTTTGCGCGGAAAATGAAAGGCGGACGGGGGGGATTCTTGTCCCGTCATTGTCCTGCTGCGGCTTCGCGCTGGTGGATTATGTTTTTAGACCGGGAATACCGAGGCACAAAAAAGCATCGGTGCGAGTACACCGATGCTGACATTAAAATGAATGGTCGACCGGGCAGGACCAAATCGGCTCGACGCTTTTTGAGGGGAAAAAACGTTCAGGGGGTTACTGGAAGACGATCTGGAAAAACTTGTACAGATGCGGTTTGACACTTGAGGGGTCGTGACCCGTGCCGGGCGTCAGGCTCCAAATGACATCCATGCCGTTGTCGGTCAGAATCTTGCGATAGTCCGACGGAGTATTGCGGACCGCATTGTCGTTTCCTCCCGCGCTCAGCAGAAAGAATTTCGGGGTGTATTCCGCCGGGAACTTCATTTCCTCCGGCGTCATCTGGCCAGGATGCATGGCTGAATTCGGCACGGGAATAAGTCCGGGGGCGGGGCAGACCGCGCCGACATAGCCGAAAAGCTCCGGGTGACGGAACGCGATGAACATGGCTTCGCGGCCGCCCATGGAGAAGCCCGTGATCGCGGCGTTCTTGCGGCCTTTCTTCACGGAGAAAGTCTTTTCGACGAACGGTATCACATCGGTGACCATGTCGTCGATGAAATCGTCGTAGCCTTGGATGGCGGTCATGATGTCAAGTCCGTTGACACGCGCATGTTCCTTGTTCGTGAAGTTATAGGTCAGGACCACGATCATTTCTTTGGCCTTCCCGTCCGCGTAGAGCTGCGTCAGCATTTGCGGGATGCCCACGACGTCGCGTGCCATCCAGGTCTCGTCGTCGGTATATCCGTGCAGGATGTAGACAACGGGATACTGTTTGTCCTTCGAATAATTGGGCGGCAGCAGGACGTTCAGGTTCGTGTCACGGCCTGCCGTGCGCGAAAAGTAGGTGTAGCGCTGAAATCTCCCGTACGGCGTGATGCCGGACAGGTCGCCTGGCTCCGCGGCTTCCACGGTCGCCTGCGCCCAGACGTAATCCTTCGACGGGTCGTCGCCGTCGGATGAGACTGTCGCACACGCAGACATTACCGCCACGCACAGGATTGATGCCGCTTTCAATAAGTTCTTCATGTTGTACCTCCGCCCGTTTTGTTGTCATGGGCTGTTTGTTATGTTGATTCGTCCGAATGGGGTTTCCTATAACCTGAACTTTCCCGCGTTTACGGCTGCACGGCCTTCCCGTCGCAGTCCAGGAGGACGGCACGCGAATCGCGGTTCGGCGCGTGGAGAATGATTTTATGTTTCCCCTCGAATGTCACAAAGTGCATTCCGTGCCCGCCATCTTTCGTGTAGAGCGGCTTCGCGATCTGTTTCCACGGCCCCTGAAGTTTTCCGCTTTCCGACACGGCCAGCCAGAGATTGTAGGCGCCGTTGTCATAACCGCTCCAGATCATTTTCAACTGCCCGTCCTCACGGAAAAGATATGCCCCGTCGGTCACATAATTGTCCTTGCCCGGATCAGGGTGGTTGTTCGGACCGTCGGAACCGTGGAACAGCAGAACCGGTTCGCCTTCCAGATGCGTGAAATCATCCGAGAGCCGCGCGGCACAGATGGTTCCGTCCGTGACCTGCACCCATTCGTGGCAGAACACCATCCACGGGTCGCCCGCCTCATCCACGTAAAGCGTCCCGTCCAGGCACATCCAATCCTCCGGCGTCACCGGACGCGGCGTAACGGGCTCGTAAGGCCCGGCAGGATTGCCGCTGGTCGAACGGAAGATCTGGGTGCCCCGGTGCGAATCGTCTCCGGTCGTCCCGAAGATATAGTAATTGCCCTTCCAGCAATGAAGTTCCGGCGCCCAGAAATCGTGAATGCGCCAGAACGTCCCCTCCTTCGGTATGAATGCCGGATAAGGGCCGCGCCACTGTTCCAGGTCTTCGCTGACATACGTCACGAATCCACGCCCGAACTGCCCGTCCGCCGTGCGTACGCCGCCGGATGCCACAAGGTAATACAGCCCGTCATCATTCGGCAGGATGCAAATGTCGCGGATTCTCAGCTGATTCAAAGGGGATGTGCGTACTTGACCAAGACCCGGAAACCGGCTGTCGATTTTCGCCAGAGCCTCTTCCGCGATTGCCTTGCGCTTGCCCGCATCCATGAGATCCGGATTCTTTTCCTGCGGAAGCTGCAATCCCTGTGCATTTCGCGATACAGCATCCCCTGAATCCGTCGCACACGAGGTGAAAAATGCCGCGGCACACGCCAATGCCAGCAGAATCGGGACAGGGTTTACGGAACAAAACGTTTTTCTCATGGACATAATTGCCTTTTCTTCCTTGAATTGAGGTGAAACAAACAATCAAATGAAAGGTTTTAGAGGTGTCTTGTCTCTTTAGTTCCTGAATTGGAGGGTTCGAGGAATCACAACTTTTTATTATACCACGCCCCATGAAAAAAAGCAAGGGCAACATGGATGAAAATGACGGGAATCGTCTTTTATGCTCAACCGGCGACTTCCTTCCCGGAGCCTGCCGGGATGAGTCTTCGTGACGACCGGTTGCAGGAGTTCCGTGTTGAGGCGTGATAACTGGCAAAGATGCCCGGTTGGCTCCGCTCCCTGCCGCCCGTGACAGGACGGCGGGGAAGAGCTCGGTCGCGTGGATGGATTATTTCTCCGTGGATTGAGCGGACGTTTTTCCCTGGTCATTCAAAATATTTGGAATGACATGAAACATGGATCAGGAGGCATAACATTCATTTTCTGTAGAAAAATACATTTTCTGTCAACAATCAATCAAAATAAAAAACAAGACTTCTATCCCCCTCTTTCTTGTTCATATCTAAATCTATTCCAACTCGAACAAAACGAATCTTTGTGTTATTGTTGAAAAAATAAACTGGTTTAATTATAGCTTTTCCAAAATGACCCCCAACTTTAATATAGACAGGAATTGATTTTTTCTCGAAAGAGTAGTGTGTATCATTTTTGTTTTTTTTAAGTTCAATCGTTATCTCCCTCTTATTATATCCTTTCTCCGGGGCAGTCGTATATTTCTTATTAAAATCATCGAGTGTAATAGGCTTGGAATGAAAATCCTCCATCAAAATAAAACCATCATCCGGATTATCCGAATGAAAACGAACAATGTATGCTGTCGGGTAGGAAATGCCAAAAAACAAAGACGGATCTGCGTAGACAATATTGCCCTTCTCATCTCGTTTGAAATCCAGTTCTATGTATTTCTTTGTATCGTCTTTTGTTTTTAAAGAACATGTTTTTATATTGATCTGATACTTCTTTTCTACCTCAGTGCTCTCAGTCTCTCCCTTTTTTTGTTCTGAAAAAGCAGAAAGGTCAAAGATGCTTTTTGTTTCATCCTCAAAATTATAAACAATATAATTTGAAGCGGCAGCCTTTTTTGCACGTGGAGGTATTTTTGTCATTTTGACCTGAATGCTTTTTTGGAGAATCGGCTTTGATATATCCATTTTAGATATGTTATTATCAAAAGAAAAACGCTCATCATAATAACCGTCTTTATGAAAAGAAAGACGAAGAATTGAATATCCCGTTTTTTGAACACGGAACTTAGACCCAATACTCTCGCTATTCGTTTTATATTCAGTTTCCATCATATTTTCTGGATCAGGACGACCAATTTGAATGAACAGAAGGACGTTGTCCAATGGATTCCCATTGGTGTCTGTTACCTCTCCATTTATATCAAAACCAATAACATCAAGCAAGTTATTGTTATTGTTGATCTCCTGAGCCCAAAGCCCGAAGAATGACCCGATTATCGCATATGCTGCAATAAAAACAATGAAACAAGATTTCTTTTTCATTTTTTTCTCACGGTTTATTTATTTTTGAATGTATCGAAAAAGATTGTATATGCCACTTGTTAATTTGAAGTCGTCATATTCCATCTTCTTCAAGAATCTTTCCCTTCGGTGTGGACGATGGCGTGGCATCCTCTGCCGAGGCGGCCAGTCCGCCCAGCACGCAGGCGAACAAAGCTGCGATCAGAAATACCCGGTGTTTCATGTTATTTCTCCTATGGAATTGGTGTTGCGGATTCCAGTTCAGGTTCAGCTACTTTCACGTTGTTGCTGATGGAGGGGGTGAGGAATCACAGTTTTATTATACCACGCCCCAAGCAAATAATCAAGCGGGAAATGCCGGAAATGCAAGGGAAACGCCTGATCACCCGCTGACATCCTGCCCGGAGCCTGCCGGACAGGGGGGGGGCAGCGTCTTGATTCGGCATCGCGACCGCGTTGCCTTCCTGTTTTTTTGTGATGGAATAACGGCACAAAGCGGACCTATTGCCGGGCGCCGGATATCTTGTTGAAGATCATTTTCACAACGGACTGGATGCGCCATTTCATGTTGTGCGCCTCGCAGAACGCCCGGTATTTCTCCAGCGCCTCGACGGAATACGTTTCCGTCAGGACCCGGTCCACGCGTTCATAAAACGGGTTATCCTCCAGCTCATAGGACCGCGGCTCTTCCCCGTCGTCTTCGTCCGTGTTGAACAGGTCGAACTGCTGCATGATCTTCAGCAGGGACGCCTCGCCGTCCGCCGGCAGCGCCCGGAATTCCTCTTCCGACATCAGGAACAGGATGTCTTTCGCAAGGTTAAAAAGACGATTCTTCAGCAGGAACATGATGTGCTCCGCCGGGGAAAGCTCGTCCGGCACGGTCCACCCCAGCAGGAACCGGAAACGGTGAAGTTCCTCCGGGACAGACTCTTTCAGCACGTCGACGGCGGCAAGTTTCCAGTACAGCCGTTCCGCACAGCGGTATCCCTCATAGTCGAGAATCTTCGGCGTGATGAACCGGACCACATCAGGCAGGACATCGAAGCGCCGGTATTTGATGAGGAAATCGATGTATTCCTCCAGCTGATGGAACGAGTCCGTGCGGTTGTCCTCCCGCAGGAGCCGGAACGAAGCCGAATACGCCTGAAACGCCTTTTCCGGTTCGTTCAGAGAGGCATGAAGTTCGCCCAGAAAACTGTAAAAGAGGGGGAGAGTCCACCGGACATCCGCCGCAAGCTCCCGATCCTGTCCGGGAAGCGCCAGATAGCCGAGATATGTATCGACGATTCCCGAAAACTTCGCGATCTTTTCCTTCTTCTGGGCACGGTTCAGCTCGGAAACGATCGTGTCCCAATAGTCTTCGTGATTCCGCCGGACGATTTCTTCCGTCAGCACTGTGTTTTTGTTTCGGTCCATATTCGGAAAAACTCTTTTCGTCAGTACAGCAACACACGGTATTGCGGATTGATAGGTCAGGTACAGTTTATTATACCACGCCCCAAGCAAAAAAACAAGCGGGAAATGCCGGAAATGCAAGGGAAAATGCCTCAGCGCGTCCTTCCAGCTCAATCTCTGACTTCCTGCCGGAGCCTGCCGGACAGGGGAGAGGACTAATTGTTGATGCAGGCCGGGATCATACCTCAAGGCTGTTCGGCATCAATAGGAAATCCAGCAGCCCCATCGTCACAATGCCGTTTTCGTCACGGCGGACTTTGATATTGTCCCTGACGAGAACGATTTTCTTGAAGGAGTCGTTAAATCGCAGGAACGGACGTTTCTCCTGAGCTTCCTTGTCCGGCGAGCTCATGGAAAAGGCGGACTGAACATAATAGCGCCTGCTTCCGGAATTCGCGACGAAATCGATTTCCAGCTGCTTGCGCTCCATCTTCCCGTTTGGCTGCTTTTCCCGGATTCCCACAACGCCGACGTCGACGGAAAAACCGCGATACCGCAGTTCATTGTAGACGATATTCTCCATAATGTGGTTTTCGTCCTGCTGACGGAAATTCAGGCGGGCATTGCGCAGCCCGACATCTTCGTAATAATATTTGAACGGGGTGTCGATATAGCCTTTTCCTTTGATGTCGTAGCGAACCGATTTGTTGATCAGAAAGGCGTTCTCCAAATACTTGCAATACCGGGCGATTGTGCTTTCTGGGAAAGGAACGCCTCGTTTCGAATGGAAAGTGTTTGACAGTTTCAGCGGATTGGTGAGGGAACCGGTAGCCGAAGCCAGAAGGTCCAGCAGTACGCCCATTTCCGTTTTATGGCGGATCTTGTTGCGTTCCTTGATATCCTTGATGTAAGTCGTCTCGAACAGATTCCTGAGGTAATCGACCTTCTGTTCGTCGCTGTTCATGGAAAGAATTTGCGGAAGCCCGCCATAGGTAAAATACTCCTGCCAGGCTTCGTCACGGCTTCCCTGGAACACAGCGCAGTATTCGGAGAACGAAAGCGGGTGGATTCGAACCTCGTTTCCCCGTCCGCGGAATTCAGTGACAATATCGGTAGAAAGAAATTTGGAATTGCTGCCGGTCACATACACGTCGGCGTTGCGATAGTGAAGCAGTTCATTCAAAACGGAGACAAAGTCCTTCAGCATCTGCACTTCGTCAAGGAGGATGTAATACATGCCGTCGTCCTTCATCTTTTCGGAAAGATACGAGAGAAGGACATCCGGATCGCGATACTTCTCATTCCTGCGCATATCCAACTCCAAACCGATGATATGGTCTGGACGGATACCGGAATCCAGAAGATCCCGGCGGAACAGTTCGAAGAGCAGATAGGATTTCCCGCTTCGACGCAGGCCGGTAATGACTTTGATCATGCCGTCGTGCATGCGGTCTTTCAGTTTCTGAAGGTAAATCGGTCTTTCGATGTTCATGGTGTCACCTGCAAATAGAGAATTTCCGGCATCGTTGCCGCTTTTTCGCCATTTAATATAACCCTTCGGCAGATTGATTTCAAGCGTTGAATGAAGAATTTCCGGCATCATTGCCGCATTTTCTTTGTTTGAATGCTCGGGCAGATCAGACCGGGATCATTCCGCGCCAAGGCAGTTGAGCGTCACGGGGATGTATTTGCGGTTCTTCGACGGTTTCTGACAGGAAAAACAGGAGATAATCGTGATGAACCAATGAGATAGGGTTGAAAAAATCGACATCGGTACTATTTTTGAATTTGAAAAAATCGACATCGGTACTATTTTTGAATTTGCCCAACAATAGCATAACTCTCTGATATTTATTATCATCTTGAAGAGAAAGAGTTAATTCCTGATTTCCGAAAATTAATCTACTGAACTGGAACTTAGCAGAATGATTGTTAGATAACGTTTGAAAAGACGTTAATAACTATAAATTCGTGCATATTCCTTTTTTTCTGTCTTGAAATACACCCGCTGAACAGTATAGTAGTAGTATAAAAACAGGTTTTCTTCACACCTCGGAATTCAACAGAAAGGTTATCCCATGAATCTCCTTCCCCGCTCACTTTTCGCATTCGCCATTGCGGGAGCGATCGTCGGATCGCTCGCACATGCCGCTGATGGGAATCAGGTGTCATCTACACATCCCCGTCATTTTGAGGATTTGCGAACGACCGGCGTCAACCGCGAACTCAGCCATGCCCCGATCTACGGGACGTTCTACGACGAAGCCTCTGCCGAAGCGTACCGTAAGACGCCCTCGAAGTACACGCTCAATCTGAACGGGAAATGGAAATTTCAGCTGTACGGCAAGCCGGACGATGTGCCGGACGACGTGATCCGTCCCGATTTTGCCGATTCCTCCTGGCTGGATATGACGGTTCCCTCGAACTGGCAGAGCGACATGCGTGTCCCCGATCGCGGTGTTTACATCAACAATATTTATTTGTTCCAGAAAGAAGCGAATCCACCGCTGCTGCCGACCGCGAATCCGACCGGATGCTACCGCCGCACGTTCGATGTCCCGGCGGACTGGTTGGAACGTGACGTCCGCATCGTGTTCGACGGCGTGGACAGCGCATACGATTTCTGGGTAAACGGGCAGTACGCGGGCTATGCGGAAGACAGCCGTCTGCCGTCCGAATTCGCGATCACGAAGCTGCTGAAGCCCGGCAAGAACACCATCGCCGTGAAGGTGTACCGTTTCTCGACCGGAACTTTCCTGGAATGCCAGGACGTCTGGCGCATGAGCGGCATCTACCGCGACGTCCGCCTGATGGCGCTGTCTCCGGTCCATCTGCGCGACTGGTCGGTCAGGACCACGTTCACGGATCCGGCGAAGAACCAACGTCATGAAAAATCCGACGCGAATCTGGAGGTCATGGCGTATGTGGAAACACGCGCGCTGCCGCGTCAACCCATCGGGGATCTTCCGATGTCATCGTATCCCGGCGTTCGCGTGAAGGCTCGTCTGCTGGATGCAGACGGCAAGCTTGTCGCCGAAAGCCGTACGGAACGCTTCAGCGGCCAGTCCGGCATGTTCGGCCAGCGGTCGGAACGCGGCGCCGCGATCATTTCCATGCGTGTGGCCGCTCCCGAACAGTGGTCCCCGGATTCCCCGTATCTCTACAAACTCTTCCTGCACCTCGTGGATGATTCCGGCAAGACGCTGGAAGTGCAGTATGTGCCGGTCGGATTCCGTCAGATCGAAATCCGCGGCAGGGACGTCCTGCTGAACGGCCAGCGCCTCATCGTGCGCGGCGTGGACCGTCACGACATCAGCGCGAAGCACGCGTTCGCCGTGACCGAGGAGGATATGCGCCTCGACATCGAGACGATGAAGAAGCTCAACTTCAACGCCGTCCGCACCAGCCACTATCCGAACAACAACCGCTGGTACGAACTCTGCAACGAATACGGCCTGCTGGTCGTCGACGAGACCAACATCGAGACGCACGGCATGGGCGCGCAGCTTTCGAAAGATCCCGCCTGGGCACCGGTTTACCTCGAACGCGCCGAACGCATGGTGCTCCGCGACCGCAACAACCCGTGCATCGGGTTCTGGTCGCTCGGCAACGAATCCGGTTCCGGCGCGAACCAGGCCGCCATGGCGAACTGGATCCGCTTCACCGACCCGACCCGTCCCGTGCAGTATGAAAGCGGCAACCCCGGACCGATCATCAGCGACATCCTGTGCCCCATGTACACGCGTCCCGACCGCATCCGCTCCATGATGAACGGCCGGAACGACAACCGCCCGATCATCCTGTGCGAATACGCCTATGCTAAGGGCAACTCAACCGGAAACATCTTCCAGTACTGGGATCTCGTAAATGAGAACCGCGGATACCACGGCGGATTCCTCTGGGACTGGGCGGACAAGGCGCTCCTGAACGTGATCGCTAAAACCGGCGAGGTCAACTACGGCTACGGCAACGACTTCGGCGAAAACTACGATTACCAGGCCAACGGACAGAACCGCACCCAGGTCCTGAACGGCATCGTGGACGCATCCGTCACGCCGCATCCCGGCGCGCAGGAAGTCCGCGTCTGCCAGGCTCCGATCCGCTTCAAGCTCGAAGGAAAGAACCTGACGGTCATCAACGAGCGCAACAACGCCTCGACCGCCGACCTGAAATTCCGCTGGGAAGAGACCGCGAACGGTAAAATCGTCAAATCCGGCGTCCTGAACGTCCCGGTGACCCAATGCTTCGAATCCGCAGTCGTCGAAGTCCCGTTCGATGCACCCGCATCCGACGCATGGAGTTTCCTGAACGTCTATTGCGATGGTCCGAAGCACGAGATTACCCGTACGCAGTTTGCGCTTTCCGCTCCGGCCCAGGCTCCCGCCGCAATCTCGAAGCTCCAGGACGCCCGTTCCGGGAAGATGACCATCAAGGATTCCGACGTGAAGGAAACCGCGGACACGCTCACCATCGGATTCCTGACCTGGTCGAAAAAGACCGGCGAACTCGTTTCCATAAAGCCCGAAGGCAAGGAACTCCTTGCCGCGCCCGCTGAAGAAATCTTCTACCGTGCCCCCACCTGCAACGACCGCATGATGGATCATGACGGCTCGTTCGCGAAGGACTGGCCCAAGATCATCAACCCGAAACGCGAGCTGGTCAGTTTCGAGTGGAAAAAAGACGGCGGGATGTACACGGTCATCGCAAAAACCCGTATTGGCGGCGCTGTGGAATCGGTCCTTGTCTGGACCGTCGATCCCGCGAAGGCGCACCTCCTGAACTTCCACCAGTACGCGTTGTTCCGTCAGAACGATCTGCGTTCCGTGGCGCGCGTCGGTATGATGTTCCCGCTGGTCGAAGGCTTCGAAACCGCGAAGTATTTCGGACGCGGCCCGTATGAAAACTATCCGGACCGTTTCGTCGCTTCGCTCATCGGCTGCTGGGAAAACAGTATCTCCGACATGCTGGAGAACTATCTCGTGCCGTCCGAATGCGGCAGCCGCGGCGACGTGGTGGAGCTGAATCTGACCGGAAAAGGCGGACAGCATCTTGGCGTTTGGGAAGACGGCAGCAAGCCGTTCCGCTTCTCTGCACTGCACCTCTCTCCGCAGGACCTGATGGCCGCGGACCACAGCTGGGAACTGAAACCCGGCAAAAAGACCTGGCTGATCCTCGACGGCTTCCACATGGGCGTCGGCGGCGACGACGGCTGGTCGGTCAGCGTCCATAACGAATACCAGCTTCGTCCGAACCGGTACGAATGGAGCTGCACGCTGGATTTCCGCAAACCGGAGTAAAATTCTCCCAAATTCAAACGTCAGCCCCCGAAGCCAGAAATGGTTCCGGGGGCTGACTGTTTATTTCTCTGCTCTTTTCTTTGGGCTGTTGTTCATGCGCTTCACAACGGAAGCTTGAAAGCACGTTTCATTCTTTTAGCTTTTTAATGCTGCATGACGGGATGATCTCTTTAGGCTTTAAGGCATCGAAATGACACCCGCGCGAAATTTTTTTGACCGTTTTATCGAAAACAGCGCGGGTGTATTATGGATTTTTTAAGGGTAAAACCGATTTTCGGGGCCACGAAAAATGAAAACGGAGAATTGCGCTGTTTTTCAAAACATGGTAGTTCTCATAAAAACAGCGCAGATTTCGGACTTGAGTTCAAAAATGCCAGTTGACTAGCCAACTGGAAAACGGAGAATTTGGGCCGGAAAGGGCTCCAAATGCCGGGAGAATAGTGCGCGGAACGGCTCTCCACGGAGAATCTGCGGGGACGACATTCTTTGCACAACCCTCGAATTGAACGAGATATAGCGAAAGACAAAAAAAGCACCGTTGAGAGGACAACGATGCTGAAATACAAAACAATGGTCGCCCCCGCGAAGCCGAATCGGCGCGTCTACGTTTGAGGGTAAAAACCGTCTACTAACGTTTTTTTATCGACTTTTTTTGCGTTGCGAAACGTCGACCTCTCAAACTTTTGGGGGACGAAAGGAGAAAAAAACGTGCACATTTGAACTTGGAAATAGTGAGGTCGAGGTTTTTATATATTGAATTGTGAGTATTTGGCTAAATGCTCCTCACTGTAGCAACCAGTCCAGCACATTGAGTTTGCGTATGCCGTTGAAGTCATCCGACGGGTCTTCGTCCAAGGTCAGCAGGAATTTCGGGTAACTGTCCCGGATTGTATTGAACGGGGCAAGCTCACGTTCCAAAGTCTTGGTGTCACGCACGCTTGCGGCAACTTGATAGTATTCCGTTCCATTGGAGTTCTCCACCACGAAATCGATCTCAAGTCCGCCGACTTTTCCTACATACACTTTGCCCCCGCGTCTCAGCAGTTCCAGATAGACCACGTTCTCCAGGATATGCCCCACATCCTGATACTGTCCGCCAAGAAGATGTCGGCGCAATCCGAGATCGACAGCATAGTATTTGTCCTGCGTTTTCAGGAGCTGTTTGCCTTTGATGTCGAAACGTTTTGCCTTGTAGACAACAAAGCTTTCCAGCAGGGCTGAAAGATATTTCTCAACGGTCTTGCTGTCGGTCTTCCTGGCGCCGGAGGTCAGCGTATCCGCAATTCGTTTGACGGACAACTCGCTGCCTATACTCGAAAACACGAATTTCGCCACACTGTTCAGAATCATCGGATCCTGAATTCGACGCCGGGCCATTACGTCTTTCACGAGGATCGTGTTGTAGATGCCCTCCAGATAGCTGTCCAGTTCGCGCGCTGCCCCGGAAAGTTCCATTGTGTACGGGAAAGAACTGGTCGATACGTATTCCCGGTACAGGCTTTGTCGGTTGGCGGTTTCCGTATGGGCCTGAGCGAACTCGCGGAAGGACAGCGGAAGCATGCGGATCTCCACATATCTGCCCGAAAGCATGGTTGCCAGTTCGGAGGAGAGCAGATTTGCGTTGGACCCGGTGATATAGATGTCGGTGTTGGGCGTGATGTATAGGCTGTCCACCACGCGGGGAAACTCCTTGCAGAGCTGAACTTCGTCGATGAACACATAAGTCATTTCTTTCGAGGAAAGCCGCTTCTTGATGTAGGAATGAAGCGCCAGTGGCTGGCACAATGCCTCGTTCTCAAGTTTCTCAAGATTCACCTCGATGATGCGTTTCTTCGGGACGCCTTGCTCTCTGAGCCATTCGGCGTACATCTCCATCAGCACGGATTTTCCGCATCGACGTACTCCCGTGATGACCTTGATGATTTGCTTTCCCCGCCAAGCTTGGAGTTCCTTCAGGTATTCTGGCCGTTCAATTCTCATTTGCTTACCTCCGGTTACGCATTGATTTACATTTGGAATATAATCCAAAAACTCAAAAAGTCAAGCGTATTTTTGGAAAATAATCCAAAAACCATAAAATTCGGGCGAGTTTTTGGAGGAGAACTCCGATTTTCTTTTTGTGCTATATCCTAAGGTGTGGAACCTGCCGGACAAGGAAAGCGGCATCCTGTTTCGGCGTTGTGGAGGTCTCAATTATATTACTCGAAAACCTATCGCGAGCTTGAACGCGAATCTTCCAAATACTGGCATTACAGCCCGGAACAGCTTTATGTCGTCGGCGGGCTCTCCCGCCATGCGGTAAAACATGGCCCGGGGCGAAGTGCTCTACTCCCGTTCCGGAAAGAGATCCTTTCCCTGTGGAGAAAAAGAAAAAGTGCGCGAGCAATCGCGGAGGAACTGACAAAACACGGCATCCGGACCACGCCTCAAAACGTGTGGAAGTTCATCAAACGACATGATGTCGTTTGAACGCCTCAGGTTTGTTCGTTAATCGGACGTTATCCACTATTGTTACAATGCTTTAATATTTGAAATAATATCATCAATTTCATTTTTGTGGGAGTTGATTATTAGTTTGTTTTTTAAACTTTCAAGCAAAGAAATAGCGAATCTTTTGGGTCTTTCTTGATATAGTTCTTCGCGAACCCTTTCGTTTGTTTTAAATAATTCAGCTAATGCCCTAATTCTATCTGTTTGCAAAACATCTATAAAAGACTGTAAAAAAATGTAAGAAGGTGAACGCCCCCAATAATTGCCACACCAAACCGACAAAATTTCCTGATAAACACGAACAAAAGCGAGTGATGGCACAAAAGGACCGAGTTGATCGAGAGTTTTTGCTGCTCGCACTTCTTCTTGCCAGCCATAAGAAGTTTTTTTTGCTTTTGCTAAAAGATTCGCTGCATGACCATATAATTGGGCTCGTGTTGCATCTGGAACATATTTTATTCCTTTGACATTTATTAATACTTCTAGTAATCTTTGCTTTGCATCTTTGGTTTGACTATCCAAAGATTGCGCTGGAATCAAGCTTAACGAATTATATTTATTTCCCGCGGTGGAACGTAATATATCTGGAGCTTTAGCCCAAACAGCAGGAAATAATCTATTTACATTTCCCCATGCAGGTTCTTCTCCCTTAATGATTAAATCTAGCATAAAGCTGAAAAGCATTCTAATCTCAGTTTGGGTAGAGGTTTTTATTTGTTCTCCTACTTGCAAAAGAGCATCCTCTGTCAAAGAATCTGTTTTTATGGGATCAATAATAGCTTTTATTGAGTGACCTGGTTCTGGCAGTGGAATCCTGAACAGATTATCTTCTAACATTAATGCCATTGCCACAACATCATTAAACCCGACAGGATTATTTGTATCATGCGCTGGCGTTGCATGGTTTCTCATCCAATTAATCATCTCCAATGCTTTGGCAGCCTTAGAGTCAAGAAGACCAATTGTTTTGGCTCCAGTAATCACGAGAGCATCATCTATTTCATCCCATCGATCAGCGAGTGTATCCCCATCTTTTTTATAATGTTTGCGACCAGGTTCGTTTTTGATTGCAGATGTGAACAATTCTACACTATATGCTTCTATTCGCCGTCTTAAATTATGGACAGAAGCATCCCAAATACTAATCAGAGCATGGCCATATTTCTTGATTTCGCATAACTCTTTTGCATCTATTAGATAATACTTTTCTTCATTATCTATTTCAAGAAAAACGTCTGAATTCGGCGAAGAGATTAAATCTGGCAATGCTATCTCAGTTTTCATTTGAATTCTCCTTACTACTGTTTAGGCGTAATATATTACTAAGTCGGCGAACAACAACTGAATAGTGCTTTGGCAGTTTAATCGTCATCGGGAGCGTTGCACTCAATGTTAATGCTCATGCTGCCACCCATCTTAGGATAGTCTCCGATATTGCCAGGGACGCCGCCTGAGGGATGATTGCTGGCAAAAACAATTGCCTGATCAAGAAGATTGAATACAATATCGGGCTCCGTACTATGATTAAACGTTACGCCGACCCAATCTGGGCCAAACATCCGGATTGGAAATGACAAATATGGCTTTCCGAGTTCAAGGATAGACTGTTGCCCACACCTAATGTCGCATCGCTCAACATCCATGCCAACTTCCATGTCCCATTGTCGCATCAGTAACGCAATCCATTCGTTTGTTCGAGCATTTGAATAAGACAATACAACGCCTCTGAATAAATCATTATGCTTCTCAAGGGTATTATATTTCTCTTTTGCATATGCTGTAAGATCCGATAGTTTCATTTTTTTCTCCATTTATTGGAAATCTTCAATCGAATTCAAATAAAAGATATTTCCACCTTTTTTTCTTGTCAAAAACCATTTGGCGACTTATTCCCGAAATCGTCTCTGAACTTCTGATCTTCTTTCAGGAGGCGCTTGCGGATATCTTTTAGAACTTCAGGAATGCCATGTGGGAAATCGGATGCGACAGGGGCGCCCCAGTAATGCATTTTAATGACCATCCCTTCCAGAGCATCCATGGCCTGTTCATGACCTTGTTCAGCCGCCATTTTAAGCCACTTGACGGCCTCTTCATAGTCTTTTTTGACACCTCTGCCTGACCAACAGCACCCACCGAATGACCATTGCCCGTCGGCATTGCCCTGTTCCGCCGACTTCCTGTACCACTTGGCGCACTTGACATTGTCCTGTTCGACGCCTTGGTAATACTCATAACACCAGCCGAGTCGCCATTGTGCTTGGGCGTGGTCCTGTTCCGCAGCCTTATAGAGCCACTTAACAGCTTCATCATATTCTTCTTCTTGATAAAGGTATTCGCCCAGTTGGTATTGTGCCTCAGCATACCCCTTTTCCGCGGACTTACGGAGAAATTTAAGAGCCTCGTCCCAGTCCACATACTCCTCAAAAGTAAAGAGTTCGTACATAGCTTTCGCACTACCGGCATCTGCTGCAAGCTTAAACCATTTGAAGGCTTCTTCTGCATCTTGTTCCACACCATAGCCCAATCGGTAACACATTGCGAGCATCAACTGAGCCTCAATGTGCCCATTTTCGGCGGACTTACGAATGGCAGGAAGCAGATGTGGAAGCTGGTTCAAGTCAAACGCATTATCTTTTTTTTCATTCGGGTGTTGTTCCATGACAAGGTTCCTTTTGGAGGGAAGGGAGACTATGAGAGAACAGTGAATAAAACATTAATGGTTTACTATAACACCCATCTTAAAGAATGTCAAGCCTCTTTTTTTTCTGAATTGCACAGTCTTGCTGTCGCCAACCTTCATCTGTAAGGCGAAGAAACTCCGAAGAAAGATTTCCCGATTCTGTTTCTACCTCGTTTTTGCCGCATAAATGCCCGAAAAAGCCATTCTCCGTTTTTGAGCGAAGAATTTTGCCGAAAGCGGGAGAAAACGAGAGGACACCTTTCGTGTTTTGTCCCAATCCGCACCATGTTCAAAATCCGAGGTTAGGAACACGTTTCGAAACCGTTTGTGGCCGTTTTTATACAAATCTGCACGTGTTCCCACTCTCACTTTTGAGGGTAAAGCGGATTGTTGGGCCCGGCAAAAATGCAACTTTTAGAAACGCGCTGTATTTTCGATACATGGTTGTTCTCATAGAATCAGCGCGGATTCTCCGTTTGAGTTCAAATTTGTCAGTGGTCGCGTCCACTCAAAAACGTAGAATTTCCGCGAAGGCGGGTCCGGGAAGGCTCCGAGAAAGCGCGAATTAGAATTCTCCACGGAGAAAAAGAGAAAGATAATAATCGTGCGTTAAGCTCGAATTTCAAGGAGTTTAGCGAGAAATAAAAAAAGCACCGTTGAGGAGACAACGATGCCGAAATACAAAACAATGGTCGGGGCGACTGGATTCGAACCAGCGACCTCTAAGTCCCGAACCTAGCGCTCCAACCAGACTGAGCTACGCCCCGAAATGTTCGATTCAATAAATATACCGCGTTTTCCGGAAAAATCAAGCTGAAATCGAAAAAAAAGCCTATTTTTCCGAGAAAACCGCCTGTTTTGATGATTCGGGGACGTTTTTATCCGGTATTTCCACGAAATCGAGGAACGCTCCGTCATAAATGGAAGATGATTCGGGGACGATTTTGTCTGGTATTTCCGCGAAATCGAGGAATACTCCGTCATAAATGGAAGATGATTCGAGGACGATTTTATCCGGTATTCCCGTGAATGGATTCCCCGCATCGTCCGCCGTGCCGTCCGCGGGCTTGCTGATATGTGTTTTCGGCTGGGGCGTCAATCTGAAAACGAACAGGGAAGGCGGGGCGCAAAACTGAAAATGTCCGCCACCGTCGATGCAGTGGAACAGATTCGGGGGCAGGGGGCGTGTCTTGTATTGCCTGTGCCGGACCATTCCTGTCGAGCGTATCCGCGATTCCTCCGGCGGCTTTCCTGCATGTCGCCGCTCAACTTTTCCATCATGGAAAACGGCAGTTTCCAGTGAAAACGTAGCAAATCTGCTTGACTTTTCGTAAAAAGGTGCTATATTGATATGATGCCGGAAAACGGCACGTCGGGATGTAGCGCAGCCTGGTTAGCGCGTTTGACTGGGGGTCAAAAGGTCGTGAGTTCAACTCTCATCATCCCGACCATTTTTTTGCCTCGAAAACAACCCGTTTTCACTTCTCGTGACAGCGGGTGCTTTTTTTGTGATTTGAAACCGGAATTACGGATGATCTACGGAAAAACCTCCCCTCAGCTCGAGCTTGGACCGTTTGCGGATTCCATCGCAAAACGCTTCCCCTCTTTGTGCCGACAGACGGGCGGGCATCTCCTTGCCGGATCCCCTGAAGAATCTCTGCAAGGTGAACTCGCAAGTTTGCGCTTCCGCGAGTTCACCCGATTGCAGTGTTACGCGATGACGGTCCAATCCATGCTGACGCCGTAGCCGAGGACGTTCCAGCGGGCGACGTCGCCGGAGCTGTAGTAGCCGAGCATGCCGGTGGAGTACTGGCGGACGAGGAGATCGTCCTGCTTGTCGCCGTCGTAATCGCCCGCGCCGACGATGAACCAGTCCTTTGCGTCGAGCATGCCGACAGCTGTGTAATTGTCGACGTTTCCGTCCGCGAGCATGACAAGCGCGCCCAGTTCCTTGTGGAACAGGACCATGTCGTCCCTGCCGTCGCCTGCGAAATCGCCAATCGCACGCACTTCCCAGCCGGCCCAGTTCAAGGAGCCCATGTCGACCGCACTTCCGTTGATGCCGATCGCGTAATACTTCGCGCCGCCGAGGTAGGACATCACAACGGAGTCTCTTCCGTCGCCGTCGAAGTCACCGCAGCCGACCATCGTCCAGTTGGAATCGAAGCCGCCCCCGAGGGAAATCCAGTTGCTGGTTCCGTCGGTCCAGACGCCGATCGCGCCGAGTCCGGCACAATGCCAAACGATGGAGTTCGCGCCGGGATTCCCGGTCAGGTTGCCGATCTTATTCTCCCAAACGTTTTCCGCCTCGTTATTGAGGAAGTCGATGTTTCTCCAGTTCTCATCGGCATCGACGCCGCCCGCATAATACCCGATATACGCGCCTTTTACGCCGTTTACGACCGTATTCCCGACGAACACGGAGTCCGCGAGCCCGTCACCGTCCATGTCGTATGCGCCGAGCAGCGTCCATTCGACCGGATGCAGTTCGTTCGAACTGCGCCATTCGTCCTTGCCGTCCAGCCAGTACCCGGTCTGATTCCTGCCGCCAGTATACTGGAACAGCACGTCGGAAATGCCGTTGCCGTTGACGTCGCATTTCACGGCTTCTTCGGGCGTGAGGAGCGCCACGCTCAGGACGCCGTCATTCAGCATGAGGCGGTATGCCTTGCCGCCGATGCGCGTGGTCGTCCCGACCGAAAGTTTTCCGAGCTGCGTCCCCGTCGTATTTACCACGGTGATCGTCGATCCGAACTCCGTCAGGCCGTCCGCCAGCGCATAGAGCCCGAGCGACTGGAAATCGCGGACCGTGAGCGTGAAGTTCGTCGACCCCTGCACAAACGACAGGCCGCTGTACAGGTACGTTATGCCCGCCATCTTCGCGGAAATGTCGAAGTCCAGCGTGCCGTCGATCGTGATGGCCGCGCCTTCTGCGAACACGCCCCAGCCGGTGAGCTTCGCGCCCGCCTCGACCGTGAGCGCCGCGCCCGCGGAAACGACCAGGTTCGACGCCGAAGCGCCCGCTTCGACCGTGAGCGTCTTCCGCACAGTGGAATCGTGCACCGCGCCGTTCATCAGCAGGATGTCGGAATCGATCCCGTCGGCGAACCTGAACGTTCCTCCGGTGATCGCGACCGTGCCGCCGGAGCCCGCCGCGGACAGTGCTTTGGTCATGTCCGCGAATGCATCGTAGCCGATGACCGCCGTGCCGCCGGGGACCTCCACGGCGGTGTCCGCCGGCGTCTTCTTCCACTCGGAGTTCAGGTAGACGACTGACGGCTGCACGTATTCCGCGACGCGGAGGATCAGGGAGCCGTCCTGAATCTTCAGGGCGTAGGTCGTACCGTTGAGGATCGTCTTTTCCGCCGTGCTCACGCTGCCGGCCTGGACGCCGTCCACCGTGATCGAAACGCTCTTCGTGAACCCGGTCACGCCGTTCGCCAGCAGGTAGTCGCCGTATTCCTGCGTGCCGGAGATCGCGAGCGTAAAGAGCGGGGTAGCGGACTGTTTCCACTGAACGCAGCCGAATCCCTCGTACTGCGCCGGTCCGCCCGCGGTCATCCCGGTGATGTCGAAGATCAGGCTGGCGTTGCTTTCCAGCTTAATACCGGAGCCGTCTTCGAAGACGCAGCGCCCCGTCAACATGGCTCCCCCACCCACGGAAACCTGTCCCCCGCTCCGCACCGTAATGGAATCGAGCAGTGCACCGCTCCCGGCACTCAGCGAACCGCAGTCCCAAACGGTCAGGTTCCGTCCGGTCAGAGCCGTAGTGTCGTCTGCTCCCGTGATCGTAAGCGAGGCGGCGATCTCCGTGTCATGGATCAGGACGTCGCCCGTCGTATGGGACCCGGAGACCAGTGTCTGGGTCGTAATCCCCTCCGAGAAGGAGAACGTGCCGCAGCAGATTCGGATCGTGTCGATCCCGTACGCCTTTTCCATCGCGAGGTCCCCGTCGGAGAACGCCGATTCCCCCATGACCGCCGTGCCCCATATTTGACCATACATCACGGGGTACTGGACCTCCTTCCCGTCCTCCACGCCTTCCCATTCCGAACTCAGGTAAAGGGTCTCCCCCTTCTGGGTGATCGTGAGCATGAGGCAGTCCTCCCCGGTGGTCTCGTCCTTTTCGACGGTCATCGTGAAGACATTTTTTTCCACGATGGCGCTCTTCCCCAGCCTAATCTCGCCGAGATACCTGCCGCGGGGGTTGACGAAGACGAACGAGGTGTCCTCGGACCCGGCGAACCCGGTTGCGAGCGTATACCTCTGGTTCGAATACGTATCGGAACCGATCGACACGGAGTATTTCGTATTCCCCTTCAAATTGTACAGATTGCGGTATTGGACGCTGTTCTGGTCGTCGGAGCTGCCGGAATAGGAGCCGAGAGAGAACTGCAGGTAGCCGTCGACCGTGAATCCGCAGTCCTCCGCGAAGGTCGTCCACCCCGTCAGCGTGCCGCTCTCGGTCACGGTAATGTCCTGCTGCGGCCCGGTGGACTCGCCACTGTATTCGAGCGTCCCGTTTACGACGACGTTCTGCATGATGTTCCGGGAGGACGCGATCAGCTTCCCGTCGACGATCAGATCCTTTGCCGATGTATCCGCCCCCAGAGTAAGGCTCCCGCTGATCCCCACCGCCGTATTTTCGATCCGGCCCTGCCGCAATGAGGACGTCTTGTTGATGCCGCCGGCGGGCGAGATGCAGTTGTTTTCCGCGTAGATCATGATCATGCCGGGCGAGCTTCCGAGTGTCACGAATTCCGCCTCCTCATACGTGGCGAACGCATCGTAGCCGAAGGTGTACGTATAGCCGTCGGGGGACACCACGAACGTCCCGTAATCCAGTCCGGCCCATTCGGTGTTGACGCAGGGGTAGTAGTTCAGGTATTGTTTCAGGACGAGCCGGAGCGTGGGATCCTCCTCGGATGTGGTCAGCGTCATGGAAAACATCGTTGAGAAGGTCAGATCTTCCTTGTTAAGGGCGGACAGCGTCTTGAAATAAACGCCGTTCCGGTAGATCTCCACGCCGTTGAATTCCGTCATGCCGGAGACCAGCGAATAAACGCCGCTGGCGGGGCTGGACCCGATGTCCACCTTGATCGTCGAGCCTTCCGGCAGCCGGGAGGCGTCGATGAGCGCCGGATCGCCGGGCGTGGTCCCGGAGATGTCCAGGATGAGGCTGCCATGGATCGTGATGACGGCGTCCGGATTGAGGAACTCGGAGGAGGTGATGGTCAGGGTGGCCCCCGCGTTCACGGTCAGCAGGCTGCCCGCGGACACGGTGATGTCACGCGCCGTCGCGCCGCTGTTCAGTGTCAGCGTGCCGTAGCCCGATACCGTGAGGTTGGCGACGGAGGTGTCCGAGACCTGCACGTTCCGCGTGATGGAGCCGGAGTCGAACGTGCCGCCGACGACGAACACGGTGCCGTATTCCGAGGTCGAGAGCTGTGCGGTGTCCAGGTCGGCGAATGCGTTCACGCCGAAGACGACCGCGCCGTCCGGGGTCTGCACCAGGTCGCCGAAAGACTTGTCCCGCCAGACGGAGTTGACGTAGGTACGGTACGCGTTCGGTTCGTTTGCGACGGTCAGGGCCAGGGGGCCGTTATCGGCGGCGCAGGACAGCCGGTAATATTTCCCGTTGACGGTGATGCTTTCGCCCGCGGCGAGCGTGGCGACCGTGGTGCCAGTGGTGTTGACGATAGTAAAAAAGGCGTCATCGAAGCCCGTAATTCCGGAAGCGAGTTTGTACACGCCGAAGTCCTGCGTGTCGGAGACCGTGATGACGAGTTGTGTCGTCGTGCCGCTGAATGTCACGGACGTCCCTTCAGCCCGGAACAGTGCTTCATTGCCCGTGGTCGAACCGGAAATATCGAAAACCCAGGTGCCGTCGATCACGAGGTCCGACACCTCTCCGAATTTCAGGGAACCTGTGAGCGTGGCGCCGCTCCCGATCGTGATCGTGCCGTCGAGTCTGGCATTGTCCGCGCCCCGGACGACCGCCATTCCTTTCGCCGTGAGGTTCGTCGCTTTCGAATTGCCGTTGAGCATGATACTCCCGGTCACGGTGATGTTCTCCGCCTCGGAGGAATCGTTCATGACGAGCCTGCCGTTCACGGTCAGGTCCGAGGCTTTCGCGCGGGAATTCATGACCAGCGCGCCGTCCACGGTCAGGTTTGCTGCGCCGCTCGAATTGTTCATCGTCAGGCTCCCGGTCGCGGTGATCGCGGAGCCGCTGATCGTGCCGCCCTCCATCGTGATGCCGATGGAGATGGTCTCCGAGGCGTAGGTCCCGCCCGTGATGATGATGAATCCGTCTTCCGGCAGGCGCTCCTCGGCGGTGTGCAGGTCGCCGAACGCATCGTAGCCGATGATGGCCATGCCGGACGGCGTCCCGACCAGAGCGCCGGGCTCAAGCTCCATCCAGTCGGTATTCACGTACAGGACGTTCGTGTCCCCCGCCTCGGAAATGGTCAGCGAGATACCGGTCCCGTCCCTGCGGAGCATATAGGCGCGCCCGTCGAGGAGGATCCCGCTGCCGACCGTGAGCGTGCCGATGGCTTCGCCGCGGACGTTCAGGATCGTGAACAGCCCGTCGAGGCCGGAGAGCCTGTTGGCGAGCGAATAGGTCCCGGTCGCCTGCGAATCGGATACCATGATGGTGAAGCTCGGCGCGCCCGCGATGCTTGTGCCGTTGCCGGTGAACAGGGCGGAGTTTCCGGCGGAAAGGCAGGTGAGGTCGAAGTTGATGATGCCGTTGACGGTGATGGAGACGCCGGACGCGAATTTCCCGGTCCCGGTCAGATAGCCGCCGGCCTCCACGACCAGCGTCCCGGAGATGTCCGTGCCCGAGCAGACGCCCCCGGCCTTGACCGTGAGCATGCCGCCGTTCTGGACCCTGATGCCGCGCGCCACGCCGGACACGGCGAGATCGCCGCCTGAGGTCACGTTCAAGGTGTTTCCGGTTGCTCCCGCGTTCACGAACAGTTTGCCGTCGCGCGTGACCGTGAGGTCGTTCCCGGTCGAACCGGCGTAAAGCGTGAGCACGCCGTTCCGCAGGACAGTGGACCCGGTCACCGATGCACCGTTCCAGGCCGCCGTGTCGCGGGTGATGCCGTACTGGAACGAGGCTTCGCCCCCGACCACGACCACGGTTCCGTCGCCCGCCACGGCGTTGGTGGCGTCGCGCCCCGTGGCGAACGCGTCGACTCCGATGGTCGCGGAGATTCCCGCGACGGGCTCGACGGTGCTGCCTTCCGGCAGGGACGCCCAGGCGTCGTTCACGAAGACCATCACCGGATCCCACATCCGCGCCGGAGCTTCGTTCGAGACCGTCAGGTTCAGCACGTTGTCCGTCACGCGCAGGGTGTAGTACTGGTTGTTGAGGAACACGGTGTTCCCGACTGTGAGCGTGCCGAGCTGGACGCCGAATTGATTCTGAACGGTGATCGCGTCGCGGAATCCCGCCGCCTCCGCGGAGAGCGCGTAGACGCCCGCCGCCTGAATGTCCGAGACCGTGAGCGTATAGGACGGATCGCCCCAGATGTAAGACAGGCCGCTCGATTCCGCTTCGGCTCCGGGCGTCATATTCGTGATGTCGAACGCGATCACGCTGCCGGACTCCATGTAGACGTCCGCGCTCGCCGTGACCGTGAACGGACCGGCCAGCGTGCCGCCCTCCAGGAACCGCACCGTGCCGCCCGTGACGGTCGCGCCGGAGATCCGGCCGCCGTTGAAGACGGTTGCCGTGCCGCCGGTCATCGTCATGGTATTCGCGATGCCGCCGCTCGAAACATGGAACGTGCCGCCCGCGAGGGTTACATCGTTTGCCGTGCCGCCACTGAGGGTCAGCAGTCCGCCGCTCACCGTGATATTGTTCGCCGTGCCACCCTCGAAGACGGTTACGAACGGAGTACCGCTGCCGGAGGGAACCGGGTTGAAGGAAATGGCATCTCCGTACGTGTTCGTATCGCCGCCGACGATAATACTGTATCTGCCGCCCCCGCCGCCGCTCATCGTGATGTTGTTCGCGATGCCGCCGCCCGAAATATGGAGCGTGCCGCCCTTCACGGTCGTTTTGTTCGCCGCGCCGCCCTCAAAGACCTGCATCAGGCCGCTGTTCACGGTCGTGCTGACCGCGAGACCGCCGTTCAGGATGTCCAGACGGCATGCAGGCTCTTCCTCGCCCGCCGATGCTTCATCGCCGTTCACGGTCTGCCCGGGGTAGCCCGCGTATCCGATGGTCTCGCGCTGTTCCGGCGTGTACACGGTCGCGCCGCCGTCCAGAAGGATGGAACCGCCCGTGCCGTAAGTGATAGTGGCCGTGCCCCCATCATCGACGAGTATGATGTCGTCCCAATTGATCGGATTGAGGATGATGGGGTTGTGGGGGTCGAAGGGGGTAAAGGTGGGACCGACGATGGGGATGTTGATGGAACCACCTGTGCTGCTGCCCAGCGTGGTGTTCTGCACCGTGCCGCCGGAAACCAGGACGGTCCCGCTGAAGAGGTCGGTCTTGTCTGCCGTTCCGCCGATGAACTGGACCGCGCCGCCGCTCACTGTCGTGCTCTGCACCTCGGCATCGGACGCGATGAATTCGCCGCCGCTCACCGTCGTGCTCTGTACTGTGGCATCGGACGCGATGAAGTCGCCGCCGTTTACCGTGGTCTTCTGCGCCAAGCCGCCGGAAACGATGAACTCGCCGCCATTCAGCGTAGTGTCCGTAGCGGTCGCGCCGGAGACGATGAAACTGCCCGCGTTCACGACCGTGGTCTCCGCGCAGCCCGAACCGGATTCGGGGCCGCCGGACGAAACATGCAGTTCGCCCGCGTTCAGCGTCGTTGCCAGGATCCTGCCGGAGATCACGTCCACGTGGCCGCCGTTCAGGATCGTTTCCCACATCTGGCCGCCGGACACGATGCGGGCATGGCCGCCCGCCTCGATCGTGGTCTTGTCCGCGAGGCCGCTGCCGAGCTGGACCGTGAACGAGCCGCCGCTCGAAACGACCGTGTTCTCGGCGTAACCGCCGTTCACCAGATAACGCCCGCCCGACGAGACGGCGACGTCCAGCCCGGAACCGCCTTCGTAGACCGCCCCGTAGCCGCCGTTCAGGATCGTGCCAGTCCGCATGGTACCGCCGAAAATATCGGCCATGCCGCCGGATTCCATCGTGAGGTTTTCCGCGAGGCCGCCGTTCACCATGGCGTCGCCGCTGTTCGTGACGCGGATATTACCGATGTAGCCGCCTTCCTCTACCCAGAAATAGCCGTAGTTGATGGCCTCGGCGTCCGTGACGGTGCCGCCGGATAAAACGGTTACTTCGCCGCCTGCGTCTACGGTCAGTCCCGAAGAAACGATGCCAGCGGATATTTCGATGGAGCTTGTGATGATCTCTGACATGTTCGGTCTCCTTGTCTCCGGTTCCGGGCCGCGCACTTTTGCTTCCGCGCCCCGGACCGACGTACGTTTTTTTGGTCGGTTCCCTGTACTGTTCTCAGTTGTTCGCAAGCAAAAAAAAAGGTTATCTATTATATTAGACACGCAAAACGCGAAAATTGTAGCGGAAAAACAAACTTTTTTCGTATTTTTTTTCTGAAAATTGTTAAAAATCGAAAATAACTCCCGATTTCCGGCGCGTGAGGTCCTGCCCGGAGACAAAAAAGCCGGACGAATCCGGCCTCGTCCCTTCCCAAAAAAGTAGACTCTCAAACAGCCTCTCCCGGATACAATTTGTATCCGGAGATGAGGCAGAGAGATTTGGCGGAATGGAATGCTCCTCCCGGAATGCCGCCGTCCGGGGAGGGCAGGGCGGTCAGCGGGGCTTTTCGATCACGAACGTGGTGATGGAGAAGGGGGCGAGGCGGACGGAGAGCTTCTTGTCGAGGATCGGGACCGCCGGGATATCCTCGTTCCAGTTCTCGCCCGCGTTCACCTGGCCGCTGGTGCGGATGACTTTCGCGGACGCGGCGGGGATGCCCGGGAACGCCGCAAGGTCGAACGTCATGGAGCGTTCGTCCGCGGCGCCGTTGACGGCGACGACCACGATCCTGCCGGATTCACGGTTCCATGCGGCGAGCGTGGAGGGCGAGGAGGCGATGATACGGTCGCCGGGGCGGATGTAGCGCGTGAACTGGCCGAACGCGTAATAGCGCTTGCCGAGGAGAAGTTTTTCCTCGATGTGGTCGCAGATACCGGTTCCCCAGTATGCCCCCTTGAGGGAGGTGTTGTTGCGTTCCATGTTGTTGAAATCGGAACGGTGGCGGTCGACGACGAGCCAGATGACCCAGGCGGAAGGCATCATGCCGTTCACGTCGGTGATAATGCGCGATGCGAGCCAGAGCGGGCTGCCCATGTCGCCCGCCGCCTGTCCGCCGACCGTGCCGATGCCGTCGACCTCGCTCATCCAGAGGTGCTTCTTCTGTTCTTTTGCGAATGCCTGGAGTTCGGCGCGGCGGCTGCCTCCGTAGGTGTGCGTATTAATGCGGTCCGTAACTTTTTTCGCTTCGGGGGACAGCGCCTTGAAAGTGTCGATGGCGAGGTCGATGGAGGTCTCGTCGGCGACGGCGAGCATGATGCCGTCGCGGACGTTACGTTTGCGGAGCGCCTTGTCAAGTTCGACAATGAGGCTGCTCTTGACTTTGTTGTCTCCGATGTTGCACCCTTCCTGCTTGTTGCTGTATGCGCCCCAGATATTGGAAGATGGTTCGTTGAACGGGTCAATGCTGTTCAGCTTCATGTGGAGGTCTTCGCGCATGTGCTTCACGACGTCGGCGAGAAACTCGGCGAAAACGGGAATGTATTCAGGTCTGAGGTTGTTTCCCCTGTGTTCGCCCGCGCCGCCGCTGGAACATCCGCTCCAGGTCATGAAGTACGGCGGGGAGTTGGAGAAGACTTCGACGAGCGCGTCGGGATTGCGTTTGAGGAGCTTCGTGAGCACGTTCATCTGGTTCTTGTCGCGTTCCCAGTCATATTTGTACAGCACAATGCCGTCGTCGTCGACCTCGAACGATCCGTCCGCGTTTCGGACGGGCTGCGCGAATCCGGGCATGTTCGAGTCGGAACGCGTGATGTGGCGGTGCGAGGGATCGTCGCCGCCGCCGATGTTGTAGCGCACGATGTTGAGTTTCAGCCCCTTCGTCTGGTCGAAAAACGCGTCCACGGCGAGGTTCGTGAGCTTGTCGCTGTAGCCGACGCGGTTCGCCCACCAGCAGAGCGAGGTGCCCCAGCCCTCGAAGACGCCGTCGTTGAACGGCGAACCCTTTGCCGGGTCGAGCACGACGGTCGATGGGGTGCGGCGGTTGGACTGGGCAGAGAGGACCGTGCAGAGCATGGCTGCGGCGAGGACGAGGATGCGACGGACGGAGGAGGCTTTCATGGCGGTGGTTCCTTCGTTGAAAGTGAGGTTTTTCGTAAAACTGGCGATACTATAAAACCTAAACCATGAAAAAGCAAGCGCGGCAAAGAAAAAAGCCGCAAAAAAGGAAACGGAAGGATCCATGAATCCGCCGGATTAGCGGATTTCCTGTCCGTTATCGTCGAACGTGCGGGCGCTGATGACCTCGCATTCGATCGTGTCGTCGTTGGAGGCGGCGGTTTCGCGGACATCGTCCTGTCCGGCGTCGTCCTGCGCGAACGGTCCTTCGTAGATGCCGGAACGGCGGCGCGCCTTGCGGCGGAGGTAAAGTTCGAGCGGAGAACTGCCCATGACGGCGTCACAGACGATCCAGCAGACCCCGGCGATCAGCAGAAGCGGGATCACGATCGCCGCGAAAAGGATCGCGAGGACGACCAGAAGCACGGTTATCCCGGGCGACAGGTTCGTGCGGAAGATTTGCATGGGCGTGGCTCTCCGAAAAAAAGGGAATCGAACAGCCCGCCGCGCCTCAGGAGGACAAGTCCTCCACTGCAGTTGTGCGCGGCTTTCGCTCGCGCACGCATGGAATGTGCCGAATCAGGCGCGGCGGTGTGAATCGAGGCGGGAATCAGTTCTTCGCGGAAACGATGTTGCAGGAGACTCCGGCGATCTTGCCGAGTTCGGCTGCGAGCGCGGAGGCAGTTTCCGGGGCGGCGTCCAGAACGACGCTGATGATGCTCACGCCGCGGGAATGGTACGGGATGCCCATGCGTCCGACGATGAACTCGCTGTAGGCGTGAAGGATCTTGTTGATCTGGTCGGAAGCGGCGTTGTCCTCGACGATGACGCCGAGCAGGGAAATGCGTTTGGAGTCGTTCATGGTGGATGTCCTTTCGTGCGGTTTGAGCGTTGGCGTCCGCGAACCGGAAAGCGCCTTCGGATAATATACACGCGGAACTGGAAAGTACAAGCGTGAAACGAAAAAATCCGCGCCTGCCGTGAATGGCGGGCGCGGACGGAACGTACTTGGATCAGTACGAAACGAGCTTACTCGGCGGAATTGGAGGAACCGGCGGGAGCGGGACCGTACTGGTTGTCGCCGGCGTTTCCTGCCTGAATGCAGAAGAACAGCGGAACGAGGTATCCGATACCGCAGATGAGGACGCAGATCTGGAGCCAGCCGGTCTTGCCGACGTCGTGAAGTCTGCGGGTCGTGGCGCCGATGGTAGGGAGCAGGAGAGCGACGCTGAGAACCCAGCCGACGAACGGGATGAGGGAAAGGATGAAGACGGGGAGGAAATAGAGCCAGTATTCGCGGAGGCTCATTCTGCCTTCGAAGCAGATGTACTGGGTCGTGACGATCTTCTTGAAGTTGTCGATGATTTCGTTCGCAGTAATAGCTTGTGCCATGATGATAATACCTTATGTTGTTGGTTTGTATGTGGTAGGTTCGTACGGGCGTTTTCAGAGAACATGCGCGGCGTTTCCGTTCGGAAAAACGTCAACATCACATGCTTGAAAATAATATAACATTCATCCGGTGAAAAAACAAGGCAAAAACCGTGATTTGTATTCGTTTTTTCCGGCAAAATCCGGCTATCGTTTAGAAAGTTACATTTTGTCCTGCGATTCCGGGCGAAAAAAAAGCCGCGGCGTCCCGGATCGGAACAGCCGCGGCCGTCAGGCTCAGCCGTTTCAGTTGTTGAGGAAGAACTTGAAGACGATGAGCAGAACGAGCTGAACGATCAGCACGGCGATCAGGATCCTGAAGACGATGTTCAGGATGGGGGACTTGACCGCGTCGGGATCGTCGGCCGCGGAGGCCGTGTTCATGCTGTAGAGCGAGAACTTGCCGGGGATGCGCGGGACGTAGGTGAAGATGCGGCCGAGTGCGAGCGTGAGGCGCATTTCGCGGTTCAGGGCGCAACCGTTGGCTTCGAGGAAACGCGTGAGGCTGCGGCGGAAGAGCTTCAGGAGCGAGAGGATCACGAACGGGGCGCAGATGATGATGAAGATGCCGAGGAGAACGGCGAGGATGCGCCAGACGGAGACGCCCTGAAGGCTCTTCGCCATGAATGCGAAACTGCTGCCCAAGGCCGCGATGCCGACGCCGCCGCCCATGATGAGCATGGGCATGTTGAGGCCGCCTTCCTTCTTGGGCTGGTCGCTGCCCGCGAGCTTGGCGTCGACGTTTTTCGTGACGTCGGCCTCGAGCGCGTTGGTCTTGGCCGCGAAGTGTTTTTCGGCCTGGGTCTGGATGATGTCGCCGATCCTGTAGAACGGCATGAGGATGGCTTCCTTCAGGGAGACAGGCTGCTGAATGAGGTCGGTGATGACGGCGTCCCAGATGAGCCCGTCCGGGGTGTAGAAGACGCCGGACTTGCCGACGAAGAGGCGGCGCATGGTGCCGGCGGTGACGGCGACGGCGAGGTCCATGGACTTGACCGCGGGGGCGGTGCCGGTGGTGGCTTTAATATACATCACGCAGACGTTGCTGGTGGCGGCGATCTTCTTGTGCGCGGCGATGTCGTGGACGATCATGCACATGTGGAAGTTGTAGCCGTTCATGACGAGCTTGCCGGCGAGGATGAAGGAGCGCTTTTCGGGGGAGAACAGCGCCTCCATGTTGATGAAGTTGTTCAGGAACTCGCGGAGGTTGGTCTGGCAGATGATGACCTTGCGGACGAGGTCGCAGCAGGTGACGTTGTTTGAGACCACGGTGTCCTCGGCGATCATGGCGCGGATGTTTTCGAACGCCTTGGACGCGGCGACCGCGCGGAGGCGTTCCAGGTCGAGGCCGTCGAGCTTGTCGGTGTTCTTGCGGCCGGTCCAGTCGCCGTAGGGGGCGATGGCGGCTTTGAACGCGATCCATTCGGACTCGCTGATGGAGGCGGCGTCGCCGGGGACGGCAGCGCGGAACGCCCCGAAGAACGCGGTCAGCGCGCCGGCGCGGTTCGGGTTCACGCGTTCGTTCAGGTGCAGGATGCACGCCGGATCGGCGGGAGCGAGCGGGGCCTTCTTGAAGAAGTCCTCGACCGAGGAGGAATCGTTGGGGTCGAAGGTGTTCTTCGGGACGCGGGACGAGGACTCGTGGCCGCCTGCGAAAACGAGCGCGTGGCAGCTCTCGAAATAGTCGTCGACGTCGGCGGCGACGGCCTGGTACGCGCCCCAGAGCCCGGCGGTGGCGTCCGCGTAGGGGAAGAGCGCGTCCTTGCGGGCGACGCCCTCGTCGGTCCAGGCGAGGAATCCGTTCAGCATTCCTTCGAAGATGTCGAGTTCGGAAGACCCGATGCCGTCCGCGCCGGAGATGTCCTTCTGCGTGCCGACAGCGGCCATGGCGAACTTGATGCATTCGGCGGTGATCGCGTCCTCGACCGGGCCGGGCGGGATGATGCCGTCGCCGTTCTGGAGGGCATTGGAAACGAGCGTCTTGAACTCGTTGATCTGTTCGATGGTGATCTCCGAATCCGTTTTCGCGCCGATGCGCTTCAGCGCGAGCTGGGCGGTCTCCTTCGCGCGGAGTCCGTCGGGATCCTCGGCGTTCAACGAGGCGAGGCGGAGCGCGGGGGCGGCGGTGATGAAGTCGGAGAGGTCGGAGACGGTGGAGATGACCCATTTGAGGAGGCCTCGGACATCCTTCACATGGATGCGGCCGGAGGCGTCCTGCGGGATCAGAGCGAGGAATTCGGCGGGGCAGAGCAGGTTTTTGGCGGGGATGCTGGTGAGCGTCCAGTGCGCCGGATCGAGCTCGTAGGCGTTGCGGAAGTCGTTCGCGGATTCGATGACGAGCTGGGAGGAGCCGCCGATGCGGCGGAACTTCATGCTGGTCTCGCTGACGTTTTCAGGATTGTTCATGGTGGGGTGTCTCCTGGTTGTCGTTTTGTTTGGGTATCGTTTGAAATTGCAGTAATGTCAGGATCAGAAGAATCACCGCGCCCTGCGCCAGCAGCACGAAGCACGTGCGGGCATCGCCCCAGAGCAGGGGAATCGCACCCAGTCCGGCCACGATCGACAGCAGGTGGATGATCCGGACGGCCTGCGGACGGGTGAGGCCCATCCGCACGAACCGGTGCGAGATATGGTTGTGGTCGCCGATGTAGAACGGCTTATGGTTGTGCAGGCGGATGAGCACGACCGCGAAGGCGTCGAAGATCGGGACGGCGAGGATGAAGAACGGGATCAGGATGGCGTATTTTCCCGCGGCGACCTCCGGATTGTAGTAGGTCACGCGGGCGCTGACGACGGCCAGCAGGAATCCGACCAGATGGCTGCCCGCGTCGCCCATGAAAATCGACGCCGGAGCCTTGTTGAAAAGCCAGAAGCCGCAGCACGCGCCCGCCGAACACGCCGAGAGCGCCGCCACGAAGAACTGGCCGTTGATCCACGCCGCAACAGCGAAGAAGAGAAAGGCAATCGCCGCCGTGCCGACGGACAGCCCGTCCATGTTGTCGAAGAAGTTCATGGCGTTCATGATGAAGACGATCCAGAAGACGGAGATCGGGACCGTGAGGAACGGCGAGGAAATGAATGCCGTGATATGCAGGCCGCCGAAAAAAACCATGGCGAACGCGATGAGGAACTGTCCGGCGAACTTGAACGAGGCGCGCATGGCGTGTTTGTCGTCGATCACGCCCAGGACGACCGCCGCGACCGCGCAGACGCAGATCATGGCGAACTCGCCGGAGATGTTGCGGAAGCCGCCTGGGAGCTCTTCCGGGAACCGTCCCGGCACGGCGAGGAGCGCGGCCGCGCCCGCCAGAACCGGAGCCAGCCACGCGATCAGGATCGCCACGCCGCCCAGCAGCGGAGTCGCTTTCCCGTGCAGCTTGTGCCCTTCGGATTTCGGCACGTCCATGATCCCGGTACGGCGCGCGAGGACCCGGCAGAGCGGCACGACAGGCAACGAGATCAGAAACGACGCCGCGAAGGCCGCCGCATACAGCCAGAGATAATGGTTCACGATGAAAAAACCTCTTGTTCCGGAAATAGAAAAGGAGCGGTTCGCGCTCCCGTGCGATACATTTTGATAATATATCGTAAAGGGAACGGAAAGTCAAGCAAAAAGGCGGAAATTTGTTTTGCGGAGGGGAGGGCGCGGCGGCTTTTGCCGGAGTTCAGGATCCGGTTCCGAGTTCTTCCGTCTCCCGCTGAAAGCTTTCCGCCTCCTCGTGTTCCATTTCCTCTTCCTCGCGGATGCGGCGCTCCATCGCTTCTTCCTCGCGGACGCGGCGTTCCTCCTGTTCCTCCAATGCCTCTATGACGTGTTCGCGATAGCGGTCGTAGAGGTTCACATGGTGGTCGTTGACGAACGAGATTGCGGAGATATCGGTTTCCATGTCGGGGTAGAGCAGCGCGTCCGTGAACGGGATCCCGAAGAGGAGCCAGAGCCCCAGCCCGATGGCGAGGAACGGCCCGAACGCGAATCCGCGGCGGCGGAACTTCGGGTGTCTGAGCGTATAGACCGGCATGAAGACGACGGCGATCAGGGAACCTGCGAGCATGATCCAGAGCGCGGGGAGCGCGCCGAGCGCGGCGGCCAGTCCGGCGATCAGCTTCACGTCGCCCAGACCGAACGCCTCGCGTTTCATGGCTTTTTCGCCGAGCCACGCGAAGAGCGTCAGAAGCGTGCCGAAGAGCCCGGCGGTCACGACGGAGATCAGGAATCCGCGCCAGTCGAGCAGATGCGGATACAGCCCGACGCCGTGGACCAGGTGGTACAGCGGCGCGAGGATCAGGAGCGAGTACGTGAGCTCGTTCGGGATCAGGCGCACTTTCATGTCGATCAGTGCCGCCGGATAGGCAACGGAGATGGTCAGGAAGTAGATGAACATCGCCGGGAGCGGGAGCTTGAAGTGCAGGACGTACACGAACGATGCCATGTACATGAGCCCGACGAGCATTTCTCCAATCAGGTAGCGCGGCGAGATCGGCGCGTGACACCAGCGGCATTTGCCTCGCAGGCACAGATAACTGAAGATCGGGATGTTCTCCCAGACCGATATCTTGTGGTCGCAGACCGTGCAGTGCGACGGCGGCGAGACCAGGCTCATGCCGAGCGGAAGCCGGTAGATGCAGACGTTCAGGAACGACCCGATGCAGCACCCGAACCAGAACGCGACGAACGCGAAGAAGACCGGATATTCGTGCATGGCTTCGGAGAAGACGGCCGGATCGAAGATCGCGATCCCGGGGGCGTCCGAGAAGAGGCTCCTGATCGTATCAAGGATGATGTCAAGCGTGGATGTTGCTTCCATGTCCGGCGTGTCCGTTCGGTTCGTTTTCCACTTACTTCAGGTCGTCGAGCCAGAGCGCCGGGGAGGCGTCGGACGGGACGCGCCAGCCCGTGCGCGGCGAGAGGGAGAGCGGGGAGACCGCGGGGCCGTCGGGCGAACACGAGCGCTTGAACTGCTGGGTGAAGAACCTGCGGAGGAAGAGTTCGAGCGTGCGGAGAATCTCGTCCGCTTCATACTTTCCGGCGAAGACCTTCTTCGCCTTGCGGAGGATCACGCGCGGGGCTTCGTTGAGGCGGACGAGGTGGAAGAGGTAGAAATCGTGCAGTTCGTACGCGCCGAGGATCTGTTCGGTCTTGTGGCCGGATTCGCCGGATTGGGAGGCGGGGACGAGTTCGGGCGAGACGGGCGTGTCGAGGATGTCCTTCAGCACGGGCGCGATCTTGCCGCCGTGTTCGCCCGCGTAGAACGATACGAGATGGCGGACGAGCGTTTTCGGGACGCCGGAATTGACCGCGTACATGCTCATGTGGTCGCCGTTGTAGGTGCACCAGCCGAGCGCGATTTCGGAGAGGTCGCCCGTGCCGACGACCAGCGCGTTCGATCCGTTCGCCACGTCCATCAGAATCTGGGTGCGTTCGCGCGCCTGAGCGTTCTCGAACACCACGTCGGCGACCTCCGGATCGTGTCCGATGTCGGCGAAGTGCTGGAGGCAGGCGGGCCGGATGTCGACCGTGCGGCAGTCGCAGCCGAGGAGTTCGGCGAGACGCGCGGCGTTGTTCTTCGTGCGTTTCGTGGTGCCGAATCCGGGCATGGAGATCGCGATGACCGAACTCGCGGGGAGATTGAGCGCGGAGACGGCTTCGTGCGACACGAGGAGCGCCAGCGTGGAGTCGAGGCCGCCGGAAACGCCGATCACGAGCTTATCAGAGTGCGCGGTCGTCATGCGGTGCGCCAGCGCGGATTCGAGCGCGGCGGCGATCCAGATGGTGTCCGTGCGGTCCTTCGGCAGGAAGGGCAGCGGGGCGCGTCCGAGCGCGGCGAGATGTTTCGGGTCTTCTTCGAAGCTCAGGAGATACTGTTTTTTCGCGGGCTCGAATTCCGGGGCGAATTCCAGCGACGGGCACGGATCGGTGAGGTCGGCGAGGACCGGTTCTCCCTCATGGACCATCACGGAACAGCAGACGGGCATGCCGTAGAAGCCGTCGGTCACGGATTCGCCGGATTTCGGCGCAGCGAGGATGAAATCCGCCTGGTGCTCCTTTGCCGCCGCGAGCGCGAACGAACGGAAATCGGAGGGCGTCATGAGAGCGGAGGGGACCGCGGACGGGCAGAGGATGAGGCGTTCGGGGTTGCGTTTGCGGAGCGTGGAGACGAGTTCGATCGGGGCGAAGACGGTGGCCGGAGCGTCGAGCGGCTTTTTGTTGCGCGCGATGATCTTTCCGGCGCGGATGCAGAGCGTGACGGCGTACAGGACGCCGGATTTGGAGCGTTCGGGGACGCCGACGACGAATGTGACGGGCAGTGAGGCGGTCTCCTTCAGCAAAAACTTGACGGCCTTTTGCGCGGCGTCGAGGAGGAGATTCTGGCGGAAGAGGTCGCCGCAGGACGATCCGGTGACGCAGAGCTCGGGGAAGACGACTGCCCCGACTTCGAACGACGCGTACATTTCGAGCGCGGCGAGGATCTCGTGGGCGTTCCACATGGGATCGGCGAGACGGAACCCCGCTCCGGAGACGTCCGCGGCGGCTTTGATTCGTCTGGTTTTCGGGAGGACGGCGGCTTTTGCCGGGGCGGTCTTCTTAACTTTTTTTGCAGGCATGATGAGGAGCTTCCTGTGTTATTTCCGTCCGAACCGGCGTTCGATTTCGGAGAGGGAGATGTTGAGCATGGTGGGGCGCCCGTGCGGACAGGAATAGGGCAGGGCGCAGTGGGACATCTGTTCAATGAGGGCGGCGGCCTCCTGGAGAGAGAGCCGGTCGTGGGCCTTGACGGCGGCCTTGCAGGCGGCACGGGCGAGGGTATCGGTGGCGAGACGCTGTCCCGCGCCGATTTCGCCGATGCGTGCGAGCATGTCGTGGAAGAACCCGCCGACGTTTTCCTGTTTGATGGCGGCGGGGATCGAGTTCAGTTTGATCGTGTTGCGGCCGAACGGCTCGATTTCGAACCCGATGTTCTCGAATTCGTGCAGATTGCGGGCGACGTACGCCATGTCGGCGGGCGACAGCTCGATGGTGATCGGCATCAGGAGTTTCTGCGAGAGCGTGCCGTCGATGCCGTTCAGGATGCGCTCGAAAAGGACGCGTTCGTGCGCCGCATGCTGGTCGATCAGCACGAGGCCGCCGGGGATCGCCGCCACGATGTAGGAGTTTTCCAGCACGCCGAGCAGACGCAGCCCGGTGCCGCCGAAATCGGTCGCGGGGGCGTCCTCCGCCACAAGACGGAAATCGGGACGCGGTTCGTTTTCGGGCGGATTCTGCTGCCGTTCGGTCGAGATCGGCAGCTCGGCGTCTTCCTGTTGAGGCGCGGAGACGCAGTTCGTGTTCTGCGCGGCCGGTGCGTTCCCGAACGGCGCATGGAGCATTGGGCCGAGGACACGGTATCCGACGCGGGCGGATTCGAGCAGGGAATCGACGCTTGTGACGATGCCGGACGCGGGGACCGGATCGTCATCGGCGGAAGAATGCGCATGGTTTTCGGATTCCCGCGGCACGTCCTGCATCCGGATATCCGGCGCGAAATCGGGGAAAAGGCGCGCGGCGGTCTCCGCCGGGTCGTTCATGCCCTCCTCCGTGACGGGGATCACGGCGTCGTTGGTGCGGAGCGCGGCGGACACGGCCGTGCGGACCGCCGCGATCACGTCGAATTCATTGCGGAACCGCACCTCGCGTTTGGTCGGGTGAACGTTCACGTCGACGGACCCGGGCGGCATGGTGAGGTAGATCAGCGCGGGCTGGAAACGTCCGCGTTCGAGCATGGGGCCGCAGGCTTCCTTGATGGCGCGGTAGACCGGGGCGGACTCGACCGGACGCGCGTTCACGAAGATGCGCTGTTCGGCACGGGAATTCCGCGTGAAGCCGCGTCGTGCGATGAAGCCGTTCACGGTGATGCCGCGTTCCGTACGGGAGAACGGCAGCAGCGCACCGGCGTATTCGCGTCCGAAGAACTCGCTGATGCGCGGGAGGATGGACGGCGCGGACGGGGTGGAGAGCAGGATGCGGCTGTCGGCTTTCAGGATGAATGCGACGTCGTGGTGCGCCAGCGCGATGTTCGAGAGGATCTCGACGATGTGGCGTTCCTCGGTCGCGACGGTGCGGAGGAAGTTCTTGCGCGCCGGGACGTTGAAAAAGAGGTCGCGGGCACAGACTTCCGTGCCGGGCGGGCATCCGGCGGGCTTCTCCGAGACGGCCTTGCCGCCCGCGATGAAGACCTCGACGCCTTCCGGCGTTTCGCGGCGGCGCGTGCGGATGGTCAGGCGCGTGACGGCGGCGATGCTGGGGATGGCCTCGCCGCGGAATCCGAAGGACGCGATGTCGAAGATGTCGGCTTCGGAGGAGATTTTGCTGGTAGAATGCGGATCGAGGCAGAGCAGTGCGTCGTCGGCGTCCATGCCCTCGCCGTCGTCGGCGACCGAGATGGAACGCCGTCCGCCGTCTTCGATGGTGACGGTGATCTTCCGCGCGCCAGCGTCGAGCGAGTTTTCCACAAGCTCCTTCACGATGGACGCGGGGCGTTCAACGACCTCGCCCGCCGCGATCTTGTTGCAGACCTCGTCGCTCAGCTGTCTGATCTTGCTCATGACGCGGTCCGTTTCTCCGTCTCGGGGGCGGTCTTCGCGCCGGACGGAATGGCGTCGGGCATGGGCGAGGGCAGCAGGAAGTACATGCGTTCGTCGTAGTAATCCGCCTCGTCGTCACGCCCGGAGGCGTGCAGGATGCCCGACAGGAGATAGGTGATCTCGAGGTCGTCCGGATAGAAGAGGAACAGCGTGCGGAGCAGGTCTTCGGCGCGTTCGTAATCGCCTTCGGTCAGCAGACGGCGCGCCTCGACAATGCTCTGCTGGATGTTCGGACGGGACGACTGCGCGGTTTCGCGGGTGACGGGATAGAACCCGGGAAACAGGAAATCGTCGGAAAAGACGACCGGTTCGCGGGCATCAAGAGAGATGGTGAAGCCGGAGCTTCCCTGCGCGGGACTCATGTCTTCCTCGGCGTTCATCCTGTAGATGGACATGATGATGACGGTCGTGAGGATCACGAACGCCATGAAGATGATGAATGGAGACATGTCGCCGGCTGGGCTGTCTTTTTTCGCGGCCGGAACGGATGCGGAGGGCACGTCAGGCCTCCTTCCCCGTCATGCAGGGTGGATAATGGCAGGCGCAGGCGTGGCCGGGGACGAGTTCCCTGAGAACGGGCGGCTCCTCCTGACAGCGGCGGCGCTGTTCGGCGGTGAGCGTGTCGGCGTGTTCGCAGCGGTCGCAGAAACGGCATCCGCGCCCGAACTTGTCGGGGGATGGGACGGTGCCGCGGATGGTGTTCAGGCGGTTGTGTTCGCCGCCGAGCACGGGGACGGCGCGGATGAGCGCGGAGGTGTACGGGTGCTTCGGATGCGCGATGAGTTCGGCGACGGGCGCGGTCTCAATGATGCGTCCGGCGTACATGACGGCGACGCGGTCGGCGAGTTCGGCCACGATGCCGAGGTTGTGCGTGACGAGGATTACGGCCATGCCGCGGTCCTTCTTGAGCGAAAGCAGGAGGTCGAGGATCTGCGCCTGGATCGTTACGTCCAGCGCCGTGGTCGGTTCGTCCGCCACGAGGATGCTCGGGGCGCACCCGAGCGCCATGGCGATCATCACGCGCTGCTGCATGCCGCCCGACATCTCGTGCGGATACTGTTTCGCGCGGTTGGCGGGGTCGGGGATGCCGACCTGGCGCAGCAGCTCGACGGCCTCGGCGAACGGGTCGGAGACGTCCTTGCGGTGGAGCTTGACGGCCTCGGCGATCTGGTCGCCCACGCGGAAGACCGGGTTCAGCGACACGGACGGTTCCTGAAAGATGTAGGAAATGCAGCCGCCGCGCACCTGGCGCAGGCTGCGGTCGTTGAGCTGAAGTACATCCGCCACGCCGCCGAGTTCCGGGCCGCGGTCGAGCAGGACTTCGCCGGAGAGCACGACCGGGGGTTCCGGAAGCAGGCGCGCGAGAGACATGCAGGTCACGCTTTTGCCGCAGCCGCTTTCCCCGACCAGCGCGAGCATTTCTCCCCGTTCGAGCGAGAACGAGACGTCGGTGACGGTGGGCAGAAGCTTGCCGTCGGAGCGGAACTGAACGGAAAGGTTTTTAACGTCGAGCAAAGGCATGGATGATCTCCGGATAAACACACTATAATAACATACAGCGGGAACAGCGGAAATCAATCCGGAAAGGCAAAGAAAACGGCAAAAAAACCTTGACATTCCGCCGGAATCATGCTATATTTGCCCCGTCCGCATTGAAACGTGTATCTTTTTCAGCTTAAAACGGATCTCTTACATGAAACTGAACCGACTGTTTCTGCTCGCCGTCCTGCCTCTCGCCGGACTTGCCTCCTGCGATTCCTCCCGTACCGGAAATACGGCCTCCGCCATCCCGGAGAACGCCGTGGTCCTGCCCGCGTCGCAGGGGAAATACGATTTCTCCAAGCTCAAAACGGAAAAGCTCGGACGCGGCCTGATCGCGGTCCGCAGAAACAAGGATGAAGTGTTCGTTTCGTGGCGCTATCTCTCGTCCGATCCCGCCGATACCGCGTTCAATGTCTACCGCGACGGCCAGCGCATCAATCCCACGCCGGTGAGCCTGACTACTTTCTATATCGACTCCCACAAGGGCGGCGGCACGTACAACGTGAAGCCGGTCGTGAACGGCCGCGAGAAGGACGAACAGAGCGCGCCGTTCACGCTGCCGGACAAGGCGCCGGAAGGCTACATCAACATTGCGCTCGACAAGCCGGCCGACGGCGTGACCCCGTCCGGCGAAAAGTACACGTATTCGCCGAACGACGCATCCGTGGGCGACGCGGACGGCGACGGCGAGTTCGAGATCATTCTGAAATGGGATCCCTCGAACGCGCACGATAACGCGCATGACGGCTACACCGGCAACGTGTATTTCGATTGCTATAAACTGGACGGCACGAAGCTGTGGCGCATCGACATGGGGCGGAACATCCGTGCCGGGGCGCATTACACGCAGTTCGTGGTGTACGATTTCGACGGCGACGGCATCTCCGAACTCGTGGCGAAGACTGCCGACGGCACGGTCGATGGCAGGGGCAAGGTCATCGGCGACCCGGACGCCGACTGGCGCGAACCGGGCAGTGACATGGTCCAGCTCCCCGAAGTCGATTTCCGCAAGACCGGGGCGAATCCAGCCGGGACGCACAACCGCGGCCGCATCATGAGCGGGCCGGAATACCTGACCGTGTTCTCCTGCAAGGACGGTGCCGCGCTCAAGACCATCGACTACGAGCCGCCGCGCGGTGACGGCATGGCCTGGGGCGATAATTATGCCAACCGCAGCGACCGCTACCTGGCTGCCATGGGGTTCTTCGACGGCGAACACCCGAGCGTGGTGATGTGCCGGGGATATTATACCCGCGCCGCGCTGGCGTGCTACGACTGGGACGGCAAGGATCTGAAGATGAGGTGGAATTTCGACACCGCGAAGGACCCGCGCTGGAAGGGCTACGAGGGGCAGGGCAACCATAACCTGCGCGTGGGCGATGTGGACGGCGACGGCAAGGACGAGATCGTGTACGGTTCCTGCACGATCGACGACGACGGGACCGGTCTCTACACGACCGGGCTCGGGCACGGCGACGCCATGCAGATGACGCAGTTCGCGATGGATATGCCCGGACTTCAGGTGTGGTGCTGCCACGAGAACAGGCGCGACGGCGTGACGCTCCGCGACGCCGCCACGGGTAAGATCATCTTCCAGATCAAGAACAACAACGACGTCGGGCGCTGCATGGCGGCGGACGTGGATTCCGTGAATCCCGGCCTCGAAATGTGGACGTGGTCCGGCATCGGCATGCAGAGCGTGAAGGGCGAAACCGTGGCAGAGAACCCGCGTGGGATCTCCGTGAACATGGCGGTGTGGTGGGACGGCGACCTGTGCCGCGAACTCCTCGACAAGAACCGCGTCAGCAAGTACGACTACGACAGCGGCGCGTTCGTTACCATGATGACGTTCGACGGCTGCGACTCCAACAACGGCACGAAGGCGACGCCGTGTCTCCAGGGCGACCTCTTCGGCGACTGGCGCGAGGAGGTGCTGATCCGCACCACGGACGACCGCAACCTCCGTTTGTACGTCTCGACGATCCCGACCACCTACCGGTTCCATACGTTCCTGGAGGAACCGGTCTACCGCATGAGCCTTGCGCTGGAGAACATCTGCTACAACCAGCCGACGCAGCCCGGATTCTACTTCGGACCCGACCTCTTCGGTTCCGGCACGTATTTCCGCGGCACCTATTTCCCCGAACTGAAAACCGTCCCCAAATGAACCATCCGAAGGAGACAGATCAATGTTGAACCGTTTTTTGTTTGCCGCAGTCGCCGCCGCGCTGGCGTTCCCTGTGCAGAGCCTTTTCGCCCAGCGCGAGCCGGAACCGATCGACCCGCCGACCAAGTACGATTTCTCCAAACTCAAGATGGAAAAGCTCGGGCGCGGCGTGATCGCGGTCCGGCAGAACGCGGACGAGGTGTTCGTGACGTGGCGCTATCTCTCGAAGGACCTGAGGAATGTTGCGTTCAACGTGTACCGCGACGGGAAGAAACTCAATTCCGAACCGATCACGGATGTGACGTACTTCATTGATAAGAACAAAGGCGGCGGTGTGTACACGGTGAAGCCGGTCGACATGCCTGTTCGCTCGTCATACAGTAGCCAAAAACACTATCGTAGAGGCGTCTATGCGGGAAGCGGTTCTCCTTATAGTGATATTGACGAAACGTCCGCGTCCTATACCCTGCCTGAGAATGCCCCCATCGGCTATGTGAACATCCCGCTGGAGAAGCCCGCGGACGGCAAATCTCCGAACGGCGAGGCGTACACGTATTCGCCGAACGACGCGTCGGTGGGCGACGTGGACGGCGACGGCGAGTTCGAGATCATTCTGAAGTGGGATCCCTCGAACGCGCACGACAACGCGCACGACGGCTACACCGGAAACGTGTATCTGGACTGCTACAAGCTCGGTCAAACCGAAAAAATGTGGCGGATCGACCTCGGAAAGAATATCCGCGCCGGGGCGCATTATACGCAGTTCATGGTCTATGACCTCAACTGCGACGGCATCGCGGAGGTCGTCTGCAAGACCGCCGACGGCACGGTCGACGGCACGGGTAAGGTGATCGGCGACGCGGACGCGGACTACCGCACGCCGCAGGGCCGCATCCTGACCGGGCCGGAATATCTGACCGTGTTTTCAGGCAGGACCGGGGCCGCGCTCGAGACCGTCCCGTACGACGTGCCGCGCGGCAACATGCGCGACTGGGGCGACAATTACGGCAACCGCTGCGACCGGTTCCTGGCGGCGGTCGGGTACCTGGACGGCGAGCATCCGAGCGTCATCATGTGCCGCGGGTACTACACGCGGGCGTATCTGGCGGCGTACGACTGGGACGGTCAGCACCTGACGAAACGCTGGGTGTTCGATTCCAACGAGCCGGAGAACCGCGGCTACGCGGGGCAGGGCAACCACAACCTGCGCGTGGGCGACGTGGACGGCGACGGCAGGGACGAGATCGTCTACGGTTCCTGCACGATCGACGACAATGGCAAGGGCCTGTACACCACCGGGCTCGGGCACGGCGACGCCATGCACCTGATGCAGTTCGCCTGGGATATGCCCGGACTTCAGGTGTGGTGCTGCCACGAGAACAAGCGCGACGGTGCGACGTTCCGTGACGCCGCCACAGGAAAGATCCTGCACCAGGTCCGGCACAATACCGACGTCGGGCGCTGCATGGCGGCCGACATCGACCCGACCAATCCCGGCGTCGAGATGTGGGCGTCCTCCATCCCACCGCAGACCGTGAAGGGCGAGGCGCTGGGCGGCAATCCGCGCGGACTCTCCATCAACATGGCGGTGTGGTGGGACGGCGACCTGTGCCGCGAACTGCTCGACGGCAACACGGTCACGAAGTACAACGCCGCGCAGGGGACGTGCGAGCCTCTGATGCGTTTCGAGGGGTGCTCGTCCAACAACGGCACGAAGTCCACGCCGTGCATTCAGGGCGACATCTTCGGCGACTGGCGCGAGGAGGTGCTCATGCGCACCGACGACAACCGCAACCTCCGGCTGTACGTCTCCACCATCCCGACCGCGTACCGGTTTCATACGTTCCTGGAGGACCCGGTGTACCGCATCAGCCTCGCCACGGAGAACGTGGCGTACAACCAGCCGACGCAGCCCGGGTTCTACTTCGGCCCCGACCTCATCTTCAAGGCGGCGAAGCCCGACCGCGGCGTGCTGTTCCGCGGGACCGTGCTCCGGGTGTACGTGCGCTGAGGCGCGAATCGGCGGATTTGAAACAACGATCCCCTCCGGGCTGAGGTGGCTCGAAGGGGATTTCTTTACGGCTGGATCGCCTGTGTCAGAGGTCGAGGTGTTCGACTCTGGCGCGGAGCCATTCGAGCGACTGTTCGCGCGATTTGAGCTCGCCTTCCAGCCGGAGGTCTTCCGCCTCGCTGAGGATCCGGCTGAAGACCGCGCCGGGCCTGACGCCGAGCGCGATGATGTCGTTGCCGTTCAGGAACGGTTTGCGCGGGGCGGGGAGCCTGGCGTATTCGCGCATGCGGTCGAGCATGAGGACGTAGTTGTCGAGCAGCCCGTGGCACGCGATGCAGTCGAGGCGGTGCAGTTCGAGTTCGAGCGGGAAATTCGGGTCGGCGATGATCCGCATCCATTTGGCTTTCTTCATGAGGTGGACGGACGCGAACCGCATGTGATGGCGGATGGCGGCGGAGATCGTATTGATCGAGGCGGACGAAAAGCGCAGGCGCGCGAGGATTTCGGCGGCCATGTCAGCGCCGAGCGCTTCGTGTCCGTAGAAATGCGGCACGCCGTCCTTGAACGTCTGCGTGGCAGGCTTGCCGATGTCGTGGAGCAGGGCGGCCCACATGAGGTCCGGGTTGTGCCAGGCGGCGTGACGGAGCAGGAGCATGGTGTGGACGAAGACGTCGCCTTCCGGGTGGTACTGCTTCGGCTGCTCCACGCCGCGCATGGCGTCGGCTTCCGGCAGGACGACCTTCAGGATGCCGAGTTCGGCGAGCATTTCGAAGCCATCCGCGGGACGCGGCCCGGTCAGGATTTTTTCGAGTTCGGCGCGGATGCGTTCGGCGGCGATCAGCCGGAGCTTTTCCGCCGATGCGGCGGCCGCTTCCTTCGAGGCTGGATCGACCTCGAATCCGAGTTTGGCGGCGAACCGGACGAGGCGGAGGATGCGGAGATGGTCTTCGCCGAAGCGCACCACGGGATCGCCGATGGTCCGCAGAATGCCCGCGCGAAGGTCGTCGAGGCCGCCCACGCAGTCCACGACGGTGCGTTCCGCCGGATCGAACAGCAGTCCGTTGACCGTGAAGTCGCGCCGGGTGACGTCCAGGACCTCGTCGTCCGTGTAGACCACATGGTCGGGACGGCGTCCGTCGCTGTAGCCGCGTTCCGCCCGGAACGTCGCGACCTCGATCGGGATGCCGTCGACGACGACTGTGATGATGCCGAACGCTGCGCCGATGGGGATCGCCTTGTCGAACAGCGACTGAATCTGTTCCGGGCGCGCTGAGGTGGTGACGTCGACGTCGTCGGGCGTGCGTCCGAGCAGGAGGTCGCGGACGGCCCCGCCCACGAAATACGCTTTGTGTCCGGCTGCGCGGAGCACGGCGGCGGCCTTCGAGGCGGCGGCGAAGAGCGGGGTTTGCGGGATGTCTCCGGAAAAGGAAGAGATTTTCATGAAAAAACGGATTGCGGCTTGTCTTTTTAACAGATTCTGCTATGTTTAAAGGGTGCATTTAAAATACGCGCGGGATTGTCTGAATGCAAGCGCGCATGAGAGATTTCCGCAAAAAAGAACCCCGAATCCAAGAGCCCGAATGCCTGAAGAAAACCTGACAGCCGTCTTCGGCGGCACGTTCGATCCCGTTCACACCGGGCACATCGGACTTGCGGATTATCTGCTGAAAACCGGCCGCGCAAGCCGCGTCGTCTTCCTGCCCGCCCCCCATCCGCCCCATAAGCCCGGACTGACGCCCGCGCCGTTCGCGGACCGCGCGGCGATGCTCCGCGCGGCAATCGCGGGACGCCCGGGGATGAGCGTGAGCGAGATCGAGGCGGAACGCCCGGGGCCGTCCTACACGGTCGACACGCTGGACGTTCTGAAGAAACGCCATCCGGCGGAGCGGTTCGTCTGGATGATCGGGTCGGATTCGCTGAACCAGCTGCATCTCTGGTACGAGGCGGAACGCCTGGTGCGCGAAAACCGGTTCCTGTCGTACCCGAGGCCGGGCGACGAGGCGGACCTCGACCTGCTGAAGTCGGTCTGGCCTCCCGAGCTTTTTGCGAAGCTCCGCGACGGCATCCTGACCGGGGCGCCGGAATTCGACACCAGCTCGACCGCGGTGCGGCAGCGCCTTTCCGAACAGGGCGCGGACGCGTGCCGGGACCTGCTGCCGGGACCTGTGCTGAACTACATCAAAGAACACAAACTCTATCCTCAAAGAAACGGAGAATAACCACATGAACGATGAACAGGAAACTAAGAAACCGAGAATGAATTTCAAAGTGACGGACGTGATCGAACTGAGCGAAAAGGAAGCCTACGATCACAAGGCCGAACACATTCTCCGGCTTGATATGACTAAACAGGACGGCGCGATCGGCGACTACTATCTGATCTGCACCGGCCTCTCCGAACCGCACATCGGCGCCATCGCGGAACGCATCCAGCGTGCCGTGCGCGAAGAGTTCGGCATCCATCCGATCACAGTCGACGGCACGCCGCAGAGCCAGTGGATCATCGTGGACTACGGATTCCTGCTGATCCACATCATGACGAACGAGACGCGCGACCGTTACCAGCTGGAACAGCTCTGGGGCGACGTGCCGAGCTACGACGCCATGGCGAAACTTGACGCGGAACACGAGAAACTCGCCGCCGCCCGCCGGAAACAGGCCGAAAAGGGCATCGGCTCCGGAGCGGACGAATGACCGATCCCTTCCGCGACGGCGAGTACCGCGACGAATTCGAATGGGAGAAGGAGATTCGCAAGGACGACGACCGGGTGCACGATTACCTGGCCGAACTCCCGCGCTACATCGACCTCCCGGACGAGGATAAGGTCATCTCGAAGCGCATCCGCAGACGCGGATCCGGGTGGGATGACGATTTCGACGCGCCCCCGGACGACGATTACGACGACGATTACGACGACGTGCCGGAAGAGGATTTCGTGCGGCACCGTGACGGAAGCGACGTGTACACGGCGGCGTCCAGGATGGCGATCGACCTGACCGAGTATTTCGCTGTGGAGAAAGACCAGGCCGCCGCACGCGCCATGATGCGGGCGCTGACGCTCCTCGGAAAACTGATGGCGCGGTCGCTGGACGTGCTGCGTCTGGAGGACGGCGAGCTCGTCACGTTCCGCATCGCACTCACGAAGCGGTTTCTCGCCGACCTGAACGAGCTGATCGGCGAATACGAGAAATTCCCGGATGCGATCCGCGATACGTTTCTGAAGGACGCGTTCAAAATGCGCGACGAGGTGCTGGAGAAGATCCGGAAGTATCGCCGCGAACAGAAGCGGAGATAGGGCCGATTCGGGTGTCTCCTCCGAAAAAATGCGGAAAAAATGCAGAATCTGCGGAACAAAACGGCAAACGGTTTGTCTGTAGAACATAAGGACAGCGATGGAACAGGAACAAAAGACTCGTGAAGAGGCGCTCCTGAAGGCGTTCCGGAGCGGCGATACCGCCGCGTTCGACGGCCTGATCGAGATGTACTCCGCGAAGCTGTACAAAGTGGCCTATGCGCTGCTCGGGTCCCGTCAGGACGCCGAGGAGGTCGTTCAGGACACTTTCCTGCGGGCGTACCGCGCCCTGCAGGCGTTTCGTGGCGATTCGAGCCTTGAGACCTGGCTTCACCGTATCACACTGAACCTGGCCCGGAACAAGTACCAGTGGAACCACCGGCGCGGAAGCGGTCTGAACGTAAGCCTGACCGCCGGCGACGGATCAGAGGGCGACTCCGGGACGGAAAACGAACAGGACGTGCCGGACCGCCGGATGGAACCGGACCTGGTCCTGGAACAGAACGAAATCGGAACGAACATCATGAAAGCATTGAGCAGACTGCCGGACAACCTCCGCGAGACCATGCTGCTGCGGCATGTCAACGATATGCCGTACGAGCAGATCGCGCAGAAACTGGACTGCAAGGTCGGTACCGTGAAGTCCCGGCTGTCCCGCGGCCGCGAAATGCTCCGCGATTACCTCGCCGCCGCCGGGATTCTCCCGTCCGCAGGCGGTGCACAATAGCTTCATCAAACACAACCCCTATTTTGAGGCGAAAAACATGAAAGACCAGGCGACTTCCCCCGGCTGCCCGGACTTGGAAACGATATCGGCGGTCTTCGACGGCGAACTCGAGCCGGGCGAAACCGTGCGTGCGCATCTCGGCTCGTGCCCGGACTGCGTGCGGCGTCTGGCGGATTACGAAACGATCCGCGGCATCCTGTCGCGTGCCGTTGCGTCCGAGCCGGATCCCGGGATGAATGCCCGGATCGCGGCGTATGTCCGTGCCGAATCCGCCGATTTTTCGTTCTCCGCTCCGCGGAAGCGCGATTTCTCCGATTCCCGTGCCGCCTGGATCTTCCGCATCGCCGCATTGTTCATTCTGGGCGGATTCTTTGTGTACCTTCTGACGGATCAGATGCACACGAACCGGGCGAGAGCTGGACGATTGCAGACTGCCGCGGTCGAAACGGCGCGTCCTTCTGTCCGTACTTTGCCTGCGATCGCCGCGGAACCCGGAGCAGGCGATTTCGTCCGGGCGAGGGTCGTTTCCAATTCGCCCGCCGGACGGAAGTATGCGATCGACATCGATCCCGCGTTGGTCCCCGCCGAATTCGGCGGTATTCCTGAGGACGAGCGTATTCCCGTTCCGTTCTTCTTCGGCGCGGACGACGGCGCGATGCGGCGGATTCCGCTGCACGGCGATCCCGCGTCGGACGCCATGCTGATCCTGGAGTCGATCCGGCGCGACCTGACCGCGCTTGACGTGCCGGGCGTCTCGGTCGATACGGAAAGCCGCGGAAACTCTCTTTTCACCACCATCCGTCTGGAATCCGCCGACATGTTCGATATGAGCGTGACGAAGACGGACGGTCTGTTCGAACTTTTCCTGATGCATGGGGAGGCCCCGTCCGACGAAGGCCCTGTTTTTCTTCGCTTTGAGTTCTTCTGCGAATGATTTTTTCCGGAATTGTGGGGAAGGGGAACGCCGCCGCGGTCCCCCAAAAACGATTTTTTTAAAAAAACAATTTTTTTTATAAAAACTCAAAAACACGCTTGAAAACAAGAAAAAGGACGCTATATTGCTATAGAGAGCTTTATTTTGAATAAATCCAGAATGCAGACTTTTTCAGTCTGTTCCGGAATGACAGGCCTTTATGGGACTCTGTTTTCCGGTCAACCCAATCAGGAGGAGAAACAATGAAAAAAACACTTTTCACGACAGCCCTTGCCTGTGCGCTGACCATCTTCGGGTTTACCTCATTCGCACAGAATTCTGCCGTCACATTCAATGAAAGCGATAATACGTTCTCGTCCAAGGTGTCAAAAAACCTGACCCTTCTTGTCGCGACCTCGTCCAATGTGAATCTGAGCCAAAACCTTTCCGCCGTGTCTTCCATGGAAAACAAGACGTTTGGTTACAAGAAGAACAATGGGCCGTTCGTGTCTCTGGCTCAGGCGATAAGCGAAGCACAGGTTGCAACGGTCGGGGATGCGAATGTCGCAACGATCAACCTCGGCGAGTTCAATGAAAATGATACGATTCAGTTCGGTCTTAACGGCTCCGACAACGTATTCAAGCCTTATACTCCGTTCAAGATCGTGAGCGATCCTGGCTATTATGGCGGATATAACTCCGACAGCTTCTATCAGCTTGATTTTTCGGAAGATCCGTTTGACGGCATGGTCGAAATCTTTGTCGTCGGCGAGCCGCTGCCTGCTCCCGCCGTGACCCTGATCGTGGCGCTGGCCGCGGGTGCGCTGTTTCTTCTGTACAAAAACCGCAGACAGCGTTCCGTTCAGTTTGAACAGGCATGACGGAAGAGAACGAACGGACAGCCGGCGACGGAGCGAATAATCCGTCCGGAGCAGAAGAGTACCGGGACAAGAACCGGTACTCTGTCCGTTCTTCATCGGAAGACGCGTCTTCCGATGACGGAAAAAAGGATGGGAGTGGTGAAATGAACACGGAGGAGGCGACGCCTGCATCCGGTGAACGTCACACACGCGAAGAGCTCGAAAGCAGATACCGGAACGATCCGCGTTTTAACATGCTTTTCGCCTCTGAGGCCAAGAAAAGGAAAAAAAAGTCATCGCATTATGTCAAGGTCGGTGGTATCCGCCTGACACCGAAACGCATTCTGATTCTCTGCGGATTTCTCCTTGTGTTCCTGATATGCATGTTCAGCAGTTTTTTCTATGCATTGAAGGACTTCGGTAAATACAGGTATTACAACAGTGCCAGGGCTGCGTTTGCGGCGGGTGATTATGAAAAGGCAAAAGAGCTTTTCGTCAAGATTATCGGCGACGACCCGAACAAGGAAGACGCCATTAAGGCGATGGCGCAGATCTATCATCATTATGGCGATTGGGCAAACGAGTCTTTCTTTCGGCAGCGGCTGGTTCGCCTGAACCCCCTGAACAAAGATTATTACCATGATTTTCTGGATGCGGCATTCCGGGCCAGAAATTTCGGAACCATTTATTCTGTTCTCAACCTGAAAATTATGGAGGATCCGGAATTGCCGCCGGAAGAGGGCGCCCTGTATCTGATTTCGGCGTTGCATTCCGAACATGTTTCAAATGGGAAAACCTTTTATGCCGATCGGATCAAGGTCAATCCGAAGTATTTTTCCGGTACGGAAATTGGCCGTTATGCGGAGCTCATGCTGAACGCTTCCGAAATCACACCTGAAAAGGCACGGAAGATCATCGCCTCGCTTCCGGATATCGAGGATAAACAAATTCGTTTTGAAACGATCAACACATTGCTTTATGTCCTCGCGAAAAAAGGCGACCGGGAATCGGACGAACAGATGGAGAAACTGCTCCTCGAATCCGTAGAACTGAACGAATTTGCCGGAGCGCCTATGCTGGCCGATTATTATTTCACCCATTACAGATTCAAAGACGTGCTCAAAGTCTGTGAGGAATTTCTCAAAACGAAAATGAATATCGTCATGCCGATTCTTTACGGAGAAAGCAGTCTTCTGAGCGGGCAACCGGAGTTGATTCCGCCCCTTGCCGAAAGAGTGCGGAATTTACGTGGACGCCAGTCGAAAATCATCGCTTCGTACCTGGATGCTCTGTATGCGTTCAGCGAAGGGGATGAGACGCGTCTCCGGGCTACGATGCTTGAAACCGGATCCACGATCGAGACGCAGGTTTCCTCGCTTATGAGGTTGCAGCTGGCGATCGCTTCCGATTCCCCGAAGGAGATCCTTCTGCTTCTTGAAAAAATCATAAGGAATCCGTTTTTGGATTTCCCCCAGCGGGCCAGAACCGTTGCTCTGGCGTATCTCCTGAAGCAGGCGGATTCGGATTTGGCCTCTGATCCTGACCGTTTGATTGTCTGCTCCGGTATCGCCCAGCTGATCCAGACCCCGGACGATGATGTCTCTTTCCTGAAACGCATCGTTCTGCTGGACAGGTTTAAGAGGGATCTCATGACGGAAGAAGAGCTTTTATCCGCGATGAAGACTTTTTCCGGCGATCCTGTTTTGCTGCGGATTGCTGCGGAATACTACCTGAAACGGGGACACGCGGGACGCGCAATGGATTATATCACAGAATATAATTCGCTGAAGGATGTTGAGGAGAATGATTCCATGATTATTCTCCATATTCTCGCGCTGGACCAGCTTGAACGCAAGGACGAGGCGGAAACGGAATTCCGGGCTCTTGTAGAAAACCGCAGAAGCGGAGTACTGCTCAGTCTTTATTACGATTTCTGTGTTGAAAACAGGATGTTTGATTCCCTGAAGTCGCTTTCTTCCTGGATCGAGTCTCTGCCGAAGGATTCGACGAGCCGTGCCGCCCTGCCGTTCATCCGTGCGGAAATTCTCCTTTCCGAAGGGAAACGGGATCAGGCGTTCAGCCTGTTTGAAAAGAGCCCATCGGATGATCCTCAGTTGATCTTCCATGCGGCAATGCGTCTCGCCGAAGCCGGCCGGAACGATGCCGCACTTGCCCGCCTCCTTTCCATCCGGGATACCTATCCCGACAAGGCGCTGATCAATCTCAATCTCTCCGTGCTTCACAATAAGAAAGGCGATACGAAAAAAGCGATTGAATGTGCCCGTATCGCATGGGACGTGGACCAGAACGACCTTCAGGCTCGGTATATTTACGGCAAACGCCTGTTCGAAGACGGACAGTACGCGGAGGTCATCTCCGTACTCAAACTCCCGCAATTCAAGGCGAGTTTCCCGGAAGAGATGCTCGATCTGTGGTCAAAAGCCATGCGTGAGCAGATCAAGGCCGATTTCGACGCCGGGCGCTACACGCCTGCCATGGAAGGCGCCAAACATCTCCTGATCTATTTCCCCGACGATGAGGTCGGCCAGGACTATGTTGAGATGATCCAGGCGATCCGCCGCCACGAGAAAGCCGGCGACGGGAGATAATCTCCGTTTTTCCGCTTCTTCGTTTCCCTGTTATGACTCTCCGGGAGGTGTTTCCTGCCTGGACATTCATGGATTTTGCCGGACTTTTTCGGAAACTTTGTTTTTTTAGAAAAATGAGGTTGACTTTCTTTATTTCCGGCGCTATAATAATGCATATTCCTTTTCATCCACCCCAACCGTCCGGAGCAGACGCATGAAACAATTCATCCTCCCCGTTTGCATGGCCATCGCGGCGGCCGCCGCGGCAGCATCCTGTGCGAACGAAAACCAGTCAATGCTTGAACCGCAGAAGATCAATATGAGCAAATTCGAAGAAAAAAACGGGTTCCGGCTTGAAGAAAACGGCGTTATTACTTCCGTCGTCTTCTATTCGCCTGAAATCGTCCGCGTCACCAAGACCCCGTCGAACAGCACGAAAACGCCGTTTGTCACGCCCACTGTCATCCTGAAGCCGGAAAAAGTTCAGGTCGAAGTCGAAAAGACCGACGCCGCATACACGGCGAAATCCTCCGCGGTGAGCGTCGTCCTGGACCGCAAGACCGGCGCGATCTCGTTCGCGAAGCCGGACGGCACGCGCCTCCTCGCCGAGGACGCCGCCGCCCCGTTCAAGATGGCGCCTGTGGAGTATCCCAGCGGAAAGACGAACACGGTCACTGCCCGGTTCCGCGTGGATGCCGATGAGGAGATCTACGGGTTCGGTCAGCCGCAGAACGACAAGTTCTCCCAGCGCGGCAGCAAGTTCCCGATCCATCAGGGCTATCGCTTCGTCTCCGTCCCGATGTTCCAGACGGTCAAGGGATACGGCGTCTTCCTGGACAACCCGGCCAGCGGCGAGTTCGAGGAGAAGGACAACGTCCTGAACTTCATGTTCAAGGACGGCGAAAACCTGGACTACTATTTCATGTTCGGCGGCTCCACGGACGGCGTCGTCGCGCAGATGCGCAAGCTCACCGGCGACAGCCCGATGCAGGCGCTGTGGACGCTCGGGTTCTGGCAGAGCCGCGAACGCTACAAAACGCAGGCCGAGCTGCTCGAGGTCGTCGAGAAATACCGTCAGCTTCATATCCCGCTCGACGGCATCATTCAGGACTGGCAGTACTGGGGCGAGGACAACAACTTCTGGAACGCCATGCAGTTCCTGAATCCGGGCTTCCCCGAGCCGAAAAAGATGTTCGACCGCGTCCATGAGCTGAACGCCCATGCCATGCTCGTGATCTGGCCCGACTTCGGACAGAAGACCGAGCAGTTCAAAATCCTGAAGGAAAAAGGCCATCTCCTCGATATCGATACGTGGCCGAACGATACCTCCGTCGGCGGTTCCGGCGGCGCGCGTCCCTACGACCCCTACAGCAGGGAAGCCCGCGAAATCTACTGGAGCTATGCCAGAAAGCTGCTGGATTATGGTCCCGACGCCTGGTGGATGGACTCCACCGAGCCGGACCACCACAACATCAAGGACGCCGACTTCGACCTCATGACGGAGCAGGGGACGTTCCGCCGCGTCCGCAATCTTTATCCCTTCATGACCACCGGCAGCGTCTACGAGCACCAGCGCGCTGAGAATCCGGACGGCAAGCGCGTCTTCATCCTCACCCGCTGCGCCTATGCCGGTCAGCAGCGCTTCGGCACGAACACCTGGTCCGGCGACACTGTCACCAGCTGGGATTCCCTGAAAGACCAGATCGCCTGCGGCCTGAACATGAGTCTGGTCGGTCTGCCGTACTGGAACGCCGATATCGGCGGCTTCTTCCTCTGGAACTATCCGAACCGCAGCCGCAACATCTCCTTCTTTGAACTCTATGCCCGTTGGATGCAGTTCGGCGCGTTCACGCCCATGATGCGCAGCCACGGCACGGACGGTCCGCGCGAGCTGTACTACTTCGGCAAGGAAGGCGACCCCGTGTACGATGCCATGCTCCGCGCCATCAAGACGCGCTACGCGTTCATCCCGTACATTTACTCCATGATGCACGACGTCTCCGCGAACCGCGGCTCCATGATGCGCCCGCTCTTCGCCGACTTCCCCGCCGACAAAAAGACGCACAAGCTCGATACCGAGTTCCTCTTCGGCAACTCCCTGCTCGTCGCCCCGGTCGTGAAGTCCATGTACCTCAGAAACAACCGCATTGATGTCTCCGAGACGAAGAACTGGGACGTCTATCTGCCCGCCGGGTCCAAATTCATCGACTTCCACTCCGGCAAGTCCTATGAGGGCGGCCGCACCGTGACCATCGCCGCTCCGCTCGACCTCGTGCCGCTGTTCGTGAAGGCCGGCAGCATCATCCCGGTCGCCGAGCCGGTCGAGTATGCCGAACAGAAGAAATGGGACGACCTTGAAATCCGCGTCTATCCGGGCGCGAACGGCTCCTTCACGCTCTACGAGGACGAGTTCGATAATTATAACTACGAGAAGGGCGCGTTCAGCACCATCGAGTTCACGTACAAGGACGGCACGCTCACCATCGGCGATGTTCAGGGATCCTTCCCCGGCATGCTGAAGGAACGCACGTTCCGCGTCGTCCTCGTGAAGGAAGGCTTTGGCGTCGAGGAGACCCGCACCCCGGCCGAACAGTGCAGGACCGTCAAATACTCCGGCAAATCCGTTTCCATCAAGCTCTGACAAGTTTTGTCAGGCTTTTTGAAGCAGAAAGAAGGCCGTCCGGCTGTTGCCGGGCGGCCTTCTTTGTGTGTTGGATTTGAGGAGTGGGGAGCCGTTCGCCTGTTCCGGTTCCTGTTCCGGTTACGGACGCGGCTTAGTTTCGCTGGTCAGATCGGGCTTCGCGATGGTGATGCGCGTGCCCGGCTCGGTCGAATGCGTGAGCCACACATTGCCGCCGATCACGGATCCCTTTCCGATCACGACCGCGCCCAGGATGGTCGCTCCGGCGTAGATCGTGACGTTGTCCTCGATCGTCGGGTGGCGTTTCGCGCCCTTGATGATCATGCCGCAGGCGTCCTTCGGGAACGACAGCGCGCCGAGCGTGACGCCCTGATACAGCTTCACGTTGTCGCCGATCTCGGCGGTCTCGCCGATCACGACGCCTGTACCGTGGTCGATGAAGAACGCACGGCCGATCTTCGCGCCGGGGTGGATGTCGATCCCCGTGATACGGTGGGCGTATTCGCTCATCATGCGCGGGATCATGGGGACCTTGCGCGTGAAGAGGGCGTGGGCGATGCGGTGGATGGTGATCGCGCGCAGCCCGGGATAGCTCATGATGACTTCCTGCTTGTTGCGGGCCGCGGGGTCGCCCTCGTAGGCGGCCTGCACGTCGGTCTTCATCACGTCGCGGATCATGGGCAGCTCGGCGAGGACTTCGGCCGCCACCGTTGTGGCTCGTGCCTTGCAGTCGCAGTTTTCATCGGCCGTCGTGCATGTGTAGCGGAACACGCGGCAGAGCAGGTCGGTCAGTCTGTGGTGCGACCGGATGAGCAGATCCCCGACGGAGAACCGGATCGTGTCGGCGGATTCGGCCTCGCGTTCGGCGAATCCGGGGAAGATCAGCTCGATCAGATCGTCCAGGAGCTCCAGGATCTCGGCCTCGCGGGGCAGGTTCAGTCCCTCGGAATGGTTCACCCCGATCCCGTCGGCGTACGACGCGCAGAGGCGTTCGACCAGATCGTCGATCTGAGCTGGGCCGGGCGACTGCGGCTGATGTTTCGAGCAGGTTTTCATAGGGGGTGTTCCTTTCTGGTTTTATCGTAATGCGGAGGTGGTTTCCGCGCGGTCATTCGATGTTCTGGATCTGCTCGCGGACTTTTTCCAGCCCGGTCTTCATCTCCACCACGAGCGGGGAGATATCGGCCGTTCCAGCTTTGTTTCCGAGCGTGTTGATCTCCCGGAACATCTCCTGCATCAGAAAATCGAGAGAGCGGCCGGGCGTGTTTCCGGCGGCGAGCGAACGGAAGTGGCTGAAATGGGCGTCGAGGCGCGTCAGCTCCTCGGTCACGTCCAACCGGTCGGCGAAGATCACGAATTCGCGGAGCATGCGTTCGTCGTCGGCTTCGGCGTTGAACCCGGCATCCTTCAGACGTTCGCGCATCCGGGCGGCCTGCTGTTCGGGCAGTCCGGGCGTGAGCGTGCGGATTTTCGCGACGATGGCCTCGAATTCGCCGATGCGTGCGAGGATGTCGCGTTCGAGCGCGGCGCCCTCGGTTCGACGCATTTCGATGTGACGGGTCAGCGCTTCGTCGAATACGCCGAGCATGAACGTCTCGAACTCGGGATTCGAGCTGAGCGCGGAAACGGGAACCACAACGCCCGGCACAGCCAGGATCTGGCTGATGTTCAGAGAAGCGTCCAGGCCGTTCTTTTCGGCAGCGGCGCGCGCTTCCCGGATCACGGTGTTCAGGAACGCGTGGTCGATGCGGGAGGCAGCCGGAGCGTCCTCCAGATAATTCAGTTCGGCGCGGACCATGATGGAGCCGCGCGTGAGACGTTTTGCGAGGCGGGCGCGCAGGACGCCCTCATGGATCGCGAGCTCCTTCGGCAGCGAAAACTTCGCGTCGAACTGCTTGCGGTTCACGGAAGAGATCTCGAAACGGAGCGCTACGCCGTGGTCGACGCCTTCGGCGCGGCCGAATCCTGTCATGCTGTTCATCATAAGCCGGCAAACCTCATCAATGGAAGACAAACGATCCGCCTTCCGGCGACCTGTCGTAGCCGGGCCGGTCGAACGGATTGCGGGCCGGATCGGTCTGGGCCGGGAAGACAAGCGTCCTGGCGGGGATCGTCTTCGGAATGGCGTCGATCTCCTCGCGGGTCAGACGGGCTCCGTCGAGTTTGGTAACCTCCATCAGCTCGGCGGTGCGGAGTTTCCATCCGGAGAACGTGCCGCTCTTGGAGAATCCGGTCACGACGATGCACTGGAGCGGATCGTCGGCAGGCCACATAAGGGAGAGCTGCGTGTAGGACGAAGCGCCGGCGCCGGTGCTTTTGCCGTCGCGCTCGTTCTGGTATTCCTCCCAGGAGGTAAGTTTTTCCGGGTCCGTTTCGTCGGGATCGACCGGCAGGCGCGTGTAGACGGTCTCCGGTTTGTCAAAACGGACCCTGTTGAGCTCAGTCGTGGAGAGATATTGCATGTTGTTCCGGACAAACGCGGATGCGGTACTGGTCGCGCTCTTCAGGCCGGTGTCGCCCGGGTCGTAATGCTTCACGATCACGCGGTACGGCTCCCAGAACATCATGGAGCGCTCGCCTTCGCCCGCGACCACGACGCGCGCGCCGAGGTCAGGCGGATTCCATACCACGCAGCTGTGCATCAGATCGTGCTCGGGTGCGACGGGGAAACGCCGCACATCGTCGATCTCGATATGTCCGCTGTTTCCCGCGTCCAGCGGGATGACGTAACGGGGATAAATGATGTTTTCATAGATTTCCGGCTGTGTGAACCGGATGAAGTTCCGCTGGTTGTCCGACAGACCTTTCAGATTGTCCAGCGCATAGGCGCGAGCACGCTCCACGGCGTTTTTCGTGTAGTCCGTCCTGCATCCCGTCAGGATGAGGACGGTCAGCGCGGCCATGATCGTGAATATGTTCAGCAAAAAGCGTTTCATGAATGGTTTTCCTGTGTCGTTTGCATATGCCGGACAGATGAAATCCGTCACGGGAGCGCGTCTGGTTTCCCGCGCGCGCCTCCTCAGCTAATATCTTGAATAAAATAATATAACCCCTTTTTTTTATCCTGCAAGGAAAAAACGGAAAAAGAACGGAAAACTTTGCACTTTTCCCTGCATAAAACGGAAGCGGCGGTCCGGACGAACCGGTCCCGCCGCGAAAACTCTGTTCTTCCGCCTTCCGTCAGCGTCCGCCGAGCGGAGAGAAGGAGAAGCCCATGTTGAAGTGGAAACGCAGCTTTCTGGAAACGCCTTCCTGATTGCAGACGATCGGGTAGGCCAGGTCCAGACGGATCGGCATGTTGATGCCCGGCACCATGATGCGGAGACCGTAGCCGACGCCGACGTTCGGCTGGCTGATCGGCCCGAAATGGGCGCTGGTGGCGTCGCCGACATCGCAGAAGACCGCGCCTCGCAGGAACTTGTAGATGGGGTGGGACAGCTCCGCGGTGAAGAGATACATGAACTCGCCGCCGTAGTTGTCGTCGTTGTTATCCACCGGGCCGATGCTGCGGTACGGGAAGCCGCGCACGGAATCGCCGCCGCCCAGGAAGTACCGGTCGTACAGCGGCACCATGTCGCCGTTGAACGTTCCCATGGTTCCGATCTTCGCGCCCGTGGTCAGGACGAACCAGTCGTGCAGGAACGGGAAGTAGTTGACGGCGCGCAGTTCGAACTTGTAGTAGTCGTTGGAGGCGCCGAGTCCGCGTGTAGTCAGGTAGGTGTACGCGCCGATATCGTAGCCGGAGGTCGGGTTCGTGGCGCTGTCGCGCGTGTCGCGGCTCAGGGACATGAAGACGCGTCCGACGCGGCTGCCGCCCTTGGCGTCCTGGAAGATAGGCCCCATCTTCTTGTCCATGTCGAGGACGCGCACGTACTCGAACGTGTAGCCCGCGGTGACGGACGTGAAATCGTCGAAAATGCGTTTGGTGAGGGCCACGGTGAATCCGAGCCGCTGTTCGTTCCAGTCTTCATACAGCACCTCGCGCCAGTAGCCGGAGAGGTCGAAGCGGAGCGGGATGCCGAAGAGATACGGTTCCGTGAAGTCGGTCTGCACGTCGAAGTGCTCGATGCCGACGAGCGCGCCGATGCGGAGGCGCTGGCCGCCGCCCGTGAACCAGTTCATCGGGTCGGTGATATCCATGTTGGAGTGCCACAGTTGGATCGACCCGGCGAGGCCGTCGGAATCGCTCCAGCCGAAGCCCAGGTTGCCGCCCAGGAACTGTTTTTCCTCGACGTTCACGTAGATGTCCTTCTTGCCCGGTTCGGGCGAATCCATGGAGAGGATCTCCACGCCGTCGCCTTCGCCGTTCGCGGACTGGAAATAGCCCATGCCCATCAGGCGGCTCTTGCCGATGTCGAGCAGCTCCTTGTCCATCAGGTCGTCGGTTTCGAACGGGAGTTCGCGGCGGATCACGTAGTCCTTGGTCCAGCGGTTGCCGGAGATGTAGACTTCGCCGATCGTGTACTGCGTGCCTTCCTGGATCTCGTATTCCACGTCCACGGAATGCGTGCTGTAGTCGGGATAGCGCACCGCGCGTGCCTGGAAATCCGCGAATCCAAGCGGGGAATACTTCGATTCCAGCGCCTTCAGGTCGCGGTCTTCACGGGTGCTGCTGTAGACCTCCTCCTCGCGGGCGGAGACCAGGGACATCAGCTCCTCTTCCGGGAATTCCTTTGCACCGATGATGCGGATGCTGTTGATGAAGTAGGGGTCGCCTTCTTCCACCACGAACTTCACATCGACCAGCTCGGGATCGTCCTCGTGTTCGGACACGACCACGTCGGTCACCTTGAAGTCGAGGTAGCCCTTCTGCCAGTAGAGTTCGCGCAGACGGAGCTTGTCGCGCGTGATGAAATCCTTGTCGTAGAGTCCGAGGTTCGGCTGCACCCCCATCCACGCCCACGGCATGAACGAGAGCCATTTGGCGCTGCCGAAGAAATAGCGCGTTTCCAGCAGGCTCTTCACCTCGGACGGCTTGTAGACATCCATGCCCTCGAACTCAACGTTGTCGATGCGCACGCGCAGGTGTTCGGCGATGTTGAAGATCACCTTCACGCTGCTGTCGCCGTCGGCCTCCAGCGAGGAGTCGATCTGCGCTTCCGTGTAGCCTTTTTCCTCGTAGAATTTTCGCAGTTCGCGGGTGGATTCGATCTGCAGGGCGTCGTTCAGCGGCATATCCGTGCGGAGCTTCACGAGCTTCCGCAGCTCGTCGTCGCTGAACTTGCGGTTGCCCTTGAACGAGATTTCGGACACGTTTCTCTTCGCGGTGATACTGAAAACGACTTCCTTATTCCCGTTGGACAGATCTTTGACCTCGGAAACCACGTCCTCGAACATTCCCAGCGCGAAGAGACGGCGCACGTCCTCGTTCACGATGCGTTCGGAGTACGGCATGCCGGCCTTCGTCTGCGTGTTCATCTCGAAGATGTCTTCGGAGAGGGGATACGTTCCCTGCTGCAGGAAGACGACCCGGTCGATGCTCTGACCGAACGCGGACGCGGCAATCAGCATTGCCAGCACTGTCACAAGCCGTTTGTATTTCATGTTTCGTTCTCCGGGATATGGTAACGTCAGGATTCCGGTTTCTGTTTCATGGACGCCGGGATGTCCTGTTCGCCGTATTTATGGGTGATCGAACGGAATTCCATGAGGCTCGGGAAGAAGTTCACCTTCACCTCGCCGGTCTTTCCGTTACGGTTCTTTTCAACTAAAAGCAGCGATTCCACCCCGTTCCGGGCGGCCTCGCGATTGTTTTCCTTGGCTTCGTCGCGGTCGCGGTGCAGGAAGATCACCACGTCCGCATCCTGCTCGATGGAGCCGGATTCGCGCAGATTGCTCAGTCTGGGACGCGCGGTCTTGTTGTTCGGCGTCTTTTCGACTTCGCGGTTCAGCTGGGACAGCACGAGGATCGGGATATCCAGATCCTTGGCGAGTTTTTTGATGCCGCCGGAAATGGCAGACACTTCCACCTGGCGGCCGTCGCGGGACGAAACGTCGCCCGCGCGCATGAGCTGCAGGTAGTCGATGATGATCAGATCCAGGCCGGCTTCGGATTCCTTCAGCTTGCGGGCTTTCGCGCGCAATTCGAAGATGGAGAGGCCGCCGGTCGGGTCGATGAAAAGATGTGCGTTGGACAGCGCTTCCGCGCCGCGGGAGAGCCTGTTGGTCTCCTCGATGTTGAAGCTGCCGTCCGAGATGGACGAAAGGGACACTTTCGATTCGGTGCAGAGGAGTCGCTGCGCCACCTGTTCCGCGCTCATTTCGAGCGAGAAGAACGCGACGCTTTTGACGTCCTTGCTTACGGGCTGCTGGTCGCGGTCCACGCGTTTGTCCGGCAGATTCCGCATCGCGATGTTGCGCGCGATGTTCAGCGCCAGCGCCGTCTTGCCGATGGACGGACGGGCCGCGAGCACGACCATTTCCTGTTTTTTCAGGCCGCCGCCGAGCAGTTTGTCGAGGTCGGAGAATCCGGTCGGGATGCCCGGCTCGATCCGCTTGTCCATCAGGGCGAGGAAATGGTTGAAGGCATCTTCGACGAGGTCGCCGATGCTCTTGATCTCGGAACGGACGAAGTCGTTGCGGACGGCGAAGAACGTCTGTTCGATCCCATCCAGGAGTTCGTGGATTTCTTTTCCGCCGGGTTCCCGGCAGAGCTGAAGCGCGGACGTGCAGGCTCCGATCATTTCGCGGAGCATGGCCCACTGACGCAGGATGCCGCACCAGTTTTCCACGTTCGCGACGCTGCCGATGGACGACTGGATGTCCAGGAGCGCTTCGACGCCGCCGACCATTTCGAGCTTGCCGGAACGGCGCAGGTTGTCCTCGATCGAGAGCAGGTCGGGCGAGTCGTTGGGCGACTTGCTTTTGACCTCGAGAATGCTCTGGTAGATCGCGGCATGCTTCGGATCGCGGAACATGATCTTCGCGTTCCGCGCGAATCCGGTCAGTTCGCCGTCCGGGGCGTTCTTTCCCTGGGCGGAGGGGCGGATCCGCACGCCGAGCATGGCCGTGACGGTATTGATGCATCCCGGATCGGCCAGGATGCATGCGAGGACGGAGCGTTCCACCTCGTAGTCCGCGTAATCCGCGGCCTGCGGGATGGCGCCCGAAGAAGAGGAAGCGACCGAAACGGCGTTCCGGGAAGAATCCTCCCCGGAATTCGCCGCCCCGGCGCCTTTTGCATGATCGAAACGATCAGGCATGAATCACTCCCGGCGCATCAGGCGGCGCCGACGACCTTGATGGTCGCGACGGCGGTGACGGTCTGGTGGAGCTTGATGTCGACCTTGAATTCGCCGATCGTGCGGATGGGAGCATCCAGACGGATCTTGTTGATGTTGACTTTGACGTCCATCGAGGCGAGCTTTTCGTAGATGGTGCGTTCGGAGACGGAGCCGAAGAGGTGGCCGTCTTCGGAGGCCTGCATCGGGATCGTGATGTCGAGGGTCGCGATCTTGGCGGAGAGAGCCTGCGCGGCCTCGAAATCGGCTTTGCGCTTCGCTTCGATCTTTTCCTTGCGTGCTTCGAGCTGGCGGAGCACGCCGGTGGACGCGACAGTCGCGAATCCGCGCGGAATCAGGTAGTTGCGGGCGTAACCGGCCGCGACGTGAACTTCTTCGCCGGCGAGGCCGAGGTCTTCAACGTCCTGCAGAAGAATCAGTTTGACATGTGCCATGATTGAGTTTCCTTTGCTGATGGGTTCCGGCTCAGAGAGCCACGCTGATGATACGGGCGCGCTTCAGGGCCGTGCTGAGCATCTTCTGATGGTTCAGGCAGGTGCCGGTGATGCGGCGGGGGAGAATGCGGCCTTTTTCGGTCTGGAAACGGCGGAGCTGTTCCCCGTCCTTGAAGTCGATGTAGTTCACGTGATTCTCGCAGAATCTGCAGATCTTCGCTTTGTTGGTGCGACGCTTTGCGTGGCGTCTTTTCTGTTGCATTGCCATATTGAGTCTCGTTTGTTAGTAGGTTGGGTTGGATCGATCAGAAGGGGATGTCGTCAACGTTTTCGAGCGGGTCCGGACCGGAGTCCATGCCGCCCTGGCCGGGCTGCATGTTCGGAGCCGGATTGTACGGCGGTTCCTCGAACTGCTGGCGGCGGTAGGGCTGGGCCTGCGGAGCGCGGTTCTGATAACCGCCGCCCTGCTGCTGGTAGCCGCCCTGACGCGGAGCGCGCTGCTGAGGCTGGTAGCCGTCGTCTTCCGGCGGCATTTCGCCCGGCATGCCGCCCTGTTCGTCGCGGCGTCCGGAGAGGAACTGCACGCGTTCGGCCGTCACGCGGACGCGGGAACGCTTCTTCTGGGTGTCCTTTTCGGTCCACTGATCGTAGACCAGACGCCCTTCGATGAAGACCGTGCTGCCCTTCTGGAGAAAACGGGAGCAAGTCTCGGCCTGTTTGCCCCAAACAACGATCTCCAGGAAACATGTTTCGTCTTTCTCCTGGCCGCTCGCCTGCATGAAGCGGCGGTTGATCGCAATTCCGAACTCGCAAACGGCGGAATTGCCGCCCGTCAGATACCGGAGCTCCGGATCCCGGGTCAGATTCCCGATCAAAAGCACTTTGTTCAGAGAAGCCATGTGACTCGCCTCCTTTCTTCAATCTGTTGGATTATTCGGCATCGGCCGCGGGAGCCGCGGGAGCCGTCGTCAGCGGTTCCGGGATCGCCAGCTTGGAGCGGACGTGTTCCGGACGGTCGTAGACGATGGAGAGGAACCGCAGGACACGTTCGTCCAGACGGAACTCATCGCGGAGCGTCGCTTCCTTGGCCTGTTCGACTTCGAACACGAAATCGAAATAGTAGCCGGCTTTGCGTTTCTTGATCTCACGCGCAAAGGTCTTGCGGCCCATCGCGACGTTCTCGATCATCTTTCCGCCCCAGCCGTTGATCAGCTGTTCGAACTGACCGGCAAAGGCCTTGCCCTCATCGTCGACTTTACGCGGGTCGAGGATGAATACTGCTTCGTACTTTTTCAAGACTGCACCTCCAGGTGTTTCTTATTTGTTGTTAACAGACGTTTCTGTTGTTGTTTTGTTCGGTTGGCTGTCTTCGTCCGCGCCGAAATCGCGCGGATTGTATTGATTCATTGCCATTGCGATGCCTCGCCTCAGGATCAGGATGGCGGCTTCCGCAGCTCCGGCAAGCACCCGGTCGAATACCGTGCGCTCTTCCTCGCTGAACTCCGAAAGGACGTAGTCGATCACGTCCCCGCGGCTTTCCGCGTGTCCGACGCCGATCCGCATCCGGTGGAATCCTTCCGACCCGATCTCTTCGATCAGCGACTTGATCCCGTTGTGCCCGGCGCTGCCGCCTCCTTTGCGGATCCGGATCCGCCCGAGGGGGATGTCCATGTCGTCATGGACGACCAGTACCTCGTCCGGCGCGATCCCTTCGCTCCGCATCAGCGGGGCGGCCGCCTCGCCGCTCAGGTTCATGTACGTCAAAGGCGTCTGAACGATCAGCGGCGCTCCGGCGTAGGTCCCTTTCCAGTAGTAGGACTGGAACCCGTGGATCCTTTGGAAGGAGCGCGGAAGTTTGGTCAGCAGGCGTTCGGCAAACATGAATCCGGCGTTGTGGCGCGTGCCTTCGTATTTGCTGTCCGGATTTCCCAGACCGACGATAAGCCGGATCCGATGTGTTCCGTCCGCCATGTCGCGCTGTCCTTTCCGTGTTCTTCCGTCCGGAGGCTCTTCCGCATCGCAAACAAAGCTGGAAGATTACTCCGCTTTCTTGCGCTCGTCGCGGGCGGCGGCGCGTTCTTCGGTCTTCTTCTCGGCGATGACTTCGGGTTCGGCGGCTTCCTCGCCTTCGGCGGGAGCGGCTTCTTCCTCTTCAGCGGCTGCGGCGTTCTCATCGACCTCGGTGAAGACGACGATGTCGGCATGGGTCACGGCGGTGACGCCTTCGGGCATCGCGATGTCGCCGACGTGGATGATGTCGCCGAGGTTCATGCCGGAGACGTCCACGATGATCTCCTCGGGGAGGTCCTGCGGGAGGCTTTCCACTTCGATTTCGTGGAGGTTCTGCTCAAGCAGGCCGCCTGCGGAGGCGCCGGCGGGCAGAGCGTGGCCGGGACGGACCGCGACGTGCGCCTTGATCTTCTGGTCCATGCGGATCGCCTGGAAATCCAGATGGCGGGTGCGGTTGCGGATCGGGTCGTGCTGGACTTCCTTCAGCAGGACGAGCGTTTCCTTGCCGTCTTCGACGAGGGAGAGGATGTTCAGCTCGTTGCGGGAGAGCAGCTGCCATTCCGTGGCGTTCACGGAGATGCACTTCGGCTCAATGCCCTTGCCGTAGACGATCGCGGGGATCAGTCCGGTCTTTCTCAGGCGGCGTGCGTCGTTGGTGGTACCGGCCGTACGCGCCTGCACGTTCAACACATGTTTGACTTTTGCCATTTTTGGTCCTTTCGTGTAATGTGTCGGTTATGTGTGGGTTGTCTGGTTTCGTTTCAGGTGCTTTTCCGCTCAGCGCTGGAAAAGCGAGTTAAGGGAATCGCCGTTGTGGATGCGGCTGATCGCTTCGGAGAGGAGGGGGGCGATGTCCAGCGTGTGGACGCTGTCGCCCTTCAGGTCGGTCGGAACGGAGTTCGTCGTGATGAGCTCTTCGATGCAGCTGGCTTTCAGCTTCTCGAACGCTTCCTCGCGCGCCAGGAAGTGCGACACCGCCGCGAGCACGCGGGATGCGCCTTCGCGCTTCAGAAGCTCGGCGGCGGCGCAAAGCGTGCCGGCCGTGCTGGTCATGTCGTCGACCAGGACGCAGGTGCGGCCCTTCACGTCGCCGACCAGGTGCGAGGACGCCACGTGGTTCGCGTCGAGGCGGCGTTTCGCCACCACGGCGAATCCGCAGCCCAGACGGTCGGCGAACGACTGCGCCATCTTCACGCTGCCGGAGTCGGGGGAGACGATCACGGATTCCGAGTCGGTCTTCTCACGCAGATACGGGATCAGCACGGAGGCCGCGTACAGGTGGTCCACCGGGATGTCGAAGAAACCCTGGATCTGCTGTGAGTGGAGGTCCATGGCGAGGATGCGGTTCGCGCCCGCGGTCGTCAGCAGGTTCGCGACGAGCTTCGCCGTGATTGGCACGCGCGGCTTGTCCTTGCGGTCCTGGCGGGCATATCCGAAGAACGGGATCACCGCGGTGATTCTGGCGGCGGACGCGCGGCGCGCGGCGTCCAGCATGATCAGAAGCTCCATCAGGTTTTCGTTCGTCGGATTGGACGTGGACTGGATGATGAATGTGTCCGCGTTCCTCAGGGTATCCTTGTACTGGACAAAAATTTCGCCGTCCGGGAATCTCTGCACGGTCACGTGGCCGAGCTGCTGTCCCAGGCACTGCGCGATTGATTCGGCGAGTTTCGGATGTGATGTCCCGCTGTAGAGTCGGATGTCTCTCGCGTTTCCTTCCATGGTGTCCTGTGTCTTTCCGTTCGTGGTTGAGGGGTTATTGTCTTGCAGATACCCTGTCCGCGTGCTCGGAAATCGGCTGAACGCGAGTCCTTTTTTCCGCAGCCGGAAGCGATGCTTCCCCGTCGCTGCGCCATGCCGGGATCGAAAACGAGGCGGCGAAAACGCCGGAAATCCCTGCGCATGAAAGAAAACCCCGCGGTCATGCGAGTCTTGCGACCCACCGAATCCGGACTGCCGGATTAAGGTTTCTGTTTCAACGTGTCTAATTAATATAGACCAAAAATCCGGAAAATCAAGCTGATTTCCGTTATTTTTCACTCATTTCGTGACTTTTTCACAAAGAAAACGCCTCCGGCCCTTTGAAAGACCGGAGGCGTGAGTGCCATATAGTGACTGTGGAGCTTGCCGCCTCAGGCGAGGTAGTATCCGGCGTCGCTGTCGACCACGGACCACTTGGACATGTCGGCTCCGGCGTAGCCGCCGATCAGGCCGGTCGAATCCTGACGCACCAGCAGATCGTCGATGCCGTCGTTGTTGAAGTCGCCCGCGCCCGCGATGGCCCAGTCGGAACTGTCGATCATGCCGAGCGACGTCCACGCGTCGGCGTTTCCGTCCGCGAGCAGGACCACGCAGTTCAGTCCCTTGTTGAAGAGCACGATGTCGTCCTTGCCGTCGCCCGCGAAATCGCCGACCGCGCCGAATTCCCAGCCGGACCAGTTCAGTCCGCCGAGGCTTGTCAGCGTGCCGTCCAGGTCGACCGAGTAGAACTGCCCGCCGGACAGCGACATCAGCACGGAATCCTTTCCGTCGCCGTCGAAGTCGCCGCATCCGAGCATCGTCCAGTTCGCGTCGAACCAGCCCGCGATCCCGGTCCAGTTGTCCGTGCCGTCCGTCCAGACGCCCAGCGCGCCGAGTTCCTGCGCGTGCCACACGACCGACGCCATGCCGCTCCCGGTCAGGTTTCCGGCCTGGTACTTCCAGTCGATGCCGTCCGGGTTGTTCAGCGTGCCGATCATGCGCCAGCCGTCCGTATCTGCGCATGCCACCTGCACGCTCTTCACGGTCTCGGTCTCCGCATCCACGGTGCTGATGAAAGCGACCTGCTCGGAATTCTTACACACATATACCGGAATTGGAATATCCTCTAAGCGGCCGGTTTCAGGATTGATATAATCCGAGACGCGATAAAAGTATGTGTTCGTG
>CACYZF010000006.1:145153-394748 GCA_902778895.1 uncultured bacterium
CCGGAATTGGAATATCCTCTAAGCGGCCGGTTTCAGGATTGATATAATCCGAGACGCGATAAAAGTATGTGTTCGTGTCGTCCGACAGAGAATCTGTCATCAGAAGAACATCGCTCAGTTTGACAATAAGACCGCCCGGGAGTGTAATGGTCCTGTCCGTCGTGTCGTTGACGGTGGTGTCCGTTTTGGTCGTGTCCGTGAGCGTGTCCGTCGGATTCGCGAACACGGTGATGGTGCCCGGGTCGGGATTCGGCTTGGAGATCGTGAGCTTGCCTTCCTCCGGGGGATTGTCCTCATGATAAACCATCATGTATCCCTCTTTTACCAGGGATTCCAGGTATTCCTGTGTTTCCCCGTACTGAACAAAATGATACTGATGATGGCCGCCTCCGATGGGATTTGGGCCGTCCAGACTGCCCGGATCGACTGTGGTGTCCGTTTCGTCAACCACTGGAACAAGTTTGAGCGGTTCACCTGGTTCACCTTCAACCAAAACCAGTTTGTACTCTTGGGGCGTGGTATCCACTGATTCCAGCCAATTCACCGAATAGGTCGGTCCCTCCCATGTTACGCCTTTGCCGTTGATATCAAGCCCGAGAATTTCCATGATTTCTTTCGTCGTTTTTCCTGAAATGTCAATCGGAGTCCCGGCTATCATGATGTTGGATGACTGTTTCTCTGGATCGGCGAGCATAATGTAGTTTGCAGGGCCATGTACGATTTCACTGTTCACTTTGATTTCCGTGCCGAAAACTTCTTTCCACGTTTTACCTGTTACGTCAATCGGTACTCCTGTGACAACGACATTCGCATACTCTTTTTCAACCGCTTCATCAATGTTGATGGAAACCGTGATGAAGCCGCGTTTCCTCAGTTCCTCCAGGTACTCGGGGGTGTCATCGGGCCGGATGAAATAGACCATCCCACACGTTTCGCTCAAATACGTTTCGCTCATTTTCGGTCTCGCTTTCCCACCTCGGGACGAGGTGAATGAAAAAGGTTGTGATACCGGATATTTCTTATATTCCGATACCCAATATAGCACGAAAAATCAGCATGTCAAGGACTTATGTCATTTTTTTTTTTTTTGAAAACTGGTTAAAACCTAAAATATAAAACGATTAACCTAAAATTTGAGGGAGGCGGAGATTCCCAGAAAAAGCGCCGTTTCCAGAGCATGGACAGTGAATATGGGTCGTATAGGTCGTATAGGACCTATTTTGTGCCTGGCTTCGCTCAAATACAAGGACAAGTCCTTGACTGGGGCAGTGCGCGGCTAACGCTCGCGGGAGGGCAAGCCCTCCACGTCAGTAATGTGCGGCTAACGCTCGCGCACGATAAGACTCATAAGACTTTTAAGACTTATAAAAATACGTGTCGTGAGCTCAAATGCGCTCACACACGGAGTGTACGGGAACGCGAAAAACCGGATTTTTCCGTTTTCTTTTTCGTTTTCACTGGATTTTAGGGAAAAAACTGTTACATTATCGGTGAATGAAATCACCGATCACTGTTTTTAGTTCAAAACAAACGAAAGGAACCCCCATGAAACACAAGGCTCTCATCGGCATCACCGCCGCGGCGGCCATCCTCTCGGCCGGCGCCGGGCTGGACGCGCAGACCTCCGACGCGCCGAAGACCATGACCGGCACGCTCGACCCAGCCAAGGTCAAGTTCGACATCAGCCCGACGATGTACGGCGTCTTCTTCGAGGACATCAACTTCGCGGCGGACGGCGGACTCTACGCCGAGCTCATCAAGAACCGTTCCTTCGAGTTCCCGAACGGGCTTTCCGGCTGGGAGACGGACGGCAAGGTCGAGGTCGTGAAGGGCCGCGAGGGCGACGTCCCGTTCCCGCGCAATCCGCATTTTGCGCGCCTCACCGCCGAATCCCACCGCGACCAGTGGACCGCGCTTGACAACGGCGGATTCCGCGGCCTCGCGTTCGAGAAGGACAAGACCTATCATCTCTCCGTGACGGCGCGCCTCGCCCCCGGCACGACCGAGCCGGTCAGGTTCGACGCCGCGTTCGTCCGCGAGGACGGCACGATGGAGGCCCGTACGCCGTTCACGGTGGACAGCCGCGAGTGGAAGGAATACAAGGTGGACGTGAAGGCGGCCAGCACGCAGACGCGCGGCAAGTTCCGTCTGCTCCTGAACGGCCACAGGGGCGCGGTCGACATGGACCACATTTCGCTGTTCCCGGAGGACACCTGGAAGGGCCGCGCGAACGGCCTCCGCAACGACCTCGCGCAGGCGATCGCCGACCTCAAGCCGAAGATCTTCCGTTTCCCCGGCGGCTGCATCATCGAGGGCACCACGCTTGACCAGCGCTACCAGTGGAAGAACTCCGTCGGCCCGGTCGGCAACCGTCCGCTGAACGGCAACCGCTGGAACAACACGTTCGTCGACCACCTGACCCCGGACTACTTCCAGAGCTACGGCCTCGGCTTCTTCGAGTTCTTCCAGTTCTGCGAGGACATCGGCGCGGAGCCGCTGCCCGTGCTGAACATCGGCCTCGCGTGCCAGTTCCAGAACGACGCGAACGACCTAACCGCCCAGGTCGCGCTCGACCAGCTCGGCCCGTACATCCAGGACTGCCTTGACCTCATCGAATTCGCGAACGGACCCGTCACCTCGACCTGGGGTAAGGTCCGCGCCGACATGGGCCACCCGGAGCCGTTCAACCTGAAATACATGGGCATCGGCAACGAACAGTGGGGCAGGCTCTACACCGACCGCCTGCCGATCTTCCTGAGGGAAATCCGCGCGAAACACCCCGAGATCAGGATCATCGGAAGTTCCGGCCCGAACCCGGACGGCGCGGACTTCGACTACCTCTGGCCGAAGATGCGCGAGTTCAAGGCGGACCTCGTGGACGAGCACTACTACCGCGATCCCGCGTGGTTCCTCAGCCACATCGACCGCTACGACAAGTACGACCGCACCGGCCCGAAGGTCTTCGCGGGCGAATACGCCTGCCATGACAACCCGACGAACTCCCTCCGCGCCGCCCTCTGCGAAGCCGCGTTCCTGACCGGCATCGAGCGCAACGCCGACGTCGTCCGCATGACATCCTACGCCCCGCTGCTCGCCAACTACTACGCGTGGCAGTGGGCGCACGACATGATCTGGTTCGACAACACCACGGTCGTGAAGACGCCGAGCTACATGGTGCAGAAACTCTACAGCACCAATGCCGGAACGCACACGCTTGACCTCTCCGGCCTCGGCGCGCTCCCCGCCGACTGCTACTGCGGCGCGGTCCTCGATGAGACCGCCGACGGCAACAGCGTGATCGTGAAGTTCATCAACCTCGGCAAGACGACGGTGCCGATCTCCATCAACATCCCCGGCGCGGCCGACGGCGCGGAAGTCTCCGTGACCGGCATCAAGGGCGCGGACCCCGCGGACAAGAACGACCTCGCGAATCCCGAGCTCGTCAAGATCGAGGATTCCACGCTGAAGATCGCCGCCGGCATCTTCGAAGCCAAACAGGCCCCGTTCAGCTTCATGGTCTACCGCATCCCGGTCAAATGACCCGCTGAAACCGGCCGGAATTCTAAAAAATTACCTCATGGCCTCGTCCGCGGGACCATGAGGTTTTTCTGTTATCGGGTTGAAAAAAGTTTGGAAGAATCTGTCTCGTCTTCGTTCATCGTTGTTTTCTGACGGTTTGATTTTACATGTGCGTCATGTGAAAGAAGAGCGTGTTGTGCGCCGGGTCGAAGAGGACCATGACCCCGTAGGGCGCTCCCTGCTGCTGGATTTCGCCGTCATAGTAATACGAATAGAGCAGCGACCTGTCCTTCAGACCCATGACGTCGATCATGCAGCGCCTTTCTTTTTTCATATATTCCTGATAACCATCGGATTCGACCATGTACTTGTCCTGCGACACCGGGCGCCAGTCGTATTTCCCGAGGATGCGTTGCGTCTCCTCTTCCGTCAGGACGACGAACCCGGAGATGATGACGTCATAGTCCGAGGGCGACGGAACCAGGGCGGAGAGCGACAGGAGCCGTACGTTGTTCCTGCCTTTCAGCGCCCATTCGCAGGAGACGACGTTCGGGCCGAACGTGATCTTGCTCTTCCGGGTAAACGCGTCATAATCCGTGCTGGAGGAGATCAGTTTCTCCGAATGGTCCGTGCAGGCGTCGGCGAGTGCGAGGACGGCCACGAGGTTGGTGATGCACAGAAGCGTGAACCCGAGACATCCGAGGCAGGAAAACGCCGCGCAGGACAGAAACTTTTTCTTCTTTTTCGGAGCGGTCGGAACGGTCATGCTCGGCCTCCTATGGTGCTTTATACGAGCTTATTTTATGGCGTTTTTTTGTACGTTGCGATTAATATAACATGTTGAAATCCGCATGTCAAGAGAAAGTAATGAGGATCTTGTTTTTTTTGTTTAGTTTCTAATGCTTGTTGCCGCGGCTGTATCCGGGGCGTGTTGCCGGACGGAAGGGATTACAGCGGGAGCTCGACGGCCTCGCCGCGGACGAACGCCGTGTGCGTGGTCCAGCCGATGGAGCGCGCGAGTTCGGCGGCGCGGTCGAACGCATACGCGACGTGTTCCGGTTTGTGCGCGTCGGAGCCGAGCGTGATCTTCATCCCGGCGCGGAAGGCGGCGCGGAGAAGTTCGGGCGAGGGGTAGATCTCGTCCGCGGCCACGCGGAGCCCGGCGGTGTTCAGCTCCAGGCGGATGCCCTTCGCAGCGGCGCATTCGTAGATTTCGGTCATGCGGCGAATGACGCTTTCATAGTCGGACGGCCGGAACCCGAATTTCTTCGGCAGGTCGGAGTGCGCCATGACGTTGAATCCGCCGAGCTCGACGAACGCTTTCAGGTCGGTCAGGTAGCCGTCCCAGACGGCGTCCACGCCGAAACGCGGCCATTCGTCGAGCTTGTCCGGGTCGTCGAACGCGAACTCGCCGACGTAATGCACGGAACCGATCAGGTAGTCGAACTTCGGGCGGAGCGGGTCGAGCGCGGCGAAGACCTCGTCCATGCGGCCCGGCACATAGTCGAACTCGACGGCGGCGAGGATCTGCAAGTCGGATCCCTTTGCGGTTTCGCGGAGCGAATCGAGGATGCCGAAATAACGCGGCAGGTCGTCGGGCGCCATGCGGAACGCCGCGTCGTAGCCCGCGGGGGCGGGGAAATGGTCGGAGACGCCCCAGTACGCCAGCCCGGCCTTCCGCGCGGCGGCGAGGTATTCCTCCGGCGTGCCGGAAGCGTGCCTGCAGAGGGCGGTGTGCGTGTGGAGGTCCGCCCGGGGCTTCATGGACTGTGCGCTCATGATCTCTTTCCGGCGTTCGGATTGTCCTCGCCGGAGCCGTTGCCGTAGGGGTAGGGGAGGAACGACAGGTCCTTCTCCCCGATGGCGGCGGCGAGCGGCGCGCCGATCGTGTAGAGGTAGCGGAAGCCGTCGGACGCGACGGCTGAGACGAACAGCACGGAGGAGACGTAGCGCAGGATGGTCTGGGTGTCCCAGACGACCGGGGGCTCTTCGCCCTCCGCCACGCCGCCGTAGAGCTGCCAGTTGTCGACGGGGAAGATGAGGCGGCCTGCACTGTCGGCGACCGCGGTGTCGATGCCGACGCGGACCACGCTGAAACGGTTCTGCGTGGAGGAGGAGAGGATGGCGGCGATGCAGGCGAAAATGAGGTCGGAGCCGATTTTGTCCTCCAGGACCGCGCCGATGCAGAAGGAATCGGGGTGGAAATCGCGGTTTTCGGGGCGGTCGGGGAACATCTTCCGCATGAACTCGGCCATGCCGAAGAGGTCGGCGGGATGCGCCTTGCGGTACTCCGCCTCAAGCTCGCGCCACTGTTTCTCCACAAACGACTGCTTGTCGTTGTCGAACCAGCACAGATGCAGGCGGATCAGCCCCGTGAGGAGCGAGATGGGGCGTTCGGGCGGCTGCATGAAGATGCGGCGGCGGGAGCGCGCCATGAGGGCGTGCTGAAGCTGGCGGGTGCGCTTGCGGATGCGCGGATTGTCGGACTTCTGCATGTCGCGGAGAACCGGTTCCAGCGCGGTGCTGCCTTTCGTGAGCAGTTCGGCCATGGCCATGCTCGCGGACTGCTCGTTTTCGTCGTCGAGCAGTTCGACCAGGTATTTCATGTCGTTTTTGTCGTCGGGCTGGTTCATGGTGCGGAAACCTCTCTGAGGGGAAATTGCTTGTCAGGGATGGACGGGGAACTTGCCGCGGAGGGCGTTCTGCGCGATCTTCTTGACGTCGTCGTCGAAGTCGGCGCGGATGATCCACTGGAGGAAATCGGGCGCGTTCGCAGCGACCTCGCGGAGCGTTTCGCCGTTGTGCCGCCCGAACGACACGACGGCCTCGCCGTTGCGCCATTTGAAGCGGCCGTTTTTGTCGACGTTGCTCGGGTTGACCGGATTGCAGAATGCGTGGAGCTCGTCGAGCGTCTGGGGGAACGCCGCGACAGTCTCGGGGAACTGGTCGGGCGTCATGGCGGAGTAGCGTTCGAGCTGGGCCTCCAGGACTTCGAGAGAAGCCTGCGTGTCGGCGGCGGCTCCGTGCGCGCCTTCGAGCTTCTTTCCGCAGAAGAATTTGTACGCGGCCGTGAGGTTGCGCGGCTCCATCTGGCAGAAGATCGTGTAGGAGTCGAAGATGCGGCGGCCCGTGGTGGAGAACTGGATGCCGCAGCGGGCGAACTCGCGCGTGAGCACCGGGATGTCGAACTTGCCGATGTTGTAGCCGCCGAGGTCGCACCCCTCGAAGTAGATCGCGAGGTTCTTGGAGAGCTGGCGGAACGTCGGCGCGTCCTTCACGTCCTCGTCGGAAATATGGTGGACCGCGGTCGCCTCGGGCGGGATGGGCATTTCCGGGTTGATCAGGCGGGTCTTGGTCTCGCGCGTGCCGTCCGGCATGATCTTGATCACGGACAGCTCCACGATTCGGTCGACGAAAAGGTTGACGCCGGTCGTTTCCAGGTCGAAAAAGATCAGCGGTACATTGTCGGTAAGCTTCATGACATATCCTTTTTTGAAAATGTGCTATTATACTATATCACAAAAACCGCAAAATGAAACCGGACACGCGCGAAAAAAGCGGAAAATCGGGCGAAAAAGACGTGTGCTGCGGGAGCCGGATGAGCGGATGCCGGTCCCGGTTTTTCCTCAAAGGCGCGGGAAATGCCTCAGGAAAAGCTTGTCTGCCGGAGGGGCAGGTATGGCATTCTTTGAATGGACGGCAGACTGTCAGCCTGCGGACAACAAGGAAACGGTTTCTTCACGGTCTGTTTAATGAAGAGGCAAATGCAGTTCATCGCATACATGAGTGCAAATGAGACGTCGTTCACATGGCGGGAGAAAAAGACGCTTGCCCGCAAACCCCATTTCCAGTTCTTGTTCCCGAATGCAGGGAAATGGTTTTGCATGAACCCGGAGACCTTGTGCAGGAAAGCATAATCTCTCTGGTCCTTGGGGATCCCGTAGGTGTATCTCCAGATCCTGACTGCCGCTTGTGCGACCTGTTTTTTCAGGCGGTCTATGATCTCCTGATCGTTTCTGATCTCGGGAATTGCGCTTAAACGGGTGTATCTTTCGTTGAACGACACCCAGTAGTCCAGAATGTTACTCATCGACGGCGTGTGAACGATGCTGCCTGCCCTCATCCGGTAATGATACAGGGGGGTCGATACACATGACAGCGAATTGGCCTTTAAAACCACCTTGTAGATGGTGTAGATTTCTTCATAATTGTGGTTTTCCGGAAAGAGAACGCCCGACCAGACGGCTTTTTTATACAGTTTGTTCCAAACCCCGTTGCTGAGCTTGCATATCAGCGCATGGATCGCTTCCGTCCCGGGATAGACGTCATCGAACATGCTGTAAACGCTGTGAGTGTTCAGGTATTCGCTCCACACGCCGCCGGCGGAGATGTCCGATCCGGTCTCCTCCATCCTTTTGAGGAGAATTTCATACATGTCCGGCTCAATCCAGTCATCGGAGTCGACAAAACCGATAAGCTCGCCTTTCGCTTCCCGAAGTCCCATGTTGCGTGCCGCGGAAAGGCCTTGGTTTGCCGTATGAAAGACCCTGACGCGAGGGTCGATCCGCGCGTATTCCTCGCAGATCTCGCCGCATTTGTCCGGGGATCCGTCGTCGATCAGAAGGATCTCGAGATTCTGGTAAGTCTGGCCGAGAATGCTCTCAAGGCATTGATGAAGGTAAGCTTCGACCTTATAAACGGGAACAATAACGCTGATCATATAATCTCCTCTGTGTCCAGCCTGAACTCGGGAGTTCTTCCCTCATGGCAAGCTGTTTCCGTTTCTTTCTCAGCTTGTAACATGTTTAGAAAATATATAATATAGCACCATTTTTGAAAAAAGTCAAACAATTGGACGGATCGCTGAAACAAAAGAGGCGAAAAAAGACGGGAAGAGGGGAAACGGAAAAAAGGCGAAAAAGACGGGCAGGGGGGATGCGCGCGGCGGAGGTGTACGCCTCAATGCACGGCGCGGAGGAGAGGCAGGATCAGGCGATCACGGCTATGATGTGAAGCAGAATGTAAAGCGCGAAAAGAAACACGCCGACGTGCAGTAATTCGCGATCCCCGTCGTCTTCGATCCGGGATGCGGCCTTATGGCAGAAGAAAAAGCAGAGGAAGATTCCCGGGCCGCTCGTCATGACGAAGGGAAACAGGATCAGCAGCCCGCCTTGACCGCTCGAAAGGGCGAAGGGCAGTATGAGCGCATGAATCAGCACAATGACATACATCCACAGCAAAGGCGTCCGCATTTCCCGGAAGCGCTTGATGAAAAACAGCAGGATGATGACGGCGAAGATGTCCATCAGCATTGGGAGATAGATCGACGGGTCCTCGCGGAACCAGTATGTCAACCTGAGCCACAGTTGATACGTGTTCATGTCCCGAAATCTTCCTGTTGTGTTTAATGGAACATGAGAATGAATTCGATGAAAAAAACAAAGAGAAAAAACGGGATCAGAAAGATGTCACCGACCGCGATCGGGATGAGATCGATCATACAAATGATTCTGGCAGGCCCGAAACATGAGGTCTCGCAGAACCTTTTTGCGAAAAGGGTTTTCAGAAAAAGAACATACCATTTTATCTCAAGAACCGGATAAGAAATAAATATGATCGTACCGAGCAATTTTAGGTCTTTTGTCAGCACGAAGACCCAGAGCCATGGAACCAGAATCGCGTGAAGCACCGCCAGAATGAGCAAAACCGTTACAGCCCGATACATGTCCTGTCTTTGCTCGCGGGCACAGATGTCGTGAATGGCGGCCTGAACGTAGTGCGGCGAGCTGGTGTCGCAGATGATGACCGAACTGCCTCGGTGGTGCACAGCGCCGTCGGGATCGTCCTGTTTTGCTTGAGGCGATTCGCCTTCCTTGTCGAGTTTGCCGCGTGTCCGTGAAATGGTCGGGATCAGGAACAGGAGGATCAGCAGGGCGATGGCGCACAGAAAGCCGCAGATACTGGATATCTCGAGGATACCCAACAAGATTTGCCCAATTTTTTCCATGTTCCGTGTTCCTTTCTGGTCGTGCCTAGAAATGTCTGAGAAGGAAAAACCAAATGAGAATGACCGGGATCATAAGGATGGCGACAAGCGCGATCGGGATCAGATCAATCATGCAAATGATCCTGGCTGGCTTGTAAAAAGGAGTCTCGCGAAACTCCTCTGCGTAGAGGGTTTTCCGAAAAAGAACATACCAGATGATTTCAAAAGCCGGATAAACAATAAAGAAGATCTGACCGAGCGGTTTTATCAGGATGAGCCCCCAGGGGATCACAATCGCGTGAATCGCCGTCAGAAGGAGCAGACGCGTTACAGTCCAGTTCGCGTCCAGATTTTGCTCGTCTTGAAGCGATCCGCTTTCATTGCCGAGTTCGTCATGGCTGTCCGTTGCGGATACGTTCGGGATCCGGAACAGGAGGATCAGCAGGGCGATGGAGCACAGGAAGCCGCAGATGCTGGATAACACGAGGACCCCCACCAAGACCATTGCAAATTCTTCCATGACCTGTGTTCCTTTCCGGGTTGGTTCAGGGGAGGGGGATGACGTCGGCATCGGCGGCCGGCTTGTTCTGTTTATTCGGGTTCAGCAGATTGTCGAGGTATTCGTCGGCGGAACGGAGCAGAAGGACGTTCGTGCCGGCATTCTCGCGGATTTCGTTTTCGGCGCGGGGCAGGGGGATGACGCGCAGGCCGAGCTTTTTCGCCTCGGCCTCGGTGTAACCGACTGCGACGTCGCCCCAGCCTTTGCGGATGGCCTCCGGGATCACGGAGGATTCGGCGATCTTGAAGACGACCTGAAGCCCGGCTTCATTGGCGGTGCTCTTCACATAGAGCAGGTCGAGCGGATTCGCGCCGTCGCGGTAGAGGCAGATGAAGCCGCCCGCGGCGGCGATGAGTTGGGACCGTGTCGGGGAGACGTTGTCGGGTTCCGGCTTGGCGTCTTCGAACAAGGCGCAGGAGTACATGAAAAACGGAAGAAACGCGAGCGCGAGGGAGGCAAGGCCTCCACTGAAATAGTGTCCGGCTGCGTTCGGACACAGGAAGGCTTTGCACCCTTCCAGGTTCATTTCTTCGCGGCTCCGCCGTTCCAGATGATGCGCTTCGACCAGCGTTTTTCGCCCTGCAACTTGCCGACGGCGAAGCAGTTGCCGTTGGTGTCGATCACGCAGAACGCGTGAATGGCGTCATGGTAGAAGACGAACACATTGTCTCCGGCCGTGGCGGGACGGAGCTGTTCCATGATCACGCTGTCGGCGGCCTCCAGAGTGGCGGGGTCGATGATGTCAATGCGGCCTTTGACCTTGAACGCGACGCCGATCTGGCTGCCCTGTTCCACGGGGATCGCGAATCCCGCGCTGCGTCCGTCGAGCGAATCCTTCATGGAGGAGCGCACGAAGATCGGCGCGGAATCGTCGCGGTAGGCCGGGCAGAGGAGGAAATCGGTCTGTGCGCCGTTGAAGAAATAAATGGCGACGGGTTTCCAGCCGAGGTCAAGCGTAGTAATGGATTTGCGTCTGTATTTCGCGGAGGGAGTAAGATCGAAGTACTCGATGGCCTTCAGCGAGGCGGCGGCGAGGGACTTCCCGTCCGGCGTGACCGCAAGCGCCGAGGCGGGCGAGACGGTTTCGAACGTGTGGAACGGGAGCTCGGAATCCTTGGCGACGGGGAGATGGATGCAGAAAACGGTCGAGCCGAAGAAGCCGGAGCAGATGATCCGGTCCTGCATGGCGAGCAGTGCGATGTCCTCCGGTCCGATCTTCGCGTTGAACGGGAACGAAAGCGGAAGGAAGCCCTGTTCCTTTCCCGCCGCGAGGTCGAGCGTGGCAAGCCCGAAATCCTGTTTGATGGAGAGCTGCGGAAACGCAATGGCGGCCAGCGTGGTGCTTCCGGGGATGAACGCAAGCTTCTTCAGCATGCGGCCGACCGTGAAGGCGCGGATGACCTGCCAGTCCGAAGTGTTGACCAGGATGATCCGCGAGCCGTTCGGGCCGAGCGCCGTGCCGGTCCGTTCGGCAATGGCGAGCACGGAGCCGTCCTGCGAAATGGCAAAGGCGTCAAGGCGCGCGCCGCGGAACCCCTGCGAGGCGAAGGCCGGATGCCAGAGAAAAGCCGTTTCCGAATCGCCGTCCGTGATCTTTTCCGCGAGGGAATCGGCGGGGAGCTTCGAGGTGAGGGGAATCTGGCGTCTGGATTCGCGGATCGGCTGGATGGAAGACTTCGGCACCGAACGGACGTTGGTGGAATCAACCTCGATCTCCGGGAGTTTGTCTACCTTGATCGTGTTGGGATTTGTTTTCGGCGTGGCGGTGATGGAGAGCGAACCGTCGCGAATGCTGTTCCGTTCCTGCCCGTCCGACTCGGACTGTGTCTGAGGTGCGACCGCTTCAGGTTTGGCTTGTGCCGAGGCCTGGGGCGGAGCCGGGGTCTTCCGGACGGGTTGATCCTTTTCTTCCGGCTGCGTTCGAGCCGCCTCGATTCCGGCGGAAGGTTTTGAGGAGGCGGACACTGAATGATTCATTTGCGCGAAAACGGCGCCGAAGACCGCTGCGATCACAACGGCTGCGGGCATCAGTGCGAGTTTCGGGACGGATCGTTTCATGTGCGCCTCCCTGGTGCTGAGGTTGAGCTTAAAACCGGCCTCAGATGGTGTAGAGCCAGTCGTGCGTGTCTTCCAGTTCGCCTCTCTGGATGCCGGTGAGGCGGTCGTAGAGCCGCTGGGAGATCGGGCCGCATTCGTGGCCGTATTCGATGACCTTGCCGTGGATGGTGACGGAGGAGATCGGGGTGATGACGACGGCGGTGCCGCAGGCGTCGACTTCGGCGAAGGTCGGGAGTTCCTCCTCGGCGACGATCGGGCGTTTTTCGACGGTGAGGCCGAGGTCGCGGGCGACCTGCATGAGGGACATGTTGGTCACGCTGGGGAGGATGGACGGGGAGTCGCTGGTGACGTACTTGCCGTCCTTCGTGATGGCGAGGAAGTTGCTGGTGCCGAATTCATCGATGTACTTGTGCTCGCGCGGGTCGAGGAAGAGCGGGATGGGGAATCCGGCCTTCTTGGCGAGCTTGGCGGGCATGAGGGACGCGCCGTAGTTGCCGGCGACCTTGAACTGGCCCATGCCTTTCGGCGCTGCGCGGTCGAAGTCCTCGATGACGAGCGCGGGAACGCCCTTCAGGCCTTCCTTGTAGTACGCGCCGACGGGCATGACCATGATAAGGAAATCGTATTCCGTGGCGGGGGAGACGCCGATCTGCGGGCCGGTGCCGATGAAGAGCGGACGGATGTACATGGATCCGCCGGATTCGCAGGGCGGGACGTAGTCGATGTTGTCGAGGACGACGCGATGGATGGCGTCGAGGTACATTTCCTCGGGGATCTCGGGATGGAGCAGCTGATGTCCGGTGCGGTTCATGCGCTTGATGTTTTCCCATGGACGGAAGACGCGGACTTTGCCGTCTTTGCAGCGGAACGCCTTCATGCCTTCGAAGCAGGCCTGTCCGTAGTGGAGGCAGGTGGCCGCGATGCTCATGGAGATGGTGGGATCAGTTCTGAGTTCGCCTTTGTCCCAGGCGCCGTCTTTCCAGTGGAAGGCGATGTGGGAGCGGGTGGGCATGAAACCGAAAGAGAGAGCCGACCAGTCGATGTCGGTGCGGATGGGACGGGGATAGTCCATAAAAAACTCCATTTGTTAAACGATGCGGCGGCGAGAAAAGGCCGTCAAAATGAAATGAACATAAAGAAATTTACACGATTTTCGGCGATAGTCAATGTTTTTTTCAGAAATCGTATTGATTTTTTTCGTTTTTGGGCTAATTTAATGGATGTATGTTGTATCAGCAACCAAACATGAAGGAATTTTCCCAATGAAATTATCCCGTCTCTCCATTCTCGCCGTGGCGGCGCTGAGCTGCGCCGCATTCGCCATCTCCTGTGAATCCGACGATGCCAGCGCGCTTGCACCGTTCTGGGCGGACGGTGACGTCGACGGCGACGCCATGAAAGGCGGCGCCGGAAACGGCCTGAACGGAGACGGATTCGGCGATGCCGGCCTGAACGGCGGCGATGCCGGCCTGAACGGCGGCGACGGCTTCGGCGACGGCGGCCTGAACGGCGGTGACGGCTTTGACCCGAACGGCCCCGGCGCTTACGGCGAAGACCTGAACAAGACCCCGTACATCGACGGTTTCGGCGCGAGAATCGAGGGCGTCGAATTCCAGCCGCTCTATTTCCCCTATGATGCGAACACCATCTCCTCCTCCGAGGAAAACAAGGTCGCGGCGGTCGCACAGTATCTGCTCGGTCACCCCGAGGCGGGCGTCGTGGTGGAAGGCTACTGCGATGAACGCGGCACCGACGAATACAACCGCGCCCTCGGCGAACGCCGCGCTCTCGCCGCCAGTGAAATGCTCATCGACATCTACGGCATCGAAGCCGCCCGCATCAAGACGGTCAGCTACGGCGAAGAACGTCCGGCCGTGACCGGCACTGGCGATTCTGTCTGGACCAAGAACCGCCGCGACGAGTTTGTGCCCGTGTATCTGAAGAACAACTGATCCGGGGGACGGTTTCGATTCAAACACGAATCCGGGCACAGGCGACTGTTGCCCGGATTTTACTTTTTCAGGCAGGAACGGACGTATGACATTGCAGTACGAAACAGCAGAATCCGCCGGAGCGGAAAACGCCGTGACCGGCGAAGCCCGGGCTGTATCTGTTTCCACGCCTGAAAACGAGCTTGTTCCTCCCTCAGAATCCGCTCCCCGGACGACGTTCAGGATGGAGCTGTCGTTCGACGGTACCGCCTACCACGGCTGGCAGCGTCAGCCGAACGGCATCACGGTGCAGGAAGTGATCGAGGAAAAACTGTACCGTCTCTTCGGCGAACGCGAACACATCCGGATTCAGGGCAGCAGCCGCACGGACGCCGGAGTCCACGCGCTCGGCATGGTATGTTCCTTCTCCGCGCCGCCTTCGCCGTACATCCCGGACTGGAAGCTCAAAAAAGCGATGAACCGTCTGCTCCCGGACGATATCCGCGTCCGTACCGCCGAGGTCGTGAAGGACGGTTTCAACGCGCGGTTCGATGCACTCGCGAAATCCTATGTCTACGTGGTCAACACCGGCGACATCAACCCGTTCAGCGGACGCTATTCGTGGCACATGGAGGACATGACGGAGATCGGCGCCCTGCGCGAAGCGGTCAAGCACGTCGAGGGGCGGCACGATTTCTCCACGTTCACGGTCGAGCGCGGCAAGATCGACGATCCGGTCCGCACGATCCTCCGCAGCGAGATCGTCACGTTCGGCCCGCTCGTCTGCATGTACTTCCTCGGCACGGGATTCCTCTACAAAATGGTCCGCAGCATGGTCGGCGCGCTGATGTTCGTGGGGCGCGGCCGCATGACGCCGGACGAATTCCGGGGCATCCTGCTGGCCTGCGACCGCGCGAAGTGCAAGGACACCGCGCCCGCCCGGGGCCTTTTCCTCAAACGCGTTTTCTACGAACCCGACGCTTGGCTGGACGACCTGCCGGCACGCCCGCCGTTCTGGATCGCATGATCCGGATAAACGACCGAAGTCAACCCGCACACCTCAGCATAAGGACAGAACCGATATGAACACAGCAGAAAACATCCCCGAAGCACCCGTCATCCTGGCGGCGAACAGGATTAGCATCCAGGACCGCTACAGCATGGAACGCCTCCGCGATCTTACCCTCGAAATCCGCAGGGGCGACGTCATCGCGCTGATCGGCTCGTCCGAACCTGCAAAACGTCTTCTGCTGCGCTGCCTGGACCTGCTGGAACAGCCCGATGGCGGCAATATTGAGCTGAACGGCGAACCGGTGATGTGGCGGCACGGCGGAGCGGACCGCGCACGTAGAAACATCGGGATCGCGTTTTCGCGCGAATCCCTGTTTCTGAATCTCTCTGTGATGGATAATATGATCCTTGCGCCCCTCGATGGATCATCCCATGAGGATGAAATGCTGGTCCTCGAACGGGCAAAATCCCTGCTGAAGTTCGCCGGGCTTTCCGGCGCCGCGGAAGAGCTGCCCGTCGACCTTTCTGCGGGACAGCGTCGGCGTCTGGCCATTGTGCGTGCGCTGATGCTTCAGCCCCGGATCCTGCTGATCGAAGATCCCGGCGCGGATCTGCTTCCTGCCGAGAAGAACGAGGTGTATGCCCTCATCCGTGCCGTGAAGAAGACCGGCCTGGCGATCTTCTTCTCAACGCGCGATCTGGATTTTGTCCGCGAGATCGCCACGCGGGTGGTTTTCATGGCGGACGGCATGATCCGTGAGGACGGTACGGTGAAGGAAGTCCTGGATCATCCGCAGTATGACCGGACACAGGCGTTCGTCCGGAAGAATACGGGATTCTATCGCGAGTTCAACGCGCGTTCGTTCGACGACTATGAATTCGAGGGCGCGATCGAGGCTTTTGCCGCCGGAAAACTGATTTCCCCCGAACGCCGCCGCAAGCTTTGCAACGCGCTGAAGATCCTGCTTGCCCGGATGATTTTTCCGCATGTCACCAGAATCATCCTGACGCTTGATGTGGATGCGAAAACGGGAGATATGGTCGCGGTCGCACAGTATTCCGGAAACAGTTTCGATCCGCTTTCCCTTGACAGCAAGGAGGCGGAATCCGCGAAGTTCGAACTCTTCACCTTCGTCAAATCCGTGAAATATCATCTGCCCGCGTCCGGCAGAAATGAGGTCGTCATCACCGTCTGATGGGGAGGCAGAGCCTCCACTGCGGTAGTGCTCTCAGCTTCGCTTGAGCACGGGGAGGCAGAGCCTCCACTGCGGTAGTGCTCTCAGCTTCGCTTGAGCACGGGAGGCAGAGCCTCCACTGCGGTAGTGCTCTCAGCTTCGCTTGAGCACGGGAGGCAGAGCCTCCACTGCGGCAATGTCCGGCTACGCTCGTGGAGGGCAAGCCCTCCACGGAAGTAGTGCCAGGCTACGCTCGGACACGGGATTAAGTTCAAGGTCTGATGACCGTGTACGGCTCGGGATCGGTCGCGCGCGGATATTCCACGGCGGAAAGGCCGAAGAGCATCACCGCGCCGATTCTGTATCCGGGCGGGAGATGGAGCAGGGAGCGCATGCCTCTGTTCAGCGTGAACGCATAGTATGCGAATCCGCACCAGCATGTGCCGACGTCGAGGCTCTGCGCGTAAAGGTCGAACTGCGTGAGCGCGATGGACGCGTCGAACTTGCCGCAAGGAGCATCCTTCGGAGAAGCGACGACGATCATGTGAGGGGCGTTGCGGAACACGAAATCCGTGCCGCCGAGCATGGATTTCTCGAAGCGCTTGTAGCCGGGATAGACGATCCGCATGATGCCGGATTTGATGAGGAACCTCGTGATCCTCGCCATGCGCGTGCGGAACGGCTCCATCTTCGCGATGTCGTCGATGACCGTGAAGACCAGGCGGTGGTCGTTGCATCCGGTCGGGATCCAGCGCAGGGATGCGATCAGCTTCTCCATGACTTCGGGCGGAAGGTTTTCCTGTTTGAACTGGCGTATGCTGCGGCGCTGGCGGATCAGGTTCATCATGCGCGACTCGTCGGGCAGGGGGCCTGCCGGAACGCATTGGTCCGGTGTGTGTCCGTCGCAGATGAGCGCGCCCGCCGGACAGACGGCGAGGCTGTGCTGGCAGTGCATGCAGAAGCGTTCGAACTGTTCGGGTACGGACGGGATGCCGTTTTTGCCGCGGTGGATGACCTGGACCACGCAGTCAGCGATACAGCGGCCGCAACGCGTGCATTTTGATGTATCGACGGAAATCATGTTGAACCTGTGTAAATAGAATGGATGTTAAAAAGGCTCCGCACCGGGTTTGGATGGTACGGAGCCTGTGTCTTTTGCGAGAAAAGAGCTTGCCTTCGATCAGGCGGCACCCAGAGAGCTGAGCAGAACGATCGAGAAGGCGAGGACGAAGATGGCGACGGTCTCGACGATACCGAGCGCCATCAGCTGGTTCGCGAAGCCCTTGCCGGTCTCGGCGAAGGCGTCGCAGGCCGCGGCCGCGCTGATGCCCTGCCAGAGGGCGGAGACGCCCATGGCGATGCCGGCGAGGACGCCGACGAGGGAGTAGGCGATCCACTGGCCGGCGGTGGCCGCGCTGACACTGGCCGCGCCGCCCATGACGATGAACATCACGATCATGCCGTAGATGGTCTGGGAGAGCGGGGCGCCGGCGAAGATGAGCAGCTGGAACGGAGCGGGCTTGTTCTGCGCGTAGCACTTCTTCCACGCGCCCATGGCGGCGCAGGAGGCGGAACCGCAGCCGTAGGCGGAACCGATGGCGGCGAAACCGATGGAGGTGAACGCCGCGGCGTAGATCAGGGCCTTCTGTTCGAAGAAGGGGATGTCCTGTGCGGCGACCGCAGCAGCGGCGGTCTGGGCGGCGTCGGCCGCCTGTGCGAGGACCGGGGTGAGGGAGTTAAGAAGCAGACTCATGGTTGTTTCTCCTATTGTTTGTATTTGTTTTTATGGTTAATCGTTGTTTTGTTTGGCAGAGAAAGGTTTGAACTTGAATCCGGCCCACTGGAGGCCCATGTGGTTGGAGAATTCAAGGGTGTTCAGGCGGACGGCATGGACGAGCACGCCGAGGAACCCGAGCGCGAGGTTCAGGATATGTCCGGCGACCGCGACGAGGATCAGCAGGATGAACCCGACGACAGCGTACTTGTCCGGGACGGCGTCCTTGGCCATTATGCCCATCATGTTGAACTTCTGGGCAATGTACATGCCGGAGAGGCCGACCGCGAAGAGGCGGATGTAGGACAGCACGTCCGTGAAGCTGCCGATCATGTCGAACGGCAGGTTCAGCAGCTGCGCGGGGCGGATCGTGACGAGGATGAGCGCCGCGCCGGCGATGTAGACGTACACGCCCCAGGACGGGAACGTGCCGCTGAAGACGATCAGACCGACCGCGAGCAGGAAGTTCGCGAAGATCATCAGCGCCCAGCCGATGTTGGAGAGTTCGCGCCAGTCCTTGCGGATGCCGGTGAAGAAGCGCACGATGTGCGCGCTCATCAGGTGGAGCATCGCCAGTAGGAAGCAGAACCACTGCGTGAGCTTGCTCGGGAAGCCGTCCCAGAAGGACTGCGTCAGCTGCTTGTCGCTGATGCCGTAGAATTTCACGAACTTGTGGGCGGCGGTGCTATGCGCGGGATCCGTGATCATGCTCCAGCCGCGCATCCAGCCGGGCAGGACGTCGGCCGGAAGTCCGAACCAGGCGCCGTTGAGCCAGCCCCAGATGAACGTGAAGGTCGCGAGGAAGATCAGCAGGACGAGCGGGAGGCGCGCCGCTTTCTTCGCTTGGAGCGCGATGAGTCCGATGGTCCCGGCGACGAGCATCAGCGCACCGTAACCGGCGTCGCCGAGGATCATGCCGAAGAAGATCGGGAAGAAGAAAAAGAAGAACACGTTCACGTCGCTCTCGCGGTAGCCGGGCGAGATGCCGACGAAATCGAACAGCGGATCCAGGACGTTCAGGAAGCGCGCCTTTTCGATGTAGGTCGGGACATTCTGGTCGTCTTCCGCGGGGTCGTCGATCTGAAGCGCCCAGCCGTTCTTCACGGCGGCTTCCTTCAGTTTTTCGATGCGCGTGACGGGGACGTAGCCCTGCAGATAGGCGATCGCGCCGGACTGCTCCATGCCATCGCGGGCGGAGGCGAATTCCAGCTGATTGCGGAGCGCGGCGAGCTTGGTCTCCAGGCGCGGCAGAAGCGCTTTCGCCGCGGCGATGGACGCGTCGGCGTCCCTGATCGCGGCCTGGCAATTCGCGAGGTCATTCTTCGTTGCGGAGAGCGTCTGCTCGGGGAGGACGACCGGGTCGAACGAGCCTTCCGCGAGTGGAGCCTCGGAGACAAGCGCGTAGTGGACCATGTTCTTGTCCATGCGGATCACGGAGACGGCGGCTTCCGCGGGGAATGCGTCGTCCTTTTTGCGCTGGTCGAAGACGTTGCGCGGAGTGGCGCAGAGCGTGACGTACACGCCTTTTCCCTGAAGTTTCGCGATGGCGGAACGGTCGAATTCGCCCCACGGGGCAAGAAGATTCAGATCGTGCTGAAGACGTTCCTGCTCCTTGAACGCGGCGACCTTGCCGGAGATCAGCTTGGACACGTACGCGACGAGTTCGCCGTCGGCGACTTCGGGCGCGGCGGGCGGATTCTTCATCGCCGGGGCGCTGCGGACAATGCCGATCACGCGTTCGCATTCGGCGAGCTGTGCGGAAATGGAGGCGACGTCCTTCGTGGCGGGCGCGGCGGTGCGGCAGAGCTGCATGAGCTCAAGTCCGGCGAGCGCGTCGACCGCGGCGGAACGGTCCTGCTCCAGGCAGAGGAGCGTAACAAGTTTCATGGGGATGATCATGCTGCGGGCTCCTGAAGTTTTTTCTTGGCGATCTTGGAACGTGCGACTGCGGCGATGTCATTGTCTGAGATGGATATCTGGATGAGGCGGATGTTTTCTTTCGCCTCGGGGATCTTCACCTTTTCGAAGAGGTTGACGCGCTGCGTGGTCACGCGGAGCTCCTGGACGATCAGGCGGTTCTGCTCGCGGATGATGTCGCGTTCGATGCGGAGTTCGACGATGGCCTTCACGGCCTCGATCCCGTCATCGATCCAGGGATCGGCGGAGAAGAGGTCGTACGGTTCCAGCTCGAAGTCCGTCGAGTGGTAGACCGGGACGTTCACGCCGGCGATGTTCTCGTATTCGCGGTTGACCTGGCGGATACGGAGCTTCGCGGCGATCACGGCGGCCGCGTCGGCGTCGCCGAAGAGCATGGTCCATTCGGCGAGTCTGGCGACGGCCTCCTGTTCCTTGCGTTCATTTGCGGCGATCCGCTCGGCGCAGAGTCTGATCTCGAGCTGGAGCTGCTGTTTTTTGAGCTGGAGCGTGGGGAGGAAGCGCGTGAACTGCTTCAGCTGGTCCCTCTGGCGTTTCAGCTCGGTTTTTGTAAATTTGATCTTTGCCATGGCGAAGGTCAATCCTTTTTAGGCCAGAACTGTTCGAGGAGGGAGGTCTTGATGCCGGTTTCGGTGGGGTCGAAGCAGTCGGCGAGGATCTTCCAGCCGAGGTCGAGGGCGTCTTCGAGCTGGATATTGAGGGAGAGGTCCATCATGTTCTTCTCGAAGAGCTTGCCGTATTTGAGGAGCTTGTTGTCCCAGTTGGACATCTGGAAGCCCATGGACTGTTTTTCCAGCGTCTCCTTGTAGTCGGCGTAGAAACGGATCATCGTGTCCATGACCGTGCGGTGGTCCGCGCGGGTCTTGCCGTTGACGTTCTGTTTGAGGCGGGAGAGGGAGCCGAACGGTTCGATACGGCCGCCGCGGAGATAGAACTGGCCTTCGGTGATGTATCCGGTGTTGTCGGGGATCGGGTGGGTCACGTCGTCGCCGGGCATGGTGGTCACGGCGAGGATGGTGATGGAGCCCGCGCCGTCGAAGTCGACCGCCTTTTCATAGCGGGAGGCGAGCTGGCTGTAAAGGTCGCCGGGATAGCCGCGGTTGGAGGGGACCTGTTCCATGGTGATGGCGATCTCCTTCATGGCATCGGCGAAGTTGGTCATGTCGGTGAGGAGGACGAGGACGCGCTTGCCTTCGAGCGCGAAGCTCTCGGCGACCGCCAGGGACATATCCGGCACGAGGAGGCATTCCACGGTCGGGTCGGCAGCGGTGTGGACGAACATGACGGAGCGGGAGAGCGCGCCGTGCTCGTCGAGGGTGTTGCGGAAGGTGAGGTAGTCGTCGTATTTGAGGCCCATGCCGCCGAGGACGATCACGTCGACTTCGGCCTGCATGGCGATGCGCGCGAGCAGTTCGTTGTAGGGTTCGCCGGCGATGGAGAAGATCGGGAGCTTCTGGGATTCGACGAGCGTGTTGAAGACGTCGATCATCGGGATGCCGGTGCGGATCATCTTGCGGGGGATGATGCGCTTCGCCGGGTTCACGGAGGGGCCGCCGATCTCGATCATGTTGTCGCGGATCTCGGGACGGCCGTCGCGCGGGACGCCTGCGCCGGTGAAGATGCGTCCGAGGAGGGCGTCGGAGGCGGAGACGCGCATCGGGTGGCCGAGGAAGCGGACCTCGTCGCCGGTGTTGATGCCGCGCGTGCCGTTGAAGACCTGGAGGAAGACTTTGTTGTCGAGGAGGCGGATGACCTGGGCGAGGGAGGTGCCGCGGACGCTGGTGACTTCGGCGAGATCGTTGTTGGCGACATTTTCGGCCTCGACGGTGATGACGTTGCCCGCGATCTGGATGATTTTATGGTAAACTTTACGCATTTGCGATTCTCTCCTTGATTTTTGCGTCGATGACTTCTTCCTGGTGTTTGAACTTGTCGGAACCGAACGCGATGTAGTTCCAGTCGATGAATGTGAGCTGGAGTTCCTGGAAGAAACGGCGCGCCTGGTCCTTGTCGTCGAACTTGAAGTCGGCCTTCAGGACGCCGATGACCTTGGCGAAGCAGTACTGCTGGCGCTTGTCGTCGCTGGCGGCGTCGACCGCGTCGAAGGTGTTCTGCTGGAGGTAGACGAAGTCGAGGAATTCGCTCTTCAGGTAAGTCACGAAGTCGTCCGTATTGGTGCCTTCTTCGCCGACGACCTTCATCATCTGGTTGACCTCCTGCCCGCGGCGGAGCGTGGCGCGAGCGAACGCAAGGTCCTCGGCGGGCACGATGCTGTGGTAGTGGCTCCAGCTGTCGAGCGGGTGGATGGACGGGAAGCGGCGGGCGTCGGAACGTTCGCGGGAGAGGCCGAGGAACGCGCCGACGACTTTCAGCGTGGCCTGTGTGACGGGCTCTTCGAAGTTGCCGCCGGCGGGACTGACGGAGCCGCCGATGGTGACGGAGCCGGTGCGCTTGCCGTCGTTGAGCAGCACGAGACCGGCGCGTTCGTAGAAGCCCGCGATCAGGGATTCGAGGTAGGCCGGGAAGGCTTCTTCGCCGGGGATTTCCTCGAGTCGACCGGACATCTCGCGGAGGGCCTGTGCCCAGCGGGAGGTGGAGTCGGCGAGGAGGAGGACGTTCAGTCCCTGCTGGCGGTAGTATTCGGCGATGGTCACGGCCGTGTAGACGGACGCCTCACGGGCGGCCACCGGCATGGAGCTGGTGTTGCAGATGATGACCGAGCGGTCCATGAGTGTCTTGCCCGTGCGCGGGTCTTCCAGCGTGGGATATTCGCGGAGGATTTCCACGACTTCACCGGCGCGTTCGCCGCAGGCTGCGATCACGACGACGTCGGTTTCGGCGTAACGGCTGATGGAGTGCTGGAGCACGGTCTTGCCCGCGCCGAAGGGACCGGGGGTGCAGAACGTGCCGCCGGTCGCGACGGGGAAGAAAGTGTCGATGGTGCGCTGCTGGGTGATGAGCGTCTTGGTGGGGAGCAGCTTTTCCTTGTAGCAGGAGATCGGGAGCTTGACAGGCCAGAACTGGACCATGGTCACGTCGCGTTCCTCGCCGTCGGCGCTGCGGACATGCGCGACCGTGTCGCTGATCTTGTGCGGGCCGGCGGGAGCCACGGAGACGACTTCCCAGGTTCCGGCGAAGCGGAAGGGAAGCATGATGTAGTGGGTGAAGATGCCTTCGGGGACGCTGCCGATGTAGTCGCCCGCGACGAGCTTGTCGCCGGGTTTGGCGATCGGGGTGAAGTCCCAGACGGATTCCATATCGAGGGCGTCGAGGTAGAGACCGCGCTGGAGGAAGAATCCGGCCTTTTCGGCGAGGAGGTTCAGGGGGTTCTGGAGTCCGTCGTAGACCTTGGTGAGGAGGCCGGGTCCGAGTGCGACGCACAGCATGTCGCCGGAGAATTCGACGGGGTCGTCGATCTTGAGTCCGGCGGTGCTTTCGTAGATCTGGAGGTCGGCGCGGTTGCCGCGCACGCGGATGACCTCGCCTTTAAGGCGTTTGTCGCCGACGATGGCATATGCGACTTCATTCTGCATGACCGCGGTGTCGAATTCCACCGTGACCAGGTTTCCGTTTACGCCTTTGATGCGTCCTTTCTGAAGTTCAGGCATGTGAGTTCACGCTCCTGCGTTCGTATGGTTGATATTTGTTTGTGTGAATCAGTTCTGTGCGCCGGGATCGGTTGCGAGCACGGACAGGACGGTCCGGTCGAGCCCCTCGGCGGAGTTCCCGGCGGATCTGGCGGCCCATTTCTCCGCGATCTGGATGCGGATGCTGTAGGCGCAGACGGTGTCGAAATTGAAGGGAGTGCGGTTCTTCACCTCGAGTTCGTCGAGCTTGTTCCAGCGGGCCGTGTCGAGGATGCGTTCGCGTTCGACCGGGTTCGGGGCGGCGAACGCCGCGCGGACCATGCGGTCGGCTTCGGGATCGAAGAAAACGTGTCCGGGCTTCGGAGCGGCGAAGGCTGTGCCGAGCTTGGCGGCGCGGATCTTCATGGCGCTGTGGCGGAGCGCGGATTCAAAGCAGAGGTATTCCCGTGCCAGGGAGCCCTTCGGAAATTCCGCGATGAACGCCTCGAGCGCGTCGGGATTGTCCGCCGCGGCGTCCTGCGGCTTCTCTCCCGGGCGGAGACCCGGCACGAGCGAGAAGCGGCGGAGCATGTCGGTGCGTTTGCCGTCGAGCAGGCCCTCGCAGTCCGACATGAATTTCCCGTAGCTCACGAGCGGCGCTTCCGTCATGCGGAGGAGCGGCAGGGAGGAAACGAGCGAAATATAAAGATTCATCCGATGAATCCTTTATGGTGCTGGATGAGGGGTTGCCGGTGCGGTCAGGCTTTGATGACGGCGGCGAGTTTCGGACCGACGAATTCGCAGATGACGTCGGCGAGCGCTTCATCGCTGAAATCGAGGAAGACTTCGGAGTCGTTGAACCCGATCTTGAAACCGGCGGCGAACCCGCGTCCGAGCTGGACGGTGGAGTTCTTCTTCAGGACGTCGGGGAGGCAGCCGATGAGCTTCTGCGCGGCGTCTTCGCGTTCGCGGACGGAGAGAATGACCTCCGCGCCGGAGGCTGCGTTCTTCGCGAAATGTCCGGCGATCTGGGCGATGAGACCGGCCATTGCTTCCGGGGTCATGGCCTGCGCGGCGGCCTCGCGGACCACGGCGCGGAGCTTTTCCTGGAGATCGTCTTTCAGGGAGATGATGACGTCGCGGGCGGCCTGTTTGACGGCGGCGTCGGCTTTCTTTTGGGAAGCCTCGGCGTCGGCCTCGGCGTCCTTGCGGATCTTGTCGGCCTGGGCTTTGGCGTCGGCGATGATGGCGTCGGCCTGGGCTTTCGCTTCGGCGACGAGCCGTGCGCGTTCATTTTCGGCCTTTTCCAGACCTTCGGCCTGAATCTTGTTCAAAAGTCCCTGAAGTTCTTCGGACATGTGCGGGTTCTCCTGTGGTTTGATATATTTTGAATTGACGTTGAAAACTGAGGTTTGTGCGCCGGGGTTTCAGCGGAATTCAAGCCCGCACGGCCCGGCGTCTCCGGATTACTTTTTCCAGAATTCCCACCACTTCTTGGCGGGGGCCGGGGCGGCGGTCACACCAGACGAGATCGTGCGGCGGCGGCCCGAAGACGCGCTGTTCTGCGCGAGCTCCTTCTGAATCGCGTCCTGGTCGACGTGGACGCCGGACGCCGCCTGCTGGTTCTGGACGGCGGCGAGCTTCTCGTTGTTTTCCTCGGCTCCGGTCTTGAACCGGGCGAGCTTCACGGTGTTCGTGGAGGGACGGGAAACGGGTTTCGCTCCTTTGAGCGGGATGTGAACAGAGGTGTTTTCACCGGACGCGGCTTCTTCCTTGGCGCGCATGGCGCGGGCTTTCAGCTCGCGACCCGCGGGACCCGGGGGCGGTTCCATGGCGAATTTCGCCCCGCAGCCGGGGCACTGGGCTTTTTTCTCAAGAAGAAGAATCGGAACGTTGAAGGTGTCGCCGCAACGAGGGCATGCGACTTGGAAGGTATCTTCGTCAGGCATAGTAAAAAATCTCCGGATTTAAGACGCTAATCAAATAAATAATATACTGCATAAAAGCTGTTTTGACAAGTAAAAACGAAGAAAAAGCAGAAAAAAAAGGAAAAAACGGCAAACGGTGTTGGAATTCTTTAGAAAGTGTGGTATTTTATAGGAATGCCTGTTTCATTCGCCACATTACGATTCGTTTTCCCTCTGCAACAGGAGTTGTCAGTTTATGAATGTCCTTACTCGCAAATCTTGTGTTAAAATCCTTCTTTCCGTGATCGCGGCTGCGGCCGTGTTCTGTCCCCATGTCCCCGCCTTGTCCGCGCAGGACGGGAAGCAGGACGCCACGCAGAACGAAGCGTCCGCGCCGACGTCGGTCACTCTGAAACGTCCGGACCGGAAGATGGGGCTGATTGCATCGCTGGTGGTGCAGCTCCTGGCGAAGGAGCACTTCACGAGACGGCAGATGGACGCCGCGTTCTCCGGAGAAGTCTTCGACGAATATCTCCGCGTCATGGACCCGACGCGCATTTTCTTCCTGCAGGAAGACGTCGACATGTTCGCGAAATCCAAGGACGATCTGGCACGCAAGGCCGCTGCGGGCGACGTGCAGATCGCGTTCGATATCTTCAATGTGCGTTCGCTCCGCCTCGCCGAATACCGCGATTTCGCGCGGGATTTCCTCTCGAAGCCGGTCCAGTACGATCCGGACGAGACCTATCACATCGACCGCGAGGATGCCCCGTGGCCGAAGGACGCGAAAGAACAGCACGAGATCTGGGCGAAGCGCATCAAGAACGAGCTGATCGTGGCCCGGATGAGCGACAAGGCCGCCGAGGAAGAGGCGAAGGAAGCCGCTGCGGAAAAGGAAAAGGCGAAGGATGCCGAGGCGAAAGACGGTGAAACCAAAGAGGAGAAAGAGGAAGAAGCGCCCGCACCCGCGGTTTCTCTGCTTTCCCCTGAAAAACGCGTCCAGAAGCGCGTCGATCAGCTCCTCATCACGGTCGAGGGCATGGACCCGATCGACGTACTGGAGGGCTACCTGACCGCGTTCGCGAACGTCTGCGACCCGCACTCCACGTATATGTCCCCAGCCACCGGCGAGGATTTCGACATTCATATCTCCCTCAATCTCTCCGGCATCGGCGCCGTGCTGTCCTCCGAGGACGGCTACACGAAGATCGTCGAGGTCGTGCCGAACGGCCCCGCGGACAAGGAGGGCACGCTCCGCGAAAACGACCGGATCATCGCCGTGGCGCAGGAAGGCGGCGAGCCTGTCGACGTGATGGATATGCCGCTCTCGAAGGTCGTCACGCTGATCCGAGGCAAGGAAGGGTCGCGCGTTACCTTGACTATTCTTCCCGCGCGCAAAGGCGCGCAGGCCGCGCCCGAGAAGGTCACGATCACGCGCGGCAACGTCCCGATGAACGAATCCCATGCGCAGAGCCGTATCATCGAAGCGAAAACCGAGGACGGCCAGACGAAGAAGATCGGTGTGATCGACCTGCCGTCGTTCTACATCGACTTCGCCGCCGTCCGTCGCGGCGACGAGGATTACAATAGTTCCGGACACGACGTCCTCAAGATCCTGAATGACTTCGCCGACCAGAAGATCGACGGCCTGATTGTCGACCTGCGTGCGAACGGCGGCGGCAGTCTTACGGAGGCTGTCGACCTTTCCGGCTTCTTCATCCCGGAAGGCCCGATCGTCCAGGTGAAGGACAAGGCGTCCACCTCGGTCCTGCGCGACAACGACCGCGGCCAGATCGCCTACAGCGGGCCGATGCTCGTGCTCGTGAACCGCTATAGCGCGTCCGCCACCGAGATCTTCTCCGCCGCGCTGAAGGATTACCACCGCGCCGTCGTGGTCGGCGATCCGCACACGCACGGCAAAGGCTCCGTGCAGGTCGTGACCGACCTCAACAACTACATGCTCTATATCGCGTCCGAGCGGTTCGACGCCGGACAGCTCAAGCTCACGAACGCGAAATTCTACCGCATCAACGGCGAGTCCACGCAGATCAAGGGCGTCGAGGCCGACATCCCGCTGCCCGGATTCTCCGAGACCGAGGAGACCGGCGAACGCGCGCTCCGTCATGCGCTCCCGTACGACACGATCCGTCCCGCGCGCTATTCCGTGTACGACGGCAAATACGCCGTGACGCCCGGCCTGATCTCCGAGCTCAAGGCGAAGTCGGAAGCCCGCGTCGCCGAAGACCCGATCTTCAAGGCCCTGATGGCCGACGTCGCGCTCTATGAGGAGATCAGGAAGAACAAGGACGTCGCCCTCGATTTCGACAAGCGCTGGGCGGAATATGAACGGGAAAAGGCCATCCAGAAGGAACAGGACAAGATTTACAAGGCCGACCGCAATTCGTCCTCGTCCAGGAAGAACAAGAAGGATGACGGCCCGGATCCCTACCTCGACGAATCCGTCAATATCATGCTCGACATGATCCAGGCGTTCGACAAGTGAATTCAAATGAGCTCAACTTCAGTTCAGTTGGCCGGGCGGCGCGAAGAATGCCGGACCCGGCCTTCCTTTTGCCAAAACATGCATCGAAACGTACATAAAAAGAGTTCAAAACGAGCTGTGCGAGGCGAAATGAGGCGGAAGAACCGGACTTTTTTTGATTTATTTCTCGTTCATTATGAAGGAGAAACAACTTTTTCTAGAAAAAGTGTCAAAAAAGGGCTTGCATTTTTTGAAAACATGGGGTATAATATAACCAGTTTTTGAAGCATACCGGGATTCATCCCGCCGGTTCGGCCAGTACGATCGGAACCGGAAAGGATGTCACGTTTTTGCTTTTCGTCCCCAAACGACACCAAAAACAAAACAAAAAACCTACATAAGGAATTACAACTATGGCAGACAAAAAAGAAATCTTCGCAGACGGCATCGGTCAGATCCACTTCGCCGGCAACATGGTCCGTTTTGACTTCGTCACCCTTCAGCCCGCTGGCGAAGGCGAAGCCCCGACCCCGGTCGCGAACGTCCGCGTGATCATGCCTCCGCAGGGCTTCCTCGGCGCCATGAACTCCATGCAGCAGCTCATCGACAAGATGGTCGAAGCTGGCGTTCTCCAGAAGAACGAAAACAAGTAATTCGATCCAAAGGCAAAGGCCAATCCTGTGAACTCGGAACTTAAATTCAGAATTTCTGACTGCGCACGCGAGTACGCGTTTTCCTTCTGCGGTATTATCCCGCAGCGGGAAGGCGGCTTCATGTGCAGACTTCCGGGTTCGCAGCATTCCCTCGGAACCTGTTTCGGTTTCCCGGTCAGACTGGAGGCGGGGACGCTCGCCTTCTCTCTGCCGATGCCGGAATATTCCTTTGGTTTTCTTCATTCGGTCGGCGCCAGCCTGCGTGCGGGCGCCTACCGGCTCATCAATGCGGCAACCGATTTCTACTGCACGGTGTCGAACCTCGTCAAAACGGGGACGAAGCGGGTGAAACATCAGTGCATCCGGGTGATGAAAGACATCCCGAAAGCGTTTGCGCACGTGAGCCGAACAGTTTTAGGATGGCGACTATGACTCAGAGACACGAAGTTGAAAACAACTGACTCAGTTCTGCAAAGTTGGATGGCTCCGATTCAGAACTGAGTTTTTTTGTGCCCGTGTGACGGAGAATGGAACCGCCCTGCGGCCGGGCAGGGGAGGAAAAGAAGGGGAGATGAAGAAAAAGTGTATCGGACTCATATGCCGGAATTCGCGTTTTTTCAGGACAATCCGGTGATATTGACGGTGTATTCGGATGCGGATGGACGAAACAAGATGCGGACGGACAGAAATGGAAAAATGGGTGATTGACAGTCTGGATTATTGTGTACATGCGATAAGTGGTGGATATGTGTATCTAAAACGGATGTAAGATATTGAATTTATATTAGATTGCAAAAAACAAACAGGCCTCTTTTTGACATTGTTTTGAAGCTGAATATTTTTATTTTTAACTTTTTTTTGGCACTGGGCTTTTTTTTTCGCGTTTGCGGTGTATATTATAGCTTCAAACGCCCGCGTATTCAATATTGAACTTTTATTCATAAGGACACCCCCAGCATGACGCCCATTGCCCGCCGCACCTTCTGCATCTTCCTCGCCCTGGCCGCGCTTACCGGCACCTCGATCCTCGCCGACGAGCCGATCTCCGGCTTCGACTCCACTGAAGTCGTCGAACGGACGCCGGAATCCATTGAAGAAGGCAAAAGGAACGTCGTGTCCGTGGCGCAGCAGCTCCGCGAGATGTTCCAGCCGATCCGCAAGCAGGCCCGTCAGGTGGAGGAGGAGCCCCCGTACCTGAAGATCATTCCGTCGACGAATGACACGAGCATCCTGATCTACCGCTGCCGCTATGTGACGGCTTCGAAGCTGCGGAACAGCGTGGACGCGATGATCTCCGACACGGGCTATGTGGAATACGCCGTGGAGGAAAACCTGCTGACGATCCGCGACGCGGCGGAGAACGTGGAGGCGATCGCGAAGACGCTGCCGCTGATCGACATCGCGACGCCGCAGGTGCTGATCGAGGCGAAGATCGTGGAAGTCCTGCTCTCCGATAACACCCAGCGCAACCTGTCGTTCATGTTCAACAGCCCGACCACGATCTCCATGATCGACGGCATGAACCAGCGGTATGACGGCGATACCATGAGCTACGGCGGCATGCAGACTTCACCTCAGGGCGGCAACACTTCGGACGGTGGTGTGGCCAACTGGACGTTTGCCGCCGGGCACAACAACTTCAACATCGCGCTCCAGTGGCTTCTGACCGCGCTGGACGCCAAGGTCCTGTCCTCGCCCGTGATCGTGGTCGGCCGCAACGAGGAAGCCGAAATCTCCAACGGCCAGGACGTGCCGATCCAGTCCCAGACCATCACCAACGGCAGCATCAGCACCAGCACCACGTTCAAGCGTGTCGGCGTGACGCTGACCGTGGAGCCGCTCATGGTCAACAAGGACAACGTGACGCTCCGCGTCGAGCCGGAAGTCTCCAATATCCAGAGCTACCAGACGATCGCGAACGGCAACGGATTCTACCAGGTGCCCGTGATCTCCATCCGCAGTATCTCCTCCTATCTCCGCCTCGCCGACGGCCAGATCGTCATCATGGGCGGCCTCTACACCAACCGCAATTCCGTCCAGCAGGAACGCATCCCGTTCCTGAGCGACATCCCGTACCTCGGCGAGCTCTTCACCTCGAAATACACGGACAAGGAGATCCTTCAGCTGCTCTTCTTCCTCCGCGTCCGCATCCTGAACCCGAACGACATGGCGGACGGCGTGCTCTTCGATCCGGAAGAAATGATCCGCACGACCAATGAGTTCGGCGAAGTCATGCGCAACTCCAAGGAACTCCCGACCCTCGAAACGACGATCGAGAAAGTGAATGACGAATTCATCCAGAACCCGCTCGTGTCCTGGAAGACGCTGTTCGGGGACGATGACGACGAGAAGGATGATGCCGATAAGGAATCCGCGGAGAACCCGTCCGAAGGCGAAGCCGCGGATTCCAACGCCGAATCCTCCGAATCCGCCGCGCCCGCGGCGGTCCCCGCAACCTCCCAGCCCGGAGAATAAGCCATGAAGAAACCCGCGAAAGTATTCATCTTTGTGCTCCTGCCGGCGCTGCTGCTGGCGGGAGGGCTGTACTACGGCGTTCGTGTGTATAAGCAGAAGACCGTGTCCGCCGACCGCGCCGTGAGCAAGGACCCCGACCGCACCTACCGCGTCGTGAAGGGCGACATGACCCTCGGTCTGCGCCTCAACGGCACGATCGTGGCGAACAAGAAGCACAAGCTCGGCCTCGAGGCCAACTTTGCCACGCAGATCCTGACCGTGGTGGACGAGAACACCTCCGTGAAGGAAGGCGACATCCTGATCGAGTTCGAGGACAGCGACCTGATCGAACGCATCGAGGAAATGCGCACGACCCTCTCCAATACGGAAGAAGAGCTCGTGATCGCCATTGAAAACGAGAAGATCCAGGAACGCAAGAACGAGGTCACGCTTCGCGAGGCGGAGGACCGCGTGCGCCAGGCCGAATCCGACCAGCGGAAGTATCTGCGCCTCACGCGCACGCAGAAGCGCGACAGCAACGACCTGGCGATCGCGAACGCCGAGGCCAATCTTGCCACTGCGAAGAAGAATTACTCCGACAAGAAGTACGACATCGCGCATTCGGGCGTGACGGACGAGGCCGCCCGTAAATCGAACGAAAACGAATTGAAGAATCTCCAGGGCAAGATCGAATCGAGCGAGAATTCCCTGAACCAGGCGGAGATCGACTCCAAGAGCTTCAAGCACTACGACGATCCGATCAAGCTCATGTCCCTGAACAATTCCCTGGAGCAGGCCCGTCTCAATCTTGAACAGGCGCGCATCTCCACCTCGTCATCCCTGATCCAGGCGAAGAAGCGCGTCGACAACCTCCGCGCGAACTCGCGCCGCCAGGCCGCCACGCTCGAACGCTACGAGTCATACCTGCCCATGATGAAGCTCATGGCGCCGACGGACGGCATCGTGATCTACGGCGACCCGGACCGCCGCTGGGGCGGAGAGGACATCAAGCCGGGCCTTGAGGTCCGCAAAGGCGAAATCCTGCTCACGATCCCGGAAATGACGAACCTGATGGTGAACTTCGACCTGCCGGAGGCGTTCCGCTCGAAAGTGCAGATCGGCAACCAGGCGATTATCACGCCGGAAGCCATCACCACGCTCAAGATCAAGGGCCAGATCACCGAGATCGCCACGCTCCCGGTCAACCAGATGTACTGGGACGAGACTTCGCCGAAGATCTATCCCTCGCGCATCGCGCTCGAAGTTCAGGATCCGCAGCTGGTGAACGGCATGTCCGTGATCGTCGAGATCGTCTCCAGCATCCTGCACGATGTGATCTCCGTGCCGATGGAAGCAGTCTTCGAGAACGACAAAGGCTTCTTCGTCTTCGTCAACAAGAACGGCAACCCGGAGGAAGTCCCGGTCACGATCGGCGACTCCAACGATACCGCGGTCTGCATCACCGACGGACTGAAGGACGGCGACGTGGTGTACCTGTACCGTCCGTACCAGAAAAAGCAGTCCGACCAGTAATCCCGGCGGGTCCGTATGAACGACGATGTGGTAGTGCAGCTGCGGGACATCCGCAAGACGTACAATCCCGGCGGCCTGGCCGTGCATGTGCTGAAGGGGATTTCCTTCTCGATCCAGCGCGGACAGTTCGTCGGTATCGTGGGCACGTCCGGCAGCGGCAAATCGACGATGCTGAACATCCTCGGCATGCTTGATGTGCCGACGTCCGGCGATTATTTCCTGGAAAAAGTGAACGTGGCGACTCTGTCCGACAGCGCGCAGGCCACCGTCCGCAACATCCGCATCGGATTCATTTTCCAGAGTTTCAACCTGTTCCCGTACCTGACCATTGAGCAGAATATCGAAGTGCCGATGATCTACAAGCGCGTCGCGCCGCGCATCCGCCGGGCGCGCGCCCTTGAGCTCGCGAAGGTCGTCGGACTCGGCCACCGCCTCGGGCACCGTCCCACGCAGCTCTCCGGCGGCGAATGCCAGCGCGTGGCCGTGGCGCGGTCGCTCTGCAACGACCCGGCGTTCCTGCTGGCCGACGAGCCGACCGGCAACCTCGACGAGAAGACCGGCAACGAGATCATGGCGCTCTTCCACCGGATCAACAAGGAGCAGAACGTGACGATCATCATGGTCACGCACAACCCGATGTTCGAGCCGCATTACGACAAGGTCATTCGGCTCCGCGACGGCCGCATCGTGCAGACGAAGCCGACCGACTCCGTGGACGAGCTGACCGGACCGCTGTCCGGGTTCGGCGAGCTCCCGCAGGACAAGATGGCCGCCGACGCGAAGGCGACGCTGACGACCACGGCGGAACAGGAGGGCGCGTCCAAATGATGCGGTTCACCGACATCGTGTCGCTGTCCTTCCTGAACCTGCGGTTGCACAAGACGCGTTCGCTGCTGACCTCGCTCGGCGTGATCTTCGGCGTCGGGAGCGTGATCTCCATGATGGCGATCTCGAAGGGCGCGGAACGGTCCGCGCTGTCCCAGATCGAATCCATGGGCATCGACAAGATCATCATCTACACCAAGAAGCCGCATTTCGATACGTCCGGGGGCAGTTCCTCCGGGCGCGGCGCCGCCACCAGCTCCGTGGAGGACTACGGCCTCAACGTCCGCGACTACCAGTTCATCCACACGATGGAGAACGTGCATCACATCACCACGATCCGGAACACGCGCCAGCCGATCACGAAGGGCGAGACGCGCCTCGACCTGAAACTCTGCGGCGTTTCCCTCGGATTCATGAAGGACACCTCCTGCCACCTCACGTCCGGACGCTGGTTCAACGAGATCGATTTTCGGGAGCCTTCGACCATCTGCGTGATCGGGCAGAACGTGAAGCACAGGCTCTTCCCGCTGGGCGCGACGGACGTGGTCGGATCGAACATCCGCACCCCGTACGCGTCCTACCGCATTGTCGGCGTGATCTCCAACGATAACGGCACCAGCCTGCCGGAAGTCGGCAGCCCGAACGACCTGATCCTGATCCCGTCCAACACCGACCTCTCCATCTACGGCAACTACGCGAGCGAGAGCCAGGGGCGGAACCGCAACAAGGCGATCCTGGTCGACTACGACGTGATGCTTGTGAATGTGGAAAACCTCGAATACATCGACAATACCTCCAAACGCCTCCAGAACTATCTGGAAAAGGCGCACTCGAAGAGCAAGGACTGGGACATGATCGTCCCGCTGGACCTGCTCAAACAGCGCGAACGCACCCAGAAGATCTTCACCATCGTCATGGGCGCCATCGCCAGCATCTCCCTGCTCGTGGGCGGCATCGGCATCATGAACATCATGCTCGCGAGCGTGTCCGAACGCAAGAAGGAAATCGGCACGCGCCGCGCGCTCGGCGCGCAGAAGTTCGACATCCTGTTCCAGTTCCTGATCGAGACCGTGATCCTGACCACGCTCGGCGGCTGCGTCGGCATCGGCCTGGGGCTCGGCCTCTCCGAGATCGTGAAGCGCTACGCGGAAATGCCGACGGAAGCCTCCATGACGAACATCGTCGGTTCGCTGCTGATCTCGTCGTTCGTGGGCGTGGTCTTCGGCACATATCCGGCATGGCGTGCGGCGCAGCAGAACCCGATCGATGTGCTGCGTTCCGAGTAATTTCTCCGAACCGCCGGACAAAAAGCCGCGAAAAGCCGGTCCCGGCCGGAAAAAATCATGAGTTTTTCGGGAAAAACACTGGTAAAATCAGCGATTTGGAGTATCTTTAAAAGGTGAATCGGTGAAATGCCGCCGAAGCCTTCCGCGGGATCTTTCGCGTGCGGCTTCCGTCCGGCGGTTCGCCAGCAGAACGGTAAATTCCCGGAGGCCGAGTTGAATCTTCTGAAATTCTCGAAAATGAGCGGCGCAGGCAACGATTTTGTGGTCGTTGACTGTTCCGAGTCCGCCTATGTCTTCACGGCGGACAGCATCCGGAAGATCTGCGACCGCCGCCGCGGCATCGGCGCGGACGGACTGATCCTGCTCTCCAAATCGCGTGTCCCCGGCTGCGACCAGGTCGTCATGGAGTTCTTCAACTGCGACGGGTCCAAGGCGGAACTCTGCGGCAACGGTCTTCGCTGCGCTGGGCTCTTCGCCTACGAACACCGCCTCTCGCGAGAACCGTCCATTACGTTCGCGACGGGTGGCGGCGAGCTTGCCGCCGAGGTCATCGGAAACGATCTGGTCCGCATCGAACTGCCCGTGACCGAGGATTTCGAGGCGCACGAGCACACCGCTGGATACACGGTCTTCAAGGGCGCGGTCGGCGTGCCGCATGCCGTGGTCCGCATGGACGGACTGGAACGTGCGGACATCGTGCGTCCCGGCCGCGAATTGCGTTATCACGAGGCGTTCGCGCCCGCGGGCGTCAACGTCGATTTTCTGGAATTCGGACACGATTTCTCCGAACCGGTTCTGATCCGCACCTACGAACGCGGCGTCGAGGACGAAACGCTGGCGTGCGGGACCGGGATCGCGTCCTCCGCACGCGTGCTTGCGAAGTTCTTCCACGCGCCCGCCGACCTCACGTTCCGCACGCGTTCCGGCGACCTCGTCAGGACGCATCTCCCCGACGGCGATTCCGGACGGATCATTCTGACCGGCCCCGCGGTCGAAGTTTACCGGGGGACCGCCCCCGCTGACAGATTCGAACTTAAACTGGCGTCCTTCACGGTCGCCGACAGCCCATATTCCAAGGAAAAGGATTCCCAATCATGAAAATTCAAGGTCTTTACACGGCGCTTGTGACTCCGTTCCGCAACGGAGCAGTGGATTACGATAGACTCACGAAGCTGGTCGAAATGCAGATCAGCTACGGCGTCGACGGAATCTCCCCGGTCGGCACCACCGGCGAGTCGCCCACGCTGAGCTTCGAGGAACACGAACGCGTGATCGCGACCGTGGTCCAGCTCGTGAACGGCCGCTGCAAGGTGCTCGCCGGAAGCGGTGCGAACTCCACCGCCGAGGCGCTGCACCTGACCCGCCACGCGAAGGCCGACGGCGCGGATTTCTCGCTCCAGGTCGCCCCGTACTACAACAAGCCCACGCAGGAAGGCCTGTACCGCCACTTCGCCACCATCGCGGATTCCTGCGACATCCCGATCGTGATCTACAACGTGCCCGGACGCTCCGGCGTCGCCGTTTCCGCAGAGACCATCGCGCGCCTCGCGAAAAACCATAATGTGGCGGGCGTGAAGGAGGCCAGCGGCTCCGTCGACCGCGTGTCCGAGATCCTCGATCTCTGCGATATCCCGGTCCTCAGCGGCGACGACGCGCTCACCGTGCCCATGATGTCCGTCGGCGCGGTCGGCGTGGTCAGCGTGGCGTCGAACATCATCCCGAAGGAAATGAAGCAGCTCGTCGACCTCTGCAACGCCGGAGCGTTCGACCAGGCGCGCGCGATGCACCGCAAACTCTACAAGTTCTTCAAGGCGATGTTCGTGGAGACCAACCCGATCCCGGTCAAGGCCGGCATGGCGATCCGCGGCCTGCTCGACGAGGAATACCGTCTGCCGCTCTGCCCGCCTTCGGACAAGAACCGCGAATTCCTGCGCCAGATCCTCGCGGACGTTCCGGTTGATTGAACAGAACAACCTCTGTTTTGAACAAAACTATTTCGCCCCGGCTACCAAGATGGAGCAGGGGCTTTTTTATGTCACGAGAGTTTTTTCAAAAAAAGGAAAAAAGGTCTTGTCATTTTTACGGACTTGAGGTATAATAGTATTAGACAAAAGCAAAAAAACGGATTTTCAGGGGTCAGACCATGCACTTGCAGGACACAGTAGATAAAACTCTCCTTCGGCGGCACTTCTATGTCGCATTTCCGATCGCCTTCCTGTATTTTTTCATACTTGACGGGGGGCGTATGTTTATCTGTTTCATCCTTGTGGATTCTCTGGTCCTTGCGATCCGTATCCTGATGCCGAAAAAGGGGTCTTATCTCGACATGTTCCTTCCGCTTGCCGCGGCGATCCTGGCATTTTTTCTTGCCGAGCTCACACGATAACGCAAAACAGATCATACCCCGAAAAAAACGCCCCGATCTCCCTTGCTGGAGTTCGAGGCCTTTTCTTATTGGACTTCAGGATTTTATACCTGCTTAGTCTTCTTCTACTAAAAGGATGCGGGTCAGATTGCTGATCTTCGCGGGGTAGAACCCGATCTTCAGGCCGCCTTCCGGGGTGGCCGCGAGGTCATGGACGGCCTCGAACGCCAGTTTCAGCTTCTCGTCGTCGATGTCGTCCGCCGTGATCTTCTCCTTGATGAAACCGGAATTTGCGACCGGCAGATATCCTGCGCGCATCTTCAGCGAAGAGACGGTCAGCACGCCGTCCGCGATCACGGGCGATGCCGAGCCGCGCACGTTGACGCCCTTCACGACGGGCAGGGGAATGGACGCGGCGGCCCTGATCGCGGAGTTCTCCCAGCCGAGGGAACACTCGATGCCGTCGTCCTTCAGCTCGCGGTTGAGGCGGTATGCGGCGACGTGGAGCAGGGCGTTGACGTTCTCCGCCGGGATCGTGACGACGGCGATTTCAGGGATATTGCCGTCCTCGTCCACGACGGCGTCGGAGATCATGTCGACGATCTCGGACGCCGCCAGGGCGTCGTTTTCCGCTTCCTCGACCGAGTACGGGAATTCCTGCGGCGCGGAGAAGATGAGCAAAGCGAGGACGACGATAAGGATCATGATCGCTGCGAGAACGGCGAGGGTGATCTTGAGAACTTTTTTCAGTTTCATTTCGTGGCGGCTCCTATGATGTTGATTGCTATGTCCGCAGCGCCGGCCACGGCCTGCTCCATAAGATAATAGGCACGGACTTTGTCGAGCGTGGCTTTCGGGAGCTTGATCTCAACTTTTGCCTTGCTGCCCGAGGCGGTCGCGGTGTAACTGCTGTTCAGTTCCTTGAAGAGGTTCTTATCGAGGGAGAAGAGCGAAACGAGCGTGATCTGGAGGAAGCTCCTGACGCGGCGGACCGCCAGCTGGGCTTCCTTCTCGCCCTTGCATTCCATGTTCAGCACGAGCGAGGCCGCGCCGGACTCGTACTCGGAAACGATGAAGTCGCCGGATTTCACGAGCGCGGAGAGTCCGGTCGGGTCGTCTGCCGCTGGGATCGGGAAGCTGCGCAGGATGCCGACCGCGACCGCCTCCGCCGGAGCGTTCTGAAGCATGTCGAACTCCTTCGCGGGGAGATCCTTGCCCGCAAAGAAGGTGTGGTCGAGCGGGTGTCCCTTGCGTCCGAAGGCGACCGTTTGAGGCGTGAGGTACAGGATTTCGCCTGCCGGCCTCAGTTCCTGCATGTTCGTCTTGCGGTTCCTGTGCGGTTCCTTCACCGTGATGAGCTGGCCGAGTCCGGTCTTCCGGGTTTCGACGGTTCTCTGTTTGTTGTATTTCGCGTCCATGGCTTTGGCGAGTTCGTCCGGCGTCTTGTCGGTCCCGACGAGCATGGCGTAGCTGTCGCCCATCCGGGGCGCGTAGACGATGACCGGATCGGGAACCGTGCCGGCTTTGTTCCATGGGATGTCCTTCAGGTCGTTGCGGATCCCGAGGACGTCGCCGGATTCCGCCACGGCCTTGAATGTCGAGGACGAATAGAGTTTGCCGAGGTTCAGGTTCATGACGAGTGCGGCCCCGTCCGGGATCTGCGAATAGCGTTCGTCCTGCGCGAACGCGGCGAGTCCGGCGCATAGCAGGAATGTCATGACGGCGAATTTCAGGAAACGATTTCCGGTTTTCATTTTTCCTCCAGGATATCATGGTCCCACTGAAAATGCTGATTCTGCGGAACATGGTGGACCAATTATTTGATGATTCCGATAATCTATTATAACACGCATGAAACAAAAATCAAGCAGAGCAAAGGCGTTTTTCCAAATATGTGTCGAGAATGAGATATGCGGAACGGGATATGAAGAAGAATTTCCGACCACTGGAATGCTTACAGGAAGGGGTATTTCGCGAGGAAGACGAGGGACGCGCCGATCAGGATGGGGTTGACGCGTTCGCGGTGTCCGCAGAGCAGATTGACGGCGGTCCAGGCGATGAATCCGAATCCGATGCCGTCGGCGATGTTATAGGAGAACGGCATGACGATGATCGCCACGAGACACGGGAAAAGCTCCGTGATGTCATCGAAATTGAGATGCCTGATCTGGGCGACCATCAGGAATCCGACCATGGTGAGGGCGGGGGCCGTGGCGAACGCCGGAATCGCGGTAAAGATCGGCGCGAACAGCACCGAAAGCAGGAAAAGCACGGCGGTCACACAGGCGGTCAGGCCGGTTCGGCCGCCCTCGGAAACGCCTGTGGCGGATTCGACGTAGGATGTCGTGGTGGTCGCTCCGAGCAGAGCGCCCGCGGTGGTCGCGACGGCATCGGCGAGCAGGGCTTCCTTCAGGCGCGGCATGCTGCCGTTTTTGTCGAGCATGTTCGCGGTGGACGCCACGCCGGTCAGCGTGCCGAGCGTGTTGAAAAGGTCGTCGAACAGCATTGTGAAGACCACGATCAGAAAGCTGCCCGACATGAGGAGTTTCCATCCGGTCAGGTTCGAGCCTGCCTGTGACCATTTGCCTGCGTTCAGGCACTCTCCGAAGAGCGAACCGAACTCGCGGAACGCGCCGCCGATACTGCTGAAATTCAGCGTGGGATACAGCGAGTACATCTTTGCGTCCGGGTTGACCTGATAAAGCCCCGTTGCCTGGCAGAGCATGCCGAGTCCCCATGTGAACAGGATGCCGATGAGGATCGCGCCCTTCACCCGCTTGTGGAACAGCACGACCGTCGAGAGGAGTCCGATCAGCGCCAGCGTGGCGCAGATGCCGTTTGTGGCCCATGCATTGCGGAACGACACGAGCGTAGTCAGAGACGAGCCTTCCACGATGATCCTTCCCCCCTGCAGTCCGATGAACACGATGAAGAACCCGATGCCCACGCCGATGGAGGTTTTCAGGGGCAGGGGGATGGCGTCGAATATCTTTTCGCGGACCGGGATCAGCGTGCAGATCAGGAAGATAATGCCCTCCACGAATACCGCCATCATCCCGAACTGCCATGAGATCCCCATGCCCGATACCACGGAGAACGCGAAGAACGGCACGATGCCGACGCCCGGCGCCAGCGCGAACGGATATTTCGCGATGAGTCCCATCAGGATCGTGCCGATGAACGACGCGAGCGCGGCGGCGACGACCGCTCCTCCGGCCGGAATTCCGATCTCGCTCATCACGCTCGGATAAACGGCCAGGATGTATACCATGGAGAGGAAGGTGGTGATTCCGGCGATGATTTCGGTCTTGACGGTCGTGCCGTTTTCGGTGAGGTGGAAATGGAACATCGGTCCGCGTATCCTTTCGGGGGGGGGAGGGGCTTGGCGCAGGTTTTCGGAGGATAAATATCAGCGATAATATATCGCTTTTTTTTTCATTGTCAAGCGTGCCGTTTTCCGGCAGGGAAATAGGCCGGGAAAACGGGAAAGCGGATTTGAAAAACCGCGCGCACGCATGTATATTTATATTCTGAACTTTTTTATCCGCCCGACTGAACCAAATCAGGAGAACTCTGCTATGCGCTGCCCCCGTTGCGGCTGCCAGGAAGACCGCGTGATCGATTCCCGCGCCTCGAAAGACGGCGCGGCCGTGCGCCGTCGCCGTGAGTGCACGGCCTGCGGACACCGGTTCACCACGCACGAGGAGATCATCCAGGCGGAACTGAAGGTCGTGAAACGCGACAACTCGCGGGAGGATTTCGACCCGAACAAGATCCGCGCGGGGATCGAGAAAGCCTGCTGGAAGCGCGATGTGAAACCCGAGACGATCGACATGGTCGTGTCGCAGGTGACGAGCAGCTTGGAGGCGGATTACGAACGCGAGGTGCCGTCCAGCGAGGTCGGCAACCGCACGATGGAGGCGCTGCGCCAGGTCGACAAGGTCGCCTATGTGCGGTTCGCCTCCGTGTACCGCGATTTCAAGGATATCGACGAGTTCATCGACGAGATTCGGAGCATGGGACGCAACCGCGCGAAGAACGCGGCGGCGCCGTCCCGCGGCGGAAAGAGCATCTGAGAGAAAGTCCGCCATGCGTTTTTCGTTTCTTTCGTGGCTTCACGGCCGTTTTCTCCGCATCGTCAACCCTTTCCAGAAGACGCTCGGCGAGCAGAACTACATCATCCTGCTGAGCGTGCTCGTCGGTCTGCTGTCCGGCGTGGCCGGGGCGCTGATGAAGATCGTAGAGCATCTGGTGCAGTCGCTGGTGGCGTACATCCCGGCTGATAATGCATGGGCGGTCTGGGTGCTGCCCGCCACGCCCGCGCTCGGCGTGTTCTTCTGCATCTTCGTGACGCAGGTCATCATGCGCGGCAAATACGAACGCGGCCTGGCGGGCGTCATCATGAGCGTGAAGAACCGCACCGGGGCCGTGCCGCTCCATAAGACGTTCTCGCACATCATCACCAGCGGCGTCAGCGTCGGGTTCGGCGTGTCCGCCGGACTGGAAGCCCCCGTGGCGCAGACGGGCGCGGCGATCGGCAGCAACGTTGCCCGCAGTCTGCTCCTGAACCACGAAAACCGCATCCTCCTGCTGTCGTGCGGCGGCGCGGCGGGTATCTCCGCCATGTTCAATGCGCCCGTCGCCGGTGCGTTCTTCGCCATGGAGATCCTGCTCCCGAAGACCGCGAGCGCGATCCCGGCGATCATCCCTCTGATCCTGTCGTCCGCGACCGCGCTGCTCGTGTCCCAGCAGATCTATCCGCCGCGGTTCTACGATTTCAACCTGCTGCAATGGAATATGCGCGCGGTGCCGTACTATGTGATCCTCGGCGCGGCGGCGGGGCTCGTTTCCGTGCTCGTCATCAAGATGTACACGAGGATTTCGAAGCAGTACGGACACGTGCGCAATCCGTGGGTGAAGGGCCTGATCGGCAGCGTGATTCTGTATCTGGCGATCCTGATGTTTCCGGCGCTGCGCGGAGACGGCTATCATTTCATCAGCCGTCTACTCTCCGAACCGGAGGCGCTGTACGATGCCAGCCCGCTTGCCGCGGTCTTTTCGAATCCGTGGGTGTTCCTGCTTCTGACGTTCCTGCTGGTGTTCCTGAAGGCAATGACCTCGATCTCGAGCTTGGAGAGCGGCGCGGACGGCGGCATCTTCGCTCCCTCGATGTTCATCGGTGCGTTCTTGGGCTACTCCGTCTCGAAATTCGTCCATCTGGCCGGGCTGGCCTGGGGCGGACATGTCAGCGAACTGAATTTCCTTGCCGTCGGGATGGGCGGCGTGCTGGCGGGCGTGATGCACGCGCCGCTCACCGGCATGTTCCTGATCGCCGAACTGACTGGCGGCTACCGGCTCTTCATCCCGCTGATGATCGTGTCCGCGCTCTCCACGTTCGTCTGCCGCAAACTCTGCACGCACAACGTCTACAAGACGATGATCATGTTCCACGGCGGCGACCCGGACGGCACGAGCGACGCCGACGCGCTTACGCGGGCAATCCCGGACGAACTGATCGAAAAGGATTATCTGCCGCTGTCCGAATCCGACTCTATGCGGACCGTGCTGAACTCGGTCATGAAGACGCACCAGAACGTGTTCCCCGTGCTCGACCGGGACGGACGCCTCGCCGGCATCGTCACGCTCGACGACATCCGACACTATCTGCTGGAGACGTCGCTCTACGACGTCGCGCTGGTCTTCGACATCATGCGCACGCCCGAAGCCGTCCTGCATCCGGGCGACACGCTCGGACGCGCGATCAACCTCTTCGAGAAGCACCAGGAGACGGAGGTCCCCGTGGTGCGCGATGGCGTCTTCATCGGGTTCATCACAAAGCACCGCGTGCTGGACCGCTACCGCTATCTGATCGAAAACCGCCCCGAACTGTTTTGAACAGGCATGAGAAGGACGAACCACTCATGATCGAACTTTCCGCACAGTCGATCTTCCTTCAGGATTCGCACGGATGCGCCGTGCCGTTTGACCCGGACGACCTTGCCGCCCGAATCCGGTCCGTCCTGCCGGAAAACGGCGTTGAGTCCGACGCGCTCGCCCGTGACGCCGTCAGCGCCGTGGAATACGCGCTGCGTCACGCCGGAAAGCCGAAAAAAGGCCCGCTGTACGTGAAGGCGTCCGCGGTCGACGCCATGATCGCGAACATTCTCCAGTCGGTCGGTCTGAACGATGCCGCCGCGGCCTATGGGCGCACGAAGCGGATCGACGACGAATCGGACCGTTTTCAGGATGCCAGGATTACAACGCTGCTTGGCGAACGCCTTCCCCTGAGCGGCGAACGCCTCGCCGCGGTCGCGCGGAAAGTCTCCAATACGCTGCGCGCCATCGGCGCGGACGTTTCCTCGACCGACCTCGTTCTTGAGCTTGCGAAACATTTCGCGGATTCGCTCGACGCCGTCGGATCGGTGAACTTGTCGCTCCCTGAACCCGGCTGGAACGACAAAGGTTTTATCCTTCCTTCCGAGGAGTTCATCAGCCGGATCACCGCCGCGTCCGCGCGCCTGCTGGATCCGCAGTGCCGCGCGGTGAAAGTCCAGCCCGTCGACCTGCGCGTGTTCCCCGCGCTCCGCGTGGAACTGCGCTTCTTCCCGCTTCTGCGTGAATCCAAACTGGAAACGCCCGTTACGGAGTTGGCCTTTGCACCGCTTCTGGTTCCGGTCGCGGCGTGCGTGGACGAGCTCTGCATCGCGGCGGACGACGCCTGCGGTCGGCACGGCGGCGAATCCGTTACGCCGCTGAAACTCCTGCTGCATTTCGCCGACGCCGAAGTGTTCGCGTCCGAGGCGATGGGGTGTTCCGGCCGGAAAGCTTCCGCCGGGATTCTGAACGGCCTTGCCTCGTTTTTCACCGGCATGATCACGCGCCGTCCGGAAAAGATCACCTGCGGCTAACACACTGCGTGTGCTGTAGTAGTGCGCTCAGCTCCGCTTGCGCACACACACTGCGTGTGCTGTAGTAGTGCGCTCAGCTCCGCTTGCGCACACACACTGCGCTCAGCTCCGCTTGCGCACACACACTGCGTGTGCTGTAGTAGTGCGCTCAGCTCCGCTTGCGCACACACACTGCGTGTGCTGTAGTAGTGCCGGGCTTGCGCTCCGGCACATGATATGTCCCGTGTGCGAGCGCAACCGCGCACAACCGCGGCACAGCTTGCTGAGTTCCGCCTTGCGGGAATACGCTGGGACTGCGTCGGGCGGAGGCTTACCTGAGTTTCAGCGTGGCGAGTCCTGCCATCGCGCAGAGGATCGCGAGGATCCAGAACCCCATGACGATCTTGTTGTCGGGGATGCCCATCATCTCGAAATGATGATGGATCGGGGCGCGGAGGAAGATGCGTTTGCCGTGTCTGAGCTTGTAGCTCGTGCGCTGGAGCCAGACCGAGAGCGTTTCGATGACGAAGACCAGTCCGATGATCGGGACCAGGAGCTGCTGGGCCAGCATGATGGCGATCATAGCCAGCGCGCCGCCCAGGGCGAGGCTTCCGGTGTCGCCCATGTAGATGGACGCCGGAGCCGTGTTGTGCCAGAGGAATCCGAGGCAGGCACCCGCGATGGCGCATGCGAAAACGCCGATTTCGCCCGCCTGCGGCACATGCGGGATGCCGAGGTAGTTGGCAAACTCGAAATGACCGTTCAGGTACGCCACGACGGCGAACGCGAGCGCTGCGATGAACATGCATCCCGCGGCAAGTCCGTCCTTGCCGTCGGTCAGGTTCACGCCGTTGCTGGTCCCCGCCACCACGAGATAATTGAATCCGAGCATGAAGAGCAGGCATCCCGGCATGCACCAGAGCGGCAGATGGAACAGCGGCTGATACCGGAACGGCACGATGACCGAGATGGATTCCAGTTCGGGATAGAACTGGAACGGCTGGCGGGAGAAGGGAAAGAAGACCTGCATCGTGACCGCGCCGTGCGTCTTGTAGAGCAGATACAGCGCGACCACCGTGACGATGGCCTGCACGATCATCTTGGTGCGTTCCCGGACGCCGTCGCGTTCCGAGCGCAGATACTTCGTCTTGATGATGTCGTCGACCATTCCCAGGATCCCGAGGGCGACGGTCGAGAGGACGAAGATGATGAGCGCGCGTTCCGTGATCTTGCTCCAGAGCATGGTGGCGATCACGATCGCGGAGATCATGAAGACTCCGCCCATCAGCGGCGTTTTGGGCTTTTCCGGCTGGTCGTCCATACGCGGCGACATCTGCACGAAGTGCACCTTGAAATACGGGAGAAAGACCGGGATCGAGAGCAGGACGATCAGAAAGGCGGTGAGGAAAGCGCCTCCCGCCCGGAACGTGATATAGTTGAAGAGACGGAGCGGTCCCCAGTCGGTTTCAAGCGAGCTCAGATAATAATACATTTCCTGCCTTCCTTGTGTTTATCTTTAGAATTAATGTAGTTCGCAAGATAAAAAAATCAAGCTGGAATTTTCAAAAAGGATGAAAAAATAGAACCATTTTTTCGCAGTACCTTTCAGAAACAAAAAAACGGGGTATTTGCCGAAGAAAGGCATACCCCGGTGTCAGTGAGGTCAAATCGTTAAGGACGTTATTTCCGGTCTTTTTGCCGGGACATGGCTTCCCTGATTTTTTCCAGGCTGGATTTTGTAAAGGCATCGTCCGGAGCGAAGATGAGCAAATGCTTGCACTGTTCTTCTGCCTGAATGTATCTCTGGTCCGCGATGCTCTTTTCAATGACCTTCTTCATGCACGTGATCCAGAGTTCAACGATGTCGGCACGATAATTCACCTCTCTGCGCGGGAAATCGAGCGTGGCCACGGCTTCCTCGTATCTGCCGGTTTCGGAGAGACGCTGCGCGTAGACGAATGCGGAAAGAATCGATTTCCTTTTCTCAAATCCGTTCTTTGCCGCTTCAACGGCCTTTTCCTGATCACCTTTTGCCTTGTAGATTTCGGAGAGGTTTACATAAATCAGCACGGGGTTGGAATAGGACTCCATGATCGCTTTATACTTTTTCTCGGCATCGTCAAGCCAGTCGAACTCGCTCAGGCGCGTCGCCGCATAGAACGCCATTTCAGGATCGTCGTTCGACGTCCCGGCCAGCATTTTGAGCGCTTCGTTGCGTTTCCCTTCGTCTTCTGTCAGGATAAGCGCGGCGGCACGGAAGAAAACGCTGTCCTGTTTCAGCTTCCCATCCTGTGCGGTGTCGAGCTTGTCCGCCATGGCGTTCAGGTCGTTTTCCCGTTTTGCGGCCACGCAGAACCGGAAATATCTGGTCAGAAGACCAGTGTCGAACTGTGAGAGCTCAATCAGTTTTTCAAATATTTCGGCGGCCTCATCGGTTTGTCCGAGCTGATCCAGCGCAAGCATTTTCAGGAATAGCGCACTGTTGTTTATTTCCTCCTCTTCTTTCGCATTCTGAAGCCGTTCGATCAAGGGGAGTGCCTGTTCCGCCTTGCCGCTGAGGATCAGAAATTCGGCGGCGGTCTGCGTCAGAAGAAGGCTTTCCGGGTACTTCCCCAGCGCGTCAAGCAGATCGGATTCTTTGACAAGTCCTTTTTTATACTGGTCGACCAGAATGATCGTAGTGAGGAGCTGGCTGCTTTCCACATGGTTGATCAGCAGCTGCGCCAGTTCAGCCATTTGGGAGGGATCATCCTGATTCTCCGTCTTCATCATTTCATTCCTGATGTATTCCACGCAGGCCATAACCGCCTGGTTCCGCAGGTCGCCGAGCGGAGGCGCGGCAAAGAAATCTTTCGCCGCGGCATGAATCTCGTTATAGGATTTGGTTTCCAGCGCGACCTGCAGACGGATGAACAATGCGAGCGGGGAGGAAATGAACTTGCCGGACTTGCGGACTTGTTCCGCGAGCGACTCCTTGTCTTTTTCCAAATAGGAGATGAGGATGTCGCAGTAATCCGTCAGAACTTTGAAACGTATGCCCTTCTTATGGAATTTCTCCACGGTCTCCTTGAGGATATCAAGCCTTCCCTCCAACGTGCAACTCTCAAGATACATCAGATACATGGTCATGTCGTCGATCGTTTTCAGGTACGGAGTCAGCACCCCGGTCACGTCCCCGAAACGCGATAATGCAAAGTAATAGTCCGCAAGAACCGGAGTCCCGGCATAAAAATTGATTTCCGTAAGCTGTTTTATCAGGTCTTCGATCGTTGTGCCGATGTCCCCCGCACCGCCCTTGGCCATACGGGAAAACTGAAGACGGATCGTGGAATAAAGCGCTTCGAAACGGATAGAGGAATCCTCCGATTTGAGCATCTGCTCCAAAAATTCATCCCGTTTCGCATCGGGGACCGACGGATAAGTCGCCATAAATTCCGCGAGGCGTCCGAGTTCGCTTTCCTGAAAGATATTCGGGGTTTTGTCGTGCTTTTTCTTATACAGGTCTTCCGCCTCTTTCTGGTGTCCGGTTCGGCACGAGGCGATCAAATACAGAAACAGCTCCCGGTCGTCAAGCTTCTCGTCGATTTTTGCCTTTCGGCCGATGATGCTGTACAGCAGGCTGTAGCTCGCGGATGCATGGGCCGCATTCAGCATGTTTTCATGGTATTCCTCTTTCAGCGGGTTCAGCGAGCTGGCCATTTGCCACATTTCGGCCTCCATCCCGATGTTGCCGAACTCATGATAGATATGAGCCAGCGCCGCATACTCCGGCTCGCTGTTCGAGTCCTTCATCACGTATGCAAGCAGAAGGCGTTCCGCCTCCTCATAGTCCTTTTTTTCGTAAGCGGCCATCGCCGTGCGTCTCTGATAGGTCCGGCGAACCGTCTTCGCCCCGAAATAACCGCATGCCAGCAGACATGCAAAGAGGATGAACCCCAGGATCAGGATCGCAATCTTTTTTCGCGTCATAGCCGTCGTTTACCTTTTGATTTATAAAATGTTGTGATGTTGCCGGAATGAAAAAACAATCCGGCTTTTGTTTTCTTTTCCCATTTTCCGGTTTCTGCCGGAATCCCCTCGCTTTGCGGATGTCTGGTTTTCCTTAATCTTAAAGTAGACGTCTTTTTTTCGTACGAAAAACAAGGGGGAACCGGATGATTCCCCCTTGAATGGTTCAGTTTATCAGGACTTAACCTGTTTGCGGTTGCGGTACATCACGAACGCCGCGCCGAAACCGAGGGCGATGAGAAGCGTGACGACCGGAGTCGGAAGCGGAGAGCCGAAGATGAACTGCGCTTTTTTATCCGACGGATTGGAGAATGAGCCAGTTGTAAAATCAACGGTGCTGTTGCCCACATAACTGTAAGCGCTCTGGTAGTTTGCATGGACGGAATGGAAAATAAGATTTGGCTCGGTAACATAGTCGCTGACTCTGAGCGCATATGTGGTATTGGCCCCGTCCAGTGTGCTTAAAACAGGCAGTTGAACGGTTTGCCATCCGGTATTCTCCAACTCTTTGCTCCAAGTGCCTCCGACTTGATAAAGCTCATACACGAAATCATCATTTCCCTTGACCGAAAGAGAAATGCTGGCTCTGTAAGTCGGTTCTTCGCTTGTGGTCCTCCAGTAGTTTGTTCTGGCATTGTAAACGATATTTTGGTTCAGGGATGTCGCGTTCTCATAATCAATGATAAGATTTCCATCGTTATACGTGGGTGCGGCGGAGGCGATGCCAGCTGTGAGGAAGAGAGCGGCGGTGATAATGAGATTGTGAAGCTTCATGGTAAAAACCTTTCATTTTTGTTTGATTCGGCGGATTGGTTTTCCACCGATGTTCTTTCAGCTCGTGTTTGAGTTTGTTGTTTTACCGATGAGCTGAAAGAGAATTCAAAGGGTCGGAAGAAGAATAGAGTAACGGACGACCCGGTTTCCGCATTCTGTTACACCCGAATCCGAACTGCGAGTCCGATGCGGGCGTACGCCTCATTCCCTCAGGCAGAACAAATCTGGTCCCGGGGAGATCGTGTGATTTGATTCAGGCGGATTTAAAAACAAAATGTTCATGCGGAAAAGGCGTGCCGTGATGAGCATGGCCGTTGCCGCGTTTTGTTCGTCTTTTGCTGAATGCCGGAGAGCACATTTCCTGCGGGCGAGCCCGAACGCCGCACCGAGGAGGAGCGTAATCAGAACGCCGGGAAGCGGCTGACCATGAATCTCTCGGATCCCGAGGTCGTTTGCGAGCGAGGACGCGACCGCCTCTTTGAGGAAGCTCGTGAAAAGGGAGAAGGAGAAAGACTGTCCTTTATCCTGGACAAAACCGGATTCGGAATCCGAGACATCTTCCAAAATCGGGGAAACGGCAAAGGCGTTGACAGCGGACGCATCAAACGTGTTCGCGGCAAGCCCCTCGAACGAGAAGCCCGCAACGAACAAAATCATCAGAATTGCCGTCAAAAACCGTTTCATAAAAACTTTTCTCCTCTTAATATGCACTATAAATATAATCTAAAAAAAAGATATATCAAGATAAAAACCTATTTTTTTTGAAAAAAAAGAATAGAAACAGGCGTCTTTCTGAAAGCCTGTATGACAATCAAGATTTTTGTGCGGATTCTGTCCGTTTAGGACAGAGGATTGGTTATCGGGCTGATTCGAGCTTGCGTTCGATGGCGTCGAAATCTACGTCGCCATCGAGGCTCAGCGCCTTTTCCCAGTATTTGCGGGCGGCGGCCTTGTCGCCGAGGGCGTTGAAGATGTCTCCCGCGTGGTCCATGATGGTGGCGTCAATGTCGTCTCCGAGAAGTCCGATGGCGCGCAGGATCTCCTTTTTCGCTTCCTCATAGCGTTTCAGCTTGAAGAGGATCCACGCATAGCTGTCGGCGATCGCGCCGTTCTCCGGATCGAGCTCGACGGCCTTCAGAAGGTATTCGAGGGCGTCGTTGAGGCGGTAGTCGTGGTCGGCGAAGATGTAGCCGAGGGAGTTGTAGATTTCGGCCTCCGGGACGTCCTCGGACGGCGGCGCGGGCGGACGGCTGGTGAGGAGCGGCGCGAGCATCTGTTCGACGTACTGCATGTTGTTCGCCTTGTCGGCGATGTTCGCGCTGATGAGGCGGAACCTGCGTCCTTCGAGCAGGGCGGGGGTGATGCGCGCGGCGTTGCGGATGCGTTCGAGCGCCTTGTCGTAATTGCGGAGGCGCAGGTAGCAGTCGGTCTCGATGAGGAGGCGTTCCGCATCGAGCGGGGCCTTCTGGAGCAGTTCGAGCGCCTTTTTGTAATTGCCTTTGTTGAATTCAAGCTGACCGAGCTTCGTGTTGATGAGGTCCGGCGACTCCAGGAACGTGCCGAGGATCCGGTAGGTGCGCTCGGCGTCGTCGTAGAGTTTTGCCTCGGTCTGAAGTTCGGCGCAGACGGCGAACATGCTCGGGGAAGGGGATTTCACGATGGCGAAGATGCGGTCCCAGGCGCGCGCGCCGATAAGCGGTTCATCCAGCTCGTCGGCGAGGATCGCGACCGTGAACAGCGCTTCGGTGTCATTGGGGGCTTCCGCGATGCGCGCGAGCGCGGCGGCCATGACCTGCGATCTGTAGCCGAGGTCGCAGAGGACGCGGAACGGCTGGGGGAATTCAGGATCCTCGACCTCTTTTTTTCGGTCGAGCAGGCAGGTCAGCGAGGTCCGGGCGAGACGGTACATCTCGTCGCGGAGCGCCCACGCGGTCCGGTTGAACGGGACGAGCACGGAAGTCGCGAACGGGGATTTCGCATCGGAGGTCTCCATGTCCCCGGCGCAGGAGATAATCAGCGCGGACTGCACCTGGGGGGAGGCGTCGAAAACGCGCATGGATGCGAGTTCGGCGCGAAGGGCGCGGAGTTTGTCCTGATACTGCTGCACCTCGTCGGCGAGCGCGGGATCCTCGCGGCGTTTCCTGTCGAACGCCTTGTCCGAGTAGACGAGGACGAGCTTGGACGCGATGTTTTCGTTGTACTCGCGGCGGCGTTCGGAGGGCGGTTCCGGGTCTTTGCGGACGACTTCGAAGGCATGCTCGAAATACCTGACGGCCTCGTCGGTGCGCTTGTCCTGCACGAGGATCTCGCCGCAGGTGAGGTTGAGCTCGCGCGAATCGGGATTGTCGTCGGCGAGCTTCAGCAGGCGCGGCAGGACCTTGTCGTGGAACGCGGGCTGGACGACGGCCTGGACGAGCGGGGAGAAGAACGCCTCGTTGTCCGGGTGTTTCGCCGTCATCTCGAAGAACTTCTCGATGTCCGCGTCCGTGAACTGGTTCAGGAGGAGGGCATTGTCGAAGATCTTCGCCAGGTCGGCCAGCGTTTCCGCTTCCTCCTGTGCCGCGTGCGAGGGCAGCAGCTCGTCGAAGAAGAGTGTGGTGTTCGGCAGCCAGTCGGAATCCATGTCGCCCTGCGCGAAAAGCGCGGGCGCGGCGGCAAACGTCAGAGCCGCCGTGAGGATGCGGAGTCTGGATGTGAGGAGAGGAGTCATGCCGAAGCGAAGCCTTCTGAAGAGAATAAGCGGAAATAAGAAACGCGCCGGTAGTGCCGGAGGGGCACCGCGGGGCGCGTTCCATTCGTCCCGGACGTCCGCCGGGGGTACAAGAAGCGGGATGGCCGCTTACTTGTTTTTATGCCGCATGGCCTTCAGCAGTTTTTTGCGTTTGTGCTGAGCGATTTTGCGGCGGCGTTTTTTTCTCAGATTGCCCATGGTTGAAGATTCCTGGTTAAAAGTATGGCTGGTTTGAAAAAAATATTGGTAAGAATATAGCATCAAATCCGGAAATGGCAAGTGAAAAACGCTTTTTTCACCAAAAAAAACGCGTTTTTGTTGCGAACCGGCAGTCCGGCGTCGTCAGAATCCTCCGCGAGAAATGGCCCACATGTACATCTTCGTATCCACGCCGCAGCCTTCGGCTTCCGCCTTGCGGATGAAGTCCGCCAGCTCGTCTTGCCCGACGAGGAACGTTTCGATGTATTCGGACTCGTCGAAGTGCGTGGCGAGATCCTTCTGCGCGTCGAGGTCAACGGTCATCCTCACGAGATGCACGAACTCGGAGGAGAGGCCGGGCGATGTGAAGACGCGCGGCGAGCAGTAGTCGACCGTGCCGACATAGCCGGTCTCCTCCTTCAGCTCGCGCACTGCCGTTTCCACCGGGTCCTCGCCGGGGTTGATGAGCCCGGCGGGGAATTCGTAGACGAGGCGTCCGGTCGGAGGGCGGAACTGCCGGATGATGATGAGCTTGTCGCCCGGCTTCGTAACGGGGATCATCATGACTGCGCCCTGGGAATGGACGCGGGCGGCGCATTCCCAGGTGCGGGTCTTGCCGTCGTGGCCGAGATAGGTGACCTTCTGGAGGGAGATCCAGCCGCCGGACGCGATGGTTTCGCGGTCGAGAATTTTCATATCCATGGCGCGTCAGCCTTCCTGTCCGGGGATTGCAACGGGCGCGATCGCTCCGAACTTGCAGACGGATTCGCAGAGACGGCAGCCGGAACACAGCTGCGGGTCGATGGCGGGCTTGCCGTTGGCCGTGACCACGATGGCCGGGCAGCCGCATTTGAGGCACGCCTTGCAGTTTTTGCACTTGGCGGCGTCGATGGCGCGGACCGGGCCGAGACGGCGGCGGATCTGGAGCGGGCAGGGGGCCTTCGAGATGATGAGGGACGGCTCGTCCGCGGCGATCTCCTCCGCGAGGACCTTGTGCAGCTGTTCCTGGTCGAACGGATCGCAGACCGTGACGCGTTTCATGCCGCAGGCGCGCGCGATGGCTTCGATGGACGCGGCGGGTGCGGGCTCGCCGGAGATGGTACGTCCGGTGCCGGGGTGGTCCTGATGGCCGGTCATGGCGGTGCTGGAGTTGTCGACGACGATGAGCGTGGACGTGCCCTTGTTGTAGACGACGTCGAGCAGGCCCGTGATGCCGGAGTGGAAGAACGTGGAGTCGCCGAGCACGCCGACGACCTTCTTCTTCTCGCCCGCCTTGTCGAGGCCGTGCGCGAGCGTGAAGCCGCCGCCCATGCAGATCAGTACGTCGGTGCGTTCCAGCGGCGGGAAGACCGCGAGGCTGTAGCAGCCGATGTCGCCCGTCACGATCACGTCGAATTTGGTCAGCGCGTAGAAGAGCGCGCGGTGCGGACAGCCGGGGCAGAAGACCGGAGGCCGCATCGGGAGGCCGTCGGCCTGCGGGAACGGTTTCGGAAGGGCGTTGTTCGTGCCGCGGATTTTTTCGCGGATCTCGAAGATGCGGTCCGGCGTGAGCTCGCCGCAGCGCGGCACGACGTCGGATTTGCCGGAACACGCAATGCCGAGCGAACGGACGTGTTCCTCCAGGATCGGGTCGCCCTCCTCGATCACGACGACGCGTTTGACGGAGGCGGTGAATTCGCGGATCATGGAGTCGGGGAAGGGCCAGGGCCAGCCGAGCTTCAGGACCGGGGCTTCCGGCATGAGCTCGCGGCAGTACAGCGCGGTAATGCCGCAGGTGATGATGCCGAGGTCGGCGGCGGCGCCGGGGATCACATGGTTCAATGTTGCGTGCGACGAGGCGTCGGCGGATTGCGCGTCCATGCGTTCCTCGACTTTCACGCGGAGCTTGCGGCCCCAGAGCGGGAGCGGCACGAAGCGCGATGGTTCTTTCTTGAACTCGGTCACGTTGCGCGGACGCGCCTCGCCGCATTCCACCAGCGCACGGGAATGCCCGACGCAGGTGGTGGTACGGAGGATGACCGGGCAGCCGTACTTTTCGGAGAGCTCGAACGCCTCCAGCATGAAGGCGCGGGCGTCGACAGCGTCGGCGGGGTCGAGGATCGGGACCTTGGCGAGACGGGCGTAATGGCGCGTGTCCTGCTCCGTTTGGGACGAATGCTGGCCGGGGTCGTCCGCCACGACGACCACGAGTCCGCCGCGGACACCGACGTATGAGAGCGTCATCAGCGGGTCGGCGGCGACGTTCAGTCCGACGAGTTTCATGGTGACGATGCAGCGCGCCCCGGCGATGGAGGCTCCGGCGGCCGCCTCGAGCGCGACCTTTTCGTTCGGGCTCCACTCGCAGTAGACGCCATCGTATTTGACGAGGTTTTCGAGGATCTCGGTGGACGGGGTGCCGGGGTAGCCGAACGCCGCCGTCACGCCGCCTTCCCACGCGCCGCGGGCGATGGCCTCGTTTCCGGTGAGGAGCAGACGCATGGGGGATTACCTCCGGGCCGCGGCCATGGCGCGCTTGAAGGACGGGAGCGAATCCGTGATGGTGCGTTCCGGTACGCAGAAGGCGAGGCGGATGAAGCCCGCCATGCCGAATCCGACGCCGGGCACCGCGAGGATGCGTTCGCCTTGGAGGATGCGCACGAACTCGACGTCGTCCGCGATGGGGGCCTTCGGGAAGAAATAGAACGCTCCGGGCGGCAGGTAGAACTCGAATCCTGCCTCGCGCAGGACGTCGGCCATCATGTCGCGGCGGCGTCCGTAGAGGATGGGATCGACCTCGCAGTCGATGCAGCGGTTCAGGACGCGCTGGCCGATCGCGGGGGCGTTCACGAATCCGAGGATGCGGTTCGTCATGGTGACCGCGGCGATGAACTCCTTCACGCCGTGGAAGTCCGGAGCGGCAGCGACGTAGCCGACGCGTTCGCCCGCGAGCGAGAGGTTCTTGGAGAACGAGCCGATCACGATGGAGTCGTCGTAGAGCGAGAAGAGCGACGGGATCTCCGTATGCTCGAAATTGAGGAAACGGTACGGCTCGTCGGAGATCAGCAGGATCGGACGGCCGTTCTTTTCGGACTGTTCGCGGAGCAGGCCGGCGAGGGCTGCGAGCTCTTCACGGTTGTAGATGCGCCCGGTCGGGTTGTTCGGGGAGTTGATGATGACGGCGCGCGTCCTGTCGCTGAGCGCGGCGCGGAAGCCCTCGATGTCGAGAGAGAAATCCTCCGGGTGCGACGGGACGGGGCGGAGCTTGCCGCCGAAATTCGAGACGTAGAAGCCGTATTCGACGAAGTAAGGGGCGGGGCAGAGGACTTCGCAGCCGGGTTCGAGCGTGGCGCGGAACACGGCGTTCAGGCCGCCCGCCGCGCCGCAGGTCACGACGACGTGCGATGCGTCGATCTCCGCGGACTGTTCCTGCGAGACCTTTCGCGCGAGGGCTGCGCGGGTGTCCGGGAAACCGGCGTTCGGCATGTAGCCGATGGAGTAGGGCTGGTCGGCGGTCTGCGCGAAGTCGAGGAGCGCGGCCTTCACTTCGGGCGGCGGGGGCATGTCGGGATTGCCGAGGCTGAAATCGTAGACCTGGTCGTCGCCGTATTTTTTCTTAAGTTCAATGCCCGCTTCGAACATCCTGCGGATCCAGGAGGAATGCTCCATGTAGCCGAGGATTTCGGGAGAGACTACGCTGTCCATCATTTGTCTCCTTCGTTTTTCTTTTCTTCGCCGACGGTCTCGTGGAAGATGCGCTTGGCTTTGCCTTCCGTGCGCGGGAGTTCGCCGGGCTTGTAGATGTCGCCTTCTGGTGAGAACCCGAGGTCTTCCTTGAGCTGTTTTTCGACCATGTATCCGGTCACGCCGGGCTCGGCCTCGACGTTCACGCGGAGGCTCTTGATGCCGTGGTCGTCGCGGATGATGATCTGGTAGTTCGGGAGCACGCCGGGGATCTTCAGCAGGGACTGTTCGACCTGGTTCGGGAAGAAGTTCACGCCGGAGATGATGAGCATGTCGTCGAGGCGTCCGCTGATCGTGTCGAGGCGCAGGTGGGTGCGTCCGCAGACGCATTTTTCACGGGTCAGGATGCGGCCTCGGTCGCCGGTGCGGAACCGGATCACAGGGAGCGCTTCGCGGGTGAGGGACGTGATCGTAATCTCGCCGAACTCTCCGTCGGGGACGGGCTCGCCGGTGTCGTGGTCGACGACTTCGACGATGTACTGGTCTTCCCACATATGGATGCCTTCGTGGGCGGGGCAGTCCATGCCGCTGCCGATGCCGCCGGTCTCGGTCATGCCGTAGATGTCGAACGCGTCGATGCCGAGTCCGTCGCGGATGCGCTTCTTCATGCCGGGGGAGAACGATTCCGCGCCGAAGATACCGATCTTCAGGTCGGGCAGGGACTGGTCGGTCTCAGCGAGGATCTCCATGATGCGGATGGAGTAGGACACGACGGCGACCATCACGCGGGTCTGGAAGTCGCGCGCCAGCTTGATCTGGCGGACGGTGTTGCCCGCGCCGGTCGGGACGACGAAGAGTCCGGCCTCGCGCGCGCCGTGGTAGCAGCCGAATCCGCCGTTGAAGAGCCCGAATCCGGGCGTGATCTGGCAGGTGTCGCCGGGATTCGCGCCCGCCATGACGTAGCAGCGGCCCATACAGGTCGCCCACTGCTTGAGGTCGGCGAGCGTGTAGGGCATCACGACCGGGGTGCCGGTGGAGCCGCTGGACATGTGCATCTCAGCGAGCTTATTGCGCGGAACGCAGGACATTCCGAGCGGATACTGTTCGCGGAAATCCTTCTTGGAGCAGAAGGGGAGTTTATGCAGGTCGGCGAGGCCGCGGAAGTTCGCGGGATTGACGCCGGCGGCCTTGTAGCGGGCCGCGGACCAGGGGGAGCTCTTCGCCGTGTGGGCGACGATCTCCTTCAGGCGTTTATTCTGGAGTTCGGTGATCTGGGCGCGGGAGAGCGTCTCGGCTTCTTCGTTCAAATATCGGAACATAGCATTCTTCCTTTCATGAATGCGGTTAAATTTGCTTCTTCAAACCCTTTTTTGACGCGGGCGAGGAGTCCGGTGCGCCAATGGTCTTCGGAGATTTCGGGGAGTCCTTTGGAAAGCGTGCCGGTCAGGATGGTGTTCGCGAGGCGGGCGTTGCCCAGTTCCAGCGCGAGCGCGGCGCAGTCCAGATAGACAAGGCGCGGGAAGACGGCATGGAGGCGTTCCTCCACGTCGGCGGGGTAGGTGCAGGCGCCGTTGGTCACGGTCACCGGGATCACGCTCGATTTCGCGACGACGGCGAGCCCGTCCGGTTTCAGCCAGTGGGCGTAACGGACGGCTTCGATGTGCTCCATGGCGGCGATCACGTCGATGCTGCCGGAGACGGCCAGCGGAGCGAACGAGCCTTCGCCGTAGCGGACCTGGGCGGTCACGCTGCCGCCGCGCTGCGCCATGCCGTGGATCTCGTTGGTCGTGACGTTGAACCCGGCGGCTTCGGCGGCGGACGCGATGATGCCCGCCGCGAACAGGATGCCCTGTCCGCCCACGCCGGTCAGCAGGATGCTTTTGATCATAATTGCTGTACAGCTCCTTCTATGCTGCATGCGGAAAGAATGTCTCCGCTTTGAGTCGGAATTGTTTTAAAACAAAATCCTAATATAGCATAACCGTTTCCAAAAATCAAGCGATATGCGCGCGCGAATACAAAAAAATACGGAGACGGTCCGTGGAAACCGTCTCCGTGCGGAGATTGGCTGAAGTATGCCGCCCGGTCAGTATTCTTCGAGGCCGCAGTATTTCGCGAAGGCTTCGGCTTCGTCCTTGGTCAGCATGATGACCGCGCCGTGCTTGGCTCCGGTGAAGTTCGTGGTCTTCATGACGCCCTGGTTGAATCTACCGAGGTTCGTGAACTCGCGGAAATCGGTGGTCTCGCTGAACGCCATTTCGTTGGGGAAGGAGTAGTTGTCGAACATGAGGACGTACTTGTCGGTGCCGATGCGGCGCCACACGTTCGGGGCCTCGACTGCGCCGCCTGTCTTCGCGCAGTTCTCGTCGTTGACGTACTTGTAGCCGTAGAGCAGGTGGTCGGATTCGGCGTGCTTGATGCCGCTGTCGTAGTCGAAGAGGTGGTACTTGCCGTTTCCGTAGGAGAGGTCGCCGTCGATGTAGGAGTGGTCGCCGAGGTCCGGGTCGAATCCGAGGAGCTTCGGCACGGTGACGAGCTGGGTGAAATCCTTATCCGTGTAGGAATAATAGAGCTGCTTCACTTCGCCGCCTTTGAGTCCGAGCGTGAAGTAGACGAAGATCTTGCCCTCTTCCGGGTCGTAGGCGGTCTCCGGGGCCCACGCCTGGCTGATGTCGCCGAGTTCCGGGAAGGCGGCCGCGACGTCGAAGTGCGTGCTGGTCCAGTTGATGAGGTCCTTCGACTTCATGAGGACGAGACTGCGGTTGTTGCCCCAGCCGTATTTCTGGCCGTCGCGCTGCCACTGGGTGGAGCGGAGCCCCTGGCGCTGGGCGTGGATGTGCAGGTCGGTCGCGGCCATGTAGAATCCGTCGGGTCCGCGGAAGATGTGCGGATCGCGGATGCCTTTCTGTTCGGCGAGGTCGATGCCGAGGAGCACGGGCTTGTTCCCGTTCACGTCGGTGAACGTGTAGCCGTCGCTGCTGAGCGCGAAGAAGATGTCGTGGGACTGTTCGCGGAACGAGACCATCAGGTACGCGCCGAAATTGTCCTCCGTGACTTCCGGCAGGCTGTCGGAGGAGTCGGAGGAGCCGCAGGCGCAGGATGAGACGGACGCGGAGAGGAACATGGCGGCGGACGCGACTGCGAGCGAGGCGAGTACACGGCGGAGGAGACGACCGGTTGATTTCATGGGGGGTGGATCCTTATGGTGAGTGGTTCTTTAGAGTTCGGATCGGGGATGACGGACGCGTCAGAGGCGGAAAAGCCCGTACTGGACGATGCAGCGGAGCGCGGAGACGCCGTCCTTCCAGTTGATCTTCTTGCCTTCCTCGTAGCTGCGGGGCGCATAGGAGACAGGGACCTGCCAGGCGCGCGGATGGAGACGGGCGATCTTGAGGGTGAATTCCGGCTCGAAGCCGAAACGGTTTTCGTTCAGTTTGATCTTCTGCAGGAGCTCGCGGCGGACCATCTTGTAGCAGCATTCCATATCGGAGAGCGCGAGATTGGAGAACATGTTGCAGAAGCGCGTAAGGAATTCATTGATCTTCGAGTGCCAGTAGAGCATGACCTGATGAGTTCCATTGCGCAGGATGGACGTGCGTGCGCCGAATACGACATCCGCCTTTCCTTCGAGGATGGGCTGGAGCACGGACGGGAGTTCCTCCGGGCTGTATTCGAAGTCGGCGTCCTGGACCGTGACGACGTCGCCTGTTGCCATGGCGAATCCCGTGTGGAGCGCGGCGCCCTTGCCGCCGTTGATCTCGTGGCGTTTGAGCTTGAATCCGCGCGCTTCCCACGCTTGAAGACGATCCCACGTATTGTCCGTGGAGTGGTCGTCGACTGCGATGTATTCCAGTTCGACGCCTTCCTGGAAGCGAACGGCGCAGACCCGTTCGAGGATGGCGTCGATGTATCGTTCCTCGTTGTAAACGGGGATCACGATCGAAAGTTTGATGGTATCCGGCATTTTCTATCCATAGTTGAAGCCCGCCCGGCTGTTCTGCCGGCGGCGCAGGACGCTATTTTCTGTTTTTTACGATAAATAAGATATGCCGGAATTGCATTTTTTCAAGTCCAGGAGACTTTTTTTTGAAAAACCGCTTGCATTTCTCCTGTTTCAGAGTTAAATTTTAAGATGAATTTTCTTCCATGACAAGTAATCCGATTATAAGAAAGGATTTCCGACATGAAATATTTTCTGCTTTCCGTCATCCTGCTTGGCTTCCTCTGTTCCTGCGCCCATGACCCGGAACCGCAGCCGCTGTACACCAGCCGCTTCTATATAGAAAAGGACGCTGCCTCCCCGAACGGCTGGCGTTGCCGCGAGGACGGTTTCTATGCGAGACCGTTGTCGTTCGAAGTGACACCGTGCCTTGGACTGGACGAGAGCAGCAACAAGTATGACGAACGCGCCAATCTTTTCACGATCAACGCCGGCGAAAAGCCCGCCATGTATTTTTACAGCGGTTATTATGAAGTGGAGGACGACTCCATCATTGATGTCGTGGCGGATGCGGCAGGAAAAGGTTCGTTCTCGCTCGGCGTGGAGTTTTTCGATGCCGACCGGGAGTTCATTGGGGAACGTCATCAGGGATTCAATCTCCTGCCCGTCAGTGGCGACAAGCCGTTTAAAAACTACCGCTACCGCCTGTACTTCCTGGCAAACGAGAACGGAAAAGCCCGGTATGTCCGCCTCATGTTCATCACCGATTCTTTCTCCTCGCTGACGTTGCGCAATATTTCGCTCGACATCACGCCCTACGAGATTAACCGGATGGACAGCACGTACATCAAGTTCAAGGAACAGGAAGAGAAACAGAACCGGAAGAAATGAAACGGTGTTCTGTTTGAAAGTGATTTCGGCGGAGTCTTCGGACTCCGCCGTTTTTGTGTCTTCGGACGAATCCCCGAGTCTGTCAGAGTATCGCTTTCGCGAGGGATTCCGCACAGCGGGCGAGTTCGGATTGCGTATGGGAAGACATGACGGTCAGACGCAGACGCGCCGATCCCTCCGGTACGCTCGGATACCGGATCGCCGAGACGAAAATGTCATCGTCGCGCATGGAATCCGCCGCGGCGAGCGCACGTGCGCTGTTCCCGACGATGATCGGAATGATTGCTGATCCTGTCTGCGCCGGGATGCCGAGCCTGTGAAGCTGTTCCAGAAAGAACGCGACGTTGCTCTGAAGCCGTGCGACGCGTTCGGGTTCCGTCCGGATGATCCTGAGCGCGGCGAGAGCTGCTGCGGCCGATGCCGGGGCGGGGGCGGTCGAAAAGATGTACGAACGCGCTTTGTTCCGTAAATAGTCGGTCATTTCGCGGGATGTGCAGACGAACCCGCCTTCGGAACCGATCGCCTTGCTGAGCGTGCCCATGAGGATATCCGGGCGCAGATTGAGCCCCGGGAACAGGGAAAGTACGCCATGTCCTCCGGGACCGACGATACCTGTGGCGTGCGCTTCATCGATCATGGAGAAAAGCTGGTATCGGCGGGCTATGCCGAGGAATTCAGGGAGATTTACGATATCCCCGTCCATGCTGAACACCGCGTCGGAGACGACGAGCCCGGAGCAGGGCGTATTGGAAGCGATCTTCCGTTCCAGGTCGTGCATATCGTTGTGCCGGTAGACGACGATTCGCGCGCCGCTGAGGCGGCAGCCGTCGATGATGCTGGCGTGGTTCAATTCGTCGCTGAAGATCACATCGGAGCGGGAACACAGCGCCGGGATCACGCCGGAGTTCGCGGCGAACCCCGTGGCGAACGTGAGCGCGTCTTCCGTGCTTTTGAATTCGGCGAGGGCGCGCTCGAGTTCCTTGTGAATCGTCTGCGTACCGGTCGTGAGGCGGGAGCCGCCCGTTCCGGTCCCGAACTGCTTTACTGCGTCGAGCGCAGCCTCCTTCACGCGCGGATCGTTCGCGAGGTCGAGATAATCGTTGGACGCGAACATCAGCGTGTCGCGTCCGTGAAGGGTCACGTGAGCGGAAGCGGGTGATTCAAAGATCTCTTCCGTTCTGTGGAGTTTGCGTTCGTGAAGCGACTGAAGCGCGATGCGGATGCGTTTCTGCGGATTAGAAATCTGGACCGGCGTGTCTATCCTTCCCCCGTCCTGCGGCTTCGGCGGGATACCGTGCACGAGGACGGGCTGTTGTTCCAGAAATTCGATCGTGCGGACGGTGTCTTCACGCTTGCCCCGATACAGGAAAATGCGTCCGCCGAACGGCGAACCGGCTTTTTTCAATGGTGCGATCCGTACATAGCCGAGCGTTTTCGACGCGATGTAACCGGTCACATAGTCGGGATCGTCGGAAATGCAGAGTTCGGCAATGAGACCCGGCGCGTTTGCGACTTTTGCCGCCAGTACCATCGCTTCGGCGTAATGATTTTTGCATGGCGAACAATGTGCGCCCGAATCGGATTCCGTCGCGTCCATCATCGTCGCGCGAACACCGCGTTCCAGGTCGGGTTCGAGGTGTTCGAGTGTGTCTGCGTCCAGCAGGACCGCCCCGCGCATGCCGTGCGTTTTCCGCAGGAGTCCGACGATCTCCGGCGCGCGGGCAACGCCGAGCGATTCGAGCATGCCGCGCATTAATTCCAGTCCGGATTCCGGCGAGTCGGCGGTAAGCGATCGCACGGGCAGGGCGTCCAGGTGGAGAATGGAATCCGCACTGAGGCGTTCGAGCTTGAAGTTGACGAAATCCGGCTCGCCGTTGGCGTGGTGCATGGCGCGTTCGAGCAGCGAATGCAGATGCGCCGGGACACCGGATTCCGGGAGTATCTTTTCCGCGCCGGAGATATGCCGTCCGCCGCATGAAGCGCGCATTTTGAGGGAGAAAAGGTCAGACGGCATTTGCAAGGCACCTCATGGCGGACGCGATACGGTCCAGCGCGGTGTTGTCCGTGACGAACGGCGGCATGGTGTAGACGAAGCGGTCGTACGGACGCAGCCAGACGCCTGTTTCCAGCACGATCCGCTGTGTTGTTTTGGGGGAGGGGATTCGGTTGACCTCCAGCACGCCGACAGCCCCGAGGACGCGGACGTCCCGGACGTTCGGACAGTCGCGGCAGGGGGCGAGGGCCGCTTTCAGATGCCTTTCGATTCGGGCGACTTCGGATTCCCAGTCGTAAGAATCAAGCACGTCGAGCGAAGCGCACGCGGCGGCGCAGGCGAGCGGATTAGCCATGAAGGTCGGACCGTGAAGAAATGTTTGAATCGGGGCGGCGACCCGGTCGGACGCGGCTGCGATAGCGAGCGAGACCGTCCCGGCGGTCAGAGCTTTGCCGATGGTCATGATATCGGGCGTGACGCCCGCGTATTCCGAGGCGAACAGCCTGCCCGTGCGCCCGAATCCCGTGGCGATCTCGTCGAAGATCAGCAGAATGCCGCGTGCCGTGCATGCCGCGCGGAGTTTGCGGAGATATTCCGGATGATAGAACCACATCGCGTTCGCGCCCTGAAAAATGGGTTCGACGATGACTGCGGCGAGTTCGTCTTCATGCTCGTCCAGCATCGTTTCCATTGAGGCGAAATCCGCGTCGTCCCAGTCGCCGTCGAACCGGCACGAGGGGCGTTCGGCGAAGAATTGTTGAGGGAGAATCCCGTGGAAGATGCGGTGCATGCCGCCGGGGTCGCTGACCGCCATCGCGCCCACGGTGTCGCCATGGTAGCCGCCCTTCAGCGCGGCGATCCGGGAACGTTCCGGGTGTCCGGTCGCGGCCTGATACTGGATCGCCATTTTCAGGGCGCATTCGACCGCGATGGAACCTGAATCAGCGTAGAAGTAATGATTGAGACCGCGCGGCATGAGCGCGTTGAGGCGTTCGGCGAGCTCCATGGCGGGACGATGCGTGAAGCCTGCGAACATCACATGCGGAAGATCCTGTGCCTGACGCCGGATCGCCTCCACGACTTCGGGACGGCTGTGTCCGTGCGCCGCGCACCACCACGAGGAAATACTGTCGATGAGACGTGTCCCGTCGTCGAGTGTGATATACGCGCCGTCCGAGGCGGACGCGCCCAGCACGGGCGGCGGCGCGACGGCGGATGCGTACGGATGCCAGAGATTTGCACGGTCAACGGTGTAATCCATGCAGCGCCTCCCGGAAAATGGGGAAGAAGTCCGGCTGAGCGGCATCGTCGGACGCGGCGGCGTCTCTTTTGCCAAGGCGGACGAGCTCGGGCGGATATCCGGACTGACGCATGGCGGATGCGATCATGCGAGGCGTATCTTCATCGATGACCGGATCGGCTTCGGCGCAGTAATTGTAAACGACTCCGGCGAGGTCCATGTCACGGTGCTTCAGCGCCTCAATCGAGAGGAGTGCGTGGTTCAGAGCGCCGAGCTTGCCGGAACACACCAGGATGACCGGCCAGAGCTCTGCGGCGGCAAAGTCGATTGTCAGGTATGTTTCCGTGAGCGGTACGGCAAGTCCGCCCGCGCCTTCGACCAGCGTGACGTCGTACTTTGCGGAAACCTGCCGGACGCAGTCGGAGATGCGGTCCGTGTCGACGGCGCGGTGTTCGAGCTTGGCCGCCAGATGCGGCGAGGCGGGAAATTCGAAAATCTGCGGAGCGGTCAGCCCGGCGGCATCTTCCGGGAGCGGCGGGATGCCCATGATCGTACGGTGCATGTCGAGGTCCTCGGAGAAGCCGCGGCATCCGGTCTGGACCAGCTTGACCGTGGCGACTGAGAGGTGTTTGCCGAGCAGCCAGCGCGCCATGACCCCGGTCACGATGGTCTTGCCGACGCCGGTATCAATGCCGGAAACGAAGTAGATATAGTGTGACATGTCACTCTTCTCCGCCGAAGCCGCCGAGCGCGCCGGCGAACTCGCGATCCTGCGTGATCTCCCGTCCGCGCGTGGTCAGATAGCCGCCCGTCATGAGGCTGTTCAGGCCGGAGAGCATCAGAAGCCCCTGGAAATCCTTCATGACCGTCTCGCGTCCGGCGCAGAATTTGAGCTCCTTCGTCGGATTGACGAGGCGGAACAGTGCGAATGTCTTCGCGGCGTCCGCGGGCGTTACGGGCGCATTGTGTTCGAGCGGAGTGCCGGGGATCGGCAGGAGGATGTTCAGCGGCGTGCCCTCCACGTCCAGCTCGCGGATCGCGAACGCCATGTCCACGCGGTCGGCCCAGGTCTCGCCCAGTCCGAAAATGCCGCCCGTGCAGTTCGTGATGCCGTACTTTTTCATCAGGCGGATCGTCTCGATCTTCTGCTCGATCGTGTGCGTGGTGGCGATGAGGTCGGCATAGCGCGCCGGACTGGTCTGCAGATTCATGTTGTAGCGCCATACATGGTGTTCCGCGAGGAGCTTCACACATTCCTCGGAGAGGATGCCGAGCGAGGCGCAGAGCCTCATGTCCGGGTAGTTCGCGTGCAGGAGATCGAGCGTGTCGAGGATGACCTGGAAGTCCCTGTCGGGTTTCTCCCAGCCTCGTCCGCTGGTCACGTAGCCGAACGTGCGGACGCCCTCGGCGTAGACTTTTCCGGCGGCTTCAAGCACGGCTTCCGGCGCGAGAATGGGATAGGTGTCGATCCCGGTGCGGTGCGAGGCGCTCTGGGCGCAGAATTTGCAGTTCTCGCAGCATTTGCCGGACTTCGCGTTGATGATGGAACAGCTGTTGACCTCGGGCGCGAATTTCAGCCGGACCTTGTTCGCGAGGGAGATCAAATCGAGCAGGTCGGCGCCGTGGATCGTTTCGGCGATGGCAAGCGCATCGGCGCGGGAGATGGAGTGACCGTCCAGGACGGAATACGCTTTGCGGATGAGCGGATGGATGAGGTTGTCGGGATTCATATGCGGCTCCTGAAAAAGGGTAGGGTGGTTTCAAAAAGTCAAATATAAATATAGCCCGTGTGTACCAAAACTGAAAATAATCAATCAGCATAGATTGATAATGAAAAGTTATGGATGTATAGTATATACGGTAAAAGATTCTATAAAACCACGATTTAGGGTGTGATATGATCGAACGAAGCCTGAAACTCTTCCGCACGGCGGCCGCTGTGTGCAATTTTACGGAGGTCGCCGCGATGAGCGGGATGACCCAGCCGAACGTCACGAAGCAGATCGCAAATCTGGAGCGGCGTCTCGGCGTGCAGCTCTTTCAGCGCACGGGGCGCACCGTGCGCCTCTCGCCCGCGGGCGAGATCCTGCGCGACGAGTGCGAACACCTGTTCGCCGTGGAGGCGGACATCCTGCGGAAACTGCGGAGCGCGAACGAACGGAGCCGGTCGTATTTCGTTGGGGGGACGTCTACCGCCGGGAGTTTCCTGCTGATCGGCATGAACGCCGTGTACCAGAAGGAGCATCCGAACCGCGCGCTTCACCTGAAGATCGAACGTCCGGAGGTGCTTCACCGGATGCTTGCGGCGGGCGAACTCGTGCTGGCGCTGACCGATGCGCCGTACGACCGCGCCTATTTCCTGTCCGAACCGTACTGCATGGACCGGCTGACCCCGGTTTTCGCACCAGGTTACCTCAAACGGAAGACATTTTCACTGGGCGACTACATCCGCGGGGGTGGGACGTTCATCCTGGATGAATCGGGATCCGGTGGCCGTGCGGAGCTGGAACGGTTCGTGCGCGAACACGGCCTGCCGGAGATCGACCCAGCGAAGATCACGGAGGTGTGTTCGCTCGATGCCGTGAAGATCCTGGTGCAGGCGGGCGGCGGCATCTCGGTGCTCTCGGAACTCGCCGTTGAGAATGAAGTGAAGGCGAGCGTGCTTCAGACCGGGGTGTTCGGCGAGGGGGATATCCTGCGTCGCGTGGACTTCATCTACACGGCGGACGGTGACCAGCGGTTCATCCACGAGTTCATCGGCTTCAGCCGGAAACATATCGGGCGTTCCCTGATCCGCGTCCCGGAGCGGTAGTTTTCGTCCGTTTTTTCTCCGGTGCAGGTTGACAAACGCGCGAATCCGTGGTATTGTTTACCGAATCATAGACTAGGAGTAGACTAGGAGAGAGAATATGACGATCGACCCCGAAGATTATCTGGAGCCGCGATGCCCGCTGGAAGAGCCCTGCGGATGCAGGCATGAACACGCGCACGGCAGCGGCCCCGGCGCGGAATATTCGCACGGAAACGGCTGCGATTGCGGCCACGACCATGAGGATGACTGCTGCTGCGACCATGCCCACGATGCGATGCCGCACCGGAACCAGCCGAGGCGCATCCCGATGCAGGAAGTCATTCAGGAGTGCGACCGGCTGTTCAATTCGGAGAAGATGGTCGAGCTCGGCGAACACCTCCGCAAGTGGCGCGAGGAGGCGCGGCGCATCGGCGACCGCGAGGCCGAACTCGGCATCCTGAGCGAGCTTATGGGTCATTACCGGATGACGGGCGACCGCGAACGCGGCCTGATGGCAGTGCGCGACGGATTCGCGCTGCTGGGGTATGTCGGAATCGCGGGGAGCGTTACCGCCGGGACCATCCTCATCAACGGCGCGACCGCGCTGCAGGCGTTCGGCGACATCGACGGGGCGTTGAATTATTACAAAGAGGCGTTCCGGTGCTACGGTTCGTACCTCGACCCGAATGACTGGCGGTTCGCCGGACTGCTCAACAATATGGCGGCGGCGTACGCGGCGAAACACGACGTGAAGTACGCCGAGGCGTATTACCGCAAGGCGCTGGACGTGCTGAAGGCGTGCGGAAACCTGATGGACGCGGCGGTTACGCACGTGAACCTGGCGCAGATGTACGCGGCGGAGGACCGTTCCGACCCGCGGGTCGCGTCCGAACTTGAGCTTGCCGTGGCGTGTTTCGACGACCCGGCGGCGGTTCACGACGGATATTACGCCCACACCTGCCGCAAATGCGCCTCGGCGTTCGGTCCGCTCGGATTCCCGGAGGTCGAGGAAGAACTCAACTGGCGCGCGGATGAGTATTATGCGGGGAATTGACGCGGCGCGGCAGTGGTACGAGTCGGCGGGCGCGCCGATGCTGGAACGCGAGTTCGGCGATGTCGTCTCGCGGATCGCCGTCGGACGCGCCGGGCACGGCTCGGAGTGTTTCGGCTACGACGACGCGGTGTCGCGCGACCACGATTATTTCACCAGGTTTCAGCTCTGGATCACGGAGGAGGACGAACGCGAATTCGGGTTCCGGCTGGAACGCGCGTATGCACGATTGAAGAAGGATTTTCCGCCCGACGGGGAGGGGGCTGGTACAGGCAGCAGCGAGCTCGGCGACGCCGAGGATGGCGTGATCGTGATCGGCGATTTCTACCGGCGGCATCTGGGATTCCCCGGCGCGCCGCAGAACTGGCGCCAGTGGCTCTACACCCCGGACCATGCGTTCGCCGAAGCGGTCAACGGCGCGGTGTTCCGCGACGACCTCGGCGTCTTTTCCGGTATCCGCGACACGATCCTGAACGGCATGCCGGAGGACGTGAGGAGGAAGAAGATCGCCGCGCGGGCCGTCTTCATGGCGCAAAGCGGGCAGTACAACTACATGCGGTGCCTGCGGCACGGCGAACCCGGGGCTGCGGCGCTCGCACTGGACGAATTCGTGCGGAACGCCGCGCAGATGGTGTTCCTGCTGAACTGCCGGTTTGCGCCATACTACAAATGGGTGTTCCGCGCGATGCGGGACCTGCCGAAGCTCGGCGGATTGTCCGGCAACTTGACGGCTCTGCTGACCGGACACGAAAGCGATTCGGTGAAGATGGAACGGATCGAGGCGTTCTGCGCCGAGATCGCGACCGAACTCCGCGCGCAGGGCTTGAGCGACAGTGAGGACGTCTATTTGGAGCCGCACGCGTTCGCCGTGCAGTCCGGCATCATCGACCAAGAGATCCGCGCCCTGCACATCATGGAAGGCTGAAAGGGCGGTTCCGTTCCGTCCCGACTTGTAAAACCTACCGCGACGGTGTATTTTATTAGGATGCCCTGTTTGTTTTTTTGACAGGGGAAACGCCGAAAGAAAAACCGTCCATGTTAGCCAGAGAAATCACGAAAAAAGCCCTGTTCACGGGATGCCTGTGTGCCGCCGGCGCGGAGATCCTGCACGGCATGAGCTATGCCTTCACCAAGCAGTCGACGAACATGGCGGGCGTCTTTTTCATCCTCGGCTGGCGGTTCCTGATCGCCGCCGCCGTGATGACGCTCTGCATCGCCGCCGGGCTCATTAAGGTCCGTTACAAGGGCAAGCCGCTGATGCCGCTCCTGCGCGTGATCCTGCTCTGCCCGTGCGTGTATTTCCTGGGGGAGACGCTCGGCATCAGCCGGACCACGTCCACGGAGTGCGGCATTTTTGTGGCGAGCATCCCGGTCGTCTCGCTGATCCTGTCCGCCGTGCTCCTGAAAAACCGCCCGTCGCGGATTCAGGTCGCGGGCATCGTGACCACGCTGATCGGCATGGTTACGTGCGTAACGGCGGTCGGCATGACGTCCAGCCTGTCCGTGCCGGGGTACCTCTTCATGTCGCTCGGCGTGATCTCCTATTCCCTGTATTTCATCTACGTCGAGAAGGCGTCCGTCTACACGAGCATGGAGCTGGCGTACGCCATGCAGATTTCCGGGGCGGCGCTGTTCACGGCGCTGGCGCTGCTCGAAGCGCTCCACGACGGGAACGTCGGGACGCTCGTCGCACTGCCGTTCCAGAATCGGGGTTTCCTGATTGCCGTGCTGTACCTCGGGATCGGGTGCTCCGTTTTCGCGTTCTGGCTCTCGAACGCCGCCATCGAAAAGCTCGGCGTGAACCGGGCGGCGTCGTTCATCGGCGTCGCCACGCTGGTGTCCGTGCTGACCGGCACGCTGATGCTCCGGGAACCCCTCACGCCCGTTCAGATCGTCGGCGCGGTCCTGATTGTGCTCGGCGTCTACATGGCGAACGCCGGTCGCGCGCGCTGAAGGAAGTCCGGTCGTAACGATTGTGTCATGGATTGAGTTTTTTCGATTGCTCATAAAAAAAAGAATAAACATCTTTTTGGAACTTGAAAAAACGAAAGATATGTGCTACCGTATTCGAGATCGTATCTTTCACGTTACCTTGGAGAAACTGAAATGAACAGGGAAAAAATGATGGAATACACGCTGCGCTATCCGCCGACGCCGATCACGGACGAACAGATCGCGGCGTTCGAGGCGAAAGCGCATCTGCGGCTTCCTTCCGACTTCAAGCGATTCCTCAAAAAATGGAACGGCGGTGATTTCGCGTGTCAGGATGAATTCCGCATTTCCGATTTCACCGATTCCCCTGACATAATGGATTTGGGCAAAGACGTTCTCGAATGGATCATTGACCACGAAGATTTCCCCGACGTCGACCCGGATTCGGTCGATGTTCTGTATTTCGGCGACGACGGCAGCGAGGGGTGGTTCTATCTGATGATCGACAAAAAGGACCCGGAGCGCTACTGGATGTTCGAGGCCAATGAGGGGGATCTGGCTATCTGCGTGGACAGCGTTTCGGCATTTCTGGACAAGCGGCTCGTGAACGAGGATCTGGACGGCTACTATTTTGACATGAGAACGTGGAAACAGAAGCTCGCCGATTCGCTCTACGGGGAACGGCCGCGTTCCCTCGGCGGGCGGGTGATCCCGGACGATCCCTGCGGCGTGAAAGAACCCTCCGTACAGATCGCGGGGCATCTGGACGACGCACCCCCGGACGGCAGCCTCAAGAAGCTCGAAACCGGCACGCCGGCCTTTGGCGCCATTCTGCCGGGCGGCGAACTTCTCCCCATGACGCGTGTCCCGGCGGACGCCGACGGGAGCCGTCCGTTCTGGATCGGCTATTACCCGGTTACCAACGACCAGTTCGTGCCGCTGAACCGCCTCGACGACTCCATCACATCCGGAGCTGCCCCGGCCGAGGTGTCCGCGGAGGACGCCGGGCTGTTCTGCTCTATCCTGACCGACTTTTACGCGAAGAGCCTGCCGGACGGGTATGCTTTCGCGCTGCCGTCGGACGCCGAATATCAGCGGGCGCTGAAGCACGCGGAAAAGGTCGCCGAGAAGCCGAAAACCGGCATATTCAGCTCGATTCTGAAACTGTTTGTCCATCCGAATCCCGGCCCGGAACACCTGTCGAAGATTCTATTGCGCGACCTTGATTCCGGGCCGGAAAAAATGCCGTTCTACATCGTGCTGACTGCAAAACCGTCCTGACGTGAAAACCTTCCGATACATCGCCTTGCGGGAGCGCCCCGAGCTGAAACAGGCGGCGGCCGCATGGTTTCACGACAAATGGGGCGTGCCGGAGGACGCGTATCTGGCATGCATGGACGCGTATCTGAACGGGGAGACCGAATACGGCTGGTATCTGTGCCTGGACGGAGACCGGATCGTCGGCGGGATGGGCGTGATCGAAAACGATTTCCACGAACGGAAAGACCTGTCGCCGAACGTCTGCGCGGTCTACACCGAACCGGACTGCCGCGGGCGCGGAATCGCCGGAACGCTCCTCAATTTTGCCGTGGACGATATGCGCGCGAAGGGGATTTCGCCGCTTTACCTCGTGACGGATCACGTCGGGTTTTACGAGCGGTACGGCTGGGAATTCCTGTGCATGGTCCGGTGCGAAGACAGGCCGGAGATGTCGCGGATGTATATTCACCGCTGAGGCCTTCCGTTCTCGCACAAAAAAACGTGTTTTTTCCGTCCGCAGCTTGTTTTCGCGCGCGAGGGGGATTATATTAGAGAATGCGGTCGGATATTCGATCTTTTTTTCGTCCATCCGCCGGAATAACCTCACTGTTTCCAGAATAATCCAACCATATCCAATCTGCGCAGAATACCATGGCTACCAAAACGACACCCGAACCCTCCGCCCCTGCAAAAAAAGCAATCGACCCCGTAGAGAAATACGAGGCTATCTTCGCCTCTCCGCCGAAACCGGGCGTGCGCCTACCGCGCATGGGCTGCCTCATGTGCGGCATCCTCCTCCTGCTCCTCGCCGGAGCGCTCGCGACGGGGTATTATCATTCCGTGGGCGAGGTCGCGACGACATTCGAGATCCCGGAGGGGGCCGTCACGATCTCCGACCCGGAAGGTGTTCTGGTTGAGGAGGACCAGACGAAGCTCGAATCGCTCGCGGGCGAGATCGCGAAGGTGGCCGACTGCGGCGTGGCGCTGATGTTCATCGACGAACGGTTCGCCGAGCCGAAAGACGTCTTCGAGCAGATCGCGGCGGACTGGGAGACCGCGAAGGGCGTGCTGTTCGTGCAGGACGTCCGCGGCACGTCGGCCCGGCTGGGCCTGATCGGCGACGGCTGGCGTCTGGCGGACTGGGACTATGACGCGGTCGACAAGGAAGCCGCCCAATATAAGACCCACGAACGCGGCGCGTGTGCGATCGCGCTGCTCGAACGCCTGAAACACTCGATCCTGACCGCGGCGAAGGTCCCCGCCGGGACGGAAGCTGCCGCACAGAACGCGCAGCAGGCGGGCACGGCTCCGGCGAAGAACCTCGCCAACCTGACCGACGAAGAGATCGAAAAGCAGATGGAGGCGGAGGAGAAGGCGGCGGCCGCCGAGCTCGACGCCGAATTCGAAGACGAGGATCCCGAAGACGTATCCGTCGGAATGCTGGCGTATGCCGAAAAGAACAAGGATAAGAAACCGACCGGCATCCTGTATTCGGACGTCACGAGCCGCGGCGGCGAAGGCTCCGCGCGGAACTACGCGCTCACCTTCCTGGGGATCTGCGTCGCTATCGCATTCGTCTCGCTCAAAACCGGGAAGAGCCAGCGCAAGAGAGACCTGTCCAATGGCCCGAAAACAATCAAAGATTTCAAAAAGAAACGCGAGTCCAACAAGGCGCTGAAGCTGGTCGACATCAACGAATTCGACGGCAAAGGCATCCTTCGCAACAAATTCCTGCGCGCCATCGCCGTCGTGCTCGGAATCCTCTTCGGAATCGGGTTCGTGTCGTCGACGCTGACGGAGCCCGTGGAAAAGGACGTCCCGCGCGCCGAAAACAGCCTGATCCCCGCCGCGCCGCTCGACGACTGGCGGATCGTCGACCAGGCCGAGGTGTTCGGCGAGGACGGCACGGCGAAGCTCGCCGCGGCCATCCGGCATCTGGAAGCGCAGACGGGCGGCGAGATGATGGTGCTGACGGTTCCGACCATCGGCTTGTCCTCCATTGAGGATTTCGGGCTTGAGACCGCCTCGAAGTGGAAGATCGGCAAGGCCGGCGTGGACAACGGCGCGCTGCTGGTGCTGGCGATCAACGACCACCGTTCGCGCCTGGAGATCGGCTATGGCTGGGAAGGGCCCGTGAACGATGGTCGTGCAGGCGATCTGCTCCGCGAGATCGTGCCGGAACTCCGCGCCGAGAAGTACGCCGAGGCCGCGATCAAGGTCGTGCAGGGCATCGAGTTCTATGTGACGGGCGTCCGTCCGGACGGCGTGACCGTGGAGCCCGGCCAGCCGGCCGCGAAGACCGCCTACGTGCCGGAGGTGCGCGATTATCCGAAGCTCGCTTATGCTGCGCCGGAACACGATCCGCGCATCCTGAATCCGATGGATTCCATGTGGGGAGCGGTCGGCGTTTTCGGCTGCCTGATCGCCATCCTGCTGGCCTACTGGGGCCGCATCGTCGGGACATCCGTGCCGCGTCTGGTCATCGTCGACCCGACCGTGGTCCACTACACCTCCAGTTCCGGTAGCTCGTCCGGCTCGTCCCGTTCGTCGTCCCGTTCGTCGTCGCGCTCGTATTCCAGCCATTCCAGCTCGCACCGTTCGGGCGGCGGGGGCGGCTCCTTCGGCGGAGGCGGCGCGTCCGGCCGCTGGTAAGTTCAAAAGACACAATGTTGCGGATGGCTGTTCCCCACAACGGGCGTCCGCAATTCGGAAAACGTTCGTTCTCTCCGGGATGCGGCGGGCGTTTTGTATGTGCGCATTGCCGCACAGAGGACTTGTATTCCGTGCTCTCGCGTAGCAGAACACTGCCGCAGTGGAGGACTTGTCCTCCTTTTCTGAAAAAAAGATCGTTCCGCATTTGCTTTTTCGCACGGGACGGGGTATGTTATAGCGAGGGCAGGGGGGAACAGCGTCCGACCGGACGCGGCTGCCGAACCACCAACCAGAATGAGGGAATATGACTATGAAACGTTTTCTGATCACGGGGATCATCTCGTCGGTCGCGGCGGTGCTGACCGGATGCGAGACGACGTCGGACATCGCGGCGGTGCGGAATTTCGAACCGGAGCGCTACATGGGCACGTGGTACGAGATCGCGCGCCTGCCGCAGTATTTCGAACGCGACCTGGACGAGGTGAAGGCGCAGTACACGCTGAACGACGACGGCACGGTCAAGGTCGTGAACAGCGGCGTGAAAAACGGCAAACCGACGTCCATCACGGGGAGAGCCAAGCTCAAACACCCGGACGCGAATCCGCAGACCGGCGAACTGCGCGTGTCGTTTTTCTGGCCGTTCTACTCCGACTACCGTGTGATCGAGCTTGCGCCGGATTACAGCTACGCGGTCGTGACAGCCGGAAGCCGGGATTATCTGTGGGTGCTCGCCCGCAATCCGACGATGCTGAAGGAGCAGCTCGACGGCATCCTGGAGCGCGCGCAAGCGCTCGGATTCGTGCTGGACGAACTGGAATACCCGACTCCGGTCAAACCGTAAAAGACGATTCGTTTTACCTTCCGATACCATTCAATCAACCACGAAAGGAATCCCCCCGAAATGACGAAACAGGAACTCATCGAAACCGCAAAAGCCATGATCGCGGCGCCGTCGTGCTGCCAGGACCTCAAGACCGCCGCGCAGGCATGGATCGACGCCGTCGGGACCGCCGGAGAAAAGGCCGCCGCGGACGTCCTGCTGGCCGAACTGAAGGAAGACGTCTGCACGATCGACCAGGTGATCCCGTTCTTCGAGTCGCCTCGCGCCGTGCAGTATTTCGGTGAAGCGAAGGCGAAAGAACTCGCCGCGCTGGCGCACAAGGTGAAAGCGGACGGCGGAAAATGGTGCTTCTGCGAAGCCTGCGCCGCCGGATCGAAACTGCTGGAAAATGCGGAGGCGTTCGCCTGCTGACAAGCTCGAAATATACGAACATTTATCAGTGTTTTTTTCAGGGGAAACGGGCCGTGCCGTCCCCTGTTTTTTGTGTAGACACAAAAAAGCACACCCGGTTTGGTTTTCCGGATGTGCTCTTTTTTTGTCCGATTGAGGAGCGAATCGTTCCGGTATCGGAGGTTATTTGCAGTATTTTTCGAGGTAGGGACGGATGGCGTCTGCCCAGATCCGATAGCCTTTTTCGGTCGGATGCAGGAAGTCGGCCATGATGTCGCGTTCGAGGATGCCGGTCGGGGTCAGGAACTTCGGACCGAGGTCTTCGTAGAAGACGGTCTTGTTGTCGGCGAAGTCCTTGATGATCTCGTTCGTTGCGGCGATCTTCGGACGGTTCTGGTCGTTGGGCGTGTTGCCTGCCGGGAAGATGCCGAGGAGCAGGATTTTTGCGTTCGGGGCCTTTTCCTGGATCGCTTTGACGCAGAGGCGGATGCCTTCGGCGGTGGCGACGGGGCCGCCCTGGTTCCAGCCGAAGTTGTTCACGCCGATCAGGAGCATGACGAGCTGCGGGTCGATCTTGGAAAAGATGTCGGTCTTCTCGATCACGTACAGGCAGTTCTGGGTGCGGTCGCCGGCGAAACCGAGGTCAAGCGGATGATACTTTCCAAACTCGGCGTCCATGACGCTCTTTCCGGCCTGTTCCCAGAAGTGGGTGATGGAGTCGCCGACCATGACGAACTTGATGTCCTTGCCTTCGCGTTCGGCCTGTTGGGTCTTTTCCTGGATGCGCTGGATGTAGTTCCGGCTGAGTTCGGGCGTGGTCACGCGAGTGTAGCCGTAATCCTGTTCGGCGCCGGGCACGGGCGTGTTCAGCGTGGAGACGGTTTCGGGTTCGGTGGCGCAGGACGCGAGAAGCAGTGCGGCGGCCACGGCAGCGAAGAATGAGAGAATGTGTTTCATAGGATGGAGCCTTGTAAAAAATAGGACCTACAGGTCCTATAAGTCCTATTTCTTTTGTGTGAAGTTGAGTGTGATCGAGGAAAAATCACTTGATGTACTGGTCGGCGAACGACTTGATGGATTCGGCCCAGATCTGATAGCCTTTTTCCGCCGGGTGGAGACGGTCGAAGCCCATCACGCCCTGAATGAGGTTGCCGTTTTCATCGGTGAACTTCGGGGTGAGGTCTTCGTAGAAGACGGTCTTGTTGTCGGCGAAGTCCTTGATGATCTCGTTGGTAGCGGCGCACTTGTCTCCGAGGCCGTCGCCGCGCGGGAAGATGCCGTAGAGCAGGATCTTGGCGTTCGGGGCTTTTTCCTTGAGGGCGAGGACACAGAGACGGATGGCCTCGGCGGTCGCGACGGGCTCGGCCTCATGCATGCCGAAGTTGTTCGTGCCGATCATGAGCGTGACGACCTTCGGGTCGATGAGCTCGAAGATGCCCGTGTTCTTGATCACATGGAGGATGTTTTCGGTACGGTCGCCGGAGAATCCGAGGTTCAGCGGGGTGTACTTCGAGAGTTCCTTCTGATAGACGCCCTGTCCGCCGCCGCCGAAGAATCCGCCTTCCCAGAAGTGGGTGATGGAGTCGCCGACCAAGACGAGCTGGATGTTCTTGCCTTCGGTCTGCGCCTGATTCTTCTTCTCCGCGATGCGCTGGACGAAGTTCTGGCTCAGAGCGGGCGTGGTGACCTTCGCATATCCGGGGTCCTGATCCGCGCCGGGCACGGGTTCGTTGAGCTTGGAGTTGCAGGCATCGCCGGAGGATGCGCAGGCGGCGAGAACGGCAAGCACGGCCGCCGCGACGAACGAGGAAAGAATGCGTTTCATAGTGATTCGATTCCTGTTGGTTGATTGGTTGAAAGGTTGAAAATAGTTTGGTACTATCAACAATTCTTCTGTAAATATAGCGCGCATGGTGCGGAAATCAATCCCGTCCGTCTCTTTTTTTCGTGTTTTGTTCGTGAATCTCTAAAACAGTTTCGATCCGGCGTGATTTGAGGCAAAAAAAACAGGCGGCGTCGGTTTTGCCGATGCCGCCCGTAGAGGGGATGTAGTTGAAAAGGCTGTTATTTGATCGCGTCGGCGAGCATGCGCACGAAATCTCCGGCTTCCTTCACGCCGGAGGCCAGGGCCTTTACGAAGCCGGACCCGGAGATCACGCCGTCGGCGTATTTGGCCGCCTCGGCGGCGGTTTCCGCGTCCGCGATGCCGAACCCGGAGGCCACGGGGAGCGAGGTCAGGCTCTTCACCTGTTCCATAAGCCGCGGATAATCGGCGGGGAGGCCGTGACGCGCCCCGGTCACGCCCGCGACGTTGATGTAATACACGAATCCGGTCATGCCGTCCACGATCGTGCGGATGCGTTCGGGCGGGGTCAGCGGCGACACCAGCGGGATCATGTGCAGGCCGTTCGCGCGGCACGGGCCGAGCAGTTCGTCGCGTTCCTCCAGCGGCAGGTCGACCGGGAGGATGCCGTCGACGCCGATGCGCGCGAGCTCGGCGCAGAGCGCGTCGTATCCGTAGTGAAGCATCGGGTTCATGTAGCTGAAGAGGATGATGCCGACGCGCGGATATTTCGCGCGGATGCGGCCTGCGAGCGCGAGCACGTTGCTGATGCTGTAGCCGCGTTCGGCGGTCTGCTGGGATGCGGCGGCGATGACCGGGCCGTCCGCCATCGGGTCGGAGAACGGCACGCCGAGTTCGATGATGTCCGCGCCGTTTTCAATGGCTGCGGCGATGCCATCCTCGCTTCGGTCGGGGTCGGGATATCCGGCGGTCGTGAACACGACGAGCGGTTTTTTCGATGCGAAAATATCAGAGATTCTGTCCATGATTCACCTTGTACTGTTTGATGTTGTCCATGTCTTTGTCGCCTCGGCCGGAGAGGTTGACGACGATGATTCCGTCCGGGCCGAGCGCGGGCGCGTCCTTCACCGCCTGCGCCACGGCGTGCGAGCTTTCGAGCGCGGGGATGATGCCCTCCAGACGGCAGAGCATGTCGAACGCCGCCACGGCTTCTTCGTCAGTCACCACGGTGTAGTTCGCGCGTTTCGTGTCCGCGAGGAAGCAGTGTTCCGGGCCGACGCCGGAATAGTCCAGCCCGGCGGAAACCGAGTGCGTGTCCAGCATCTGGCCGTTTTTGTCCTGCAGGAAGTACGCCTTCATGCCGTGCAGGATGCCCACGCGGCCGCCGTTGATGCTCGCCGCGTGCATGCCGGATTCGATGCCGAGTCCGCCGGCCTCCGCGCCGACCAGCCGCACGCCCGGATCATCGAGGAATCCGGCGAACATGCCGATGGCGTTGCTTCCGCCGCCGACGCAGGCGACGACCTCGTCGGGGAGCCGTCCGAGGCGGTCGAGGCACTGGCGGCGCGTTTCCTTGCCGATGACGGACTGGAAATCCTTCACGATCATGGGGTAGGGGTAGGGGCCGGCGGCCGTGCCGATCAGGTAGAACGTCTCCTTGCTGGTGGCGGTCCATTCGCGGAGGGCGGCGTTCATGGCGTCTTTCAGCGTGCGCGATCCTTCCTTGATGGAACGCACCTTCGCGCCGAGCGCATGCATGCGGTCCACGTTCGGAGCCTGGCGCGCCACGTCGACCTCGCCCATGAAGACCTCGCACTCCATGCCGAAGAGCGCGGCGACGGTGGCCGTGGCGACGCCGTGCATCCCGGCTCCGGTCTCCGCGATCAGGCGCTTCTTGCCCATGCGGCGGGCGAGCAGGGCCTGCCCGATGGTGTTGTTGACCTTGTGCGCGCCGGTATGGTTCAGATCCTCGCGTTTGAGGTAGATGCGCGCGCCGCCGCAATGCTCCGTGAGGCGTTTCGCGAAATACAGCGGAGATTCGCGTCCGACGTAGTTTTCGAGCAGGTCGTCGAGTTCCGCCTGAAACGAGGGATCCTGTTTGGCGTCGAAATAGGCTTTCTCCAGTTCGCGGAGCGCCCCGGTCAGAGTCTCGGCGACGTACTGGCCGCCGTAGATGCCGTAGTGTGTGTTCATATTTGAATCCTTTCAGCTAGTTTTTGAATGAGAAGATGGTTCTTGATTCCCGGCACGGACTCCACGCCGCTCGAAACGTCGACCCCGGCGGGGTGAACCTGAGCGATCGCCTCGCGCACGTTGTCCGGCGTGATTCCTCCGCCGAGGAGTATGGGGCGGACGGATGCGAGGCGGGCGGCGAGGTCCCATCGGCAGGGACGCCCGGTGCCTCCGCCGGAATCCGCCACGACCATTGCGCAGGGAAACGTTTTCGCTTCGGCGAGCGCGGCTTCCGAATTCAGATTGAACGCCTTCCAGACTTCCGTTCCGGTTACGCTCCGCGCGTAATCCGCGGATTCGTTTCCGTGGAGCTGGATGGCGTCAGGATGGAACTCCGCGATCAGCGCGTTGAGTTCATTGAGCAGCATATCGCGCACGACGAAGACCTTTTTGCAGCGGGCCGCCGCCAGGAGGACGGGGATGCGTTCGCGCGGGACGAAACGCGGCGTACCGGGCACCAGGATTATTCCCGTGTACTCGGCTCCGGCCTGTTCCGCCGCAGCCATGTCCTCCGGCCGGGTGATCCCGCAGAGTTTCAGCAGCATTGGAGCAGCTCCTTCAGTTTCGCGCCGGGATCGGCCGCGCGCATCAGGGTCTCGCCGATCAGGAAGCCGGACGCGCCCGCGTTTTGGAGCATCTGGATGTCTTCATGCGTGCGGACGGCGCTTTCCGCAACGACCGGCTTTCCACAGGATTTGAGCTTTGCGATCAGCTCGGCGGAACGTTCCAGTGAGGTCGAAAAGGTTTTCAGGTCGCGGGCGTTCACGCCGACAAGATCGGCGGTCGACGCGACTTCCATTTCGGATTCCGTGTGGGCCTCGCCGAGCACGGTCAGGCCGTGCTGATGCGCGAAGTCCAGCAGACGTTCGAACTCGTCGGCGGTCAGCATGGCGGCGATCAGCAGGATCGCGGACGCGCCGAACGCTTTCGCCTCGAGAATCTGGTAGGTGTCAAAGATAAAGTCTTTCCGCAGAAGCGGAAGAGAGACCGCCTCCGAGGCCAGGCGGAGGTTCTCAAGTCCACCCTTGAAGTAGAACGGCTCCGTCAGCACGGAGAGCGCCGCGGCTCCGGCGTCCTTCAGCGATTTCGCCAGTACAGGCACGTCCAGATTTTCGCGGATCAGACCTTTCGACGGCGACGCCTTCTTCAGCTCGGCGATCACGTGGATGCCGGGACCCCGAAACGCGTCCGCGAAACTCGCGCGTTCCGGCGCGTCCGCCGCCATCGCCGCGACCGTTTCGAACGGCACGTCCTGTTTCTTCCGTTCCAGCGCCGGACGGTTCCGCTCCACGATCTCGTTCAGAATGTCCCGTTTCATGCGCTGATCCTTTTGAGTTTGTCCAGCGCCGCGCCGGAGTCGATGGATTGTTCCGCGAGCGGGATGCATGCCTTGATGGAGTCGCCCCGCCCGGCGGCGCAGATGATGGCGGCGGCGTTCAGAAGCACGGCTCCACGCTTCGCGGTGTGGTCGCGACCGGAAAGGATGTCAATGAGGATGCGGGCATTTTCCGTCTTGTCTCCGCCCGCGAGCGTGCCTTCGCACAGCGCGGGATCCTCCAGCAGTTCTTTCGGATCGATGACGATTTCTTTGATCCCGTCCGGGGTCAGCGCGGCGGCATGCGTGACGGCGAGGCTGGATATTTCGTCGAGTCCGTCCTCGCTGTGAACCACGAAGCCGTTCCGTACGCCCAGATTCCGCAGGACCTCCGCGAACGGCAGGACGAGGCGTTCGTGGTAGACGCCGACGACCATGTACACGGCTTTCGCGGGGTTCGCGAGCGGGCCGACGAGGTTGAAGACCGTGCGGATCCTGAGGTCGCGGCGCAGGGGGGCGACCTTCGCCATCACGGGGTGCAGGTTCCGCGCGAAGAGGAATGCGATGCCGTTTTCATGGATGCTCTGCGCCAGCGATTCGGATGTGTCGTTCAGCTTCACGCCGAGCTCTTCCAGCACGTCGGCCGCGCCGCATTTGCCGGAGACCGCGCGGTTGCCGTGTTTCGCCATGCGGACGCCCGCGCCCGCCGCAACAAAAGAAGCCGTTGTAGAGATGTTGAAAGAGCGTCCGCCGTCGCCTCCGGTTCCGACGATGTCAGCACAGTCGCCTGCGTCCACGCCGAGCATCCGGTCGCGCAGGAATCCGGTGGCTCCGGTCATTTCGGACACGCTTTCGCCGCGCAGGGAGAGGGCGGTGAGCAAACCGGCTGCCGCGGCCGGGTTTTCTCCGTTCGCGACGGCTTCGACCATTGCGGCGCTTTCGGACTCGGTCAGCACGCCGCCCGCCATGACTTTTTTCAGTGCTTCGTTCAGCATAAGATTCCCGCCTCACGTAAGAAGTTGTTGATCTGTTTCAGTCCGAATTCGCTCATGATGGATTCGGGGTGGTACTGGATGCCCTCGATGACCGCGCCGCCTTCCGGCCGGACGCGGACGCCCATGATCTCACCGTCGTCCGTCTTCGCGCTCACGGTCATATTGTCCGGGATGCTCGACGCGAGGAGTGCGAGCGAATGATAGCGCACGGCGAGGAATCCCTGTGGCAGACCGTTGAAAAGGCCCTGCCCGTCGTGGCGGATCGCCGAGGTCTTGCCGTGCATGATGCTTTTCGCGTGGACGACCTCCGCGCCGAAATGCGCGCCGATCGCCTGATGGCCGAGGCAGACGCCCAGCATCGGGATCTTCCCGGCGGCCGCTGCGATCAGGTCCATCATGCATCCGGCGGTCTGCGGACGCCCGGGGCCGGGCGACAGGATGATCGCCTGCGGGTTCATTTCTAGGACTTTGGCGGGTGTGACGTCGCGGTTTCGCTTCACGACGATCTGCTGGCCTGTCTTCGCGAGCATGTGCACCAGATTGTAGGTGAACGAATCGTAGTTGTCGAGCATGAAGATCATTATTTGAAGCCTTTCTGCGCGAATTCCACGGCCTTGAAGAGTGCACGCGCCTTGTTCAGTGTTTCCTGATATTCCATCTCCGGCACGGAGTCCGCCACGATGCCGCATCCGGCCTGCACTTTCAGGCGGCTGCCGGACACCTCGATCGTGCGGATCGTGATCGCGAGGTCCATGTTCCCGTCACAGCTGAAATACCCGACGGCCCCGCCGTAGAAACCGCGCGGTCCGGGTTCGAGCTCGTGGATGATCTCCATGGCGCGGATCTTCGGGGCTCCACTGAGCGTGCCGGCGGGGAACGCGGTCGAAACGAGGTCGAAGGCGTCGCGGTCGTCGCGGATCTGCCCCTCCACGCTGCTGACCAGATGCATCACGTGCGAATAGCGTTCCACATGCATGAAGTCGGCGACAAGCACGCTGCCCGGCTTCGCCGTGCGTCCGATGTCGTTGCGGCCGAGGTCGACCAGCATCAGGTGTTCCGCGCGTTCCTTTTCATCGCCGATGAGCGACTTCTCCAGCGCGATATCTTTTTCGGGAGTGGCGCCGCGCGGACGCGTCCCGGCGATCGGGCGCACCAGCGAAACGCCGTTTTCGAGCTTCACCAGCGTCTCCGGCGAGGAGCCGATCAGGATCTCGCCGCCGAGCTTCAGATAGAACATGTACGGCGAGGGATTGATGAGGCGCAGGGCGCGGTAGATGCTGAACGGCGGAATGTCGGATTCGGCGGAGAACGCCTGCGAGGGCACGACCTGGATCACTTCGCCCTCCACGATGCAGTGTTTTGCCTTCTTCACCATTTCCAGAAACGCCTCGTGCGTCATTTCGGGCTTCAGTTCCACGTGCTCGTCGGAAACGTAATCGCGGTGCGACGCCGCCCGACGGCAGATCTTGTCGATGATGGCTGCGATCCGGTGCGTCGCGCTCGCGTAGGCTTCATCGGCCGAGGAGAAATGGTCCGGCTCGACGTTCACCACGACCTTGATCGTGTGCTGCTTGTTGTCGAACGCGATGATCTCGTTCGTGAGCATGAACGCGCAGACCGGGCCGCGGATGGCTTTCTTCGGCGCGGGGAGTTCCTCGAACAGACACGCGGCCTCGTAGTCCAGACGCCCGATGGCGCCGCCCGGCAGGGGCGGGAGCTCGGGGTCGTGTGCGACCTTCTTTCTGCCGATGATGCCGCGGAGGGCGTTCAGCGGATTGCCTTCGAACTCCAGCGCGCGGCGTTCGCCGTGCATTTCCAGATACGGCACGCCGTTCTCGACCGTGAAGATCCCGTACGGGTTCACGCCGAGGAACGAGTAGCGGCCGAGGTTTTCGCCGCCTTCCACGCTTTCCAGCAGCGCGACATAGTCGTCCTGCACGAAGCGTTCCAGCACGGACACCGGCGTATCCATGTCGCCGGGGATCTCTCGGCAGACCGGCACGACTTCGCCGTGCGCCGCAAGCGTCCGGAATTCCTCCAGGGTTGTTTCTTTCATGTTTTCTCCTGTGTTTGTTTTATTGCGTTATAGATAAGTTGAAATATGGTATCGGAAGGGAGTTTTCTGATTCGGTCCGGATGCGATAAAGAAAAACCGCCTCCGGCCTGCCAGGTCCGGATGCGGTCTCAAGAAAAAGGCGGGTCAATCAGTTGATCGATCCGCCGTGCGATTCTGCTTTCGAGGTTGCAAACAATCCAGCCCTGGCGGAAATCACCACCAGCGCCACCAAAAATTGAAAGAGGATTTGTTCGCGTAAGTTTTCATAATGCTATTACTTTACACCCGGTTCCCATAAAAGTCAACCGCGATTCTCGACTTTTTTCGAGTTTTTTGTCCCGATCGTTTTTGGAACGATGCTTTTTGAGGCGTTTTATCTGCCGGATCTGCCGGAGGACTTCTTCGGGGCGGATGCTGCTTTTCTGGCCTTTTGAGCGGGGGCGGACGCCTTGGCCGCGGCGGAATTTGCGACGCTGACGGGGTCCGGTTCCGCGGGGGCGTCCTTCGGCTGGTAGCGTTTCACGCCGCGGGGGTTCAGCGGATTGATGGCGCTGGGCGGATAGCCGAGTTTCTGGTGGAACTGCTTGGAAAAGAAGAACTGGTCCTTGTAGCCGAGGTTGAACGCCGTTTCCTTCACGCTCACGCCACGCATGAGCATGTTCACGGCCTCCTCCATGCGGCACTGAATCTGGTATTCGCCGATGTTGTGCCCCATCACGCGCATGAAATGCTGGCGCAGAGACGGATAACTGAGCGGGAGGTCCTTCAGAAGTTCGGGCAGGGAACGGTTGTCCGTGAGGTTTTCGAGGATGATCTTCTTGATCTCGGACGTGATGCGGTCGGAGAAATCCTCGCGGCGGCTCTTCAGGAGCTTGGTGATGAGTGCGAACATCTCCAGCGGTATCTTCGACTGGTTCGTTTCGTTGTTCATGAACGAGATGAAGTCGAAACACTCGTTGAGGAGCGCGAGCGAGAGGTCGATGTCGCGCACGGGCGTCTGCGTATTGACGCAGAAGACGTGCTTGCACATGGCGTAAATCCACTTGTCGTCCTGCCCGGGCATGTTTTTCAGTTTCAGGTAGCCCTCGCGCTTCTCGTCCAGCTCCATGTGGTCGGGCGGCGGCTGTCCGCCGTAATCCGCCGCGTCCTCGCTCATGAAATGGCACGACATGTAGAACTCGAGCCAGCGGCTGTTGTCTTCGATGTACGTGGCATGTTTCCGGTGCGGGATGCGGAAGAAGAGTTTGCCGGGCATCAAGGGGTATTCCGTGCCGTCCTCATCGACGTACGTGCCGCGTCCGCGGAGCACGACCGAGACGGAGAAGAGCGGGAAGGATCCGCCGTTCCAGTCGATGGAAACGTTTTCTTTTTTGAGTATGCCGGTGGAAAAGACGTCGCGGCCGATGGTACGGAAGATACCGTTGTATTCCCGGTCGAATTTTTTTGGCAGTTCAAACATAACAGAAGTACATGGATAATGGTTTGTTTCACAGAATGTTCCGCCGTTTTTTTGAACAGCCGCGGCGGTTCGTTCAGATTGCATGTTCTAACATAAAATACATGCAATCATCCCAATGTCAAACGAAAAAACAGAAAAAAACAACGATAAAATGTTAAAAACTACATCTTTTGCCCTGCGCGGACACTTTTCGGGCGCGGATATGTACTTTTTTACAGCACTGCAAGGCAGTCCGATACAGTGCGCGGCTGCGCTCGCGCACGATGAAAAAACTCAAAAGGTCCTCCGCTTCCACCGATTGCGGAGGTAGTTGAAACGGTAGCAAAACACCAAGCGGCAGGCTTCATACCGTCAACCGTTTGCCCTCTTCCGGAACTTTTATTGTCGCTTCCGGAAATCAAGGAGCTGCGAACCGGTTGGGCTCCGAGGGCGATTCTAGTATAATCAAAAACAGACAGAAGTCAAACCCAATTCTGCGAAAAAAAAGTAACCCGCCGGAAATCAATGTGCTTCCGACGGGATGAGAGATGTTTTGTGCGCGAGCGGAGCCGCGCACTACCGCGGCACACTCAGTGTGTTAGCAGATGCGAGGCAGGAGCTCTCCGCCGGGCTGGGGCAGGAGCGACTGCGCGCCGATCTCGGTGGTCATGACGACCTTGCCGGGGTGGTCGGCGACAACTTCGCCGATGATGGCTGCGTTGGCGGAGTAGGGGCCCTTGCGGAGCGCTTCGAGGATGGCAGGAGCTTCGGATTTCGGCGCGAAGACGACGAGGCGTCCCTCGCAGGCGAGGTAAAGCGGTTCGAGTCCGAGCATGCCGCAGACACCGCGGACTTCGGGCGCGACCGGGACGTCGGCGGAATTGAGGCGGATGCCGACTTTGCTCTGGTCGGCGATCTCGTACAGGACGGTGCCAACGCCGCCGCGCGTGGCGTCGCGGATCACATGGATGTCGTGCGAGGCGTCGATCATGCTCTTCACCGTGCCCCAGAGCGGGGCGCAGTCGCTGGTGACGTCGGCGTCGATCTCGAATTCGTTGCGGGCGAGCAGGATGGTGCAGCCGTGGCGGCCCACGTCGCCGGTCACGATCACGGCGTCGCCGGGTTTCGCGAATGCGCCGGAGGTGCGGACGCCCTCGGTGAGCTGTCCGACGCCGGTCGTGGTGATGAAGACGTGGTCGACCTGGCCTTTTCCTGCGACCTTGGTGTCGCCCGCCACGATGCGGACTCCGGCTTCGTCGGCGGTCTTCTTCATGGCGGCGGCGATCTCTTCGAGCTTGGCGAGGGGGAATCCCTCCTCGATCACGAACGCACAGGAGAGATAGAGCGGTTTCGCGCCCATGCACGCGAGGTCGTTGACCGTGCCGCAGATGCTGAGCTTGCCTATGTTGCCGCCGGGGAACTCGAACGGAGACACGATGAAACCGTCGGTGGTGAACGCGATCTTTCCGGCGTCCACGGGCAGGACTGCGGCGTCATCGCCGGTGAAATCGGGGTTGGAGAAATGCGCCTTGAAGACGCGGTCGATGAGTTCGGCGGTCTGCTTCCCGCCCGCGCCGTGGGCGAGCGTGACGAAATCGTTTGCGTTCATATTATCCATTCAGAATATCTCCGTATTGGTAGTAGGCGGAACACGCCCCTTCGTTGGAGACCATGCACGCCCCGACCGGATGGAGCGGGGTGCACGCGGTCCCGAAAAGTTTGCAGTCGGTGGATTTGCACTTGCCCTGAAGCACTTCGCCGCAGCGGCAGGAGGGATTGCTCCGGCCAGTGACGGGCGGCAGATTGAACTTCAACCGGGCGTCGTACGCGGCGAACGCCGGGCGGAGCTTCAGGCCGGACATCGGGATCACGCCGAGGCCGCGCCACTCCGCGTCGCACGGCTCCATGACCGCGTCCATCAGTTTCAGCGCGGCGGGCGATCCTTCGGGACGTACCACGCGCGGATAACAGTTGCGGAAGAACGGTTCGCCGGAGGCGGACAGCCGGACGATGACCGCGAGCGCGGTGAGGATCTCGTCGGCGGTGAATCCAGCGACGACGCCGGAGACGCCGAGTTTCACGAGGTCTTCGCAGACGGCTGTGCCCGTGATGGCGTTCACATGGCCGGGGTATAGGAACGCGTCCGCGCTGCCGTTCAGCGCCTTGTACGCGTTCGGCATGGTCTTGTTCGCGCCGAGGATCGAGAAGTTCGCGAGCCCTTCGGCGGCGGCCTTCTTCACCGCCAGGCACGCCGCGGGGACCGTCGTCTCGAACCCGACCGCCAGGAACACGACCTGTTTGTCCGGGTTCTCGCGCGCGAAATCGACCGCGTCCAGCGGCGAATAGACGGTCTTCACCGCCGCGCCCTTGGAACGCGCCCCGGCGAGGCTCATTTCCGAGCCGGGAACGCGGATCAGGTCGCCGAACGTGCAGATGACCGCGCCGTGTTCGAGCGCGAGCATCACGGCCTCGTCGATGTACCCGGCGGGCGTCACGCAGACGGGGCACCCGGGGCCGGAGATGAGTTCGATCTGCGGCGGCAGGATCTTGCGGATGCCGAGGCGGAATATCTCGTGTGTGTGGGTGCCGCAGACCTCCATGACGCGGAGTTTGCGCCCGTTGTAAGATTCAATGATCTGCTTAGCCGATTCCATCGAGCGACTCCATGATCTTGCGGGATTCGTCCGCATCCGTATCGGTGATCTTCGCGATGGCGACGCCGGCGTGGACCATGACATAGTCGCCGGGTTCCAGATCGTCGATGAGGTCCGCCGAAACCTTGCGTTTCGCGCCGGACGCGTCGATGAGGGCGGTGCCATCCTCAATGCTGACAACTCTTGCGGAAAGACCTACACACATAAGCCGTCTCCTTCTTTTGGTATGGATGAATGTGATATGGATGAATGTTTTTCAGGGTGGTTCAGGTGGTACATGGCGGCGAACGCCTGGCCCGCGCCGATGCCGCCGTCGTTGGGCGGGATCATGCCGTGGAGCAGCACGCGGAATCCGGAGGCGCGCAGCAGTCCGGCGCAGAGCGTCGTGAGCAGGCGGTTCTGGAAGACGCCTCCGGTCAGCGCACAGGTGTTCAAGCCGGATTCCTCGCGGATGGCTTCGCACGTCTTCGCGATCATGCCGGCGAGCGATGTGTGGAATAAGGCGGCGAGCATGTTGGAGTCCGCGCCGTCGAGCCGTGCGAGCACGAGTCCTTTCACAAGAGCATCCGTCGGCAGGACGATCGCGCCGGAGGCGTCGCGGCCGAACGATGCCGGGCAGGGCGGGACGTTTTCTTCCTGTCCGGGATGCGTCCCGTTCCACGCTTCCGCGGCGAACTGGAGCGCCATGGACGCCTCGCCCTCGAATGTGGAGGATTTGCGGATGCCGAGGATCGCGCTGACGGCATCGAAGAGACGCCCCACGCTGGTCGAGACCACGCAGTTCAGTTTCCGGTCCAGCATGTTCTTCTGGAACTTGTAGACGCCTGGTGCGCAGAGGTCGAGCGAAGCGACAAGTTTTTCCGCCTCATCGGAGGGGAACAAGCCCGCGATCATCGAAACTGCGATGCGCCAGCCTTCGCGCGCGGAGGCGTCGCCGCCCGCCTGCAAAAAAGGTTTGATGTACCCGGCGCGGATGAATCCGTCCGGAGAGGAAACGAGGAATTCCCCGCCCCAGATCGTGCCGTCCGTGCCGTATCCGGTGCCGTCGAACGACACGCCGATGACCTCGTCCGTATAGTCGTTTTCGACCATGCAGGAGAGCACGTGCGCGTAGTGGTGCTGGATCTTCAGGACGGGGATGCCGAGTTCGCCCGCGACGACGGACGAATTGTATTTCGGGTGCAGGTCGCAGCAGACGATCTGCGGCTTCATTTCGAGCAGTTCGGACATCCGCGCGACCGATTCGCGCAGGGCGCGGACCGTGCGCAGGTCCTCCATGTCGCCGATGTAGGGCGAGGGGTAGAACAGGCCGCCGTTTGCGAGGCAGAACGTGTTTTTGAGCTCGCCGCCGATGCCGAGCACCTGGCCGCGGAAATCGCCGGAGACGAAGAACGGCAGCGGGGCATAGCCGCGCGACCGGCGGATCATGTACGGACGACTGTCCAGCCAGTCCATGACCGAATCGTCCGCGCGGAGGCGGATTCTGCGGTTGTGGGACAGGATCACATCGCAGAATCCGGCGATCTCGGCGAGCGCATCCTCGTCGCTGCGGCAGATGGGCGCCCCGGACACGTTGCCGCTGGTCATGACGAGGCAGTCTGGCATGGTCAGGTCGTCGTTGAAGTGGAACAGGAGCATCTGGACTGGCGCGTACGGCAGCATCACGCCGAGGGTCGGATTGCCGGGCGCGAGGACGTCGGGAAGCGTGCTTTCCTGGCGTTTTTCGAGCAGGATGATCGGTTTCTGGTGGCCGTCCAGGATCTCTTCCTGACCGGGCAGGACTACGCATTCGCGGCGGACGGTTTCCAGCGAATCCATCATCACGGCGAACGGCTTCATGGGACGGTGCTTGAGTTCGCGCAGACGCGCCACGGCCTGAGCATCGCGCGCGTTGCAGCACAGATGAAATCCGCCGATGCCCTTGATCGCGACGATCTTTCCGTCGAGGATGGCGCGGCGGGCGGCGGTGATGGCTTTTTCATTGCGTTCGGAGCGTCCGATGAGGTAGACTTCCGGGCCGCAGTCGTGACAGCAGACCGGCTGGGCGTCGTAACGGCGGGATTCCGGCGAGGTGAACTCGGTCTCGCACTGCGGACACATCAGGAAATACCCCATGCTGGTGCGTTCGCGGTCATACGGCATGGCATCGAGGATGGTCAGGCGCGGGCCGCACGCGGTGCAGTTGATGAAGGGATGCAGGTAACGGCGGTTGGCCGGATCGAACAGCTCCTGTTTGCACTGGTCGCACGTGGCGATGTCCGGCGAGACGAAGATGTCCCCTGTCTCGTGTTCGCTCTCGATGATCTCGAACGTCGGATACGGCGGCTCCATGCGGACGCGCGAATCGATCTTCAGAATCGCGGAACGCGGCGGAGCCTCATGTTCGAGCGCGACGCGGAAGTCTTTCATCTCTTCCGGGTCGCCCTGCGCGTGGACTTCCACATAGGACCCCTTGTTCGCGACGCTTCCGGTCAGTCCGGCGCGGACGGCGATCCGGCTGACGAACGGACGGAAGCCGACGCCCTGGACGACGCCATAGATGCGGAAGACCGTGGTGGAAACGCTGGCCGTGTTCATGTTATTTCACCTCGTCGAGCAGCCGCCCGGAGACGGCGAAATGCGGGAAGTCGATGATGTTGAAACTCTGCGTCCGGGGCAGGGCGACGCGCAGACGGCTGTCACAGACGACTGCGTCATAACCGCCGTTCGCGACCGATTCGATGAACGCTTCTTCGCTCTCGATATGGAAATCGTTTTCGCGCATGAACTCCGGCTCCATCCTGAACCATGACGCGACCGTGACCCGCGAGGCGGCGTCATGCTTCAGGATCGCGTCGCGGACGGCGTTCGCGGCGAACTGCTGATGGACCACGAGCGTCCTTTTCCCGGCGAACGAGGGCAGGGCGTCGAGCAGCTGTTGCGGCAGCCACGGACACCGTACTTCATACGGCGTGTCGAACGTCTTCTGCAGGTACTTCGCGGCTGCGAGCCCGGCGGGCGAAACGACGATGTTTTTCGCGGCGGCGGAAGCGGCGCGGACATCATCGAGTCCTGCGCCCATCCCGTAGCATTTTACCGTTTTCCAGCCGTCTTTTCTCAGCGCGGCGGACAGGAAGTTTCCGGCATCGAGAGCCGGGAAATCCAGCGGCGAAGCGCCGAGGACGCCGACCGTGCCGGGATCAACAGAAAGTTTTTCGATCGCAAACGTTTTGAACAGTTCCAGCCAGGCGTCGGACGCCCCCAGGTCGTAGTGGCGCGTGCCGGTCGTCGGGACCGTGATCGCGGGCAGTCCGGTGCGTTTCTCCGCCATGCGTTTCAGCGCCTTGAAATCGGTCGCGATGATCGCGGGGACGGGGGTGCCGATGATGGCGGAGAATTTGAGGCCGGAGCCGTCCATAGCGGACTGGAGCTTGGAGACAAGCTTGTCGTCGCGGCCGAGGATGGCGTCCATGTCGCGGAGTCCGGCGCTGAAGACCGCGCTCCTGCGGATGAACCAGCGCGGTTCGTCGAAGCCGCAGATGTTTCCGGTGCAGCCGCCGGCGTCGCAGATCACGATGAGCCCGCCGAAGTCGAAGAGCGCGGAGACGGCCCCGGACTGGTCGGGCGCGAATGGCGAAAGATGTTTCAGAAGGCTTTTCATCGTGCCGCCTCCTTTCCCGACAGCGCTTTGCCGAGCGCATCGAAGAGCGCGGCGACTCCGGCGTACCCGAAAGGCTGCCGTTCCTCGTTCCACGGTACGCCGGGCAGTGCCGGATGATAATACATGGCGTCGCGTCCGATGACCGTGTCGCACTGTGAATCCGCGCCATCGTAGAACATCATGGAGGGGGAGAGGTTGGAGTAAATCTTCGTGGCGGGGCTGAGCGCGGCGATCTTCTTCACATAGACGAAGTTCGAGCCGCCGACTGTGCCGAATATCTCGGAGACGGCGAACCCGTTGCGGATCAGCGACAGCGAAAGTTCGAACGGATCGGCGTTCAGCCATTCGCCCACGGCGAACGTACGGTGTCCGCATTTGCTGAGGAAGTCATGGATCGCCTGTTCGGCACGTTCGCGGTACGGCGCATCGTCGAACTCCGCGCCGACAGCCTGTCCGAGCAACTTGTACTGGTTTGCGATCTTGTCCGTCTGGTAAAGACGGGCGAGCTCGACGGACGGGATGCCGAGGCGTTTCTGAAGGTCGGCGGCGGCGTGGCGGGCCTCCTGATTGAGCACGAGATTGAAATTCGCCTCGGCCATCGCCTGATATTCTTCGAACATGGCGCAGCGGGAGATCTCGCGGACCGCGCGGACTCCGGCGGACCGCAGGAGCGAGTACAGCTCGGTATCGTCGCGCAGGGGCGAGAAGAAGCCGAGGATGTTGACGGAGGTCGGGACTTTTTCGCGCGGCTGGAGCAGGGAGTAGACCGAACGCCGCACGGAGACCATCGGCGGCAGACGGCCTTCGCGGGTCAGCGCGTACATATAGCACGGCACGACCGGGACGCCCGCGTAGTCCGAAGCCTTTCGGCAGACACGTTCCATGTCCGTGCCGAGCAGGGCGTCCACGCAGGTGATGCAGATCATGACCGCGGACGGGCGCGTCTCGCAGGAATCGCAGACTTCCTTCACCGCCTCCGGGATGCGCGCCAGATGCCGCCCCGTCACGATGTCCGTATCGTCCTGCATGAGGTAGAAGAACCGTTCGGCGAGGGACGCCTCGCAGCCGAGCGCGGAGGTGTTGCGTCCGCAGCAGGCGGGTGCGACCAGCAGCATGACCGAACCGGGCACGGCGAGACCGGCGCGTTTCACGCCGAATCCCTGCGCGCCGGGCGAGTTGAACGCCAGCGTGGCCGGGGAGCTGTAGATGAGATGGGCGGAGGAGAGCAGTTCGGGCGGGATGTCGTCCTTGCCGCGCGCTGCGAGTTCGGCCGCCGTGATGGAGTACGCGTGGTTCATTCGGAAGCTTTCTCCTCGTTGAGAAGGAGTTGCGCGAGCGCGAGGAATCTCTTGCTCACGTCGAGTTCGGGATCGCCTTCGACGACCGTTTTTCCCATGTCCTCATAATGGATGATGTCGTCGCTGCGCGGGATGTCCGCCACGATCGGAAGGTCGTTCGCGTCTGCGAAGGCGCGCACTTTCTCCTCCTCGCGGTCGACGCTCCGGCGGTTCAGTACGATGCCGCGCACGGCGGCGTAGCCGCGGTCCTCGAAATTGTGCACGGCGCTGTTGATGTTGTTCGCCGCGTAGAGCGCCATTTTCTCGCCGGAGGTCACGATCAGGACCTGCGAGGCGTACCCTTCACGGATTGGGGCGGCGAATCCGCCGCACACCACGTCGCCCAGCACGTCGTACAGCACCACGTCGGGCTTGTATGATTCAAACAGTTTCAGGTCGGCGAGCAGGCTGAACGTGGTGATGATGCCGCGTCCTGCGCAGCCGAGGCCGGGGGTCGGGCCGCCGGTCTCGATGCACAGCACGCCGCCGAATCCGGTCTTTGCGATCTCTTCGATGCGTTCGGGTTCGCGGTCGTGTTCGCGCAGGAAGTTCATGACGGGGATCACGGGATCGCCGCCGAGCAGATTGATGGTGGAGTCGGCCTTCGGGTCGCAGCCGATCTGGATCACTTTCTTGCCGAGGCGCGCGAACGCCGCCGCGAGGTTGGATGTCACAGTCGATTTGCCGATGCCGCCTTTGCCGTATATCGCGAGTTTCAGCATGTTAAAACCTCCAGGGAAGGGGACGGTCGATCAGGTTCAGGGATTCTTTGCGGAAGCATCTGCCGGAGAACGCCTCGTGCGGGAGCCGGTGGAACGGGATGTCCGGCGGGCAGACGGGCGCGTACATCGGGTCGGCGATCACGCCGGACGATGCGGCGAACGCTTCCGCGGCGGCGGCCTCGTCGAAGATGCGCAGGTCGCCGGGCGCGAGCAGACGGTCCTCCGCCTCCAGCGGACACAGCACGCGACAGGGTGCGCCGAGTTCGGATTCGATCGCGGCGGCGAGCGAGCCGGAGAAGACCGTTTCGCCGGGAATGACGAGTTTTTTTCCGGGCGCGGAGGCGTCGCGTGCCGCGCAGGGCAGGGCGCATTCGCCGGTCTTCACCGCGTTCTTCAGAGCGGACGCGAGCTTGCCGGAGAAATTCTTCCCGACCGGGACGCCCGCGACCCACGGCGTGCCGAAGCGTTGCCGGAGGAGTTCGGCGGTCGCGATCCCGCAGGAGGAGACGACAAGATTGACGTGTGCGGCGGATACCCGGCGGATTTCGTCGAGCGTGCTGCCCATCGCCATGCAGGAGACAAGTTCGAAACCTGATTGATTCAGCCATCCGGTCATGGATTCAACCGTGCCGCTGATGGAGAAATCCAGCGGGGTCGCGCCGATGATGTTCGCGGAAGGCGCGTCCGTGCGCGGCAGGCGGTCGGTGCAGAATCGCGATACGACGGCCTCCAGCGCCTCGGAGGCTCCGGTCAGATAGGAGTGCATGCCGCTGGTGTGGAGCCCGAACGCCGGGATGCCGATGCGGGATTCGACTTCGGCGGCGATGGCGGGGAAATCGGTTCCCGCAAGGAGCGGGACGGGCGCGCCGCAAAGCGCGATGAAGCGCGGCGACAGGTCCTTCGCAGCGGACACGACGTCGCCGATGAGTTTTTCGTCGTTGCCGAGGATCGCGTCGGTCTCCGTGAGGGCGGAAATGTAGATCATGCTGTCCTGACGGTACCAGCGGGGTTCGTCGTGTGTGGAGTAGGTGGAATTGCAGCCGGAGGCGTCGTGGACGACGACCATGCCGCCGAGTTCGTACAGCATGGAGCACACGCCGGAGGTGTCGGCCGCGTGGATGGAGATGATTCTGGCGGTCTGTCTCATAAGCAGCTCCTGCATCCGAGGCCCTTGTGCTGGATCACGATCTCGGTGTCCTGTTCGTGCGTTGCGGCTTCGATCATGCGCTGCGCGAGCCGCGCGACGCCGTCGAATCCGTACATGCCGCCGCCGGAAACGATGTTCACGAAGTGTTTCGTGCCGCTGAAATACGCGGCTTTCTGACCGATCGCGAGCACGTCACCGGATTCGTGGACACCTTTGCCCGCGAACCTCATTTTCACGTTGACCGTGGCGGTCAGCAGCAGGTCCGGCGCGAGCGCGCGGAGACGTTCGAAGGCGGGGCGTTCCTCCTCGATCATGGCGTCGGTGTAGACGCGCGTGACGCGGAAACCGTGCTCGGTGAGGAGCAGGGCGAGTCCGGCGGGGCGCGGCGTGGCGGTGTAGTCGATCTCGACCGGGGTGTCGCCGACAACGGTCTTCGCCTGTTCGAGCGCGCGGAGGGCGTTCCGTTTCGCCTCGGTCCAGTCGGGCGCGGCGATCCCGAGCGCGTCGGCGAGACAGTTCAGATTGCGTTCGATCTCGTCGAAATCGTAGGAGAGCGGCAAATAAAGATGTTTCCGTCCGAGACGTTTTTCGAGCGCATCGCCGGAGGCCGCCGCGGTCGGCAGATAGGTAATGTTCAACGCGCTTTTCGCCATGCGCATGTATGCCTCGTAGGTCCTGCACAGCGTGATGTCGCGGAGCTCGCGTCCGGCGTTTCTGATGAGCCGGACGAGCTCGCTGGATTCGTCGGTCGGACGGTCGTTTCCGATGAGGTTCACTGCGTTTTTGTCGGCGGGGCAAGGACGGAACGGCGCGTAGAGCTGGCGGCGCATGAGCTGGTCGGGCGTGAGGCCGCTTTTCCGCATGGTCGGGTTCATGTAACAGTCGATGAAGTCGATGTCCGGGAACATCGTGCGGAGTTCGTTCAGCATGACCTCGAAATCGCATCCTGCGAAAAGATGCACGCAGCTGATGAAGAGCAGGACCGCGCGCGGCTTCTTCGGCAGTTTGCGGATGATCTCCGCCGTGCCGTCCACGATGTTGCGTTCCAGCGAGCCGTCGAACAGGTCGTTCTGGTCCACAGAGATCCAGGACATGCGGTCCATGGCGATCATTTCGGCGGCGGTCAGGATCACGCCGCGGAGGCAGCCCTGCGCGCAGGCGAACACCTGATGCGATTCGGGGACCAGCATGCCCGTGTGGACGATGTTCCACGGTCCGCGGGCAGGGGCGTTGTATTCCAAGCCGGAGACGAACGGTACGGGGAACGCGGCGTCGCGGATCGCGACCTCCGCCCCGGTCATGTCGTCTTTGCCGTTCAGACGTTTCAGCATGGCGCGTCTCCTTTCCGGGCGGCGGCGAGCACGGCGTCCGCGAGCGCGCGGTACTGCGCGGCCATCGGACTCTCCGGGAACGCGTGGACGACGGTCTTCCCGAGCTGTTCCGCCTGCTGGACGGTCTCGCTCCAGTCGAGCGCGCCGACGACCGCGGCGTCGAAATCCGACGCCAGTTTCGCGGCCTTCGCGTCCTCGTCCGGCACGTTCCGGCGGTTCAGAACGAATCCGCCGAGCGAGGCGTAGCCGCGCCCCCTGAAATTCTTCACCGCCATGGCGATGTTCGCTGCGGCGTAGATGGACATAGTCTCGCCGGAGGTGAGGATGAACACGCGGTCGGCATAGCCTTTGCGCATCGGCATGGAGAATCCGCCGCAGACCACGTCGCCTAGCACGTCGTACAGCACCACGTCCGGCTTGTACACGTCGTACGCGCCCTTCTCCTGAAGCTTCTCCAGCGCGGTGATGATGCCGCGTCCGGCGCAGCCGAGTCCGGGCGTCGGGCCGCCCGCCTCCACACAGATCACGCCGCCGTCGCCCTCGCGGACCATCTCGTCGAGCGAGAAATCGTTGTTGCGTTCGCGGACGAGGTCGAGGATGGAACGGAAACGTGCGCCGCCGTGCAGGGACGCGGTGGAATCGGCCTTCGGGTCGCACCCGATCTGCATGACCTTGAGTCCGTTCGCGGCGAAAGCCGAGGCGAGGTTCGACACAGTCGTGGATTTCCCGATGCCGCCTTTTCCGTAGAATGCGAGTTTCAGCATGACGTTTCTCCGTAATCCCCGCGGGTGACCTTGATCGTGTAGCCGATCTTTCGCAGGCGCGCCTGCAGATCGGACGTCGTGATGTGCGTGTCCACGTCGACCGCGGTTTTATTGTTGTAAAGCATGTATTTGGCGCGGACCTGTTCCGGCGACAGGTTCGGCATGATGACGTTTGCCCCGGCGAGCACGCCTTTTTCGCGGCCGGCCGGGTCCAGGGAACCGAGCGCGGTCGTGGCGGGCAACAGCACGTCCGGGAGGAGGATGCGGCACAGGCTGAGCAGGAACAGCGTGAGGTCCACGCTGCCGGCTGGCTGATCTTTGAAGGGCGTGTCGCAGTGGGGGATGAAGGGGCCGATGCCGATCATGGCGGGCCGGAACTCCGTGATGAACTCCATGTCCTTTGCAAGCGTTCCCGGCATCTGGTACGGCGAACCGACCATGAATCCGCATCCGGTCTGGAATCCGATCTCCTTCAGGTCGCGCAGACACTGCATGCGGCGTTCCCATCTCTGATCCGGCATGTGGAGTTTCGCGTAGTGCTCCGGATCGGCGGTCTCGTGCCGCAGGAGATAGCGGTCCGCGCCCGCGTCGAACAGCAGTTGATATTCATTGCGCTCCAGCTCGCCGACGGACAGTGTCACGGCGCAGTCCGGGTGCTTCGATTTGAGCGTGCGGACTAGTTCGGCGAGGCGTTGCGGCGGCCAGGTGGCGTCCTCCCCGCTCTGCAGCACGAACGTGCGGAACCCGTATTGATATCCGGCGTCGCAGCACTCGACGATCTCCGCCTCGGTCAGACGGTACCGCTCGAAGTTCAGATTGGACTTGCGGATGCCGCAGTACAGACAGTCGTTGCGGCAGACGTTGGAGAACTCCACGATGCCGCGCACGAAAACATTGTGTCCGAACCGTGCCGTCGCGAGTTCGCGGGCGATTCCGGCGGCGTATTCGCGGTCGGAACCGTCCCACGTGGAGAGCAGCGCCGTCCACTCCTTGTGTGGGAGGCGTTTCTCTTTGTTCAGTCGGTCGATCCTGAGTTCATTCTGTCGTTTCTGTGCGTTCATGACGCGCTTTTTCCTGCGGTTTCCGCCGCTGTTCCTCGTCCGGTTTCCGCCGGAAAAAGAAACAGCCGCGATCCCCTGATGAAGGATCCGGCCGTGTATGCTTGATCGGATGGAGTGCATGGACCGCGCATATCACACGGTTCCCGCAGTCCGGTCCGATGCTGCACGCTCGGTCTTCCGCCTCAATCACGATTTCGGCGTCAGGGGAGAGTTTGTTATCTGATCGGATGAATCCGGTCCCAGCTATGCCGGGCGCGGACTCAGTGAGCTGTTATGAGGTTGGAGTATACGGCTTTCGCCGTGACTCCTTCGATGCGTCCGAGTTTTCCGGCCAGGGCGTTGATCTTGTCCGGCGGCGCATCGATCACGATGCTGATGACGTTGACGTTCCTTTCGCGGTAGGGCAGGCCCATGCGGCCTACGATGTACGGGCCGAAATCGTGCAGGAGCGTGTTGATCTGCTCCGCGGAGTCGAAACTCTCCGCGAGGATCGCCAATACCGCCACACGTGTTTCCATTGCGATTCCGTTCCGTTCTGTTGTGGTTGAAAAAATTACCATCTAATATATCCCGTGTGCGCGCATAATGCAAGCGCCGGGAGGGAAAAAGATTGGAAAAGACGGGAACAGGCTGGAGAATTGTTTCGTTTGGCGTACGATGCGGACAGTTGAATATTGGACTTTGCTAAATAATCCAAATTTCCAAAAAGAGAATTAAAAACTCTTCTTTTTAGAGAATAATCAATAAAGCCGACATTTTTGCGTGAATTAACCTTGACTTTTGTTCGGAAGGATGGTATACTATCGGTGAAATGCACTTTTTGCTGTTAAAAACAGCTCAAAAATGTGTTTGCGTTCATCAAAAAACAGTCAACCTCTCCTCATTTATCAACCCCCAAACATAATGGAGTTTTTATGAAACGTTATGTCCAATCGGCGGTCGTCTCCTGCTCGGTTCTCGCAGGGGCGCTCTTCCTCGCAACTTCACTTTCGGCACAGGCTCCGGCCGGCGGCGCTGCTCCCGGCGGTGCTGCTCCCGGCGGCGCGCCCGCAATGGGCGGCTTCGGCGGCGGCATGGGCGGCTTCGGCGGCGCACCTGCCGGCGGTCCCGGCGCAGGCGGACAGAGACCCGCAGGCGGACCCGGCGCAGGCGCCGGTGCTCCCGCTGGCGGCGGTATGGGCATGGGCGGCTTCGGCGGCGGCATGGGCGGCTTCGGCGGCGGTATGGGCATGGGCGGCTTCGGCGGCGGCATGGGCGGCTTCGGCGGCGGCATGGGTGGAATGGGCATGGGCGGCGCCGGTGGAAACCAGGCTCCGGCCGTTGATATGGCCACGCTCCCCGGCGGCATCCGCAGCGAAGAAGCCGAAAAGGCCGACGACAGCGGTTTCCCGATGGTCAAGGACCTGAAGGCCTCCGACAAGTATCCGGAAATCATGAAGTTCCGCGACGGCACCGAAGTGACCAAGGACAACTGGCCCAAGCGCGCCGAAGAAATCAAGAAACTCTATGAATACTACATGTATGGCGTGTGGCACGACGGCTCCGAAGTCGATGTCACCTACAAGATGAACGAAGGCGACAACAACGGCCGCAAGTCCATGACCGTGACCGTCACCCGCAAGAGCACCGGCAAGTCCGGCACGTTCGACGTCAACATCACGCTCCCGACCGCCAGCGACGAAGTCAAGATGCCGGAAGGCGGTTGGCCCGTCGTCCTCGGTATGCACGGCGCGCAGGAAGCGGTCGCGGCCTCCCGCGGCTATGCTTCCATGACCTTCGGCGGAGGCGGCGGTTTCATGGGCGGCGTCACCAATATCGCCGCTGACAACAACCGTCACACCGGCCTCTTCTACGATCTGTATCCCTACGGCGAAGACTGGAAGGAACAGACCGGCGAACTGCTCGCCTGGAGCTGGGGCATCTCCCGTATCATCGACGCCCTCGAAAAGGGCGCGGGCAAGGAACTCAACATCAACCCGAAGAACACCATCGTGACCGGCGTCTCCCGTTACGGCAAGGCCGCCATGGTCTGCGGCGCGTTCGAGCCCCGCATCAAGATGTGCGCTCCGTCCTGCTCCGGCGCGGGCGGCGTCGCGATGTACCGCTACGTCTCCGAAGGCAAGACCTACGACTTCTCCAGTAAGAACGATTCCAAGGAATACAAGTACGGCCGGAATGAACCGATCGACAGCCTCCAGGCCACCGGCGAACAGGGCTGGTTCAACAACAAGTTCATGTGCTTCAAGGATCCGAAGACCCTGCCTGTCGACCAGCACATGCTCGCCATGCTCTGCGCCGATCCGAACCGCTACCTCTTCATCATCGGCTCCTGCACGGGTGAAGACTGGGTGAATGCCCCGGCCATGTGGCTTACGTTCCGCGCGGCGAAGGCTTCCTATGAGAAGCTCGGCCTCGGCGACCACATCGTGGCGAACATCCACAAGTCCGGCCACGCTGTCACGGCCGAAGACATGAACTATATGATCGACTACTTCAACGAGAAAGTCTACGGCATCAAGTCCAAGACCGATCTCACCTGCCTCACGACCTCCGCGTTCGAACTCCCGGTCAACAAGGATCCGCTGTTCGACTCCTTCGGCGGCACGGTTCCTCCGCAGCCCAAGCCGGATCCGGCTCCCGCGGCTAACGCCAACGGCGGCCAGCGTCCCGGCGGCGGCATGGGCGGTTTCGGCGGCGGCATGGGCGGCTTCGGCGGCGGCATGGGCGGCGCTCCCAGACCTGCCGGTGCTCCCGGTGCCGCGGGCGGCGCTCCCAGACCGGCCGGCGCTCCCGGTGCCGCGGGCGGCGCTCCCAGACCGGCCGGCGCTCCCGGCGCTGGTGCTCCCGCTGCGGGCGGCCCTCGCTGACCCTCGTTCTCTGATCCTTCGGGAAGCGGTTCGTCCGCTTCCCGTTTTTTACGGAATTAAACTAAAATACATGGTTTTTTTGAAAAGTACATGCAATAATGTTTGTTCCGGTATCGTTAAATAACATGTAAGCAAATAAACTCGTCCCGCAACACATAAACAACCAATCCAACAAAAATCATACAAGGAGATTCGTATGAAACACATGTTCAACAAGATGCTGGCTTCCGGCGCGTTCATCGCCGGTACCATGCTGATCGCGTCCGTGCTCTCCGCTCAGGCTCCGGCCGGCGGTGCTGCTCCGGCCGGTGCACCCGGCGCTGCTCCCGGCGGCGCGCCCGCAATGGGCGGCTTCGGCGGCGGCGCTCCCGCGGGCGGCATGCCCATGGGCGGCGGCTTCCAGATGCCTGCAGGCGGCTTCGGCGGCGGCCAGGGCGGTATGCCCCCGATGGGCGGCTTCGGCGGCGGCATGCCTCCGATGGGCGAAGGCGGCCAGATGCCTGATTTCAGCGCCATGTTCGGCGGCCAGATGCCCGATTTCGGCGCCATGTTCGGCGGCCAGGGCGGTATGCCCCCGATGGGCGGCTTCGGCGGCGGCATGCCTCCGATGGGCGGCGGTGAAGGCGGCGGCATGCCCCCGATGGGCGGCGGCATGGGCGGCTTCCCGATGATGGGCGGCTTCGGCGGCGGCATGGGCGGCTTCCCCGGAATGGGCGGCGCTCCCGGCGGCCAACAGCAGGAAGCCAAGCCGGACAAAGGCAGCCAGCTTCCGAAAGGATACAATGCCGACGGCCCGACCTATGTGAAGGTCGACCTCTGCACCGCGGACAAGAAGTGCCCGATCTGCTCCCTCTGGGATTCCGCCAAGAAGGAATGGAAGGACATCGAGCCCCCGAAGAAGACCGGTGGCGGCGGCATGGGCATGTTCGGCATGATGGGCGGCTTCGGCGGCGGTGGCGGCGGCGTCATGACCAATAACGGCCAGCCGATCGGCGTCAAGCAGATGGCCGACATCAAGTTCGCGGCCGACGGCTCCAGCTCCCAGTACATGGACGGCTATCTCCCCGAGATCAAGGCGGGCGAGAAGGCTCCGGCCATCCTCTACATCCACGGCGGCGCATGGATGGGCGGCAGCGCCCGCGGCTGCAACGCCGGTTTCTTCGATCGCCTGGTGAAGGCCGGCTATGCCGTCTTCTCCCTGAACTATCGTCTCTCCAGTGAAGCCGCGTTCCCGCGTCCGATGAACGACGCCAAGGCCGCCGTCCGCTGGATCCGCGCCCACGCGAAGGAACTCAACCTTGACGCCGACCACATCGGCACCATCGGCGACTCCTCCGGCGGACACATGGCCGGCTTCCTCGGTACCACCAGCAATCTGAAGGGCCTCATGATGGGCGATATCGGCGACAATGCCGAATACTCCTCCTCCGTCCAGGCCGTCGTCGACCTCTTCGGCCCGATGAACGTCCTCACCATGGACCAGCAGGCCGCGGAAGGCGCCGGCTCCATGATGGGCCGTCACGACGCTGATGGCGGACCGTACAGCAACTACGTCGGCGTCGGCATCGCCAGCATCCGCAACACCGATCCCGCCCCCGCACAGCGCGCCGATCCGGGCATGTATGCCCATACGCTCGATCCCAAGACCGCTCCGGCCTTCCTGATCCAGCACGGCACCGCTGACAACGTCGTTCCGATCGGTTCCTCCAAGGAATTCGCCGAGACCGTCGCCAAGTACATCGGCAAGGACAAAGTGATTTTCGAAGGTGCCGGATTCTTTGACGGTGCTGCTCACGAAGACGGCCGCTTCTTCGACGAGAAGAACTCCAAGCGCGTCATCGAATTCCTTGACAAGTACCTGAAGCCCGCGAAGAAGTGATTCCTCCCGTCTTCTGATACTCCGCCCGGCCGGAACCTCAAACTCCGGCTGGACGTCAGGAAAGACACTCGGCACCCCGGACTCCGGTCCGGGGTGCTTTTTTATGAACTGCCTGCTTGCTTTTTTCGGAAACAACCGTATAGTATTTACATGCGATACTTGTTTTGTGTGAATCGTAATCAAAAAAATGAGGCGAGAAGATGAAACTCCTGAATGCGATCTGGGATTTTATCAAAACCTTGATCTGTTGCGTGGTTGTCCTCGCCTTATATTTCGGCGTGGGATCGTATATTTGTTACCGTCTGTTCCTCGACAATCCGCAGGGAATCATCGGATACATCATCGGGGCGGCGATCCTTGTCATGATGCTGTTCCATGTGTTCTGTCTCATCATCTACGCGGGAATCTGTCTCATCAAAGACGCATGGGACGGGCGGAGGAAAAAGAAGGAAGGGGAAGACGAGATGTCGCGGGAGGATATCGAAGAACCGTCCCAACCTGAACCGAACCGCTCGCCGGATCCGAACCATCCTTTGTCGGCGGACGAGCTTGCATCGTTCTCCGTGCCCGATGCGCAAGAGTCTTCCTGCGAAAAGGCGAAGGATGGACCTGCGGAAAAAGAAGAAAGAACACATCACCATCATTCCGGCTGTACGGTCGTGATCGGCGTGCTTCTGATTATCGCGGGCGCGTTTGTCGATGTCTATGGTACATGGTCGGAACGGTCGAATCTAATTAAGAAGGGCGTAGCGGCGTACGAAGCAGGGGATTATGGAAACGCGGTGCAGTGCCTCTCGCAAACCACGGGGTATGCGCGTGCGTGTTATCTCCTCGGAATCTGCTATTATGAGGGGAAGGGCGTGGAAAAAGACTGGGACAAGGCGTTCCACTGGTTCCATGAGGGCGCGAAGATGGAGGACAATCCGGCGCATGATGCTGTGCGCGACGCCCAGTACATGCTCGGGCTGTGCTTCGAACAGGCCATCGGCACGGAACGGGACATGGGAAAGGCGCTCATCTGCTGGGGAAAAGCCGCGAAACTCGGACATGCCGAGGCGCAGTACCGGGTCGGGCAGACTGCGATCCTTGAATTTCAGGAGTTCGATGATGGCGTGAAATATCTTAGGCAGTCCGCAGAACAGGGCAATCCGTTTGCCATGCGTTTCCTCGGGTTTGCCTACGAGGGAAAAAACAAAGCGGAATCGGATGACTGGTACACGAAAGCCGCCGCGGCGTTGTACAAGGCGGCGAAACAGGGGGATCCGCGCGCGATGCACGATCTGGCGGGGCTCTACCGCGACGGCAAGGGCGTGGCAAATGATCCCGCCGAGGCGGAAAAGTGGTTCGAACAGGCCGCGAAAACGTATCTTGCGCTCGCCGAACAGGGCGACCCGGACGCGCAGTGCATGATCGGCGGATTCTATGCCAGGGGCATCGGCGTAAAACAGGACGCGGCGGAGGGCGTGAAATGGTTCCGGAAAGCCGCCGAACAAGGCTGCATGAAAGGAAAGGCTCTGCTGGGACTGGCGTATTTCGAGGGCAGGGGCGTAAAACAGGACGCGGCGGAGGGCGTGAAATGGCTCCGTGCCGCCGCCGAACAGGGCGACGAAACATCCGAAGAATTCCTCTCCGAACACGGGAATTGACCGGACCGTTTTCCCTCCCGCAAAACAAAAAAGACCGAATCCGCGAGGAGACGGTCTATTTTGAACCAGTTGTGTACGGGGATCAGAATCTTCGGAAGCCGTTTCCGAAATCGTCGCCGTAACCGTTCGCGCCGAATCCGTCAAAATCGGGATTCCGGGAACCGCCGAAATCGTCGTTTCCGATCCCGCCCTCGAACCCGTGTCCGCCTCTCATCCGGCCGTATGCGATGTTCGGGAGCACCGGCGGCATCGGAATCGGCATCATGCCGGGAGCGGGAATCTCCTCGAATCCGAACGCCCCGTCATCCTCGCTGAACTCGGACGGCTCGCCATGCGCAGCGAACCATCTGTCGGAGTCTTCGAGGCTCCGCTGTTCCTTCTCCTGCGCCTGTTTGATCGCGCGTTTTTCCCTGCGTGCTTCCTCGCGTTCGGCGCGGCGTTCCTTCGCCTCGATGCGCCTGGCCTCGGTTTCGCTGATGACAGGTTCGTCGGAAACGGGTTGATTCTTCACCGGGCACACTTTGATGAGGACGATGAGGGCGGCGGGAACGAGGAAGACGAGGAGGATGGAGGAAGATTTCAGCATGGCAGGACTCCGCGGTTTGTGTTGATTTCGGTTTTAGATTATTTTGGTTTTAAAGAAATATACACCTCGTTTTTGAAAAGTCAACCGTGTTTTATTTCGATTTTAAAGTTTTTTTGGCAAAAAACGAAGAAAAAACGGAAAAGCGATAAAAAAGTCAACCGGACCGTGTTGCGATCCGGTTGACTCGATTGTCTTATGTCGGGATATCCCGATTCAGCTTACTTGGACTCTTCCTTGGAGTCGGTGAGCTTCTTCTGGAGATCGCGCATTTTCTCGCGATAAGCAGCGGGATCTTTCTGACGGAGTTCCTGAGCAGCCTTGTATTCGGCCGGGAACTTTTCCTGGATCTCGCTCACGGTACTGACAGTGGCGCCGCCGCCCTGGCCGCCCATGCCGGGACCCATGCCGCCGGGCATGCCGCCGCCGAAGCCGCCCATGCCGCCGCCGAAGCCGCCCATGCCGCCGCCGAAGCCGCCCATGCCGCCGCCGAAGCCGCCCATGCCGCCGCCGGGGAATCCACCCTGGCCGTTACCGGGACGCTGGCCGCCCTGGCCCTGGGGACGCTGGCCTTGCGGACGCTGGCCGCCCTGGCCGCCCTGACCGAATCCGGGGAATCCGCCCTGGCCGCCGGGAGCAGCACCGGGAGCACCGCCGGGGGCGCCGCCCTGACCGAATCCGGGGAATCCGCCCTGGCCGCCCATCGGAGGCATGCCGCCCTGACCGAATCCGGGGAATCCACCCTGGCCGCCCATCGGGGGCATCTGCCCGCCCTGGCCGCCCATCGGAGGCATGCCGCCGCCGAAGTTGGGCATGCCGCCCTGGCCGCCGCCCATCGGGGGCATACCGCCGCCGAAGTTGGGCATACCGCCGCCCATGCCGCCGCCGAACGGGAATCCGCCGCCGCCACGCTGTTTGGCCGCGTTGATCTCTTCTTCGGTGAAGACTTTGCCTTTGGCCTTCTTGCCTTCTTCGGTGCGCTTCTGCGCGAAGAGCCACTTGAAGGTCTCAGGATCGGCATACGCCTTTTCCCAGGAGTTGTGCTCGACGCCTTCGTAGACGGTGAGTTTCACGTTCTTGTTGCCGGCATCCTGGAGCGCCTTGTACATCTCGCGGGAGAGGTTGGTCGGCACGAGGTTGTCGCGGTCGCCGTGGAAGATGCTGATCGCCATGTTCTTCAGGACAGGGGCCTGCGCCGGGTCGGCGCCGCCGCAGATCGGAATCGCCGCAGCGAAGAGGTCCGGACGGCGGGAGATGGTGTCCCAGGTGCCGTAGCCGCCCATGGAGAGGCCGGTGATGTAGACGCGATCGGGATCGGCGTCAAATTCTTTGATCTTCGCTTCGATCATGTCCGGGATGAGGCCGGTGGACTTGGAGGGCAGGGGCTGGAGAGCAGCCTGCGCGCCGCCGCGATGCAGCGGAGCCCAGAGCTCGGAGGACGGGCACTGGCAGGTGATGAGCACGACCTTCTGCTTCTGGTCGCGGATGTTCTTCACGATGTCGGACACGCCGAGTTCGTTCTGGGCGAGGTTGTTGTCGCCGCGTTCGCCGATGCCGTGCAGGAAGACGAGGATCGCCGGCTTGCCGGGCTGTTCCTTGTTGTACAGGTGCTGGCAGATGTTCAGCTTGTCTTCACCTTTCGTGAAGGGCTTCTGTTCCAGTTCGGTTTCCTTGAGGATCTTCTGCCATTTTTCGGTCTGGCTCTGCTGCTGGTTGCCCTGCGGAGCACCGCCGCCCGGGAACTGGGCGTAGGCCTGGCTTGCCGCGATGGCGCAAACCGCGATCGCGATCATTCTGACGGAGCATTTCATTTTGTTGTTCTCCTGTTTGTGTTGTTTGGGGTGTTGGTTTGGTTATGATGGTGAAAGGAACATCGTTTTTGTCGTGGAGCCGTGCGGCATGCGCGCACACAAATCCATTCTTCAATTAATATAACGTGAAAAGTGCAGGATTGTATATGTACTTTTTTGTATGAAAGATGTATTTTTTATCTTAATTGGTTTAAAATCGAAGCAAAGTCCCGCTTTTTTCGCATTTTTATCCGAAACGACACAATAATCCCTGCACGCCACGCCGGATTGCGGACGCGAAGGGAAAACGAGAAAACGCGTCACGCGGTAAGATAATCTGTCGAGCGCAAGCGAGCTTTCCGAGGCGGCGCAGCCGCCCCCAGCGAAGCGGGAGGCGGAGCCTCTACAGCACAGTTGTACGCGGTTTGCATTCGTACACATCAAAGGTGGTACTGCTGCCGTGCTCTGCTTTATACAAGAGCCTTTCCTTATTATTTAAGACGCTTTCGCGTCCGAGGGTCGCTCCGCTCCTCGGTAGCCTCATTTTCACTCGGCAATCTTTTCTCTTCTCTTAACGCGAGCCGCGCAGATAAGGGTGACTTCCCATTCTTATCTTTACTTGCGAAAAACTTATGTTCCAGGAACTAGATACAATAGATTTTATATGTTTTGGAAGAAATTCTCGTCTATTTCATAGTCTTTTATCTCTTTTAGACCAATTTCATACTCGGCGAGTTTATTCATAAATTCTTCTCCATTTATTAAATCTATTTGTTGCTTCCCTATGATAGAGGCCTCTTCTATGGCCGCTTTTGTGAATGATCCAGTAGTAAAGAATATTGCTTTTTCGATATCAGTTGTCAAAGCCCCTCGAAAGTCTCGAATTTCAGAAGCACCGACTGCCCCCGAGTATCTTTTGCATTGAAAAGCTGCTTTGAAGCTAAGAATCCCATTGATTGTTAGTTTTCCAAGTCCGTCAATTCCTCCATCTCCTGACTTTTTTGTTACGATGACTTGAGAAAAACCACACTCCCGGAGTAATCGTTGTGAAAGACGTTCAAAAGCATATGGGTTCATTGCCCTTAAAACTTCAGAAAGATGTTTCCTCCAAGGTCTTATTTCATCCGATTCAACACCAGAATCTTCGGGTGATTGTCCTAAAGAATGTGTATTGGTTACATCTTCTATTTTCTTTTCTTCTTGTCCGCCAATTCGATTGTTGTTTCTAACAGTCTTATCTATCTCTTTGGGGTCAAGAGATTCTGGGGCCACAGACATAAAACGAGGTTCTATGGACCAAACTGATCTTGCACTATTCGATATGGCACCGTATTTCTTTAAGTATGTTTTTGCCCATGCAAGCTGATAATCGAATTCCGATTGATTGCTGTCTTTGTGTATTTCGTTCAGAACATCATCAGAAAGATTCAATGTATTGACTATTGCATCATGTATTTCTTCATTTGTTCCTGAACCCCCCATTTCCTTCAAGGCACGAAAAGTTGGAACAAGCAGTTCTGTGTAACGAGGGCTTTTGTGGATGCGTTTTCTTGCCATGTTTGATGCCTTTTCGTTTTTTATTGGGGGGTATTACCCCAAATGTTGGCTGTTTTTGAGTCAAATATACGGATTTTTTCTGGGGGAAGCTGAATTCTTGGACATAATCGCAAAAAATGTTGCCGATCCTTTTCTGTATAATATCCAATAAATAAACTGCATAAAGATTTTTTAGTGGCGGCACGATTGATAGCATCTATGATATGTGTGTCATACTCGCCAAAATTGAACCCGATCACAATCAAAGAGCCTCTAATGTTTTCTAAATTGTCATAGCAAAAACTGAGATAACGATTGTTTGAAATGACTTTCATTTTTTCTTCAGCTGTTCCTCCTGTTACAAAAAGAGGATATTGGTCTTTAGCAATCCTATCCTTAATGTTTTGAAGTAAATAATGCTGATGGTCGTATTTCTCCTTGATAGTTGAGTACCCTGTGCTAAAGAGAGGAAGGGATCCATGTAGATAATAAATGTTTTGTTTCCCAGAATTCCAAGTTAAATCCTCATTATTTCCAAGAGAAAAACCATCAAGAATTCCATATTTGTTTTTAAGGGAATTAGACTCTCGCATTAATATCCAGTATAGAAGCAAGTCATAATTTGTAGAAAAAATAGCGCCGCCACTTTCTAAATAGTCTTTTAAGAAAAGGGCACAGGCTTTGCTGTTCGAGTCTAATATTTTAAATACATGGTCAGGATGAAGCTTTGTAATTGCATCAATAAGACTAGTTTTGAGTTTGTTTTTTGCCGACAATATGATTTCTTCAAGTTTTGGGTTTGGATCAAATTCTTTTTCAAATTTGATAAATAAATCAAGCTCTCGCATGATCAATTCAAAATTGGTTGAATCAACAATCCGAAAGAGTTTTAGTATTGTCTGATCCTTACAGCTTTTTATAAAATTGCTGAGAGCATTGTATGAAAAAATCGTTGGATCAAAAGCCATGCTGAAACCATTGCCAACAAGAAGATTGATCTTCCTTTTTTTCTCTTTAAGATAATTAATGACTTCCTGATATGTTTTGAAGCTTTCGTCTGCCATTGTTCTTTTTCTCTTTATCTAGATTTGCCTTTGAAGAATAATTCATTCCTTGGTCAGAATGTGAGGGCGTTCAGGTAACGGCAGGCGGCGAGGGCGGCGGTCGCTCCGTCGCCGACGGCGGTCGCGACCTGGCGGACGCCCTTCGTGCGGCAGTCGCCCGCAACGAACACGCCGGGCGTCTTCGTGAGGCAGGCTTCGTCCGACGCGATGAAACCGCCCTTGTCGAGGTCGCAGACGTCCTGGAAGGGCTTGTTGTCGGGCATCTGCCCGATGGCGACGAACACGCCGTCGAGGTCGAGGACGGATTCCTTGTCCTCAGCTGTGTTTTTCACTCTGATCCCGGTCAGTTCCGGTTCGCCGAGGAGCTCGTTTACGACCGTGTTGTAAATGATCTTCACGTTCGGGCGCGACTTGAGGATCTGTGCGAGGCTGACCTCGCCCGTGAGCTTGGGCAGGTTCTGGACGATCGTGACGGTCTTCGCGGTCTCGGAGAGCAGCACGGCGTCCTGAAGCGCGGTGTTGCCGCCGCCGATGACCGCGATGTTCTTGTCCTTGTAGAAATCGCCGTCGCAGAGCGCGCAGTAGGAGATGCCGTGCCCGACGAGTTCCTCCTCGCGGGGGAGCCCGAGCGGCCTGTGGCGGGACCCGGCGGCGACGATGACGGACTTGCAGAGGTACTGCGTCCGCGAGGTGATGACGGACTTGATCTTGCCGTTGTCGTGGATGGCAGTGACTTCATCAAGCTCCAGCTCGGCGCCGTGGTGGAGCGCCTGGTCGACGAGCTTCTCGCCGATCTCGCTGCCGGACAGCGCGAGGTAGCCGGGGAAGTTCTCGACCTTGGGCGAATACACGATCTGGCCGCCGAAGGATTCGCGTTCCAGGATCAGGACCGAACGGCCCGCGCGCCGCGCATAGACGGCGGCGGTGAGGCCGGCAGGACCCGCTCCGACGATGATGATGTCAATCATACCGGAAACCGCTCCTTTCCGTCAGACTGCCACGGCGGCGGATTCTTCGATGAAGCGGCGGATGTTGGAGACGTTTTCGAACTTCTCCATCTTGCCGCCGCGGATGACGACGAGCGTGGGCGCCTGACGGATGCCGTAGAGGTCGGCGGCGGCGATGTCCTCGTTTGCGAGAATCACGTCGTAGGCGATGCCGGCCTGGTCGAGGAAGCGTTTTGCCATCTTGCAGTTCGGGCAGGTGCTGGTGGCGAATAGGATCACGCGGTCGGACGCGCCTGCCGCGGCGGGCGCGGGCTTCTCGACGGGGTGCTCGGTGGATTCATGGGCAGGGGCGTCATGGTGAACGGGCTTATGGCTCATTGATTTGCCGATGTCGTATGTCTTGCGGTCCTTGTACTCCTGCGATTTGCCGTCGTTCCAGTTCTGAACGGGGCGGTAGTAGCCGGTGATGCGGCTGTAGACCTCGGTCTTCTCGCCGCACTTGGAGCAGGTGTTCTTCTCGCCGGAGATGTAGCCGTGGTTCTTGCAGACGGAATAGGTCGGGGAGAGCGTGTAGTACGGGAGACGGTAGTTCTCGGCGATCTTGCGGACGAGGGTCGCGGCGCTCTTCCAGTCCGGGAGCTTCTCGCCGAGGAAGGCGTGGAAGACGGTGCCGGAGGTGTAGAGGGTCTGGAGCTTGTCCTGGATGTCGAGCGCGGAGAAGATGTCGTCCGTGTAGCCGACGGGCAGGTGGGAGCTGTTCGTGTAGTACGGGGTGTCGTCGTCGCCCTTGGAGGCCGTGATGATCTCGGGGAAGCGCTTGCGGTCGTGCTTGGCGAGGCGGTACGCGGTGGATTCGGCGGGCGTGGCTTCGAGGTTGTACAGGTCGCCGTACTTCTCCTGGTAGTCGGAGAGGCGTTCGCGCATGTGGTTGAGGACGGCGGCGGTGAAGTCCTGCGCGGCGGAGTCGGTGAGGTCGCGGCGGATCCACTTCGCGTTGAGGCACGCCTCGTTCATGCCGACGAGCCCGATGGTGGAGAAGTGGTTGTCGAATTTGCCGAGGTAGCGCTTCGTGTACGGATAGAGCCCTTCGTCGAGGAGGCGCGTGATGACCTCGCGCTTGATCTTCAGCGAACGCGCCGCGATGTCCATCATGTGGTCGAGGCGCTTGTAGAAGTCCTCCTCGTCCGTGGCAAGGTAGGCGATGCGCGGCATGTTGATGGTCACGACGCCGATGCTGCCGGTGCTTTCGCCGCTGCCGAAGAAGCCGCCGGATTTCTTGCGGAGCTCGCGGAGGTCGAGGCGGAGACGGCAGCACATGCTTCGGATGTCGCTCGGCTCCATGTCGCTGTTCACGTAGTTGGAGAAATACGGCGTGCCGTACTTGGAGGTCATTTCGAAGAGCAGGCGGTTGTTCTCGGTCTCGCTCCAGTCGAAGTCGCGCGTGATGGAGTAGGTCGGGATCGGGTACTGGAAGCCGCGTCCGTTGGCGTCGCCCTCGATCATGGTCTCGATGAACGCCTTGTTGATGAGGTCCATCTCGGCCTTGCAGTCCTTGTACTTGAACGGCATTTCCTTGCCGCCGACGATCGCGGGCAGTTCGGCGAGGTCGTTCGGCACGGTCCAGTCGAGCGTGATGTTGGAGAACGGCGCCTGCGTGCCCCAGCGGGATGGAGTGTTCACGCCGAAGATGAAGGACTCGATGCACTTCTTGACCTGGTCGTAATTGAGGTTGTCGACCTTCACGAACGGCGCGAGGTAGGTGTCGAAGGAGGAGAACGCCTGCGCGCCCGCCCATTCGTTCTGCATGATGCCGAGGAAGTTGACCATCTGGTTGCAGAGGGTGGCGAGGTGGGACGCGGGGGCGCTGGTGATCTTGCCGGGGACGCCGCCGAGGCCTTCCTGGATGAGCTGCTTGAGGGACCAGCCGGCGCAGTAGCCGGTGAGCATGGAGAGGTCGTGCAGGTGGAGGTCGGCGTTGCGGTGCGCGTTCGCGATCTCGTCGTCGTAGATCTCGGAGAGCCAGTAGTTGGCGGTGAGCGCGCCGGAGTTGGAGAGGATGAGGCCGCCGACGGAGTAGGTGACGGTCGAGTTTTCCTTCACGCGCCAGTCGTTGATCTTCAGGTAGTCGTCGATGGTGGTCTTGAAGTCGATGATCGTGTTGGCGGTGTTGCGGAGTTTCTCGCGCTGGCGGCGGTAGAGGATGTAGGCTTTCGCGACGTCGGCGTAGCCTGCCTGCACGAGCACGGACTCCACACTGTCCTGAATGTCCTCAACGGCGATCAGACCTTCCTTGATCTTCGGCTCGAATTCGGCGGTGACCTTCAGCGCGAGGAAGTCGATGACCGAGGGATGATAGTTCTTTTCCTGCGCCTCGAACGCCATCTTGATCGCGTCGGAGATCTTCGTGATGTCGAAGTCAATGACTTTGCCGTTGCGTTTCTGGACCTGATACATGATTTTTGTTGCTCCTGTCTTGAAAATGTTATTGTTGAAAATTGGAAAAAATGTCAGGACTCCGGTTCGGACGTGTCGACGCCGCGCAGCTGCGCGTTCGGGATGAACTCCCGGACGGCTTCCAGCGCGCGCACCATTTCGTCGTCCGGCATCGCGCTCAGCCCTGCGCCGAGCAGATCGCCGGAATCCTTGAATTTCTGAAGAAAGTAATGCTCGACGCCGGCGTGCTCGCGGGCGAGCGCGGCCAAGTCGTCGACCGTATGGAACTGACGGACGACCGTCGTGCGGAGTTCGTAGTAGTCGAGCGGGGCGGTCTTGAGGTAGGCGGCGCTCTCCGCGACGCGTTCCGCCATGCCGGTCACCCCGGTCGTCTCGTCGTACCTGGCGTAGGTGTTCTTCACGTCCATCGCCACGGCGTCCACGAGACGGCGCTCCACGAGCTCCTGCAGCCGTTCCGGGAACGAGCCGTTCGTGTCGAGCTTGATGAGGAGGCGGTAGGAACGCAGCAGCTCCAGCAGCTCGGCGAGGTCGGGACGCATCACGGGTTCGCCGCCCGTGATGCACGCGCCGTCCAGAATCTTTCCCCGCTTCGACAGGTAATCTTTCAGCTCATCGAGCGTGATCATGGCCGAATCCTCCTGCGGGACCACGACGAGCGAGGCGTTGTGGCAGAACGGGCAGCGGAAGTTGCATCCGTGCAGGAAAATGGTGCAGGCGACCCTGCCGGGGTAATCCAGCAACGTGAGTTTCTGCAGTCCAAAACGGGAGTCGGCGTTCATTTGAGCAAGGGAATGTGGATGGTGGTGGTAAAACGAAAGAAAACCACAACATCTTGTGGTGTTCCGGTATAATATAATCAATCCCTTGATAAATGCAATGCCAAAACGCAAAATTTTTCTCAAAAAAATATACGATATTTACTTGAATTTTTCAATGTGCCGGAATGATACAAAACAGACAAGTTTTTGATAAGACAAAAGTTGTTGACAATCAGAAAGATCTAGATTGCCTTTGTGCCAAAGATAATTTTTCTGCAAAAAAACGGAAAATGGACTTGAAAAATCAACAGGGCGCGTTAGGACGGAAAAAGGGGGCGGCCGGCGTATCAGAACGTTGCGCGTCAGCCTTCCGGGACGCCGCGGGATGCGAGGTTCTTGTGTCGGGGCAGATACCCGAACTTGTAGTACAGGAGGCAGCCGAGCATGAGCGCGGGGAAGAACGCTGCCGCGAGGAGCCCGGCCTTGAGGTCGTCGCCGCAGAACGAAGCGATCCTGCCGACGTACACGGGGCCGAGCCCGCAGCCGAAGTCGCCGGGCAGGGCGAGCAGCGCGAACATGGCGGTTCCGCCGAGGGGGATGGCGAGGGAGGCCGTGCTGAAAACGCCCGCCCAGAGGATGCCCGCCGCCCAGCCGCAGAGGGCGCAGCCGGCGAGCGCGAGGGCGGGCCAGGGCGCGAAGACCGCGGTGAGGTAGGCGGCGATGCTGAGCGCGCAGCTCACGATGAGGCAGTTGATGAGGTTGAGGCGCGTGCTGAACGCCGCATAGAGCGTACGGGAAAGCCCCATGAGGAGCGCGAAGAGGCACGGCCCGGCGAGGTCGCCGACCTCCTTCTTTACGCCCAGTGCGGATTCCGCGAACGACGACGCCCACTGGTTCATGCAGTGTTCGGACGCGCCCGCGCAGAGCATCATCACGGCCATGAGCCAGAAGACGGGGAGCTTGAAGAGGCCGAGGATGCCGAGGCCCTTTTTTCCTTCGTCGATCAGCGGACGCATAGGCACGAACATGAAGTAGAAGCCGTCGAGGAGCGGGACGGCAGCCCAGACGAGTGCGAGCCAGCGCCAGTTGTCGAGCCCGATGCAGTGGAAGAACAGCGTCGATCCGAGCACGACGATCATCTGTCCCCAGCAGTAGAACGAATGCACGAGGCTCATCGCGGCTGCCTTGCGTTTGAACGGGCACGCCTCGACGACCGGGCTGGTGACCGCCTCCACCACGCCGCCCCCGACCGCGTACAGCGCGACCGAGCAGATCAGTCCGGCGAGGGGATCCGGCATGAGGTCCGGCAGCACGGTCATGAGCACAAGTCCGGCGGCGGAACAGAACTGTCCGATGACGAGCGTGAGTCGGTAGGATATCCTGTCGGCGAGCTTGGCGCAGGCGAACGCCACGCACATCTGAAGCCAGAAATTCCCGATGAGGAGATAGGTGAGCTGGCTCAGCTTCAGGTCGTAGGCGCGCATGAACCACAGGAAAAGCAGCGGCGCGAAGTCGTTGACGATGGCCTGGGTGACATAGCTGATGTTGCAGGCGTGGAGCGTATGGACGTAGCTTTCGCGGATGCTCATGTTGAAGTCGGATGTTAGGCGGTTCACGGATTTTTTACCCTAATAAGATACCCTCCCGCACGGACGATTTCAAACGCAAAAACGGAATCGGGCTTGATTTTTGCGCGGACATGTGCGATATTATCAGATAAAACATTTACACAAAAGGCGAACATGTTTCTCTCCATCGTTACCGTTACCAAAAACGCCGCGGATACCGTGGTGAGCGCGGCGGAATCCCTTGGCCGGCCGTTGCCGGACGGCGTCGAATACATCCTGAAGGACGCCGGATCGTCGGACGGGACCTGCGAGGCCGTCCGCGGGATCCAGCCGGACGCGGTCGTCGTGCAGTCGCCCGACCGCGGCATCTACGACGCCATGAACCAGGGCTGGGCGCGTGCGTGTGGAGAATATGTGATGTTCCTGAACGCGGACGACCGGTATCTGCCGGGTGCTTTAGAGACGGTGATCCGCGAATTGCGCGCGAATTCCGACGCGGACATCCTGTATGGATGCATCCGCGTGAACGGGCGGAAGTTCAGCCCGGCGCAGGGTGTTTCGTCATTTCACGGAGCGCGGATCTTTCATCCGGCGTCGGCGATCCGGCGTTCCCTGCTGGAGCGTCTGGGCGGATTCGATTCCCAATGGAAGATTTGCGCCGACCTCGACTTTTTCCTGCGTGCGAAGGAAACCGGCGCGGTGTTCCGGTTCGTCGACCGGGAGATCACGGATTTCGCGCTGGGCGGCGTGAGCACGGTCCGGCGGCAGGAAACCGCGTCCGAGGTGCGGCGGATTCTGCTGAATCGTGGATTCGGGCGAGTTTTCGCGGACGGATATTATCTTGCCGCCCGTCTGAGAGCGTGCGCGGCCTTTACGGTCAAACAGCTGAAAGGCTTCTGATCCACTGGAAGTAATCAAGCTCAGGCGGCAGGCGGAACGCTTCGCCGTCTTCTTTCGCGCGTTCCAGCAGGAAGACCGCGGCGAATTCCATCGGTTCGAAACCGTGCAGCCGCATCGCGCGGTCGGCGAAGGTTGAACGTTCCTCCGTCAGGACTACGAGCGCGCGTTCGGCGTCTCCCGCGGACAGGACAGCGTCGGCGAGCTGAAGTACGCGGTCGGGGAGGCGGTCGAATCCGGCAAGCGAGAAGATTGGGACCTTCATGCCGAAGCGGATGGCGGCGGCGCCGGGAACGGCGTTGTGGACGGAACACGAGAACGACACCGGGCCGATCTGGTCTTCCGGGAAGTCGATCAGATCGTTCTGGAGCGCCGTGATGCGGCTCTGCACGCCGAGCATGCTGCCGAACAGGAGCGGAATATCGTCGGGACGGCCTTCGAGACGGTCGAGCGCGGAAAGGACCGCCGCCGTCATACGGTCGGAACGCCGTCCCAGTCCGAGGCGGGCGCGTTCGGCGCGAAGGAAATCGTCGTCCCAGCGCAGATCCGTGCCGGGGGCGGTGAACGAGGCTGCGATCAGGTGAAGCGCCATGGTTCAGCCCAGCCTTTCAGCGATGAGGACGGCGTCCGTGCCGCCGAATGCAAGTGAGGAGGAGGCCGCGAAATGCGTTTCCGTGGGGAGTCTCAGCGGCGAGGTCAAAGGCGCGCATGCGAGCGCGGTGTCGGGCGTCTTGCAGCCCGGACTTGCCGGGACGAAACCGTCGCGCAGCATGAGCATGGTGAAGATGAGTTCGAGCGTGCCTGCCGCGCCGAGCGTGTGCCCTGTGAAGCGCTTTGTGGAGAGGAAGGGCGGGGTGGAAACGCCGGCTTCTTCCGCCAATCCGGCGAACGCCGCGGCCTCGCACTGGTCGTTCAGGACGGTGCCCGTACCATGTGCGTTGATGAACGCGATGTCGCCGAGTACGAGCCCGGCGCGGGCCAGGGCGTTACGGAACGCGCGTTTCATGCCGCCTCCGGTCGCGTCCGGGGCTGTGATGTGCGAGGCGTCGCAGGACATGCCGAATCCGCGCAGGGCGAATTCCGGTTTGAGGCCTCGTTTGCGCGCGCATTCGGGCGTTTCGAGGATCACGACCCCCGCGCCTTCGCCGAGGTTCAGTCCGGCGCGCGCGGAGTCGAACGGCCGGCACGGGAAGGGCGAAGTCACGCCGAGCACGTGGAATCCGGCGACCGGGGTACGGTGGAGTTCGTCCGCCCCGGCCACGATCATGCGTTCGCACTGGCCGGAGAGCAGGCAGAGCGCGGCGATGGAAACGGCGTCCGCGCCGGAGGAACACGCGTTCGAGACCGTGTGGATCGGCCCGTTCAGTCCGTATTTGCGGGCGATCGCCTCCGCCGGATTGGAATTCAGGAAGCGTTCGACGGGGCCGTTTTCCTCCGAGTCTGGATTCTCACGCAGCAATGCATAATAGGCCGTGTCCGTGAACTGGTGGGCGATGGTCGTGCCGACGACGCATCCGGTCACGGAATCCCGAATTGCCTCCGGCGTAAGTCCGGCGGCATCCAACGCCCGTGCCACGACGGAACGGATCATTGCGAGCGTGCGCGGCTCGTCCGGCGTGTTCAGGAAGGAGTCCAGATAAAACACCGGGTCGCTGATCGACGAGTCGATCACGTCGCGGGCGGGACGCGGCGCGGCGGACGGGCGTTCACCATGGAACAGCGCCAGTGCCTCGGCGTCGTTCGATCCGACGCAGGAGAGATGGGCGAAACCCGTCACGACGGGATCAAACGGCATTCGACGGATCATGCGCGGTCCTCCCAGACGTTTTCAAACAGGAAGCAGTCGTACGGATGCTCCGCCGCCATGCGTTCAAGGTCGGCGGCGTAGGACTGGACGTCCTCCTGAAACTTGATGCCGGATGCGCCGCGCGCGAGACGTTTCGGGCGTGCGATCGTCCCGAATTCGAGCTGGAGCTCATGATAGGATTTCCCACGCGTGAGGAAGAACGGAACGACCGGGGTATGCGCTTTCGCCGCCAGAAAGAACGCCGCAGCGGGGAACCGCGCGGTCCCGCCGAAGAACCGAACCGGCACGGAATCGGTCTCCAGACAGCGGTCGCCCATGAGCCCGACGGCTCCGCCGGCGTCCAGCACCTCGAACGCCTCCAGCAGACCGCCGAACGCGCCTGCGGTGTCGATGATGTGCATCGGGGCCGCGTCGCCGCCGTTGAACGCCCGGCTCTTGTCGACGTCGGCGTTCCGGTCCGGTTTCGCGACGAACGCCACCTCGCGGTTTCCGGCGTTCACGCAGTGCATGGCCGCCTGCCACGCGCCGAAATGCGAACAGAGAAAGACAAGCCCGCCGGGGGCGTTCCGAACGGGGTCGAAGACTTCCGGATTGCGTTCGCGCACTTTCGCCTGACCGTTGGCAAGCGCCAGCGCCATGATGAGCGCCTCGCCCTGCGCCGTGAAGAGGCGCCAGACATGGCGTTTCATGCGGAGCCCGCGGGCATCGGGGAAACGGTGCTTCAGATAGGGCAGGGCGCGCTGTTCGGCCTGTTTGTCCGTGAGCGCATAGACGAGCGCGATGAATTTGACGAGAAAGCACGCCGCGGCCGGGCCGAAGACGGACAGGATCCGGCGGAGGATCGCAGTCCCGAGCTTGTTTTTGCGCGTGTCGCTCAGGTTCGCGGCGGGCTGTGCGGATTCGCGGCTCATGTACGGGCGCTCCTTCCTCGGATGACCGCGCGGCAGAGTTCGGCGGCAAAAAACACGATGACGGCGAGGATCAGGGCGAAGACCGGGGCGAGGATGACGCTGCCGAGGAGCCATTCGAACCAGCGCAGATGGATCTCGCGGATCGTGCTGTGGAAATTGAGGTCCTCCGGGAGCAGGAATTTCCCGTGCCGCAGGTAGTATCCGAGCTCGATGCAGACGACCGGGCAGAACGGCGGCATGAACGGATTCTGCGCCATGACCGCCATGGCTTTGTTGAGGTGGAGCCGGGTTGCGACGTAGAGGATCAGGATCGTGCAGAACCCGTATGTCGGATACACGGCGAGGAGCGCGCCGACGAACGCCGAAAAGGCGAGCCCGAGCGAGGACGTGTTTTCCTTGACGAGCCACGCCCAGAGTTCCTTCGGTTTCCACAGGCGCGGATATTCGCGCGGCGTCTGCCGGAGCTTTTTGACGCCGAACGGGATGATGCGACAGAACACCAGGCGCGTATGCAGCAGGGTCATGCGGAGATTGTCGCGGAACGGATGGAAATGCGAGACGCGTTCGCCGGGCGGGTCGTAGTGCGTGGAGATCGGGACTTCGGTGAGGTCGAGCCCGGCCCACATGCAACGCGTGAGGAGTTCGGTCTCGAACGTGTAGTGAAGGGAGGAACACTTGATCCGCGAGATGTATTTGAGCGGGTATGCGCGGAATCCGCTCTGCGAGTCCGATATCTTTTTGCCTGTTTCGACGAGGAACCAGAAGTTGGAGAACATGCGTCCGAACTTGCTGCGGCCGGGTACGTTCGGCACGGAGAAATCGCGGACCCCGGCGACGAGCGTCCAGTCGTTCTTTTCCAGAATGGGCAGGAAACGCGGGATGTCCTCCGGATCGTGCTGGGCATCGGCGTCGAGCGTAATCATGAAGTCGTAACCGCGCGGGGCGAGCGTGCGGACGGCGGTGAGGAGCGCCGCACCCTTGCCCAGATTGCGCGGATGCCGGATGACCTCGATGTCAGTTCCGGCGTAATAGTCCGCCAGATTGATGTCCTCCGAACCGTCGTCGATCACGAGGACGTCGGGCATGACTGCGCGCGTGCGCTCGATCACGGCGGGGGCCGTGGAGGCATGGTTGAAAACGGGGATCACGCAGCAGCAGCGCATGAAGTCGTCCCCTTTCAAGTCATTCCGCGCTGAAAATGCGCCGGACGAGGGTTTCCGGATCGGAGTCGTCCGGGATTTCGAGCATGCCGCCGGGTTCCGCCAGCAGGACGGTCAGCTTGTCCGAATCGTAATGGCAGATCATCACGCGCCGGATGCCCGGCATCTCGAAGAAGTTCGTGACCTCGTCCCAGAGGACGGGCCAGCGTCCGAGCGAATCCATGTAGAAACACGGTCCGGTGAGCTTGAGCGAGATCGCGGCTTCGCACGGCGGCGTAGTCGGGAGCGTTCCGACGAAAAGGTGTCCGCGCCCGAGGTGGCGTCCATGCTCACGGTAGTCGTTGAAATAGTTCAGGTTCTGTTCGTGGCAGCCCTGCCGTCCGAAGTCGGCGATGGCGGTTTCGCGGACGGAATCGACCTCGGCGTCGCGGTGCGCGAGGACGGCGGCGAGGATGTACGTGCGGACCTTTGCGTCGCCGCGCCGGAAATTGTCGAGCCCGTAGACATGCGGGAAGTCGTCCTGCGCCGCGGAGACTTTCGCCTTGGCGTCCTGCGTGTCCTCCGCCGTGCAGACGAAGCCGCGCCGCCAGGTGCGGAAGGAAAGGCCGTCGGCAGTGACGCCGCCGATGATATGCCAGGGATATGCGCTCATGATACGGCCTCCAGGATGATGACGGCGTTCAGGCCTCCGAATCCGGAGTTCATGCACAGAACGCGCGGTTTTTCGAGTTTGCGGATCTCGGTCGAGACATAGCGGGCGGCCTCCGGTTCAGGCGTGACAAGCGACGTCTGAGGCGGGATCAGCCCCGTTTCCAGCATGCGGACGCCGACCACGGCTTCCACGAGGCCCGCTCCGGCGAGCGTATGCCCGCAGGCGCCCTTCACGGAGAGCATCGGCACGGAGCGTTCGCCGAACACGCGGCGGATCGCCTGAAGCTCCATATCGTCGTTGTAGCGCGTCCCGGTGCCGTGTCCGATGACCGCGCCGATGTCGTCCGGGGTGAGCCCGGCTTCGTTCAGTGCGTGGATGATGGCTTCGGAGAGCGCTTCGCCGTGGGGCATGGGGGCGGTGATGTGGACCGCGTCGCAGCTCATTCCGCCGGACGCGAGGACCGCGCGCGGCTTGAGACCGAGTTCGGCGGCCTTCTTCGCGGAGCAGATGTTGATGATGGACGCGGCGTCGCCGAGCAGAAGCCCGTCGCGGTTGCGGTCGTACGGACGCGCGATGGTGCGTGCGAGGGCGCGGAGCGTGGCGAAGCCGGAGAAGATGAACTCGCTGACGTAGTCCGTGCCGATCACGACCGCGGAGTCGAGGCGGCCGCTGCGGATGTGGCGGTTCAGCGAGACGAACGCGGAGTTCGAGGAGGCGCAGGCGGCGGAAACGATGCGTCCGCGGTCCTTTTCGCAGACCTTCAGGGCACGTTCCAGCAGCATGTCGCAGGTGCAGCGGCGTTCGGGATTGTCGATGTATTCGATCTCGCCGACGGTGCTGGCGAGGAAGAGTTCGGCGTCGCGCGGCATCTTCTTCGCCGTCGCGGAGAGATAGTCAAGGAAGAATCCGGGGATCTCCTGCGTGCCGTTCACGTCCGCGCCGGGGGCCATGGCCGCGAGGGCGGTGGAGAATTTGTCGTTGTGGAAACGGGAGCAGTCGGAGAACGCGGCATGATTGTTCAGGAGCCCGTTCCAGCAGGCTTCCACGCCGGGGCCGAACGCGGTGTACAGGTCGCAGTCGACGATCACGGGGGTGCGGTCATCCATGATGGTACGCTCCTTCCTTCCAGCGGTTCAGAAACTCTTCCCAGAACGCCGGGATATGCCACAGCGGCGTGAAGTCGCGGGCGTCGATGAAGACCTGCGTGGTGCAGCCGGTCGCGGCGATGCGGCCGTCCTCCAAACGCACAGCGTACTCGATGTTGATGCGCGGGGCGTCGGTCCAGATGAGCGCGGCCGAGGTGTGGAACACCGCATCGCAGGGGAGCGGGATGCGGTAGTCGTATTCGTCGTGGTAGAAGAGCGCGGAGACGTGCTCCTCCTCCAGACGGTCGTTGTCGAATCCGAAGCTGTGCGAAAGCTCGGTATAGGCTGCCTCGAAGAACTTCGCGTAGTTGCCGTGCCAGGCGATCTTCAGCGGGTCGGATTCGCTGAACTGAAGCCGGCGCGTGACGCTGACTTCGAGCGGCGGAGGGCCGCCGGGGATGCGTTCAAAATATTGCTTGAACTCAGGATGTCTCATATCGCGCTTTCTTTGGGGGCGAAGATCAGTTTTGCCGCGGAGACGCGTCCTCCTTCGCCGTTCACGAACGAGGCGTTCGCGTCCCATGTGCCTTCGGTCTCGCCCGGTTCAAGCGTCAGCGCGAGCGTGACCGGCATGTCCGGCGTGATCAGGCGCAGATACTTGATGCGGCGGACGCCTGCGAGGCGGAGCGGACGCGCGAGACGGCGTTCGGCCAGGCGGCGGATAAAGGAAAGCTGGACGATTCCGGGCAGGATCGGATTGCCGGGGAAGTGTCCGCGGTAGCCGGAGAACGTGCCGGGGACGGAGAACGTGCAGGTGCCTTCGCCGTTTTCGCCGGCCTGATTGTAGATCGTGTCGATTTCATCCCAGATGGTCATGGTTCGCTGTCCTCAAAAAGATCCGATACCGTCAGAATCAGACGATATCCGTGTTTATAATTGTCGTATACGATAATTTCAGGAAAAATAGTCGCATCATTTACGATATACCTAAAGTACCAGGATTGCCAGTCGATAGTTTCGTTTTTAAAGTAACTTTTTCCCATAACGGGCAATTTCGTTCCCCAAAACTCGCTGACAAGCTCCTCTTTGCCGTCTCCATCGCCGTTTTCGACAGGTTCCCGGCGGATGATTATGCTGTCGTCTTTTACGTTTTCTGTCGCGCCGGATTTGACGCCGCGCCACGGTTCCAGACCGCCGAAGATGTGGAAGAAATCTTCCAAAATGAATCCGGCGGCCTCTTCCTCGTGTCCGTCCAGGAAGTCGATCGGCATGAACCAGTGGTCCGCGAGGGCGTCCGCCGTGCCCGCCAGCTCGAAGATCTTGCCGCCGGACGGGGAGAACGCCGCCACGCGCAGTTCGCCGGATTCGTCGTAGGAGACGGCGCACAGCGTGGCCTGTTTGAAGAATTTGTATTCGAAGGTAACTTTGCCTTGGAATGCGAACGGTTTCATGGGAGCGGCGGGCGGCTGGACGGCGTCGCGGTAAAGCGGCCAGTCGGTCTCCGCGAGGGGCGGGATCGGATCGTATTCGTAGGGCAGGGAATGGCAGGCGGAGGAGAGGAGAAGGAAAGAGGGGGCGAGAACGTAGAGAATGGTCTTGTGCGTTTTTGCGACGGGTTTGTTTTGCTTTGCGAATCCGCGCCGGATGGACGGCAGGAGCAGGGTGGCTGCGCCCCAGGCGGCGAGCACGCCGGGAACCAGGGCGAATCCGGCTTCGTGCAGGAGCGGATGCCCCGCGAACGCGATGGTGAGGCCGCCGGCGGCGGTCGTGAGCGCGGAGGCGGAGATCGCGCGGAAAACGTACGGATTCGCGGCGGAGCGTTCGCTGCCGATCACGAAGACGCCGTAGTCGATGGCGAGGCCGGAGAGCAGGACCAGCGAAATCTCGGCGGCGAGGTTCAGCGGCTTGCCGAGGATCGCGTACACGGCGCAGACAGTCAGGAGCGCCATCGCCACCGGGATCATCGCGCAGAGGCTGTCGCGGACGTTGCGGAAGAAGAGAAATGCGATCGCGAAGACCGAGTATACGGCGAAGATCACGGGAACCGCCGCGGCGGATTTCATGTCGGACACGATCTGGGCAGGGATTTGCGAACGGGAGATCGGGACGGTCTCGAATTCGGGCGGGAAATACGCGGCGGTGGAGAGGACCGACTGCGGTAGGAAGACCGCCGCGTACCAGCCGTTGCCGTCCGCCGCGGGACGCAGGATCCGGTTCAGGACGGGCGCGATGACTTCGGGATAGGGATCGAGGCCGGACGATTCGAGGCCGCGTTCGAGTGAGGCTAGGTAGGGATCGAAGGCATCCGGCTCGAAACCTTCCTCTTCCGCGGCGGCGCGGAGCGACTTTTCGAAGGCATCGTAATCGAAGTTTTCGCGCCAGGAAGCGAGATTCTTTTCGCGTTCAGCTTTCGCCGGGATCAGGAAAGACGGGGAGAATATTTTATCATCGAGCCCGGGTTTCATTTTGGAAAACACATCGAAAATCCATCTGGCGCGCATCAGCGCCTCGTCGGCGTCCGTGCCGTGAATGGCCAGAACGCCCTGCGCCGGGCCGTCGAGGAAGAGGCGTTCCACCGCGTCCGCTGTTTCGCCGAGCTTTTCCTGCGCGGCGTCGAACTGGCGGAGGTCGGTGCGGACATTGAGGCGCAGAACCGCGAGGATGGCGAACAGTGCCATTAGCCCGAAACAGATGCCGCAGGCAAGCTTCGGCGAGAATGTCTTCAGCGGGCGCGGTTTCGGCAGAGGCTTTTTTGTGCGGATCAGGATGGACGGGAACAGCAGAAGCGTGAGCAGAAGACTGGCGAGCAGGCTGATCCCGATGAACGCGCCGAACTGCCGCACGCCGGGGATCGGCGTCAGCGCGAGCAAAAGGAACACGGCGGCCGAGGTCGCCGCGCCCGTCAGCAGGGACGGCGCAATGCGGATCAGACGCCGCACGGGGCAGGGCGTCTGCATGGTCATGTAGACATGCACGCCGTAGTCGACGGCCAGCCCGATCACGAGCCCGCCGGTGGCCGTCACGAAGAGCAGGACGGGTTCGCGGGGGATCGCGAGGAGTCCGACGGCGGCGAGCGAGACGACCGCCGGGAAGACCGGGATCGCCAGCGCGCGCAGGTCGCGGCGGAAGAGCAACAGGATCGCCGGCAGGAAGAAGAGGATCGAGAGGATGCACGCGAGCTTCACGTCCGACTTGATGACGCGTTCGTTTTCGATGGAGTGCGCGTGTGCGAGCAGAAGGTCGGCGCGGATGCCGGACATCGGGTGTTTCGCAAGCACGCTTTCAAGGTCGTCCATGAGCCGCCGTCCGCCTTCGGTATCCGCCGCGGAAACGTCCGTTTCGAGCAGGAGCAACCGGTATAGACCGTCCGGGGAAACGATGGCTGTTTCGCCGTCCTTCAGGTGAAACGACGAGGCGGAACGGAATTGTTCGAGCGTGGCGAGTTTCGATGCGGCGAATCCGGTCGGGTCGGCGAGCACGAGCGAAGCGAAGCCACCAAGCAATATTTTGCGCTTGACCGAGGCGGCGATCCCGGCGGGATCGAGCGGTTCATAGGGCTGAAACTGCGGGATCCATTCCTGGAAGGATGCGAGGGTGGCGGGAAGGTCGTCCGGCAGAAAGCGGTTGTCGACGCGCGAGACGCCGGGGACGGACGTGATCTCGTCTGCGATGCGGTCGATCTCGGAGGAAGCGGCATCGAGCTGTTCCTCCGTGTCCGCGGTGAACAGGACGGCGGACTGGTTGAACAGGCCGGAATTCAGGAGCACGGCGCAGGCTCGTTCGGATCTGCTGCCGGTCGGGAGCATGCGCGTGATGTCGGCGCTGAACGACGCGGCGAGGAGGGGAAGGGCGGAGAGGACGAGCGCGAGCAGCGACAGGACCGCCGCGAGGACCGGGCGCCGCAGACCGAACAGAATCACGCGCCTCAGAAAGTGTTTCATTTTTTCTGTTTCGCCTGCCAGAGTGCGTCCGGGATATCGGAATCGAACACGGAATCAGAATAAACGAGCTCGGTCACGTCGCCGTTCTTCTCGGAAGCGCGGACCTTCACGATCTTCGTTTTGGAATCGTCAAGCGTGAGCTCGACTTCTGTGATGAGCGAGGCGGCGAAGCGTTCGGAACGCGGTTTCAGCACGACCGTGCCGTCCTTGCCCGCGGCCGCCTCGAAATCCTTCTCCAGCGCCTTCACGTCGCCGGACGCGAACGCCGTCATGGCGTCGGAGAGCATTTCGAGCATCGGGTATTTGGAGAACGGCGCGGAGACGGTCTTGTCGGAATCGGCGTCCCACTGCGTGAGCTTGCCATTCGCGATGATGCAGGAGTACCGGAGCGGTTTTTCGACGTGCCAGGCGAAGCGTTTGCCGGGACGGTCGAGGCAGAGCTCGCCGTTCAGGACCATCGGCTTTTTGAATGCCTTCAGGTGCTTCGTCTGGACGAATTTCGTGCGGAGCGTCCTGAAATTCGCGATGTTGGCGAGCAACTCCGCGGTGTCGGGTTCAGCTGCCCTGGCTTCCTCTTCCTGCGTCTTCGGTTTGGTCTGCGCGGCATCCTCCCCCGCGAAGGCGAAGGGTGCGCAGACGGACAGAAAAACCGCCGTCAGGATGCGGAGCGCCGGCCCGAACGTCATTTTTTCTCTTCGTAGTTGGTCAGGAAGAGTTTCAGCGTGCCCTTCGCCGCGGGCTTGCCGTTGACGGACGCCTCGTAGCCGATGCCGCGCCATTTGCCGAGGTCGTACTGGACGTTGATGATGATGTCCACGGTGTCGCCGACGTGCGGGATGGCGGAGTATTCGGAGTCGACGACTTCGACCAGGAGTCCGCCGAAGGACTTGTCCTGACGCTGGTAGGCGTCGAGCACGGCTGCTGTCTGCGCGGCGTATTCGATGAACGTTTCCGCGCCGGTGGAGCCGTCGGCGGCCGCCAGCGGATGGTCGGGATGCACCACGGAGGACGTCTTGCCGCCCTGGTCCCATTCCTCGATGATCGTGTCGATCAGCGCGAAGGGCTCGCCGTGCGGAAGCAGTCCGGCGGCGGGGTAGGGCAGTTTGGCGCGCAGTTCCTCGTGATTGAGGACGGGCTTGTTGGATTTCGGAGTTTCTGATTCGGCCATGATGAGTGAATTCCTTCTGAAACGGTATGTGAATGTTTAAGCTGATTTTGCGGAAATGAGGCAGAACGGATAGCGCCGCTCCTGTTTCCACGCGTCGATCTCGCGGTCGAGCGCGGCGGTTTCCTCTTCGAGGATGCGGTGGACTTCCCGCTGGATGCGGAAATGCGGCTCGGATGCGATGCGTTCCTGGGGGATCGGCTTCAGCACGCGCATGATGACGCGGCTCGGACGCATGCGGAACGAACGGTCCGGGCTGGCTTCGTTTCCCGCGATGGCGACCGGGATCAGCGGCGCGCCGAGTTCCTTCGCGGCACGGAAGAACGCGCTGTGGAAGGGCGCCATGGTGCGGGAGCCGGACCGCGTGCCCTCCGGGAAGACGTAGATGGTGCCGGAATTGCTCAGGGCGCGGCGGGTCTGCTCCACGATCTCCTCGTAGGTGAGGTTGTTCACGTCGATGAAGCCGCCCATGCGCGCGAAGACGCCGAAGAACGGCATGTGAAGCGCCCAGCCCTTCGCGGCGGCCATGGCGGCTCCCGCAGCGGGGATGATCGAGACCAGGAACGGATCGGACGACGAACGGTGGTTCACGACGAAGATGCCGTGGTCCGCGCCGCCGGAGAAGTCGTCGAGCCGGACCGGGACATAGACGCTATACCAGCAGCGGATCATGCAGCGGCCGAACGTGCGGATGAATTTCAGGACCGCGACGTTGAACGGCCTGCCGGTGAGGAGACAGAATACCCCCGCGATCAGGAAAAACGGCGAGGCCAGTATGCAGTAGAGAGCGATGCATACGACCATGTGCGTGTAGACGATCAGGGAAAACATCTCCGGCTCCTGTTGGTGGGCGGCGAAACGGGAAGATAGATGAGGTTGTTTATTTCGATTCCTGCTGCGCTGCCTGTGCGGCGGCCGCCTTGGCTGCCTCGGCTTGTGCCGTGAGCATCGCCTGGTTCTTCTCGAAGAAGTCGTAGACGTCTCCGAGCGTGCGGACCTGTTTGATCTCCTCGTTGTCGCGGAGCGAGATGCCGAACTTGCGCTGAAGTCCGATCATCAGGTCGACCATGTCGAGGCTGTCCAGCCCGAGGTCTTCGAAGAAGGTCTTTTCAGGGGAAAGGTCGGCGGGGTCGAGTTCCATTTCGTTGACGAGTGCGCCGTTGACGGCTTCGATGATTTCGTCGCGTGTGAGATTCATATCGGGATCCTCCGGGGAAGGTTGTTATACGTTGAGCTTGCAGATCAGGGAGGCGTTGATGCCTCCGAACGCAAAGGAGTTTTTGAAGAAGATGCGGATTCGTTTTTCGCGCGGGGCGGTCAGGTGGTCGATCCCGGCGCAGGCGGGGTCGATGTCGACGAGGTTGCGGGTCGGGATCAGGACGCTGTGGCGCGCCATTTCGAAGACTGCCGCCATTTCCAGCGGGCCGGACGCGCCGAGCGTGTGCCCGAGGTGCCCCTTGAGGCTGGAGACCGGGACATTCGCGCCGAAGACTTCGCGGATGGCGGCGGCTTCGGCGGCGTCGCCCTGAAGCGTGGACGTGGCGTGCGCGCTGATGTAGTCGATGTCGGACGGATCGATCCCGGCGGACGCGCAGGTGTCCACCATGCAGCGGGCGATGGCGGGCGCGTCGGACTGGCTGAGGCCGTTTCCGCCGCTGTTCGAGGAGTAGCCGATGATCTCGCCGTATATCTTTGCGCCGCGCTTCACGGCGTGTTCGTATTCCTCCAGACAGAAGACCGCCGCGCCTTCGCCGCAGACCAGCCCCTTGCGGTGCGCCGAGAACGGCTGCGAGCTCCGCGTCGGGTCGTCCTCGGCGGGCGCGTGGGCGTACATCAGGGCGAACGAGCCGGAGACTTCCGACCCGGTTTCGTCCGCGCCGCCGCAGAACATGACCGTCTCCTGTCCGGCCGCGATGAGCGCCGCGCCGAGCCCCATGGACTGAAGCCCGGAGGCGCAGGCGGAACACGGCGAGTAGATCGCGCCGTTGAGCCCGAGCGTGCGTGCGAGGTTGAACGCCGTGGTGTGGGAGGCGGCTTTGAAGAAGTGCATCGGGGAGAGCCGGTCGCTCTGCCCGGAAATGACCAGCGCGTAGCCTTCGCGCAGGGTGCTGACGGACCCCATGGTGGACCCGACGGCGCATCCGGCGCTCAGGACGAGCAATTCGTCCTGGGTGAGCCCGGAATCCCGCATGGCGGCAAGTCCGGCCATCGCGGTGAAGCAGGCAGCCGGGGCCATGGCGCGGCGGAGCGTGCGCGGCAGGACGCGGAAGCGTTCGGGATCGCGCGGAGCGGGCGCGGTCGGCAGGAAGTTTTCGTCTTCCCCGGCACGCACGACGGCGCTTTTGCCCGCGGCGAGGTTGTCGAAGAGCTCGCCGGGCGTGAATCCGAGCGCGCTGTAGATGCCGCTGCCCGTGATGACGACACGTTTGAGTCCGTTCATGCGCGCCTCCTGCCGATGTGAAAAACGTTCAGCATACCAGACCTCCGTTCACGCCGATGACCTGCCCGGTGATGTACTCCGAATACGGTCCTGCGAGGAAGGAAACGACGGACGCGACTTCCTCCGGCGCGCCTTTGCGTCCGAGCGGGATCAGCGGCAGGATCTTGGTCATGTCGAGGTCGCGCGTCATTTCCGTGTCGATCACGCCGGGCGCGACCGCGTTCACGAGGATGTTTCTGCGGCCGAGCTCTCCGGCGAGCGCCTTCACGGCGCCGATGAGGCCGGCTTTCGCGGCGGAATAATTGACTTGGCCGGGCCGTCCGACCTGGCCGGACGCGCTGCTGATGACGATGATGCGGCCCTTCTTCGCGGAGATGAGCGGCTGGACCAGCGGCTGGACGCAGTTGTAGAAGCCGTCGAGCCCGGTCCTGATCACGTCGTCCCACTCCGCCGAGGTCATCCAGGCGAAAAGGTCGTCGCGGGAGATCCCGGCGTTGTAGACGACCGCGAACGGCGGCTTGTCGGCAAAAAGCTCGGTGATGACGCGGATGCTCTCCGCGCGGTCGGTCACGTCAAGCGAGACCGGCAGGAAGGTCCGTCCGAGCGCCTCGACCTGCGCGCGCAGGCCGTCGAGACGCGCCGTGTCGCCGCGGCAGGTGGCCGCGACGTCGAAGCCGTCCTGTGCCAAACGCAAAGCGGTCGCATACCCGATTCCTCGGGATGCGCCGATGATGAGTGCGAGACGATCCGATGCCATAAAACCGAAACAAGCTCCTGAAAACGTTGGAGTTATGAGATTAATGAAATACGGGCGCAGTGTGCGTGCGCTGTATCTTTATCTATATACTGTAACACTCTTTTCGCTTTTTTCAACCGGAAGACGCGGAATCTTTTGCGCCTTTTTCCGAAAAGTGAACGGAAAACGGGCTGAAAACGGATGGAAAAACGCCCGCCGGATTCATTCCACGGGGAAGAACATGGACTGCGTGGCGGCGTTCGTCCTGCGGCGGAAGACGCGGCCCGGAATGCCATGTTTCGAGAAAGTCGGGCGGCCCATGAAGTTGACGTGATGCCGGATGGCGAGCGGGCCGAACGGACCGCGCAGGACTTCGACGAGGTCGAACCGGTAACGGCGGTTCGCGGCGGCGTCGCCGAGGTCGTGCAGGAACGAGATTGCGGCGCGGAAGTTGCGGCGTTTCTGGGCGTCGGAAAGCTCGCGCCACGGCTCGGGGCGTCTGCCGAACTGGCGCAGGTGGCAGTAGCGCGTCTTCACCTCCACGAACACGAATGCCGCGCCGTCGAGGCAGATTAAATCGAGTTCGCCGAATGGCGTGCGGCAGTCGCGCAGCAGGACGGTGTATCCAAGCTGCGCGAGCAGACGTGCGGCGTCGCGTTCTCCGGCCGCGCCGAGCCGTTTCCGCCAGGAGCGTTTCCGGGCGGACTGCCGGGGCGCGGATGATCCTGTTCCGTCGTCAGGCATCTTTCGGGAGGCGCTTGAACAGCCCCCAGAGGTCGTCGCCGATGAAGAACGTGCCGAGCGTGTCGAATCCGCCGGTGAACCGGCTGAGAAAGACCGCCGCGACCTCGTTGAAATCGCGGGACGGGAGCTTGGAGAACACGAACTTTGCGGCGGAGTCGTCTTCTTCCGCGGGGCATTCGTTGAAGACGAAAAGGATCTGGCGGCCGATGGGGCAGACTCCGGTGAAACGAACCGGTTTCAGGCGGTGCGCCGCCTTTTCGAGCGCCTTGCCTGCGGCCTCGGCGTCGAACAGGATGTCGTCTTCGCTGAGCGGTACGATCTTGATCATTTTCCGAACGCTTTCGATTGGCCGGGTTGAATGGGTTCCGTCACGGGATTCGCGCGGAAATATTCCACCGCGTCGGCGTCGTCGACGACGCAGCGGGGCGAGATCTCGACGAGCGCGGCGGGCGTGCCGTCGGCGTTGCGCGGGACCTGGATTCCGGCGAGGCCGAGGCGGCGGGCGTCGCGTTCCACGAGCATGGCGCGGCAGGATTCGGCAGAGTCCACGCCCGTGGCGTTCTTGGTCGGGCCGAACATCTCCTTGCGGGAACCCTCGACGACAATGGCGCGTTCCGCCATCGGGAGCGCGTCGAAAATGAAGGATTCGAGCTTGACCGCGTTTGTGGATTCGGGTTTCACGACTGTGCCGTCGGCGGCGAGGTACGGGACCTTCTTGTCCGCGCGGTGCCACGGCAGCTTCAGTGTGCCGTCCTGCGTGAGCGATTCGACGAACGAGCGGCTGATGATGTGGATGGCGGGGCTGCCGGAGAGGAACGCCAGCGTCCCGTCCGGATTGAGGCGTTCGGCGAGCTCCAGCGGCATGTCGCTGTATTCGATCACGTGCAGGCGGCCGCCGGAGAGGCAGAAATTGCCGAGCTTTTCGGTCGGGCAGGTCTTCGGCAGCATGCGGCTGCTGATCTGAGAGCCTTCGAGGATGTGCAGGCCGATGAACAGCGGATCGGCGATCGGGACCAGCGGATTGTCCACCTGGAAATACGAGAGGTACTCTACGCCGTCGGCGGCCATGCGGTCGAGGCAGCCGGACGCCCGGAGCGCCAGCAGCGTGCCGCCGTGCCCGTTCGGGGAGAGCGCGAGGGAATCCTTCGCGCCGATGATGAGCTTGCCGTCAAGCCCGATGGCGGGCATGGTGCCCTGCACGAAGAAACGGACCTGGCCGTCGGCGAGCCCGAAATATTTGTTCTTTTCGAAGAATTCCTTCGTCGGGGCGGCGTTCAACTCGCTGCACATGATGTACCACGTCAGCGGCGCACCGTACTTTTCCGAGATGCGGCCGATGGATTCGGCGAAATACTGGAAGAGCGTCTTGTGCAGGACGGGCGTGATCGGGTAGGTGCCCTTCGGACCGTCGAATCCGAGGCGCGTGCCCTGTCCGCCCGCGACCGTGAGCGCCGCCACTTTGCCCGCGCGGAGGACTTCCACGCCCTTCGCGGTCGCCTCGGCGTACAGCTTCTCCTGTTCGGCGGTCTTCGCCGGGAACGGGAAGAACGGAGCGGGCGCGAGGTCGGCGGGGATGGCGGTCTCCGGGCGTTTGAGGACGTATCCGGCGATGAGGCCGGGGAGCGCTTCCCAGTCGATCACGCTGAACTGGGCTTCGAGTTTGGCCTGCGCCGCGGCATCGGCGGCGTCGTAATGCGCGAGCAGATGCGCCTGTCCGGCGGCTTCGATGCGTTTTCTGAGTGCTTCCTGCATGTTTTTCCTCCTGAAAAATGAGTTTGATTCGTTGTCGTTCGGATTAATATACATCCTGAATCCGCAACAATCAAACGCACGCGCGATTTTTTGCCGGAATGAGGCCGTTTCTCCCGCTTTCTGCACAATGATTTCGTCTTTCTGCACATTTTTGCTTGAAAAATAGGCAGAATCGGGGGATTATCAGATAGAAAGCCGATGGTCTCCCTGACGCGGCATCCTCATATCCTGACGGCGGCGTGCCGGTCATTCTTCTTCCTTAAGGAAAAAATTCTATTTTTCTTCCTCGTTCCTCAATGGCGGAATCCGGCCGATCCCCAAGCGGGGGCGTGCGTCCAGCAGAACGCGCTGCGACTGCCGCGCTTTGGGGTTTACGGCATTCAGGCGCTCCACGGTTTCCCGATCCAGCGATTTGCAGCCGGAAAAGGCGCCATTCCGGATATTTTTCAGGCTGTCCGGGAATGTCACGTGTTTCAGGTTGGAGCATTCCTCGAATGTGCCGGAAGGGATACTTTCCACGCTCGGGGGGATCGTGAGCTCGGTCAAGCCGGAGCAGTTCGCAAACGCCATGTCGCCGATGTGCGTGACGTTCGGAGGAATCGCGAGCGTGCCTGTCAGTCCACTGCAGCCGGAAAAGGCGTCAATATAGATTGTCTGCAGAGAGTCCGGTAATTCCAGTCGTTTCAGTCCGGTGCACCCCGCAAACGCCGCCGTTCCGATCTCCTCAAGGCTTTCCGGCAGACGGATCTCCGTGATGCCGTCGCATCTCTCAAAGGCATACACCCGGATGATCTTCACATCCGGGGCGACCACGCATGGGCCATCCGGCGGCGATACGCAGGAAATGAGTTCGGAACCGTCCTCGTCCTTCGAGTAAAGGATTCCGTCCTCGAAGCGGAAGGCGGGATGATCGTCCGGCACGGCGAGGGCACAGCGGGTCCCGGTGAAAGCTCCGCCGGAGATGTATTGAAGTCGTTTGCCGAGCGTGATGGGCGGCAGGCTGCGGCAGCCTTCGAACGCGCGACTTCCTATGCTGATCACGCTGTCCGGGAGGTTGAATTCGGACAGGTTGGTGCAATAGATGAATGCTTTCTCTTCGATTCGTTCGATTCCGTCCGGGAGCGTGACTTTTTTCAATCCGGTGCAGTTTGCAAACATGTACCCGCTGACGCTCTGCGACGGAATGCCCAATTCCGCGAACATCCGGCGTTTTTCCTCCTCGGTCAACTGCCGCCCCATCCCCGCCGGGAGCCGGATTTCCTCAAGCGAGCGGCAGCTTTCGAATGCTTCCTGACCGATCCACTCCACGGAATCGGGAATGTCCACGGTCCGCAGCGCGGTACATCCTCTGAAAGCAACTTGTCCGATTACTTTTACCCCGTCCAGGATCACGGCCTCGCGCAGTCCGGTGCAGTTCCAGAACGAGAAGTTGCCGATCTTCTTCACGTTTCCCGGAATCACGATTCTGCGCAGACTGTGACATCCGACGAACGCGTGGTCGCCTATCTGTTCCACGGAGCCGGGAATGACGATATCCGTCAATTTGTTGCAGTACGCGAACGCGGTTTTACCGATCTTCTTCACGCTGCTCGGGATGGAGACGCTGCGGAGGTCGTCGCGGATACCGCTCTTGTAAAACGCTCCCTCGAGGATTTCCTCCGCGCCCTCGGGGATGATGCAGTGCCGGTAGCCCAGATACGGTTTGATCCACGGATGCCTTCCGGTCCACGCCAGTTTGTCGAGGTATTCCCCCAGACGCGAGCGCTGCGGGATCATGGTCTGGTCGACGGCCTTTGTCCCCGCCGGGAGATGGATACGGCATACGTACATGTAGTCCGTGAACGCATGGACCAGTACGAAGGGAAGGAGCAGCAGGAAGACCAGAATGAACGGTTTCAGACGGCTGGCGAGCGATTCGCGCGGTTCATCGTCTTTCGCCTGTGCCCCGGCAAGTTCGGTTTGCGGTTTGTTGCTGCTCATAACGGGCTTGTTTCCTTTGTTCAATAGAATTCCTTCAGTTCCCGGTCGCCCTTCTCGGGGTTCAGGTACACGTTATAGTAAATAAACGCCCGGAAATCGTCGCCGAGTTCGCCGGAGTCGACTTCCTTCGCCCGGCCGTCTATCGTGCCGCCAAACATAAAAAGAATCTTGGCATATCGTCCGCCGACCCGCAGGAACGCAAACCGGTAAGGCGAATACCATGTCGTTTTGATCGTTTCGCCGTAGTCCCAGATGCGGACGATCTCCTCAATGGGAATCGCGATCTCCCGGCGCGTGTAGCCGTCCTCCGGGGCCAGCTCCATGAAATGGTCCTGCATACGACTTTGTGCTGCGCTGCAATCCCTTATGATCTGCTTATGCAGGTCGTGGACCTCGTGCATCTCCCCGGAGTAGTCATTCCACTTCCGTATTATTCCGTCGAAATGGTTTTGTTCCGCCAGGGATTTCCCCTCTTCGAACAGGACGAAGCCGTCGTTCGGGTCGTCGGAGTGGAGCCGGATGAGGCAGACCGCGGGATACTTCACGGTTTCCCCTCTGGAATCGACGGCGCCGGGGAACTCCCGCGTGACGATCCCGCCCTGTTCGTCCCGCAGGAAATCCAGCTCCAGATATTGGGATTCATCCGGTTTCTGACCGAAGGGGACGAAGGTATATTCCGGCATGACGGGTTTTGAGCTGCGGAATGCCAGAACACGGCGTTCTTTCCTCTTCATATCGTATCGCAGATCAGTAGCTTCATAAAGGTGCTGCAGAGTCCGCAGCCGGATCGGCGGATGCGCGGGCGGATGGATCCGACGCATCACGACCCGCATGTCGTGCTGCTTCAACGTATTCTCCTCATTCTCCACCAAACCGAATCCGCCGTGCAGATGATAGTCATCCGCTTCATACCCCACTTTGTAAAACGAGAGATCGACGTCGCAATACCCCAGTTTCCAGATGTCGAATTTGCCGTCGATGATATGTCTTTCGGTCTTTGTTTTCGACCTCGTGTAATCCCATGTCGGATAGCTGAACCTGGCGACAAGTTTGACGTCTTTCATCGGGACCCCGGTCTCATCCACCACGGTCCCGTCCAGCGAGGTCTTCAGCGTGGCGAGATTGATCCGATCAACGAGGAGAGCCCCGGTGAAGATGGTGGCTGCGCATCCGGTCGTCCAGACGGCGCAGAACAGAGCCATGCAGACGGGTAGGAAAAGACGCATGCTGCTGTGTTTTTTCTTCGGCATGAGGATCGTTCTTTCATGCTTGGAGGGTGGTTCTTTCGTGACTGGGTTGAATCCCGGTTCTCCAATTTAAACGCATCGTTTAAATTAGCGGCATTTCTGGATTTTTCAAGTATTTCTTCGGCACGAAGACGGGACGGAACCCGTAAAATGTCAGGCGGGGCAGGAGGCTTTTCCGGTAGCCGGACGGGCGTTGCAGGATCTTGCGGAACTTGAAAAAGTACACCAGCCGATTGAAGCTTCGGTTGACGGAATAGTGTTTCATAAGTATGGCGCCGCCGTCCGGGAATCGCAGGGTGAGCGGCCCTTTCTGTTCCCGATCATATTGGATCACAGGCGGCTGAACCTCGCATGAAGATTTGACGAGGAATATTGGGGAGAACAGGAAATCGCTTGCTCCTGAAGACAAATAATCCTCTTCACTTTTATAGCGCTCTTTTTCCCGTCTTTCGATCAGCACGATCCCGACTTCCTGATACTCTTTGCCGTACGGGATGCTGTATGTCGATGCCTTGACAAGTCCCGCAAAAGTCGTGCCGTAAACGATCCAGTTGTCGCGATCGTAGGCTGCATGATGCAGACGGCGGACGTGATACAGACACTCCGTCGCCTGCTGGAAACACCGTATTCCGACCTGAAGCAGGACGATCAGGAACAGAAGCGCAAAATAATCCCATCCTAACAGCGGAACCTTCAGAGAAAACAAACACATATTGAGGAGACAGAGGATCATAAGCTCGATCACAAGGTTGTATATGACCGCGCAAAAATACGACAGACGCGTCGGATCGTTCTCGGCATTGTTGCGGAGCTCCAGCTCCAGGCGGGACATGATCCTCAGCAGGATGATGAAGATCCGGCGCGAGAGAAAGACCAGAAAAAACACAGAGTAGAAGAGCCAGCGTCCGTTCGAGGACGCCCGGACACAGATGAACGCAATCGAAAGGACCAGCGGCACGGTCATAAGCCAGAACGACCGGTATACCAAACGACGCGCGTTTTTCTCGTCTTCGCTCATGTTCAGTTCGTTTCCTTCGGTTGATTGTTCTCCTGACCTCTACTATACATCCTTTTTTCCGAAAAACAAACAGAATCAATCTTTTTATGGTACAAAAATGCCGGACTCCGCGAGGGAGTCCGGCAGGGGATTGCGAGGCTTTACTGCTTCGCAGCTTCGGATCACTTGCTCTCGGGAGAGAGGTCGGTGCCGATGCGGAAGTAGTCGACGTCGACATAGCCGCCGGCTTCCTTCGTGGCGAAGTTGAAGATGCCGAAGCGGTAGCCCATGAAGTGGGGCATGCTGTAGGGCATGTTGATGGCGTTGCCGATGCGCGTCCAGGTCTTGCCGTCGTTGCTGTAGTAGAAGAACGACTGGTCTTTTCTGCGGGCGTTGAGCTTGTATTCGTCTTCCGCGGGGGCGTTGACCGGAGCGACGTCGACTTCGACGCGGAGGTAGGCGACGTCGCCGTCCAGCGGGACGGATGCGATCTCGTTCATGGCCTGCTGCGGCTGCTGGGGCTGCTGTCCCTGCTGGGGGCCGCCGAAGCCGCCGCCGGGACCGCCGCGACGGCCCCCGCGGCCGCCGCCGGCCGGGGTGCACATCACGATGGTCTTCTTGCCGTCGGCTTTCTTGACGCCGACGAGGCCCCACTGTGCCTGGAAGGAGGAAAGACCGGCATAGTCGCCGTCCTTCATGTTCTTCGTGTCGATCTTGATCTCGGCCGTGGAGGTCGGGCCGAACGTGCGCTGCGTGAGGGTGTTTTTCGCCTTTTCGAGGGAGTTCACGACGTCGCCGGTCTTGAAGCGGATCCAGCCGGGGCGCTCCTTGAGACTCCAGAGGGAGTTGACCGGGATGTGGTTCCACTGCCAGACGAGCGGCAGGTCGCGGTCGCCGGACTTGCGGCTGAATTCGTCGCTGGCGACGACCTTCGGGATGGCCGGGTGCTTCACGTTGATCGGGAGGGCGGGCAGGGTCTTGCCGTCGCCGTCGGTGCCGATCATCGGCCAGCCGTCCTTCCAGGTCACGGGGACGAGGAACGGGATGCGTCCGACGCCGCCGCGGTCGCCGAAGAGCATGGCGTACCATTTCCCGTCGGGGGTGTCGACGAGGCCGCCCTGGGCGATGCCTTCGCAGGAGTAGATCATCTTGGATTCATAGGGGCCTTCGATCTTGTCGGCGCGGGCGCAGAAGACGCTGCGGACGTTCGGCCAGCCGATGTTGATGAGGTAGTACTTGCCGTTGATGAGGTGCATCTGGGAGCCTTCGAGGAGGCTGCCGGTGTTTCCGGCGTCGCGGTTGGTGTCGGCGCGGGAGACGAGGACCTTGTTCTGGATGCGTCCGTTGGCGTCGACGCCGAGGCCGCCCTTCTTGACTGCGGTGAGGTCGGAGGTCAGCTCGACGATCTTGCGGTCGCCGCCGTCCCAGATGATGTAGTTGCGGCCGTCCTTGTCAAGCACGAGGGAGTGGTCGTGGAAGCGCGGGAGCGTGGCGATGCGTTTCCAGTCGCCCTTCTTCGGGTCCTTGCTGGTCCAGATGTAGGTCTTGTTCGTGGGCTGGGAGAAGGAGGAGACGTAGAACGTGCCGTCCTTGTAGCGGATGCAGCTGGCCCAGGTGCCGTTGCCGTATTCGTTCTGGCCGTTGGAGAGCGTGAGGCGATCCTTCACGTTCTGGGGCAGGTCGTTGTCCAGCAGGTCGTCGTAGCAGTAGCTGACGATTTCCCAGTTCACCAGGTCCTTGGACATCATCACGGGCACGCCCGGGTTCATGTGCATGGTGGTGCTGGTCATGTAGTAGGTGTCGCCCACACGGAGGACGGAGACGTCGGGGACGTCCGCCCAGATGATGGGGTTGAGGGGAGCCTGCTTGCCGTTGTCGGCGGTTGCCGGGGCGTCGTCGGCCGTGGCGCATGCCGCGGAGCAGCAGCAGACGGCGGCGAGAGCCAGGAGTGCGAAGGTGTGTTTCATAGTGTACCTTTCCGATTTGTTAAGGTTAGAAATTGTGAAAAAACGAAACTAATGCTGACGAATAATATAATCTGCGTGTGCGGGAATGGTATGCCGGATTTATTCAAAAATATATACTATTTGCCCAAACTCTGTTTGAGGCGAATTCAGCACGGCACAAAAAGGGGCCGGGCCTCATCGTTCGGATGAAAACCCGGACCCGTTTGATTCGCGGCTTAGAGTTTCACGGATATCTCGGTGCCGCTGTAGTTCACGGTCTTGCCTTCGGATATCTTGCCGTCGCGCACGACGGTGACGCGGAAGGCGCGGGCAGGTTCCATGCCGGGATAGGAGCTTCTGCGACGTCCGATCTTCAGCGTGGACGCGGCATCGTCCCAGGAGAACGTGATGTCGGAGAACTCGCCCTTTTCGTAGGCGTAGGTCTCGTTGTCGTCCTCATGCAGCGTGAACGCGGCGTCCTTGCCGGGGTAGACGCGGATTTCCATCGGGGCGGTGGTCTTCTGCGTGGCGTACTCGGTATCCTCGCCGTTGAACGGGATGATGCTGCCGGCCTTGATGAAGAAGGGGAACTGGTCCATCGGGCAGGCGCGGCTGACGGTCGTGCCTCCGTCGATGAGCTCGTTGGTGAAGAAGTCGTACCACTTGGCGCCGACGGGGAGGTTGACGTCGACCGCCGCGTCGTTGTGGTCCGCGGAATACTTCTTCAGCTCGTCCGGGGTCCTCCAGCAGAGTTTGAGTTCACGTGTGTAGAGGTTCTGGTAGTAGTCGAGGCGGAATTCGACCTTCTGGCCTTTCTTCAGCTCGATGTCGGTGGATTTGTAGCGGGCGTCCGCCGAATTCCAGTCCTCGACGACCAGCTTGCCGTCGAGCCAGAGGCGGAATCCGTCGTCGCCGGAGACGCCTATCTCGTACTTGCCGTCCTCGGGCGCGGTGATGAACCCAGTGAGGCGGGCGGAGAAGTGGTCGCCGTTGCGGAGACCTTCGGGCCATTCGACGAGGGGCGGTCCGGGCCAGGAGAGATCGACCACCTTTTCGACGGCTTCGCTGACCTTGCGGCGGAGGCGTTCGTCGTTGAAGTATTCGATCTTCACGCCGGGCGCGCCGTCGGGCGTGGTGAGCGCGGAGGCGTCGATGACCGGGGGACGCGGACGCGAGGCCTGGCGGAGGGAACGCGTGATCGGCTGGACGAGCATGGACGGGCCGAACATGAACTGGGCTTCGTTCGTGGTCGCGCCGGGGGTGTCCGGGAAGTCCATGACAATCGGGCGGGTGATGGTGTAGTGGTCCTGCGTGGTCATCCAGGCGAGGCTGTAGACGTAGGGCATCATGCGGTAGCGGAGCTTCGCGCCGGAGAGGTAGGAATTGTACGCTTCAGGGGCGATGTCCTTGAAGCGCCACGGCTCCTTGCTGAAGCCCGTGCCGTGCCAGCGGTAGACCGGGTTGAAGATCGCGAACTGGTTCCAGCGGGCGAGCAGTTCCTGGTATTCGGGGTTGTCGATGCCGCGGAATCCGCCGGAGAAGAATCCGCCGGTGTCCTGCGTCCAGTAGGGCAGGCCGGAGAGCGAGGCGGAGAGGCCGCCGACGATGTCTTCCTTGAGGCGGCCCCAGCTGGATGTGGTGTCGCCGGACCAGGAGAGGGCGGCGTAACGCTGCTGGCCGGCCCAGGCGGAACGCGTGAGCGTGAGGACGCGCTTGTCGGAGGAGGCGCGCTGGCCTTCGTAGCAGCCCATGGTGGTCATGAGGGAATAGGAGTTCAGGTAGCGCGTGAAGTCGCCCATGGCGTTGATGCCGTTTTCCTTGATGTCGCGGATCATGTCGCGCTGGTTGTGGCAGGCGGAACGCGTCTCGACCTCGGTGCCGTCCATCCAGGTGGCGTCGACGCCGACGTCGAGGAGGCCCTTCTTGACGTGCTTGAAGTAGATTTCGCGGCCTTCCTGGCTGTAAGCGTCGTACACGCGGCCCTGGCGGATCCAGTGCGGCGGGTCGAACAGAAGATTCTTCGATTTAAGTTCGCGCCCAACGTCGCAGTCCAGACCGACGGTCGGCCAGATGGAGATCAGGACCTTCGCGTGGAGGTCGTTGTGGATGGTGTCACACATGGCCTTCGGATCGGGGTAGCGCTCCGGGTCCCAGGTCATGCTGGTCCAGTTGCCGTCGCGGTCGGTCCAGTACTGCCAGTCCTGCACGATGAAGTCGAGCGGATAGTTGTTCTTGCGGAAGGTCTCGACCATGCCGATGAGCTCCTTCTGACTGCTGTAGCGCTCCTTGCTCATGAAGAAGCCGTACGCCTGGCGCGGGAACATCGGGGCGTCGCCGGTGAGCTCGCGATACTGCGTGATGACGTCATCGAGGTTGTTGCCGGTCATGAGGTAGTAGTCGACGCCCGCGGGCGCGCTTTCCGACCAGATGGACATGCCGTTCGCGTCGTCCTTGAAGATGGACTGCGAGCAGATGTCCCACAGGATGCCGTAGTCGTTGGACGAGGTGAGCACGTTCGAGTAGGCGGGGATGTTCGCCTGGACGATGAGGATCTCTTTCCCGCGGTAGTTCAGGAACGGGCGGATGGCCTGTCCGAGGCCGTAGATCGCCTCGTCCGGCTGAAGCGTGAAGGTCTGCTTGACCTCGTACGTCGGGGCGTCGGAGATCGTGACCTCCTTGATCTCGGGGCGGACGCCGGATTTCTCGGCGAGGATGACCTTGCCGTCCGGACGCGTGAACGTCAGCGATCCGGTGCTCTTCTCGACCTTGACCGTGATGGACTTCGAAGTGAACGTGGCGGTGTCGGCCGCGTCCTGTTTGAGCTTGAAATCCGCCTTGCCGGGCTTCGCGATGACGGAGATGCTCGGGTGTTTCGCGTGGGAAACGCCGTTCAGGTTCGAGGTTACCCGGAGCGTCTGCCCCTTGTCGCCGAAGACTTCGATGTTCTTCGTGAGATTTCCGGCCTTGATCTGAAGTCCGGCGTCGGAGGCTTTGTACTCGAACGCGTCGTCGGCGGACACGGTTCCCGCCGCGAGCGCGGCGAGCGCGCACAGGAACGCGGCCGTGTGCAAGCGGACGAATCCGGGCATCGGCACATGCTGTTTTTTACGGAACGTCATACGGAATCTGGCTCCTTTCATGGGAAGTTGACTTGATTTCGAACGTGATTTGAGTCGATGTTTTTCGTTTGCATAACCTTATCATGCGCTATGAATAAAGTCAAACGGATGTCCGAAATTATCCGTTATTATCCGAAAAAATCTATGCCGGGAACGTTAAAAAGAAAGTTAAAAAAGACGGCTCCGCCCAAAAACACGGAAAAGAGCGGAGCCGTCAGGTCCGTGTCGCCGCATCCGGAATGAGCTTCCCGGGAACAGAAGGTCAATTCCCGGTTCGATCGTTTCCCAATGGGTGAGACGGAAGACTGCGAATGCGGACGACATCGAACCAACTTGGATTGGAGCATATCGCGTGCCAGAAACGCCGGAAAACCGCGTGGACGGAGATGTCCGTTGATGAAATGTGGAAAGAAAGACGAAAAAAGGATGGTTGCGCCACTGGAAATCCTGTAAAAGAGGGGTATATTATTATGATATGTCCGCGGTTTCTGCCGAAAAAGCATACCGTTTCGATGTCCGGGAGGCGCATTTTATTTACAGAAAATGTGAAGTCGACCGGAAAGTTTACGTTTTGTGTAAAGCCGGAATCCGGTGTTTGCCTGAAACAAAGTTGGCACGGGATATGCTTCAAAGCGACAGACAACCTCAACAACCCAAGGAGTTGGACAGTATGAGCTATCTGAACAGGATCAACGCGATCAACGCAGTCGCAGAGTTCCCCGCAATGGAACCCGCGCCCGCAGCCCCCATCGAACCCGATCACAATTACGCGGAAGACGTCTTCGACGCCGCCTCCATGCGCGAGTACCTGCCGAAGGACATCTGCAGCAAGCTGCTCGCCACCATCGAGACCGGCGCGCCGCTGGACGTGCAGATCGCCGCCGACGTGGCCCACGCCATGAAGAAATGGGCCATGGAACGCGGTGCCACGCACTACACGCATTGGTTCCAGCCGCTGACCGGATCGACCGCAGAAAAACATGACGCCTTCCTCGAGATCAAGGACGGCAAGCCCATCCAGTCCTTCTCCGGCAAGAACCTGATCGTCGGCGAACCGGACGCATCCAGCTTCCCGTCGGGCGGCATCCGTTCGACGTTCGAGGCGCGCGGCTATACCGCCTGGGATCCGACCAGCCCGGCGTTCATCAAGCGCCACGGCAACGGCGCCACGCTGTGCATCCCGACCGCGTTCTGCGCGTATACCGGTGAAGCGCTCGACAAGAAGACCCCGCTGCTGCGTTCCATGCAGGCGCTCTCCGTCGCCACGAAGCGCCTCATGAAGTGCTTCAACCTGCCCGAGGAAAAGGTCGAGATCACGCTCGGCGCGGAACAGGAATACTTCCTGATCGACAAGCATTTCTACCTCATGCGCCCGGACCTCGTCCAGACCGGCCGCACCGTGTTCGGCGCGCCCCCGGCGAAGCACCAGCAGCTTGAGGACCACTATTTCGGCTCAATCAAACTGCGCGTGTTGAACTTCATGACCGAAGTCGAAAACGAACTCTGGAAGCTCGGCATCCCGGCGAAGACGCGCCACAACGAAGTCGCGCCCGCCCAGTTCGAGCTCGCGCCGATGTTCGAAGAAGTCAACCTTGCGTGCGACCACAACATGCTCATCATGGAAGTGCTCCGCCAGGTCGCCGGCCGCTACGGATTCGTCTGCCTGCTCCATGAAAAGCCGTTCGCGGGCGTGAACGGTTCCGGCAAGCATAACAACTGGGCCGTCTCCTACGGCAAGACGAACCTGCTCAATCCGGGCAGCGATCCGCGCCAGAACGCCATCTTCCTGACCGTGCTCTGCGCAATCATTGAAGCCATCGACAAGCATGCCGACCTCCTCCGCGCCACCGTGACCGGAGCCGGCAACGACCACCGTCTCGGCGCGAACGAAGCGCCGCCGGCCGTCATCTCCATGTATCTCGGCGACCAGCTCGCGGACGTGATAGACCAGCTCGAGCACAACGAGGTCAAGACCAGCCGCAGCGCCGGCGCCATGCGCATCGGCGTCGACACGCTCCCGCCGCTCCCGAAGGACGCCACTGACCGCAACCGCACCAGCCCGTTCGCGTTCACCGGAAACAAGTTCGAATTCCGTGCACCCGGCTCCAGCCAGTCCTGCGCCGGTCCGAACACCGTCCTGAACGTGATCATCTCCGAAGCGTTCGAGCGTATCGCCTCCGTGCTGGAAAAGCTCCCGAAGAAGGAATTCCACGACGGCCTGCAGAAGGAACTCCGCAAGATCATCCGCACGCACAAGCGCATCATCTTCAACGGCGACGGCTATGCCGACAACTGGCTGAAGGAAGCCGCGAAGCGCGGCCTTCCGAACGCCAAGACCACTATGGACGCGCTCCGCTGCCTCACCGCCCCCGCCAACGTGAAGATGTTCGAGAAGTACCACGTCTACACGAAGCGCGAGCTTGAGTCCCGCTACGAAGTCTTCCTCGAGGATTATCATCGCAGAATCCATATCGAGGGCGAAGTCGCCCTTGAGATCGCCACGAGCATGATCTATCCCGCCGTCGCGCAGGAGTATGCCAAGCTCGCCGCCGCGGCCGTCACGGGCAAGTCCGCCGGACTGAAGACCGGCGTGAAGGCGTTGTCCGTTTCCGCTTCCGAACTCGGCGCGAAGCTCGATGAGCTCAAGGCTAAGACCGACGCTCTCCGCAAGGCGCTCGGCGGACTCCACGAGGAGATCCTCGCCGCGATGGCCGATCTGCGCGTGACCGTCGACTCGATCGAAAAGAACGTCGCGGACGAAAGCTGGCCGCTGCCGAAGTACCGCGAAATGCTTTTCGTGTACTGATCGCAAGTCCTTTCAGTTCAAAAAAGAACATTTCCCCCGGTCGCCCACGCAATTCGGACGGCCGGGGTTTTCTTTTCTTCATCAAAAAATGTGAGTAAGAATCAAAAAAATTTAGAAAAATAATCGTTCAAACCGCCAAACTGGTTTGCATTTTTCATTTGGCGTGGTATATTGAAGCAGGAACCAAACAGAACCGCCCCTCCCAAGGAGTCCTCCGCTATGAAATTTATGCTGATCGCTCTGAACGTCATTCTTGTCGCAGCTGTCGCTCATCTCGCCTGGACGTATTCGTCCGAGCCGCTTGAGTTTGCCTCGGCGTCGAAAAAATTCTCGCCCGCCAAGCTGGAACGGAAAAGAGCAGCTGCGACCGTGAAGCAAGTGGAGAAGAATCCGCTGGATTCCCCCGAAGTGACGGAACAGAAGATCGCCTCCGTGCTGGAACATAATATATTTAAAACGGAGCGCGTGCCCGAGGCGCCCGCGAACAAGAATGCCCAGCGGAACAATCAGCAGATCCGCGCGGACATGAGCCTGGTCGGTACGTATGTCATCGGCGATTCCCTCGGTGCGATCATTCTCCAGCGGCTTCAGGGCAACTCCCAGCAGCAGCTGAAGGCGCTTCAGCAGAAAGAATACGAGCAGTACGCGCTGTCTTCGAGCCGCGTGACCGATCCGAAAAAGAAAGCGGCGGCCGCGGCGGAAGCGGAGGAAGCCGGCGAAGAAGTGAAAGAGACGAAGGCAGGCGAAACGGATAAGGATCCCAAGCAGATCGTCATCGTCGGCGGAAGCCCCTCGATCTCCGCGAACAACGTGTTCCGGCAGCACCTGAAAGTCGGCGACACCACCGTGAACGGCTACAAGCTCGAAGAAGTGACCCGCACATCCGCCGTGCTGACTAAGAACAACGAACGGATCGAGCTTACCCTGCTTACTCCGTCCGAAGCCGGCAACGTGACCCGTCAGACGCGCAACAACAATCAGAACAATCAGAACAAGAACAATAACAACAATAATCAGAACAACAATAACAACAATAACCGGAACCAGCAGAACAATAACAACCGGAACAATAACAACAATAACGCCCGGAACAACCAGAACAACAATAACAACCGGAACAATAACAACAACCGGAACAATAACAACCGCGACTGGTTCTGATTCCGAAGTCTCCTTCAGCGTTTCCGCCGGAGAACACATGCGGGATTCCGCTGAAAGGTTCTCCGGCTTTTTCTTTTCTCTTTGTCCTCCCATCCTCCCTCCATGAAACTCCGCTTCCTGATATTCCTGATCGTTTCGACCATATTCGCCTTTCTTCTGGCGAAACACGACGTGACGCATGTCGGGATCGAGACGTCGCGGTATTCGACGGTCGAATCCGTACTGGAACGCGGCACGTTCGCGATCGACGACAGCTTTTTTACAACGCCGGACAAGTGCGAGCGCAACGGGCATTTCTACGGGGATAAACCGCCTCTTCTGACGTTCTGTGCGATCGCGTGGGGGCGCGTGCTGAAGTGTTTCGGCGTGCGCTATCTGGACGGGGATTATTACCGCGCGGTCTACCTCACGGGCGTATTGACGTTCCTTCTGTCCTGCTTCACCGGATGGTTTTTCTACCTCGGATTGCGGCGTCGTCCGCGGATGCCGGAAGGATACCGGATCGCGATGTCCGTGCTGTCGGTTGCTTCCACGCTTGTGCTCTCCTACGCCGTGACGCTGAACAACCAGACGGTGTGCGCGGCTGTGCTGATGGGGCTGATCCTGCTGCTGGAACGTTGCGAGGAGACGGGCCTGACGCGTCTGCGCGCGTTCATGGCGGGCGTTATGACCGGACTGATCCTGAATCTGGAATTTGTGACCGGCGGCGTGCTGGGAATCGCGGTGTTCGTGTTCGTCCTGACCTTGGTTTCGCCCCGGCGGATCGAAAATGCCCTGATGTATGCGGTCGGCGCGGGCCTGCTGGTCCTGTCCGAGGCGGGGATGAACATGGTCTCCTACGGTTCGCCGCTTCCGCTGTATCTCTTCACGCATAAACCGTCGTTCACGGAGAAAAACTACCTGACCTACGCGTTCAACATCCTGTTCGGGTTCGAGGGGTTCTTCCTGTACATGCCCGCGCTGCTTTTCGCCGGATTCGCGTGCGCCTCGGAACGCATGCGCCGCGACCGGGTGTTCGTGTACATGATGGCCTCGACCGCCGCCGCGATCTTCCTTTATATCATCGGCACCTCGGATTTTGGCGGCTGGTGCTACGGATATCGGTTCCTGATCCCGTTCGCGCCCGTGCTCCTGTACTATGTCGTGATCTGGTTCGGGCGTCCGCGTCCGCGCCTGAAACGATGGAAGATGTTCCGTCTGGCGCTTTTGTGGGGCGTGGTGTTCGCCGTCGTCGGCGTGATGAACCCGTGGAACGCCGGATACGAAGGATCGAGCACGCCGAAAAACGCCCTTCCGAACCATTTCAAAAACGGTTTCCTCTCCAATGCGTTCGTGTTCTGCTGGCAGACCTCGCCGGACTCCGCGCTTACGCAGTTCTTCATGGATCGCGTCTACGGGCGCGAATACGCCATGCTGTATCTCCTGATGGAGCTGAACAACCGCAACGACCATGACGGGCTCCGGCGTGTCATGGAACAGCTCCGGGAGATGGATGAAGCGGCGGGGAGGACAAGTCCTCCACAGCAGCAGTAGTGCTCTCAGCTTCGCTTGAGCACGGGGAGGTCAAAGGTGACGATTGATTCGGAAAACGTGCCGGAATAAAACGGAATCCGAATCTGACGTCATGCGCCGGAAAATGAGCGTAAGAAGGACACGCACGGGCATGTTTTTTTCTTGAAAAAACAGGGGGCAAGGTGTATATTATATTTTCCGCTAATTCCCATCTTTTGACGAAGGAAACGACCATGTCCGACGAAATCATCTCCGCAGAAGCCGAGCAGAAACAGCTCGACGATATTTTCTCCCAGCGCAAGGCGAAAGCCGAAGAACTCCGTGCCGCGGGCATCGCCCCGTACGGCGTCTTCGTGGACAACATCATCCCGACGACCGAAGCCCGCGCGAAATACGTGCCGGACGTGGAGAACACCGAACTCGTGACCGTCGCGGGCCGCATCATGACGTTCCGCGTGATGGGCAAGGCGACGTTCCTGCACATCAAGGACCAGCACGGCAGCCTCCAGCTGTACGCCCAGCGCGACCTGCTCGGCGAAGAGGAATACAAGCGCTTCAAACGCCTCGATCCGGGCGACATTATCGCCGCATCCGGCCACATGTTCGTGACGAAGACCGGCGAGATCACGCTGAAGATGCATTCCTACACGATGCTGTCGAAGTCCCTGCGCCCGCTGCCGGAGAAATTCCACGGCCTGACCGATATGGAACAGCGCTACCGTCAGCGTTATCTCGACCTCATCATGAACGACGAAAGCCGTTCCCTCTTCTTCAAGCGCATCCAGATCATCCGCGAGATCCGCAACTTCCTGGAATCGCGCGGATTCATGGAGGTCGAAACCCCGATGCTCCAGTACATCCCCGGCGGCGCCGCCGCCACGCCGTTCAAGACGCACTACAACGCGCTTGACTGCGACATGTTCATGCGCATCGCGCCGGAACTCTACCTGAAGCGCCTTCTGGTCGGCGGATTCGAGAAGGTGTACGAGCTGAACCGCAACTTCCGCAACGAGGGCATCGACCGCCGTCACAACCCCGAATTCACCATGATCGAGATCTATCAGGCGTTCGGCAACTGCGAGACCATGATGGAGCTCATCGAGAGCATGGTCACGAGCATCGCGCAGAAGGTGTTCGGCACGCTTCAGATCAAGCTCCCCGGCGACAAGGTCATCAACCTGGAACGCCCGTGGCGGCGCGCCCCGTACCGCGACCTCATCCGCGAGCGCACGGGCCGTCAGGACTGGTTCGAGCTCCCCCGCGAAGAGAAGTACAAGCTCGCGAAGGAACTCGGCGCGCAGGTCATGCCCGACTGGACCGACCTCGAGATCACGCACGAAATCTATGAAAAGCTGATCGAGCACACGCTCATCCAGCCGACTTTCGTGACGCGTCTGCCCGCCGAACTCGTCCCGCTCGCCAAGAAGTGCGCCGACGATCCCGAAAGCGTGGATGTGTACGAGCTTGAAATCAACGGACAGGAGATATCCCCCGGCTATTCCGAGCTCAACGACCCGATTGACCAGCGCAAGCGCTTCATGGAACAGGTCACGCTGTCCGGCAAGGATCCCGCGCAGGCCGTCGACGAGGACTTCCTCACCGCGCTCGAATACGGCATGCCTCCGGCAGGCGGCATGGGCATCGGCGTGGACCGCCTCGTGATGCTCCTGACCGGCACGGAATCCATCCGCGACGTCGTGCTCTTCCCGCAGCTCAAGCCGCGCCAGAACTGAACCCGTTTCTCCTCACGCATTTCCCAATTTGTTTGATAACCTTTTTCAAAGTCTGAAAGGACAACGACCATGTATCTCGGACGAATCGTCTGCGCCGGCATGACCCGCGACGGCAAACCCTGTGCGGCCTACCGCGTCTCCTCCCGTTCCTTCCCGAACCGCAGCGCCAAGCTCATTACCGGCAAGATCGCCATCCTGCCGCGCGCGGGCTTCGAAAGCGACCTGGCGAAGAACCCCTACATCGCCTACAACTGCATCCGCCTCTCCGGCGCGGTCGCCCTCGCCACGAACGGCTCCCAGACCGACCCGATCATTGAGAAGATCTCCATGGGCGTGCCGCTGCGCGACGCGTTCGCGTCCTGCCTGCTCGCGATGGACTATGAAAAAGACCAGCTGAACACTCCCCGTGTGGCGGCCGCCGTCGACGCCAAGGCCGGCAAGCTCGTGCTCGGCATCGTCCGCTGCGACGCCATCCTGGTGCGCGAATATCCCTGCGTCCCCGGCGAACTCCGTTTCGTCTCCACCTACACGCTCGACCATCCGTGCGGCGACAACGTGGACGACAAGTTCGACGCGGCCGACGCCCCGGCGATCTGCTCCTATGTGATCGGCGGCGGCCGTTTCGCCGAATTCGAAAACGCCGTGACCGCGGCGTCCGCGGTCTGGGACGGTCTCACGTTCCAGCTGGCGGCGCAGGACGCGTAAGTCATAAGGAATCCCGTCCATGCCCGCCATGCGCGACTGCATGTCCGGACTGAACCCGGAACAGAAGGAAGCGGTTCTTCAGATCGAAGGACCGCTCCTCGTTCTTGCCGGCGCGGGCACGGGCAAAACGCGCGTCATCACGTCCCGTATCGCGCACATGATCGAGGAGGGGATCCCGCCGGAACAGATCGCGGGCATGACCTTCACAAACAAGGCGGCGGCGGAGATGCGCGAACGTGTGGCCGCCATGGTGCCCGGCGCGGCCGCCGACAAGGTCACGCTCGGCACGTTCCACTCGTTCTGTGCGCGCATCCTGCGGCGCGACATCGCGTTCGCGGGCAATTACAACTCCAATTACAGCATCCTCGACGAAAGCGACCAGACGGGTATCATCAAACAGGCGTCCGCCGAGCTCGGATTCGGCAAGGACGAGATCCCGGCGAAGGAAGTTGCGGCGTTCATCGGCCGCTGCAAGAACCAGATGCAGTTTCCCTCCGACGTGCCGTCGGGCGGCAACGACGCGTTTCTGGCGATCTACGAACGCTACCAACAGATCCTGGAGCTTCAGAACGCGCTGGATTTCGACGACCTGCTTCTGCTTGTTTTGAAGATATTCAAGGAGCAGCCGGAGTGTCTGGCGCGCTATCAGGACAGATACCGCTATCTGCTGGTCGACGAGTATCAGGACACCAACGCCGCCCAACTCAAACTTCTCCAGTATCTCACGCAGTTCCGCCAGAATATCTGCGTGGTCGGAGACGACGACCAGAGTATCTACGCGTGGCGCGGCGCCGATGTCGGCAACATCCTGAACTTCCCGACCTATTTCCCCGGCGCGCGAGAGATCAAGCTCGAACAGAACTACCGCTCCACCAACAACATCCTCCGCGCCGCGAACAGCGTCATCTCCCACAACGGTGCACGGTTCGACAAGAGCCTGTGGTCGACCAAAGGCGACGGCGAGGAGATCAAGCTGGCGCAACTGGAGGACGGCGACGCCGAGGCGGATTTCGTCTACAACATGATGGAGCACATCATCTCCGCCAACCCGGACTACTGCTACCGGGATTTCGCCGTGCTGTACCGCTCGAACTACCTTTCGCGCGTGCTGGAGCAGACCTTCCGTTCGCACGGTGTCCGGCCGCGCATCATCGGCGGGCAGGAATTCTTCCAGCGCAAGGAGGTCAAGGACGCCGTGGCGTACCTGAAACTCGTGCTGAACAAGCGCGACGACCAGAGCCTGCTGCGCGTGATCGGCGTGCCTCCGCGCGGGATCGGCGACAAGGCGATCATGCGTCTGCGCGACCTGCGGAAGGCGGCGAACGCCCCGATGCAGGAACTCCTTTCCGAATCCGCGTTTTCCGACTCTGTCACGAAGGCCGCTGCGAACTCGGCGGCAAATCTGGCGTCCGCGGTCCGAAAGGCGCGCGAGGCGTTCTCAACGCCCGGCGGCCTCGCCGAAAAGGTCACGGACTACCTCGAGGACGTCGGCTATCTGAACGGGTTCCTGAAGATTTACCGCGATGCCAAGGAAGCCGAGTCCCGCCAGGAAAACGTCTACGAATTCATCAACTCTATTTCCTATTTCGAGCACAACACCCCGCCCGGCAGCGATCCCATGACGCTCGGCGACTGGCTCGAAAAATTCTCCCTCATGGACGACAACGACCGCACGACGGATGACGACGAGGACAACCGCAACGCGCCGGTCTTCTCAACGGTCCATGCCGCGAAGGGGCTGGAATTCCCCATCGTCTTCGTGATCGGCATGGAGGAGGGGCTCTTTCCTCACGAACGCGCCATGGAGGAGTCGTCGCGCGGGGTCGAGGAGGAACGCCGCCTGTGCTATGTGGCGATCACCCGCGCCCGCGAACAGCTCGTCCTCACGCTCGCCCGCAAGCGATTTAAGTACGGTGAATATGAGATACACAAGCCGTCGCGATTCCTGCAGGACCTCCCGGACGAGCTTGCCAGCCGTCTCCAGTCGCAGGACGACCTGATCCCGCGCATGAACGAGGATGAACAGCGCGCAGCGTTCGAGTCCGTGCTGGAAGACCTCCGCCGGAAGATGAAGGAAAAAGGCTTCTTCCGCAACGGCGGCGGCTTCTGATTCTCGTTCCGTTCCCTTTTCTTTTACCCCTTTTTACGGTTTGTAAAAAAAGCCCGTCCGGTTGGGGACGGGCTGTCGTTTTGTTTGTGGGGGTTGTGTCCGAGCGTTATTCGGCGATCACGAAGATGTGCTGATCGGAGTTGCACTTCAGCTCGGGAGCGTACACGCCGCTGCCGCCGGCGGGGAGGGCGATGAAGCGTCCGGGAAGCTGCGCCCGCATCCGGTAGAACACGTTGGAATCGCCGCGCGCCATGTTGCGGAGGTAGAACTTGGCGCCGCGTTCGCGGTATTCGCGGTAGATGGGTGCCTTTCCGGTCCAGTCGTAGCCGCTGACTGGCTTTTCGAACTCGAAACCGGCGGGCATGCTGTCGGCGAAGCAGACGTAGTCGTAGTCGTTCTTCGCGGTGGAGATCAGCTCGACCTCAACGAGTTCGCCGGGGCGGATCACGTCGCCGGACTTCAGCGGGACGCGTTTGTACTTGTCGCGCTTGACGGTCTGGACGGAGCCCTGGAGCCCGGCCGCGACGGCTTCCTGTACTTCGGGCACGAGGCGGTAGTAGTTGCGCTTGATCTTCATCTCGAGTCCGGCGGGCTCGATCTCGTCCTCCAGCGTGAAGTAGTTCAGCATGGAATTCATGTAGAGGACGCCGGGGCCGTCGATGGAGATTTCGAGCTTGTGGTCGCCGGTGCCGAGGGCGTCGGGCTTCGCGAGTGCGACGAACGGGCTGTCCCACATGGATGTCTTGTCGACGTGGAAGCTCTTGATCTCCTTGCCGTCGAGGCTGACCTTCACGTTCATGTCGGGCGCGTCTTCGCCTGCCGTCTTAATGTAGCGGGCGAGGGAGCGGACGACCGCGCCGAGTTCGCGGTTGCTGTTGCGCCACGGCGAATTGCGGATGTTCGTGACGAGGTAGTTCGCGAGCTTGCGGGCGTTCGGATCGGACGGATCGTTGTCGAGCAGGAGGTCGAGGTAAGCGGCGTTCGTTTCGTTCTCGCTGCCGTACCAGAAGAACCTGCACGGGGTCGGGATGTTCAGGTAGGAGGTCTGGTTCTCGTCGTCGACCATGCGGAACTGTGTGAGGTTGCGGACGACCATGGCGCGTTCCTCGGACTTGGGCTCGAGCGCGAGGCCGAGCATGGAGAGCCCGTAGGGCGCGAGCTGGCTGCGGAGTTCGTAGAGGAATCCGTTCAGTTCCTTGTTGGGCTTGCCCGCCTTGGCGAGGACGCGGGCGACGAGGGCGTCGGTGTTGGAGACGCCTTTGTGCTTGCGGATTTCGACGAGGCGTTCCTCGGCGTGTGCCTGAAGCCAGGCGACGCCGCGGTTCATCTGGCCGTCGACGGTCTTGTTGCCGTACGCGCTGACGTCCAGCAGGGCGTCGACGACGTAGGCGGTGGTGTCCGGGAAGGAATGTTCGCGGTAGCCTCCGAACCAGCCCCAGCCGCCGTCGGTGTTCACCATGGTGAGGATCATCTTCAGGTTCTCGTCCATCACGCGGTTGAACGTCTTCGCGTCGAACGACGGATCGACCTTGCCGTCCTTCCAGCAGTATTTCTCCATATATTCGGTATAGAGCTTGTCGCGGGAAGTCTTCGCCGGGTGGACGTCGTCGAAGCTGACGCCGAGCTTGCTGAGGGCGTTCTTTGCCGCCATGGAGGGCACGAAGCGGTTCACGACGCCGAACACGGTGGCTTCGCCGTCGGCGGCGAGGTAGGGCAGGAGCTCGACCATCGCCATCGCCGCGCCGGGGGCGAGGTTCACGGTGAGGAACGTCGTTTCGGGCTTGCGCTGTTCCGGGACCTTCAGCGTGACGGTGGCGGACTTGTTGTCCTTGTCGAGGTAGGCGAAGTTGTTGACCTGCTTGTCAATGCCCTTCACGAGGACGGGCAAAGCGAGCTGGAGCGCGTCGTCTTCTTCGCCGGCCTTCACGGAGAGCGTGAGCTTGCTTTCGCCGACCGCCTTGGCGTTCAGCGTGAACGTGCAGGCGGTATGGCTTCCTGCCTTGACGGTGATGGTCGCGTTGTTCTTCAGGGTCAGGGTGTTGACCGTGTCGCCTTCGACCGTGAGCGTGACATTCGCGGTGACGTCCTTTTCGGTGTAGTTGTGGACGTTCGCGACGGCGTTCACGCTGTCGCCGTTGACGAGGAAGCGCGGGAGTTCGAGGCGGGCGATGAGGTCCTTGCTGACCACGAATTCGGAATCGCCTTCGCCGACCGATGTATCGGCGGTGAGGGACCACACGTGGACCTTCCACGTGGTGAGGTTGTCGGGGGCCGGGACGTCGATGGTGGTCTGGCCGTTTTCGTCGAGCTTCACAAGCCCGGCGAAGTACGCGGCGTCGAGGAAGTTGGAGCGGACGAAGGAACCGCCGCCCATTTCACCGCCGCCGGATTTCATTTCGACGGCTTCTTCCGCCATCGCCATATCGGCGCTGGCGCTTGCGGCTTTCATCATCACGCGTCCGGCGGTGGGAGCGGCTTCCATGACGGCGTCGTCCATGCTGTTCATGGCCGCGCCGAAGGACTGGACCGCGCCGCCGCCGAAGCCGCCTCCGCGTGCCATGGCGCCGTTCCTGCGGACCGCGCCGCCGTCCTTAAACATGATGCCGCCGTCGAAGTAGACGCTTTCACCCTGGCCGAGCGTGAACGGGAAGATGTGCCCGGTCATGAAGAGGTTGTCGTTCATGAAGTGGATTCCGCGGGCGGGGTTGTTGTGGAGGCTGGTCATGTTGTCGAGGTTCACGGTGTAGTCGGCGTAGTGGGAGCGCTTCCAGTTCCAGAAGAAGGAATTGATCGCCGGGATGCGGCTGGAGGCGATGGCGTCGAGGGACTTGTCGTAGACCGTGAGCGTGACCGCGCCGGAGACGGGCTTGCCGTTGCCGTCCTTCACGGTGATTGTCATCGGGACGTTCTGGCGCGGCTTGACGGGCTTCTTCGGGCCCGCGATGTCGACATCGAGCATCTTGGAGATCGGCGGGACGGCGATCATCTTGGAGAGGCGCTGGACCTCGCCGTTGCCGACCGCGATCACGGAGACGTAGGTATTCGGGCGGTCGCCGGGGAGGAAGTCCATCTTGAACTCATGCGAGTATTCCTTGTCGCCGAGGCGGACGCACTCGTACTGCGTCTCGCGTTCCTGGCGCGTGAAGAAGTAGAGCGTGGCGCCGGGTTTCTTCATGGAAACGAGGATGCTGGCGGATTCGCCGGGGTTGTATTCGCTCTTGTCGGTGGTGATCTCAAGCGGGAGCTTGCTGAAGAGGTCGCCGGACTTGTCGAACCCGGCGACGAAGAGCGGATAGGAGCCTTCGCAGGTCACGGGGTCCTTGCCGCCGTTCGCCTTCAGCGAGGCGTCGGACGTGATGCTGGAGACGACTTCGTAGACGCCCTGGCGGTCGATCACGAAGCTGACGCCGTTCTCGTCGCCCGCGGTCACGTCCATGACCTTCACGGGCTGGCCGACGCGGTGCGGCACGCCGTCCTTGTCGAGGTCACGAAGGTAGATGGAGACCTTGCCCTTGCCCGCGACGGGCTTGCCGTCGGGCGTGGTGGCCTTCACGACGAGCGTGACGGGCTTGCCGGTGCGTGCGAATCCGGTCTTCGCGGACGCGGAGACGTAGAACGGCTGGGCGGCGGTCACGACGGAGCCGGAGCCGTTGACCACGCGGTTGGACTCGTCGGAGACTTCGGCGTCGATGATGTAGCGGAAATCGAGGTTGCCGAAGCGGCGGAGCGCGTCGCCGGTGTCGATCGGCACGGTCAGCTTGCCGTCTTCGTCCGCGATCCCTTCGGCCTGCGTGATGAGGTCGCGGCCCCAGGTGACCTGGCGGATGCTCTCGTCGCGGTAGGCGGTGGAGCAGATCCAATAGCCTTCGCCGAAGAGCCAGTCGAAGCGGCCACGGAACGGGAAGACGCGGCGCGCCTGTTCGCGATGGACGGTGTATTTGATCTTCGCGCCGGACATGGGCGCGCCGAAGTAGTATTTCGCCTGAATCTTCGCCTCGAAGATGCCGCCGGTCTTTACCTGCGTTTCGGGCATTTCGACCTCAAGCAGGTATTCCGGCTTCTTGTACTCCTCGACGGAGAACGAGACGCCGCCGTTGCCTGTGCTGAGATTGAAGCTGCCGAGGGAGACGTCGTCCGGGAGCACGAACTCCTCGGTCGCGGCGGCCAGCATCGGGTCGCCGGAAATATTCTGTTCGTACAGCTTCTTGCCGCGGGCGTCGGTGCCGGTGAGCTTCAGCTTGTATTCCGAGCGCTTCTGCGGCTCCTTTTCGTCGTAGGAGGCGCGGCGGGTGTAGACGGTGTACTTCACCGTGTCGCCGGGGCGGTACACCGGGCGGTCGGTGATGATATAGTCGCGGTCGCGTTCATAGAAGCGGCCCGCGTTCATGGTGGAGTAGTAGGCGTTCGGGAGGAAGGTGAGGCCGTCCTCGGACTCGGAGAGAATGAGCGTGCGGTCGTTGAGCTTTTCGGGGAAGATGACCGCGCCGTCCTTGCCGGTCGTGACCTCGAACTCCTTCACGATGATGCGGTAGCGCCGTCCGCCGAACTCGTTCTGGTTACGGTTGTTCGCGTATTCCGTCCGGTAGTTCATGATCTTGAGCTTGCGGTCGGCGAGCGGTTCGCCGGTCTTCGAGTCGTTGAGCGTGAGGAAACGGCCCTTCGTGACGGATTCCTTCGTGAGGATCTCCGGGGTGATCCAGACGAGGTTTTCGTACCAGGAATCCTTCGAATAGGTGCCTTCCGTGCCTTCGGGCAGGGTGCGGACGATGTACGCGCCGGGCTCGGTGATGGGCAGCGTGACTTCTGTATCGGTCTCCCAGTGGTGCGGCTTCGGCGTCACGTCGAACGTGAACTCGGAAATCTTTTCCTTGATGGCGGGGCCCCAGCCCTTGAATCCGGTGTTCATCTGATAGGCGTTGTCGGTCTCGTAGGAGCGCTCGCCGCCCTCGCGGAGGCTCTTCAGCATGATCTCGACCGCGGTCTTCGCGTCGGCCTTCGTCACAACCGCGCGGACCTTCGTGGCATTGCGGCTGCGGTAGGAGAGGACGGGCTTCGTGCCGAACGGGACGACCTGGATGTTCTGCGTGGAGCCCCAGTTGCAGAGGATCTGCTGGACCATCTCGTTCTCATTGGCCTTCTTGAACCAGTCGGCGGCGTTCTCGTACTGCATGCGGGAGAGGTAGAGGTAGCCGAGCTGCTGGGCGGACTGCTGCTTGTAGAGGCCGGCCTTGTCTTCGTTCGCGAGTTCCTTGAAGATGCGGAAATAGCTGAACTCCTCGGGGAGCACGATCTTGCGGACGCCGTCGGCGAGTTCGGCGACGGTCTCTGCGTCCTTCAGTTCATAGAGGTAGTCGCGGTACTTGTCGGAGGTCTGGTATTCGTTGCGGACGTTCCAGTCGATCTGCGAGAAATCGAACTCGTTGGCGAGGAAGGACGCCCAGTCGTATTTGCTCTGGTAATCGCCCAGCGCAATGGCCTGTTCCAGCGCCCAGCGGAAGCGTTCGCCGTCGCATTTCGCGGACGCGAAGTCCTTCGGGCAGGAATAGAGCACCGGGGAGCCGTCCTTGTTCACCGGCGGACGGGAGGAGCTGCCGAAATCGCCGTCGTCGTAGTCGGGCAGGGCGGTCAGGTCGGTAAGCGCCTGGAGTTTGTAGGACTGGCTGCCGGTCTGGCTGCGGCAAATCAGCGAGGCGAGCGCACGATAGTATTTGATCTGAAGCGGCTTCGAAACGTTCTTCGCCTCTTCGGACGCGGACGCCATGAACCGGAGATTCTGCACGCGGTCGCGCGCCGTGCTGTTCACGCGGCGTCCGGCGTTGCCGCGGTTGGAGCCGCGCGTGAACGTATTATTGAAAAAGAAGCCGTAGCTGGTGACGTTGGCGTTCAGTTCGGCGGCGAGCGAAACGTTCTTCGGGAAGCGCGAGGTCACGAACTCATAGGCGTCGTCATAGTCCTTCACGCGGTTGTTGCTGAAGAGGCTGGCGCGGTACAGGTTCCACAGCGTGCCGACGGCTTCGCTCTGGGACTTCGCGGGGATGGCCTCCAGCGTGGCGCGCGCGGCGTCGGCGGATTCCTTGAAGTTGCCCTCTTCCATGAGCTTGCGGATCTTGGCGATCGTCTCTTTTTCGGCGGGCGTCTGCGCCGTTTCAGCGGCCTTCTGGTCGTCCTGCGCCGACACGGCAGGGAGGGCGAAGAAGCCCGGGAGCACGGCCGCCGCGGTCAGGAGGAAGCGGATGTTTCGATTCATGGGTAAATCCTTTCTCTGATGGTCCGGACGCTTCGGCGCGGCGGGCAAGATGAAGCGGCCCGCACCGTGCGGAAAGCAGCCGGACGATGAAAAATGATGGTTGATTTCTGGATGCTTCTGACAATTAGACGCGAAAGATATAGAAATCTTAGCGGAAAATCACGAAAAATCAAGTTTTTTTCGGATTATTCTTCGATTTTTTCGATTTTTTCTTCGATTTCGTCAGAATTTTCGTCCGCGTCTTCGTCCGCGAACCGGTCCAGTTCTTCGCGCGGCTGCGGTTCGCCGGCGGAACGCAGGATCCGGATGACGGTGTTCACGTTGCGCGGGTCGAACATCAGGAGCAGGTGCCCGTCTTCACTTGGTTCGATCCGGGTGAACGCCGAAAGGGCTGTGCGCGTGGAATCGTCCCCCATCGCCATCTGTTCAAGTTTTTTCGCCGCGTAATTCAGTGCGGCCTGCGGCATAGGGACTTTCCCGATGGAACCTTGCCCGGGGATGAGCGTGAGATCGCCTTCATCGATAATCGGCGAGACTTCGACGGAGATATTGGCTGCCCGTCCGGAGAAAACCGGCATGGAGTAATGCAACTGCAGGCGTCCGGCGTCCCAGACCACGGCATACGGCAGGGATTGTGTTTCGACGCGGACGGATTTTGCGATCTCGGCGTTCAGAAGCGTTTGCACCTCGTTTTGCGAGAGCTTCAGGACCGCTGTTTCGACCACGCGGCCTTCCTTGTCGACCAGCGAACGCGCCAGACGCGTGATGACGCTCGCGATCACTCCGGTGTCGCGGCTGTCGATCTTGGGCGCGGGATAGGTCGCGGGTGCACCGGTCGCGAAGAAGAACAGCGAGATCAGGAGGACGATCAGGGCAATCAGAAGGACAAGAAATATCTTCAGAATCTTGAAGAAACAGCCTTTTTTCGCCGCCATGACCTGTCCTCGGAGGGGATATCCGATCTCAGTTGTTGTCGTCGTCGAGGCGCATGGACCAGTAGTTGCCGGCGTTCCAACGGCTGAGGCCCTGGTCCTTGCGGATGGTGGCGCGCGGATACATGTTCTTCACATGGCCGTCGGCGAACGCGTAGTTCCACATTTTGCTGTGGAGCGTGGTCGTGGCCATGTCGAAGGAAGAGCTTCCGCTGGCCGATTCGTCGCCGCCCCACTGTTCGGACTGCTGGGACGGGCAGGAGATGGAGGACCACCAGGCGGAGAAGAATCCGGTACGATTGGACCGGCTGTGCGATGCGCTGGGGACATATTCCACGAAATAGATCATACGGGAAGGCATCGGGATCTTGCCGTAATTGAGGCCGACCCAGAAACCTCTTCCGTCATTGCTGTCGTTGCAGATGGACTGGCCGCCGATCGTGTCGCCGACCTTTTCGTCGTTGGTGGTGCTGCCGCCGGGGGAGTGGTTCATGGCGTAGGTGCGGATGGGCATGCCGGCGGAAACGCTCGTATTGCGCGCATATTTGTCGGCCGGGCACTGGAAGAGCTTGATCGACGTGAATCTGTCCTCGCCCTTGCAGTTCGGCACGCCTCTGGTCCCGAAGTCCAGATCGCTCATCGGGGTGTATTTCAGGATCAGGCGTTCCCACAGGGAATCGTTGTTGCCGCCGCCGGATTTCGCGGGCGTAACGTATTTCGTGTCGCCGACGTACTGGAGCGCGCAGACCATCAGCTGCTTCATGTTGCTGGCGCATCCGGCCAGATAGGCGCTGCGTCTGGCGGACTGAAGCGCGGGCAGAAGCAATGCGGCGAGAATCGCGATGATCGCAATGACGATCAGAAGTTCGATCAGGGTAAAGCCTCGGAACGTGCAACGGTTAGAGCTGTTTGTGCGTTTCATGGGGGTAACTCCTCAAAAATATTAGTTTCTATGGTATAATGTACGCGCTTTCAAAAGAAAAATCAAGAAAAAACAAGACGAAAACATCAGTTTTTGACGTTATGTAACGAAAAGAAACGTTAATAACGTGAAATAAGCTCAAAAATAGAATCAAATCCCTATGCGGCTAAAAAAACATATCGTCTCTTTCAATGCTAAAGACCGCGGTTTTCCTGTTCTTGTTCGGTGTTTTTTTGTTTTTTCTGAAAAAAAAACTTGACAGAATACACCATCGCGTGCTATGGTAAGAGGCAGAAACCCTGAAACAGATTTCCTACGCAAAGCAACACAGGAGAAACACCCATGGGAAAATACCTCGGCGAAGAGATTCCGAAACTCGGATTCGGCATGATGCGTCTGCCGAAGAGCGGCGAAAAGATCGACATCGAAACGACCAAAGTGATGGTCGACAAGTTTCTGGCCGCGGGGTTCACCTATTTCGATACCGCGTGGATTTACGAGGGCAGCGAAGACGCCACGCGTCAGGCTCTGGTGGAACGTTACCCGAGGGAGAGTTTCCAGCTCGCGACGAAGAACGCGGCATGGGTCGACAACAAGACGCGCGAGGCCGCGGTCGCCCAGTTCGAGACTTCGCTGAAACGCCTCGGGACCGACTACATCGATTTCTATCTGCTCCACAATCTCGGCGACACGCGCACCGATCTTTTCGAGGAACTCGGCATGTGGGATTTCGCCATGGAACAGAAGCGCCTCGGCCGGATCCGGCACGTCGGATTCTCGTTCCACTCCACCGCCGACCAGCTCGACGCGATCCTCACGAAGCATCCCGAAGCGGAGTTCGTGCAGCTCCAGATCAACTACGCCGACTGGGACCACAAGTTCATCCAGTCGCGCCTGAACTACGAGGTCTGCCGCAAGCACAATGTCCCCGTCATCATCATGGAGCCGGTGAAGGGCGGCATGCTCGCCACGCCGCCGGAATCCGTCGTGAAGATTCTCCGCGACGCGAATCCAGACATTTCCCCCGCCGCGTGGGCGATCCGGTTCGGCGTGAGCCTGCCGGGCGTGATCACCGTGCTGTCCGGGATGAGCACGCCGGAGCAGATGGACGACAATCTGAAGTCGATGAAGGGATTCAAGTCGCTGACCGAGGCGGAAAAAGAAACTGTGTTCAAGGCACAGGAAGCGCTGGCCAAAGTCCCGATGATCCCGTGCACCTCCTGCGACTACTGCGCGAAGGTCTGCCCGATGAACATCGGCATCTCCGGCACGTTCAACGGCCGGAACCTGCTGACGTTGTACAGCAATGTGGAGAGCGCGAAGGTGCAGATATTCTGGGCTGTCGCGAACAACGGCAAGAAGGACGCCGTGGAGTGCATCGGGTGTGGCAAGTGCGAGGAAGTCTGTCCGCAGCACCTCGAAATCCGCAAGCTGCTCGCCGAAGCTGCCAAGGTGTTCGACCAGAAGAAAGCTGCGCCGACGGAGAAAAAAGCCTAAGCCGTTTGGGCCGTCAATAGAAATCGGAATTATTTGTCCCGGGTCAGGAACGCTTTCCGTTCCGGCTCGGGATAATGTTCGATCGCGTACCGGAGTGTAGTGCGCGACATGACCGCTTTATTCTTCAATAGATAATCTGTCAGGGCCGCGCGGTCGCGTTTGCCGATCTCGCGGAGCATCCAGCCGCAGGCCTTGTGCATGAGGTCGTGCGGATGCGGCAGGAAGCGGTCCACCATGCGGAATGGTTCGTACAGTTGATTTGCGCGGATGAACGGGAACATGGAGAGGACGGCGATGCGTTCTTCCCAGAGACGGCCGGATGCGGCGAAGCGTTCCAGCGTGTCCACGCCGTGTTCGAACGCGTATGTTCCGGTGATGCCGGGCGCGGTCAGGTCGACCAGATCCCAGTTGTTCACGAATCCGCCCCTGGCAAGTTCGGCGTATTCTTCAAAGATGGTGGCGCGTTCTTTTTCGCAGGCATTTTTCGATTCGTAATGCCCCAGCAGGATGAGCAGGGCGCAGAGCCGGATTTCGTGCCACTTGGAATGCGCGGCGCGGACTGCTTCCCGGATGGGGAGATCCCGGAACGCTTTCGCCGTGCGGCGGGTCACCGGGTTTTTGCAGCCGAGGAACATGTCGCCTTCGCCGTACTGGCCGGGATCTGTCTTGAAGAACCGCATGAGGATTTCCGCGTCGGGGGGATTTGCCTGCGCGAGCATGGCGTGTTCGAGGTCGGCGGCGGTGCGGGTTTTGGGGGAGATTGGATCTTTTTTCATGCGTTCGGTTCTGTGGATGCGAGGCGTCCGGCGAGGAACGCCAGCGCGAATTCGACGCGGAGGATGTGCGGCCCGAACGTGACGGGCGCGTAGCCGTTGGTGCGGAACGCCGCGACTTCATCGGGCGTGAATCCGCCCTCGGGGCCGATGGCGAGGACGACTTTGCCGCGGAGGGCAACGGGGCAGGGCGCGGCGTCGACGGGATGCCCGATGATCGCCGTTGCATCTTTCGTGAGTTCGGCGGAGAGTCCCGAGGTGAAGAACTCGCGGAGCGACCGTACGAATGTCAGTTCCGGCAGGATGGTCGTGCAGCCCTGTTCCAGCCCCTCGACCAGCACGGAGCGGATCGCGTCCGGGGCCATGCATGAGCTGGTCCAGTAGCTTTTTTCGGTCTTTGCGGCGTGGAAGAACACGGCGTGGCGGATGCCGGACGAGGCGATGAAGTGGAGCGTTTTCTTGAAACTTTGCGGACGGGGCAGGGCGATGACAGGGAGGATGTTCGATGGCGGGGGCGGCGGATTGGAGGTGTCCTCCAGTTTGAGCCGGGCGGAATGCCGGGTGGATTCCAGTATGCGCGCCGTGCCGATGCCACCGCCGAGGATGCCGGCGCGGACGGTGTCGCCGGGCCTGGCGTGAAGGATGCAGAAGATGTGTTCGGCGTGTTCGCCGCCGGCTGTGAATTCGCGGTCGGGCGACAGGTCGCGTTCCTCGACGATCAGCAGGTTCATGCGGAGACGATCTTACGGACGGCTTCGAGGATGTCGGCGGGTTCGGCCATGCGTCCCTTGCCGGAGGTGCCGCAGGCGAGGTGTCCGGTGTCGGGCCCGACTGTGCGGACGCCGAGCTTGTCGACGATCTTCGCGAGGTTGTCCTGCACGATCGGGCTTGCCCACATGTGTTCGTTCATGGCGGGCGCGAGGAGCACCGGGCCGCGGAACGCTAGCGCCGTGGTCGTCAGGGCGTCGTCGGCGATGCCGGACGCGAACTTGCCGATGAAGTTCGCCGTGCAGGGCGCGACCACGAGCAGATCCGCCCACTCCGCCCAGTCGACATGTTCCGGGCGCGGCTGGTACTCGTCGAAGATGTCGGTCAGCACGCGGTTCTTCGAGAGCGTGAGGAAGATCTGCGAGGAGATGAGCTTGAGGGCGTTCGCGGTCATGACGACGCGGACGTCGAATCCCTCGGAAACGAGCTTGGAGCAGAGGTCGGCGGCCTTGTAGACGGCGATGCCGCCCGTGATGCCGAGGATGATGTTTTTGCCGTTCATGTGCGTACTCCGTGGTTGTCAGACGGTGCGTCTGCGTTTCGGGTGGTTGCGGAGGCCGAGGATGAGTTCGGTGAATTCCTTCGCGGCGCGCGCGAGATCGTCGTTCACGATGATGTGGTCGTATTCGTGCGCGTGCTCCATTTCGCCCTTTGCGTTGGCGAGACGGCGGAGGATGGATTCCTCGGTTTCGGTGCCGCGTGTGCGGAGGCGGCGTTCCAGCTCTTCGAACGACGGCGGCATGATGAAGATGAACTTGCACGCCTCGCAGAATTCGGAGGAGTCGGAACAGAGCGCGCGGAGCTGCGCCGCGCCCTGGACGTCGATGTCGAGCAGGACGTCGATTCCGCGCTGAATGCGGCCGAGGAGTTCGGATTTGAGCGTGCCGTAGCAGTTGCCGTGTACCTCGGCGTGTTCGGCGAACGCATTTTCCGCGACAAGCGCGTCGAATTTCTCGCGGCTGATGAAATAGTAGTCGCGTCCGTCGACCTCGCCGGGGCGCGGCTCGCGCGTGGTGCAGGATACTGAGAATTCGATGCCGCCGAGGTCGCCGATGGCGGTTTTGTAGATGGAGGATTTGCCGGAGCCGCTGGGGCCGGAGAGGATCAGGATCATGCCGGTGCGGGCCGGGGCGTCGGATGTAGTGTTCATGAGCGTGTCGTGTACTGGAAAAGTCTGGCGGCGTTGACCGCTGTAAAGTAGAGATCGTCCGCTCCGGCCTCCATGGCTTCTTTGAGCGTGCGGCGTCCGGTGGATGCGCTGAAAGCGAAATCGTAGGTCTTTGCAAGTTCTTCGGGTGTGCCCTCGACCGCGCCGGAGAGGAGCAGGACGGGGATGCCCTCGCGGTGTGCGGCGTCGGCGACCGCGCAGCAGAGCTTGCCTTCGGCGGTCTGGGAATCCGTGCGACCTTCGCCGGTCACGACGAGGTCCGCGCCCTTGATCTGACGGCGGAACGAGATGGCGTCGAGGATGAGCTCCGCGCCGGATTTCGGCTGCGCGCCGCAGAACGCGCGGAGACCCGCGCCGAGTCCGCCCGCCGCGCCGTCGCCGGGCATTTCCTTCGGCAGCAGCATGGACTGGCGTTCCCAAACGGTGAAAAGGTGACGGAGGTTGTGGTCGAGCTTCGCGACCATGTCGGGGGTTGCGCCCTTCTGCGGTCCGTAGACCTGTGCCGCGCCGAACGGACCGGACAGGGGGTTGCGGACGTCGCACGCGGTCGTGATGCGCGTGTCATGCAGACGTGTGTCAGCTCCGGCGACGGCGATGCGGCTGAGCAGGTGAAGCGCGCCGCCGCCGCGCGGGATCTCGCGTCCGCCCACATCGAGCAGACCGTACCCGAGCGCCTGGGCCATGCCCGCGCCGCCGTCGACCGTGGCGGATCCGCCGAGACCGATCAGGATGTCGCGGACGCCGAGGTCCAGGATGGCGCGGATGACTTCGCCAGTGCCGTAGGTCGTGGCGGTCATCGGGTCGCGTTTGAGCGGTTCCACGAGGTAAAGCCCGCTGGCGGAGGACATTTCGAAGACGGCGGTCAAGCCGTTGTTGATGAGCGCGAATTCCGCATTGACAGGCTTGCCGTCCGGGCCGGTGACCCTGACCGTATGGATTTCGCCGTGGAGGGCGTCGGACAGCGCATGCGTCATGCCTTCGCCGCCGTCGGATACCGGCACGGAAACGAGTTCGGCGTCCGGGAAGACGGTGCGGAAAGCCTTTTCGAGAACACGGCATACGGTCGAGCTTTTCATGCACATCTTGAACTTGTCGGGCGCGAACACGATTTTCATGGTCAGAGTTCCTTTTTGAGGATTCCGGAAATGATCTCGGCGGCATTATCCGGGGAGACCGGACGCGGAGCCGAGGCGAGCTTCATCGGATTCTTGACGGCGTCGGCGGCGATCCTGTCGACCATGGCGGCGTCGAAGCAGGGCAGCGCGGAAAGTTTCGGCGCGCCGGCATACTTCGCGATGAAGGCCGCGGCGGCGTTCACGACGTCCTCCGGGGTCTTCTGTTTTGCCTTCGACGGGAAGACGTCCGCGAGCAGCATGGTGCGTTCCGCGACGGCCTTTTCCGCGAGGTAGTAGCGCCAGAACGGCGGCAGGAGCATCGAGGCGGCGATCCCATGCGGGACCTGGCCGTAGAACGAGAAGCTGCCGAGGTGAGGGAGCGAGGTCGGACGGTCGGCGATCATCATGCCGCCGATGGTCGCGGCGGCGCAGAGGCGTTCGCGTGCGTTGACGTCGTTCGGATCGCGGAAGACAAGCGGGAGATTGTCCCGGATAAGCCGGACCGCGTAGACAGCGTTGCTGTTTGTGGCGAACTTCGTTTCCGGTGAACCGGTGTTCAGCAGCGCCTCGATGTTGTGCGTGAGGGCGTCGAGCGCGGTCGCGGCGGTGAGGCTGTTGGACATGGAGCGTCCGTAGTACGGGTCGATCAGCGCCATGCGCGGCACGATCTGCCTGTCCGCGATGAGGCGTTTCACGCCCGCAGCGCGGTCGACGATGTTCGCGTACGGCGTGACCTCGGAACCAGTACCCGCGGTGGTCGGGATCGCGATGATGCGCTTGAACTCCTTTCCCGGGAACTTTTCGGAGATCCTGCCGGAACCGAAGAGCTCGGTGACGTCAAGCCCGGTCTGGTATGCGGCCCAGGCGGCTTTCGCGGCGTCGAGCACGCTGCCGCCGCCGATGGCGACGACTTCCGAGCACTTGCTCTGTTTCAGCGCATCGATGATGCGCGCGACGTCGTCCAGGTCGGGTTCCGCCGGGATGTCGCACACGAGGCGGGACTCGAATTCATAGTGGAGCACCATGTTCGTCATGTCGGCGCGCGCGCCGGATTTCGTGAGGGAGTTGCCACCGGTCACGAACGTGACGACCGGCTTGTCCTCGGAGAGCAGGAACTCGGCGGAGAGGTCGGTGAGGACGCCGGGGGCAAGGTCGATGCAGACCGGTTCGTAATGTTCGAACAGCTCGATGTAATCTTGATCGGAGTTCATTTTTATATCACTTTGCTACGATGTTGACGAGGCGGCCGGGGACGGCGATGACTTTCACGACGGTCTTTCCGGCGAGCGCGGCTGCGACGTCGGGATTCTCCAGCGCCTTCTTCTGCATACCGTCGGCGTCGAGCGCGGCGGGCATCATGATGCGGACTTTCGGTTTGCCGCAGATCTGCACGAGGATCTCGTGTTCCTCGACCTGCAGGTGCGATTCGTCGACGCTCGGCCATTGCGCCAGGGAGACGGGGGCCTGTTTGCCGAGGCCTTCCCACATTTCCTCCGCGATGTGCGGCGCGTACGGGGCGAGCAGCAGTACATACGTCTCGGCGGCTTCGCGCGGCATCTTTTCGAGTTTGGAGAAGTCGTTGAGGAAGATCATCATCTGGCTGATGGCGGTGTTGAAATTAAGCGTATCGGTGTCGTCCGTAACTTTCTTGATCGTCGCGTGGAGCAGACGGCGGAGACTGGCGGGGACGGGCTCGTCTACGACGGGCGTCTGCATGATCATGCGCCAGGAGCGCTTGAGGAAGCGGAACACGCCTTCGACGCCGCGGGTGTTCCACGGCTTGACGGCCTCAAGCGGGCCCATGAACATCTCATACAGGCGCATGCTGTCGGCGCCGTATTCGCGGACCACGTCGTCGGGATTGACGACGTTGCGGAGCGACTTCGACATCTTGGCGGGGAACTCTACGAGCTTTTCGCCGGTTTCCTTGTGCTTCGGTTCGGGGCCTGTGAGGTCGACGAGGTTGGTCGGGACCAGTGCGCCGCGGGCGTCCTTGTAGGACGTGCCGAGGATCATGCCCTGATTGACGAGCTTCTGGAACGGCTCTTTGGTGGAGACCAGGCCCAGATCGTAGAGGACCTTGTGCCAGAAGCGCGCGTAGAGCAGATGCAGCACGGCGTGTTCCGCGCCGCCGACGTACAGGTCGACGGGCATCCAGTATTTTTCCTTGGCGGGGTCGATGAAGGCCTTGTCGTTGTGCGGATCGATGTAGCGGAGGTAATACCAGCAGGAACCCGCCCATTGGGGCATAGTGTTGGTCTCGCGGCGGCCGTGTTCGCCCGTCTTCGGGTCCACGTAGTCCACCCAGTCCGTCGCGTTTGCGAGCGGGGATTCGCCGTTTCCGGAGGGCTTGAAATCTTTCATATCGGGGAGGGTGAGCGGAAGTTCGTCCTCGGGGACCATGCGGATCTCGCCGCTGTCCATGATGATGATCGGGAAGGGCTCGCCCCAGTAGCGCTGGCGGCTGAAGAGCCAGTCGCGGAGCTTGTAGTTCACGGTGCGCTTGCCGATTCCCTTGGATTCGAGCCAGTCGATGATGCGCTTCTTCGCCTCGTTCACGTGCAGTCCGTTCAGGTCGAGGCCATCATCGTTCGCGGAGTTCATCAGCGGACCGTCGCCGATCCAGCAGACTTTTCCGGCGAGCACGCCGTCGATGTCGACCTTGTCCTTCGCCGCGGCGGCCTCGTCGGGCCGGATCACGCAGATGACCGGGATATTGAACTTCTGCGCGAACGCGAAGTCGCGGTCGTCGTGGGCGGGTACGGCCATGATCGCGCCGGTGCCGTAGCTTGCCAGCACGTAGTCGGAGATCCAGATCGGGATGCGCGCGCCGTTGACCGGGTCGATGGCGTACGCGCCGGTGAACGCGCCGGTCTTCTCGTTGTTGAGTCCGGTGCGCTCCAGGTCGCTCATGGACGCGGTGCGCTTCTTGTAGTTGGCGACATCTTCGGCGTGTTCCGGCGTGGTGATCTCGTCGACGAGTTCATGCTCGGGGCAGAGGACCATGTAGGTCGCGCCGAAGAGCGTGTCCGGGCGCGTGGTGAACACGGTCAGGGTCTTGCCTGGGTGTCCGTCGAGCCGGAACACGACTTCCGCGCCTTCGCTGCGGCCGATCCAGTTCCGCTGCATTTCCTTGATGCCTTCCGGCCAGTCGAGGCCGTCGAGGTCCGCGAGCAGGCGTTCCGCGTAGGCGGTGATCTTCAGGACCCACTGCTTCATCGGGCGGCGGATGACCGGGTGGTTGCCGCGTTCGCTGCGACCGTCGATGACTTCCTCGTTGGCGAGCACGGTTCCGAGCGCGGGGCACCAGTTCACGGGAACTTCGTCGATGTAGGCGAGGCCCTTCTTGTAGAGCTGGAGGAAGATCCACTGGGTCCAGCGGAAATACTTCGGATCGGTGGTGTTGATCTCGCGGCTCCAGTCGTAGCTGAATCCGAGCATCTTGATCTGGCGCTTGAAGTTCGCGATGTTCTTCGCGGTCGTCACGGACGGGTGCGTGCCGGTCTCGATCGCGAACTGTTCCGCGGGCAGTCCGAACGCGTCCCAGCCCATCGGATGCAGCACATTGAAGCCGTTCATGCGTTTGAAGCGCGAATAGATGTCCGTGGCCGTGTATCCTTCCGGGTGGCCGACGTGGAGGCCCGCGCCGCTCGGGTAGGGGAACATGTCCAGGACGTAGAGTTTTTTCTTCGTGGTGTCGTCGGTCGCCTGGAACGTCTGGTGTTCGTCCCAGTATTTCTGCCATTTCGCTTCGATGGCGGTGAAATCGTAGTCCATGATATGATGATTCTCCGTTTGGGTTGGTTTTTGATAAAAATATACTTCTAAATATAGAGCATGTGCGCGCGTTTTGCAAGCTCGTTTCCCAATTTCGGTACAAAAAAGGGAGGCAGAGCCTCCACTGATACTGTGCCGTGCTACGCGACGGCACGGGGCTGGTCTGCATAAAATGTGCCCGAACGGAGCCGGGCACTGTATCAGCACTGCTTGCAGTGTGCCCGAGCGGAGCCGGGCACTGTATCAGCACCGCTTGCGGTGTTATTTGAGCGGGAAGCTGAGAACGGTCAGGGAGAACGGCTTGAGCGCAAGCGCGGTACTGCTGTCGAGCGTGACGTCCTTCGGTTCGGCGGGGCGCACGTTCACATCGTCGGGTTTGCCGGAGAGCACGGTCATCGTGGCGTTCACCTGGGACGGAACAAGATTGTCGAGCTTCAATGTTGTCTTGACTTCGAACGGGAGCAGGTTCACGATCTTGACCGTGGCGGTGTTCGTCTTCGTGTCGATCACGCAGGAGGACGCGAAACGCTTCAGCAGGGGGGCGTTTCTGGCGTTGTCCGGGAGAGCGCGTCCGTTTTCGTTCAGGAGGGTCACGGCGGTGCGCGCGTACTTGTCCCCGGCGTTGTTGCCGAAGAGCTTCTGGACGTAGTATCCGGTGGTCGGCTTGACCTGGGTGTTGTTGAAGTAGATCATGTCGGGATTCCACTGGGTGTCGCCCTCCTTCGCGAGGAGCGGGGCGTAGGAGGACATCGCCACCACGTCGCCGTTGCGTTCGAGCGAGAGCATGTAGATCGCCTCGGAGAGCGCGGTCTCGATGGTGCTGGTGCGCGGGCCGTTGTGGCTGGCGTATTCGCCAAGGTAGACGCGCGTGGTGGCGCCGCGCAAGTAGGTGTCGTAGAAATGCTGGTTGTTCAGGAACCAGCCGGGCGACTGGTAGTAATGCTCGTCGACGATCGGGATGTCGAGCTTGCGCGCGAGGTCCCAGCCGTCCTCGTAGTCGGAGCCCTCGCAGAACGGCCCGACGGTGCCGACCACGGTGATCTCCGGGTATTTGGCTCGGACGGCCTTGAAGATCATCGTGAAGCGTTCCTTGAAGACGTCGCCGATGAGGTCCTCGTTGCCGATGCCGATGTACTTCAGGTTGAACGGTTCGGGATGACCGGCTTCCGCGCGGACCTTGCCCCATTTGGAGTCGGCGGGACCGTTCGCCCATTCGACCAGGTCCAACACCTCCCGGATGTACGCGCCCATCTCGTCCATCGGGATGCCGCCCTGCTGGCCCTTGCCGCCGCGCGAGGAGTTCTGGCAGGGGACGCCTGCGGGGAGGATCGGGAGCGGCTCCGCGCCGATGTCCTCGCAGAACTGGAAATACTCGAAGTAACCGAGCCCGGCGGACTGGTGGTAGCCCCAGATGTTGGACTGCGGCACGCGCGCTTCGAGCGGGCCGACGGTGCGGCTCCAGCGGTACATGTTGCCGAGGCCGTTACCGTGCGCCACGCAGCCGCCGGGGAATCGCACGAAACGCGGCTTGAGGTCGGCGAGTGTCTGCGCGAGGTCGGCGCGGAGGCCGTTCCTGCGGCCCTTGAACGTCTTTTCGGGGAAGAGCGAGACCATATCGAGGGCGAGTTTTCCGCCAATCGGTCTCAGCGCAAGTTTGCCGCGGTCCGTGCTTGATTTGGCGGTGAACTTCAACTCGGTCTTAGTCCACTCTTTTCCCTTCACTTCGAAGGACTGGACACCGATGATTTCATTGTGCTCGCCGAGCAGACTGACGAACAGTCCGGTTTCGCCGCCGTCCGGGCTCTTCGCGAAGACGCTGAAGAGATAGGACTCGCCCTCGCGGAAGACCATGCCGCGGAAGCCGTCATTGACAAGCGCGGCGTTATTGCCCTCGGGGGCGTCCAGCACGAGGTAGTGCGGATTGTTCGGGTGGATCGGGTCCTCGGTCGCGACGGTCGGGTTCAGCTCCTTCGGGACGTTCCACCCGGTGAGGGCGTTCCATCCGCCGTGGTCGAGGTCGTTGAACTCGAAATCGCGGTTGCGGACGAGTTCGGCGTACAGCCCGCCGTCGGCGGAGTAGTTGATGTCCTCGAAGAAGATGCCCCAGAGGAGCGGGCTGATGTTCTTGGTGCGTCTCAGGTCGACGGAGATCTCGGCGGCGCGGGAGACGTCCTTGAGACTGTCCGGCAGGTCCGTGATGCGCTCGCGGTTCTGTTCGCCTTTCCTGTCCGCCTCGGTTTTCGCGGCGAGTATGACGTCAAGCTCCGCTTTCGAAATAGTCACGATCTTGCCTTTCCATTCGCGGTCGCCGAGCTTGACGATTCCTTTGGCTTCCCGAAACCGTCTCGGGAAGGGGACTGGGACTAAGGAAAAATCCTTGAAATCCTGCGTGGAGAGGATTTCTTCTTCATTCAGGCGAACCCCCTTTTCATCGACCCACTCGATGTAGTATGCCCAGTCGTCTCCACCATTTGAACGAAAGAAGATGAACGGCGCGTAGCCGCGCGGCGCTTTCTCCATGGGGTAATAGTTCTGCACGTGCCAGTGCACGAGGTCGGGCGAGGATGTGAGCGCGAACACCGGATCGTCCGGGTTCGGCGTGAAAATGCAGTACCACATGCCGTTTGCCTTGTCATGGAAGAGATATGGATCGTGCATCTTCTTCTCCGCACCCCAGGTGCCGTAGTCGCTGCTCAGCCAGCCGTGGTCGATCGCGTGCCATTCCATGCCGTCGGCGTTCCATGCGTAGTAAAGGCGGTTGTCGCGTTCGTATGCGAAAAGCTGAATGGGTCTGGGGCTAGGCGGAAGTGGATCATAGTGGCGCGAAACGCTGTGCTGCGACGGATCGGCGGGAGCATTGTCGGCTGCCGCAGCGCCGGAGATCGCGAACGATGCGGAGAGGAACGCGGCGGCTGCGAAGATGCGATGGAAGAGCTTCATGGTCGTGTGTCTTTCGTGTTGTGTCCGGGGTGCGGAGAAATAAACTTGTATCAGAGGGTCGGGACGACTTTCTTAATGGAGCCGTCCGGGTTGAATTCGAGCTTGTCAATGCAGACTTCGCGGTGGAATCCGGGGCCGTCCATGACCTTGCCGTTCTGCCACGCGAACCTGTGGTACACGATGCGCCATTCGTCGTCTGTGCCGTGCACCTTCAGGACCTGGTGGTGTCCGGTGCCGAGGATGCCGCGCGACACGTCCTTTTCGATCACGATGTTGTCGCGCGGAACGGTGAGGTCGCCGAGCGGAGAATCGGCGGTGGCGTAGCGGACGTGGTAGTTCGGGCTGCCGGTGTCGTCGACGGACCAGCTGAAGTAATACTTGCCGTCGCGGTAGATCACGTTCGTGCCCTCGCGGAAGGTGCGGCCGGGCTGGAACACCTTCACGGTGTCGCGTTTCACGCTGAGCATGTCGTCGGCGAGCTCGCCGCCAGCCATGTAGCCGTTGCCCCAGTAGAGGTAATACTTGCCGCTCACGGGATCGTGGAAGACGTCCGGGTCGATCTCCTGGCCGCCGCGCACGCCCGCGGGCTTGAAGTCGACGATGGGCTTGCCGGTGTCGACGAACGGCCCCAGCGGATCGTCCGCGACCGCGACGCCGACGCATTTTCTGCCGTCGCCCTTCAGCGCGCCGCAGAAATAGAAGTAGTATTTATAGGAGCCGTCGGGCTGCTTGCGCTCCATGATGCACGGCGCCCAGGCGTTGCCGCTGGACCACTTCACGTCCTCGCCGAGCGTCAGGATGGTGCGCTCGAATTTCCACGTCTTCAGGTCGGACGAGGAGAATACTTGGAAATCCTTTCCGCCCCAGCCGGGCACGCCGTCGTGCGTGGGGTAGATGTAGTATTTACCGGTCTTCTCGGAATAGAGTGTGCCGGGGTCGGCGTAGAACGCCTCGATGATCGGGTTGTTCTGCACGGGCGGCTCGAATTTCTCCGGCTTGCCCCATTTCTTGAGGACGGTATCAAGTTCGGAGCGGGAGATGGAGACCACGCTGCCGTGGCGCGCGTGGAAATCGACGGAGAAATCGCCCTGCGTGAACGTCTTCATGTCCTTCGTTTCGGCGAAATACCAGCGGTTGTTGCGGAAGAGGTCGCCCATGAAGACGTACGTGTCGGTGTTCACGAGCGGGTATATACTGGAGCCTTCGATCGCGAATCCGGGGTCGAGCTTGTAATCCGGCTCCGGCGCTTCCCATTTGCCGGGGAAGAGCGTGTCGGAGACGACCTTCTCCTTGCCGCAGTAGAACATGTGGTACTTGCCGTTGAACTTGATGATGTCCGCGTCGAGCACGTGGACGCCGGGGATGCCGAACATGTACATGGGTTCACCCTCGAGATCCGTGAAATCGTCGTTCGCGTACACGCCGTACATCCGGTTGACGCCGCCTTTGAACATCAGCGCGACGTAGATCAGGTAGCGCTTCGCCGCCGGATCGTAGATGGTCTGGGGCGCCCAGACGTGCAGGATGTCCTGAACGCCGGGCATTTCGGGGAAGCGTTCGGGGAAGTGGATCGCCTTCGCCGACCAGTTGACCAGGTCGTCGGACTTCAGGAGCACGAGCCCGCGGTTGGAGTCCCAGCCCTTCGACGAGGTCATGTCCGTGGCGACCATGTAGAATCCGTCGTCTTCCCTGCGCAGGATGTGCGGATCGCGGACGCCGCCGGTGCGTGCGAACGTCTTTGCATCCAGCACGGGCTTGTCGCCGTTGAGCGCGAAGAAATGGCGTCCGTCCTTGCTGACGGCGAACCGGATCTGCTCCTGGTCCGGGTTGTTCCCGGTGAAGTAGGCGAAGAGATAGCAGGTGCGGTCTTTCGCGGCGGGCACGGGGTAGGGCTTCTCCGCGGACGCCGCGAATGCGAGTCCGACGGCGCAGAGCGAGGCGAGGGCGAGTTTGCGGAGGGCGGCGGAACGAGTGGCGAGGGAGGAACGGATGGACATGGGCGATCTCCTGTGTGGAACGGCGGACCGGAATCGTGCCGCGCCGTTCGGTGTTGCGTGGTTGACCGGGCGTTTTTTTCATAATATACATTAGTACCGGAAGGAAATCAAGGCGCGGGACGTGATTTTATACGGAAATGCCGGAGAAACCCGATGCCGCGCGTTATCGGTAACGTTACGGCAAAACGCTCCGACCGATGCCGCGCGGTTGCCGCATGGCCGGAAAAGTGATGCGACCTAAACAAAATTTATGTAAGTTTTTTTTTCGCAACGACTTGACAAAATGTGCGCGCGGGTGTATCGTAAAATTGAAAAAGATAAAAAATCAAACTCCCCCGGAGGATTTGACATGAAACACAAAAAAGTTTGGATCATTGCCCTGATCGCGCTGCCACTTTTTGCTGCGGTATTCATTCTGCACGCACAGACAAAAGACGACGGACGGGACGGACAGGACGAGAAGGTCAGAGCCGAGACCAGGATGGCTGACGAACAAAGCCGGATCGACGCTGCGAAATTCGATCTTCAGTTCACCATCACGGACGCAGACGGCAAGCCGCTGAACGGCGTCACGATGGAGCTTGAACGGAAACGTCCGAGAATCCCTCTGTTAAGCGGCGAATGGGAAAAAAAGACCGAGAAGAAGACGGTCGATTCCAAATTCCGCATTCAGGAAAAAGGCTGGACGGGGCTTGATCTCCGTTTCCTGAAAGACGGCTACCATCTGGAACAATGCAAGTTCGATATCAACATCCTGGATAAAGATAAATCAAAGTTGTCGATGCGACGGGAAATCCAGGTCAAAATGTCCGAAAAGAGTCCTCTTCCTTCTTTGTTCGGGGGTGGCGGTGTATTGTCATATAATATTGAGAATGGTAAAAGAGAGATCCTTGATATCGATATTTTCCCAAAAAAAGCAGGAAAGAAGACTGCTGATCTGAAAAAGAAAGAAGAAATGAAGAGCGAGGAAGACGAAGAGAATGAGGAAGACGAGGATATCGAGGATGAAATAATCAAGGATCCCCATATTATTTCAATCGATTCAAAGGCCAAGCCGGCAACCGTAATATATATGGAGATTGACTTCAGGAGAGATAAGGACGGCAAGATTGTCTATGATACGGCCGATACGAAAGGGGTTGCCAAACCGACCTCATATATTGTTCGATTCTGCTCCGACGATCCTGGTGATGGATTGCTGTTTGTTTCCAAAGTGGAGTCCCCGAAAAGTTGGGAAGCCGAAAAAGAACTTACAACCGCCCCGGAGAAAGGTTATAAAAAAGAAATTGCAATTGACCTTGGAGAAAAGAATAAAAAATTCTACGTGTTTTGTTATATAAAACAAGGTGACCATTACGGAAAAGCAAGGCTTGGGCCGGTGTATATTCAGGAAGAAAAGAATAAGATCCAGCTTGTCAACATGAATGTAAGAGTTTCATTCAACACGCTGGAAGGCGACCACAACGTAAGGTCTTATTAATTCAAAATCCCATTTCACTATTTTGAGGAGAAATAACATGAAACGCAAAACAGCCTGGATCATCACCGCGATCCTCGTTATCTGCCTTCTTGCCTTTGTTCTTGTGCTGGCGCTGGCGCCCAGGCCGATCCTCATCGAGGGGACGATCACGGACGATCAGGGAAACGCCCTGAACGGGGTTTCCGCCTGCGTGTACTTTTTGCGCCCGGAAACGAGCCTTTTCGGAGGCTCGCGGGAAGATCGGTACACCGGATCGAAACTTGAGGAGACAGTCGATTCCTCTTTCCGTTTCGAGGGAAAAGGCGACGGTGTGTACGTCACGTTCGCCAAGAAAGGTTACGCTCCGCAGAGCCTTCATCTTGGTGGCAAAGCCGGTCTGATTCGACGCGACCTTTGCATCGTCATGAAGGAACGGACACAGGAAGAACTGACGGAATCGCTTTTCCAGGCGATCGACTCATGGAGCCGCCAAATTGACAATAGAACTCCGGCCGAGATCTTTATCGAGGGGCTGCGCAAAGCATACGTGCTTGAAAAAAGCGATATGACGGATCTTTTTGTGAAAGTGATTCAGGATCATCTTTCCGAGGTGGAAACGAAATCGGAGGACCGATCACGCGAAGGGCGGCATTATTCTGCAATATATTTTCTTCATTATTATCCGCTTCCGCAAGAACAGTTCCTGGAACTGTTCCGGAAATCGGCCGAATTGGATCCGGAGTCCGCGGACAGGCTCATTCGCGTTTATACAGAGGTGTACCCCGATTGGGTGTTCGATGACAAGACGATCTTCGAACTGGCATCCAAAAGCGATATGAAAGAGTTTGGCTTTTTCGAAGCATACGCCGATTTGAAACGTCAGATTCGCGAAGAAAAGGACGAGGCTCGCAGGAAGAAACTTCTTGATAAAGCCTTCGAATGGGTTTTTCAGGATGACATGCTTACGGTCTTTCATTATCTGGACCGGCTTCTGCTTGACTTCCGCAGACAGGAATACGCCGAACTCCCCGCCCGCAAAATGCAGCTGGAAAAAGATCTGAAGCGTCATGAGGAAGCCGAGGTCTATAACTGGGTTTACCGCCGGACGAAATACGCGCTGGAGCATTTCGGCGAGGGAGACGAAGCGTTCGAAATGCTGTACAAGATGGATACGGATCCCAAATTGTGGGACGGCGAATGGGAGCGTTCCGAACGTGAAAAACGTCTGAAAGAAGGATTTGAAGAGGCAGAGAAACGGGGAATCGATCTCTCGACTGTTTTGGGGCCGGAATTATACAAAAAATATCAATCTTTTAAAGCAAGTGACAAAAAATAAAAAACATCCCATGCCCCGTCTGACCTTATACGAGACATAAATTGAGGAGAAATAACATGAAACACAGAGTATTTCTGATCGCAATCAAGATAATCACAGAAAAAACTATTTTTCCCGTCTTTAAGCCTTGACAAAACGATAATAAAGGCTTATTTTATGGTAACGAAGAATCGCATCCTGCGGTTCTTATCCAGCAACAACCGAACACTCTCTCAAAAACGAATTGATAGAAGCTCCCTTAATCAGGTGAATATCATGAAAAAAATATTTATCCGTTTCTTTTTCTGTGGTTTGTTCTTTACTATAACAACGCTTTTGGGAGTTGAAAAGATTTATATTAGTGATGGTATTTTAAATTATTGCCTATCTCCAGATGCAGCTAACAGTGCTGTTGTGCTTTATTCCTTTGATATTCGAGATAAAGAATGGAAACAATACTATTTACCTATGACAATCGTTCCGGAAATCGACACCAGAAATGATGGGAACAAACAAATCATTAGATTCCCGCTTGCATGGTATATGAATCGCAAAGAGTTACTTGTTGTATTTCATGATTTACATTCAGATGCAATGGGCAGAGTAATATTTTGTCTTTTTTCAACAGGCAGGACCCGCGATTTTGATTTTCGGTCTTTTACAGATTATTATGAATATCAAAATAATATAATGAAGTATAAGGGTTTTTATTTCGGCGTGGGTGGCCGTGTGTATATCCATGGAATGAGTTCTGCCCCATTTGCAGTTAAACGTCTAACTAACAATTCTGAAATATGGAATGATTTTGCTGACAAAAATATTATTGCACGTTTCCCTTCTAAAATATGGTATGATTTTGCTGGCAAAAATATTATTGCACGTTTCCCTTCTTACTCAAGCTTTTCAGACTGGATGCCATCAGAAAAACCAGCATACTATAAATGGATGTCGTATGCAATTGAAGATGATAAGATTATTGTTATTCAAGATGATAAATTGAAAGATTTTACTCCATTATCAAGTGTTTCTGTAAAAGGGAAAAAAATCTATACGGATCATGGTGAAACGATCGACTTTCCAAACGATGTCGATTCGATCATTTGGGGTATTGATAAGAAACTATCAACTCCAAGTATGATATTGTTATCTCAAACCGATAAGATTAAAATTTCTAAAAAAGATTATCCAGAACTTCCGAAGTTGATTCTTGCAAATGAAGACTCTGATTACGTGATGTTTATTTTTGACCGCAAGATTGATTCATCGAATGTGCAAGGTTCTTTACAAGAGATCAAAGATATGCTCGAAAAGAGCAGTTTATTACAACAATATCCACCACGTCCTAAGAAAAAGGAAGTTAAGCCAACAGAAAACGTGATACATACTCCTACGCCATCGCCTGAAGAAATGGAACGGAGAAAAGCTGAATATTTAGCGAATCGACCGAAATATTATAATTTTACCGATGACGAGTTTAAAGCTCTGTTTCCCGAGGTTGTGTCTAGACAGAATGTGAAAGATCATCTCAAAGTATTGTATGAATCCGCCAATAATATTGTTACAATTACGCCACCAGATATCAATCAATTCAGTGAAGGTAATATTAAATTGCTTGATAAATCGAATCAAAATAAAATATTATGGGAAATGGCAATTCCAAGTCAAATGGAATCAGGAACAGGGGCCGGGGCTATAAAATCAACGGCGTTTTTTGAAGATAATAAACGCGGATTTTTCTATGCTGCTATTATCCGCAATGAACTGTTTCCTGAAATAGTCGTTCTTAAAATTGATTCAAAGAATGAAACAGTAAGTGAATTAAGGTTTGCCAGTCCTTTTCTTCCGGACCTGCCATTTAAAAAGATGAAGTTGAACGTGGTCCAAAATATTGTTTTTTTATCTGCCACATATATTGACAATAAACATCAAGAATCTGCTATAGATATTTCTTCTGGTTTTTACAATGTGATATTGAATGAGAGACATAGAAAATATCCATATATACCGACAGAATTGTTTTTATTATTGACATCAGGTGACACGAATGATAATGATGATTTTCTCAACATACAGGATATAAAACTTCAAAGGTTAAAGTCACTGTATGCAGACCTGACGATTTTAGGATTAAGTTTCGCCGAATATTTGTATTTTGTCGATGTTAAAGGCTCCTCCATTAATGATAGCATGTTTGCTAATCTTAACAAAAAATATCATGTTAGTTCGTTGCTTAACAATAAGGTTTCTGAAGATGAGTTAGATCACTATTTGGATCAAAACTCAGAGATTTTATGGTCTATTCAAAAAAGAATAGACAAACGAATAATTCGACAAGCAAAATTTCTAAACAAAGATGCATTCTTAAAACAAATAGCTCAAATACATGTATCGAAAGACGCGGGGGCTGCCGTTAATCCATCGCCTGAAGAAATGGAACGGAGACAAGCTGAATATTTAACGAATCAACCGAAAGATAATATTTTTACCGATGACGAGTTTAAAGCTCTGTTTCCCGATGTTGAATATGGTAAAATTGCCGATTTATACGAGCGTGGCATGGCTTATGATTGGGATGAAAAATTCTCCGATGCCATGAAATGCTTTGAGCAAGACTCATCATTAAAGTCAAAATTTATGTTGGCAATGTATTACAAAACCGGGAGACCTGATATTCCAAAAGACTCTGTCAAGGCTAATGCTATCGTTAATGAGATAATTGGAGATGTCAGTAATCAGTCCGCCCCCACTCCTGAAATGTTATGCATAGCCGGACGTGCCTGCATGGAATTTGTTTCAACAGAATTTTATGAAATACGAGAGTTTCAAAATAAAGCGACAGAATTCTTCAAAGAATCCATTGAGCAAGGATATGCTGCTGCCGCTTTTTATCCTCAATATTACATAAGAAACAATGGTAAGTTTCAACCTCGGGAATTACTTGAAATAGCCAACAAAAACAACTGTTTGGACACTGAAGTGTTAGCCGCAGGGATGGCATTATTTCGGAATCCTGTCTTTATGAATTATCGCAACAAACAGGAAAACCTGTTAACCATCAAAAAGGGTATTCAAGCACACATCCCATTGGCGGAATATATCCTTGGCGAATTATTCTATCTTGATGCCGCGAATCCTGATCTTGCATTAAAGCCGAATCGAGAACTGGCGTTATTCTGGATGAAACGTGCCGCGAATCATGGAGAAGCGGGGGCCATAGAACTTTTACGGCAAAATCCCACTTTGAGATCATTGCTGCATCCTTGATCATTTTCAATTTAACCGATGACGAACGTAATTTTCAACAGCGGCTTTATCGGCTTTTTGATTTTGGTGTTGCTCTTTGCTGTCAGCACGGCGGCACTGAAAATCGCTATCCGCTGTGTGTGGGTGTTGCATAAAACTATATTTGCGACGGCGGAATTCGAAGAAAAGCTGATTCCGTTTCTTTTTCTCGCCATCGCGCAGATGGTCTCGCTTCTTCCTCTTCGCGTCCAGGCGGCATTGCCGAAGGAGCTTCCGGCTGCGCCGACGAAGTTCCTGACGGGAGCCTGCCTGACACGTTCGGAGGACCTGTGGATCACGGCGGAAGCAGGCGGCGTCTGGAACGCGCCGAACAGAAGACTGAGCGTATTCGGGAACAGTAGAAGAAGCTTTGCCACTGATATCGGCTTCCGGCAGCGAAAAAACGGCGATGAGATAATTCTCCCTTCCCGCGAAAAACTCTATAAAAAGATAGGGAATTGACTGGTTATTTCCGGAAAATGCTGTATATTATAAGCGTCCGTTTTTTTGGAGGCAGCGCCTCCACTGCGGCAGTGCCCGGCTCCGATCGGGCACGGGGAAGCATTTCTTTCGCCGCGGAACTGTGATTAAACGGAAACGGACACGATCATGCATTTTTCAACGGCAACCAGCCAATCAATAAGGAAACACAAATGAACAAGATCACGGACTGGTACGGCTCCAAGGGGCTGACCATGGGCATCGCCGCCGACCACGGCGGATTCGAACTGAAAGCGAAACTCATCCCGTTCCTCGAAGGCAAGGGATTCACCGTGAAGGACTTCGGCCCCACGGTGTATGATGCCGGGGACGATTACTCGGTGTTCGGATCCGCGATGGCGAAGGCCGTCTCAAAGGGCGAAATCCAGCTTGGCATCCTGCTCTGCCGCAGCGGCGCGGGCATGGTCATCACGGCAGACCGCTTCCACGGCGTCCGCGCCGTCGTGGCGTTCTGCAAGGAGAATACCAAGGCCAGCCGCGAGCACAACTGTTCGAACGTGCTGGTCATCCCCGCCGACTACATGGACGAGGCGAAGATGAAGGAGCTCATCGAGACCTGGCTCTCCACCCCGTTCTCCGGCGACGCCCGCCACGTCCGCCGCCTCGAAATCCTCGAAAAGCGCACCTACGACGACATCGCGGCGGTCCGTTCCGCCGACCCGGAGATCGCCGCGCTGATCGACAAGGAAGCCGACCGCCAGTTCAACGGCATCGAGCTCATCGCCTCCGAAAACTTCACGAGCACGGCCGTCCGCGCCGCCCAGGGCTCCGTCCTGACCAACAAGTACGCCGAAGGCTATCCGCGCAAGCGCTACTACAACGGCTGCGAATTCGTGGACGAGGTGGAACAGCTCGCGATCGACCGCGCGAAGGAACTCTTCGGCGCCGAAGCCGCGAACGTGCAGCCCCACGCGGGCAGCCAGGCGAACATGGCGGTGTATTTCGCGCTGCTGAACCCCGGCGACACTGTGCTCTCCATGAGCCTCGACCACGGCGGACACCTCACGCACGGCCATCCGATGAACTTCAGCGGCAACCTGTTCCACATCGTGCCCTACGGCGTCTCCGCCGAGACCGAGCGCCTCGACTATGACGAGATCGAACGCCTCGCCATGGAGCACAAGCCCCGCATGATCCTCGCCGGCGCGTCCGCCTATCCGCGCGCCATCGACTTCGCCCGTCTGCGCCAGATCGCCGACAAGGCCAACGCCTTCCTCTTCGTCGATATGGCGCACATCGCCGGCCTGGTCGCCGCCGGCCTGCACCAGAACCCGGTCCCGTACTGCGATGTGGTCACCACCACCACGCACAAGACCCTCCGCGGCCCGCGTTCCGGCCTCATCCTCTGCAAGGAAAAATACATCAAGGCGATCAACTCCAAGGTGTTCCCCGGCCTCCAGGGTGGCCCGCTCATGCACGTGATCGCCGCAAAGGCCATCTGCTTCAAGGAAGCGATGTCGCCCGCGTTCAAGGCGTATCAGCAGCAGATCGTGAAGAACGCCTCCACGCTCGCCGCCGCGCTCGCCGACAAGGGATTCCGCATCGTCTCCGGCGGCACCGACAACCACCTGATGCTCGTCGACCTGCGTCCGCGCCACGCCACCGGCAAGGAGATCGCCACCGCCCTCGACAAGGCGGCGATCACGGTCAACAAGAACATGATCCCGTTCGACCCCGAAAAGCCGTTCGTCACCAGCGGCATCCGCATCGGTACGCCCGCTGTCACCACGCGCGGCATGAAGGAACCGGAAATGCTCCGCATCGCCGACTTCATCGACCGCGCCGCCGCGGCGAAAGACGACGATGCTGCGCTCGCCGCCATCCGCGCCGAAGTGATCGATTTCTGCGCCGATTTCCCGATGCCGGAATTCTGAGCGGAAACAGGAGATCCTGAACATGCTTGATATCAAATTCGTACGCGAGAACCCGGACGCCGTCCGCGAGAACATCCGCAAGAAATTCCAGGACGGTAAACTCCCGCTCGTCGACAAGGTCCTGGAGCTCGACAAGCGCAACCGCGAGATCAAGACCGAGGTCGAAACCCTCCGCGCTAAACGCAAGACCATCTCCAAGGAGATCGGCAAGCTGATGGGGCAGGGGAAGAAGGACGAGGCCGAACAGATCAAGGCCGAAATGGCGGGCGACGCCGCGCGCATCGACGAACTCTCCGCCGAGGAAGTGCGCGTGGAGGAAGAACTCCTGAAGACCATGATGGTCATCCCGAACATCATCGATCCCTCCGTGCCCATCGGAAAGAACGACACGGAAAATGTCGAGCTGGAACGCTTCGGCGAGCCGGTCGTGCCCGATTTCGAGATCCCGTACCACACCGACATCATGGAGAGCTTCTGCGGCATCGACCTGGACAGCGCCCGCCGCGTGGCCGGCAACGGCTTCTACTACCTCGTCGGCGACGTCGCGCGCCTGCACTCCGGCATCCTCTCCTACGCCCGCGACTTCATGGTCGGGCGCGGCTTCACCTACTGCGTGCCGCCCTTCATGATCCGCAGCAACGTGGTCTCCGGCGTGATGAGCTTCGCCGAGATGGATTCCATGATGTACAAGATCGAGGGTGAAGACCTGTACCTGATCGGCACCAGCGAACACTCCATGATCGGACGTTTCATCGACCAGATCCTCCCCGAGGAATCCCTCCCGCTCGCCCTCACCAGCTATTCCCCCTGCTTCCGCAAGGAGAAAGGCGCGCACGGCATTGAGGAACGCGGCGTGTACCGCATCCACCAGTTCGAAAAACAGGAAATGATCGTGATCTGCAAGCCCGAGGACAGCATGATGTGGTTCGACCGCCTCTGGCACAACACCGTCGATTTCTTCCGTTCCATGGACATCCCCGTCCGCACGCTCGAATGCTGCTCCGGCGACCTCGCCGACCTGAAGGTCAAGTCGCTCGACGTCGAGGCGTGGTCCCCGCGCCAGAAGAAGTATTTCGAGGTCGGCTCCTGCTCCACGCTCGGCGACGCCCAGGCGCGCCGCCTCCGCATCCGCGTGAACGGCAAGGACGGCAAGAAGTATTTCGCGCACACGCTGAACAACACCGTGGTCGCGCCGCCGCGCATGCTCATCGCGTTCCTGGAGAACCGTCTCCAGGCCGATGGCTCCGTCACGATCCCCGATGTCCTGAAGCCCTACTGCGGCTTCGACAAGCTCGTGCCGAACAACAAAAAGTAAGCGGACCGGCGGAAACGCCGGAAGCAAGCTGAAAATAATCGGCGGAAACGCCGTGAAAGAATCGGGCGTCCCCGGCTCATCCTCAGCCCCGGACGCCCGAATCGTGTCCGGACTCCCCGGTCTGCGGACAGGGCAGGGCGGTTTTCCGGCAGTCATGATTGCTTTTTTGAGGGGTGCAAAAAGAAAGTTAGTTTTTTTTGCAAACACGTTCTTTTAGCTTGATTTTTTTATGATATTATGATATTGTAATGTTTGAAAATGACCGAACCGGAATCAGCAACACCTATTCCAAGGAGAAATAACATGAAACACCGATTATTTCTGATCGCCGCTTTGTTCGCCTGTGTGCTGGGCGGGGTTTGTTCCTGTTCACAGGAGGAAGATGCGTCATCGTCCAGATCAGCGCAGTCCGCGCCCCGTCCGGATCTCAACGACCCCGAACAGAGAGCAGAGCTGATCAAGATTCTGTCTGAGTGTTTTCTCTTCTGGGAATCGCGAGATGATATTGAAATTGATGAAAACGGGAAGATTCTGACCCCGACGCTCGATGAAAGCCTTGAAGAATGGCGTCAGGCAAATGGGCTTACGAAAGAAGACATGACGGACATCTTCGCCCGAATCATCCGGGAGCATCTGGCGGAACTGGAAACCGCCCCCGATTCCGACAGAATTCCGGACATGTATTTCCGCGCACAATGGTATCTTAAAAACTATCCGCTCCCGCAGGAAGAGTTCATGGCGCTGGTGCGGAAAACCGTCGATCTGGACCCGGATCATGGGGGTGATCTTGCTTACAGTTATATCAAGACTTATCCCGACTGGATCTTCGACGACGGGACATTCGTGGAAATCGCGGAACGGGTCCATTCATCCATGATGAGTATTTCGAGCTTATTGGAGGATATGTTCAATCAGATCGGCAAGGAGACTGACGAAGCCCGTAAAAAGAAACTGCTGGACAAGGCATTCGAATGGGCTCTCCGGGATGACAACCTTGAGAACTTTCCTTTTTTGGACCGGCTTCTGCTGGATCACGACAAAAAACGTTATGCAACGCATCCCGGGCGGAAGATCCAATTGGAAAAGGAATTGAAGCTTTATGAGGAAGCCAGGCGTTATGACTGGGTTTACCGCCGGACGAAATACGCGCTGGAGCATTTCGGCGAGGGAGACGAAGCGTTCGAAATGTTGTACAAGATGGATACGGATCTCAAATTGCGAGATGGTGAATGGGAACGTGCCGAGCGCAAAAGACGTTCGAGAGAGCATATAGAAGAGATGAAGAAAGCGGGAAAAAACCCCAGGTCTGTTTATTCCAAAGAGTATCTCGAAGATTTATACCGCGATTGATAAAAACACCGTTTTTCGCTGGACGGTAAAAGTCTTTCCGATTTCCCGTCCGGCGGCAAAAAAAAGGACGGGATCCCGGGCGGACTCATCATCATTGCCGCCCGGAACCCCGTCGGAGTTCAATTCAATGTTTCAGTTATTCATTATTCGTTCGTGAAGATCTGGAATCCCGCGTAAGCATCGTTTCCGTGCTCGGTGATGTCGAGCCCCTTGAGTTCTTCCTCCGCGCTGACGCGCAGGCCGGTCGTCTTCTTCAGGATCACGAACGTGATCATGCCGAGGATGAACGCCCATGCGCCGTATGCGGCAATGCCGAGGATCTGTACGCCGGTTGTGTGGAATCCGCCGCCGTAGAAGAGGCCGGTGTTCGCGTCCGCGATCTTCAGCACGCCTTCCGCGCCGAAGAGGCCGCAGGCGAGGGTGCCCCAGACGCCGTTGACCAGGTGAACGCTGACCGCGCCGACCGGGTCGTCGACTTTGATGCGGTCGACGGCAAGCACGCTCAGGACCACGAGCACACCGGCGACGGCGCCGATGATCAGCGCGCCGACGGGCGTCACGATGTCGCACGGGGCGGTGATCGCCACGAGTCCGGCGAGCGCGCCGTTCAGGGTCATGGAGGCGTCCGGCTTCTTCAGGATGAGCCAGGCGGTGAACATGGCGGTCAGGGTGCCGGCGACGGCGCCGAAGTTCGTGACCAGCGCCACCCGTCCGATGTCGCCGTTGCCCGCGACGGTCGAACCGGGGTTGAACCCGAACCAGCCGATCCAGAGGACCAGCACGCCGATGGCCGCGAACGCGATGTTGTGTCCGGGGATGGCGCGCGGCTTTCCGTCCGGGCCGTATTTGCCGATGCGCGGACCGAGGACGATCGCACCGGTGAGCGCCAGCCAGCCGCCGACGCTGTGGACGACCGTGGATCCGGCGAAGTCATGGAAGTTCAGGTCCGCGAGCCAGCCGCCGCCCCACGCCCATTTGCCCGCGATCGGGTAGATGAAGAGGGAAATGACGGCCGAGTAGATCAGGTAGGAACGGAATTGCGTGCGTTCGGCCATCGCACCGGAAACGATCGTCGCGGCGGTCGCGCAGAACATCGTCTGGAAGAACATGTAGGTCCAGTTCCAGTCGTCGCCCGAGGTGAAGATGTCCATGAAGAAGCCGTCCGTGCCGATGAAACCGGCCTTCGTGGCGCCGAACATGAACGCCGACCCGATGATCCAGAAGCAGACGGAGCCTATGACGAAGTCCATCACGTTCTTCATCATGATGTTGCTCGTGTTCTTGGCGCGCGTCAGACCGGCTTCCACCAGGGCGAACCCGGCCTGCATCACGAAGACCAGGATGCCCGCGATCAGGGTCCAGACGACGTTCAAATTGATCTGAACAGCTTCCACGGCTTCCATCGTGGCAGGCGCGGCAGCGCTGTTCTCCTCGGCTGCAATTGCGGCGCTCATGACGCCGCATGCGGCAAAAAAAGTCAGTAGTTTTTTCATGTTTGTTTTCCTCGATGTTTTCTTATCCGATCGCCTCGGAACCGCGTTCGCCCGTGCGGATGCGGATGCATTCGTCCATGGGCAGGACAAAGATCTTTCCGTCGCCGATATGGCCGGTACGCGCGCCTTCGCAGATGCCCTCGATCGTGGTTTCGACGAATTCGTCGTTGACCGCGATTGCCAGGCGGACCTTCTTCAGCAGGTTGACTTCCTTCAGCGCGCCGCGCCACATCTGAGAGTAACCGCGCTGCTGGCCGCAGCCAAGGGCGTTGGTCACGGAAATCTTGAATACGCTGCGGGCATACAATGCCTGCTTGACCGGGTTCAGCCGATCGGGCTGAATATATGCGATCACCAGTTTCATAACGAACCTCCTTTGTTCGCTGGTTGTTGATGCCGATGATAAGCAAATCCCGTGCCAAGTCTGCTTTTGTGCTCAAAAAAGGCAGATTCTTCTGTTGAAATTTCACAAAACGTAAAAGGTTTCCAAAACATGGACATCCCGTGAAAAACGGGGCCGACCGTGGAAAAGAAAACGCCCCGGACCTGTTGCGGGTCCGAGGCGGGAGTTATAGATCGTTCAAGTTGAAATCGCCGGGTTATTTCTTCAGCGGCTGAGGCTGTTTCAGCTTGACCAGCGCATCGTAGCACGGCTTGGCCTTCAGCTGACGGTCGAAGAGCAGAGGATGGTTCGTGCGGCCGCGGACCGGGAATCCGTTGAGCCAGCTGGTGCCGTCGTCGAGCCCCCAGACGGTCACGGAGTACATGACCTTGCTGTGCTTGAGGAAGACTTTGAAGATGTCGGCGTAGCGGTCGGCGAGCTTCTTGTTGACCTCGTCGGGGAGACCCTTCGTGTACGGGTTGTTCTTTTCCTGGTATTCCTGCGTCGCGGAAATGTCCGCGGTGACCCGCCCGTTGGAGCGCGGCAGGACGTCGACGTCCATTTCCGTGACCATGACCATAACGCCGGCGTCGGCATATTTCCTGATGGCTTCCTCGATCTGCTTGGAAGACGGGTAGTCCAGCAAATAGTGTCCCTGCATGCCGACGGCATCGATGAGACCTTTTTTCTTGAGCTCTTTGGCGAGCTTGGCAATGCCGTCGCGCTTCGCGGGCGTGTCGGCATTGTAGTCGTTGTAAACGAGCTTGGCGGAGGGGTCGGCGGCGCGCGCGAATTCGAACGCCTTTTCGATGAAGTCGTCGCCGACGATCTGTTTCCACTGCGAATTGCGGAGGGTGCCGTCCTCGTTAAACGCCTCGTTCACGACGTCCCATGCGTCGATCTTGCCTTTGTAGTGCTTCATGACGCCTTCGATGTGGTTCTTCATGCGCTTCAGGACAAGATCGCGCGTGGCGGGTTTTCCGTTTTCGCCCTCGAACACCCAACGCGGGGTCTGGCTGTGCCAGATAAGAGTATGGCCGTGGATTTTAATCTTGTTCTTCTGCGCGTATTTCACCAGATCGTCACCAGCGGCGAAATTGAACTTGCCTTCCTGCGGCTCGGTGGCATCCCATTTCATGCAGTTCTCCGGCGTGAGGCAGTTGAACTGCGACGCGGCGAGGTCGGCACGTGTCTTGTCCTGCTGGCTTGTGATCCGCTGGTTGAGGGCGACGCCGATCAGGAAATCCTTTTCGTAGAGCTTGCCGAGGTTGGTCTTCGGAGTGTCTGCGGCGAAGATCGCTGTGACGGACGCCGCGGCGGCGAGCAAAAACAAAGCTTTTTTCATCATGGACCGTTTTCCTTTCATTTGGTTCATGTTCGATTGGAGAAAAGCGGAAATCGACTCGTTCTGACGATAGTATAGCCTTTTTTCGATGGAAAAGCAAGCGCCTGAACCGTTATTTTTTACAGAAAATATGATTTCTTAATAGTTTCGGCGTTAATTAACCGCGAATACGGACCGGGAACGGGAAAAAGGAGTGATTGCCTCCCGCCCGGTTATTTCTGCGTCTGCGTCCTTCTCTGAGGGATCGGATTGCCTCTGCTGTCCACGACCTTCCAGACCGGGGCGTCCGGGTTGATGCCGTCCAGCTTGTTTCCGGGATCCTCCGATTCTCCCGGCATGTCCGACGTGGTCCGGAAGAGGAATGTGGATTGAGAGGAAACGTTGGCCTGGCCGCTGTCCGAATTGAGGCGTTCGATCAGGAGGAGCATATTGAACTCTTCCTTGTGCATTTCTCCGATCAGAATGTCGATCGGGATGATCTGTCCCTTCCTCACACTCAGTTCGGGACTGGCGACAAGCTGGGAACCGAAAATGGAACTAGAGGTAACCGTTATCTGGTTCTTGGAATACAGGGGGCTTTCATTGAGCAGGCGTTTTTCCTCTCTCGTGGCCGGATTGCCCGTCGCGATGCTGTACATGCTTTCCGTGCCGTAATCCACTCGTTCTCCCGTATCAAGCGAATGCAGCACCATGCCATGATCGGGCAGCAGAGGAAGTCCGGCCGTAAGCGAACGGTTCCCGTAATCGATCACGATCTGCCGGTTGAACCGGACTACCATCATGTCGTCGCAATACCCGAGGAAACGGAATCTCCCGGTGAAAGGAGCCACCACATAGCCGGAATAAACGGCGACCCAGCCGGCTTCCTTGACGGTATCAAGGCATTGAAACAACTCCGCTCCCTTCTGCCAGGAAACGGTGTCCTGACAGAAATACGAGAGTCCCGGCGCCGTCTGCCGCTTGAAATTTTGTTCCAGATCGGCATAATACCGTTCGCCCCTCGCGTTTGTGGACGACGCCCAGGATCCGAGCGTAAACTTCTTCAGGACGTCGAAACAGGAAGACTTTTTGCTCCCGCTGGACAAAATGGAATTACGGGTGCTGACCTGGTTGGAGAGCAGATAAAGCACGCCCTGCAGTTTTTCGTTGTAGCCGGAATTCGTCTGAGCCGCGGCCGTTCCGCTTGTGCCGGCGTCGGCACTGTTGCTGTCCTCTGTCGTCCGAATCGTGAGGGCCAGCATGTTGCCCCTGGCTAAAGACAACTCATAGGACGTGTTTCCCGCGGTAAAACTCTTTCCGACGGAAAGGACCCTGGAATACACGGCATCGTCGACCGAGAGCGAGACCTTTGCCGTGAAACGAGCCGCATTGCCGGCCAGCTTATACGTTCCCGGAGACTGATCCTGTTTGACCCGGACCGTGTAGCTTCGCGCGCCGCTGAAAGCCTTCATGTTCTGGATCAGATAGTCGCAGTGCGAGACGGAATAGTCATACCTTGTTCCGTCGATAAGGGAAGGGATAACATCGAACGATGTCTTTTCCGTGCGGTCCGTCAAATCAAACACCAGGTCGGTTTTGTTTCCGACGACCGGATGATCGTCGGATCTTCCCACCGGTTCCAGCACCATGCCGCCGACGGTTACCGTTCCCGTCAAAACGGCATTCGGTTCGTACCCGTACAGCGTGCCGGCTTCGATGTTCAATCCGTTGATCGTTCCGCCGTCGCAGTGCTCGATCAGGCCGTTCCTGACCGAAAGGTTTTCGCATGTTCCGTCTTTGTAGACGAAGACGCGGCTTTCCCGGAGGGAAGCGTTTTTCAGAAGTCCATATACAAGGAATTGTGTGACGTCACGCCATTTGGGGACCGTCTCTTTGCCATTGTCCGTTGTGTTCAGATCTTCGATAACGGCTCCGGACTGGATTTGGACATTCGAGTTCGTGCCCATCGCCGTCTGAACCCGGTGCAGATGGGTTCCGGCGTTCACCTGCAACTTGTTTTTGGGGATTTCCCACAGATACTTTGCTTTCCCTCCGTCTTTCACCGCTGTCAGCTCCACTTCGCCGAAGTCGAAATCAAGAATGCCGCCGGGAACGGTAAGAAGAAACTCCCCCGGATAATTGGTCACGACGGACACATTCTTCAGATGCAGGCTGTTTCCGTTCTGCTGATGGAAAACCTGACCCCTGTCCGGGGCGATTATTGTGATGTTGTGATCTTCGCCGTCGATCGTGATATTTTTCGCAACCGTGAGCGGAGATGACAATTTGATCTCGAAATCGCCCGAGAAAATGATCCTCTTGTTCCATTCGTCGAGGGAACGGACATAGCTGAACGCCTCACGCAAACTGTTCACGCCGTCGTTCGCATTGATGACGTCCTTATCCGTTGTGACGACGAGCGGGCCGCCGGGTTTCAGCGGCAGACTGAGAGTCATATCGTTTTTCACATCGATGACGCGGGAAATGGATTGATAATAATCCTTCGTGATCGTGACCGTATACTTCCCCGGCGTTTTCACGATGGTGCCGTCATAAGTCTGATCCACCTTGACCCTCGACAGGACCTGACCGTCAGAAGACGTGATGTCGATCTCGGCATCGGGTGTTGTCGCGATCATGATCCTGTATTCGGTTTTGATCGCGGATTGTCCCGGCGAAGCCTGTCCGGAAGGAGAGCCGGCCACCGTTCCGGAGGAATCTCCGGGAATGGATTCCGTCCCGGATTTCGTTGTTTCATCGGCTGCATTCGATCCAACGGAAGAGGCGCCCACGTCTGCCGTCATCTCGCCGGAAGGATTCCCCGCGGGACCACGGTCCGGAATCAATTTTGCGGCGGGCTTTTTGCCGAGGAACAAAAACAGACTGCCGACGATACAGCAGGCCAGGACAAGTGCCGTTACGGTAAAAACAAATCCCTTGTGAGGTATTTTGAGCCACAGAAGAGAGAGATGCGAAAGGGAGATGTTGGAGCTGAACGTCGTATTGTTCTGACAATCCCCTGCAATTACTTTCTGAATGAGTCTGGACGTTTCGTTTGGCGTGTGCGGAGGGAAGGTCCGTTCCATCATGGTCAGCAGTTCGGTCGCATTCTGGAACCGGTTCTTCGGGTCCTTCGCCATCATCTTCATCACGATCGCCGCGGAGGCCGCGGAAACCTCGGGATTGATCTTGCGCGGATCGGGCACAGGAGTCAGAAAGAGCTTATGAAGGACCTCGATGGAGTTTTCGCCGGGATACGGCTGTTCCCCTGTCAGCATTTCATAGAACGTGGCGCCGAGACTGTAGATGTCCGCCCGGGCGTCGACCCCCTTCGCATTCTTTGCCTGTTCCGGCGGGAGATAGGCCGGTGTGCCGATCATCACGTTGGTCTTGGTCAGGTCGGTATTCTGTCCGTCGACTTTTGCAATGCCCAGGTCGGCCAGTTTTACTTCGCCGCGCCGCGTGAACATGATGTTGTCGGGCTTGATGTCCCGATGAACGATATTGTGTTCTTCGGCGGCCTGCAATGCGGCTGCGACGGCCTCCACGATCACGACGGCCTGTTCTTCCGACAGCCTTTTGTTGGCGGAGAGGCTGTTCCGCAGGCTTCCGCCGTCAACATACTCCATGACGATATAGGGGAATCCGCAATCGGAATCCGTGTCCACGTCCATGACGCCCACGACGTTCGGATGGCGGATCTCCGAGGCGAGCTTCGCCTCGCGGATGAAACGCTCCAGGAACATTGCGTTGCTGTTGTCCGAATCCTGTGAAAGCATTTTGAGCGCACGGAATATCCCGAGCGTTTTGTGTTTCGCCAGGTAAACCTCGCCCATGCCGCCTTTGCCGAGCCGCTTGATGATGATGTATTTCCCGATTTCGCTGCCGCTCGCAAAGATCCCGATGGATGACGATGTGCTGGCAAGGAGCGTTTCGGAAGCAACCATGGTGCGATCGATGCTGTCCTTTTGCTCCGTCTGTCCGGGCTCGGGAACGGCGACCGGCAACGGGGGCTGCGTGGGATCATGGGAGACGATCTGGGTCTCTTCCGGCGGAACGAAATCCAGAACGACCTCCTCGTCGGAGTTGAAAATCACCCTGATCAAACGGTATCCGATCTGAATGATGTCGCCATGTACGATCTTCAGCTTGCCGCTGAGCTGCTTGTAGTTGAGGAATGTTCCGTTCAGGCTGTCATTGTCCTGAATGAACAGATCGTCGCCTTCTTCGGTCAGGATCGCGTGAAATCTGGAAACACCGTCCGCCACCACCTCAAGATTGTTGGACTCGTCGCGTCCGATCATTATCTTGTGATCGGTAAATTCGACCGGAAAATCTTCATCTTTCAGACCATGACAGATGATCCGCATATCTTTGTCTTGTTTCCGAAGTTACGTTGTTGTGTGGTGGGGGTCGGTCAAACAGTTTTTTCTGTTTATTCAAAATAAATATAACAGGCGATTGTCATTTGTCAAGTCTCGTTCGCTTCTAATGAGAAAAAAAGATCATATGAAAACGAACGGGACCGGGCAAAGACAAAGGCTGTCCCGAGAGGTCAGCCGCCGTGTTTCGCGGGATCGTCCTTTGCGAGCGGGGAATGGTATTCGGGATCGCAGGCGGCGTTGTTCGCGGCGAGTTCGGCGTCGTCGCGGACGAGTTTGAAACGCGCCTTGATCTTTTCGCAGAGTTCGATGCGTTTTTCCTCGGATTCGTACTTCAGCTGACGCCAGTTCCAGTGGAATCCGTCGTCCGCCCAGCGCGGCACGATATGGAGGTGCGCGTGCATTACGACCTGTCCGGCGGTCGTGCCGTCGGAGAGGTGGAAGTTGAATCCGTCTGCCTCAAGACCGTGGCGCATTGCCGCGCCGATGCGCGCGCCGATGTAGAACATGCGGCCCGCGGTGGCTTCGGGGATGGTGGCGGCGCTGGTGTGGTGTTCCTTCGGGATGACGAGGACGTGTCCGAAGTTGATGGGGAAGAGGTCGAGGAAGGCGAGGACGAGGTCGTCTTCATAGACTTTCACGGACGGGACTTCGCCGTTGATGATGCGGCAGAACAGGCAGTTTTCCATAATGGTTTCCTTTCGGTAAAACGTTTATTCGATGTTGTAGAGTTTCAGTTTCCGGTGGAGCGTGCGCCTGCTGATGCCGAGCTTTTCGGCGGCGCGGCTGCGGTTGCCGCCGCACTCGTTCAGGGCACGTTCGATGAGGATGCGCTCGTTCTTCTCCAGGTCGCAGGACGGCGCGGCGAGGATGTCGCGCGTGATGCCGGGCGAGGAGGATTCGCGGATGTTCACGGGGACGTTTTCGAGTCCGATCTCGCCGGTGCGGCAGAGGACGACCATGTTTTCCACGCAGTTGCGGAGTTCGCGGATATTGCCGGGCCAGCGGGCGGCGCAGAGGGCGGCCATTGCTGGCTCGGAGATGGTCATGTTTTCCTTGCCGTTTTCGGCTGCGAGCTGGGAGAGGAACCCGCGCACGAGGATCGGGATGTCCGAGGTGCGTTCGCGGAGCGGCGGGATCAGGATCTTCACGACGTTGAGGCGGTAGTAGAGGTCTTCGCGGAACGCCCCGGAGGCGACCATCTGCTCCAGGTCGCGGTTCGTAGCGGAGACGATGCGGACGTCGACCGAGATGTTCTGCGTGCCGCCGACGCGTTCGAAGGAACGGGTTTCGAGGACGCGGAGGAGCTTGACCTGGACGGGGAGGGGGACCTCGCCGATCTCGTCAAGGAAGATAGTGCCGCCGTCGGCTTTTTCGAAAAACCCCTTGTGCTGCTCGACCGCGCCGGTAAAAGCTCCTTTCTCATGGCCGAAGAGTTCGCTTTCGAACAGTGTCTCCGGGATGGCGGCGCAGTGGATCGCCACGAAGTCGCCCTTGCGTCCGCTGAGTTCGTGCAGGGCGCGCGCCACAAGCTCCTTGCCGGTCCCGCTTTCGCCCTGGATCAGCACGCTGGAGCGTGTCGGGGCGACCTGCCGGACGGTATCCAAGACCTGCCGGATGGCGGGGGAGTCGCCGAGGATGTGCGGGACCACGCGGCGGGATTCGTCGAGCTTGCGTTTGAGCTCGGCATTCTCCGATTTGATGTTGCGCGTCTCCAATGCGCGTTTGATGCGGATTTCGAGCTGGTCGATGTCGACGGGCTTCGTGACGAAATCGAACGCGCCGAGCTTCATCGCCTCGACGGCGGTGTCGATCGAACCGTAGGCGGTGAAGAGGATGCACGGGGGCGGATCGGGGAGGGAGAGCGTCTTTTTCAGCACATCAAACCCGCCAGCGCCGGGCATGCGGATGTCGGTCAGGACCAGGTCGTAGGCGTTCCGGGAGAGCAGGTTCACGCCGATCTCGCCGTCTTCGGCGGTCGTGACGTCATATTCGGGGCGGAGAAACCGTGCGAGGACTTCGCGCGAGCCGCGTTCGTCGTCGACAATGAGGATGGACGGTTTTGCATTCGATTTTGTCATTCGGTTTGGCCTTCCTTGGTCTGAATCTGTTTCTGTTCGTCAGGCGCGGGCAGTCCGCGCACGAGACGGAACCGCCGGGGCAGGCTGATCGTAAATGTTGTTCCGGCGTTTTCGCGGCTGTCGACGGCCAGACTGCCGCCGTGTTCGCGGACGATGCGCTCCACGATCATGAGCCCGAGACCGGTGCCCGCGTTCTTCGTTGTGAAGAACGGACGGAAGATCTTCTGCATGTTTTCGGGCTTGATGCCACATCCGCTGTCGGACACGGAGAGCATGACGAAGTTGTCGTCGGCGCTGCAGTGGATCGTGAGTTTGCCACCCATCGGCATCGCCTGCATGGCGTTGCGCGCGAGGTTGTAGAACGCCTGCTTGAGCTGGTTCGCGTCGCCTTTGATCTGGGGGACGTTTTCGCCCCAGTAGAATTCGAGCTGAATCTTGCGGTCGGTGATCTCCTGCCGCATGAAGTTCAGGGAATCCAGTACGAGCGATTTCAGGTCCAGCGTGTCGAAGACCGGTTTGCCGGGTCGCAGCGCGTGCAGGAACTGGTTGATGATGGCGTCGAGACGTTCCACCTCGGAACGCGCCTCGGCGACCTCCTGCGCGGCGTCGGCCAGGTTCGCGTCGGGACTCTTCAGGATCCGCTGCAGGAACTGGAGGTGCAGGTAGAGGCTGTTCAGAGGGTTGCCGATCTCGTGCGCGACCTCGGCGGCGAGGATGGAGACCGCCTTGCTGCGTTCGGATTCCGCTATGTCGGCGGCGCTCTCCATCGTGGCCGTGATGTCGTTCAGGATCAGAGCGTACGGAGCGTCCTCGCGGTCGATGGGAAGCGCATACATCTGCACGATGCGGTGTTCCGGGTAGGTCAGCTCGAGTTCCTGCCGCATGGATTTCCGGCTGCCGATGCCGGAATCTGAAAGCAGAAGATCGAGGTTGAGGCCGGGGAACATTTTCTCCACGGGGAGCGCGGAGGCATTTTCCGGAAGGCCGAGGAATTCCTGCGCGGCGGCATTGTGGTACAGCACGGTGTGCGCGGGCGAGATCACCAGGATGGCTTCCTGCAGACTGTCGAACAGCGAGCTGAGGAATCTGTGTTCCTTGGAGATCATCTGAATAAAATTTTGAAGATTGACGCTGTCAAGTTCGCCGATGCGGTTCATGACGCGGTCCTTCATGGTTCTGGGACACATGATAACACTCCGGTCAAATGGTGATATTTGCGACATTTTGTCTCAAATATACATCGTTTCCGAGGAAAAGTCAAGCGGGAAATGTATGTTTTACGGAAAGCAAAACGAACGGACGTTTTTACGGTCGGACGGATTTGGTGAAAAAAGCAGATGAAATTATGAGCATCTTTCGTAAAAACGGCTTGATTTTTGCCCGAAAGAACGTATATTAAATGGTCTGTTAGAAAACTAACCTTGTTCCCGTGCGTTTCCGCCTGCGCGATCCCGGTATTGCCGTTCAGAGAAGGAACCGCATTTCCGCAAACGAACCCGTCACATGGAGTCATCTTTCGCCATGATCAACTCGAACTACGCAAGAAGTTTCTGGGTAAGGCTGTTTGATGTCTCCGACATCCTGCGGAATACATCGTATTATCTCCTGGAAAAGAACAAAGTCCAGTTCAATTTTGCGGAATTTCCGATCGTCCAGTTCTTCTTCGAACGGCCGGACGCACGTCCTGCGATGAAGGACCTCCTTGCGGTCACCGGGCTTTCCTCCGGCGCTGTGTCGCAGGCGGTCGATGCTCTGATTCAGGACGGCCTTCTGGAACGTGTCCAGTCCGAACAGGACCGCCGGTCCTATTTGATCCGGGTCACGGAAAAGCTCCGGGCCTTCCGTATGACTCCGCTTCGCCACTTTGAGAAGATGCTGGAGGCACTCCGGCAGAGTAGCGGAATGACGCCCGAGGAAATGGCAATTACGGAGGAAGTCTTCGTTCGGCTGGCGGAAAGCCGGACAGGCGGGGAACTCGCCGTGATCCGGCAGCCGTCCGATCTCTCCGTCCCCGGACTCGTGTCGCACGAATGGAACGATCGGGAGTATCTGGACTCGCTCCCGGTCTGGAGCCTCATCCTTCACTTCACTACGAATCTGAAGATCCCGGCAATGGTGTACTACTATGGGAGGCGAGGCCGCATGACGCTTGGCAAGATACGTCTTATGAATTATCTTTTTTATCTCTCCGACCAGAAGAATGGAATTCCCGTGGTCAAGGACCTGGCGGCGAGATTCCGCGTCTCATCCGGTGTCGTCTCTCAGACGCTGAACGCGATGATCCAGGACGGGATGGTGGAACGCATTCCTTTGCCGCATGACCGCCGTATGATCGGCATCCGGCTGACGCAGCAGGGGCTCCGCATGCGGCGTCAGTGCGCCGCGTCGTATACCTGCTTCATGCAGAATTTCCTCTGCCGGATCGAGCCGGAGAAGATCAAGGTCTTCGACCGTGCCCTGGAGATGACGCTTCGGTTCCTCAGGACGGAGGAGGGCAAGGCGTTTCTGATGCCGGGCGAATCTCCCGAAACATACATATGATCCGTTCCGTTCGCGGGCAGGGCAGGGCAGGGCGTTATCCGCTCCTGTCGCCTGCATTCTCCATGACGGACAGCATCGTGAACGCCAGTTCGCCCGCCGACTGCGTATTCTGCCCCGTGATAAGCATCCCGTCCGTGATCACATGCGGTTTCCACGGCTCGGTGCAGACATATTCCGCTCCGCAGCGGCTCAGGCGCTTCCCCAATGAAAACGGCACGACCCGGTCCAGCGCCATCTGGCGCTCCTCGTCGTCGCTCGCCCCGGTTACGCGGCGTCCGTTCAGGATGCTCTGTCCGGCGGGCGTTTTTGCGGAGAGGAGCGCGGCTGTCCCATGCCGGATGGCCGCGACGGGTTTGCCGGAGCCGACGAACGATTCCAGCAGTTCCGCATTGTCCCGGTTGACCGAAAGATCCCAGAAGGAACCGTATCCTCCGGGATAGTACACGGCGTCGTATTCGTCCTGCCTGATCTCGCCCAGCGGAACGGATTCCTGCAGAAGGTCCTTTTTTCGTTCGAGCCAGATATCCGGGGTGAAGAATGCAAGTTCCGATGCCTGCATGCTGCCAGGATCGACCGGGACTTCCCCTCCGCGCGGAGATGTGGTTGTCACCTCGTACCCGGCCTCGGACAAAATGTCGTGCGCGACGGCGAAATCCTCCAGCCAGACGCCCGTTTTCCGGTTCCGCAGCACCCCCATCCTGTCGTGCGACGTGACGACAAACAATACTTTTCCATGGCCCATAGTTCCCCCCTTCCTGTTTGCATTGCGGCGGCGCATCCCGCCGGGCTCCCCCATCCCGGCGCAGGCCGCGAGCTGATACTATGCCATGCCTGAACGGAAAATTCAAGTCAAACGGGAAAAAAAACGGCTTTGCGCAAGAGAATCTTCAAAATCTTGAAAAAAACACTGGCAAAATGGAAAAGAGGTGATATATTAGAGTGAAGATATAAGCGCACGACCTCAAAAACGAACCGGGACAGCGCGATCCGCATAACTCGGAAACAGAGAACAGACCGGAGTCAAAATGGTGAAGATGAAGAAAAAATCTTCCGGCAGTTACGGAATCTACGGGATCAGGACCGTCGAGTCCAGACGTTCCCGTACCGGTCTGTACCGCGTCTTCGCCGTCCTGCTGTTTCTGATCATCTGCGGCGCCATCGTGTGGGGGATCAAAGCGCATTCCGACAGCCGCGGAGCCATAACCCCCGACGTCGTAAAGCCCTTGCCGGACAACGATGCGGCGGCCTTGACCTTCGCGGATGAACGCGCCTTCGAGGACTCGGAAACGGCCGCCGCCATCCGCGATTACCGTGCCAGGGAAAACGATGCTTCCGCCGAGAGCCAGTTCGATCTCCAGGAGTTTGAGCGGCAGCGTCTGAAACAGCAGCGCAAACTCTACGACGACGCGCTCCAGGCGTTCAATGAACGCAAATTCGAGACCTGCCGGACGATCCTGCGCGACATGCTTGTCCCGATGGATTCCTCCGATTCCCTGTACGAGCCCGCGGCGAACCTCCTCGGCCGCGCCAGTATGAACATCTACAACAGCGGCATCGACTCGGAAACGAACGCCGACTACACGGTGAAGAGCGGCGACACGCTTTCCAAGATCGCGCTGAACTACAATACGTCGGTCTCCGCGATCCAGAAGGCGAACGGCATGACCACGACCCGTCTGAACATCGGCCAGAAGCTCAAGATCCCGCAGAGCGTGTGGTCCATCGAGATCCGCCGTTCCGACAACAAGCTTCTCCTCAAGACAAACAACAGGCTCTTCAAAATTTACAACGTTTATCCCGGCTCCGCCATCTCGCAGTCCTTCTCCGGGACGTTCCGGATCTTCTCCAAGCAGAAAGACCCGGTCTGGCGCGTGGACGGGCATACGTATCAGCCCGGTTCCGCCGGGAATATCATCGGGCCCCGCTGGATGGCCCTGAAAGGGACCGGCGCAAGCGCCGACGCAGCGGGTACCGCCATTCACGGCACGAACCGCGCGGGCGCCCCCGACGCCTCGCCCGGCGCGCCCGGCTACTTCAGATTGTCGAACGACGATGTGAAGGAACTGTACGACCTCGTCCCGCTCGAAACGTCCGTGGAGATCAAATGATCCCGGTCCTCCGTGCGGCCGAACATAAAGGAAACGATCCCAATGTCCATTGCAGTCCTGGAATTTGAAAAACCTCTTGCCGAACTGGAAGACCGTATCGACGCCCTCATGCGCATGGATGCCGCCGGTTCGGGAGACCATTCCAAAGAACTCCGGTCCCTGCGCCGCAAACTGACCGCGGCCAAGAAGACCATCTATACCAATCTCACCCCCTGGCAGCGCGTCCAGCTCGCCAGACATCCGTTCCGTCCGTATTCCCTCGACTATATCTCTCGTATCTGCACCGATTTCATGGAATTCCACGGCGACCGCAGATTCGCCGACGATCCGGCCATCGTGGGCGGATTCGCCCGCATCGACGACATCCCCGTGATGATGATCGGCACGCAGAAGGGGCGCAACGTGAAGGAAAACGTGTTCCGCAACTTCGGCTGCCCGAACCCGGAAGGCTACCGCAAGGCGCTGCGCCTGATGAAGGTCGCCGAGCTGGCCGGACTCCCGATCGTGACGCTGATCGACACACCCGGCGCCTATCCCGGCGTCGGCGCGGAGGAACGCCATATCGGCGAAGCCATCGCGGTCAATCTGCGCGAGATGTTCGGGCTGAAAGTCCCCGTGATCTCGTTCGTGATCGGCGAGGGCGGCAGCGGCGGCGCGCTCGGTCTCGGCGTGGCAAACAAGGTTTTCCTGCTCGAAAACTCCTACTATTCCATCATCACGCCCGAAGGCTGCGCGGCCATCCTCTGGAAGGACCGCGCGTACTCCGAACAGGCGGCCGCGGCGCTGAAACTCACGGCGGACGAACTGCTGAAGCTCGGCCTGATCGACGGCGTGATCCCGGAGCCGGTCGGCGGCGCGCACCACAACTACGACAAGGCCGCGGCTTACCTCAAGCTCGAAATCCTGAAGCAGCTCGAAGAGCTCTCCGGCAAGTCCGTCGACGAGCTGGTCGAGCAACGCTACCATCATTTCCGCGACGTCAAGTATTACGGGGAGGCTAAAGCCTGACATGGCGGCGCAGTCGCCATGCCCCGGCGCGCTGATCCGCCCGGCCAGAGTCGAAGACGCACCCGCGATCTACGCCCTGCTGGCGACGTTTTCCACCGAGGGCAAACTCCTGCCGCGCCCCGTGGCCGATATTCAGGCGCGCATCGCGAACTTCCTTGTGGCCGAACTGAACGACTCCGTGGCGGCATGCGGCGCGCTCCGCGACTTCGGGAACAACCTCAACGAGATCCGTTCCCTGGCGGTGCGCCGCGATCTGGCGGGGCAGGGGATCGGTTCGCGTTTGGTCCGGGCGCTGCTTATGAAAGCGATGGAACGCACCGGCGGTGAACACGGACACGTTTTCGCGCTCACGTACCGGGTGGCGTTTTTTCAGCACCTCGGATTCCGCATCATCGACAAATACACGTTCCCGCCGAAGATATGGAGCGACTGCTGCGTTTGCCCGAAAAAGGACCACTGCGACGAAACCGCCGTCGTGATCGACGTCCCCGTTCCCGCCGAACTCCTGAAAGAGGATTGAACCGCCATGCCCGTGAAACGACGCACAAAGAAGTATGACAACCGTCCGATCGGACTCTTCGATTCCGGTCTCGGCGGTCTCACCGTCGTGCGCGCTGTCCGGGAGGCGCTCCCCGACGAGGATGTGATCTACCTCGGCGATACCGCCCGCGTGCCGTACGGGAACCGTTCGCCGGAGACGGTCGAGCTGTTCGCGCGGCAGGATCTGGCGTTTCTGGAGCAATTCGGGATCAAGGCGGCGGTCGCGGCTTGCAATACCGTGTCCGCCCTGGCTCTGCCGAACATCCTGCATGAACGACACTCTTTTCCGCTCGGCGGCGTGATCCTGGCCGGCGTGGAGGCTGTGCTCGCGACCGGACGGCGCAAGGTCGCCGTGCTCGGCACGCGCGGGACCATCGCCAGCGGTGCGTACGAACACGCCCTGCTGGCCGCCGATCCGCGTCTGATCGTGCGGAGCATCGCGTGTCCGCTCTTCGTGCCTGTGATCGAGGAGGGGGTTACAAACGGCGCGATCGTGCGCGAGATTTTCGACCTCTATCTGGCGCAGCTGCTCCGCGATCCGCCGGAAGTCGTTCTGCTCGGCTGTACCCATTATCCGCTGTTCCGGCCCGCGCTCAGCCAGTACCTCCCGAAAGGCACGCTGATCCTCGACAGCGCGGCGGCCGCGGCGGATTACCTGAGCCGTCTGCTGAAGGATAAAGGACTATGCGCGGAACCGGGCCGCAACGGACGGGCGCAGTATTATGTGACCGACCGGACGCCGGGCTTCGAGCGTCTCGCGCGGCGTTTTCTGGATGCCGGAGACGGCGAGGTCATCGACATCCATCTGGCGGACGTCGTCAACTGACGGAGTCCTTTTTCCCGGACGGACACTTCAGTCCTGCATCCTTTCCGTCTTGTTGCCCTCATCTGTTGAGGATGCTTTCCGCCGCAGTTTCCACACGACAATCCCTTTGTTCTGCGCCACGATGTCGGCGTCGGCGAATTCCAGCACCGCCTGAATCTCCCGCGGCGCCATCCGGTTCGTGCCCGTGATGAAGTAGAACGGGACCCCACTGTTTTTCTTCATGAGTTCCTCGAAGAACGCGGGATCGTCGGACAGCGCGTAGGGGAACGGCAGGTAGCATCCGGGCTGGGAGAGCAGACCGGGCGCGAGGTTGTCGACCGCATCGCGCGGCGGCGGATCGCATGCCTTCACCTTCTGCGGCGCGGCGATCTTGTCCGCGTATTCGTGGATGCGGTTGACCGGGATGATCCTGCGGTCGGTGCCGTGCTTGAAAAACCTGTCGGCAACGGCGGGATTGAACATGGAGAGCAGAACGGCGTTTCCGGGGAGGATCGAACCGAGATATTCCAGTTTCTCGCGGTCGTTCGGGATTCCGCGGATCGCCTTGTGATAGTCGTTCAGATTGTGCATCACGACAAGTTGCAGGATGACCGCCCCACCTGCGAGGATCCAGCACACCGTCTGGCGTTTCTTCAGGATCATCCGGAGCAGATGCGCGGCGGCGGATGCGGCGGGAGGCAGGACCATGACCAGGATCGGCAGGTACATGCGTTTGTCGTAGAAGAAATAAACGATATAAAGGACGAAGATGATCGCGCTTTGGAGCAAGGCGAAAGCCATGGATGCTTCCCACGCGGTCCAGGCCGGGAGACTCCACAGCTTTTTCCCGCGGGCGGCGCGGGAAGCGCAGAACCATGCGGCGCAGACCGCCAGCAGCGCCATCGTCAGCCAGAATCCTTTCTCCCGGACCAGTCGCGGCAGGTACTCCTCTGCATAGCGGAGGTTGAACGTCAGCGGCATGAAGTCGTACGGTACGGGACACCAGAAATGATATCCCGTGCGGAAGGGCGAACCGAAGACCGCCCAGTTGAAGATGTTGGACGCGGTCAGGACCAGCGCGGTCGGGAGCGCGGCGAGGAACCACAGCAGAAACCGCCGTTTCCAGTTCTTCTCGCGCATGAAAATCAAAAGGAAGGGCAGGGCAAGCATCGGGTAGGCCGAGGAACGCACCGAGCCTCCGAGCGCGATCAGGACCCCGCAGCAGATCAGTGACGTCATATCGATGCCGGGGCGCGAGGCGAGACGTGTCCACAGGATCATCGTCCATACACAGAACAGCAGATACGGGATCTCCGTCATCGCGTATCCGGTCAGGGCGATGAAGAACGAACTGAGCAGGAGCACGGGGAATGTCAGAAGTCCGGCCAGACCGCCGCAGGCCAAGTCGCGTGCCCCGGCTTGTCCGGGACGCACCGCGGTCTGGCGGCATGAGAGGAACATTACTGTGGCGAGTCCGGCGGCCGCGAGCCAGGACCCGTAGACCGCGCCGTAGACGTCTCCGGTGAGCGCCTGAAACGGCGCGAGGAAGAGCAGAGGGAACCACGGCAGATAACGGGAGGGGTGCAGGACGCCGTTCAGATAGAATCCATATTTCCCTTCCCGCAGGAAGTTGTCGGCACAGAACGCGTTTTCAAGCGCATCGGGGATCACGAGCCAGCATGTTCCGAATTTCGCGGGGGTATAAAGTCCAAAAATATCCAAAGCCAGAGCCAAAACGGCCAGGATGAAGACGGTGCGCTGGAATTTCTGACTCATATTATTGAAAGTTGCCTGATTCCGAGAATGTTATTGCTTTTGATCCGCAGGTGATGCTGTGCGGATAATGGCATCCAATATACCACATTCGAATGAAAAAAGCAAACATTCTTTTGAATTTTTCAAGTTTTGATACAATAAAACCACTCCGGTCATCGTTAATTATTTTGAAAAAGCTCAAACTATACCCCGACGCCCAACTTAGGAGACTACGATGAAAAAATCATCTTCCTCGAATCCGCAAAAGAACAGTCCTCTGTACAATCTGGTGTTCATTATTGTCCTGCTTTTCACGGCACTGCCGTTCATCCTTTTCGCTCTTCTTCAGTTCGCGCCTCCGTCCTTCGGTTCCTCGAAGAAGACGGTTGCGGCTGTTGACAACTCATCGAAACGTTTGACGTCGGAAGAACGTCGCGCCCAGCGCGAAGAAGCCCGCAGGGCAACTGAAGCGGCGGCTGTCGCGCAGAGAACCAATGCGGCCGGCCCGGTCATGACGACCACGACGGTTACGGGTATGGACTTCGGTCCCGGCATGGGGCCCGGCGGCTTCGGCGGCCCCGGCGGTTTCGGCGGCCCCGGTATGGACTTCGGCGGCGGCATGGGCGGCTTCGGCGGCCCCGGTATGGACTTCGGCGGCATGGGCGGCTTCGGCGGCCCCGGCGGCATGGGCGGCTTCGGCGGCGGTATGGACTTCGGCGGCGGCATGGGCGGCTTCGGCGGCCCCGGCGGCATGGGCGGCTTCGGCGGCGGTATGGACTTCGGCGGCGGCATGGGCGGCTTCGGTGGCGGTGGCATGGGCGGCTTCGGTGGCGGCGGCATGGGCGGCTTCGGTGGCGGCGGTATGGGCGGCTTCGGTGGCGGCGGCTTCGGTGGTTTCGGCGGCTTCTGATCACCCCGTTTCATCAACCTGATTTTCAAAACGGTCAATTCTTTTCGGATTTGACCGTTTTTTTATTGGTTTCGGATTTGCAAACGCGCGCATGTGATGTTATATTGTGTTTCAATCCGATGTGTGCCACCTCATAAACCCCATTTGATCCAGGAGCGAAACTATGAAAGTCTTGATCGCGGTCGTCATGTTCCTGTTCGGACTCTTTGTCGGCATTCTCGTTGTTCCGACCTTCAAAGAGTTTTCCACGCCGTTGTATTTGGAGGAAGAATACTCCACGCCGCGCATCAAATCTATCCTGAACGGATTCGGAGTCATCCTTCCTCTTGAGGTCTCCAATGTCAATCTTTTCACGAAACAGGACGGGGAAAAGAAACAGGTGTGGATGAAATTTGAGTGTTCCCCGGAAGTCAAGGATGAATTTGTGGCTCAGTTGAACTCACGTCATTCCGGGCTGTTCAACCGGGTCGTCGAAACGCCGAAAATGCTGGACGGCACCCCGGTCATGTGGTGGACCTACAGCAATACGTTCCATTACTATGAATTCAAGGATATGTGTGTGGCCTATGACGATATCCTGCGGAACCTTTATCTTTATGCCGCGAACTGAGACCGCGTTTCATAGCATTTCGAACGATTGATTTCAACCGTCGCATTCAGGCGGAGTCAGCGGCTGCGGACCTCGTTTTTTATGTAAAACTCGGGAAAAAGCGGGAAAAATCGGACTTTTTCGGAATCGGCGCTTGACAATACAGACTTTTATGCTTAATTTCTCTATGCGTTTTATCTGAACTTTTTTCACAGAGGAACTCAAGGTATGGACAAATACTACTCGAAAACCCACGAATGGGTCAAAACGGACGGCGAAGAAGCCATCGTCGGCATCTCCGAATACGCCGCGGCCGACCTCGGCGACATCACGTTCGTCGATCTCCCCCGTGAAGGTACGGACCTGATCTGCGGCGACAGCATCGGCACCATCGAATCCGTGTCCGCATCCTCCGACGTCTATTCCCCCGTGAGCGGGACCGTTACCGCGGTCAACCACGCGCTCGACGATGATCCCGGCATCATCAGTTCCAGCGCCGAGGGAAAAGGCTGGCTCTACAAGCTCGACAATATCGATCCGACCGAGGTCGACGAGCTCATGTCGGAAGAAGAGTACGCCGAGTACCTGGAAACCCTGTGAGGTGACGCATGGCCGATCTTGAACCCACCAACCTCGCCGGTTTTTCCGACCTGGTCGACCTGAACGCCGAAGAGCCGTGGCGCATCTTCCGCATCATGTCGGAATTCATCGACTCATTCGAGAACATGGCCAAGCACAAACGCCTCGTTTCCGTTTTCGGTTCCGCCCGTACCAAAACAGACGATCCCGTCTATCAGGACTGCGTCCGCTTCGGCGAACTCCTCACTGACGCCGGCTACGGCATCCTCACAGGCGGTGGTCCCGGCATCATGGAGGCCGCCAACCGCGGCGCCTGGAAAAAGAACGGCGAGTCCGTCGGTCTGAACATCAAGCTCCCGATGGAGCAGCATCCGAATCCGTATCAGTCCGATTCCCTCGATTTCCGCTATTTCTTCGTGCGCAAGGTCTGCTTCCTCAAGTATTCCGTCGCGATCGCCATCTATCCCGGAGGTTTCGGCACGCTCGACGAATTCTCCGAAGCGCTTACCCTCATCCAGACCAGAAAAGTCCGCACCGTCCCGCTCGTGGCGGTCGGAAAGGAATACTGGCAGCCGCTCTTCGACTGGTTCCGCGATACCATGCTTCGCGACCGCATGATCAACGAAGACGATCTGAATCTCTTCTATGTCGCGGAAAACGCTGACGATGCGTTCCGTTATATCAAATGTGTTCACGACAGGTGCGGCGTGAAGTCGACGGTCCGAAAAGACATCTGAACAACACAACGCTATCTGTTTTCCCGTGCGGTCCGCCAACAAGGCCGGCCGCACTTTTTTATTGTACTTTTCGTAAAAGCCAACTTGTTTTCTTGTGTTTTCGGTGTATATTAACTGCGTACCACGGGGTGCTGGATCGCGCGTCATCCGATGCGCGGCCCGGCTGAGATCATACCCGCATAACCTGATCCGGATAATGCCGGCGTAGGAAATCGACAGCGCAATCCTTTCCGTTGGGAAGCCGCATGCGTTTTCTGCGAAACCATCAACCAAACGAAAGGATTGACGAACATGTCAGACTCCTCCTCCCAGGTCATCGAAACGACCATCTCCCGCGCCATCGTCGAAAACTTCTCGGCGAAACTCCTCGACAGCCTCACTGTCGACGTCGCCATCGTCGGTGCGGGGCCGTCCGCACTCGTCGCGGCACACTATCTCGCGAAAGCCGGCATCAGCGTGGCAATCTTCGAACGCAAGCTCGCGCCCGGCGGCGGCACATGGGGAGGAGGCATGCTCTTCAACGAAGTCGTCGTGCAGGATGCCTCGCTGGAGATTCTCGACGAATTCGGCATCAAGCACAAGCCCATCCCCAGCGCTCCCGGTTATAACACCCTTGATTCCGTCGAAATGGCCAGCGGCCTCATCTTCGGCGCGGTCAGCGCAGGCGCGAAGATATTCAACGCCGTCAGCGTCGAGGACATCGTGTTCCGCGGCGAACAGGTCGGCGGCCTTGTCATCAACTGGACGCCTGTCGAACGCCTTGGCATGCACGTTGACCCGCTGACCGTGATCTCGCAGTGCGTACTGGATGGCACGGGACATCCGAGCGAGATCATGCACCTCGCGGTCGAAAAGGCCCAGTTGAAGCTTGCCACCAGCACAGGCGGTATCCTCGGCGAAAAGCCAATGTGGGTCGACAGCGGCGAAGCCTCCACCGTCGAGAACACCCGCGAATACTTCCCCGGTCTCTTCGCCTGCGGCATGAGCGCGAACAACGTCATGGGCGGCTACCGCATGGGCCCGATCTTCGGCGGCATGATGCTTTCCGGACGCAAGGCCGCGGACCTGATCCGTAAACGCCTCGGGAAATGACCGATGCCGCGCCGCGTCTATACCACGCATGAGGATCGTCTTGAGGCATTCAGACGGACAGATGTCTATCCCGTCATTACGTCCGAATTCTGCGCCGGACGCCCGCCCTCCGAAATCGCCGCATCCCTTTTGGCGGGTGGCGCACGTATCCTGCAAATTCGCGAAAAGAGCATGCCTGACCGTCCGTTCCTGGAGCTCCTGCGACAAGTCCGCGAACTTGCTTGGGAGTGCGGCGCGCTGCTGGTCGTGGACGATCGCGTGGACGCCGCACTGATCGCACAGGCGGACGGCGTGCATCTGGGACAGGAGGACCTTCCTCTCTTGGAAGCCCGCCGTATCGCACCTGAACTGCTGATCGGCGTTTCCACGCACAATGCCGACGAGATTCGCCGGTCGCAGGACGAGGGCTGCTCCTACCTCAATATCGGCCCGATCTTCCCGACGAATACAAAAAAGCTCACGGGAATCCGGTTTCTCGGTCTGGACGGACTCAAATCTCTGATTCCGCTCGTCCGTGTGCCGTTCTCCGTGATGGGCGGCATTAAGTATGCGCACCTCGCGGAACTCAAGGCCGCCGGAGCAGGGCGGATCGCCGCCGTGACCGCTTTCACGCAGGCCCCGGACCCCGGCGCGGAAGTCGCAAAATGGCGCGCCGCGCTGAACTGAAAACGAAACCGCACAAGGCAGACCAAGCCCTTTGCTGACTGAGCAGAACAATACCGGACTCCGACGGATGATTTCCGCCGGAGTCTTTTTCCTTTCGGCGTTTTTTCGGAAGATTATTTCGTTATTCGCTTGAAAAAATGTGAAGTCAGGCTATATTTATATTCATTCTTTTTTTTACGGATCGAGGCAAACACAAATGATGTTCCAACAGACAGCCGGTTTTGAACAGTGCGACGGGGAATTCTCCGCCGCGTCGTTCGCGTCTGCCCGTATTGCCTCCATTCGAATTACGTCCGATGCCATCATCGACATTATTATTAGTAAGGCCGCCCGTTGAAAACCTTTGCACAGGGAAGATACGGGTGGTCCGGACGTGTTTCCACCCGTATCCGGATGCCTGATTTTTCCTGAGCAATCCTAATACCAAACCCAAACAAGGATCGCAAGACATGGAAAACAAAGAACAAATCTCCATGAGAGTCCGTGAGCTCAGGGCTCAGAAAAACTTCACCGTTGAACAGATGGCGGAACTCCTCGGTGTCACGCCGGAGGAATACTCCCTGTTCGAAAGCGGAGCCAAGCAGGCGCCGTTCTCGTTCTACTACAATCTGGCAGGACACTTCGGACTGGACGTCTCCTCCGTCATCAGCGGCGAAGCTCCGAACCTGGCCCTGTATACCGTCACGCGCAGCGGCGAGGGCTTCCCCTTCGTCCGCCGCCCCGAGTTTTCCTATCTGCATCAGGCGATCCGTATGAAGGACCGCACCGGCGAGCCCTTCATCGTTACCGCTCCGCCTGCGGGCGAGAACGAACCGCTTCAGTATTCCGAGCACAACGGTCAGGAATTCGTCCTGATCCTGTCCGGCGCCCTGAGAGTTTTCCTGCACGGCAAGGAGGAAGTCCTGAACGAGGGCGACAGCATCTATTTCGACGGCCGCGAGGCGCACGCCATGCTCGCCGCCAACGGCAAGCCCTGCAAGTTTCTCTCCATCGTTATGCACAGCAAGTACGACGACGCCAAGCCCGACCGCTTCGCGTTCGTGCCGCAGACCGTGGTCAAGGAACCCCCGACCGGCAAACGCCGTCTGCTTTATCAGGACTACATGGATGAGGTGTGGAATCCGGACGGAACGCTGAAAACCGTGCATTTCAATGTGCCCGAGAAGTTCAATTTCGCATTCGACGTGGTGAACCGTCTCGCCGCCGAGTGCCCGGACAAGATCGCCATGAAGTGGGTCTCCAAGGACAAGGTCTGCCGAGACTTCACGTTCCGCGATATCTCCGAAAACGCCATGCGCTGTGCGAATCTGCTGCATTCCCTCGGGATCCGCAAGGGCGACCGCGTGATGCTGGTGATGAAACGCCATTATCAGTTCTGGTTCGTACTGAACGCGCTCCACATGATGGGCGCTGTAGCGGTCCCGGCCTCCTGCCAGATGACCGCGCACGACTTCGAATACCGCTTCAAAAAGGCCGACATCCGCTATGTGATCTGCTCGGCCGACGGCAATATCACGAAGGAAGTCGACGAGGCCGCCGCCGTGACCGGCATGACGCTCAAGCTCACGGTCAACGGACAGAAGGACGGCTGGCTCGATCTCGACGCCCTGTATCCGAACTTCCCGCCCGTCTTCCAGCGTCCCGCCGACCTGAAGACCACCGATCCGCTGCTCGTCTTCTTCAGTTCCGGCACGACCGGTTATCCGAAGATGGTCGAGCACGACCACGCCTATCCGCTCGGACACATCATGACCGCGCGCCATTGGCACAAGGTCAATCCCGACGGCCTCCACTTCACGGTCGCCGACACGGGCTGGGGCAAGGCGCTCTGGGGCAAGATCTACGGCCAGTGGCTCTGCGAAGCCGGCGTCTTCACCTACGATTTCGACCGCTTCCACGCCGCCGACCTGCTTCCGATGTTCAAGCAGTACGGCATCACCACGTTCTGCGCGCCGCCGACCATCTTCCGTTTCCTCGTGAAGGAAGACCTCTCCAACGTCGACTTCTCCACGCTCGAACACGTCACGACCGCCGGCGAAGCCATGCCCGCCGAGGTCAGCGAGGCGTTCGCGCGCGTTTCCGGCCAGCTCCCGTACGAAGGGTTCGGCCAGACCGAGACCACGCTGACCATCGCCACACTTGCCGATATGAAGCCGCGTCCCGGTTCCATGGGCCGCCCGAATCCGCAGTACGAGGTCGTCCTGCTCGATCCCGAAGGCAATCCGGTCAGCACCGGCGAAACCGGCGAGATCTGCGTGAAGGCCGATCCGGACAATCATCCCTGCGGACTCTTCTGCCAGTACGTCAAGAATCCCGAGGACACGCAGAAAGTCTGGCACGACGGCTACTACCACACCGGCGATCAGGCGTGGCAGGACGAGGACGGCTATTTCTGGTATCAGGGGCGCGCCGACGACATCATCAAGACGTCCGGCTACCGCGTCGGCCCGTTCGAGGTCGAAAGCGTCCTCATGGAGCTCCCGTATATCCTCGAATGCGCCGTGACCGGCGTGCCGGATCCTGTCCGCGGCAAGGTCGTGAAGGCCACGATCGTGCTCGTGAAGGGCAGGGAAGGGTCCGATGAGCTCAAGGAAGAGATCAAGAACTATGTCAAGACCCACACCGCGCCGTACAAATATCCGCGCATCATCGAGTTCGTCGCCGAACTCCCGAAGACCGTCAACGGCAAGATCCGCCGTGCCGCGATCCGCGAGCAGAACGAAAAGAAAGCGTAATCCTGCCTCAGGTTTATTGATCCATAAATAATATTCCCGTGGATAGCCTCAAAAGCTTTCCACGGGATTCTCTTTGTTGTGGAGTGATTTTTTGTGCCCGAGCGGAGCCGGGCACTACTGCAGTTGAGGCTACGCCTCAGCAGGCTCGAAGTAGACCTTCACGCGGCGCGTGCGCGGTCCGTCGTACTCGCAGAAGTAGATGCCCTGCCAGGTCCCGAGCTCAAGCCGTCCGTTGCGGAACGGCACGGTCTGGCAGAATCCGGTCAGGATCGCCTTCAGGTGAGCGTCGCTGTTGCCCTCGCAGTGCTGATAATACGCCTCATCGTGCGGAATGAGCGAGGCAAGCTTCTGCAGGACGTCATGCTTCACGTCCGGATCGGCGTTCTCGTTGATCGTGATCCCGGCGGTCGTGTGCGGGCAGTAGATGTGGCACATGCCGCACGGAACGGACTGCGGCAGCACGCGGTTGACGTCCTCGGTGATGTCGATGATCTCGCAGTGTCGGCTGGTCTTGACGGTGAATTCGGCCATGATGGGCTTATCCTTTCGGGTTGGGAGTTAGATTCGACTTCACCAAATAATATAATGCGCGCGGGACGGGTTTGCAAGCGCATGGCTGTGTTTTTACGCTTGACAGGGCAGGGGAAGGAACAGCCGGATGTTTTCTTTTGATGTTCAGTTTTTTTGAGATGTTTTATTGAAACTAGTTTCAATAAAGTTTCAGAAAAGTTGCAATTCGAACTTGACTTTCGCGAAGATATGTACTATATTTTCCCGAAGTCCGGACAAAAGCCTGACAAATGAATTCAGGTCTCCGGATCCGCCTCGAATCATACAGAAACAGCCCCCAAAAAACGAAAGGAGCATCCATGATCCGCTCGCCGCCCGAACCATCGAATATTTATACGAGAGAATCCCCAGACACCTTAATACTTTTTGCACATGTACCCCATCCATAAAACGTAAACGAAAGAAAGATGCGGACGTAATCATGAGTGAATACAACGAAGAGATCGGATCAGATCAGGGAATCGGTATGGACCAGATCCTGCGCGAGGCGGAACAGGACACCGCCTCCTGGAAAAAGAATGATATGCCGGGAACCGAAACGCTGCGGCGGATGATCCTGCTGGCGGACTGGGCCAGCATGGAACCGAAACGCTGGGCCGCCTACAAGTTGTTCTACTACGAGAAGGTCGGAAATACCACCGTCATCGCGCAGAAACTTCACGTGGCGGAACGCACCGCGCGCCGTTATCTGCTGCCCGTCCGGCTCGGCAGACATCTCCGGCACAGACGGACCGCGACGAAACCGCTTCGCCATCTGTCACGTCAGAGCAGAGGAGGTGACCTAGGGCTGAATATGCTGTAACGGATGTAATCAAACAGTAAGTAAGAAGAACAGATGCAATACGGGCGTCTTGTCTGACGAGGGCAGGGCGCCCGTTCTTTTCAGGGCAGGGTATTTGTATGGCTGTCTGCCGGGGCAGGGGAATGAGGCTCGTTTTCGGTTTCCGCGACGAACTTGGTATGGCACCGCAGGCAGACATGATGCTCCGGATCGAAGGTATCCGTCGAGCGCGGCGTCAGGCAGTACGGACACCGTTTCCCCCTTCTGCTGAAAACCAGATGCCACGGGATTCCGAGGGCGGCAAAAGACGCCGCATATGCAAAGAACCCGTAGGGCATTGTCGGATAATGGAAGTCGAACCAGGCGTCATAGCCGCGCATGTAGTACGCGACGAATCCGACGATCAGGGCCGGGTAGAGATACGTCTGCCGGAATCCTTTCCAATGGCTGACGAGATTCTCCAGCTTCACCAGATAAGATTCGGGCACGGGATATGTCCTGACGATCTTCGGAGGGGCTTGTTTCTTCTTCCCGGTCAGTTCCCGCAAGTCCGCATGGATACATCTGCCCCATCTTCCATTGGTCAGATCCGAAATCAGTTCGGCAGGCACGAAGATGATCAGCCCGAATCCGATCACTCCGCTGAAAAAGAACATGAGACAGGCAAAAGCGAAGGCGAGTTCATAGAATGCCTCCGGGACGAGGAATCCGTAGACGGCAAAAGCGAGCGATCCGATGCGCAATGGCCCCATGATGACGCACAACCTTTGAATGGAAATATGGTTTGCAGCGATTCTCATATTTTGTCCTCCGGGGCAGGGGAATGAGGTTCGTTTTTGCTTTCCACGACGAACCGGGTATGGCAACGCAGGCAGACGTGATGCTTGAGGTCGAAGTTATCTTTCGTGCGAGGCGTCAGACAGTACGGACAATATTGTCCGCCCCGCCACGTGTCGATCAGATGCCACGGGATCGCGAGGGCGGCGAACAGTACCGGGTACAGATAGAACCCATAATCATCCGGGTCGCGCCAGTTCATATCATCATAATACCGGCCCGCCCATACGAGAATGACCATGGAGATCAGGGCCGGGAAAACGATGGTCTGCCAGAACGCGATCCCGCGGCCGCAGCAGTTCTCCATGGTTGCGAGGCGATCCGCCGAAACGGAAACCGTTCTGGCGACTTTCGGCATGTCGTCTGTGGTCCGGCGAAGGACAATACGGGGCAGGGCGGGCACGGATCCCGTGAACACCCAGAGAGAAAACACAATAAAAGACAGAGGGATCAATAAGACTTGGCACAACAGGGAAAGATAAGAGACACAATCATTCACATATCCGCTGACAGGCGCGACCGACGGTCCGAGATATACCGAAGCCAGCGCCGCGGCAAGGATCAGCCAGGCGATCCGCCATGGGCCAATGATCTCATATGCTCGACGGGATGAAAAATCCATGTTGGAGATTGTGTTTTTCTTGATCAATCATTGGATATAAGATGTTTCAGGTACTATTATACCGCATGATGCGAAAAAATGCAAGAGCAAAGACAAAAAAACACAAAGAATGAGAAATCATTCCGGTATGCGGACCGGATTAAGTACGTAAAAGAACAATCATGGAACACCTGTTCAAAAGAACGGTTGAATGATGGCATTCAAGTTGTGTCTGCATGATTCGTCCGCGATAGGGGAGGGGAAGGGAAATGATGATTTTGAGCTCGGAGCGGGGAGACAAGCCCCCTTCTGAAGGCGGTTTCGGAACGGAAAGGCCATATTGAGCAAAAGGATAATCCTTGAGGAAATGAAACCGGAATTAAACCAAAAGCCGTTTATCAGGATAAAAAAACGGGTCGGGATCGAAGTCAAAAACCATCATTCAACACCATCAAAAATTCTCTGAGGGCAAAACAATGAAATCAGGAGCTCGGGGAGGGGGAATACGGGATTATTCAAGACCGTCCCTGCCCGCCGTTTTATCATGAAGGATTCATCCCTGGCCTCTCTATTTAGCTCACGATCCTGTGATCTGCCGGAGAATTCGATCAAAACAGGATTCCGCCTGACCAAAGACCTTTGCTTTGACTCAAAACAAGACAAAGGCTGGTTGTAGCGGAAAGCGTATGTATCATCAAGACGCAAATAACTCCACCAAGTCGGATCATGGAACCGGCAGGATTATTTGGGGATATCTCGAAGATGCCGAAATCCGATCAACGTCGTTTTTGCCGGTCTGTGCCCGGAACCCCCCGTTTTATTGTCAAAGTTGTTGAAAAGTTATTGACAATACCGGTGTTCATGTTGCACAATATATTTATATGCAGCATGATACAAAAGCGTCCATGCGACCTGCCGGGTGCATTTGATTTAACATAATATATATTATGCGACGTTATAAATGCGGCGCGCAGGCCGTTTGAGACGGGGATAAAATCTATGCCTCTCTGCCCTTGGGTTGTTATACATGGTGCCGAAAAAACGCCCCGGATGAGAATCGGAGAAACGTGGCGCGTGCAGGTGATTGTCGTGGAATAGATCGTACTTTCCCCTGCCCTTTGTTTTGTTTTTGGACGCGATGCGTCCGGGGTCGCTTCGCTCCTTGGTGAACTCGTCTCACGAGTTCGATAGTTTGTTTTACCGCGAGACGCGAACCGCATAAAGTTTTTTAAGAATCAGTGGAAGACTCCGACGAATGATTTGTTTTTGGACGCGATGCGTCCGGGGGACTCGCATCCGCGAGCCTCGGTAGGCGTGCTGATGCACGATCTTTTCTTTTCGATTACCGCGAGACGCGAACATCATTTTTTTGAGAGGCGGGAAGATTAAAAGATAATCTGTCATGACAGCCAGCGATGGCAAAAAGCGAAAAAAAAGGGGAATATTATGGGTTAGTTTCCTTGCCCTGTATTATGTTTTATTCTTTTGGACGCGATGCGTCCGCGGTGGGACATCCGCGGCATCGCGGTGTACTGCGAATGGGAAGGAACGAACCCCCTGCCCTGCCTCATCCGGCCGAGGGATCAGTTCTGCCTTTCCTGCCCGGTCGCGGGATCATCAGGATATTCCGCCTCGACCGTTTCGATGCCGTTTGCTCCGGTCGGCACCAGCGCCAGACGGAATCCGATCAGGGATTCTTTCCAGCCTGAGATATGATGACCTGAAACCTCATCATAGACGGGTTCCGGGTGTGCGTGGTCGTAATACGGATGCCAGCAGCTGTTCGCCGGGCTGATCACCGAATCGGGATCCCACCATGAGCCGCCGTGTGTGATCGTTTCATCCGTTCGTTCTTTTTCATAATAATCATTTCCCGGCGGCAGCTCGCCGGTGACTTCTTTCGCCATATTTTGCCCCGCTCCACCGTATCCGCCTGAATATGTATGTGTTTCCCGGCACAGTTCCGCGACATTCCCGATCATGTCGTAGAAACCCCAGGCGTTCGGCGGGTATTTCCCGACCTCGCTCGTATTGTGGAATGCATTGCGGTTTCTGGAACTGGTTCCCACCTTTACGGCGGAAAAGAGGGCTTTCGCGGCATTCGTGAATGTAGCATTCTCACTCAGATCGTCGATGTTTTTTTCGAGTTCCCCCATGGAAATCAGATTCGCCGCCTTCGGGTCGAAACTGTCACCCCAAGGCATCCGGGTGGTCGTCCCGGCACGGCATGCGATCTCCCACCGGACCGGATCCGGCAGTTCGAACCGGTATCCTTCCGGCAGACGATCTGCGCAAAGCGCATTGAGCTTTTCAATGAAACGGTTGACGTCGTTCCGGTTCACGGCATCGACCGGACGCTTTTTCCCTTTATACAAAGACGGATTGTTCAGGTCGAATCCGTCGGGACGTTTTTCTCCGTCCATGATGGCCTCCCACTGTTCCTGCGTGACTTCGAATCTGCCCAGCCAGTACGGAACGGACACGATCACCTCGCGCCAGTCGATGTCCGCGCGCCATAAAGGATCCTTTCGGGGTAGTCCGACCATATAGACACCGAGCTGTACCTGGATCATTTCGAGTTCAATGCCGTTTTTCAGCGGGAAGACGGTACTTGCGATATTCCCATCAAAGGGTTTCGGTTCCTCCGAGTCGCTTTTTCCACAGGCGGAGATCAGGAGCAGGCAGAGCGCAAAACAGAAAACAGACAGCGCATGTTTCCCGCGGGAGAGCGCGGATGAAGAAATCGTGCAGATCAGAAAGATGACCGTGCCGCCGAGGAAGGCGTAGAGAATGACGACCAGAAGCAAGAGTCCCATTCCGAGCGGTGTGTTCCCCAAAGTCATCCGGTCTTCAAAAAATGAATTCCCAAGCAGAGAAACCGGAGAAGCGTAGACAAGCTCAAAGAAGCGTTCCAATCCGTTTCCCAACGGCCCGAAGAAAGACCATGCCAGCACGATCAGGAGTTGCAACAGCAGCAGGAAAACGACACAAAGATACCAGAGCGACAGCGCCCGGAACACTCTGCGGTTTGTGCTTAAATGATCCATGGGATATCCCCCCTGCCCTCGCGTTTTCAGGTTCAGTCTTTCTTCAGCGACTTCAGATAATCCGGGTCTTCCGCCTTGCGCAGGAATCCGAAGAGGTCGGTCCCGATCGGAACGCAGTCCGCCTCGCCTCCCTCGTAATCCGCCAGGTAGTACAAGGTGTTCCATTTCGCCTTGTCCGAGGACGCCAGAACGAACGATTCGCCGATATCCGAATCCCCGTTCATGATCCGCGCCACCAGATACATCGCGGCGTCGCCGGGATGCATGGGGATCAGCTGCATTTCGTCCGTGCAGCCGTACACGGTCGAGCCGTGATAAACGAGCTCCGAAAAGTACTTGCTGAACTCCTGCCAGTCGTCGGGGAGTTCCGTGTGGATCCGGCGGGCGTATTGTTCCCGAATCTCAGGCGGCAGTGCGGGCGCATGGTTCGGTCTGGATTCATCGCCGTCATCGTTATCCGCGGCGGAGGACTCCGGCGGCGGGAATTCGCGGTCCCATTCCGGACCGAGGATCGAGACGAGCTTTTCGGAGATGCGGAACGCCGCATCCTGTTTTATCGGGAGTGAGACTTTCCCCAGGATTTCAGGATAAAAAACAACGTCCGACACATCGAACACGCAGTCTTTCGGGAAATACGTGAACTGAATCGCGCAGATCGTGCCGTCCGGTCCGATATTGAAATCGGCGTAAAACTCCCTTTCCGCTTTTTTCAGCCGGATGCTCGCGAACGGTTCTTCCAAAACGATGGAAACGTCCGGACGGGCTTCTTCCGGCAGATGCCTGAAGAACAGAACCAGAGCGGTATCGGAATTGCAGAGTTTCGCCTTCTTCATCATGTCGCGCTGCATGAGAATCCGTTTTTGCCAGTCGACCGGCGCGGCATCGGCCAGCACAGTGAAGAGTTTCTGTGCGATGTCGTAGTTTTTGTCTTTTTTCGGGCCGAAGAAGAACATGGTGGAACTCCTTTTCTTCCAAACATGGTGAAACGATTATTGACAATCAACATACCACGCGAAGAAGGAAAATACAAGCCGGAATGCAAAAAACTTTAAGAAAAAAAAGTAGTAGTTTGCATTTGTGCGTGTTTGAGCACGGATTATGCCAAGCGGCATAGGATGCGGACTGAAAAAACAATCGGTATTCTCTGATCTTTGATCGCACACACGATGTTCGGAATGCGCTGTAAAAAAACGTTTCCCGCTTGATATTTTCCGCGCACGATGCTATATTTGATTGATAGAAAAGCCGTAAAACAACGACCGAAAGCCTCCGCGATGAGCTCCAATACTTCCCTGCCCCCGAATCTCCTCAAAAACAATCATTGGAAATGGCATATCCCGTCCGAAAAGACCGCGGAAACCATCCGCGGCCTGGTCCTGTCCGCGCCTCACCTCGTGAAAAGTACGCCTGTCCGCGCGGTGTACCATTGCGGGGATTTCTTCCTGAAATTCGAATGTTCGCCCGATCTCTGGTCGGCCTTCCGGAAGAGCTTCTATCCGAAGTCCCGCGCGGAGTACGAGATCGGGCGGAATCTGGCGGCGGCGGGCATCCCCTCCGTGGAATGCCTCGGCTGGGGCAAGCTCGGCGGCACGAACGTGCTGATCACGCGCGCCATGCCCGGATTCGAGCCGCTGGAAAGCTTTTTCTACCGGGAAATCGTCTACGGCGGTGGGAACCCGGACGGCATTCTGTCGGAGATCACGGTGTTCCTGAAGAAGTTCTTCGATGCCGGATTCAACCACGGCGACCTGCATTTCGGCAACATCCTCTACAATCCTGATACGCACAAGCTCGCGTGGGTCGACCTGATTGCGATCGATCATCCCGGCACTGTCGAGCCCGCCGCCCGCCGGTTCATGAGCCGCTGCATCGTCACGCTCCGCGAGGGGCTGAACCGCGCCCTGTTGCTCCGTGCGATCCGCGAGGTCGGCGCGGCGGAGACGGATTCCGAGGCGGAGACGTTCTATTTCACCGAGGTCCGGCATTCCGCACAGCATCTCCTCGAGACATGGGAAAAGCGCAGTAGCCAGGCGTTGAATGGCTATCCGAAATTCGCCGATACCGTCCCCTGCCCCGGCGAGCCCGGCCGCACGATGCTCCTGCGGAAAGACTGGCTGGAACGCCCGATCCTCTCGAAGGAAGACGTCGCGAACGGGATGCCGGCCGGATACGAACTCCTCCGCGCGGAAAACGAAGCCGAAGCGGAAGCCATTTATCTGCGGAGCATCTATCTGCAGACGCTCCGGGTCGGACACCGCCGCGTCGCGGCGTTCGCGCGACCGGACGAACTCTGGCTGGAGCCCCTGCCCGCCGGGCTTGACAGCTCCATCCCCAAAGACGATCCCGATTTGGCGTTCTTCTGGCGTACGCTGGACGAACAGATGATCGAAACGCCCGCGAGCAGCGTCGGCCGTCTGCCGAACGGCTCGTTCTATCTGACCGATCTGACGCAGCTTTACGCCGGCTTCGAGGATTGATGCGGAGACACACAGGGCGCATTCCGCCGTCCCCTGCCCTTTCCCCTCATGACGACCAGCCGTTCCGCGGCTTTTTCAGCTGCCGCGTTCAGCTCTTTTTGCCCTTTAAATCCGAAAAGAGTTTTTTGACTTTCTTTCGGAATGCGTAAGTCGTCAGATGCCTGACCAGAATCTTCAGATGATAGAGTTTCGGCGGCACGAAAAATGCTTCGACGCAGTGCCGTTTGAATCGTCCGCCCCGGTAAAGATTCAGACCGTAAGCGTAATTGATATAGTCGTAGCATTTGAGCTGAGACTCATACATGCTCAATGCCTGTTTTTTCCGTTCGATCACGTCCTCGATGTCCAGAATCACCTGCGGATCGGGAATCGGTACCCACACCTCGTATTCGATAAGCTGGGCCTTCGCATGCTGGGCTCTTATCATTTTCCGCAGATAATAAAACGCGCTCAGATGATCATGGTTGTTTTCGAAACGGCTGGGGACGAAGATGAAATCGTATTCCCGGATGTCGTATTTGCGCACGACGGAATAATGCCGGTACACGTCGCCGTTCTGAATATCCAGCATCGTATACTTCCGAACATTCAGGAATGACATCACGGACTTGAATTCGTTTTGCCGGAGGATCCGCGTCTTTTCCGGCGAAGCGTCCGGATCGGACGGGTCATATCCGAAACGCCCGTCCGAAAGAAGGAGGACATCCGTCTGCGCGGCATATTTCAGCAGCAGACCTCCGCAACCGATGCACTCGTCGTCGGCATGGGGCGCCACGACCAGAATGCGGTCGCTTTCCTTCAGGTTCAGAAGCCCGTTTTTATTCCACATGATTCTGTTGTTCCTTCTGTTTCCCGCACTCGGGCAAAGCAGAAAACAATCTGTTTCATCCGGCCGGATAAGCTCGAATATGTATGAGACAGGTTCAGTTGTTCATTTAATATAGCAGTCAAAGATCAAATGTCAAGCACTAGAATATCTTTGTTCTGTTCCGCATGCCGGCTCGCGGTTATTCTTTCCCGGGGGAGAGGAAATCCAGCGAGAAATCCAGGAAATATCCCGATGGCCGGGGGCGGAGCGTGTATTCCTCGTGCACGTTGACCGACCACCCGTCGTCGCCGCCGACGCCCATGTGTGCGCCGTCCACGATCAGCCACGTCTTTTTGCCGGGGGTCAGCTCCCAGCTGTGGTCCGCGGCCATCAGGTCCCACGGGGAGAGATGCAGCGCGGAGAACTGGATTCCCCCGGCACTCACGACACGCAGTTTCTTCGACGCATCGGCGTTGCCGGAAAGCTCCAGCGAAAACACGTTCCCGCGCCCGCCGCATTCGGACGGCACGAGGTAGTTTTCGAGCATGCCGGAGATTGTGGCCTCCCAGCGGCCGACGAGCGATGCGCGCGTGCGATCAGGGTAGTTTTCATACGGCCCGCGTCCGAAGTATTTTACGTCCTCGAAGCCTTCGACCAATGGGAAGATCATGCCGACGCGCGCCACGGAGTGCAGGTCTTCATACTTGAAATGCATCTCCTGATGATAATCAAGGAATCTGTTCTGACTGGAGGAGATGGTCCATTTGACCAGGGAGTCGATCCGGTCCGCGATCCGCGTGGTGACATAGACGTGATAATGCCCGGCGCCGGGCGTCTGTTCCCACTTGAAATCCACGAGTTCGCGTTTCGCGTGGAAAAGCGGCGGCCAGTCCTTTGCGAACGAGCCGTCCGCATCCAGCATCCGGTCGTTGCAGGTCGGCGCGCGGAAGAAAATCTCCTCGGCGGGCGCGGCGAGCAGTTCGGTTCCGTCGGGCCGCTTCATGGAGATCAGGCGGCCGTCTTTTTTGGACCAGGCGAACTGCCCGATCGTGAGGGTGTCCTCGGTTTCCTCCGGTGTCCAGTCGATCTTCGATTCGACAAAAACGGATTTTCCTTTGAGCCGCGCGGGCGCGATGAGCTTGCGGGCGGCCTCGCTGAGCGGGAACTGCGCGCGTGTGATCTCGTGCGTCGGCGCATCGCAATAGAGGTTCAGGAACCACATGTCCTCCTGATCCGCGATCTCATCCTTGAACGGCATATCGACGACCGCGGATTCGAAGCATTCGGTCACGGGGACGTCCAGTGCGCCGGTTTCGACGGTGTCGCCGTTGCGGCTGACTTCCCAGCGGAATTTCAGTCCGGCGGTCGAGGCGTTGTTGCGTTCGTTGATGACCGTGATCTTTCCGTTGTCGAGCCTGAAGCGGATCGGGGGCTGGCACACGCGGACCTCCTGCGCGCCGGGATGCGGCGTGACGGAGGCGTCCACGATGCCGTTCAGGACCTGAGTGGGGTTCTGCCCGTTGGCTTTGTAATCGTAGTTCTCGCCGAAGTCGTTGCCGTACCCGTAGTCGACCTTTCCGGTTTTCGCGATCACGTTCAGGAGCGCCTTGTCCGCCCAATCCCACACGAATCCGCCGTGGAATCCGTTGTTTTCGTGCACGAGGTCCCAGTATTTGAAGATGTCGCCCGTGGCGTTGCCCTTCGCATAGGCGTATTCGCACAGGATAATCGGGCGTTTCTCGTTGGTGCCGTCCATGACGGATTTGATGTGCCCGACGCGAGCGTACATAGGACAGTAGATATCGCTGATGAGCGGTCCGGGGTTGCCGCTTTCGTACTGCACGGGACGGGTCGGGTCGGCGAACCGGATCCAGGCAGTCATGGCGGCGTGGCTCGCGCCGATGCCGGATTCGTTGCCGAGCGACCAGAACCCGATGCACGGGTGGTTGCGGTCGCGGAGCACCATGCGCTGGGCGCGTTCGATGAGAACCGGGGTCCAGGCGGGATCACGCGTGAGTTGAGCGCCCATGCCATGCGTCTCGATGTCGGTCTCGTCGACGACCAGCAGACCGTATTCGTCGCACAGCTCGTACCAGCGGTCGTTGTTCGGGTAGTGGCAGGTGCGGACGGCGTTGAAGTTGAGCTTTTTCATCGTTTCGATGTCGAGCCGCATGTCCTCTTCGGTCACGGCAAACGCGTGTTTCGTGCTGAAATCGTGACGGTTCACGCCGCGGACGATAAGACGCTGGCCGTTCAGCAGGATGTCCCTGCCCCGTATCTCGATCTGACGGAATCCGACCGGCACATATTGCACCTCCAGCGTCTTTCCGTCGTCGTCCACGAGGTGGAGAAACAGCTTATAAAGGTAAGGTGTTTCCGGGGACCACTGTTCGGGCGCGGCGATCTTCATGGATATCTCGGCCGCGCCGCGTTCGGTTTGCCGGCCGTACATGCTGGTCTGTCCGCAGAACTTCGCCGGTTCGCTCTCCGCGACAAGCTTTCCGGCCGCATCGACCAGGCGAGCCTTCACGCGGATGCCGGGATACCAGCTCGACCCGGAGTTCCCGATCTGCTGAGGCGGCAGAAAGCGCGTTTCCAAATAAGCCATGATGTCCAGATTCGCGTCGGATTTGCCATGTTTTCCGTTCTTCGCGGGGTCGGCGAACGTGGTCTTCACTGCCCAGTCGCGCAGGTGCACCGGGGACAGCGCCATCAGGCGGACCCCCCGGTAGATGCCGCTCATATGCCAGACGTCCTGGCATTCCATGAACGTCCCGGTCGAGAACCGGTACACTTTCACTGCGAGTGTGTTTTTGCCGGGTTTCAGGAGCTTCGTGATCGCGAATTCGGACGGCAGACGGCTGTCCTCGGCATATCCAGCGTACTGCCCGTTCACCCAGAAATCGTACGCACTGTCCACGCCGTCGAATACGATGCGGACGTCGCGTTCCAGCCAGTCCGCCGGGACATCGAACGTGCGCCGGTAGCATCCGGTCGGATTCGCGTCCGGCAGCAGCGGCGGATTCGCTTCCTTCTGAAACAAATAAACATCGCGCGTGTAAATACCACGGTCGGGAACACGCATGTCGTTCTGCCAGTTCGATGGGACCGTCATGTCCAGCCAGGCGGAATCGGCGAAATCCGGGCGGATGACGTCGTCCGGCGCCTCGTCCGGCCTGCCGAACAGCCGGAACTTCCAGGTTCCGTTCAGGTCAAGCGTGTACTTCGACGGCGTTTTCCGGTACGCCTCGGCGGATGCTTCGTCGTGGAACGTCCCGTAGATCGGGGCATGGCTGAGTTCGCGGTTGACGCCCGTGGTCCGCAAATCCGCGAAATGACGCGGCTGCGCCGGTGTTTGGGGTTCATCGGCTCCGGCCGCTCCGGCGACCGCGCCCGCGACGGCAAAGGCAAAAAAAGTGCGAGGGAAGTGCTTCATGCTTTATGGAATGTTTTGGGGTTGAACTTGTACCGGGAAAAGGATGCGGATGGGCATCATGCAAAATATAGCCTCTTCTCAGGAAAAGTCAAACCGTCTCCCGACAAAGCGGAAAAGTAACGCAACAATAACGTAAAACCTCACATCGAGATAAACAACTCGACGAGTTTGTCGTATGTCAGCGGTTTGAGCAGGGTCCCGGTGAAGAGTTTGGTCCGGTCATCGCGTTTGAATTCCGTGTCGGCCGTCAACGCGTAGACGGGGAGAGAGCTGAAACGGGAATCGGAGCGAAGCTTCTCGACAAACTCCATACCGTTCATGTTCGGCATCCAGAGATCGGAGAAGACGAAATCGTGCGGATTCCCTTCCTTCATCGCGGAATCGAGTTTCGCGAGCGCTTCCTCGCCGTCGCACGCCTGATCGATCGAGGCGACGCCCGCCTTTTTCAGGAATGCCGACAGGATGGAACGGTTGACCTTGGAATCGTCGATGACAAGCACGTGTTCCGGGTGTTTCTTCGGCACGTCAAAACTTTTCGGCGCGGCGGTCGTATTTGTCTTTTCCTCGGAGATGGTGATCCCCGGGATGCGGGCCTTGAACGTCGATCCCTTCCCGACTTCGCTTTCGACGGCGAGTTCGCCGCCCATCGCTTCGATCAGGCTTCTGCAGATGGAGAGCCCCAGCCCTGATCCGGTCGCTCTGTCCGGCGCATGACTGGGGTCATGGACCTGGACGAACGGATCAAGGATGCTCTTCAGCATGTCAGACGGGATGCCGCAGCCGGTATCGGAAACGGAAAACTCAAGGATCGTGTCCGCGTAGGACGCGGCGACCGTGATGGAGCCCCGGTCCGTGAACTTGACCGCGTTCCCGATCAGGTTGAAGAGGACCTGCCGGATGCGGTGTTCGTCCAGAAGGACCTCCGGCACGTCCGCCGTCCGGTTGACGAGTTCGATCCCCTTTTCGGCCGCGGCCAGACGGAAGGATGCGAACACATTGTCCGTCAATTGACTCAGCCGCACGGGCCCGGGATGGAGTGTCATCTTGCCCGAATCCAGTTTTGCGAGATCAAGGACATCATTTACGAGCTGAAGCAGCGTCGTGCCGCTTTCACGGATGGAATGAAGCGCTTCGTCCATCTCGGCCGGGGTCTTGATCCCGCTCTGAAGAAGCTCGGAATAGCCGAGGATCGCGTTGAGCGGGGTGCGGATGTCATGGCTTACGATGCTGAAGAACATGCTCCGTGCCTTTTCCGCCTTGCGGGCCCGTTCAAGCGCTTTCTTGAGCTCGACCATGTGCCGCGCCGCGTCGTCGTCCTGAATGACGAAGGTGTGGAAGAAGCAGTTGCAGATGAGGCAGCCGAGCGAGGTGAACGGCGTGAGCGGCCAGATGACCTGAAGGAGATTCGCCACCGCGATCGTGATGGAGAATAGAAATACCATCATGTTCCGTCTGCGGACCGCGGGATCCGGGGCGTAGAAGGCTTTTCTGAACGAAGCCCCCGCGATCAACAGGGTGAACGCAATCAGAAGAGCAAAGGCAAGATCGCGTTTATCTCCTAAAAGATACGTTCCTTTTTCATCGAAATAGAATACACAGCCGTTGAAGAAATTGGCCGTCAGCAGCACGATGTTGAAGGCCAGAAGCGCGTACCCGGACCAGGAGAGGATCCGCGTCGACAGTTTGCCGAAGTCAAGATAGAGCATGACAAAGCGGCACCACATGAAAATGAACACCGGAAGGGAGAGGAAGAAGAAAATGGTGTCGACATACAGGCACTGCGTCCATTTGAGTCCCGCAAGGATTCCCCATGCAGCATCCGTCACATAATAGAACAGGACGCCGAACAGGTATCCGCGGTAACGCTGTCCGCGTTCGGTGACGATCCCTCGCCCGATGAGAGGGTTGAAGTGTATGATCAGATGGATCGCGATTGCGAGAATGGAGAATATGGAATAAGAGTAGTTTTGCATAATGTCAGCCTTGCCTAACTCACTTTTGACTCAATGCAAGTTTGTCTTTCCCCCCTCCGAAAAATCCCTTCAGTTGAACAATCTTGACAGTTTTTCGATGGTGACGGGTTTCAGGAGGATCCCCGTGAATCCGTGTTCCTCGAATTGCTTCTGTTCCTCGATGTCGGCGGTAACGGCATAGACCGGAAGATTTGTGAAGCGTTTGTCCGCGCGGATCTTCGTGACAAGGTCCTTGCCGTCCATTTTCGGCATCCACATGTCGGTCAGGATCAGGTCGAACGGGGTATCGGACTTCGCGATCTTTTCCCAGGCGTCCTGCCCGTCGACGGCGGTCGCGACGTTGCGCAGTCCGATCCTTGTGAGGAGCGCTTTCAGGACGGCGAGATTCAGCGGGACATCGTCCGCAATCAGGATGCGGTATTCGCCGATCTCTTTTTGCGTGCCGGAAATCCTGATCCTGGCGCTCGTGTCGTCGCCGTTGATCCGTTGATTGAGGAGTTCCTGCCCGGCGGCGGCCTTCTTGTCCGCGTCGGGCGAATGCTCGGTAAACTTCACTTCGCGGAGTTCCAGCGTGAATGTGGAGCCTTTGCCGAGTTCGGAGACGAAGGTCAGATTGCCGCCCATCCTGTTGGCGAGCTGTTTGCAGATGGCGAGTCCGAGGCCGGTCCCCTTGGTCCGTGCCTTCGTGCCCGCCTGCACGTACGGGGTCATGAGTTTTTCCTTTTCGGCTTCCGCGATGCCGCATCCCGTATCCGAGACGGACAGCGTGAACACGCCGTTCCCGTTGCTGATGTTGTTCCGGAACGACGCTTTGACGCGGATTTCGCCGTGTTCCGTGAATTTGACGGCGTTGCCGATGAGGTTGAACAGGATCTGGCGGATGCGCTGCGGGTCGATCTCAAGCAACGGCAGCGGCCCGTATTCCTCTTTCAGCTCGACGTCACTGTTCATGGTGGTCACGTCGAAAGAATGAAGCACGGATGTGACGATCTCGCGGACGTCGGTGAGTTCCGGCTTGATGTCCATCTTGCCGGATTCGAGCTTGGAGAGATCCAGCACGTCATTAATGAGCTGGAGCAGCGTGTGCCCGCTGGTGGAAATTGCGGACAGCGCTTTTTCGCGTTCCTTCATGTCGTCGATACCGCCGATCAGGAGCTCGGTGTAGCCGATAATGGCGTTCAGCGGCGTACGGATGTCATGCGACACGGAGGAGAAGAAATAGCTCTTCGCCCGTTCGGCTTCGATCTCCCTGTCCAGCGCGATATGCAGTTCGTCGTTGGCGCGCTTGCGTTCCAGCGCGTTCTCCAGCACTTTCACGCTCATCTGGATGAACTCTTTTTCGATCTTGGAAAGGGTTCGTTTCCCGGCATAGCCAATGACGATGTCACCGAAGCGTTTGCCGGCCATGATGACGGGCGAGGAATAGGCCGTTGACGGCCTCCAGGTCCTGGTCTCGGGATCAAAAGTGCCGTAGGTGTGGAGGAGCGACTGCGGCGCATTCCGGTCGATCACGAAAGGCTTCATCGGCACGATGTCTTTCGTGCAGTAGCGGAAGTCGTCCAAAGAGGCAACAAGGCGTTCGCAGGGGGCCTCGTGGATACGGTGTGCGTGGCAGTCCGGCTCGACGATCGCCTGCCCCAGAGATTCGTCGCACCGGATCAGGTGGCAGAAATCCGCGCCGAGACGTCTGCGGATGACCTCGATCACCTTCTGCGGATGGGACACCGCATCGTAGGACTGAAGCGCGAGGAGAGCTTCCCCGATCGCCTCGCTGTTGCGGTGGGTCTCCATCGCTTCCGTCACGTCCTGCGACATGCCGAAAAGGCAGGTGTTGCCGTCCAGGTCCGTGATCTTCAGCTTGGTCGTCAGAAAACTGACCGGTTTTCCGTGCGCGTCCAGCGCATTCTCCAGGAACGAGTTCGGCTCGTCGCCGGAAAGCGCCTTGCGGTCTTTCGCCACGAAATCCGTTGCCGTGCCTTCATCGAACAGTTCCGCGTCGGAATACCCGAGCGTATCGGCGACGGAATCCTTGCCTGCGAAGACGGAAAACGCCTGGTTGCAGTCCACATAGCGCTCCGTTCTCGCATCCTTGATGAAGAACATGATCGGGATGTTGTCCAGGACACTGCGCAGGAATTTGTTCGCACGTCCGCGCAAACGGAGCAGGAACAGGGTAAACAGCACAAGAAGCGGAGCGAAACAGGCCATCGCAAGCATTTGATAGAAATAAAAACGATGATACCGGTCGAGGACATCTTTTCTCTGCGATGAAAAAAACAGGATCGCATTTCCGAGGTTTCTGTCGATCGAGTTGTAGATCTGATCTTTGTAGAGGGAGTAATCTTTCCCGAAAACAATATCGATCGCCATTTCCCGCCGGGCTTCCGGCGAAGCAGCCAGTTCTTCTTTCGTGAGTTCGTACTCCCGCACTTCCAGCGGGCAGGCCGGATCATTGATTTCGTTTTCCGGAAGGATCAGCCTCATGGCGTGGTATTCCAGCTGCATCAGGTTGACCGAATGCTTCATGCCGTTGACCAGGATCTTTTCAAGCTTTTCCCCGTTCGGAAGAAGGGCCGCTTCCGCAATGCCGTTTTCGCGATGCTTGTCCACATAGGCTTCCTTGAAATACTCGTCGCGGTAATCCTTGTTCCCGGAAACGATATAATTCCGCACGGCGTTTGTCAGGATGTCCGAACCGGTCTGGAGAAGATCGCCGGCCTGATTGCATTGCATCAGATACTCGTCCGTCATCCCCGTTTCGATGGTGATGCGGTTCAGGCGGATCGTATTGAAAACCAGAAAACCGAGCAGGATCAGAGTCAGCAGACTGAAGATCATGATGAGATTTTTCGCCCGGTGCGCGGAGGTGATTCTGTGGTTCAATTGAAACTCCTTTCCGTGTTTTTTGCCTGAATTTTGTTTTTCTAAACTGCAATATAACACCAAACATCTGATTTGTCAAGAAAAAAATAATATACAAATGTCGAAAGATTATTTTTTTACATCGGTTTTCCGTCCGCTCCTTTTACACTGTTATGAAAAAAAACGCGTCATGCTTGCATTTTTCAGGGCAGAGGAGTATATTATTAGATATCTTATGTTATGGGCGATTAGCTCAGTTGGTTAGAGCGTCATGCTTACACCGTGAATGTCGGCGGTTCGAATCCGTCATCGCCCATGTTTTTTCTGATTTTTCAACCCATTCAGATACAACGGAGAACGAATCATGCATGAGTTCAGAACGCATACCTGCGGCGAACTGAGAAAAAGCGACGTCGGAATCACTGCACGCCTTTCCGGCTGGATCCACAGCGTGCGCGACCACGGCGGCATCATCTTCATCGACCTGCGCGACCACTACGGCAAGACCCAGGTCGTGATCGACCCGACCAAGGATTTCTATCAGGAACTCGAACGCTGGCGCGTCGAGACGGTCGTGTGCTTCACCGGCAAAGTCGTGGCGCGTACCCCCGAGACAGTGAACCCGAAGATCGCGACCGGCGAGATCGAACTCGTGGCCGATGAGATGACCGTGCTCGGCGAGACCGAACAGCTTCCGTTCCTCGTGGCGAAAGACGAGGACGCGCCGGAAGCTCTCCGCCTCAAATACCGTTTCCTGGATCTCCGCCGCGACGAGCTCCACAACCACATCGTGATGCGCGCCAAACTCATCGAGTCCCTGCGTCGCAAGATGTGGGACCTCGGGTTCACCGAATACCAGACCCCGATCCTCACCAGCAGCTCCCCGGAAGGCGCCCGCGACTACCTCGTGCCGAGCCGCGTCCATCCCGGCAAGTTCTACGCCCTGCCCCAGGCTCCGCAACAGTTCAAGCAGCTGCTGATGGTCGCCGGATTCGACCGTTATTTCCAGATCGCGCCGTGCTTCCGCGACGAAGACGCGCGCGCCGACCGTTCCCCGGGCGAGTTCTACCAGCTCGACATCGAAATGAGCTACGCCACGCAGGACGACATCTTCGCGATCCTGGAAGACCTCCTCACGGACATCTTCCCGAAGTTCACCGACAAGCAGATCAGCCCCGCCCCCTTCCCGCGCATCCCGTTCCGCGAATCCATGGAGCGCTACGGCACGGACAAGCCCGATCTCCGCAACCCGCTTGAAATGATCGACGTTACCGACATCTTCAAGGACAGCGGATTCCAGGCGTTCTCCAAGACCGTTGCGGCCGGCGGCGTCGTGAAGGCCATCAAGGTCAGCGGCATCGCGAAGGCGGACAATCCGCAACCGCGCCGTTTCTACGACGAAATGATCGCGTTCGCGCAGGAATGCGGCGCGAAGGGCATGGCCTACATCATCTGGAGCGCGGGCGAGACCAAGAGCCCGATCGTGAAGTTCCTTACCGGAAACGAACTGCCCTCCCTCGCCGAAAAGGCCGGCATCCAGGACGGCGACGTGCTGTTCTTCCTGGCCGACAAGCGCGCCCTCGTGAACTCCGTTGGCGGCAAGGTGATCGGCGAACTCGGACGCCGCCTCGGCCTCATCGACCCGAATGTCTTCAAGTTCTGCTGGATCGTCGACTTCCCGATGTTCGAGACCGACGAGGAGACCGGTGCGCTGATCTTCTGCCACAACCCCTTCTCCATGCCGCAGGGCGGGATGAAGGCTGTGGAAACGCAGGATCCGCTGGACATCGTGGCGTACCAGTACGACATCGTGTGCAACGGCATCGAGCTTTCCTCCGGCGCGATCCGCAACCACCAGCCCGAACTCATGTACAAGCTCTTCGAGATGTGCGGTTACACCCGCGAAGTCGTCGACGACAAGTTCGGCGGCATGATCCGCGCGTTCAAGCTCGGCGCGCCGCCGCATGGAGGCATCGCCCCCGGTGTCGACCGTATGGCCATGCTCCTTGCCGACGCCCCGAACATCCGCGAAGTCATCGCTTTCCCGTTCAACCAGCAGGCCGAAGACCTGATGATGAACGCCCCGGCTGCCGTCGACATGAAGCAGCTCCGCGAACTCCGCGTGATCCCCGTCCCGCAGGAGCTCAAATACGAAGAGACCTTCAAGAAACTCCTGGCCGAGGCCGAACGCATCCGCGCAGCGGAAGCGGCCGCAGCGGCCATGAACGCATCCGCGGCTCCGGAGCAGAACTGATAGCGCTCCGGACTGCCCTGCCCCGCCGCATCGGAGGACCGGTATGCCAGCCAAACGGCAGCAACAGACCATGAAGCGGAAAACCGCCGGAAAGAAGTCGTCCCAAAAGACGAATCAGCAGAAAAGTACGCTGCTGATCTCCGTTCACCGGACGCAGGCGGTCTTCCTGCTCCTGCTGTTCGCCATGATCGGCATCCTGATGGGCATCGGCGTCTGGAAGGCCGGTTCCGCCATCTCCAATTACATCGACCGTGCGTCCCGCTACGACAAAATGATCGTGGCCGCCGGACGCCGCAACGGCGTGTATCCGCCGCTCCTGAAGGCCGTCATCTGGAAGGAAAGCCGGTTCGACGCCACGGCGCGCGGCAGCAAGGGCGAGATCGGCCTCATGCAGGTCATGCCGTCCACAGCGGTCAAGGACTGGGAAAATACGTTCCAGCGTCATGTGCCGTCCGACGGCGCGCTGATGGACCCCGCGCTCAATATCGAGATCGGGTCCTGGTTCCTCGGCCGCGCACTGGACCGCTGGAAGGACTACAACGACGCGGAGTCGCTTGCGCTCTGCGAGTACAACGCAGGCATTCAGCGTGCCGAATCGTGGAAACCGCTCCTCCACGACGGCAAGGTCATGCCGAACATCGACATCGATTCCACGCGTAAATACGTCCGGGACATCCTCGAACGGCGCGAACAATATGAACATGAATGGAACTGGGAGAAACTCAAATGAACAAACGTTTCCGCCTTATGAAATCCGCTGCACTGCTCGCCGTCCTCCTCGCACCCTGCGCCTTCCTCTCCGTCGGCCTCGATGCGAAGGACAAGGAACCCGTGCGCCACTGGGACTTCCAGAACGTGAAGCTCGACAAGGAAGGCATCCCGGACGGCTGGAGCTACCGCGGCAAACCCGGCACGCCCGACGTGAAGTATGAGATCGTCGAGGACAAGGAACTGAAGCACAAAGTCCTGCATATCACCTCCGACAAGGCGTCCGGCGTCATTATGGTCGACGCCTCCGACGTCGATCTGAAGAAATACCCGATCATGCGCTGGCGCTGGAAAGCCGTTACGCTCCCGACCGGCGCGGACGCCACGGTCAAGTCCAAGGACGACCAGGGCATCGCCGTCTATGTCGGCTACGGCAGAATCTCGCAGAGCAGCATCTCCTACAACTGGCAGACCGAGACCCCGAAGGGAAAATCCGGCAGCTCCACCTACAACTGGGTCGTGGATGTCGACTGGTTCACCCTGCGCGACAAGAACGACAAGAAGGACACCTGGTTCGAGGAGGAAGTCAACGTCTACGACGACATGAACAAGATCTTCAAGAAGATCCCGCCCAGCTGGGCGCTCAGCATCTCGTCGAACAGCCAGTATACGGAGTCGAAAGCCGACGTCTATCTGGACTACATCGAGTTCGTCGAAAAGAAGGCCGCCGAGGCGAAGAAGGACGAAAAGAAGGAAGAGAAGAAAGACGAGAAGAAGGACAAGTAATCCTCCTCTTTCTGCACAGATCGCTGTGTTTCTCCGGGCTGACGGATTTCGCATCCGCCGGCCCGTTTTCCGTCTTTGGAAACCTCTTTTTATCATAAAGGGAAACCAAAAATACTGGAATCTCGTATATTTCGTAAGCTCAAAATACTCATTCTATCGGATTATTTTTCGTTTTTTTTGATTTTTGAGCTTGAAATTTCCGAAAAAATGAAGTATAATATGTTAGGACGTGCGAGCAATGCATCCGCACATCGAAAGCGTTTACGTGCCGTTTGCCATGGAATATTCATTTCCCGGCGGACGGTTTCCGAAGACATTATACAGGCACCCGAACATAAGGAGGCTTGAAACATCATGAAAAAACTGTATTTCACGGCATTGACGGCGGCCGTACTGGCGCTTGTCGCGGCGTCGGACTGCCCCGCGGAGGAGACGGTCACGGAACAGGAAAAGAAAACGACGACCACGACGACCGCGACGACCGTGATCACGGAAACGGTCAGGACGAAGGCGAAGGAAAAGCCCGCGTGGAAGCCGTTCAAGGTCTGCGTGTTGGATTTTACCTCGATCGACATCAACGGACAGATCCGGTTCCTCGACACGAAGAACAATCCGATCGTGATCCCGCCGCAGAACACGCTGAACGACGCCGACCACCGGACCATCAACTCCATCATGCAGGGCTATGTCCGCATGATCGACGCATGGGACAGCAGCTGGACGAACTCGGCGAACCGCGAGGCGCAGGTTGATGACAACGTCTTCACGCGCAAGAAAGCGATCGACCTGTACAACACGATCGTGAAGGGCGAGCCTCGCCCGATGGTGATCGGAGCGGAGTACCTGAGCGCGTACCTGGGCAAGCACAACGACGTCTTCGGCTGCATGGAAGTCTCGCAGGTCGCCGCCGCCATGGAAAAACTCCAGAAGGAGCCCGATTTCCCGCGCGACTTCATGCTCCGCATCGCGAAGGAGACCGGAGCCACGCATCTGATCTACGGCACCGTCTCGGACATCCACAGCAAGACCCGTTCGTTCTCCGGCTACGGGATTAACACCAATACCACCACGTACGAGCTGGACGTGACGATCAAGATGATCGACCTCGCTGCACAGCACTCCGTTTACAGCAACGTCTACACGGGCAGCTACCGCGAACAGCGTCCGGTCAGCACGGAGGCGTTTGACAACAATATTTTCCTGTCGCTCATGAAGTCCGCGCTGGAACAGGCCGCAGAGGACCTCTACGATGTCTGCAAGGAAGGACGCAAGAACAAGGTGACCGTTACGCCGATGCCGTACATGGTCACGGTCATGCCGACCGGCGGCGAAGGCTTCAAGGCGTCCGATGCCGCGGTCTATGCGGACGGCATCATCGTCGGCGCCGGCGGCGAGGCGTTCCCCCTGCCCGAAGGGGCGCACAAGATCGAGATCAAGGCCGACGGATATCAGACCAAGACGCTCTCGCTGGACGTGAAGTCCGACCAGAAGATCACCACAACACTGGAAAAGTAACCGGAAAGGATGACTGCAATGAACTTCAAAAAACTCATCACCGCATTTGCATGCGTCGTTCTGTCCGCTGGCATTTTCGCCGCAGATAAGCTCGCCGTCGCCGAACCAGTCGGAAAGGGCGGCGTGCCCGCGTCCGACATCGAAGCCTTCTGGAGCATTTTGGAAAGCTCGATCCAGTCTGACGAATACACGCTGATTTCCCGCGGCGCGCTGAAACAGATGCTCACGGAAATCGGCCTCACGACCAGTTCCGATCTCGTGAGCCTGAACTCCACGCAGAAAGCCAGGCTCGGCGAAATCGAAGGCGTGAAATACATCCTCGTCTCCGAGATCAGCAAGTTTGGTTCCCGCCTGAACTGCACCATGCGCATCCTGGACGCCACCACGGGCGAGATCGACCAGGCGCGCACCGCGAACCTGCGCGTGAAGGACCTTGACGAGCTCGCCGACCAGATCGAAGCCACCCTCCAGAAGATGCTCGCCGACGACAAGTCGCTTCACCGTTCCGCGATCCTCGCCCCGGTCATCAAGGTCTCCGCGCCGTCCTATCTGGCCGACGACTTCAATGTCCGCCTCGAGAACGAGATGCTCGACAAGGGCCTGCGTCTCCAGAATCTCCAGTCCGTCGCGAAGATCCTGAAGAAGAACGACATGGATAACCTGAACGAGCTGGAGCCGAAGTTGTACGTCAAGGCCGGAAAGCTCCTCGAAGTCGAAATGCTCATCCAGGCCACGATCACGCGCTTCGAGATCGACAAGATCGCCTACAACGTCGCAGAGACAGGCAACAGCGGATTCCGCTACATCGGCAACATCGAAGGCAGCGTCCGCATCATTTCCGCACAGACAGGCGAAACCCTCGGCAGCGTCCCGTTCGACGAACGCGTCGACTTCCGCAGCATTCCCATCTCGACCAGACGCGACTGGACTGTCGACGACTACGGCAAGCATCTCATCCGGACCGTCATCCCCCAGAAGGTCATCCCCGGCATCATGAAGTCCCCGGCGTTCAAGGACATGAACCCGCCGAAGACCGAAACGGAGGAAAAGAAGCCCGGCGCGGACAAGCATGCCGAAGCTGACAAGCCGCCTGTGAAACCCTCCGGGATCATCGGTGTGGAAGAGCTCCTGAAGAAGGCCGGATCTCCTCGCGATCCCAACCCCGCGATAGAACTCGAAAGCGTCATCGAATAACGCCATGACGATCCGCCGTTTCCTCTCTATTCTCGCAAGTCGTATTCTGCCCGCTGCCGCGGCCGGCTGCATCCTCGCCGGCTGCTCCAGCGTCGTGAATTCGCACAAGCAGAAAGAGGACATGATGGATTACTACCTGAAAGGCGAGAACGAGGACGCACTGGACGAGATCGAGTACAAGCTCCGCGAACCGGCATGGTACAATACCTCGGTCGTCGATACCGGCGACGAACTGGTCTGGCGGCTTGAGGCGGGAAGCATGAACTTCCACGTCGGAAACTTTCAGGAGTGTATCGACCAGCTTAAGATCGCCGAGGAGCTGATCGAACGGTACGACGATCGCGCCGAAGTCAGCGCCCGCGACATCGGCGCGGAAGCCGGAGCCGCCCTCACCAACCTCAACGCCCTGCCCTACCGCGGCTGGTGCCGCGACCGCATCGCTATCGCCGTCTACAAAGCGCTCGCCTACCTTGGCACGGGCAACGAGGAGGCGTTCCACGCCCAGATCCGCCGTCTGCGCAACGAACAGAAGAAGGTTCAGGACGACTACAGCGCGTTCTTCGAACAGGAGAAGGCCGAACTCGAAGCGGAAAAGGCACAGAACCCGGATGCGGCGAAGCAGACCGATTCGCTGGGAAGCATTGAGAAGCTTACCGGCAATTCGGATAACGCCGCGTTCAAGAGCAACCTCGCCAAGGTCAAGAAGGTCGCCAACAAGGGCTACGGAAACTTCCTCAACCCCGCCGCGATCTTCCTTTCCGGGCTCGGCTCCGTCCGCGACGGCGAATATGACAACGCCCGCATCGACTTCCAGCACCTCAGCGAAGCCATGCCGAACAACCCCCTGTTCCGCAAGTATTACGTCACGGCCCTTCAGAAAGCAGGACGCGAGATCCCCGAAAACCTCGCCGACGTTGAGCCGTTCGATTTCCCGCTGGAAGAGAACTGCGTGTTCGTAATCTTTGCGAACGGACGGAGTGCGGCGCTGGAGGAAAGCTCGATCTACTTCCCCGTCATGGCGGCCTGGCCCTCGTGCGAGTTCTACGATGCTCCGTTCAAAGACCTCGAAGCCGAGGCCGCGGGCAAGAAATACGGCTCGCTGATCCTCGCGGATATGGACGGCATCCTCGCCCAGGAATTTGACGAGCGCCTCCCCGGGATCATCACGCGCATCGTCCTGAGCACGCTCATCAAGGAGGCGGCCTACTATGCCGGAATCGCGGTCATCGCCGCGCAAAAGGACATGGACCCCGCCGTTCAGGCCGCTGCCCTCGCGACCGTCGCCATCGGCGGCGCCGCCTACCGCGCCGCCATGAACACCGCCGACACGCGCGGCTGGGAGATCCTGCCGAAGGAGTTCCAGCTCACGCAGTTCCCGACGCCGGCAGACCGGCAGGTCGATCTCAAACTCAATCTGAACGGAGGAATGACGGTTTCCAAATCCCTGCGGCTCCCCGCGGACTGCAAATCCGCCATCATCTTCGTCGATGCACCCAGCGTGCAGAACGTGGCATTCCACGTCCTGCCGATCAAATCCAAATAAGGAGAACAACCATGAAGAAAATATGCATGATCGGATGGTTCGCCGCCGTCTTGATGCTGGCCGCGTGCCAGAACTCCGTGAACACGATCGAAAACGCGGACAAGACCATGACGCCGAACTATGTCAATGATTCCCGTTTCGTGACCGACGGATTCCTGAAACGGCGTCTCGCGCTCCAGAGCCTCACGCTCGGGGAGACCGCCGACGGCTATAAGCGCGCGCAGGTCGAAGTCACGAACGTCCGCACCGGAGCCGCCGCACAGTTCTGGAGCAGCATCACGGGCGAAAACCCGTACCATATCCGCTACCGCTTCACATGGTTCACCGAAGACGGCATGGCCGTGAACCACACCGTCCTCGCCGACTGGCAGGATGCCACGATCATCCCCGGCGAAACCCTCTTCCTTCAGTCCGTCGCCCCGAACAAAAACTGCAGCGATTTCAAAATCAGCCTCAAAGAGGCAGACTAATCATAAAGGATACCGCACATGAACGCTCGTTTTCTGATCCTCGGTCTTTCCGCCGCCGGAGCCCTCGCGCTCGCCGCGTGTGAAAGCAATAACACCGTCATCTACGACCCCGCCACCACCAAGACCGGGCTCCGCGCCACCAAAACGGTCTCCAGCGAGGAAATGCGCGAGGTTACCGTCGCCGCCGTCCAGGAGGCCATGACCAACGCCAAGTTCACGTCCTTCCTCAGAAAGTACAGGCAGGAAGTCGGCGATCCGGACGCCTGCCCCATCCTGAAGCTTGACAAGACCATCAACGACACCGACGATCCCGACCTGAACACCTCCGAGATCACCGACATGCTCTTCGAAGAGCTCCTGAATGCCGGGAAAGTCGACGTCACCATGGCCGAAGGCGCGGGCCGCACACAGGCAATCGCCGCCTCCCGCGACCTCGAATATGACGAGAACTTCGACCAAAGCACCGTCGCGAAACGCGGCACGCTTCAGGCCGCACGTCTCGTGCTCCGTCCGAAAGTCACCTCCAACTCCGTGCGCGACGGCGGCACGCAGGCCGTGACCCGCACCTTCGTGCTGGAAATGGCCGACGTGCAGACCGGGCTGGTCATGTTTAAGTTCACCAAGCAGCTCGCGTTCATGAAGAAGAAAAGCTCCGTCGGCTGGTGATCCGGCCTCCGCTTCATTGACGCATTGACTGATCCGCCCTCCCCGTCCGTGCAACAAGCACATGGCGGGGATCCGGCGGCATCGGAATCATACATAAGGAGATTCATCCTATGCGCAACAACATCATTCTTTCCGCGGCGTTCGCCGCCGTCTCGCTCGTCCTGAGCGCCTGCACCAACGTCGCAACCTTCGACTACCAGGCGGCCCCCGGCACTCTGGCGAAACTCCGCGAACCCGGATCCGCCACGAAATCCGTCGCCGTCATGCCTTTCATGGACCAGCGCGGCATAGGGAATATCGACCCGTCCCATGCGTCCCCGGCCCACGAGGTCGGCGACCACGGTTCGTTCTTCCTGGGCTTCATCCCGTTCATGCCCTTCGGGTACGTCGAGAAGACCCAGCCGGAGAACAGCGAGGACTTCGTGTCCCTCGGACGCTTCCACTTCGACGTCCAGAACGACCTCGCCGCCGCCTCGATCGCGAGTCTGAAGAGCTCCGGCCTGTTCTCGAACGTCACCAAAGCGAACAATGCAGCGCAGGCCGCGAACGCCGACTACATCTGGCGCGGTTCCGTGAACAGCACGTTCTATCGCGGCCGCATGTTCTCCTACGGCATTACCTACTGCTTCTCCCACATCCTGTGGATCGTGGGCATCCCGAGCGGAAGCTCCACCAACGAACTCGGCGTGAAGTTCGAACTCGTGGACCGCGCCAGCGGCGACGTCGTCTGGGAGTACAACTACCTCAACAGCGATTATCTCAACCACTGGATTTATGCCCGCGTCGGCAAAGACGTCAGCATCTATCCGCGGCTGATGAAGGAAGCCATGAATCAGGCGCTCTACAAGCTCTCGCAGGACGTGCCCGATCTGTGATGTGATCCTGTTTTTAGAGCGTTTGACAAAAAGATTTCGCCCCCGGAAATCCGAACAAGATTCCGGGGGCGTTTTGTCTCCTTAACTTAAGGAGAGGTTCAGAGCGAGGCAAGGATGCCGTTCGTGCGCATGGCCTCCGTCTCGAACACCGCTTCTGCCGTGCTTTCGAGGAAGGCGCCCGCCGCCGCGAGGAGCTTGTACTGCGCGGAACCGTCGTCGCCGAACTTGAGCGCGACCTTGTCAGCGGTCACGCCGGAGACTTTCACGCTGTTTTCTCCGTCGGCGTAGGTGAGCGTCGTCTCGTCCCAGTTGGCGAGACTGCCGGATTCAAACCAGAGCGTGACCGATCCGGTCGCGGCCTGGGACACCACGTCGTTGCCCCAGTTTCCGCCGAACGTGAACGTATCACTTCCTCCTCCGCCCGCGAGCGTGTCGCCGCCCGCGCCGCCCGCGATCAGATCGTCGCCGGTGTTTCCGGCGATACGGTCGTTTCCGGCATCGCCGAACAGCGAATTGCCGCCCTCGGCGCCCCAGAGCACATCGTCGCCCGCGCCGCCGCGCACGGTCATCCCGGCGAGCTCGGAGGCGTACTTGTCGCTTGTCATGTCGACCACGTCGTCGCCCGCGCCCGCGCGCACCTCGCGGATACGGCTGAGACGTGCCGCATCGCCGAATTCGGAGTAGATGTCGTCCATGAAGAATGCGTCGCCGTTGGAGGAGTCAGAGAGATAGAGGATGTTCGCGTCGGAATCCGACCCGGTGAAGGTGTCGCGGATGCGGTTCTTGCCCGTGATGCTCGCAAACTCGCCCGTCACGGTGTTCTTCGCTTGGTAAAGCGCGCTCCATACGTCGTCTGCCGAGACGGTCGCGAAGAAGACGTCCGCGCGTCCGTTGCTGTTGGACGCCACCTGACGCGGCGCGGTTTCCGAGGACGTCCACGAGGCGGATTCCGCAGTGAACTCGTTCCCCGCTTCCGTCACCTGGCAGGAATACGCGCCTGCGGCGGAAACTACGTCGAACGCCGTGCCGTCCGTGGCAATGCGGACCGCGTTGCCGAAGGAATCGCCCTGTGCGATCTCGGCCCAGTAGCCCCCGATATATTCGCCATCGGTCCATGCCATGACCGAACCGTCTTTCGAGACAACGGGGTTGAGGTCTTGGAGGACCTGCTGTTTTACGGACAGCGCGCCTTCCTTTTCCGCCAGGCGCAGCACCGTGTCCCCGGCGATCGCGAGATCGTTTCCGATGACGCCGTTGTTCAGCGTGAATGCATCGGATGAAGCCGTGTCGCCCAGTTTGACAGACAGGCTGCCGGAGAACGTTCCGGCGGTCGAGGCAAACTCTGCGCCGGAAACCGCGGCATCGGTGGAAATCTTCACCAGATAGGTCCCGCTGCCGCTGAACACGCCGAGGTCGTTGACGAGGACATCGGTCGCGGAAGACAGGCTGAACGTGATCCTGCCGTTATTCACGACTGCGGCGCCGAGCGTGTTCACGCCGGCGAACGCCAGCGAGCCGCTGTTGTAGACGGTATCGGTCGCGGTCGCGAGGACCACGTTTTCGAGCTTCATGTTTCCGGCATTGTAAACCGCGCTGCCCTCCTTCGCCGTGTTGCCGCTGAACGTGCTGCCGCTGATCGTGACGACGCCCGTGGAGTTCGCGTCGTTCCAGACCGCGCCGCCCTGCTCCGTTGTTTCGCCGCCGTTTCCGGTGAACATGCAATCCGTGACCATGAGCGCGGCGGAGGCCCAGGAATGGGAGATCGCGCCGCCGTAGAGCGCGGTGTTGGAATCGAACGTCGCACTGGAAATCTTCCCCTCGGTGTTGCCGGAATCCCAGACCGCGATTGCGCCGCCGTCGTTGGCCGCGCTGTTCGCGGAGAACGTGCCGCCGGTCACGGTCAACGCACCGAAGCATTCGCAGATCGCGCCGCCGCCGTAGCTCGCGGTGTTGCCGGAGAAATCCGTGCCGGAAACCGCCGTCATGTCGGCCGTGCTTGTCTGGATGTAAATGCCGGCGCCGTAGGCCGCGGTGTTCCCGCTGAACGCGGAGTCCGTAACCGTGAGGTTGGCGGTGTCGGAGCTGCCGTAGTCGATGAACGTGGCGACCGCGCCGCCCTGTACCGCGCTGTTCGCGGAGAACGTGCCGCCGGTGATCGTCAGGCTGCCGCCCTTTGTGTTCGCGGCCGCGCCGCCGAACGACGTGTAGCTGTACGGGTTCGGGTCCTTGACCGAGTTCCCCGTGAAAACCGAGTCCGTCACGGTCAGCGTCGCGTAGTTGTAGATCGCGCCGCCCTGGTAGTCCGCGGTGTTCGCATCGAACACGCAGCCGTCGACCGTAGCCGTGCTCACAGCCGTGTTGTAGGTGTCGTTGTAGACCGCGCCGCCGCTGCGGGAGGCGTTCGCGCTGAACGTGCTGCCGGAGATCGAGGCCGTCGCGCCCTGATGAAGCTCGATCGCGCCGCCGCAGTTTCCGGTCGGATAGGCAGTGGTCGTTTCGCCGGTAGTCTTGTTGCCGGCAAACAGCGACCCGGTCACGGTCATCGTGCCGCGGTTCTGCTGGATCGCGCCGCCAAAATACGCCTCGTTTCCGGAGAATGTGCTTCCGGTGATCGTGCTTGTGCCGTAGAATTCCACAAGGGCGATCGCACCGCCCGCCTGGCCGATGCCGTTCGCCTTGTTGTCGGCGAAAAGACTGTCCTGCGCCGAAACAATTCCGCCCCCGTATGCTTTGATTGCGCCGCCGTGTCCGTTGAAACCGTTGGAGGGATTCACTTCACAGAGGGAAAAGGTGGCGCCCTCAAGGAAGATCGCGCCCCTCGCGTCCGCTGCGTCCATGCCTCCGGAGAAGTATTCTCCATCCACGGTCATGGCCGAAAGGCAGATCCCCGCGCCGCACCAGGCGACCGCACCGTGGCAGATTCCCGCGCCGGAATACGTTCCTCCGTTCAGATTGATGCCGGCGATCCTGCCGCCATCATCCACGACGACCTCTCCGTCCACGGACACGTTCACAAGATTATAGATATCCAGGGATCCGTCAGAGTTCAGACCCGCGGTCAGTAATGCATCCTTCCCGACGTATGCCGCATCATAGTCGGCCGCCGATTTCGTTTCGACCCACTCATCCTCGGCGACCTCGACCCATTCGCTTTTTGATCCGATGGTCACACCGATGACTTCAGGTTGTTCCAGTTTGAGTTCGCCGTTCAGATACAGCTGAACGAAGCCGTCTTTGAATTCTTTTTTGACAACCATGCTGCGGTCCTTTCTTGTGTTTTTGTGCAGGAACGAAGGCGCATGAAAACAGCGTCACAGACTGTTCATCCGTCTATAAGACTGAACAGAGTGTCCGCGATGCTTCCCCGTCTTGTGTTCCGGGCACAATTCCGCCTTTAGCGGAGGGAACTTGAACGGAGCGGGGATCTGGCTCGCCGCACCATGCGGCTCACAGTTGCGCGACAGTCCGTGAATTTCACACGGTTCACCCGGATTCCGTCCGATTGAATGTTGTTATAATAATATACCGTTCGATTAGAGTTTTTCAAGCCCGCCTGTTGAATTTCCCTTCCCGTGCGTTAAGAATCCGCAGTCCGTAACGCATCCCCCGGAAAAACACGTCAAATAATCCGCCGCAACGGTTGAAAACGGCTTCTCGCGCGCTATATTATTATAAAACTGATACAAGAACAAATCCGCCTCGAAACGAGGTCAGAAAGGATTCAACCATGAACGCTCGATTCTTCCGCCGCGGACTCTCCGCTTTCGCCCTCCTCGGCACAGCAGCGATGCTGGCCGGAGCCATGAACCAGGGATGCGCCACCGACCATGTCGAAGAAGCCGCTCCCGCCGCGCCGCAGTTCAAGCCCGTCACGGCGTCCGTGAAGGAGATCAAGACGCTCGACTTCAAGCGCCGGAACGATCCCGACTACGCGCAGGTCACCCTCCCTCACACCATGAACGCCGCGAACGGCACCGGCGTGATCCCGCTCGAACGCGGCGACGGATACTACCGCTATGCGTTCGACGTGCAGGAATCCGACCTCGAGAAAGACTACATCATCCAGTTCGAGCAGGTCGGCCAGACCTCCGAAGTCTCCCTGAACGGCAATCTTCTTCACACGAACCGCTGCGGCTACACCCCGTTCGCCGTGAAGCTCGACGGCCTCAAGGCGGGCCACAACGAGGTCACGATCCATACGAACAACCGCAACAACAACGACATGATCCCGAACAGCGGCGACTTCAATTTCTGCAACGGCGTCTACGGCCGCGCCTACCTGCTCAGCGGCAACGTCTATTTCGATCCGCAGGTGTACGGCATCGACAAGATGCACGTGATCCCGCTCTCCATCAAACAGGACCAGGTCCGTTTCGGCATCGCCGCGTCCATCTTCAGCAAGGAGATCACCGCGGGCACGACCGTCACCACGACCCTGAAGGACAAGGACGGAGGCGTGGTCCTGACCGAGACCGCTCCGCTCGCCGTCGCGCCCGGCGGCAACGAGTTCTACCGCGAATACACCTTCAAAAACCCCATCCTCTGGCAGGGGAAGGAAAACCCGTACCTCTACACGGTCGACGTCGCGCTCGCGCTCGACGGCAAGGAGCTTGACCGCATCACCATCCCGTACGGATTCCGCGACATCGCCCTGCCCTACAGCGCGAAGGACAACCTCCTGCGCCTCAACGGCAAGAAAGTCAGCCTCCGCGGCGTCTCCTACCACCAGGACGCCCCCGGCGTCGCCGTTGCCCTGACCGACGAGGACCGCAAGCGCGATCAGGAGATCATGCTCGAGCTCGGATTCAACTGGCTCCGCTGCGCCCACTATCCGCACAACGTGAAGGAATTCGCCGACTACGACCGCATCGGCATGATGTGCCAGACCGAGATCCCGTGGGTCAACGGCTTCACGAATACCCCGGCTTTCGAGAAGAACGTGATGCAGTTCACGCGCGACATGATCGTGAACCTCTACAACCACCCCAGCATCATCCTCTGGGGCCTCTCCAACGAAATCTTCTACTCCTGGAGCGGCGAGGAGTGCGTCCGCGTGCATAACGACGCCTACACCCTCGCCCGTCGCCTCGACCCCTACCGCCCCGTCGGCCACGTCGAGCGCGAACAGGAAGTCCGCAACGGCGCGAGCAACGGCCTCATCTCCGACTGGTTCGGCAACAACACCTATCCCGGCTGGTACTCCCCCACCGACTTCGAGCATACCAGGGACGGCGTGACCGACACCCAGGTCCTCGCCAAGTTCTACCTCCACGGCATCACCGAGTACGGCTACGGCGGAAACCCGTTCCAGCACAACTCCGACTTCATGACGCTCCACCCGAAGAGCAAGAACAACAAGACCGGCACCAGCAACGACACCGGCGGATGGCTCCACCCCGAGGAATACCAGACGCTCGGCCACATCTACTCCTGGAACAAGATCGCCGGCACCCCCGAGGGACGCCGCCTCACCTTCACCTCCCTCTGGATCCTCTTCGACTTCGCCGTCGGCAGCCGCAACGAGGGCGACACCCCCGGCATCAACGACAAGGGCCTCGTGACGCGCGACCGCAAGACCAAGAAGGACGCGTACTATTTCTACAAGTGCGTCTGGAATCCCGAAAACGAAATCCACATCATGTCCTCCCGCTGGGAGAAGCGCGATACGAAGGACATCGCCATCACCGTTTTCTCCAACGCCGAAAAGGTCGAGCTGTACCAGAACAACAAGATCGTCGGGGTCCTCAACAGCCCCACCGACACCATCAACAACGTCGTCTGGAAGTTCGATCCCGTGCCGTTCACCAACGGCGCACTCGCGGGCAACTACGACACCTTCAAGGCGGTCGGCTACCGTGACGGTCGCGTGATCGGGCAGCACTCCGCGCTCTTCACCACCACCGCCGGACAGGATAACAAGTAAACAGAAACAACCACCATCCCCCGCGCCGGGCGAACCGGCCGGGGGCTTTCTTAAAAGCAAAGGATTTTTGAACATGAAGATTTTAGTCACCGGCGGAGCCGGATACATCGGAAGCCACACCTGCGTCGAACTCCTCAACAAGGGCATGGACGTGGTCGTCATCGACAACCTCGACAACTCCAACGCGGAATCCCTGAACCGCGTCGAAAAGATCACCGGGAAGAAAGTCGTGTTCTACGAGGCCGACGTGCGCGACCGCGCCGCGCTCGAACGCATCTTCACAGAGCATCAGATCGACTGTACCATCCATTTCGCCGGGTTGAAGGCGGTCGGCGAATCCGTCGCGAAGCCGCTGGAGTACTACGACAACAACCTGAACTCCACGATCACGCTCGCCGAGACGCTCCGCAAGTTCAACTCGAAGAAGATTGTGTTCTCCTCCTCCGCCACGGTCTACAACGGCGCGAACAAGATGCCGCTCGCCGAGGACAGCATCACCGGCGGCTGCACCAACCCCTACGGCTGGACCAAGTACATGTCCGAACAGATCCTCCGCGACCTCGCCAAGGCGGATCCCGAGTTCACCGTGGTCCTGCTCCGCTACTTCAACCCCGTCGGCGCGCACGCCAGCGGCCTCATCGGCGAAGACCCCCGCGGCATCCCGAACAACCTTATGCCGTTCATCTCCCAGGTCGCCGTCGGCCGCCGCGACCACCTGAACGTCTTCGGCAGCGACTACGACACCCCGGACGGGACCGGCGTGCGCGACTACATCCACGTGGTCGACCTCGCGCGCGGACATGTCGCCGCCATCGATTTCATGAAGGACAACAAGGGCGAATTCGTGTTCAACCTCGGCACCGGCGTCGGCTACAGCGTGCTCGACATGGTGAAGGCGTTCGAGAAGGCAAACGGCATCAAAATCCCCTACGAACTCGTCGACCGCCGTCCCGGCGACCTCGCCACCTGCTACTCCACCCCCGCCAAGAGCGAAAAGGTCCTCGGCTGGAAGGCGGAATTCGGCCTGGAGGACATGTGCCGCGACTCCTGGAACTGGCAGAAGAACAACCCGAACGGGTTCAATAAGTAATCGCCTGCAGCCCTCTCCCCGGCCGGAACCGGACGCTTTCCGCACCTCCGGCCGTGGAATTATGATCCACAACGCAAAAATATTGGATCAGAACGAATTACAAGGCAATCCAGTTGTCAAGAATTACTTGACAACTGAACAGAATCAAGAAGATTTCCGCCCGAGTTTTTCCCTGCTTCCGACCGCACCACCCCACGGAGAAATAACATGAAACACCGATTATTTCTGATCGCAGCCTTGTTCGTTTGTGTACTGGGCAGGGGTTCCGCGTTTGCAGCGGAGAATACGGCATCCGCGAACGAATCGCAGAACGCACAGTCCGACAACAGACCGGTCCTCGAAACTATTCCCTCGACAGCGGACAAAAACGAATATGTCGCCCGGCACAAGGAAGAATGGGGCTTGATATATGAAAGGCTTTCCAAGGCGTATCAGAGTTATGAGCGGAAAGCCCGTATCGCGCAGCCGAATCTCATTCTGGTCGGCGTCCCGCAATCTCTTGTAAACGGAGCCGATCTGCGGAACGGGGCAAAGAAAACGTTCGGGAAGACATCGTTGCGGATTGTGCCGTGCCGCAGCTCGAATGACGCCCTGATGCACACGCTGTATTCGACATTCGCGGAAAGCCTGAATTCGACTCTCCCGACCACATGGGATAAGATTAAAGCTGTCGATACGCCGTTTGATTTCAGTTCGAATTACAGTTCCGGAAGTTTCCTGACCGCCGCATTTTACAATACGGAGGTCTATATTCATTCCGAGGGGAAACCCGTCTCCGCAACAGATCTGAAGCCCGCTTTCGATTTCGCGACCGGGCTGTTCAACGATTACAAGACGGTAAAAGACGGCAAAAAGGTCGATTATCTCGACTTGAAACCCGAAATCGAGCAGAACGTCGAGGAAAAAACGGAAATACGATTCAGGATGGACTGCGCGTTCCGGGATCAACACAGGAATCTGAAAGATAAGTTCTGGCTTCTCGCCGTGTCGGACAAAGGCGAATTGTCTGTCGACAAGGCCGCCTCCTATTTCAAAAAGAGACAGAATATCCTGACTGGAAAGGTCTATTACGTTTCCGACCGCGACGAGGGGAAACAATACGATTCCATCCCCGATCTCCCCGACACCGTTTTCCTGACGCTCCCCGAGGGAGAAAAAACCGCGACCTTGACGTTCTATTTCATCTCCAAGGAAGGCACGCAGTATTCCGCCCAAAGTATCACGTTGAGCGTGCCGGAGAAACAACCTGAGGAGAAATAACGTGAAACACCGATTATTTCTGATCGCAACTTTGTTCGCCATTTTCGCCTGGGGACGCAGTCAAGCCGGATGAGACTTCATTCTGAACTTGGAAAACGACAACATAGGAAAGACATGACATGATCGATCCGGTACTGGTTATAGGGATTGCGGCTGACGGGATCGCGGCGCTGATCCTTACTGCGATCTGGTGCGCCCCTCGTAAGATACGCTGGCGAGTGCTGCCTTTGTGCCTCCTGACATTGGTTCATGCGATTCTTGTTTTGTTGTGCATTTGCTGCGATTCCGGAGCCATTGTCAGGGTCCTGCGGGCGCTCTATTTTTTCTCCCCTCTTGTTCTGCTGCTGTTCGGCATCATCTACACGGGCGTGCTGTCCGAATTTTCCCGCATGACCCGGCCTCTGGGAATATCCTGTTTCATTTTTATCGCGAACACGATCCTCCAGGGCTTGCTGACTATCGTCGTTCACATTGGCGGATACACCGGATAAGGTTTCGCGGCCGCACCCCAACACAGGAAACAACACAGGAAACAATACAGGAAACAACACATGAAACAACAAGCCGCCATCCTCTTCGCGCTGATTCGCCCGGTCTTTTGGGCTTTGTTCGCGTTTCTGCTGATGCCCGCGCTGCACGCCTGGCAGGCGGCGGAAAACATCCTGATGACGCCGTGGGGCGAGACGGTCACTCCGGAGAACGCCTGGCGGGAGTATCCGCGTCCTCAGCTGGTGCGGGACAACTACAGTAAATGGCAGAATTTGAACGGTTTGTGGGACTACGCGATCACACCGCGCGGGTCCGGCATCCCGGAGAAGTGGGACGGAAAGATCCTGGTCCCCTACCCCGTCGAATCCGCGCTGTCCGGCGTGAAACGTCTCCTCAAGCTTGACGAACAGCTTTGGTACCGGCTCACGTTCAAGGGCGGCGTCGCGGGGAGCGCCGCCGATCCGAGAATGGGGGAGGAACGCCTGCTGCTGCATTTCGGCGCGGTGGATTTCCGCACGCAGGTCTTCCTGAACGGCGTCGAGGTCACCGCCGAACCGCATGAAGGCGGCATCCTGCCGTTCACGCTGGACGTCACGGACTATGTGAAACCGTTCATGCCGTCCAGCCCCTCGTCGAAATGGCCGCCCGATTACGACAGCGATCCGGACAACAACGAGCTGGTCGTGTGCGTGTGGGATCCGACCGACGAGGGGATGCAGGCCACGGGCAAACAGTCATTGAATCCGAACGGGTGTTTCTACTCGCGCGTCTCCGGCATCTGGCAGACCGTCTGGCTGGAACGCGTCCCGCGCATGTACATCGAGAGCTATCATGTGGTGACCGACATTGACCGGGAAAGGGTCGCCGTCACGGTCAAAACGAACGGCAATGCTCCCAACGCGAAACTCGCGATCCGCGTCACGCAGGGGGGACGCCCCGGACGCCCCTCGCTCCCGCACCATCTGCCGCCGAGGCTCGGATCCGGGGAAACGGTCATCGCCGAAACCGTGGTCACGGACTGGAGCAGGCCAGTCGTTCTCCCGATCCCGAATCCCGCCCTGTGGTCGCCCGAGACGCCGAACCTCTACACGCTCACGTTCGACCTGACCTCCGACATCGGCCATGATAACGTGAAGGGCTATTTCGGCATGCGGAAGATCGAATGGAAGCCCGACGAGCTGGGCGTGCCGCGGTTCTACCTCAACAACAAAAAGTATTTCATGTACGGCACGCTGGACCAAGGCTGGTGGCCGGACGGTCTCCTCACGCCGCCGTCCGAACAGGCCATGCGCGCCGATATCAGGTTCCTGAAGGACGCCGGGTTCAACATGCACCGCAAGCACATCAAGGTCGAGCCGCTGAGTTATTACGCTCTGTGCGACACGATGGGCATCCTCGTGTGGCAGGACATGCCGTCCGGCCCCGGCAATACGGACGACCGTTACACAATGTACCGCCGCGACCTGAAGGAGATGGTCGATCTGCTGCAAATCTTCCCCTCGATCGTGATGTGGGTTCCGTACAACGAATCCTGGGGGCAGCCCGGCGCGGAAAAGACCAACATGACGCTGAACTGGCTGAAGCGGTACGACCCGACGCGCCTCGTGGACGGGCCCTCCGGCTGGAACGACTACGGCGTCGGCGACGCGCGCGACATGCACCATTATCCGGACGCCGCGATGTTCCCGGTCATGAAGGACCGCGTGTCCGTGCTGGGCGAATTCGGCGGGCTCGGGCTCGATGTCCCCGGTCATCTGTGGGAGAAGGAGCACTGGGGCTACGTTCACGACGACACCGCCGACGCCTTCAAGGCGCGCTACCGCGAACAGATGAAGAAACTCGCCGTGCTCGCGTCTGAAGGGCTCGCCGCGGCCGTCTACACGCAGACCACCGACGTCGAACGCGAGACGAATGGGCTCCTGACCTATGACCGGATCGTCGTCAAATACCCCGCCGACGAGCTCGCGAAACTCCACAGTGAAGTCTATAAGGCCGCCGAAGTCACGCACCGGCGCGTCGAAGTCCCGCTCGCGCCCGATTCCCGCGCCGCCGAAACATGCTGGCGCAGCACGGAAACCGCACCCGCGGAAGATTGGACCGCGGCGGATTTCGACGATTCGGCATGGACCGAATCAGCCGGGGCGTTCGGCAACGACCGCATTCTGGAGGATTTCCGCGATCTCAAGCGCGGCACGAAGTGGGAATCCGAAGATATCTGGCTCAGGCGCGAGTTCACCATTGGCGAGGATCCCGCGCCCTTCTTTGAGCTTGTCCTGACCATGTTCTACGACGAGGACCCGGAAATCTGGCTCAACGGCGTGAAGATCGCCGACCGGCAGGGTTACAACACGCGTTACGAGACGTTCGTGCTCCCGGAGGAAGCCTGCCGCGCACTGAAACAGGACCGCAACGTCCTCGCGGTCCATGTGCGGAATGCGGAAGGCGGCGCGTTCTTCGACATCGGCCTGAAGGCGGTCAAATACCGCACCTTGCCGGGGGGAAACCGTTAATGAAAGTACGATGCCGTTTATTTAACGTCATTTTTTCACGAACGATGTGTTTTTTGTCGTCTTCGTCCTTGCATTCATGCCGCGCAAAGATATAGTAATGTCCGGGAGCGCCGGAGGACCCGATCTGTTTTCCGGCATTCCGGTCCGCAATTCACGCTCAGACAAACAACACCCCGTCAAATGGAGTACACAAATATGTTCCCGACGCTCAGACACACCGCCGCGCTGATCGCGCTGTCCGCCCCGATCCTCTTCTCCGCCGCCGCGCTCGCGGCCGACGCACAGTTCATGCACCCGGATGCCGAGGTCCAGAAGACGTATCCCATCCTCTCTAAATTCAATGCCGGGCGCGCGCCCTCCGAACGCATCTTGAAGCGCGGCGACCACGACATCTACGCGATCCTGCACTTCGGCCCGAACACGTTCTACGACAAGGAATGGGGCTACGGCGACGAGGACCCGCAGCGTTTCGCTCCGACCGAATTCGACGCCGAGCAGATCGTACAGGCATGCAAGGACGGCGGCATCACGGGCATCATCATCGTCTGCAAGCACCACGACGGCCTGTGCCTGTGGCCGACCAAGACCACCGAGCACAACATCACGAAGACGAAATTCCGCGACGGCAAGGGCGACTACGTGAAGGAAATGGCGGACGCCTGCCGCAAGTACGGCCTTGACGTCGGGTTCTACGTCTCGCCGTGGGACCGCAACAACCCGAAATACGGCACGCCCGATTATCTCCCCGTCTTCCAGGAACAGCTCCGCGAAATCCTTACCAACTACGGCCCGGCGTTCGAGCTCTTCCTCGACGGCGCGAACGGCGGCGACGGCTATTACGGCGGCGCGCGCGAACGCCGCAACATCGACCATCGCACGTACTACGATTGGATTCATACTTGGCAGATGGTACGCGAACTCCAGCCCGGCGTGGCGATCTTCAGCGATGTCGGCCCGGACGTGCGCTGGATGGGCAACGAACAGGGATTCGCCGGCGAGGAGTCGTTCGGCTCCTGGACCCCGCGCGCTCCGTGGGGCCAGCGCGGTGAGCCCATGCCCGGCTTCTGCGATTTCGCGGACAACCCGGTCGGAAAGAAGGACGGCGTGTTCTTCATGCCAGGCGACGCCGACGTGGCGTTCCGCCCGAACTGGTTCTACCACGCCTACGACGACAACAACCAGAAGAGCGTGGCGCACCTCGTGCGCATCTACCTGCGCTCGGTCGGCTGCGGCGCATACATGAACCTCGGCATGGCGCCGGACAAACGCGGCCTGATCCACGAGAACGACGTGAAGCGCCTGAAGGAGTTCAAGGCCGCCATCGACTCGCTGTACGAAAACAAAATCTTCGGCGACGAAGTCAAGATCGAAAACAACGTCGGAACGGTCGAATTCGGCGGCGTGAAAAAACTCAACTTCCTCAAAATGGCGGAATTCCTCTCCACCACGCAGGGCGAACTCGTCTCCGGTTATGAAGTCGATGTCCGCAAGGGCGGCAAATGGGAAACC
>CACYZF010000007.1 GCA_902778895.1 uncultured bacterium
CGTGCTGACCGAAGGCGCGAAGGGCATGAAGGGCGCGATCGCGAAGGCGCTCGAACTCCGCGACGCCAATCCCGGCTCGTTCATCCCGCAGCAGTTCGAAAACCCCGCGAACCCGGCGTACCACAAGGCGCACACGGGCCCGGAAATCTGGGCGGACGCCGACGGCAAAGTCGACGCATTCGTGGCGGGCGTGGGCACCGGCGGCACGCTGACCGGCGTCGCGGAATACCTGCGTGAACAGAATCCGAACGTGAAGATCTTCGCGGTCGAACCGGATACCAGCCCGGTCCTCGCGGGCGGCGCACCCGGTCCGCACAAAATCCAGGGCATCGGCGCGGGCTTCGTGCCGAAAGTGCTGAACACCAACCTCATCACCGAGGTCATCGGAGTTTCCGCCGAAAACGCAGGCAAGACCGCCCGTGCGGCCGCAGCTCAGGAAGGTCTGCTGGTCGGCATCAGCTCCGGCGCCGCACTCTGGGCCGCGCTTGAGCTCGCGAAACGTCCCGAATTCGCCGGAAAGCGCATCGTGGCGCTCCTGCCCGATACCGGCGAACGTTACCTTTCCACCTGGCTCTTCAGCGAGTGAACCTTTTTTGAACATATTCTTTGAGTAAGACCATGAAGAAATATATTCTGCCCGCGATCCTGCTGGCCGTCGGTGCCGCGATCGCCGCAGCCACTTCCTTTGCGGCGAAAAATGGCGACTGCTGCCGGCACGCGAAAAACTGCTGCGAGGAGAAGGGCGCTTGCTGTGAAACGACGCACGCAGCCATAGAAAAAGCCGACTGCTGCCAGCCTGTTCAGGACTGTTGCGAAGCTATAGGCGACTGTTGCGGCCCCGTGAACGATGCGGAACCCGTGGAACAGTGATATGAACATACTGGAAGAAATCGCCGAACTGAAGGCGAAGCGCAACGCCCTGATCTTGGCGCACAACTACACGAAGCCGGAGATTCAGGACATCGCGGATTTCGTCGGAGACTCGCTGGAGCTCTCCCGCAAGGCCGTCGAATGCACGGCCCCGGTGATCGTGTTCTGCGGCGTCCGCTTCATGGCGGAGACCGCGAAGATCCTGTCGCCGGAGTCCATCGTACTGCATCCGAATCCGCTCTCCGGGTGTCCGATGGCGGACATGGCGGACCCGGACGCGGTCGCCGCGTACCGGAAGGAGCACCCCGAGGCGCTGATCGTGGCGTATGTGAACACGACCGCCGCGACCAAGACCGAGGTCGACCTCTGCTGCACCAGCGGCAACGCGGAAAAGCTCATCTCCACGATCCCTGCGGAACAGGAGATTCTGTTTCTGCCGGACGCTAACCTCGGCAGCAATATCGCGTCCAAGCTGAACCGGAAGATCGACCTGTGGCCGGGGTGCTGCCCCACGCACAACAAGATCATGCCGGAGCACATCCAGGCCGCGAAGGAGAAGCATCCCGGCGCGCTGGTGCTGGTCCACCCCGAATGTCGTCCCGCCGTGGTCAAGCTCGCAGATCAGGCGCTTTCCACCGGCGGCATGCTGAAATTCGTGCAGGAATCCGACTGCCGCGAATTCATCATCGGCACGGAATGCGGCATCCTGCACCGGATGAAAAAGGAGAACCCGGAGAAGGAATTCTATCCACTCGAACCCGAGGTGCTCTGTCCCAACATGAAGCGGATCACGCTCGAAGACGTACTGTTCGCCCTGCGCGACCTCGAACCACGGATCGAGCTGGACGAAGCTGAACGGAAGAAGGCGAAAGCGCCCATCGACCGCATGCTGGAGATCCTGCCGTGAAGATCGCCGTGGGACTTTCCGGCGGCGTCGATTCCTCGGTCGCGGCCGCCCTGCTCAGGGAACAGGGGCACGAGGTCGTCGGCATCACCATGAAACTCTGGCGCGAGGGGCGTTACAAGGGCGGCGACAAGGATGCGTGTTTCGGACCCGGCGAAGCGGAGGACATCGCGAACGCGGAAGCCCTGTGCCGCCAGCTCGGGATCGAATACCGCGTGTTCGACTGCGCGGACGAATACGAGAAGGTCGTGCTGGAGTATTTCCGCTCGGAATACCTCGCCGGACGGACGCCGAATCCGTGCGTGCGATGCAACGCCTTCATGAAGTTCGGCGTGCTGCCGCAGCTGGCGCGGAAATCCGGTGTCGTGTTCGATAGGTTCGCGACGGGGCATTATGCCCGGCTCCGCGAGGCGAACGGCGCGGTTCATCTGTTCCGCGGTGTGGACGAGAAGAAAGACCAGTCGTATTTCCTCTATCGGCTGAACCAAACTCAGCTCAAACACCTGTTGTTCCCGCTCGGCGGCATGACCAAACAGGAAGTCCGCGAGCTCGCCGCCAAGTATGGGCTGAGCGTAAAGGACAAGCCGGACAGTCAGGATTTCTACAGCGGCGACCATGCGGAACTGCTGAACACGCTGCCGCGCGAGGGCAACATCGTCGACACGGCGGGAAACGTGCTCGGCAGGCACGACGGATTCTGGCATTTCACCATCGGCCAGCGGAAAGGCCTCGGTGTCGCCGCGAAACATCCGCTGTACGTGCTTGAACTCAATCCCTGCCGAAATGAGGTCGTGGTCGGCAGCGCCGACGATACCCTTCAGCACGAGCTCATACTCGCGGACTGCGCCTGGATCACGGGCGAACCGTCCGGCGAGGTGCAGGTGAAGGTGCGTTCAGCCTCGAGCCTGCGAAACGCGGTGTTTGAGGCGGGCAAGCTCGTTTTCCCCGATGGCATCACGGCCGCCGCGCCCGGCCAGTCGGCGGTCCTGTACCGCGACGACGAGGTTCTGGGCGGCGGGATCATCGAATCCGCACAATGACCAATAGGTAAAAAATGAACCCGCTGATCGAAAAAGCCGCGCTCAGGCCATACAACCTCACGCACGGGGAGATCGTCTCCTTGCTGGCGCTGGAGGACACCGCCGAGCTTTTCGCCGCCGCCTACGAACTCAAATGCCGTCACATCGGCAAGGTCGTCTCCCTGCGCGGCCTGATCGAGTTCAGCAACCAGTGCTCGAAGAACTGTTATTACTGCGGCATCCGGCGCGGAAACACGCTCGTCAAACGGTATCATCTGAGCGAGGACGACGTGGTACGCATGGCGCGCTGGAGTTTCGAGCAAGGCTACGGCTCCGTGGTCCTGCAATCCGGCGAGTTCGAATCCGAGGCGAACACTGCATTCGTCGAACGCGTGCTGAAGCGCATCCGCGAATTCGGAGGCGACGAGTTCGGCGTTACACTCAGCCTGGGCGAACAGACCGAGGAGGTCTATCGCCGCTGGTTCGAGGCGGGAGCGCACCGGTATCTGCTGCGGATCGAATCGTCCGTGCCTGAACTCTATTCGTCGTTGCATCCCGCGGACCATTCCCACGCACGCCGGACGGAGTGCCTGCGCATCCTGAAAAAACTCGGGTACCAGACCGGGAGCGGCGTGATGTCCGGGTTGCCCGCTCAGACGCTCGACGACCTCGCGCACGACATCGAATTCTATCACGCGCTCGACCTCGACATGATCGGCATGGGCCCGTACATCCCGCACACGGAGACCCCGCTCGGGAAGGACATTGAGTTCACCCCGGAATACGCAAAACGTCAGCTCGCTCTGGCCTTGAAGATGATCGCGGTCACGCGCCTGTATCTGCACGACGTGAACATCGCCGCGACCACCGCGCTGCAGGCGCTCGACGAACGCGGTCGCGAGCAGGGGCTCCTCGCTGGAGCGAACGTGATGATGCCGAACGTGACCGACACAGAGTACCGCCAGAGCTATCGCCTCTACGAAAACAAGCCGTGCCTCGACGAGAATTCGGCGAAATGCCGGAACTGCCTCAAATGGCGCGTCCTTTCCATCGGCGAGACCATCAACTGGGGGCACCGCGGAGATTCGCCGCATTGCCGCGGAAAAATATCTGAAAATTGAGCTCAAAACAACCTTTTTCAAGAAAATCTACCATTTTTGTTTGCTTTTTTGCTTGACAAATCGAACTTTCAGGTGTATATTAATTCTGTCGTGAACGGGATTTCAGTTCCGTTCTTTTTTGTTCGAAATATACATTACCATGTTGGTAGCGTATAATTCAAAACAAATCGTCAAACAAACAATCAAACCAACCTCGAAACCGATCTGTCCAAGGAGAAGTCACCAAAGACACCAGCACCACCCCCGTCTTCCCCGAAAGAACCCGTCCCCCCGTGTTCCAAGAGTCCATGGTCTTCCGAATGCGATGTTGTACGTGTTTTGCCGCGGAATAAAGTTCCATCCACTCCAACACAACTTCAATCAACCCCCACAGACAGGAAATCAACCATGAACAACAGAAAGCATATTCTCGCCGCTCTCCTGACGGCAGGCATCGCAAGTGCGCCTTTCCTGCACGGCCAGACACAGGAAGAACAGGAAGTCCGCACCATCCGTCTCCTTCAGGACGACGGTCAGGTCAACATCGTCAGCAAGGTTTACGAACTCAAATACCTCAAGGCGACCGACATCCGCCCGTTCATCGAGGCAGCGGTCAAACGTTACAGCGTCGCGTCCAAAGTCGACCGGGTGAACTACTCGAAGGCAAAGAGACAGATGATCGTGGTTTCGACCGGCGAGGACTTCATCCCGTACGTGGACGAGCTGGTCGCCGGGCTTGACCAGCCAGGCAAGGAAGAGAACGGCTCCATCATCAAGGGCACCGGCGTCACGAAAATCACTTACAATCCCAGCTACCGTGCCGCAGAAGATATCGTGCGCCTCATCAATGATGGCACGATGAAAACGCCCGAAGGCCGTGCCTACCTGAATAAGGACACCAACACGATCTACTGGAAGGACGACGAACAGGCCGCGCTGGCGACGCTCGCGTGGGTCAAGTACCTCGACCGTCCCCTGCCGCAGGTCAATCTGCGCCTCAACTACTATGAGATCCGCGAAAGCGATCTGCGCGACATCGGGCTGGATTACCTCGCCTGGAAAAACGGTCCCGGCCTGGACCTTTTCTCCGCCGGATACAGCGCCGGAAAAGTGTTCTCCAGCGAATCCATCCTCAAACTGATCAGCGGCGCGGCGAAATTCGCCGACATCACCAAGCATTTCACCACCTCGTGGGGCTACGGCGCGTTCTTCACGGCTCCGCAGTTCGACATGAGCTTCGTCCGCGTGCTCCAGCAGTCCGGCAACGCAAAACTCGCGGCGCACGCCGACCTCACGTTCGTGAATACGCCGATTTATGACGCGGCCTCGCTGAACACGCATCTGCCGAAAGTCTACACCGCCACGCTCACTCCCGGCTATGAGAACATCAACAAGGATTCCGACGACCGCACGCACATCGTGAAAGGCGCGGACAGCAGGCTGACGCTCTCGGTCATCAACCCGGTGATCTGCTTCGGCGCATCGCAGGACGATGTTGCCGCGAACGGACAGATCCCGTCCTCGGAAGAATTCTACGCGGCGGACAACGGCGGCGTGGTCTTCGCCTACAACCTGCTTTCCGAGACCGTGACCGAACGCAGCAACCGCGGCGATGAACTCGGCAATACGAGCGCCGTTTCCGGTGAGCTCACGCTCGGATTCAAGACCGAAAAACTGCTGGCGACCTACGTCCGCGAACAGGATGTGGAACAGACCGTCGGCATCCCATTCCTCGTGAGGATCCCCGTGCTGAAATACCTCTTCGGCACCACGACCACCATCAAGGAAAAGACTTACGTCATCGTGACCGGCGAAGCGAACCTGGTGCATCCGAACGGCGAAACGCCCGTCCCGGTCAGTCGCGAAGTCGCAGCCACCCCCGTCGAGCCCGGCGAAGCGAACCTGATTCATCCGAACAGCGAAACGTCCGCCCCATCCGACCGTGAACTGGCATCCAACCTCTGATTATGAAAGGAACATGAGCCATGAACAATATCAAGACCTTATTTGCGATCCTCGCGGCGGCTTCCATCCCCGCGTTTGCCGAAGATATCGACCTCATCCCGCATCAGATCCCCGGCACCTATAAGTCGGATGCAAACTATTTCCCGAGCGCCGGTTACGGCAGCAGCACGGTCCAGACCCAGCTGCGCGTGGACGTGAAGGAATCGGAGGGGGCGGTCCGTTTCGTCCGGACCAACACCGACCCGTTCGTCATCACGAAGCTCTACACGCTGAAACACGCCGAGCCCTACGCGCTCCGCGGCTATCTGCTGAGCGTGGTGCAGGGTGTGAAGATCCTCGGCAACCCGGTCTCGGTGGATGCTGTGAAGTTCAACGACGGGCGCAGCGTCCTGCTGGTCTCCGCCGAGGACTACCGTTTCGAAAACGTCGGCAACGGCGAGAGCATCGACGAGATCATCGAACGCCTGGACCAGCCCGGGATCGGGTATTCCATGGGACGTCCGAAATACATCTACTTCCCGAAAGTGAACGCCGCGGCCAACCTGAAGGAAATGCTGGTGAACGTCGGCGCACACACCCGCGATGAATTCATTGAGTTCACGGGCGGCACGGATGCGCTCACGGTGGACGGCGGCCTGAACGCACTGTTCATCGCGGCTCCGAACTGGAGTCTCGCCAGCATCAAGGAACAGCTGGAGCAGTACGACCGGCCGATGCCGGAAATCCGTCTCGAATATCAGCTCGTCGAAATCAGCGCGGAAAACGATGACAAACTTGGCGTCGACTTCCAGAGCTGGAAGAACAACGACGGCGTGGACTTCTTCTCCGCGGGCGGTCGCTACCGCAACAACTGGGCGAGCACGTTCGCGGGCGGGATCGACGGTTCCCATTCCAGCCGCACCGACTTCTTCAACTTCAACCCGAAATGGAACTCGGAATACTTCGATTTCCTGACCTCCACCGGACGGGCGAAAGTCGTGACGCAGGGCGTGATCGTGGCAAAGAACCGCCGCCAGTCGACCGTTTCGGTCGGGACCGGCCTCTTCTACGAGAAGCAGACGCCCATTCCGGACACCACGATCAACGACAAGATCCCCGGCAAACACGAAAAGCTGCCCGACGAGGCGAATCTCGCCATCCACCACGGCAACACCCAGACCACGACCGCCGCGAACGGATTCCGGTTCGAGCTGGATGTGACCCCCGTCGTCACCGGGAAAGCCTCCATCCTGCCGATCAAGGTCTCCGGCACGAGCCTGCTCGGCTGGAACAGCGACGGCTCCCCGCGCCTGAACAAATCCGAGTTCGAGACCGAGGTCCATATCGGAAACGAAGGAAAGGATTTCGTGATCGGCGGCATCAAGCGGACCAACGTGATCCGAAGCGTCTCCGGCATCCCGTTCCTGAAGGACATCCCGATCCTCGGCTGGGCGCTCTCCTCCGAATCGGAAACGACCCGCACGTCCGAACTGGTTCTGATCGCCCGGGCGGAACTCTCCGGCCCGTTCGACGTCGCGCCGGAGATCATCCGCAACGACATCTCCACGGTCGTCGACAAAGTCTCGAACGCGGCGGAACACCCGATCACCAACCTCGGATTCCAGCAGCTGCTTCTTGACAGCGACGACAAGTTCGACAACGGCAAGACCGGCGAACCCGAAGTCGTCGAGCCGGAAGAGAATCCCGCGCCCGATACGACCGGCATCCCCGGACCGATCCAGGATGCCTGACCGATTCATAACAATACGCCCGCCGCGGACGTGACAACCCGTCCGCGGCCTTCTTCAACAAAACGTCACTACCGTATAAGGAGATCCTGAACATGGACATCAAACATACGCTCATACCCCTGCTTGCCGCAGGCGTTCTTTCGACCTTCTTCCTCGCCGGATGCGGCAAGGAAAGTTCCGCGGGCAAGGACAAGGTTCGCGTCGGCTATCTTGCCGAACCCGCGCACGGCCTGCACTTCATCGCGAAGGACCTGGGCTATTTCGACGAGGAGAACCTCGACGTCGATCTCTTCCAGTTCAACACCACCGCCGAAGGCTGCTCCGCGGTCCAGGCGCAGAAGCTTGACGTCGGGACCTTCGGCACCGCCGCTCCGCTGCTTTTCATCGCCCGAGGCGTCGACTTCACCATCTTCGGCGGCATGATGATCGGCGGCCAGGCCATCATCGTGAAGCCGGAGAACCTCAACAAGTTCAAAGACCTGAGCAACTTCAAGGGAAAGAAAATCGGTCTCGGCAAACTCTCCACCGGCGACGTGATCTTCCGCGGCGCGCTGAAGAAGGCGGGGATCGACCCGAACAAGGACCTGGAGATCATCGAATTCGGCGGTCAGAGTGCCGTCGTGGAGGCCGTCAACAAGGGCGCTGTGGACGCAGGCATCGTGTTCAGTCCGCATTTCTCCCTGGCGAAGAAAAATTTCGGCCTCGAAGTTTCGAACTACATCGCCGACTTCCAGCCGGACTACACCTGCTGCCGCCTGATCGCCAACACGCCTGACCTTCAGAAGAAACGCGACATTTACCGCCGCTACCTCATCGCCGAGATTCGCGCGTACAAGTTCTACCGCGAGAACGAGGCGGAGACCATTCAGATCTTCGCGAAGGCGTTCAAGCTGGACCCGGAACTGCTGAAGGCCGACACCTACACGAACAAGACCTTCACGTCCAACCCGGACCCCCTGAAGAAGGGCACCGTCGACTTCTGGGAGACCATGAAGGAGATCGACTATCTCCCGGAGAACGACGTGCACATCGACGAACATATCGACCCCACGATCTACCGGGAAGCCCTCGACGAAGTCCTGAAACGCTATCCGGACGACCCGATCTACAAGGAAATGGACGCCTTCTTCAAGGCGAATAACTGAGGAACGCATTTTCAGCCTCGAAACCTTACCCAAAGACCCTCATGCAGGTAGAACCGTGAAGATACTGCTCGTCATAGAATTCATCGCACTGACCGCCGCGGCGCTGTTGAAACACGACTGGTTTGCCGCCGCCGCGGGCGTCCTGATCCCGGCCGCCGCCCTGGTCCGCACGCTGTTCGTGTGGGACAAGGCCCGCCGCACCGCAATCGTGGATGTCACCGCGGTCCTGGAAGGCTTTCTGCTGGTTTGGCAGCTGGTCACGTCCAACTGGCCGCTGCTCGACCCGGTGTATTTTCCGGCTCTCGAGACCGTCCTGCGGCAGTTCTTCAGCGAACTGAAGGACATGGCGCACGGCATGCTCTCTTCGCTCTTCCTGCTGGGGACCGCATACCTGCTTTCGTTGGGGACCGCGATCCCGGGCGGCCTGGTGGTCGGCAGTTCCACGCGCCTCCGCAACGCCGTGGAGCCGTTCAGCAAGGTCCTGAGCGTGATCCCGCCGATCGTGTACATCCCGTACGCCATCCGGCTCCTGCCGAGCTTCAGTGCCGCCTCGATCTTCGTGATCTGGTCCGGTGCGTTCTGGCCGATCTTCGCGAACACCGTAGCCGGCGTCGTGAACATCCCGGAGACCATGCTGGATTCCGCCCGGATGCTCCACCTGAAACGCGGCACGTTCATCTTCCGCGTGCTTCTGCCGGGCGCGATGCCGTCGATCCTGACCGGTGCTTCCCTGAGCCTGGTCTTCAGCTTCCTGCTGCTGACCGCCGCCGAGCTGATCGGTGCAACGGAAGGGCTCGGGTGGTATGTGAAGGACCGCGCGGACTTCGGCGACTACGCCAGAGTCATCGTCGGCATCATCTTCATCGGGCTCGTAATCACGGCGATCTCCGCCGGATTCAAGCGGATCGAGAAGCGCATCCTGCGCTACAAGGAGGCCGGACAATGATTGAATGCAGAAATCTGACCGTTGCGTTTCAGAATAAGACCATTCTGGACCGGATCAACCTCGGCGTAGCCGACGGCGCGTTCCTCTGCCTGCTCGGACAGTCCGGATGCGGCAAGTCCACGCTGCTGCGGACGTTCGCCGGTCTGCTGAAGCCGACCTCCGGGGAAGTCTTCGTGGACGGCAAGGCGGTCGACGGACCGGAAAAAGCATGCTCCGTGGTGTTTCAGGACTACTCGCTTTTCCCCTGGATGACCACGGGGAAGAACCTGATGCTCGCACTGACGGCGTCCTTCCCCCAGAAGAGCAAGGCTGAAATCCGCAATCTGGCGGAATCCTACCTGGAAATGGTCGGACTGGGCGGCGTGTTCAACCAGTACCCGGCGGCGCTCTCCGGCGGCATGCGTCAGCGCGCAGCCATTGCACGCGCCATCGCCACGCCGAGCAAGGTCCTGCTCATGGACGAGCCGTTCGGCGCACTCGACCCCGTGAACCGGGCGATGCTTCAGGACCTGGTCCGCGAGCTTCACCGGGATTCGCACGGAGCCAGGACCGTGGTGTTCGTCACGCACGACGTGGACGAGGCACTGTATCTCGGCACGGAGATCGCCGTGCTCGGCAGTTCGCCCGGACGCGTCATCGCGCTGGAGAAAAACCCGGTTTCCCGCCAGCTCCCCAGGGAAAAGCTCTTCGAAAACGAATCCGTCATCTCGCTCCAGCGGAAGATCATGGACATCTACCGCTCCGACATGAATGAAAAACTGAATTTGAGAGAATCGTTCCACTCCGGGAACGGCATCTGATTCCACTCGACAACAATGCAACACATGGAAGGAGATATTACCATGAACATCAAACATACGCTTGTTACGCTTCTTGCCGCGGGGATCGTCCCGGCGGCCTTCCTGACCGGATGCGGCAAACAGGATGCCGCGGCCCCGGTACTTCGCGTCGGCTACCAGCAGGGCGGCAGCTCCACACTGCCGATGATCGCCCTGAACGAGAAGTATTTCGACCAGTCCGGCGTGCAGACCGATTTCGTGCTGTTCACCAACTCCAGCGACGGCCTGAACGCTTTGAACGCAGGCAAGCTCGACATTGGCGTGTCGTTCGGCACCGGCGGTCCGCTCACATTCATTTCGAAAGGTTCGAAGTTCGTCATCATCGGCGGCAACCTCTCCGGCGGACATCCGATCATTACCAGGCCCGAACACGCGGAAGAATACAAAAGCATTGAGGACTTCAAGGGAAAAACGGTCGGCACGCCGCGCATCTTCACCTCGGACGTCGTGTTCCGCGGCGCATTGTTCGAGGCTGGGATCGACCCGGAGAAGGACCTGACGATCGTCGAGTTCAAACGCCCGGTCGACGTGCTGGAAGCCGTCAAGAGCGGCAAGGTCGACGTCGGAATCGGCGCGACCAACATCATCGGACAGTCCGTTCAGGCCGGTCTGGCATCTCCGTTGTGGAGCAACGACCTGTCCCCGAACCATCCCTGCTGCCGTATCGTCGTGACGGAGGAAGCTCTTCAGAAATACCGTCCTGAACTCGTGAAGTTCCTGAAGGCGGAGCTCCTGGCAGAAAAGAAATTCGTCGACGATCCGCAGTCCGGCGTCCGCGCCGACGTTGAACAGCAGAAATTCGGCGAAAAACTCGCCAGCGACCTGGTGTTGAATCCGCATCTTCAGTTCTCCGTCGATCCGAACCGCAAGGGTGTCGAGGCCATGTGGGCGCACATGAAGAAGATCGGCTACGCGGACGGCGATCCCGATTTCTCGAAGGTGATCGACACCACGCTGTACTATGAGGCGCTTCAGGAACTCCGCAAGGAACAGCCTGACGAGCCCTTCTGGGAAAAACTCGAACAACGCTATAAGGATCAGAACCTGTGAACAAACCCCCGCTCATTGAGCTGCGCGACCTGTCGTTCTCCCATGCCGGAGAACAGACTCTGGCTCACATCGACCTCTCCGTGGCCGCCAGCGAATTCATCGCCGTCATCGGCCCTTCCGGTTGCGGCAAAAGCACACTGCTGCGGCTCGTGGGCGGGCTGCTCATGCCGTCTTCCGGCGAAGTCCTCGTCGGCGGGAAGAACGTCACCGGTCCCGGCCTCGACCGCGCCATGGTGTTTCAGGACTACAGCCTTTTCCCGTGGAGTTCCTGCGCCGACAATATCGTGCTGGCGCTGGAGCAGGCCCGTCCCGAGCTCACCCGGGCCGAACGCCGCCAGATCGCCGACGACTATCTGACGATGGTCGGTCTGGCAAACGCCGGACGCAAACTGCCGGGCGAACTCTCGGGCGGCATGCGACAGCGCGCCGCGATCGCCAGAGCTCTTGCCATGAACTCCCCGATCCTGCTCATGGACGAGCCGTTCGGCGCGCTCGACGCCATCACGCGGGCGAAACAGCAGGACATGCTGCTGGAAATCTGGCAGGCCGGAGGTTCGCTGAAGAAAACCGTGATCTTCGTGACACACGATGTGGACGAGGCGCTGATCCTCGCCGGACGTGTGATCGTGCTTGGGGTCTGCCCCGGCCATGTGGCCGCCGACATCCCCGTCGACCTGCCGCGTCCGCGTTCCCGCGCCACGCTGATGGCGGACGGACGGTTCCGGGAACTTCGCGAACGACTGATGCAGGAACTTAACGATGCCGTCGAACGCCAGTTGGCGGCATCACAGGAACAGCAGGGAGGAAGCGGAATATGAACAATCGTGAATTTGAACAGAAAAAGGCAAAACGCGACCGCCGGACCGCCGCGATCGGTGCGACCGCGGTGTTCGCAGTCCTGACCGCGCTGTATGCCGTCCTGACGGACCTTACCCACGTCCTTGATCCGGTCCTCTTCCCCGGACTCGGTGTCATCCTCCCCGAAATGGCGCGTTCCTCCGGCGAACTCCTCAAGGGCTTCCTCTACTCCATGCGCCTGCTGATCCCGTCCCTGGCCGCCGGAATTCTCGCCGGGGTCGCCTGCGGACTGGCGGTCGGCATGCACCCGAAAGTGAAACTGGTCCTGATGCCGCTTTTCCGCGCCCTGAACCCCGTTCCGCCGACCATGCTGATCCCGTACGCCATTGCGGTTCTGCCGTCCTTCTGGCTTTCCTCCGCCGTCATCATCTTTCTCGGCGTCTTCTGGCCGGTCCTGATGAGCACGCTGCACGGCGTCGTGATGCTGGAACCGCGCTGGATCGACAACGCACGCTGCCTGCAGTTGACCGGGCGCAAGCTCGTTTTCAAGGTGATCCTGCCGGGGGCCATGCCGCAGATCTTCGCCGGCATCGGATCCGGCCTCATCTTCAGCTTCATCCTGCTGACCGTGGCCGAGATGTTCGGCGCGAAGGCGGGCATGGGCTTTTATGTGCAGTATTACGCCGACTTCGCCGAGTACGGCAAAGTCCTCGGCGGAATCCTTTTCCTGTCCGTCGTCGTCATCCTGCTGATGACGATCTTCGACCGCATCCAGCGTCGCGTCCTGTACTGGACGAATAAACGCTGAGCAACCACACGATTTGGAGTGCTGAACCATGGATGAACAACAATACGATCTGGAACTGACCGAACGCGTCAAGGCGTACGCGAAGGAAATCGGCTCGGCCCTCGTCGGGATCGCCGACGCCGGAATCCTCAACGAGGCGCTGGAACCGGATTTCCGCCCGGAGGACTTGTTGCCGGGATGCCGCTGTGTCGTCGTGCTGTCCCTGCACATCCCCGACGGAGCGCTGGAAATCATGCGCCGCGGGAAAATGAACTACAGTTACAACATGTTCGGCTACGCCTACCTGAACCGCGAGCTTGACTTCCTGATCTACCGCATGACGATGTTTCTGGAGAACGAGGGCTACGCCGCCATGCCGATCCCCGCACGCGGGACGCAGTACGGCGCGCGCAAGCCGTATTTCGGCCCGCTCTCCTACCGGCATTGCGCCGTCGCAGCCGGACTCGCCACGTTCGGTCTGAACGGTCTTGCGCTCTCGCCGCAGTTCGGTTCGCGGCAGAGGTTCGTCGGAATCCCGACCACCGCTCCGCTCAAACCCGCTGAAAAGCTCATGGACCAGTCACTCTGCGACGGTTGCATGGAGTGCATCCGCAACTGTCCGGCGCACGCGCTCTCCCTCAACCCGCCGCATATCTGCAAGCTCGGCGGCATGACCTACCGTTACGCCCGCTGCAACCAGGCCGCCTGCACCCACATGGCGCGCGGCCTCAGCACGGAAGTCTGGAAGGGCGCGCTGTTCAACCCGAACGTCGATGTCCCGGTCGAGGAGAACCAGTCCAGAGCCGGGCACTACGACGACCTCTGGAACAAACGTGACGCCCGCATCCGGATCAGCGAACACGCCGAGGCCACTTACGGCGCCACGCTCTGCGGACGCTGCATGGCGTTCTGTACCGCCGGACACGACGCGATGAACCGTCGCATGCGGCCGGACCAGACCGCCTACCAGAACGACGAAGTCCTGCACAAGGACGGCACGATCCATGTCGCGGACCGCGTCGCCGCTTTGCGGAAACGTTCCGCTCAATCCGAACAGAAATAAACCTTTTCACATAGGAGATCACGACCATGCCCAAGAAACAACCCTGCAACCTCAGCTGCTCTGAATGCTCAGTCCGGAACTGCTATCGCAAAGAAAAACAGTACCCCTCGTTCTGCCTCACGGAACAGTACAAAGGGGCCGTCGAACAGACCAAAAAGCTCTACAGCTCCAATTCTCTGGACGGACGCATCGCACGCGCCGCCGCCGAAATCGAGGGCGAATACTACGGCCGCCTGACCCGTCTTGAGGAGACGATCCGGTTCGCCAAGAAGCTCGGCGTGAAGAAGCTCGGCATCGCCAGCTGCATCGGCCTGCTCGACGAAGCCTCGCTTTATGCTCAGATCGTCCGCACCGCCGGGATCAAGACGAAGACCGTCATCTGCAAGGTCGGCGCGGTCGACAAGTGTGACATCGGACTTCCAGACGGCCTGAAAGTCTGCCCCGGCTGCAATGAATCCTGCTGCAATCCGGCGCTTCAGGCACAGATCCTCAACGAGTGGGGTGCGGAGCTCAACGTGCTGGTCGGGCTGTGCGTCGGGCACGACGCGATCTTCACCCGTCACAGCAAAGCCCCGGTCACTACGTTCATCGTGAAGGACCGCGTGCTTGGACACAACCCCGCCGCTGCACTCTACACCGCGAAGTTCTACTACAAGCGCGTGCTCGACGAAAAAACTTTCCCCGAACCGCGCAAGGAAGCGGTCGAGGCGGAGGAAGCCGCGAAAAAGGCCGCCAAGAAGGCCACAAAGAAAATTGCAGAAAAGACCGCGGCGAAGAAAGGCGTGACAGCAAAAACAGGAAAACGCATATGATATTCTGTACGACAAATCTAAACAACTACATTGCCGCCGTTCCGATCGAGCGTGGTGCGTTGGCCGAGTTGCTCGTTGCCGCCGAACCTCCGAGTCACAACAAGTGGAATTATGATACCGACCATGTGGTGAAGGCGTATGACAAACCAAGGAAGCACATACGCTTTGTCTCATACGCTGTAAGGGAAATCATCAATACTCTTGCGACTTTCGATCAAAAGCGCACCTGGAAGATCAGGTTCCCAAAGAAACGTTCCAAATAGACTGTGGTAATTTCTTACAGCCATGAGATTATACCATTGGTACAATTCTTTGTGAATAAAAAGTCTTTAAAGCCATACCTGGTTTCAAGCTCAAAACAGCCCGCCGGGAAGCTGATGCTTGCTTAGATTTTTTATTCTAGAACGTTTCCAGGTCATGGTCAAAGCAGAATCGCATCAAAGATGGCATCGGTTTCATGTGTTCACGGGTGCCTGATTATCTTATTCCGACGAAGGCTTGACTTCCCAGACACCATTGCGTTTCCCGTTTTTGCGGACAAGCAGCCCTTTTTCCTGAAGGGTCTTGGTCAGACGCTTTGCGGTTCGCTCCGACTTCCCGATTTGCTCCGCCAGCATTTTCTGCGTTGCCTTCGGATTGTCCCGAAGGAAATCCAATGCGACCTTCTCCAATGTGCCATTGTGGCACTTTGAAATGGCACTTTGGACGGATTGCCCTTCTTTCCACAGGATGTGGCAGAACCGGTTTTTGAGTTCATTCTTCCCCTGGAAGATCAGGTTCTCGAAGAAGCGTTCCAAATAAATCGTGGTCGAGGCTATGCCATGAGCAAAGTTGTTGTAGTTTGCCCGGACCAGCGCATTGCGGAAATACCAAGAATACTGCTTGAACGGCTCATTACTGACCTGGAATCCGAACTTGCGCAGGTACAGGATCGTGAACACGGCAGTCGTTCTTGTGTTGCCCTCCATGAACGGATGAATCTGCCAGAGCCCGGAAATGAATTTGCAGATATGTTTGACCGATTCCTGCGGAGAGAGCCCGTAATACGAAAACCTGCGTTCCTGAGAGAAATCGTATTCGATCGTTTCCTTCAGCAAATCGGCAGGGGCATAGGTGACACTTTCACCATCCAATACCCATTCCTTCTTGGAAATATTCACCTTGCGGTATTTCCCCGCATGCGGATAGACCCCCTTGAACAGTCTTTTGTGCAGACGGGAATACTCCTCCGGAATGAACGCAAACGCATTTTCGGCAAGGATCGCTGCGATTCTCGTGGCCACGATGTCCGCTTCATCCGTCCTGTCGGCGGCAAGCTTGCGTCCTTCTTCCGTCCGGTAATACTCCGCAATGCGTTCTTCCGCTGCCGCCAGGTCAATCTTACCCTCAATATGCTCTTTTGCCGTATTCAGCAGATAATGGGAATTCTTCAACCTGTCGACATCCTGGAGACCGATGGCGATCTGCCAGTTCTCGGCACGCTGTCTCCGTGTCGTTTCCCCCTGAACGATATACTTATCGAAGATATGCCCGTTATCCGTGCTCATTTTGAGGTGATTCTCTGGTTCCTGTTTTCGGTGTGGTTATAAAATACACTCCTATGACCGTATTTGCAAGCTGGAATCGATGCCGGGAGGAGACTATTTCCCAAAAAACATGGGGTGGAATCAGGCTTGAGCAGAAACAACCTGGCTGGACATCATGCCATCTTCAATGGGTAGCAGTGGTCAGCAACCCTCCATATTATGAATGATCCAAACGCTATTCGCAGCCTATTCATTATCAGATCATAGCGTTTAAAGATTCCTTGATTTCAACTGATTTCACCGCCAGCATTTTCTCGTACAGAGCGTACCAACAATGTCTGTAAGCAAGATCGTGACCATAATCAAGAGTATCACCGCCCGTGAAATCTTTGCTCGGCACAAAGAGGTAAAAAGGTTCCTTTGGGGCGGGAACCTTTGGACAAGCGGCTTCTACGCGAACACGGTGAGCGAATACGCAAACGCGGAAGGAATCAAGCAATACATCGCGAACCAAGGGGCGTATAAGAAAAACCTTGAACAACAACTTGACTTTGACTTTTGACATGGTAGTTCCTTTAGATACCCCGCTGCTTGCGGCGGGGTAGTTCATTTTCCCAGCAATCTTCCGATTGGCGTGAGTTTCCATGCCGCCGGAAAACCTGACCTCCGCCAGCGCATAAAAAAACAGACCGGAATGCCATAGCATCCCGGCCTGCTTTTCTGTTGGCAGGATCAGCGGATCATGCTCGGAGATATACAGAAAGCCTCAAACGGTTTTCTTCCGGTTTCTCCGCTCCTGATTGCGTCAGATATGGTTTGCCACTTCGTAGGCATCCCAGATCGCCTGATGAATATTCCGGCATTCCCTGCAATCGCCGATTGCATAGAGTTCCGGGACATCCTGCATGGCCTGATACAGCGAGACGTCGCTGCGGAATCCGGCGGCGACGATGACCGCGTCCGCCTTCAGCTCGGAATCCTCGCCGCTCTTCTGATCGTGCAGGACGGCGCCGGTGTCCGTCACCTGTTTCACGACGGTGTTGGCGCGGATCGTGCAGCCTTTGAAGCGGACCAGCGCGGCCAGCATATCCTTGTTCGCGGAGCAAAGCGGAGCGTTGATCGAGAGAATGTCTTTCTGCGCTTCCACGATCGTAACGTTTTTGCCGAAGGATTCACGAAGCCACAGCGCGACTTCGCAGCCGACGATGCCGCCGCCGAGCACGACCAGGTTTTCGCCGAGTCCCGCCGCTTTGTTTTTCAGCACGGATTTTGCATCGTACACGGGGATGCCTTTGCCCAGGTCGAACAGGCGGGGCGTGGCTCCGGTCGCGAGGATGAGGACATCGAACGACATGCCGCGGAGCATTTCCTCCGTTACGGCGGCGCCGAGATGGATCTCGACCTGAAGTTCTTTCATGGTATGGATATACCATTGGAGCAGGGCTCTGTCTCCATCCTTGAAATCGGGCACGCCGGCGGGGACACATGCGCCGCCGAGGATGTTTTCCTTCTCGTAAATCACGGGTTTGTGGCCGCGAATCGCAAGCACTCTTGCGGCCTCCATGCCGGCGATGCCGCCGCCGATGATGACCGCCTTCTTCGGGCGCAGGACCGGAGTGTACGCGAAAATGCGTTCTCTGGCGCACTGCGGATTCACGGCGCAGTTGACCAGCGAGAAATTCTGGATCCGTCCCATGCAGCCTTCCTGGCAGTTGATGCAGGGACGGATGTCCGCTTTCCTGCCGCTGCGCAGTTTGTTCGCGTAATCGGCGTCGGCGAGCAGAGGACGTCCGAGGGACACGATGTCGATCCAGCCGTCCTTCACCGCTTTCGAGGACAGATCGGGATTCGCGAGTTTGCCGGCGCAGATCACCGGGACCTTCACCACTTCCTTCACGGCCTTCGCGTATTTCAGATAGAGACCGTCTTTCTGGTACATGGGCGGATGCGACCAGTACCAGCTGTCGTAGGAACCGACATCCACGTCGAACGCGTCATAGCCGTACTGTTCCAGCAGTTTTGCGATTTCGAGCCCTTCGGCCTCATCGCGTCCCTTTTCTTCGAATTCTTCGCCGGGGAGCGCGCCTTTTCGCCAGTCTTTGATGAAGCTCTTGGTGGACAGACGCATGACGACCGGGAAATCCGGGCCGCAGGTCTTCGCGATCTCCTCGCGGATCTCTCTGGCCAGACGAAGGCGGTTTTCCAGCGATCCGCCGTATTCGTCCGTGCGGTGGTTGAACATGGCGATCGCGAACTGGTCGAGCAGGTAGCCTTCGTGGACGGCGTGGATCATGATGCCGTCGAATCCGGCGCGTTTCCCGATGGCCGCCGCCTTGCCGAACATGGCGATGATATGATGGATCTCATCCACCGTGATCGCACGGCAGGTTTTGTCCAGCCAGCGGTGAGGGATCTCGGAGGGAGCGACGGGGTTGTCCGCGCCCTGGTCTTCCGGGATCGAAACGCGTCCGAAGCCGCCGGAAAGCTGGAGCAGGACCTTGGAGCCGTAAGCATGGATCCGTTCCGTCATTTCCTTGCCGGTGCGGATGAACTGGTGCGGATTGCGCGTCGGAACAGGTACGCCCGGACAGGAATGCTCCTCCACCGTGAATTCGGCGAACGTAACTCCGGTGCAGATCAGGCCGGTCCCGCCTTTCGCGCGCTCCACGTAATAATCGATGCCGCGCTGGTTGAAAGCGCCGTCGGCGTCGCCGAGTCCCAGAGGCCCGACGGGCGCCATCATGAGACGGTTTTTCAGTTCGAGTTTGCCGATCTTGACCGGCTGGAATAAAATGTCGTAGTCCATAAAAGACCCCTAATGACGTTAAAATCGAAGCCGTTCTGAACAGCTTCAACCTCATTTTTGTTTATATTCAGTACGTTCATCCCACAATATAACACGCTCCCGTAACGTTTTCAAGCAATCGTTTAACAAATAAAAAATTTTTGCTTTCGTTCGGGCTTTCGATTCGGCGGATTGAACAGGATGAAGTGCGGCCGAAGTGAGGTCAGCGATTGCCGCGCGGGATACGGTGTGCTCCGGGCGAGACCGGGATACTGCTATTTTGCTCCGGAGCCGGATTCTGCCTGGCGGCATTGCCTGTGATACGGTGTTGACTCGGCGCGACCGGAATGGCCGTGTTCCTCTCCGGGAAATCGATTTGATTCGCGGCTTTGCTCGGAAAACGGTGCTGACTTGGGGCGACGGGAATCGTGGTGTTTGGGGACAAAGATTCGCCTCCCATCTCATTTTTTCGGGGGATGCGGTGGCGGCTCGGCACGACGGGAATCGTGTTGTCCGGTTCTTTCGGGCGGACGGGCTCAAGAAGACGCGGCCGCGGCGGGGGAGGGGGCGGGATCCAGCCCGGCGGTTCGGGCGGAACCGGCCAGCGTCTGCCCCAGAGCCATCTGTCGGAATAATAGTACCAGCCGTCGAAGTAGGGAACGTATTCGCCGAAGAAGAAAACGTAGTAGAACGGCGGATACTGGTCGGAATCGTCCTCGCCGGCGTTTCTTTTTGAAGTAGAAACTACGACGGCGGGCTGGGCAGGTTCCTGGGTGCGTGTCCCGACTTTGCCCGGTTCGCGGGTTTTTTCCTCCGGTGTTTCGATGTCCGGCATGATAACGACGGGGACTGTCGTTGCGATGGAAGCTACCGGACTGGAGGCCGTTTTGCCGGACACGGCGCGTTCCTCGGGAAAAGCGAGGACCGGAGCCGGATTCGGGTCGAGGACGGTCCGCATCAGGTTCACGAGGTCCGCCGTGCGCTGGATATCGCCGGGAGCGACAGCCGATGTCGCGTCGGCAGTCTGCGCGAATGCCGCGGATACGAGGCCGGCCGCCACCGTGACCGCGATGCCGAATGCGAATGTTCTGTTGATCAAACTCATGTCCGTATCCCCGCCAATAGACTGATATACACTAAGATAGCATCAAACAAGCATTTGTCAAGCCTCATACGGAAAGCATAGCGGAAAAACGGGAGATTCCCGGGAGAAAAGAAACTTGATCCCCCGTCATTTTTTCTTTGTTTCTGTATTTTTGCTTGCATATTCAGGAAAAGCATGATATAGTATGAAATTGTGATTCCGGTCGGCATTGGTCTGTTTGGTGCCGTCGGACGGATCACATTTCGGAGAATCGGTATGGAACAGAAAGAACCGGATTTAGAAGAAAAAAAAGAACGCGGGACACTCCCGGACGAGGTGATTGCGGCGGATTTGCCGGAAGAACCGGCGGACGCTGTGACGGAAGGGACTACTGAAGTCCACGCGGATTTTGAAAATCCGGCCGATGCTCCTGCCGAACATGAATCCGGCGCTCGGGCAGAGGAGGAGATGCCTGCTTTTTCAGAGACACATGCCGGTTCTCAGGAGGAACCGGAAACGGACGTTCCGGCTGAATCGGCGTCTTCCGCCGAACCTGAGCCCTCGGTAGACACCGGGTCTCCGGAAGAAACTGCCCCCTCGGATGATTCTGTGCCCCCGGTGGACCCGGAAACTGTGGATGATCCATTCGGTTTTGCCGCGGAGCCCGGTTTTGAAGTCAAAAGCGAACACGGATATTGTGATATCTGCGAAAAGGAAGTCGATTTCCGTATCGACGGCGAGTTTTTGCGCAACCATTTTATTTGCACGGAATGCAAGTCTCTGCCGAGGCAGCGTGCGTTCCTGCATGCCCTGAAAATGTGCCGCCCGGACTGGCGCACTGCCTGCATGCACGAATCCTCTCCCGGCGGACCGTCCTCCGATTTCCTGTTCCGCCACGCGAAAAACTACTCGATCTCGCATTATTATCCCGAGCTCGAATCAGGCGAAATGGGGCCGGAGGGGGCGATCTGCGAGGATCTGGAGAAGATGTCGTACCCGGACAATGTGTTCGACGTTTTCATTACGCAGGATGTCATGGAGCACATTTTTGATATTTCGGCTGCGTTCAACGAGGTGAAACGCGTTCTGAAGCCGGGCGGCTTTTTCCTGTTCACCGTACCGTACTACAAGGATCTGCCGAAGTCGTTCTGCCGGGCGAAACGTCTGTCCGACGGCTCGGTCCGGCTCTACTCGAGAGCGGTTTACCACGGCAATCCGGTCGATGAAAAAGGCGCGCTCGTCACATGGGACTACGGCAGGGATTTCCCTGAACTTGTCAGCGGAATGTGCGGCCTGCATCCTGTTGTCCTCCGGATAGAATCCCGTTATCACGGTCTGGATGGTGAGATGATGGAGGTTTTCATGATGCGGAAACCTCGCAAAAAAACAGATCCCTCGAAACTTATTCCTCCTGCGTTCGTTTTCCCGGAACCGCCTTCGGAGGATCAGCCGGAATGGTCGCCTTTCGTAGAGATTCTTCCCCCGGACGAGGAAAAAGACCGCGAGGAAGAGGCCTCCGATTCCGCACAGGAAGAACCCGCCCCTGTAGAGGAAGACCTGCCTGCCGAATCTGTGGAAGAACCTGCTCCGGTTCAGGAAGACCTGCCTGCCGAATCTGCGGAAGAACCTGCTCCGGTTCAGGAAGACCTGCCTACCGAATCTGCGGAAGAATCCGCCCCTGTTCTGGACGAAACCCCGATTCCTGAGGCTGATCTTGCGGAAGAATCTGTTTCCGGTTCCGAGGTTTCCGAGGAAAGCTCCGTTGCCGCGGATGTTTCTCCGGCTCGGAATCAGGAATGACAGATTCATCGATCCTCCGTTTTCTCTGAAATCCGCCCGGGACGTCTGGGGCGGTTCATCCTGTTTTGCCGGGCTGGAAACCCGTTTTCCTGCGTGCAACCCCCATTTTTTCCCGAAAAATAGAAAAAAGAGGTTGAAAGCGGCCAAAAGTATGATATATTGCTCGTGTATTATTTTTTTTAAACAAAAACATCTGGCGCGCCGTGCGTGCTGTGAAACCCATTAAAGGAGTCAGTCAATGATCTTAGCAGACGTCGAACTTCCGGTCCTGTCCGTTTATATTGCTATGGCGGTCGGCTTTATCGTCATGGTTTGGGGCATCAAGAATATGAGCACGAAACCCAACGCCCGTATCATCATGGGGCTTGGCGTGCTCATCGTGCTCGGCGCCGTGGTCAGCAGATTCTTTGTTTCGGCGGAGAAATCCGAGGACGCCCGTCTTGAAAGAAACGCCAAGGTCTTCCGTACGGCGAAGGCCGAAAAAGCCGCTGCCTATATCGCGGAACGGTTCCCGGACGGCGGCGCGGCCGCGTTCCTGATCGACGATGAGTCCAACAGCAACTCCGAGTCCGACAGCTATCTCGTCCTCCAGGAGCTTCAGAACCGCCTTTCCGAAAAGGGCGTTTCGTGCGGCGACGTGCTGATCGTCGGCGAGCTCACCACCGACAAGAAGACTGGCGAGGAAATGCGTGAAGATCCCACGGATGCCACGATCATGAAGAAGAAACTGGACACCGTCTACGACAAGGTCGACATCGTCGTCAATTTCGCGGGTCTGCCCAGCTCGACCGCCGACCTCAAGAAGATCACGTTCCTCACGAAAAAGAACACCGCCACCAAGAAGAACAACATGCTTCTCATGACGGACTTCGGTCTGCCCTATGTCGAACAGGATATGCTGAAGAGCGGCCGCGTGTGCGCCATCATCGACTGCCCCAACTCGACCGGCTCCACGTTCGATATGCAGAAGAACACCGCGCCGAAGGATCTTTCCGAAGCGTTCGATTATTTCTACTATCTCATTTGTCCGGATACGCTCGAAAGCTATATTTCGGAAAACTCCAGCTACTTCGTCACGAAGTAAGCTTGATTTACCTCGTACGCCTTCTGCCGCAGGCGAGGTGAAGTCTCCTCACTCCGGGCGGAAGACCGAGAGACCGCCGTTTGCGCGGCTCCGACGCCGCGATTCAGCGCGTTTGAGCTGGATCCGGCGGACGGAAAAGATTGACAGACCGGGACGCGGCGACGCGTCCCGAATTATCTACAGAAAGCTGAAAAAGGCAATTGCAGGGAGAAAAACGATATGTCTGAACAAGAAGAAGTCAATGCCGCATTGAAGCGGTTTACGCCGCGGGCGCGCCAGTCGCTCAACCTGGCGCAGAAGGACGCGGAGAAGTCGAACCACGACTGCATCTCCGTGGAGCATCTCCTGCGCGGAATCTGTCTGCTGAAGGAAGGCGTCGCTGTCGAAGTGCTGCGCGCCATGAAGGTCGATTTCCAGAATCTGCTGTCGGACCTCGCGCGGAAACTGCCGCAGTCCGGCTCCGAGATACGCCAGATCGGCGCGCCGCCGTTCTCCGCCCGCCTCCGCAAGATCATCGTCATGTCCGGCGACGAGGCGCGCGCGATGCGCTGCAACTACATCGGCACGGAGCATCTGCTCCTCGCCATCCTCAACGACGGTGCAACGGCCGCCGCGGGCCTGCTCCGCGCGTCCAAGGTCGACCCGGCGAGAGCGCGCCAGCGGATCCTCGCCACGCTCGACCCCGACTATCTGCCGGATTCCGACGACGAGGATGACGACCGGAACGACGGCGACGACGGCGACAACGACGAGTTCGAGGATACGGACGACAAGCTGTTCCCCGACGGCGACGACGACAACGGGGATGATCATTCCGCGCTGAACGCGTTCGGGCGCGACCTGACCGCGCTGGCGAAGAAGAACAAGCTCGACCCGGTCATCGGCCGTCACAACGAGATCGAACGCGTGATCCAGATCCTCTGCCGCCGCACGAAGAACAATCCCGTGCTCATTGGCGAGGCGGGCGTCGGCAAGACCGCGATCGTCGAGGGACTGGCGCGGAAGATCGCCGCGGACGACGTGCCGGAACTCCTGCACGGCAGACGCCTCGTCGTGCTCGACCTGGCGCTGATGGTCGCCGGCACGAAATACCGCGGCCAGTTCGAGGAACGCATCAAGGCCGTCCTCGACGAGGTGCGCTCGTCCAAAAAGACCATTCTTTTCATCGACGAGCTCCACACGCTCGTCGGGGCTGGCGGAGCCGAGGGCGCCATGGACGCCGCGAACATCATCAAGCCCGCGCTGTCCCGCGGCGAGCTCCAGTGCATCGGCGCGACCACGCTCGACGAATACCGCAAGGGCATCGAAAAGGACGCCGCGCTGGAACGCCGGTTCCAGCCGGTCATGGTCGAGCCGCCCTGCATTGCCGACGCGATCAAGATCCTGTACGGGCTGAAGCCCGCCTACGAGGCGCATCACAAGGTGCGCTACGCCGACGACGCCATCGAGGCCGCCGTGAAGCTCTCCGACCGCTTCATCAACGGGCGGTTCCTGCCCGACAAGGCGATCGACCTCATGGACGAGGCGGGCGCATGCGTGCGCATCGCCAACGCGCCGAAGCATCCCGACCTCCGGGAGACCGAGGACGCCATCCAGCAGATGGTGCGCGAGAAGGAGAAGGCGATCTCCGACCAGAGGTTCGAGGACGCCGCGAAGTTCCGCAACCGCGAGCGCGAGCTCCGCGAAGAGCTCGAAGCCACGCGCAAAGCCTGGGAAGACGCCCGCAGCGGGACCACGCCGGAAGTCACCCGCGAGGACATCCACCGCGTGCTTTCCAAGCTCACCGGCATCCCGCTGGAACAGCTTCAGGACACCGAGTCCAAACGCCTGCTCCAGATGGAGGCGGAGCTCGAAAAGAGCGTGATCGGGCAGAGCGACGCCGTGCACGCCGTGGCGCGCGCTCTCCGCCGCGCCCGCGCCGACCTGAAGGACCCGAACCGCCCCATCGGCTCGTTCATCTTCCTCGGCCCGACCGGCGTCGGCAAGACCCTGCTGGCGAAGTCACTCGCCGAGTTCATGTTCGGCGACGCCGATTCCCTGATCCAGATCGACATGTCCGAGTTCATGGAGAAGTTCAACGTGAGCCGTCTCGTCGGCTCCCCGCCCGGCTACGTCGGGCACGGCGAGGGCGGCGAGCTGACCGAACGCGTCCGCCGCCATCCGTACAGCGTGGTGCTGTTCGACGAGATCGAAAAGGCGCACCCGGACGTGACCCACATGCTGCTCCAGATCATGGAGGAGGGCCGCCTCACCGACACGCTCGGACGCAACATCGACTTCCGCAACACGATCATCATCATGACCGCGAACGTCGGGGCGGAACGCCTCGCGAACGGCGCGCCGCTCGGATTCGCGACCGGATCGGGCGTGAACGACGATTACGACAAGCTCCGCGACAGCCTGCTCGAGGCCGCGCGCAAGACGTTCAAGCCCGAGTTCATCAACCGCCTCGACGAGCTGATCGTCTTCCGCAAGCTCGGTCCCGAGGAACTCCGCCGGATCGTCCGTCTGGAGCTCTCCAAGCTCGTCGCACGCCTCGCCGACCAGGGCCGCAAGCTCGAAATCGACGACGACGTCATCGAATGCCTGGTTAACTCCGGCGCGAACCCGGAACACGGCGCGCGTCCGATCCGCCGCGCCGTCGGCTCGCTCATCGAAGACCCGCTCGCCGACGAGATCCTGCGCGGCACGTTCCACGGCTGCTTGAAGATCCATGTCTCCATGGCGGACGGCAAACCGGCGTTCTTCCCGGAAAACGATTAATCTGAACTGAATTCCTCAATGGAACAGAACGAGACAGCAGAATTGAGCGAACAGGCGCAGGTCCAGGCGCAAAACGCGGAGCGGATTCCCTCAGGCGAGGCGGATTCTGCGGCGTATCTGACGCCCGGCCAGCTCATGGTCCGGCGGTTCTTCCATGAGAAGACCGCGGTCGCCGGCCTCGTCTTCGTGATCCTGCTGATCCTCGCCGCCGTCGCCGCGCCGCTCTTCGTGAACGGGAAGCCTTTGCTGATCGCGGCCGCGGACGGTTCGCTTTCGAGTCCGGCGCTGCGCGATTTCTTCGCCCCGGACGCGCAGGAAGTCTTCGTGGAAAAGATGTTCAACTGGCTGTTCCTCGCGATCCCCGCCACGCTCATTTTGTACGGATGCTTCCGGAAACGCAAACGCGTCCTTTATCCCGTGCTCGCGCTCGTGCTGATCCTGCTCGCCGTGCCGTTCTGCGTGTCGAAAGCGCAGATGACGCAGGTCGACTGGCGGAAGACCGCCGCCGAGGACACGGCGTCGATATATTACTTTGCGGCGGTCCCGTACGGGCCGTTCGAGACGTCGCCCGACACCTACGCGATGCCCTCGAAAAAACATCCGTTCGGCACGGACAACGTGGGGCGCGACGTCTTCGCGCGCATGACGTACGGGGCGCGCGTTTCGCTGGCGGTCGGATTCCTCGCGACGGCGATCGAACTCGTGCTCGGCACGATGATCGGGCTCTTTTCTGGGTACCGCGGCGGTCGCGTCGACCTCGCCGTGCAGCGTCTGGTCGAGATCGTGATCTGCTTCCCGACGTTCCTGCTGCTCCTGATTTTAATGTCGATCATGCTCGACTACGGTACGCGCCAGTCGATCCTGCTGGTGATCTTCGTGCTGGGGATGACCGGATGGCCCGGCCTCTCGCGCCTGGTGCGCGGCGAGGTGCTGAAGGCGCGCCAGATGGCGTACATCCAGAGCTGCGAAAGCCTCGGCGTGCCGCTTCACAGCATCCTGTTCAAGCACCTGCTGCCGAACGTCTCCGGCCCGATCTTCGTCTCGTTCGCGTTCAGCATCGCCGGCGCGATCCTCGCGGAAAACAGTCTGAGCTTCCTCGGATTCGGGGTGCAGGCGCCGTCCGCCAGCTGGGGTGAGCTGCTGAAACAGGCGTTCGCCGATCCGCTGAGCTACTGGAACCTGATGCTTTGGCCCGGTCTCGCCATTTTTCTGTGCGTGACCGCGTTCAATTTCATCGCGGACGGCATCCGCCGTTCCATCGACCTGAAGAGCTGACCATAACCTGGAAGGAGGCTTCCTATGCCGATCACAGTCCGATTCAAAATGCAAGAGGGCGCGGAAGACCTCGCCCCGAAGAAAGCCCACGAGGACGATGCCGCCTGGGACCTGAAAAGCCGCGTGGACGTCGAGGCCGCGCCGGGCAAGGTCACGCTCATCCCGACCGGGCTTTTCCTGGAGCTGCCCGCCGGATACGAGGCGCAGATACGCCCCCGCAGCGGACTCGCGCTCAAGCACGCCGTGACCCTGCTCAATACGCCCGGCACCATCGACGCCGGATACCGCGGCGAAGTCTGCGTGATCCTGTTCAACGCCGGGGAAAACGTGTTCCCCGTGCGCCGCGGCGACCGCATCGCCCAGATGGTGATCGCCGAGCTCCCGCAGGTCGTCCTGACGCCCGCAGTCGAGCTGAACGAAACCGACCGGAACGCCGGCGGATTCGGCTCGACCGGCATCCACTGAAGCCGTCAAGGCAGGCGCAAAAGGGGGGGTTCCTTGCTTTTTATCAAAAGATAATGATTCTGTCCTTGTTTTTTCTCAAAAAAAGTGATATAATAAAGGTACGATTTCTTAACCCCGCCATCAGCAACACCACGAAAGGGGCTGAACTATGAACGAAACTATGGACACGCTGGACCCCCGGACTGAATCGCCGGCCGACGGCACGAGGGGCGCGGATCATGTGTTCAACGTCTTCCGGCAGATCGACACCCCGGTCTCGAAACTGAAGAGGGCGGCGATCGTCATGCAGATCGTCTTTTTCGGCGGAGTGATCGCCGCCGTGCTGATGCTCTCGTATTTATGGGAGACAGGGGTACTCGCGATCGGGGTGCTGCCCTTAATCGTGTCACTGCTGGACCTGCTCGCGCTCCCGTTCGTTCCCGGCATCGTCGTCCGCAGGGAATTCCGGAACGACGTGATTCCGGCGTGCAGACGCGTCTGCAGCGAACAGAAGATCGTTGCCGGTGCGCTGAAAAGCCTGCGGTTTCTGTGGGCGCGTTATCTGCTGTATCTGCTCCCCCTGATCGCGATCTTTCTCGGACTGGCCGTTTGCTATTGTTTTTCCGACCTGGGGAGCGTGCCCTTTCGCGAGCTCGGCTGGCCGATCATGCTGTCTTTCGCCACGATTCTGCTGGGAGAGTGCGCTCTGGCGGTTTTTCCGGCCGCACGGCTGTTCAGCCGGAGAGCCAGCATGATCGTGATGCTGATCCTGATCGTCCTGGGACAGGCGGTTTTGCTGGCCACCGCCGTGATCGGTGCGTCCGGCATAATCTGGTTTACCGACGGCGATCCTCATGTTAAAGAATATACCGTCTTCACCTTCCGCCTGATCTTCGTCTGCACCGTGGTTTTCGGCGGCGGACTCAAATATTTCATCCACGCGGCCTATACGGACGCGGAAAACGAGGGCCTGCTGTACTGAAAATGATCCTCAAACCCTCCATCAGCAACACCATAAAAAGGCTGTAAACATGTCGAACACGAAAACGAGACGAAATATCTTCCTCGCTGTTATAGCGGTCGTAGTCGTCGCGGTCCTTCTTCTAGCAGGAACGGTGTTCCTCACGCATATTTTTATATGGTACGAAAAGGGATATCATCCTGATCCTGATTCCTGGGTTGGATTAACAAAGGGGGAATTTCTTGATTTAGCATTCAAGGAATTTCCTGCTTGCCGTGGCGGAGAACTATATGTTATTGTGAAGGAAACGACCCCCCAAGGAAAGAAAAACTATGATAACTATTCTTTCCTCACGCCCAAAGACGCAAAAGAGGATTCCGGTTTTATGAAATATGATATTTGGATCGCAGAGATACAGATAAGGTCTTCCTTACTTTTTTCAAAACGGGAATGCATCGTTTTGAAATTTGTCGATGACAGGGTCGTAAAAGCATTATTGTCAGATATAGGCGAATTATGAAAGGTTTGAAATGATGTCGAACACGAATCCCATCCGAAAAACTATCCTCACCGTCATCGCGGTCTTCCTGATCGTTGCATCGTTCGCCGGATGCGAAACGACGAAAGAGATCAACGAAGATTATCTTGTCGTTTCCAGCATGGCGGTTATTCCGAATGAAGAAGAGCGCGGCGCGCTGACGTTGAAAATCAAGGGCGACTATGCGGAAAGCGCCTGGGGCATCAGGAGCATCGAACAGGAAACGACCGGCAACACCATCGTCCTGACCGGCACTTTGGTGTCGGAAGGACAGGGCTCGTTCGAATACGAGGTCGTGATTCCTCCAAATGTCGATGTCGTGAAGTTCAATCAACGGGTATTGTGGACACGGAATCAAAAAACAAACTGAGTCATCATGAAGACGCTCCCCTCAAAACTGCTGAAAACGCTGGCGCTGGCGGCATTGCTTGCGCCGTTCGCATGCGCGGCGGATGAAGTGGATGCATCGGAGACGGCCGGGCCGGGAACTTCCGCATCGGTCCGGCAGGATGAAACCGAGACCGGACAGCCGACCGGAAAAAAAGTCAAAAAGGCGAAGAAGCAGCCGAAAAAACCGGTTGTCACCGTGACCGTGACCGGGAGAAACGATCCGGCTGAAAAAGAGTCTGAGCCGGAACCTGATCCGGGATGGATCGGGGATTGCTATTACTACGCGGACGGCGGGTATTATCACAAGGACGGCGTGTACTGGCGCGCGGACCTGAAGACGCACTATGTGTACGAGGAGGAATGCTGGCACCTGGCGAACGGCGGCATCCTGACCGGGACGGGCGTCTATTTCCCGCCGGTCGTCGCGCCGGAGGGCGCGCTCGGCATCCCATGGCGTCTGGCTGCCGTGACGGCTGCGCTGATCGCGGGTCCGCCGGAGGATCCGGGGAAACCGCCTGCGAAACCGCCCGTCCGCGTGATTATAGAAAAACGCAACTGACCGTTTTTATAGAAGCTCGCCCGTCTTCGGGTCGATGAGACGGAATTCCTCGACGTGGATCGCCGGGTCTGCGCGGAATTCGAGGTCGCGACCGTATTTGCTTTCCATTTCGTAGAGGATTTTCGCGTCGTCGTTTTTGAGGCGCGCGAGCACGGCGGGGTTCAGAATGACCCGCACGGTTGCGGCCTTCTTCGACTTCGTGCGCTGCTTGAGGATTTCGAGCAGGCGGCGCTGGATTTCCACGCTCATGCTGATGGCGGATTTCACGTGGCCGGAGCCGCCGCAGTAGGGGCACGGGTCGAACAGCGAATCCTGCACGCTCTCGCTTTCGCGCTGGCGCGTCATTTCCATGAGCCCGAACTTGCTGATCGGGAGGATTTTCGTGCGTGCGCGGTCGAGGTCGGCGAGCTTGTTCATCGTGCGGTTGACCTGTTCGCGGTCGGCGCTGTTCGCCATGTCGATGAAGTCGATGACGATCTGTCCGCCGATGTTGCGGAGCCGTATCTGACGCGCGATCTCCTTCGCTGCCTCGAGGTTGGTGTTCAGGATGAGCTCGCGTTGCGCCTTGCCGGCCTTGGACTTGCCGGTGTTGATGTCGATCGCCACGAGCGCCTCGGTCTCGTCGATGCAGAGGTAGCCGCCGCCGGGGAGGTTCACGATGCGGTTGTAGATTTCGGCGACCTGCGGCGTGACCTTGTAGCGGTCGAACACGGATTCGGCGCGCTTGTGGCGCGTGATCTGCGTGTTGAAGTCGTTTCCGACGAATTTCTTGAGCGCTTCGACCAGGAAATCGTATTTCTCCTTGTCGTCGACCACGATCTCGTCGATGTCGTCGGTCAGCAGGTCGCGCACGGTGCGTTCCAGCAGGTCGGGCTCGGCGTAGACGAGCGCGGGCGCCTTCGGCTTCAGCAGGGCGTTGTCGACCTTTTCCCAGAGTTCGAGGAGCATTTCCAGGTCGCGCTGGAAGAAGACGGCCTTGCGGTGTTCGCCGACGGTGCGGCAGATCAGGCCCATGCCGTCCGGGAGTTTCAGGCCGAGCAGGATCTTCCGGAGGCGGTCGCGTTCCTTCCTGTCCTCGATGCGCGAGGAGAGTCCGATGTGCTTGGAGTAGGGGAGCAGGACCAGGTAGCGGCCGGGGATGGTGATGTTGGTCGTGACGCGCGCACCCTTGGTGCCGATGGGGCCCTTTGTGACCTGCACGAGAAGTTCGGAGCCGGCGGGGAAGACGCGCGGGATGTCCTCGATGGTGATCTTGCCGGTATGGATGCGCTCCTCCATCTCCTTCAGACGTTTGGCGCGGTCGCCGCCCGTCACGAGGTTGCGGAATTTCTCGCTGAGGATGGAGATGATGTGTTTTTTCTTTTTCGGGGAGGCATCGGTCTCCTTGACGCGTTCGCGCTCCTCGCCGATCTTCTTGATGTTGTCGAGGATGTCGTAGGAGGCCGGGAGCATGTCGCGGAAATGCATGAACGCGTTCTTCTCCGCGCCGATGTCGACGAAGCAGGCTTCGAGGCCCGGTTCGATGCGGACGATCTTGCCGAGGTAGATGGACCCGGCGACGATGCCGTCGCCCTTGCGCTCGATCTGGTAGTCCTCCAGATGGCCGTTGATGAGCAGTGCCGAGCGGGTCTCAAGTTCCTCGCAGTTCAGGATGATCTGTTTTTTCTCTTGAGGCATGAGTTGGGAAAATCTTTCACGGGGTTGGCTGCTGTTCGGGCTGGCCGTTCAGCAGGACGTCGCCGACTTCGAGGCGGGCGCCGTTCAGGAAATCGGCGACGGGCATTTCCTTTTTTCCTTCGGGCACGATGCGGTCGAGCAGCAGGGAACCGGAGCCGCAGGATACCATGATCCTGTTGTCGGCGAGTGCAGTGATCTTTCCCGGCTCCGCATTGGGCGCTCTGAAGGACGTATACGACGCTTTCGTGATCTTGACCGACATGACGCGTCCGCGCACGTTGACGCGGAAGGACATCGACGGCCAGTTATGGTAAGCCCTCACCTTTCTTTCCAGGACGGCGGCGTCTTCGTTCCAGTCGACGAAACCGTCCGATTTTCGGATCTTGACCGCGATCGTGATGCCCTCGGCGGGCTGCGGACACGGCGTGATCTCGCCGCGCGCGATGCGGCCCACGCAGTCGCAGATGCGGCTTCCGGCCATCGCGGAGAGCGTGCGTTCCAGCTCGTCCGTGGTGATCCCGGGCGGGACGGGCATGCGGTGCATTTCGTAGATCGGCCCCGAGTCCAGCCCCCGCTCCATCTGCATAAACGTTACTCCGGTGATGTCGTCTCCGTTCAATACGCAGGTGGTGATGGGCGACGCCCCGCGGTATTTCGGGAGAAGGGACGCATGGACGTTCAGGCAGCCGAGCGGCGGGAGATTCAGGATCTGTTCCCGCAGGATCTGGCCGAACGACACCACCACGATCATGTCCGGTTCCAGTGCCGCCGCGTGGTCCAGGAACTCCGGAGTGTTCACGGACTGCACGCGTTCGCACGGGATTCCCGCCGCATCCGCGTACCGTCCGAGCGGAGTCGGCGTCAGCACGCGTTTGCGCCCCGCCGCGCGGTCCGGCTGGGTCACGGCCACGGCGAGCGTGAGGTCATGGCTGTTCGCCAGGGCCTCGAGGATCGGGACGGCGAAAACGCCGGCTCCCATGAATAAAATGCGCGGGTTTTTGATCATGATGCTTTTTCACGTCCGAAAAAAATTTAAACTTTAATATATCATAGAAGCGTGGCTTTTTCAAATGCTATTTGCTGAAAAATTGCCAGGACAAGTCCTGGACTGGAGCAGTGCGCTCAGCTTCGCTTGCGCACGAGGGAGGCGGGGCCAGGACAAGTCCTGGACTGGAGCAGTGCGCTCAGCTTCGCTTGCGCACGGGGGAGGCGGGGCCAGGACAAATCCTGGACTTTGGCTGTGCGCTCAGCTTCGCTTGCGCACGGGGGAGGCGGGGCCAGGACAAGTCCTGGACTGGAGCAGTGCGCTCAGCTTCGCTTGCGCACGAGGATGCGGAAACTCTGCTGCGGCAGCGCCCGGCTTTGCCCGGAACGGAAAAAAACAGGCTGTTTCCGGGTGCGGAAAAGCAGCCCGGAGCTGGAGAAAGGCGGGCTTCAGTCCGCGAATCCGAACTCGCGGAGGGCGTCCCGCACCGGCTGAACGATTCCGGCCTTTTCCCGGCTGAATTCCATTGCCAGATCCGTGTCCCGTCTGACGCCGAGCGAACCGGTGGAATAACACGTCGCAAGTTTTCTCACCGCGGGAGCATAGCCGTGTTCCGCCCCCGCCTGATACCAGCGGAGCGCGTTGGCGCAGCTGACGGGATCGTCCTTCCTTTCGGCGTAGAAGTCGCCCAGCATGACCTGGGCTTCCGGGCTGTCCTTCATCGCCGCCTTCAGCAGCCATTCCTCCTCCTTCTCCCGGCTCTTTTCGACGCCGATGCCGAGCCTGTAACAGCGCGCCATCCGCATGAAAGCCGTGGAAACGCCGACATATCTGTCCGCCGCCAGAGTGCAATACCGGAACGACTCGGAATCCGACTTGCCGACTCCGATCCCCTTCTCATAGCACGTGGCGAGCACCAGCCTGTACGCCTCCCGGTCGGTGACATAATGCTCGGCTGCAAGCAGGTTCTTCATTGCCTTCGCGGCCTGTTCCTCGTAGCGTTCGTCGCCGCTTTCCCGGTAGCAGATCGCGAGCATCACATGGGATTTGTAATTGTATGCGCCCGATCCCCCATCGTCCGCCGCTTTGCGATACCATTTCTCCGCTTCGGCCTTGTCCTGCTTCACGCCGTCGCCCAGATAATAGCAGTCTCCGAGCGCGGAGGCCGCAAGGTATGCCGGACGATCTTTCTTCTCGTGCTCAACCGCCCTGCGATACCATTTGACGGCCTCGGCCTTGTCCTGTTTCACGCCCTTCCCGTCGGCATGGCACTGTCCCACGAAATACATGGCGTAACTGTCCAGTTCGGCGCCGTTTTTCTCTGCCCGGAGGTACCATTTGGCGGCTTCGCCTTCGTCCTGCTTGACGATGTTGTCCCGGTCCCGATAACATTCGGCGAGGTACATCTGCGCCGGAGCGTAGTTCAGATAAGCGGCCCGGATGAGATACTCCGCCGCTCGGTCACGGCTGATTTCAGGGTCGGGATAGGTCCCGCGCGCCGAACGGGCGAGCTCGTACAGCGCCGGAGCATAATTCTGTTCCGCGGACAGCGTCAGCCAATCCCGGCGCCGTTCGCGGCTGTAATCCTTTCCGGAACCGTAGTACTTCCCGGTCCGGTACTGCGCCTCGGCGTTTCCATGCTCCGCCGCGCGGAAAAACCACAGCAGGGCGTTGAACTCGTTTGCGGTTCCCCCGGCCTCTTCACTTTTCAAATACAGGTTCGCGAGGGCGCACTGAGCTTCCGCGAGGCCCTGTTCCGCAGCCTGCCTGTACCGTTCGATCGCCTCCGCGTCGTCCTGCGGTACGCCGGTCCCCGTCTCGCAGCATTTTCCAAGTTCGAACTGCGCCTCGGCGTTTCCATGTTCCGCCGCCTTGAAATAACATTCGACAGCCTCTTTCATGTCCTTTTCGACCCCCAGACCCTCCGCGTAACAGCGTCCGAGCCGGTACAGCGCACCGGGGTGATTCTGTTCTGCAGCCGCGCGGAACCATTTCGCCGACTCCGGCGTGTCCTGTTTGACGCCGATGCCGCTGAAAAACGCCAGCCCGAGCTGATATGCGGTCTCCGCGTCGCCGGCCTGCGCCCGGCGGACCATCCGGCGGATATTCGTCCGGTTTTCGATCAGCCAGCTGTATTTTTTGTAACTGTTATGGGGATTGTCGTACCACTTCTCCGCCTCCTCCAGGTCGGCTTCCACGCCCTTGCCGAACTCGTAACAGAATCCCAGTTCATAGAACCCATACCCCTCCCTCTGCATATCCGCGCTGATCCTGTACCACTTCGCGGCTTCCGCGTAATTCTGTTTGAAGCCGTTCCGACCGTAGTAATAACTGTCGGCGATGTCCGTCCGCAGCATGGTGACATCCGATGAATCCTCGAGTATTCTGGCATTCAGCCCGTTGTCGAAATCCTCCAGTTCCCCGGGATCCAGGTGGCGCATGACACGTTTTCCGATCTGCAGTTCGCGGCGCGTGTAATCGCCCAGATTATGCCTGTTCCATTTCCGCGCCTCGCCGATGTCGCATTCCGTGCCCCGGCCGTTTACATAACACTCCGCGAGTGCGGAGCACGCGGCGGGCAGGCTCTGTTCGGCCGCTTTCTTATACCAATGGAACGCTTCGGCCTCGTTCTTTTCGACTCCGTATTCGCCCCGGTCGCAGCATCTGCCGTACACAAACTGCGCCAGAGAATAACCGAGTTCCGCGGCCTTTCGATACCATTTCCCCGCCTCGATTTCGTCTTTTTCGACGGCTTTTCCCTCGGCGTAATACACGCCGGTCCGGTAGATCGCCCGCGCATACCCGGCTTCCGCCGCCTTCCGATACCATTTCAGGGATTCGACCGAATCCTTTGTCACGCCGTCGCCCGTTTCATAGCACATGCCCAGCACATGCTGCGCGGGGGCATACCCGGCTTCCGCCGCCTTCCGATACCATTTCAACGCCTCGTCAAGGTCTTTTTTGACCGGCGCGCCGAATACCTCGGAATAAGAACAGTCTCCGAGCGCATATTGGGCGGGGGCATAGCCCAGATCCGCCGCTTTCCGGTAGAAAACCCAGAAACGCGCTTCGGGCCGGATGATGCCGGAGGCGGGAAACGAATAGATGCTTTCGGCGTATTTGCCGAGGAGATAAAGCGCTTCGGCGTCGTCCTTGTCCGCCGCGTCCTGAAGCGGTTTCAGCGCCTTCTGCCGCAAATCCCGTGCCTGCGCCTCGTTTCCTTTTACCCCGCGTCCCCTGCGGTAACACTCGCTGAGCATGTATTGGGCGGGCGCATATTCCATGTCCGCCGCCTGTCGGAAGCGTGAGGCCGCCTCCTCGAAACGCTCGTTTTCGTATGCGGCAACCCCGGCATCATAAAGACTCCGCGCCTCGGAATTTGTTTCGTTTGCGGATGTGGCGTCCGACAGCTGCGTTTGCGTTTCCTGCGCCATGACGGGATATGCGAGGAGGACGGAGAGGAACAGGAGGGGGAACAGTTTCATGTCGGATTCCTTGTTTCAGGTTGGAAGAGGTTATGCTAGAAACGGATACGGGGCGCAGGAACAGTTCGAAGACTGATGGCTAATATATCATCCGTCCAGGCAAAAGTCAAGCCGTGCAAATACTTTTTGGGCATCGGCGCGCCGACCGATCATCCAGGCGGAATAACGGTCGAAAAGCATCTTTTTCGAGAGCGGGGAAGAGGGACTTATTCCGTCTGTGCTTCCGGCGTTTTTACCGCGCTTTCGGGCAGGATCAGGCGCATGGAGACGCGGAACAGTTTCGGCGTGCCGCGCAGTTTCTGATACCAGGCGGGGACGGCGCGCGGGATCTGCATTTCGCGGACTTCGCCGAGCCGTTCCGCCGGGATCGTGTTCGTGAAATCGAAGAGATTCTGAATCTCGTACTCATCGAATTTCTCGTCCCAGATCACGACCCCGCCGCGTTTCCTGACGTCGTCCGGATCGATCCACTGGCTCTGCGTGACGTCCGCGTCGAAGAACGCTTCCGGCGCTTCGGGGGAGTACACGGCCACGTTGCACGATCCTTTGCGGTCGGAGATCACATAGGGCATCGGCTGATCCGAGACCTCGTGCCACAGGGCGGTCGCGGCAGCGCTCACGGCGTGCCCGGGGTAATTCTCGTAGTCGCAGCCGCGTTTCTGGTATCCCTGATTCTCCAGCGAACGCAACACGAAGATCACGCCGAAGATGAAGCCCATCAGCAGCGTGGCGCCCAAGTAGGCGCGCGCCTTGATCCGCGTGATGCGCGGCGACCAGACCATGAAAAGCCACACGCCCATGAACGGGAAGCACGGCACGACCCACGAATAATTGATCTTGCCGCCGGTCACGAGCGAGAAGACCAGCGCCGAGGCGAACGAGCCCCAGCAGCAGGACCACACGAACACCCTGTCGAATGCGGAATATTGCGTACGGTCGGCGCGCTTCCGCCGCCACGGGAAGAACAGTGCGAAGAAGATGACCGCCACGCCGAACACCTGAGCCGCACGGTCCAGCGCCTTCAGCGGGCGCGTGAAGTGGTCGGAGAGCTGTACCGCGGGGCCCTGACCTTCCAGCGCGGCGCGTCCCGCGGCATAGTGGAACGGCTTGAAGTCGTTGGAGAAAAGCCAGAGGACGTTCGGCAGGACCACCAGGATGAACGGGATCGCCGCCAGGTAGAACTGCGGTTTGCGGAAGACGGAGCGGCCTTCCTTCGTGAAGAGCAGCGGGATAATCAGGCACACGTACATCGCCGGCGCGAAATACTTCACCATCATGGCGAGTCCGGCGAAGAACCCGGCGCACAGCCAGTAGAGCCAGCTTTTCTTTTGGTCGCCCTTCACGCCGAGGTAGACGAACAGCATGGTCAGCGGCCATGCCGCCAGCTCCATCACGTCGTCGCAGAGTTCCGTCGCCTTGATGCCGTAGAAGTTGATGAAGAGGAGCGTGACCGCGGCGAGGAACGCCGTGCGGAGCGGCAGGATGCGTTTCGCTACCTGGAACACGCAGAAGATGCCCGTGAACACGCAGACCTGGCTCGCGAGGAAGCTTGAGAAGAACGCTTTCCCGCTCAGATACCACACGCCCACGCCGAAGAACGGCCCGGCGTACGGGTTCTTGTCGAATCCGAACTGGAAATGGCGGCCCCACACGATGTTTTCCAGCACGTCGATGAAGTCGTTCGCGAGCGCGATGCACGGCAGCACGGTCCAGAAGACCAGCCAGCCGGACAGGATGATGAGGAGAATGCGCGTGAAGTTCACGCCGTCCGCGCCGTGGTCGTTCTCATCGTCGAAAAGATAATGGCGGAAGAAGTTGACGATCGGGTTTGTCTTTTTCGTTTCCGGTTGTGCTGTCTGCTCGTTGTTCATGTGCTGAACCGTCCTGTCTTTGAGGGAAAATGTGTGTCGAATCGGAGTGGGAAACTAATCTTTCCGCAAAATAAGTCTTAAATAACCAATATAGCATCATTTTGCGGACAATTCAATCGGATATAGCAAAAAGCCTGCCGTTCAGATCGGGGAATGTCCGCCGCTCATGAATGTCAGAAAGCTCCCTCCGGCGATATCGTGAGGAACTTCAGAATATAATATGGCAAAAGCAGGACATCTCCGACGAGTGCTACAGGCGTCATCAGGGCGCATGCTCCGTACCACAGCGGATCGTATGATTTTTGAAGCTCTTCTCTTTCTTCTTCGATATCTTTCTGAACCTTTTCATCGAAGACGGACGCTGCCGGATATGCCAGCATTTCGAGTCGGTCGCCGTCTGCGGATTCCTGTGGCGGAAAAACGAGGCAGTAAAAACGCTGGTTGAGCGGGATTAGGATCAGGCACGGTTCGGACAGGATATGATAATCCTCGGGGGTAATCCGCAGCCGGATCGTATCGCAGGGACGAATATCGAATCCGGAAACCAGGGGGTGGTAATTGACCTCTTTTCCGTCTCGGATCAAATGTGCTACTTCAAACCGGTTTGCCGTTTTTGTCCCGTCTTTGCTCTTGCGCTGCAGAAGAGAATACGTCGAGTCTGGCTCTTTTTCCAGGATTACGGGGATCATATCCTTCCGGGCGGAGTCCAAATTGAAACACAGAGAGACTGGTTCGTAGGTGTCATGCGTCGTGAAAAACGGCAGACTGCGTTCCGTCTTCTTGCTGCATGTATAGATGAATTCGTTTCCGTCCTCGGAATACTCGAAATACCGGTCGTCGAGCGTTACCGTTCTTTCCCCGATGCTCCACGCGTTGCGCAAACAGCATCCGGTCCCGCACAGGCAGACGGAAAGAAGCACGAACACAAAGGATATCCGATGATTCCAATTCGTGATCCTGTTCCAACTCATTTTCAGTCGTTCCTTTCGAAAATGGTTTTATGTGTCAAGCTCAACCCATTACATTTTGTAAGGGTTTGACCGGAAAAAAGAGTTTCGTCGTTTACTGGCGGGCGCTGCGAGCGGCGGCGGCAAGCTCCGCGCGGCGTTTCCTGACGAGGTATTTGGCGGAAACAATTTTTGGGCGGCCGTGCTTGTCGGCGATGACGGCCTTGTAGCCGAGTTTCGCCTTGCGTTCCATTTCTTCATCCACAGCTTCCTGCAGAGTTTTTACAACCATTTTCATTTCATCGCTCATTGTGACCATGGCCTAATACTCCTTGCATTTTTGAGAATCGGTCTGCATCCTGAACAATGACAGGACGACCAAACTCTTTTTCAAATATGGGGACGATCTGCTCTTCGGAATTGTCCACACATCTTGTATGGTCGCAGACCTCGGCATAATCAAACAGATTCCGAATGCTTCGCGGGTAACGCCTGACGATATCTTCCGCCGGTATGTCGTGTCCGCCTTCCAGAACCCGATGACGCACTCTTTGGGCGGAAAACTCGGCATCGGGGATGTAGAGGTAAAACAGCGTGACGATCCAGCCCGATTTGCGCCATTCAACGATACGGGGCAGATAGGTGCGCCCCGAAAGCGTGGTTTCAAAGGCAAAATCATTCCGTTCTTCTATTTTCCGATTCAGAGTTTTGAGAAAGATTTTGCTCGCTCTCAGCAATCCCGCTTCGTAGTCGAGGGGAGACAGCCCCTTTGCGATCTCATCGGCATTGATGAAATCCCGGCAGGACACGATCCGTGGAAGATATTTCAGCGCAAACGTGGTTTTTCCGGCTCCATTGGGGCCGGCCACCACGTAGCAATGAGGTTGTTTTCCGTGTTTCATGCGTCCTCCGAGACTCTGAGAAGTGTCATAAATAATATATCACGCCAAACAGACTTTTCAAACCTTACCTGTTCATTCACTGGCGGGCGCCGGTATTACGTCCGAAGCCGGGCATCCTGCGGCCGGGACCGAATCCCTGACCCTGTGCAGGCTGCTGCCCCTGACGACGGCCCGAACGGAGCGGATTCTGAGGCTGGCTTTGTGTCTGCGGCTGCGTCTGCTGATTCTGCTGTTGCGTCTGGGATTGCGGCTGGACCTGCGCGCGCGGCCTTGGGTTCTTCGGGTCGGGACCGATGGTTACGATGAGGTCGCGGCCGTCGACTTCGATGTTCGAGATGTCGAGTCCGGAGGGGGAACCGTCCCACCAGAGGCTGTCCGGCTTCGAGGTGTCGTTGAAGACGACGCGGTCCGGCGGGTAGAAATAATCCGTGGCGATGCCGTTACAGTCCCTGCCGTGCGTCTGGTGTCCGAACGTGCCGGGGCAGGGCTTTTCGAGGAGCGGTTCGCCGCCGGCCTGTTCGAGCGAGATCTCATAGTGTTTTTCGAGCGTCATCTCCTCGTCCTCCTCCTGGTCGGTCACGGCGTCGTCGACGTGCCAGATGGCGAGCCCGTGCGAGGGGAGCGCGCGGTAGAACGACGTGTCGGCGTTGCGGTTTTCGAGGAGGAAATACTCGTCCGGGTTGGCCGGATTGCGGTAGATGTAGCCGTACTCGCTTGAGGCGGGGATCCTGACCTTGCCTTTGGACGGCAGCGGGAGTGCCTTCAGCCAGCCGAGGCGGTAGCGGAACGCCCCGGCGAGGGCGGTCGGGTTGGTCTGGAGCCCGGAGATGCGGTCGTACATGCCGATGCCCATGATGCAGTGGTTGCCGAGCCCGTGCGAGACCTTCTGTTCGTTCTTCGGCGTCTTGTTGCTCTTTTCGCCGTAGTCGACGTAGTCCAGGATGCCGAACGTCTGGTGCATGATCTCGTGAATCAGGATGCTGACCGTGGGGCTGTCCTGGATGCCGCAGATCAGCACCTGCATGCTGTGAAGCCCGCCGGGCAGGCGGATCTGGTCCATCGGCGAGAACCAGTGCGCCTGCGGCCAGAGGCCGTCGAACGAGCTGTTGCGCGAGTAGAGCACGCAGGCGGAACGGATGGTGCCGTCGGGCTGCCTCGAGACGGCCGAGAGGTCGAAGTCCTTCGGGAGTTTCGCCATCGCCTCCTTGATGAGCATGTCCGCGCCGCGGTAGTTCAGCGCCTGCTGGTAGTAGTTGCGTTCGTGGTCCGCCACGATGTAGTCGGAGACGAGATATTTGAGGTCGCACCGGCCGTAGGATTGGTTGTCGACGAAATCGTGGATCGAACAGGAATTGCCGTATCCGCGATAGTTCTTTTCGTTCAGGAAGAATTCCACTTTCTCCTTCGGGATGATCACGTTTTCCGGATCGTCCGGGAACTTCACGAGCACGGCGAGTCCGGTGATGCGGTCCCGGTGAAGCGGCGTCTTCTCATATTGAACCGGCGTCTTCGGAATGTTTGCAGCGGGCTTCAGCGCGAGGCGGAATCCTGCGTCGAACACGGGGACGGACGCGTCGACGGGCCTGCACGCGGTCACGGTGCAGTCCTCCGGCGAACAATGCCAGGATCCGCCGCGCATGGCGCAGAGGTCGCCCTTGTAGGCGGCGGAGAAATCGCGCATGAACCAGTCGAGGCAGAGTTCCTGCACGTTCCCGTGCATGTCGTACAGCCCCCAGGCGTTGGGCGCTTTCAGCCCCTTCGCGGATGCGGACGGCGCGGGGCTGAAGGAATTGCCGCGGTACCAGGCGACTTCATTGAGCGCCATGGAGACGTTGTCGCGGGCGCGCAGCTCGCGTCCGTTGTTGAGTTCGTTCGTCGTCCCGGCGCGGCACGCGTATTCCCATTCCGCCTCGTCCGGGAGCGTGAACCGGTAGCGGAACGAACCCGGCAGCGACTTGTTCAGGCGCGCACAGAATTCCTTCGCCTGTTCCGCCGAAACATCGTACACGGGGAGGTCCGGGCCGATGCCGAACGCTTTTCCACCCGGGCGCGCCGCCTCGGAAAGTTGTTTCTGCGTGGTCTTCATGACGGCTTGCCACTGCGCCTGCGTCACCTCGAATTTCCCGACGGACAGTTCGTTCTCCTTGAACTTGTACACCACGCGCCCGTCCTTGTCGACCGTTTCGTTCGGCTGCGGCTTGCGGTTTACCTGTATCGCGATGGATCCGGCGGGCAGCGTGACGAGTTCGAGCGGGATCTCGCCGGGAAGCATGAACCTGACGGACGGCAACGCGCCTTCCTTGTGTTCGTATATGGGCGTGATCGCGGCGGCGCAGGAGGCGTTCAGGAACGCAGCGGCGCAGAGCAGGCAGGAGAGCAGGGCGGAACGGAATCCGGTCGGGCGGATCGTGGTCGTCATGAGGGGGAATGTCCTTTCGGTCTGGGAAGGAAGAGCTGGATATTGATACAATCCATTATTATAGCATGCCCGCGCGTGTTTGTCAAGCGTGAGGCAAAACCGTTGCCCGGTGTTTTTTCCGGATGCATGTCGTTCCCGTTCCAATTCCGAAACTTGTACAGCAAATTTGACCAGGTCGCGTTTTATCGTTTTTTTTCCGAAGAAAGTGTATGCCGCGCAGGAAAAGACGCTGGAAAAAACTGCGCGGGCAATTATAGTAAACGTAAAAGGGTGCGCTAAACTCCGCCGCAAAGGGGGTGCGGAGCTCAAGCGGCTCGGACCAAACCAAAACAAACAGGAGGGAAACAATCCATGAAAGGTCTGACCCAGAAACAGAAAAACATCATCGAGTTCATCAACGAATTCATGACCACGCAGGAAATGGCGCCGACGATTTACGAGATCGCCGAACATTTCCACATCAAGACTTCGACCGTCTTTGCCCACATCCGGGCTCTGCAGAAGAAAAACTACCTCACGCGCAGCTCGAAGGCGAGGAGCATCAGCCTGTCCCATCCGAAGAAGCGCACGCGCTTCCCCGCCGGCGTCCAGTCCATCCCGTTCCGCAGCATCGGCGAGGCGTCGGCTGCGGAACCCGGCGAAAAGACACTGGTGTGCGACGTGACGCGCCTGCTGGACAGCCCCGTGAAAGAAAACCTCTACGCCGTACACGTGCATGGTTCGGACCTGAACGGCAACGGCATCTTCGACGGAGACATCCTGATCGTGAAGAGCAATCCGGCGACCGTCAGCGGCGAGGACATCGTCGTGGCCGAGGAGAACGGACGCGAGATCCTCAAGCAGGCGAAGGACGCGATCATCAACGGTACGCTGTCCGATACGCCGAACGTCAAAGGCGTCGTCGTCGGGCTTCAACGCCGGATCGCCAGAACATAACACTTCTCATTTCATCACCCCCTTTTTTCTTATTCTCACGTCACACTTCCTTTTCACCCGTCAGTCCGTGCGGACCGGCGGGTTTTTTATGCAAAAAATATATTTTTCATTTGACTTTGAGCTGAAAAGGTGGTATATTGATTAGCAGGTAATCTTTTTTGAGACTGAAAACATTAGTTTGCATCTTTTTTCGAAACGAATGAGGCGATCATGAAACATCCTTCTTCTTTCCTTCTGCTGGCCGCGGGCTTCCTCTGCTTTGCCGCCGCATGCTCCAAGTCCGAACAGGACAGCGCGCAGGCCGGGGCCGTCTATCAGGTCAAAGTCCAGACCGCCCAGGCGCAGCAGCGGCATTTCCGCAAACAGATCCGCGTGCAGGGCACGATCCAGGCGTATATCTTCGCGAATGTCGCAGCGCGCGCGGCCGGGAACATGGAATTGAAGGTCGACGACGGCGACACGATCAAAAAGGGGCAGACGCTGTTCCTGATCGACCAGGACAACCTGAAAAACCGCGTGGCGATGGCGGAACAGGCTCTGAAGGTGGTCGAGGAGACGTACCGTTCGACGCAGCTGGACATCGGGATCGCGCAGACTGCGCTCGACAAGGCGCAGAAGGACTACGACCGCAACCGGATGCTTCATGAAGGGCACGCGGTGTCCGACAACGCGTTCGAGACGTTCGAAGTCGCGCTGGACAAGGCGAAGAAATCCTATGAAAAGGCCGAGGCCGCGCTCCGCAACGACGCGGCGAAAGTCGACCTGGTCAAGCTCGAACTCGAGATCGCCAAAAAGAACCTCAGCGATGCCACGGAAAAGGCTCCCTACGACGGCGTGGTCGCGGTCAAATACCGTGAGAACGGCGAATTCGTCGGAACCGGCGTCAGCATCATCCGCATCAACGACCCGAAGAAGCTCCGTGCCTCCTGCCTCATCAGCGCCGTGTATTTCGAGGCGATCAGGCCCGGCGAGACCCCGGTCACCGTGAGCTTCCGCGACAGGAAGATCGAAGCGAAAGCCGACTGGTGCAGTCCGGTCATCGACACCCTCAGCCGCACCTTCACGATGCGGTCGTATCTGCCCGAGGGGACGCCGCTCATGGACGGCATGCTCGTGGACGTCGACATCACGCTTGCCGAACGCGACGGCCTGGGCGTGCCTCGCGACGCCGTGATCCTGAAAAAGGGCGGCAGGAGCGCGGTTTTCGCCGTGCAGGACGGCAAGGCGCAGGAGATCGAAGTCGAGACCGGCATCACGTCCGACGGGTTCACCGAGATCCTGAATCCCGAGGCTGTTGCGGGCAGGGACATCATCGTTTCCGGCCAGTATTTCGTGAACGACGGTTCCGCCGTAAACGTCACGGGCTCGAAGTGAGCGCGGAGGCCGCCCCATGACACTCAGCCAGCTTTCCATCCGCCGGAAGGTCGCCATGACCTGCGTCATCCTGATGCTGGTCATCCTCGGCCTTTTCGCCTACAGGAAGATCGGCATCGATCTGCTGCCGAAATTCGACGTGCCGTATGTGCAGGTCACGGCCATCTATCCCGGCGCGTCGCCCGAGGAGATCGAAGTCGACGTGGCGCGCCGCATCGAGGACGCGATCGCCTCGATCGAAGGCCTGAAGCACATCACGACGGTCTGCATGGAGAACGCCGCTGCGCTCACGCTCGAATTCGAGCTGGGCACCGACATCGACGTCATGATCCACCAGGTCCGCGAGAAACTCAACACCATCATGGACGATTTCCCGTCCGCCGTGAAGAGTCCGCAGCTCAGCAAGATCAACATCAACGCCATCCCGGTCGTCACGCTCTTCCTCACCGGCACGCGTCCGCTCGACGAGATGTACGACTACGTGGACGACAAACTCTCCGACCAGTTCTCCTCGATCCCCGGCGTCGGCGAGGTGCGAATCCACGGCGGCAATGAAGTCCAGCTGCACATCATCCTGAACCGCGAGAAGATGGCCGCCGCCAACCTCACGGTCGCCGAGGTGATCCAGCGCGTCTCGAAGAACAACGTGAAGCTCCCGGTCGGGCGCGTCCGCGAGGATGGGCGCGAGATCAGCCTCACCTACAACGCCGAGTTTCAGAACGCGGAGGACGTGAAGAGCCTCGAGATCGGCACGCAGGCGGGAAAACGCCTTTACCTCGGCGACATCGCCGAGGTCAAACTGATCTCCCAGGAGATCCGTCAGGAGGGCTATTTCGGCGAAGAGCTCGGCATCTGCATCGAGATCGTCAAGCGCAGCGACGCCAACGCCGTGAAGGTCATCGACGGCATCCGCGAGAAATACGATATGCTGAACAGGGGCGGCATGCTCCCCGGGGGGATGCGCCTCACCTGGTTCAAGGATACCGGCAGTTTCATCCGGGCGTCCGTGGCGGATTCGTGGCAGAGCGTCCTGCTGGGCATCCTGCTGACCGCCGTCCTGATCTTCCTCTTCCTGCACGAGGTGCGCCCCACGCTCATCATTTCCATCACCATGCCGGTTTCGGTCGTGATCACGTTCGCGGCCATGGACCTGATGCACTACACGTTCGATATGATGACGCTGGTGTCGATCGGATGTTCCGCCGGCATCCTCGTGGCGAACTCGGTGGTGGTGATCGAAAACATCATCAAGAAACAGCATGAGGGGCTTCCGCCCGCCGAAGCCGCCTCAAAAGGCGCGGACCAGGTGCTTGTGGCCGTGGCGGCGTCCGCGCTGACCAATATCGTGGTGTTCGTGCCCGTCGCGCTGATGAAATCAGTCGTCGGCCTCCTGATCGCGCCGTTCGCGGGCGTGATGGTGATCGCCACGGTCGTTTCTCTGTTCGTGAGCTTCACGCTGACCCCGCTGCTGGCGTCCATCCTGCTGAAGGACACGACCGGACCGCGCGCGTGGCAGAAGGCGCTGTTCTGGCTGTGGGACAAAGTCTACGACATGATCACCGCGGCCTACGGGCATACGCTCGGCGTGATCCGCAGGTTCAGCGGCATCGTGATCATCCTGATCTTCGCCGGGTGCTTCCTCATCATGCGCGTGGTCCTGCCGAACGTGAGCATGTCGTTCGTGCCCGACAATGACAAGGGCGAAGTCTCCATCGAACTGGAATTCCCGGCCAACTACAACATCGACGAGACGCGCGCATGCACGCTGGCCGTCCTCAAGGACGTTCAGGCCCTGCCGTGGGTGGTGAAGACCGGCGTGACCGTCGGCTACCGCAACGTGATGCCCGGGCAGGTGCCGGAGGGCGTCCATCTGGCGGAGATCGCGATCATCGGCAAGCAGAAGGGCGAACGCGAACCGATCCATGAGCTTGTGGCGCAGCTGCACGAGCTCCTGAGCACCAAATATGAAAACGTGCTGTATTCTCTGACGCTCCCGAGGGCGACCGGCGTGTCCGGCGTGGAAATGACGGCGTTCGTCTCCGGCGACGACTTCGACAAGCTGGAGGAATACGCCCTGCTGGGCGCGAAGATCCTGCGCGAATCCGGCATGGCGCAGGACATCGACACCAGCGTCCGCACGCGCAAGCCGCGTATCGTCCTGAAGCCGAACCGAACCGTCATCAAGGACCTCGGCGTGGACGCCGCCACGCTCGGCACCTCACTGGTCGGCTACTACGAGGGCATCGAGTCCGGCACGTTCAAGGTCGGCGGCCGCAGTTACGACATCCGCGTGAAGACCGAGGAGGTCCCCGGATTCGACCAGGCCGCAAACATCGTCGCCGGGTCCGTCAACGGAAAGCCCATCGACCTGGACGTTGTGGCATCGCTTGAGGCCGACCCGGTGTCCATCGCGCTGATGCGCGAGGACAAGATGCGCGGCGGCTGGATCTACGCGAACTCGGCGCCCGGCTACACCGTAAACGACGTGATGCAGCTGCTGGAACGCAAGCTCGCGCCGCAGCTGGACCAGGGATACGAACTGAAGTTCTTCGGTCAGGCGGAAATGATGCGCGACGGCGCAAACGAGTTCGTCTCGGTCTTCGCGATCGCCATCATCATGACCTATCTGCTGATCGCCGCGCTGCTCGAATCCTGGACGCGCCCGATCCTCATCATGTTCACCGTGCCGCTCGGGTTCGTCGGGCTCTTCCTCATCATCTACCTCGCGCATTCCTCGCTCTCCATGGTCGGAATGCTCGGCGCGGTCATGATGATCGGCATCGTGGTGAACAACGCCATCCTGATCCTGGACGAGACGCGTATGCTGGAGCTCTCCGGCGTGACCAGTCACGACGCCATGACGCAGGCCGCGAAGAACAAGTTCCGCCCCGTCGTGATGACCTCCATCGCGAGCGTCGCCGGTATGCTGCCGATGGCGTTCGGACGCGGCCTCGGCTCCGAACTGCGCTCCAGCTGCGGGCTCGGCGTAGTCGGCGGCCTGGTCTTCTCCTCCGTCCTCACCGTGTACCTGATCCCCGCGCTGTTCTACAAGTTCGTCTATGACACCGCGCTGCCGAAGGCGACGATCGGACGCCGTCTCATGTGCTTCTTCGGATTCCGTCCGAAGGGGTGACTGCGCCGGATCCGGATCCGACTGAAAAACAGGCGAAAGCGCGAAAAAAATGCGAAAGCGGCTTGAAAGAAACGGTTTTTGGTGTATATTATATTTTACGTTTATCGAAAAAACATACAAACAATACTCAATATAGCTCGGAGGAACCCATCATGAGCAACGTTTGCGAAATCTGCGGAAAGCACAAAGTCCAGGGCGGACACATCATCCGCCGCGGTCTTGCCAAGAAAAAAGGCGGTATCGGCATGCACGTCGTGAAAAACACCACCCGTACCTTCACGCCGAACATCCAGACCATCCGCGTGGTCGAGAACGGCAACACCGTCCGGAAAAAAGTCTGCACGGCTTGCATCCGGAGCGGAAAAGTCCAGAAAGCCTGCTGAGGAATCTCTTTTCCCGGTGCTTCACGGCCTTTGCCTGAATCGCACAACACAGAAAGCCGCTTCGGACGCAAGCAAGCGTCCCGGAGCGGTTTTTGTATTTTAATTTTTGACATTCCCTGTTTGTCTGCTATATTAATCTGCGTAACGCAATCAATTTCATTTCAACCTTTACATGCCGGCCGGAACATTGAATGTTCCGCCGCCTCCAACCAGAAGGAGAAACCGTCATGGCTAAAAGCAAATCCGGTCTGATCGTCAAAATCATCCTCGGGATCCTCATCGTCCTCGTCATCCTCCTCGTCGCGGGTCTTTTCTTCATCGACTCGCTCGCGAAGAACGCGCTGGAAAAGGGCGCGCCGCTGGTCCTCGGCACCAACGTCTCCGTGGAACGCATTCACATCGAGCCGTTCAATGCCCGCGTGGAGATCACGAACCTGATCGTCGACAACCCGCAGGGCACGTACTCCTCCGAATACGCGATCAAGCTCGGTGATATCGTCGCCGACATCGATATCAACACCGTCCTCAAGCACAAGATCCGCATCGAAGAGATGTTCCTGAAAGACGTCAACATCATCTACGAAACGAACGTGATCAACAGCAACCTGCAGGAGATCCTCGACAATGTGAAGAAGCTCGACACCGCCGAGAAGAAGGAACAGCAGGAAGAAGAGGCCAAGGGCGAGGAAGACAAGGAGAAGACGCTCCAGGTCGACCTCATCGAACTCAGCAGTGTCGGCGTCACGGTTCAGGCCAAGGGCGCTGCCGCCGGTCTCCCGATCAAGGTCACCATCGATCCGATGACCAACCTCGGCACGGATGAAGAAGGCATCACGCCCGTCGGCCTCACGCTCCGCATCCTCGGCGCCATCGTGACGACCGCCATCAAGACCGCCGGCGGATCCGTCGGCGACGCCGCCGCCGCGGTCGGCGATGCCACGTCCGCTGCCGTCGTCGGCGCTACCGCCGCCGCAGTCGATGCCGCCAACAATGCCGTGAACGACGCGGCCGGCGCCATCAAGGGCCTCTTCGGCGGAAAGAAAGACGATGCCGCCGAAGCCCAGCCCCAGGGTAACTGAACTTAGATATTGAAAAAATGAATCCGTCTGTCCGCTGAACGGGACGGCGGGGAAGAAAGGAATACACTCATGCGCAAAGCTATTTGCGGTCTGCTGTTCTTTTTGCTGACTGCCCTGCCGTTCCTCTGCGGAGCCTGGGAGACCAAACAGGCCGTCGACAAAGACGGATTCACCTACGAATACATCCCCGACGATCCGTTCTCTACGCGCACCTATGTGCTGGAGAACGGCCTGAAGGTGTTCCTCTCTCGGAACACCCTTGAACCCCGCATTACCTCGCTGATCTCTGTCCGTACGGGCGGAGCCGACGACCCGGAAGCCTCGACCGGCCTCGCGCACTACTTCGAACACATGATGTTCAAAGGAAACGGCGTGCTGGCTTCGCTGGACTGGGAAAAGGAGGCCCCGCTGCTGGACAAGCTCGCGGAGCTGTTCGACCAGTACCGCAAGGAGACTGATCCCGACAAGCGCGCGGCCATCTACCGGGAGATCGACAGAGTTTCCGGCGAGGCGGCCAAGTATTCCAATGATGAATACTGGACGCTCGTGCGCGGCCTCGGCGCGACCGAAACCAACGCCTGGACCGGATACGACGAGACCGTCTACATCAACAACATCCCGTCCAACGCGCTCGACAAGTATCTTTACCTCGAATCCGTCCGTTTCTCCTCCATCGCGCTCCGCAGATTCCACACCGAACTCGAAGCCGTCTACGAGGAGTTCAACCGTTCCCAGAACAACGACGGACGCCGCGCCTCCACCGCGCTTCGCAAACAGCTCTTCCTGTCGCATCCCTACGGCCGCGACATCCTCGGTCTGCCGGAACACCTGAAGAGTCCGTCCATGAGCGACATCTCGCTCTTCTTCTTCGAGTATTACCAGCCCGCGAATATGGCGATCATCCTGGCCGGCGACCTGAACTACGAAGAGGCCATGCGCTCCATCCGCAAGTATTTCGGCGTGTTCCGCACCGACAAGGCCAAACAGCAGGAAGCCCGCAGGATCCTCGGCGAAAGCGGCCGCATCCGCCGCGAACAGCCCATCGAATCCGTCCGCACCGCGGAAGTTTTCGGCCCCGACGCCGAAAGCATCCAGCTGGCGTTCCGGTTCGAGGCGGACCGCGAAACGGAAGTCATGCTGGACATGATCGACAACATCCTGAACAACAACCTGTGCGGGATCATGGAGCTGAACCTGGAGCTGCCGCGCAAGGTGATGTCCGAATCCAGCGGCGTTCACGCCATGCGCGACTATCTGCTGCACGTGTTCGCGGCGGAACCGGCGCAGGGCAAGACCCTTGAAGAGACGCGCGACCTGATCCTCGGCGAACTCGAAAAGCTCAAACGCGGCGAGTTCCCGGACTGGCTGCCCGGCGCGATCGTGAATAACCAGCGCATGTCGCTCATCACGGTCTCCGAGGATGCCTCCACTGCCGCGCACGTGCTGAACAACGCGTTCATCGAGGGGCGTCCGCTGGTCGACCAGCTGAACGACATCGACGCGATGGAGAAGATCACGAAGGAACAGATCACCGAGTTCGCGAAGAAGCATTACCGCGACAACTACGTGATCGTATACAAGCGCCAGGGCGAGGCGAAGGACATCGTGAAGGCCGTGAAGCCTCCGATCACGCCCGTGCCCGTTCACGAGGAACTTTCCGAGTTCGGACGCAATTTCGAACTTCTGCCTGTCGAACCCGAAATCGGCCCGGTCTACGCCGACCTCGAAAAAGACCTGCACATCACACCGTTGGCTGACGGCATCACCCTCTTTACCTCCAAGAACGACATCAACGAGCGGTTCTCCCTCTCGCTTCAGTTTCCGGTCGGAACGCGCATGGACAAGGAACTCGCGCTCGCGCTCGGCTGGATCGACGAGCTCGGTACCGACAAGTATACCGCCGAGGAACTCCGCCAGGAATGGTTCAAGCTCGCCGCCCGCATGGGCACGTTCGTGGAGACTGACCGCTGCGGCCTCACGCTAAGCGGCCTCCAGCGCAATTTCAAGGAATCCCTTGCGCTTTTCAACCACGTGATCTCCAACGTGAAGGCCGACGCGGAATCGTATAAGACGCTGGTCGACGCCGTCGAGAAGAGCCGCGCCGACCGCCGTTCGAGCCGGAGCTCGAGACTTTCCGCCGCGTCCGGTTTCGCGATTTACGGCGGCCCGGAGAACTATTCCGCCGACATCCTGCCGGTGAAGAAAATGCGTGAGATCGACCCCGAAAAGCTGATCGGACGCATCCACGGCCTGCGTGGATTCACGCACGACGTGGTGTATTACGGCCCCGTCGACGACAAGGAAGTCAAAGAGCTTCTGGCGGACGTCATCGACCCGAAGGGCGCGCCCGGCACCTTCCCGAAGACGCAGTTCTTCCAGGCGGTCGAACCGGAGGAAGACATGGTCTATGTGGTGGATTATCCCGGCGCGGCGCAGGCCGAGATCGAGGTCATCCGCCTCGATGGCAGATATCAGGACAAGCCCTACGATTTCGAGAATATCTACTCCACGCTTGAATCCCGCACGTTCATGAACGAACTGCGCGAACGTCAGGCGCTGGCGTATTCGGTCGGCGCGGGGTATTCCAACCCCGGACGCGATCCGAACGGCTACTCCATGTCCTACGGCGCGATTGGCACCCAGCACGACAAGTTCTTTACCTCGCTCGACGGCGTTCTTGCCCTGCTGAATAATCCGGAAACCGGAGCCGCCGCGGCGTTCGAGTCCTCGCGCCAGAACCTGCTTTCGCAGTACCGCAACGTACGCGTCCAGAAGGAAAACTATTATGGCGTCCGCCGTACGATGAAGAAGTTCAACCTGAAGGAAGAATCGCGCAAGACCGCCTACGAGGGCCTGCTCAAAATGAGCATGGAGCAGTATCTCGGCGAGGCGAAGACGCGTGTCGCCGGAAAGAAGAACATCATCCTCATCCTTGCCGACCTGAAGCAGATCGATCAGGAGGGGCTCAAGAAGTACGGCAAGGTACGCATCCTCACGCTGGACGAACTTTTCCCGAACGACTGATCCCCGTATGAACAACAGGCTTTATACCGTTCTCATCCTCATCGCATCGGCGCTGATGCTCGCCGCGGCCGTGATCGCCCTGCGGTCGGGATCGCGCCTCCAGCCGTCCGAGGACGAAGCTGAACCCTATGTGGTGGAAGAAGAAGTTCCCCGGGCGAAACCGGGTGACACGGCGGATGAACCGGACACGCGAACGAGGGATTCCCGTCCGTCGGAGAGTCGCAACTCCGGGAAGACTCTGGCCGAGCGCAACAAGGCCAAGTTCGACGTCGGGGAAATGCGCCGTGAGGCCGAAGATATGCTCCAGAGGTTTCGCGGCACGCCCGAGGAACGCCAGGAAGTGATTGAGGAATGCGAGGGCGGAAAAGAACTGATCCGCCTGATCGCTGACCTCAGCGAATCGTCTATCGAAAAGATGTCACCTGAAGAGCTGGAAAAAGAGCGCGAGAGTTTCGAAAAGGATTATCGCGCACAACTTGATTTCCTTCAGACCGGACAGCTTCAGCGCATGCTCAAAACACCCGAGGAAAAGGAAGTCATCGGCAGTACGATCGAGGTTGTGCAGGAGTTTCTGGAACGGATCGACGGCGCACTTCATTCCGCTGGATACTGATTCCTTTTTTGGGCGGGAATCCGGTTTTTTGCATGAGTGATAACCGTATACTGTTTCTTGTCAATGTGAACCGATAAAAATCTTTTATCCCGATTCATTCTTTTGAAAAGAATAGTTCCGTTATCCCTATGATTTTTATGCTTATAACTCTCTGCCAATACAGATTTTTGTTGCTTTTTGAATAGAATTTCTCAAAAAGGAACAAAACATCTTTCTCTTTTTCGTCTGAAAGAAACGGATAAAAACGAAAGAAAACAATGAAAAAAAAGCTAAAAAATGGATGAAATGGAAAAAAACGGTTGATTTTTTGTGAATATGATGTATGTTATTAAAGAGTACGCGGCGCGTATGCCGCAATTTGAAACAGTGAACCAGAAGAGAAAAAACACATGGAAATTTCCAATTTCGAAAACGATGGAATAGAGGTCATCCAGATCAAAGGCCATCTTTCTGCTGAAAACGCGGAAACGCTCCGGTCCAAGTTCCTTGAGTTGTTTGCCACGCAGCGCAAATTTGTGTTTGATTTGTCCGAGATGGAAAACCTGGACAGTACGGGTCTTGGAACGCTGGTATTCTGTCTGAAAAGCTGCACGGAATTCAACGGGACTCTGAAGCTGGCGAACCTGACGCAGCGTGCGAGAATGATCTTCGAGATTACGAAGGCATTCCGTATTTTCGATATTTACGACGACCTGAGCGAAGCGATCAAGGCTGCCCGTGAGGCGTAATATTTCGCTTTGCCTGAAACGGCGTAACGGCCAAGGAGGCTGAAATGAGGCTGAACAGCCTGGAATCAGCGGAACGGGAAAAGAAGGTGTCCCTCCGGATGCAGGACGTAAACACGTCCGGGATCGATATGGCATCCGGTACAGACGGCATTTCCCCGTTGTCTGAGTCCATGTCTTCTCAGGCCGGTTTCCTCTCGAAAATCCGTACACGTTTCAAAAAGCGCATCCGTATATTTTCCGTGAACAGCAACCGGATATTCAAGCGAGGGATGGATGTGTGCGGCAGTCTGGCTGCGATCATTCTGCTGCTTCCGCTTTTCCTGTTCGTCGCACTCTGGCTTAAGCTCGATTCCCCCGGACCGCTGTTTTACCGGCAGATCAGAGTGGGGCTGCATGGGCGTCCGTTTTATTTCTATAAGTTCCGCTCCATGTATATTGATTCCGAGGCGCGGCGCGCAGCGCTGGAGAAGACCAACGAATCGAAGGACGGCGTGATTTTCAAGATGAAAAATGACCCGCGTATTACGAGGTGCGGCCGCTTCATCCGGAAATACAGCATCGACGAAGCTCCGCAATTCTTCAATGTCCTGCTCGGCGACATGAGCCTGGTCGGGCCGCGTCCGCCGTTGCCGTCCGAGGTCGCGCAGTATACGCTTGATGACCGGAAGCGCCTGAATATCCTGCCGGGAATCACATGCATCTGGCAGATCTCCGGTCGGAGCGACATCCCGTTCCGGGAACAGGTCGTGCTCGACAAGGAATACATCCGGGGGCAGGGGTTCTGGAAGGACGTGCTGATTCTGTTTAAGACGGTCCCGGCCGTTCTGACGGGGAGGGGAGCGTACTGATATGATGAAGGCGCTGGTTTTCTGCCCTGTTCACAGCAATACGGAATTGAGCCGGTATTTCCCCGGATATCCCGTATCCATGCTGCCGTTTGCGAACAAGCCGGCGATCGAATTCATGCTGGATTATTGCATTCTGAGCGGAATCCGGGATGTCCGGATCGTATCCGATGAGGAGTCGGGCATCTTGCGGACACAATACCGGAACGGCGAGATCTTCGGTTTGAACATCAGCTTCGGCGCGATGATCCCCGGGCGGTCATTCAAAGACCTGATCCGGCAGAATATGGCGTTTTGCCGCGGTTGCGACCTCCTCGTTTTTTCCGGGGTGTTCCTGCCGGAATACGACAAGCGGATTCCGCACGAGCTGAGCATAGGATCCGGCGAGATGAAGGGATGTTCGCACGGTTCTGCCGCCTGGTATTTGATCGGCCGTGACAGGCTGGACGATCTGCCGGACGATTGGGGCGGATTCCGCGACGAAACTCCGGTGCGGGGTGTATCCGTGACCGATATCCGAGGTTACTATACGCACAACATGCGTCTGGCCGGAAGCGACATTGAAAAGTATAATCTGCCGGGGTTCAGCGAGGGAAAACACAGTTTCGTCGGATACGACGTCCGGATTCCCCGTTCGGCCCGCGTCAAATCTCCGGTCATCCTCGGGAACGGGATTCAGTTCGGGCATGGAGTGCATGCCGGACCGAATATCATTGTGGGCGACAACTGCATCATCGACAACGGCGCTACGGTTCTGAACTCAATTGTACTCGGCAATACCTATATCGGACGGAATACGGAGATCCGCGGGAAGATATGCTGCGGGAATCATTTGATCGACCCCGGCACAGGGGCTTGCTTCGGCGTCACAAACGAAGCCGTTCTTTCTCGGGTGGAGCAGGACGAGTACAGCAGATGCCCGGTTTACCAGCGGATTCTGGCTTTGCTTCTGCTTCTGCTTCAAACACTGCCCTATGTCCTGCTGCGGCCGTTTCTGGAAATCCATTCCACGCTGGCGGAATGTCTGATGAGGAACGGTCGGAAGCGCACCATGTCCGTGAACAGATATGTCCTGCCGCAGGACAGCATGGCGGGGCGGCTTTTCCGCAGCCTGACACTGAACAAGTATCATCTGCTGTTCTGTGCTGTAGCCGGGAAAATGCGTCTGGTCGGGAACCACCTTTTTGAGGCTACGGAACACAATGAAGCTTTTATCCGGGATTTGCCCGGTTATGCGCCCGGCGTTTTTTCATACAGCGAATATCTCGGACACGAGAATGAACCATATCAAATCGAACTTGACGAGCATTTCTACGCCTATGCGAGGAACTGCTGGTTCAACATTAAGATACTGCTGGGAATCCTGCGGCATAATCTGAGCTCAGAAGACCGCATTCCGCAACAGAGAGGAGTTTTTGAATGATTTTGTCAGACAACGGCGATGTCGAATCTTTCCGGGACAATACTGTTTTGGAACAGGATGGCTCCGAACCCTCGATTATCCGGTTTACCCGTCTGTTCAAGCGGGATATCTGGTGCTGGATCTTTGCTCTTCAAAAGCTGTGGTGGCTGTTTGCCCTCTTCCCGTTCCTTTTTGCAGTTTCGATGTTCTTTATCCGCACCATGACCACCACCAATGTATATGTGGCAAACTGCGGCCTGATCCGTCAGCAGATAACGGAATCGAAGGATGGTATTCTGCCGCCCGGCTATGTGAATATCCAGAAATCCGTTATCATGAACTTGTTCAAAAGCCGTGCCGTGCTGGAGGAGACGGTCAAGCGTCTCAGCCTTCCCTATACCGCGGAACAGCTTTTCAATAATATCGGTGTCCAGTCGGAAAAGAACTCCGATTATTTCTTCGTATCTGCATCTTCCAAGGATCCCACGATGTCCGCGGCATTGGCCAACACTTTGGCCGACGTTTTCATCGAGGAGTACAAAAAGCTGATCCGGAAGAATCTGGAAGACCTGCGTGACAGCTATACCCGGACCCAGAACGAAATGGAAAAGCAGTTGGAGGAGATTAACGAAAAGCTCAAGACGTTGTGCGCGGAGAACAATCTTACGACGATCGAAAGCGACATCGCGTTCAACAATCAGCGTTTGCTTCAGGTCGAAGACCAGCTGACACGGGCTTCATCCACCCTGGATTCCGCGAAACAGGCGTTATATGAACTGCAGGGCGAACTTGCCAATACGCCCGAAGAAGTCGTTACCCTCAGAGAAAAAAGCACGCTTGCGGAAGACAGGCTTACACAGGCGGAAGCCACGCTGAAGGAATATGAGCAGATTTATGCGAGAAACAACCCGATTCTGATTAATCAGCGCGAACTTGTCAAAAGAATGAAAGCCGACTTGGAGAAGTTGCAGCAGGAAGAGGATTCTCTGGAAAACGATGTGAACAGCAAGGTCGTCGTGTCGCGCAACCCGGCTTATACGCAGATCATGGTTTCCATTGCAAAACAAAGGTCCGAAATAACGGCGTTGTCGAATGACATCAAGCTTAACAATGAGATCGCCGTTCAGCTCCGTGCCAGACGCGAGCTTCTCGCACAGATACAGCCTGTGATTCGCCAGATGGAAATAGACCTCGCTCAGGCCAAGGATCAAATCAATAAAAACAAGCTTCAGATCACGACGATCCGAAACTTCCTGGACCGTTCTTTTTCCGACATTTCCATCCAGGAGCTGGCGAAACCCCCCAACACTTCGCTTTCACGAAAAAGAGGAATATGGGCCATTATCGGTTTTGTCCTGGGAACTTTTGTCGCGATTTCAATCATCATCGGCTGTGAATTGTTCAACCTGTCGATCCGTTCTGTCGTTGATATCGAGCAGGCTCTCAAGATCAAAATGCTGGGGATGATTCCCGTGTTGGAGCAGACCTATCGCGCCAACTATTACAGCGCCCTTCAGACGATTATCACAAACGGAGAGGAATACTTCTCCAAAATCTCCCCGGAGCATCCGCTTCTGGTCGTATTTGCTCCGAACAAGCGGTCGGATATTGATGAAAAGATTCGGGAGGAATTCTGTGAGACGCTGAAAATACGTCTTGGGTGCAACTATGTGGTGATTGCGCCGATTACGGAAGAGGAGACCGCGTCGGTGTCCCCGGCGCCGGTCCTGATCAATGATTATCTGTATCAGTTTACCGACGATGCTCCGAAACCGGACAAGGAGCACAAGGTCTTCTTCAAACTGGACGATCTTTCGTTCATTTCTCCTTTGACGGGCGACCAGATCCAGCGCGTCAAGACCGCTTATAAATCCAAGTCCGTTTCGCTGATCGTATGGGATCTGTTTGATTTTGAACTGCACCGGCAGCTGTTTGCTGAAATCGCCCACAATGCCGATCTTACCGTCATCCCGATGAAGTATGCCCAGACCTCAAAACTGAGTGTTTACCGTATTCTCCAGTTCCTCAAATCCTTCCGAGTCAGTAATATCGTCGGATTCCTTTATAATGTTAACAACAAGCACTACAGCAAGGTGACTTTATGAATTTCAAATTCCATCGGGTTCTGCTTTTCTTTTTGCCGGTCATTTCCCTTGTCATAACTGCATGCAATAATACCCCGTTCGGCGGAATTGCCGTTCCCGGAATGACATCTGTTGAACCGAAGTTGGAAGGGGATTATTATACCATCCAGGAAGAATTGAAGGCTCTGCACGTAGTCAATCCTACGCCATATGAGATTCATCCGGGCGACAGTTTTTCGATGAATGTCTATAATCAGCCTTCCCTTTCTTCGACTTTCATTATTGCTCCGGATGGAACGGCGAGCCTGCCTCTGGTCGGGATCATTAAACTGTCCGGATTGAATTTGGAAGATGCCACCAGCCTGATCGAAAAACAGCTTACGCAGTATTTGCGGTCACCGATCGTTTCATTGGCTCCTCAGGGGGTGAGCGGGTATTATTTCACAATCGCGGGCCGCGTGATAAAGCCCGGCAATTATACCGTTTCCCTCGGACAGACGAGACTGCTCGATGCAATTGCTTTGTCCGGAGGATTTGAAAAAGGCCAGTTCCATGGCGACACAGTTGAACTCGCCGATCTGGACAATGCCTATATCAAGCGGGATGGCAGAAAACTGCCCGTGGATTTCAAAAAACTTGTTTATGAGGGCGATGATCTGAATAATATTCCCGTCCTGAATGGAGATTACATTTATGTGCCGTCCACGATGAGCGGTTATATTATTTTCCTTGGTGAAGTCGGGAATAATTCCTATGTCGGTTTTACCGAAGGGATGACCCTGCTTCAGGGATTGTCATATGTTGGAGGTTTGAAGCCGGGGACGTATAATTCCTATATCCGGGTCATTCGCGGCGGCAAGGAGAATACTGTGGTCTATACTGTTAATGTCGATAAAATTCTGAAGGGCAAGATGAAGGACTTCAATCTGAATGCGAATGATATCATCTATGTGCCTCAAAACGACATCACACTTTGGAATAACTTCATCAGGGATATTCTGCCGACGATTCAGCTTATCAACCTGCTTGCCGGTCCTTTCGGCTCGAATATCTTTGGTTATTTCGGATTCAGTACCGGATCTAAATAATCCAAGTGCGGCATATGTCGATCGTCAAAATAGTAGCATTTCTGTTCATTTTCCTGTATGCGATACCGATTATGACGGTATTGTGCTGTTTGTTTCCTTTATTCCGGCACATCTGTTTTGCAGGAATGCTTTATTTTACCAGTTATGAGGTTTCGCTCAATTTCGTACCCATGCCGGATTGGATCGGTACGGCGCGTGGCTATGCGTTTACGGCTGTATCTCTTTTTGCCGTTCCGCTCTTATTGAGCATGTTCTTCGGCTTCAATTTCAAGATATCGCTTTTTCCACCGGGTTCCTTTTTTTATTTTCTGTATTATTTGTCTGTCCTGCTTTCCGGCATCAATGCCATTCATATGCATCAATGGGGCTTTGAAGTCTATAAGATGTTCTGGATGTATATAACATTCCTGGCGACATATAATTACCTGAACAACAGCAAGAATCTGGTTTATTTCATCTATCTGGTCTGCTGTATTCTTATTATTCTGTTTCTTGTCGGGGTCTATCAAAAATACAGGATCGGACTCTTTCAGATCAGCTCGACGTTCCCCCATCAGAATTCCCTTTCATTATACCTTGAGGTGTTCGGGTTGCTTGTCCTTGGTGTTCTGATGAACGAGCAGATCAGCAGGATACTGTTTACTTTTTGTCTGTTTGCGTTCGGCGGGTCTGTTCTCCTGATTGTTTTTACCTATTCACGTGGTGGACTGGTTGTGTTTTTCGGCGGAATTGCTATTGTTTGCGCTTTATCGATTCTGTTCAATGGTTTTTCAACCAGACGCCTGACCCTCATGCTGATCGGTCTGATCGTCATGTTGAGCATCGTGGGATATGCATTGCCTCGTATCATCCAGCGTTTTACCAAGGCGCCGGAAGCATCCAAGAATACCAGAATCTATCTTGCCCTTGCGGCGAGACGAATGGCAAATGATTTTGACCTTGGTGTCGGTGCGAATAACTTTTGCGAATACTCCGGCGGCGGCGGCAAATATGAGTACACGAAAGAGCATTATCTTTACGGTATGCCGGAATTCGGCGCGATCGTTGAGACAACTTACCTGCTGGTTGCGGCCGAATGCGGCTGGTGGGGACTGGGCGCTTTGCTTCTCTGGTTCCTTTATTATTATTTATCCGTTATAATCAGCATGTTTGTTTTCAGAAAAAAGCCATTTTCCGGTATTGTAATTGGTTTGTTCGCCGGATTGAGCTGCAACTACTGGCATTCTACACTGGAGTGGAGCTTGAAGCAGTTCAACAACTTTGCTGAACAGATGGTTGTTTATGCCCTGATCGGGGTGATCGCCGTCAACCGGAAAAAAATCAAGGCCGTATATAAACGGAGTCAGCAGCGAGCCGAACAGCAGAGGAGCAAACTGCAGCAGGCCAGGCAGGCGCGTGCTGCTCTGCAGCAATCCGGTAACGGGAGCATTGGATGAAGAACAGGAACGCAGACTGGAAGCATTATCCCGGATGTGGTGCTTTGCTCGGGGATGCATGTCCGGCTTTCGGTGTTTTGATGATTCCCCCGGAAGACGGTACGGGCTCGATTCTGCCGTATCTGCGGAACGCTTGTCCGAGGCAGGTGCAGGCGGGCTTGCGATTTGAACGTGCGGCAAAAGTGCTCCTGAAACAAATGTTGGCCTTTTCATAAATCGTCCCGGCCGTCGCCGGATTTGTTTTTCTTCTTAACCCGGATACGCCATGGCACTCATCGGAAAAATCCTCGCTTGGATCCTGCGGAACATCCTCACGATCGCCGCGATCACCGTGATCCTGTGCCTGCTGTCGCCCGGGATCCGCGTCGCGAAGGACAATGCGCTGAAACTGTCGGAACAGCGCGACGCGCTTCTTGTCGGCATTCAGTCGGCCGAGGAGGAAATCGCGAAGACGAAGGAATCGCTCGAAAACCGGCTCTCCATGCTCGATCACTGGCGCAGGCAGAGGCGGGAGTGCCTGGAAAAGATCGACGCCCTGCCGAGCGCGTGGCGGCATCCGATCGACCACTGGTCCGAATATGCCCGCCTCACTGCCGAACTGAAGCGCCTGGAGCTTCAGATCGACACGCTGGAGGACACGATCGCGCGGTACAAGGACACCCTGGACCGGCTCGACAAAAACCGCCAGCTGCTGATGTTCCAGCTCGAAAGCGTGACGCAGTCCCTCACGGAATCCGTTTCGAACGAGTGGAACACGAATGGCCTCCGCATCCTTCTTTTCACCATCTGTTTCGTGCTGCTCACGCCTCCGCTGTGGCTTGTGTTCATGTACTACGGCGTAGCCGCGCTCATCGAGAGATTCCCGCCGATCCGTATCAGAATCAAGGATGACGACGGTTCGCATGCTCCCGTGTTTCATCGCGCCTCCCGAAGCATCACGTTCACGATTCCCGAGGGACGGAAGTTCTACCTGCGGGCGCAGGGCGGCGACTGGGGCAAGGAACGGCGCGACGTAACATGCCGGACCAAGTTCATGTGGCGCTGGGGCGCGCCGCTCGTGTCCATCGCGTCCGACCTCGTGGAGCTGCTGGCCTACCGCAACGAACCGGGCGCGAAGAATCCCGGTCAGATCAAGCTGACGTCCCCGAAGGACGACGAGGTCTACATCCAGCAAATCGAACTGAACGGCGGCCCCGGCCTGGTCCTGACGCCGCGCCATGTGATCGGTCTGACCGACGACGTGGAGGTCCGCACGATCTGGAGCTTCAAACTCCATAACCTCATTTCCATGCGTCTGCGCCACATCGTCTTTTTCGGCACCGGCACGATCTTCATCATCGGCGGACGCGGCATTGACGTCCAGCGGATCGAGCCGGGTTCCTCCGCGGTTCACAAGATCGAGGACGGCGTCCTGGTCGGCTATGTGCCCGGCGCGGCGTATTCCCTCTGTCGCACGCAGACTTTCTGGGCGTATTTCCGCGGCATGACCTCGCTCCTCGACTACAAGCTTTGCGGAGGTACGTTCCTCACGCAGAATCTGGTCGGACGGAACGAAAAGGAAGTCCTCGGGAGCGGCCTCGACCGGTTCCTGTCCGTCCTGCTGAACGGCATCGGGAAGCTGCTGGGATTCTGAGGCGGAAAGGGGAGTCCGGTCCTCAGCGGAGGAAGGATCCGTATCCGGCGAGTCCTGCGAGGATGCCGGAGACGATCTTGTTCTGGTAGTCCGGCGAGGCGATTTTCTTGACCTCGGCGGCGTTGGAGAGGTAGCCGACTTCGACCAGGACCGCCGGACAGCTCGCGTTTCCGATCACGTAGATCGCCTGGTGCCGGATGCCGCGGTCCGTGCCGCCGGTCGCCGCGATCATGCCCTTCTGAATCTCGAAGGCCAGACGCGAGTTGTTGGCGTCGAATTCATTCCCCGACTGCTTTTCCGTCTTGACCTTGGACCCTTTGGTCTCGGTACCACCGACGGGGACGGCGCGGTAGGTCTCGATCCCGGCGGGGGTCTTGTTCGTGGAGGAATTGCAGTGGATTGAGATGAAGAGGTCGGGCTTGTACTTTTTGCACAGCGCGGCGCGTTCCTGAAGCGTCGGGTAGGTGTCCCCGGTACGCGTCATGATCACGCGGAATCCGAGTTTTTCGAGCTGTGTCTGGAGACGTTTCGCGATCTGCAGCGTGTAGACTTTCTCCTTATGCGTGCCGTTCATGGCGCCCGGGTCGGAGCCGCCGTGTCCGGCGTCGACCATGATGGTCTTCATGCCGAGCTTGACCGGAGTCTTGTAGCGCAGGAGCGGGTCGAGACAGGTCAGGAAATCGACCTCGGAGATGTACGGTTCGTTGTTTTTGATGAGCATCGGGTAGAGGAAATAGACCTGGACGCCGTTGACCATGCCGTCACGGTAGGACGTGGAGAAAATGGCCTTGCGGGTCTTGTCGTAGATGACCGCGCCGGATATTTTATTCGCGTTTTTCGTGTAGGCGAACGTGAGGCCGTAGTTGACGGCGACGTCGCGCAAATGCACGTAGCGGACCTTGTTCTGCGTGATCTTGCGGAGCTTCATGGTCGCGACGTCCTTGTCCTTCGGCGTGGTTGTCTGCACCGTCGATGCGGCGGCCTTTTCCGCGGCGGCTTTCTTCTTCGCATCGGCGGCCCTCTGCGCGGCGACCGCTTTCTCGATCGCCTTGGCGCGTTCGATCGCCAGCTGGCGCTGCCGCTGGAGCTCCTCCGGAGACATGTTCCTGATCGAAACCGGGTCGTCTTTCGCGGGCGGCGGGACGGATCCGGCGGAACCGACCGCTTTTTCCGCGGCGGCCTTTTCGGCTGCGGCTTTTGTTTCGGCCTCAGCTTTCGCCTTTGCGGCGGCCGCGGCGGCTTCCTGCTGGCGTTTGACGAGGTCGGCCTTGTACTGCTCCAGAGCGGCGCGTTCGGCGGCCAGAGCGGCGCGCATGCGTTCCAGACGGGCGCGTTCCGCGGCGATCTCCTCGGCGGTCGGGATCTTTTTCGCCGCTTCGGATGCCGCGCTCTGGACCGCGTTCTGTGCCGCGTTCTGTGCCGCGGATTTGATCTTGACATCGGCGTCGGAAAGCGGGACGTCCGTGACAGTCTGCGCCATGACGGAAACGGAAACGAAAAGGGCGCAGGCGGCGAGGAAAGACTGGAGCAGGGATTTCGGCATGGTTATTCTTCCTTTTTCGCGTCGGACAATGATGTTGCGGACGAGGTGCGAGGGGCGGCGGTTCTCAATGTCTTGACAGGCGGCTGCGCCAGAAGCTCCAGCAGTCCGGTTTTCAGCAGGAAGACACGCCCGTTCGCGGTGCGTTTTTCATATTCGGCGCGGGCGGCAAGCCGTTTCAGGCGGCGTTCGAACGCGTCGTCGGGTTCGCCGATGAGACGGCGGACGCTTTCGGGATCGAACGAGACGGTCATGCGTCCGGCGTAGACGTCGGCTTCGTTTTCCTCGGAAAGGGAATCGACCTTCGCGAATTCCAGCAGATACGCGAACCCGTCGCTCATGACCGTCTGGAATGCGTCGTTGAATTTCAGGGCCTTCGACGGGTTGTTCACGAGGTCGACGGAGAACGGCGCGGCGAGCGCGGCGTATTTCTGGGAGAAAGCCTCCATGTCAAGCTCGCCGGTCGGGACGAGCAGCTGGAAATCGTCCTTGGTCGAGTTCACGAACCAGAGGACCGAGGCGGTCTCCGCGCCGGGACGTTTGCGCTGGAACCGTGCGTATACCGGATTTTCCGGCTTGGAGAGGAACAGCGGTTCGATCCACTGGCGGGGATTCGGCACGCATTTTTCGAAGACGCGGGAAATGAGGAAGACGCGGCTGGATTTGTCGGGATACCACACGCGGATGTACCGGCCGTCGTAACCCTGCACGGCGAGGTTGCCGATGCGGTCGGCGGCGAGGCGCGTATGGCCGCGGCCGAGCATGATGCGGAGCAGTTCGGCGCCCTGTCCGTCACGCAGCACGGCGAGGATGCCCTCGGAATTCTTCAGGCCGGATTCCGCGCCCGGCGCGGCGATCTCCTCCGGCGAGATCAGGTTCAAGTCCCGGAGGTCGTCCGTGCCGGAGATTTCCAGCTCCTTCAGAGGCGCGGCTTTCGCGAGGCCCTCCAGCAGTTCGGCGACCTGCGCGGACGCCGCCTGCGTTCCGGCGCGTTCCTTCACCGCCCAGTACTGGCCGTCCTGCACGAAGTCCAGCGTGCTTTTCTGCGTGCGCCAGGAGATTTCGAGCGAGCGGACGTCCTCCGGGCGGAATTCCGGCAGGGCGAGGCGCGCGGAGACCATGTTCGAGGCGGATTCGCGGCGGAGACGCAGTTCGGACACCACGGCGAGCGCCGTGACGGTCGTGAGGAAAAGGATGATGAGGACTCTGCGCTTTTTCATGAGACGTGCCGTTTCCATTTGAGTTTGCGGGCGATGCTCCAGACGATGCCGCAGAGGATGACGAACGCGGGGATCAGGACGATGTTGATGAGGCGGACCGTGTTGTTGATGCGGTCGAGGTCCTGCCGCAGCTGGAGACGGATTTCGCGGATTTCGCGTTTGAGCGCGGCGTCCTTCTGTTCATAGGTGTTCAGCAGATCGCGCTGTTCCTGCGTGAGGCGCGCCGCGCCGCCGCTCACGATGAGCTGTTTGCGGATGGATTCCACGCGATCTTCCAGGCGCATGGATTCCTCGGCGAGCGCGAGGATGCGGTCCTTGAACGCGAGGTCGGCGCGCATCTGGCTTTCGTTGATGCGCGTGAGCGGACGGGACATGGGGATGCGGCTGCGGAGCGAGGAGAGACGGCCGCCGCCGCAGAGGGATTCCACCACGTTCTCCATGAGTGTGATGTTGTCGTTGCTGCGGACCACGATGGTCTGGCCGAATTCATCCTTGGCCTGCGCGACGCAGGCGTCGTGGAACAGCATGTCGGCGTCGCCGAAGAGGTAGACCTCGCCGGGCCTGCCGGTTTCCTCCGAACCGTATGCGCTCGGGAACTGCCCCGTGATATGCATCAGGAGATTGAGTTTTTCGCCGGAATGCCGTCCGGGCGCGGCGAAGTCCGCCAGGATCTTTTCCGGCTGGTCCGCGACGTCCGCGACCATGGAGTAGTCGGTCGTGTAGACCAGCGGCTCGAACTTCAGCGAACCGGCCGGATTCCGCAGGTCGAAGAACCCGGCGTAGTTCATGCGCAGGGAGGTCAGCCCGCCCGTGACCGGATTTCCGCGGTCGATGCCCGCCTCGGTGATGAGCAGCGCGGTCGGGATCGTGCGGCGGACGCCGGATTTGTCCAGCTGGTCGTACTTGAAATTCATGTCGGCGGCGAGGTGCGAAGTGGAATACGCCACGCCCCATTTCCTGAGAAGCGGCTCCAGCGTGGAGTCGGTCATGTTCACATAGGTGTAATCCTTCTGCGCCGAGGCGAGCGCGTAGGCGGACAGCGGGTCCACGAATACCGCCATGCGGCCGCCCTTTACCAGATATGCGTCGATCGCCTCGAGCGTCCGCTGGTCGAACTCGTGCGGATGCACCACCAGCAGGGCGTCCAGGCCGTCCGGGATATCCTTCAGGTCCGTCGGAAGCTCCGTCAGCGTGTAGTCCTTGTTCAGCTCGGTGAAGAGATACCAGGCCGCCGCGCCGGAGCTGCCGGTCTGGGGCGACGGGGCGCGTCCGAGCACGGGGAACGGACTCATCACGCCGACCACGGGGCGTTTCGGGTTCTGCGCGTGCATGACGCGCCGCAGAAGCTCGTATTCGAGCATGGATTCGTTTTTCGGGGAGAGGAACGGCGCGGCGAGGCAGAGCTGGCCGGAGGAAACGGTCATGCCGAGGAAGAACCGGTCGCCGCCGGCGTTCTTCGCAGGCTGAAGCCCCTCGATGATCGCGGCCTCCTCCTCGCGGGTGTCCGGGCCGGGCGAGATGATCTCAAGCGTGACCTTGCCGCCTGCCTCCTTGCTGAATTCGCGCAGGAGCCACTTCACGCGCTCGGCGTAGCCCAGCAGGTCTTTCGGCGTGTCTGCGCCCGGCGGCGAGACGTACAGGCGCACGGTCACATGGCGGTCAAGTGAACGCGCCAGCGAACGCGCCTCCGGCGAGAGCGAATACGCCCGGTCGGCGGTGCAGTCGATGCGGATGCGGAACGCCTCGGCCGTGAGCGCGAGGCAGATGAAGACGTAGACGGCAACGACAAAGGACAGCACCATGGACAGGACGTTCTTCCACGTGTAGCGGTCGCGGAGCGCGCCGGGGAGGAAGAGCCCGCCGCCGCCCGAAGCCGCGTAGGCCAGCACGGTCCGCGCGAAGTAGAGGAAAAGCAGCGTGATCAGGATGCTGTAGGTGAGCTCGGAGGTGTCGAAGAGGCCGCGCTGGAACGCCTGGTAATGCGGCACCACGGTGCAGTAGGAGACGAGGCGGCAGACGCTTTCCGGAAGCCACTGGTACAGCAGGCCCGTCACACGGTCCCAGCCGGTGAACATCAGCAGAGCGCACAGCAGGAGCGCGAGTAGGAAGCTGGCGGTCTGGCTCTTTGAGAGCGCGGAGCAGAAGCTCGAAACGGCCAGGAACGCCGAGCCAACGAGCAGCGCCCCGGCATAGCCGCAGACGATCGCGCCGACGTCGGGTTGTCCGAGCACGGCGATGGTGACCGGGACCGGCAGGGTCAGCGCGAGCGCCATCGCGACGAGCGCCATGCCCGCGAGGTATTTGCCGAAGACGAGTTCCCAGAGCGAAATCGGGTAGGAGAGCGTCAGTTCGAACGTGCCGACGCGGCGTTCCTCCGCCCAGAGCGGCATGCCGAGCGCTGGCATCAGGAACATGAACAGCCACGGCATCCAGTTGAAGAACGGACTGAGCTCGGCCTGCCCGAGCGCGAGGATGTCGCTGAAGACGAACGTGCAGACGTTCGCCATGACGAGGAAGATCACGAGGAAGACCCACGCGGCGGGCGAGGCGAGGCTCGCGAAGAATTCGCGCGAGGCGACGGCGAAGATGCGGCGGAGGGAAGCGGTCATGCCTGTTCTCCTTCCGTCATGACGGCGAACAGTCCGGCGAGGTCCGTGTGGAGCGCGTCGGCTTTCGCCCGGAATTCGTCTTTTGCGCCGTCGAACAGCGTCTTGCCCTTGCAGAGCAGAAAGACGCGGGAGCAGACGGCGTCGACCTCCTCCAGGATGTGCGTGGAGATGATGACGGCGGTCTCCTCCTTGAGCGAGAGGATTAGCTCGCGAATCTGGCGTTTCTGATTCGGGTCGAGGCCGTCGGTCGGTTCGTCCATGATGAGCGCCTTCGGGTCGTGCAGGATGGACTGCGCGAGGCAGACGCGCCGTTTGTAGCCTTTCGACAGGGATTCGATCTCCTGCCCGGCGGCCTCCTTCAGCGCGCAGCGTTCGATGGCGCGGTCCACGCGGCGGGCGAGCTCGCGCCCGGAGAACCCGTGCAGACGGCCCGTGTAGGCGAGGAACGCGCGGACGGTCATGGTCATGTGGAGCGGGGCGTTTTCGGGTAGGAATCCGATGCGTGATTTCGCGAGGCGCGGTTCGGCCTCGATGTCGATGCCGTCGATGCGCACCTTGCCCGCGTAGGGCGGCATGACCCCGCTGATCATCTTCATGGTCGTGGTCTTGCCCGCGCCGTTCGGCCCGATGAACCCCAGCACGTCTCCGACGTTCACGCGCAGCGAGAGGTCGTCGACCACGAGCCGCGTGCCGTAGCGCTTGAAAAGGTGTTCCGCTTCGATCATCATATCGGGACTTGCTCCGATTTTTGGGTCAGCGGGTGTCGCGGGCCAGTTCGCTGTCCTGGAACAGGAAGAACGCCCAGCCAATCCATGCGGCGCAGTACAGGACGGAGTAGGCCGCCGTCCAGACGAAATACGACACGGGGATATGGATGCGGTTCGACAGCACGTCGGCCATCCAGAAAAGCTGCCAGTTCGGGACCAGCGAGGTGCAGAGCAGGGCGCTCACGGAACCCGTGCCGAACACCCGCGCCGCGAAATAATGCAGCACCATCCCGGTCAGGAAGAGGATCAGGCATACCATCAGGTTGCCCACGATCTCCATCCGGGTCGCCAGCGCCGAGCTGATCACGCCCATGATCCACACGGCGAAAAACAGCATGCACAGGGCCGGGAGCAGGACGTCCGCCGCCATGAACGTTTCCTTGTCCGTCAGCAGATAGTCGGACAGCGTCCTCACGCGGACGATGTGGGAGATTACGGCGATCACGGGGAACAGCACGACCATGGCCGCGACGGCGTTGGACGAGAAGGATTTCTGCGAGATGAAGTTGCGGACGCCGCCGTAGACCGCGGCCACGCAGATCGCGCCGAAATAGCACCAGACGAGCGGCTTGCTCAGCTTGAACTGGTCGACCGCGATCAGGACGGAAAGCCAGGTGGCGGCGTTGCAGATGAAAACGAAGATGGTGAGCGAGACCAGGATGCCGCAGACCTTCGAGATCACGAAGGAGAACCGCGACACGGGTTTCGACATCAGCAGCAGGACCGTGCCGTTCTTCATCTCGCGGCTGATCGTGCGCGCCGAGCAGAGGACGGCGGCGAACAGGCCGAACAGCATGGTCGTGGCCATGGAGCTGTCACAGACCAAGCGGATCTGCTGGCGGAACACGAACATCGAGAAGTACGGGAACAGCCCGATCATGATCAGCGCCGCCAGCAGCATCAGGTAGTACACCGGTTCGCGCAGACACTCCCGGCAGGCGTTCATGGAAAGGCGGAAGATCGAGAACATCGTGGATCACTCCGCGTTGCGTTTGCCCTGGTCCTGCAGGTAGTCCAGATAGTGGTCGGAAAGGTTGGTCTTCAGCGTGCGGCGGAAGAACTCGTCGAGGCGGGCCGTGTTGACCTTCCATTCGGAGTCGGAGAAATCGACCTTGCGGATGCCTTCCGGGACGGCCAGACGGTACACGGGGTTGATGTAGGACTCGTCGCCCAGGAAGATGACGGTCTCCGGGCGGAGATATGCGATGAACTGCGAAAGCTGGGGCGCGGGCAGGGCGACTTCCAGTTCGCCGGAATTCTTTTTGCCGCCGCTGAAGTAGACCTGGTCGTCCTTCGAGGGCTTGCCGGGGTTGGACGGCAGCAGAATGTACGGCACATCGTATTCCGTGCGGAGGTATTCGGCGATCACCTTACGCGGGATGCGGTAGTTCGCGACGACCACGAGGTAGGGAAGCGGTTTGTGCTTCCTGTAGCCCCAGAACGGCTCTTTCCGTTCCTTTGCTGCCTTCTTGACTGGTTCCGCCTCGGCCGCCATGTCGATTTTCAGATACTTTTCTTCGAGTTCGCGGAGCTGGTCCGAGTCGATCTTCCCTTCCTCGAATTCCTTCTGGGCGAGGAGCAGACGGTCCTCGCGGGCGGTCTGGAGTTCAAGTTTCTTGTCGGCCAGGAGCGTTTCGTTTTCGAGGGAGGGGACGGCGGCGAGGATGGCCGTGTAGTTGGTGAGACATTCGATCTCGGCTTCGAGCTTTTCCGCGGGCTGTGCGTCTCCGGCTGCTTCGCGGGCCGTAACTTCATTGAGCGCATCGCTGCTGGCCATGAGGTTGGCGGAGAGGACATCGACTTCGGCTTTCTTTTCTGCGGAAAGATCTGCATCGGCGATCGCCTTCGCGAGTTCGGGGAAGCGTTCCTCAAATGCAGTGGCGACTTTTTCTTCTGCCGCTTTCTTTTTTTCTTCGGCAGCGGCTTTTGCCTTGGCTTCAGCTTCGGCTTTCGCCTTTTCAGCAGCGGACTTGGCTTCTGCTTCCGCTTTTGCCTCGGCTTCCTTCTTCGCCTTATGGGCCTCTACTTCGGCTTTCAAAGCAGCCTGCGCTTTTTCGGCAGCCTCTTCTTTCGCCTTATCGCGACGTTTCATGATCTGTTCCGCCTCAGCGGCGGCCTTTGCCTCGGCTTCGGCATTAGCCTGTTCGACGGCGGGGACTGCGACGGGAACTGCCGCCGGAGCGGGTTTGCCGGCCGCATCATCGGCGGCGAACGAGGTAACTGCGAGCGAGCAGAGGATCAGGCAGAGGGGGACGAAGGAATATTTTGGAAGCTTCATTTCATGTCTCCAGCAGAAAATTTGGAATAAAAACGAAAAAAGTCGGTGAATCGATTTGCGAAACGAAAATCACCGTTTATATTTTAAACACAAAATCGTAAAAATCAAATGAAAGAACGCCATGTCTTCCACTTTTTTTCAAACTTTTCCCGAAAAACCGGCCGCGGCCGTGTTTTTAAGCGGGACCGGCACGAACGCCGCCAAGCTGCTTGAGGGGTGGCACTCCGGCGCGTTTTCCGGCTGGACCCCGCGCGTCCTGGTGACCGACAAACCCGAAACGAGCCGTGCCCGCGCCCTGGCGGCGCAATACGGACTGCCGCTGGTCGAACACGATATCGCGAAATTCTACCGCGAACGCGGCCTGGAAAAGATCGCGCTGACCTCGGAGCGCGCGCTTCAGGTGCGCGAAGAATGGACCGGCGCGCTGATCCGCCTGCTCATGCCGTTCAATGTCCAGTTCGGTATCCTCGCCGGATTCGTGCCGCTCTCCAACATCACGTGCGTCCTGCCGTGCCTGAACGTCCATCCCGGCGACCTCACGCTTGAGGAGGACGGACGGCGTTATCTGGCCGGACTCCAGCGTCTCCCGGTCGAGACGGCTCTGCTCCGCGGCCACACGAGCCTCCGCAGCAGCGTGATCATCGCGCAGGCGTTCACCGGCGGCGCGAAGGAGATGGACTCCGGCCCGGTGCTGGGGATCTCCGCCCCGGTCCCGGTCGATCTCATGGGCGCGACCGTCGACGAGCTCAGGGGGTGCCAGGAGGCGCGTCAGGGGAAGAAGCCCGCCGAGTACCGCGGCGACCTGCTGATGCAGGCGGCGGAACGCAACCTGGAGAACCTGAAGGAGCACGGCGACTGGGTCGTCTTCCCCCAGACGGTCGACGATTTCGCGCGGAACAAGTTCTCGCTGGATCCGGACGGCACGCTGCGTTACGAGGGGAACCCCGTGAAGACGGTGGAATATTCGGAAAACGCCGCGCCGCGTCCGGTCGCCCTCTGATTCCCGGCATTCAGAAACAATTTTAAGATAAAACACGCGTTTTTCCACTTGTAAAAAGGCGGAAACGGGTGTATTATTATTGTTTGGTTTGACAACTTACATGGAGACACCCATATTATGATTACCACAGCCGCTCAACTTCGCGAAAAGTACCTGCAATTCTTCCAGTCCAAGGGTCACGCGGTCATCCGCAGCGCCTCCCTGGTGCCGGACAACGACCCGACCGTGCTCTTCACGACCGCCGGGATGCACCCGCTGGTGCCGTATCTCCTCGGCGAAAAACACCCGCAGGGGACCCGCCTCACCGACGTCCAGAAGTGCATCCGCACGGGCGACATCGACGACGTGGGCGACGCCGTGCACCTCACGTTCTTCGAGATGCTGGGCAACTGGTCCCTCGGCGACTACTTCAAGAAAGAGGCGATCGCGTTCAGCTACGAATTTCTGACCTCGCCCGACTACCTCGGATTCCCGCTCGAAATGCTCGGTTTCACCGTGTTCGCCGGCGACGAGGACGCCCCGTTCGACGAGGAAGCCTACAACGAATGGCGCAACCACGGCGTGAGCGAGAAACGCATCGCGAAGCTCCCGAAGAAGGACAACTGGTGGGGTCCCGCCGGCATCACCGGCCCCTGCGGCCCAGATACCGAATTCTTCTACTGGACCGGCCCGAAGCCCGCGCCCGAAGTCTTCGATCCCTCCGACAAGCGCTGGGTCGAAATCTGGAATAACGTCTTCATGCAGTATTTCAAGCAGGCGGACGGCACGTTTACCCCGCTCGCGCAGAAGAACGTCGACACCGGCATGGGCCTCGAACGCGTGACCGCCATCCTGCAGGGCAAGGACAACTGCTACGAGACCGAGCTCTTCACCCCGATCTTCGCCAAGCTCGACGAGATCCGCGGTGCAACGCATGAAGCCGGTACGCCCAGGACCGCGCCCGAACGCATCGTGGCCGACCACATCCGCGCCGCCGTCTTCATCATCGCCGACGGCGTCGTGCCCGACAAGAACGGCCGCGAGTACGTGCTCCGCCGCATCATCCGCCGCGCCATCCGCGAGGGAAGCAACAACCTCGGCATCAAGGAGGCGTTCACCGCGAAGATCGCCGAAGTCGTGATCTCCATCATGGGCGGCTTCTACCCGGAACTGAACGCCCAGCGCGAGACCATCATTTCCGAGCTCAACCGCGAGGAGGAGACGTTCCAGCGCACGCTCGAACGCGGCACCCGCGAGTTCGAGAAGATGGTGGCGCGCGTGCCGGATTTCGTGACGAACAAGGTCATCTCCGGCAAGAACGCGTTCAACCTGTACGAGACCTACGGATTCCCGATCGAGCTCACGGTCGAAATGGCGAAGGAAAAGAACTTCACTGTCGACATGAAGGGCTACGAGGAAGCCCGCCAGAAACACATCGCCGACTCCCAGACCGCCGAAAAAGGCCAGAACAAGGGCGGTCTCGCCGATCATTCCGAGGCGTCCGCCGAACTCCACACCGCCACGCACCTGCTCCACAAGGCGCTCCGCCTCGTGCTCGGCGATCATGTGGCGCAGAAGGGGTCCAACATCGACGGCGTCCGTCTCCGCTTCGACTTCTCCCATCCCGAGAAAATGACGCCGGAACAGATCGCCGAGGTCGAGCGCATCGTAAATGAGCAGATCAAAGCCGACCTCCCGGTCGTCTGCCGCGAGATGTCCCCCGACGCCGCCCGCGCCGAGGGCGCCATCGGCCTCTTCGGCAACAAGTACGGCGACATCGTGAAAGTCTACAGCATGGGCGATTTCTCCAAGGAGATCTGCGGCGGCCCGCATGCCACGCATACTGGCGCGCTCGGCGGCTTCAAGATCATGAAGGAGGAAAGCTCCAGCCGCGGCGTCCGCCGCATCAAAGCCGTGCTTGTCAAGGACGGCGAACAGAAATAAGGAGAACCGACCATGGAAAAAGGCGAAGTTTTCATTTCCGAAAAAGACGCGGTCACGTTCATCCGCGTGAAGGGCAATGCCTCGTTCGTTTGCGCTCCGCCGCTCCGTGAGCTCGCGAAGAAGCTCGCCGCAGAGCCGTTCGGCGGCCTGAAGATCGACCTGGAGGAATGCACCTGGATGGACAGCACCTTCATGGGCATGCTCGCCATGCTCGGCCTGAACGCGAAAAAGAAAAACGTCCCGGCCGAGATCTGGAACGCCTCCGAACAGAACGAAAAACTGCTCTGCGGCCTCGGATTGAAGAAGGTCTTCGCGTTCGAGAACGGAGCGTTCGGCGGCGCGGAAGACACTGCGGCGGCGTCCAACGCCGCGACCGCGGAGTGCAACGCCCGGAACGTGCTCGACGCCCACCAGACCCTGATGGACATCGACGAGGGCAACGTGCAGAAATTCGAGAAGGTCGTCGAGTTCGTCAAAAAAGACATCGACAGAATGGAACAGAAGAAGGACTGAAGCGGATCCCGATACCCGCCGCAGCCCCGGAACCGAACAGGATTACGCCCGACCATGGCAGAGCGCATTGAAACCGACAGCATGGGGCCGATCGCCGTCCCCGCCGAACACTACTGGGGCGCGCAGACGCAGCGTTCCCTGATCCATTTCAACATCGGGGACGACCTGATCCCGCGCGAGGTGATTCGCGGATTCGCCGTGCTGAAGAAGGCTTGCGCGCTCGCCAATCGCGGCCTCGGTAAGCTCGATCCCGCTTTGGCGGACGCAATCTGCGCCGCCTGCGACGAGATCCTCGCCGGGAAGTTTGACGGCGAATTCCCGCTGAAAGTCTGGATGACCGGAAGCGGCACGCAGTCCAATATGAACGTGAACGAGGTCGTTTCCAACCGCGCGAACGAACTGCTCGGCGGCGAACGTGGCGCGAAAAAGCCCGTCCACCCGAATGACCACGTCAACAAGTCCCAGTCCTCCAATGACACCTTCCCGGCGGCCATGCACATCGCCGCCGCCTGCGCCCTGGTGCAGACGCTCCTGCCCGCTGTCTGCGAACTCCGCGACGCCGTTGCGAAGAAGGAAGCCGAGTTCGCCGACATCGTGAAGATCGGCCGCACGCACCTTCAGGACGCCGTGCCGCTGACGCTCGGACAGGAATTCTCCGGTTACCGCGCCCAGCTCGACGCCGCCATCGCGCGCATCGAAGGCGTCCTGCCGGAACTCTATGAACTCGCGCTCGGCGGGACCGCCGTCGGGACCGGCCTCAACGCGCCGGAAGGCTTCGCCGAAGCCGCCGCGAAGGAGATCGCCGCGCTGACCGGACTGCCGTTCGTCTCCGGCCGCAACAAATTCGCGCTCCTTGCCGGGCATGACGCGATCGTGGCCGCCAGCGGCACGCTCCGCACGCTCGCCTGCGCCCTCATGAAGATGGCGAACGACATCCGGTGGCTTGCCAGCGGTCCGCGCTGCGGCCTCGGCGAGCTGATCCTCCCCGAAAACGAACCCGGCTCCTCCATCATGCCCGGCAAGGTGAACCCGACCCAGTGCGAGGCCATGACCATGGTCTGCGTGCAGGTGATCGGGCTGGACACCGCGGTCGCGATGGCCGGGACACAAGGCAATTTCGAGCTGAACGTCTTCAAGCCCGTGATGATCTTCGACCTGCTGACCGAAATCCGCCTCATCGCGGATTCCTGCCGCTCGTTCACCAAATATGCGCTCGACGGCCTCCGTGCCGACACCGTCCGCATCGGCGAACTCCTGAACCGTTCCCTGATGCTCGTGACCGCGCTGTCGCCCGTCATCGGCTACGACAACGCCGCCGCGATCGCGAAGACCGCCCACAAGAAGGGCCTGACGCTGAAGGAAGCCGCGCTCGCCAGCGGGCTCATCGACGAGGCCGCGTTCGACGCCGCCGTCCGCCCCGAAAAGATGGTCGGGAAAAAGCTCTGAATTCGTTTTAACATTTTCCGCATAAAAAGCGGGGCCGACGGATCGACCGACGGTCCCGTTTCTTTTTCCCTGACCCTGACTTTTTCGTAAAAAGAATGGAACAATCGAAACGATCTTCTGTCGCAAAAAATAAAGATTATTTTGCTCAATAAAATACTATATTCTACCCGAAAAACTTCATGCTTTCTCTTGATGTTTCTGTTGAGTAGCGATATATTATTATTCTCAAAATAAAGAAGATTGTTTCTGTACCACATAAGAAGACAGTCATGAAACCTTTCTGCCGCGTGCTTTTTTGTATTTTCTATCGTTTTCGCCGCCTCGTTTTCAGCGTGTAGTACGGTAAATTCCGGTCAGGATATCAAACAGATTCGGAAAGCCGCTGAACAGGGGCATGTCCAGGCGCAATACAATCTCGACGTCTGCTACGAAAACGGCGATGGTGTTGAACAGGACAAAGCTGAAGATGTGAAATGGCTCCGCAAAGCCGCGGATCAGGGCTTCGAACTGGCAGAAAAGTTTTTGAAGGAACTGGAAAACTGAGCGGAAGACGGCTTTAAGATCGTTCAATTTGCCTCCGGGATGGCATTCTCACCGTTCCGGAGACCAGCGCAAGCGTTGCTGAACAGTGTCCAGCTATGCCCGGACACGGGAGGACAAGTCCTTCCTCTTTTTTCTGCAGAACTTGCAAAAAACAGCCCCCGGAGCCTTCAGCAGGTCCGGGGGCTTCCTTATACCCTAACCCTAACTTTCAGGGAAACTTTCATTAAATAAGCTTCAGGGCATCGTCCAGCGCGCCGATGATGTCGTCGACGTTCTCGAGGCCGATGGAGAGGCGGATGAGCTCGGGCGGGAGCCCCGCCTTGATCTGGTCCTCTTCGCTCAGCTGGGAGTGCGTCGTGCTGGCGGGGTGGATGATGAGGCTCTTGGCGTCGCCGACGTTCGCGATGATCGTGAAGAGGGAGACGTTGTCGACGAGCTTCTGCGCGGCTTCCGCGCCGCCCTTCACGCCGAAGACGACCATGCCGTTCGCGCCGTTCGGCAGATATTTCTGCGCCAGCGGCTGGAATCCCGGATACTTGACCCAGGCGGCCTTCGGATGGTTCTTCAGGAAGTTCGCGACCGCGAGGCCGTTTTCGCTGTGGCGCGCGGTGCGGAGCGGGAGGGATTCGAGGCCCTGGAGGAAGATCCAGGCTGCGTCCGGGGCGAGCGTCGGTCCCTGGTTGCGGAGGCCGACCGTGCGGAGACGCAGGATGAACGCGAGCGGGTTGTTCGGACCGAGGTCGTGGGCGAAACGCAGGCCGTGGTAGCCGCGGTCGGGCTCGTTGTACAGCGCGAACTTCGGATCGGTCCAGTCGAAATTGCCCGCGTCGACGACCGCGCCGCCGATGGCCGTGCCGTGTCCGCCGATCCACTTCGAAAGCGAGTGAATCACGATGTTCGCGCCGTGTTCGATCGGGCGGAGCAGGGTGGGCGGAGTGAACGTGGAGTCGACGATGAGCGGGAGGTGGTGCTTCTGCGCGATCTTCGCGTAGGCTTCGATGTCGGCGATGTCGAGGCCGGGGTTGCCGACGGTCTCGATGTAGATGGCGCGGGTGCGCTCGTTGATCGCGCGTTCGACGGCCTCGAAATCGTTTACGGGCGTGAAGTTGACCTTGATGCCGTTCTGCGGCAGGATGGCGTCGAACTGCGTGTAGGTGCCGCCGTAGAGGTTGTTCGCAGCCACGATCTCGTCGCCCTGACGCGCGATGTTCGTGATCGTGAAGTAGATCGCCGCCGTGCCGGAGGAAACGGCGAGGGCGGCCTTGCCGCCGTCGAGCGCGGCCAGACGCTGTTCGAGCACGTCTTCGGTCGGGTTCATGAGGCGGGCGTAGATGTTGCCGGTTTCGCGCAGGCCGAAGAGGTCGGCGCCGTGCTTGGAGTTGCGGAACGCGTAGGCCGTGGTGCGGTAGACAGGGACGGCGCGGGAAAGTGTGGTGGGGTCGGGGACCTGTCCGGCGTGAATGGCGAGGGTTTCGATGCGGTATTGTTTGTTGTCGGCCATGGTGGTATCTCCTTATGCGAACGGAATAGGAAGTGTTCGTGGGGTCGTGTTTGTGTTCAGTGTGGTTTGAATCGGGCTGTCATGCTTGCGTATTACTTGATCGTGCTCCTGGCAGGTTGTTTTTGTTTAAGTCTATCAAAAAGGTTGTGAATCGTTTCAGAAAAAAACCGGAACGGACTCCGGAACTAAGACGATGGGAACTAATATAGCACGGAAAAACGAGAAGTCAAGCGCAAAGGCGATAAATTTAGTAGATTTTTTTCCGCAGTTACGGTTTTTACCTCGTATTTTGCCGAAAAACGGGTAGCGGACTTGCTTTTTCGGAAAAGAGGCTGTATTGTATCGGGTGAAAAACATATGAAACAGATATGACGGAGTATCAAGGAATGAAAAACAACACGGTCGTAACGGTCGGCGACATCAATTATCTGTGGGGACTTTTCATGCTTATCGCATCCATGCGGAAATCCGGCATGGACGAGCCGGTCCTGGTCGGGGCGCATAAGTTCACGCCCGAGGCGGAGGAGATCCTGAAGCAGCTCGGTGACGTGACCATCTACACGCTGAAGGACATCGACCATTCGCTCACCTGCTACAAGCCGCTTGTGATGCTCCAGGCACAGACCGAATACATTACCTGGGCGGACAGCGACGGATATTTTGTGGGAAACTGCTCAAAACGTCTGCCGCCGCTTTCGCCGGAGGAGATCCACGTCCGCATGCGCTCTCCGGAGGAACAGCCCAGTGCATTCCGCGGCTACGAATACGGAGAGGACGGACACCGCATTCCGAAAGCGATCCTGGACGTATGGAAGGCCGACATCGGCGGCAATTCCGAGCCGCGCACGCACCGGAGCTGTTCCGCGTGCTTCCTCTCGGTGCATCAGAGCGCCCGCCCGTTCTTGGAGAAATGGCAAAGCCAGATGATGAAGGTGCTGCCGGCCGGAAACAAAGGTGTGGAGGACCGTTCGTTGAAATACTATCACCAGCTTGATGAATCGGTTCTGAACAGCATCCTGAGCTTCTGGCCGCAGGCTCCGCGTGTGTCGGACTCGTTCCGGCTGGACAAGGACCGTAACGAGCTTTTCGTTCATTTCGTCGGGATTCCGAAGCCATGGATCAACTGGACGCCGAACTCGTTCCGGAATTTTGACACGTACACCGCTGTCGCCGACTGGGCGGTCAAACAGGGGTTCAAGCTTCCCGGCCCGCTCCCGTACAGCCTGGATCCGGCGCATAAGACCATGTGCCGTCTGCTGTTACATCCGGTCAACATCTGCACGAAGATCAAACGCCGCCTGAAACGGATATTCCGCTGAAAGATATCCGTTTCCCCGGAACATGGCAATGAAAACATCGTTCTGCGGTATTATCACCTGTATCAGGGGATACGTATTCCTGATCTGAACCGAGGACAGTTTTCCATTTTGTGAAGAAAGCAAGCCGGACAAAAGGGAAAAATGGGGCTGATTCCGGGCTGTTTTCCCATTTTTAAGGCAAAAAAAGTGGTGCACCCGGCGGGGCTCGAACCCACCACCTACTGCTCCGGAGGCAGTCGCTCTATCCAAATGAGCTACGGGTGCACGGTATTATGTAGTCAAATAATATAGCTCAAAGTCAAAAAAAAGCAAATCCGCGTCTCAAAAAAGCAGGAAAATAGCCCGCCGGATCATTGGAGAACGGGAGATGCCGGATGCGCCGGTCCTGTTCGCCCTGCCGATGTTGTCCGTGCCCGTTCGGACATGAGGCCACGGCGGCCGCGGGGAGGGGGAGGCGGACGGCGGATCAGAAGAGGTTCGGGGCGGTGGCGGTGACGTCGATCTTTTCGATGTAGTACCAGTCCTGGCTGGGGAGGTAGTTCACGCAGTAGATGATGCGGCGGCCGTTCTCGGTACGTGAGATCGTGCCGTATTTGATCTCGGTGAACTGTTTGAAGAGGTCGGCGTCGTCGAAGCGGATGGCCAGGGAATCTTCCTTGTTCGTCTCCATGGCTCCGGCGAATCTGGCTCCGGTGGAGACCAGGATCAGTCCTCTGTTGTCCAGCAGTGTCTTTTCCAGAACGTTGTTTCCGACGTTGCCGTTCGTCTTCAGGTCGCGGATGATCGTGTTCAGATGCAGGTCGAATCCGGCGACGCCGAGGAAATTGCCGGCGGTATCCAGCATCGGGACGTTGCAGGAGAGCAGATAGCCCGCGGCGGCGGTGTTGCCGGGGTAGGGTTTGCTCCAGGCGAATTCGCCGCTGCTGGACTGGGCGGTCTTGTACCAGTGGCGGCTGCGCGGATCGTAGGTCGAGGCATAGACGCCGCTGCCGGGGTATACGATGTACTGGCCGTCGGGGAATCCGAAGAGCAGCAGGTGAAGCGGGATTCCGGTGAGGCGAAGGTATTCGTTCTTTTCGGCAGAGGAGGCGTCCGCGAGCTTTTCCGGCAGGCGTTCGTTGAATACGTCCATGATCGTATTCTTCAGATGCGCCAGGATATGCAGGCGGCGCTTCTCGACGCCGGTCAGTTCCTCGCCGTGGATGGTCTTGTGGGAGAAGTGCGAGAAGTCGATCTTGCGGTGGTACACGGAGGAATACAGGAGCGAAGAGGGGGCGTCGTTCGCGTCGCGGAGGGCAGAAACGGGCATCATGCAGTCGGGAGTCGTTTCCCCGTCGTCCGGGTCGGTCTCGTAGAGGAAGACGAACTCCGAGGTAATGGAAGAGAGGAACTGTGCGTTTCGCGCAATGTTCGTTTCGATGTAGTCGGCGCAGGCGGTGGACTGGACCTGCGCGGTAGCGAGCTGCTGCGAGTAGGCATGCACTGCGTTGATCTGGCTGACGCGGCGGTAGGCCGTCACGCCGATCGTCAGGAGGAGCGTGAGGATGCAGGCGACGGCGAACGCCAGAGAGGCGCGTTTGTGGTGGACTGCGAATGCGGAGATGCGCCCGAAAAGATGGTACGGGTTTGCGGTGGTCTCCTCGCCGCCCATGTAGCGGCGGATGTCGTTGCCCAGGTCGCGGACGTTCTGGTAGCGTTCGTCCCGGTTGTATGCTGTGGCCTTGGCGATGATCGCCTTCAGGTCGGGGTCGATTTTGAACCCGTATTTATGGCGGGTTTCGGCGATGCGGCCTTCGCGGATCATGGAGACGACTTCGGCGCTGGTGCGCGCCATGTAGGCTTCGCGGAGCGTCACGACTTCGAACAGAATCAGTCCGAGCGCGTAGATGTCCGCGCGCTGGTCGGTATGCTCGCCCTGGATGGCTTCGGGCGACAGGAAACGCGGCGTGCCGGAGATGGTGTTCGGTTTCACCCAGGTGGCGGGATCGTAACCCAGCTCCTCGATCTGGCGCGCGATGCCCCAGTCCATGATGTAGGTCTCGCGGAACTCGCCGATGAGGATGTTTTCCGGTTTGAGGTCGCAATGCATGATGTTGCGGCTGTGCGCGTAATCGAGGGCGTCGCAGACACGGAGCATGATCTCGAGGCGGAACATCAGGGATTTGCGTTCGTTGAACTGTTCGATGCCGGCCTTGCGGTATTCGTAGTCGAGCTGATCCAGATAATCTTTCAGCGTCTTGCCGTCGACGAGCTTCATCACGAGGTGGAGTCCGTCCTTGTCGTCCGAGTTCAGCGAGTAGATCGGGATGATCGCGGGGTGGCTGAGCTGGGCGGTAACGCGCGCCTCCTGGATGAACTGGCCGCGCGTGAACTGATCCTCGGGCTGCGATTTAAGCGTCTTGATCGCAACGGGACGGCGGAGGTTCAGGTCAAGCCCCTCGCGGATGATGCCCTGTCCGCCCTCGGCAAAGACTTTCCCCTGCTGGTATTCCGCGTCGATGGGTTCCAGCTTGACATCCAGCTGGTCGTTGAACCGGACGGTGGAGTGGTCCACGTGCGTAAACGTGACGGTGGTGTCCAGTTCGCGGCCGAAGTTCTTCAGTCCGACCTTGATCGAGGTTACGGTATGCACTTTGCCTGATGTCGCGCCCCGGTTCATTGCAGACCGCCTTTCTGTTTCATGTCAATGCTCCGCAGGAAATCCTTCAGACGGATCTTCTCCACGTACCATTCCTTCATGGCCGGGACGTCCGCGAAGCAGTAGACGAACGTTCCATCCGATTCCTTGCGGATGACGGAACCGTAATCCTTCCCCTCCATCCATTCGAGGAGCCAGGGGTCGGGATAAATGCCTGTTTCGAGGTTGACCGTCGGGCGTTTGTTCGGGCCGTTGTTGATGCGTTCCAGTTTGATGTCGCCGTCTTTCGCGATGAAATACTGCGACTCCAGGCCGAGCGGGAGATTCTGGGCCTCGCTCAGGATCTGGTCGAAGTAGCGTCCGGAAACGAGGAATACAGCTGCTCCGAGCGGGGTGATGGGCGGTCCCAGCCGGATCGTGACCGGCAGGACGACGTGTTCCGCTTCAGGAGCTTCGTTTTCCAGCACGAACGGGAGATGCCAGGAAACCTGATCGCTGCGCCGGGGCAGGGTCTGGCTGTACCATTCGGACTCGTGGCCGGGGATGGATTCCGGGTTGACCGTATAGGGATAAAGCAGGGACGAGCCGTCGACCAGCAGGATCTGGATGCGATAGATCGGGCTGACGCTCTGCGTGAGGCGGTGGATCTGTCGGTCCACGCTTTCCTTGGTGACGTAGGCGTTCAGCGGGGCCTGCAGCATGTACCGGAAGAGTGTCGGCAGGAGCATACCGAGGCATTTGAACTCGCCTTTTTGCAGATCCTCCGCGCGACCTGCCTCCATCCTGCGGAAACTGACGGAGTCGCCGTAGTAGGGGGAGTACTCGGTCTGGATGCCGTCGTTTCCGGCGACCGCCTCATTGTTCGGCAGCGCCAGATATTTGATGCCGCTGTCGCGTTTTCCTCCGTTCTCGGAGAGCAGAAACTCGGTCTCGAACTTGATGGATTCGAGCATATCGTTGAATTTCTCGGCCTGAAGATTGAACTGGTGGGCCGTTTTCCGGCATGCGGACTGCGCCTTGCCGAGCACATGGTCGTCAATGTAGGAGATCTGCGCCATGCGGACGTCGTTGAAGATGTTGTAGGCGAAGAGGGCGCCGACCAGGAAGATGAACGTCAGGAATCCGAAGAACATGCGGCGGTGGTGCGCCCGGATGAGTTTCGCGAAGCGTTTCGAAAGGCTGATCTTCCGAACGGAGACCTCCTCCGAATGCAGGAACCGGCGGATGTCCTCGGCCAGCATGCTCACGGATTTGTAGCGGTCCTCCGGATTCGGAGCGATGGCTTTCCGGATGATCGCCCGCATGTCCGGGTCGATTGTGCCGCCGAAACGGTGTTCGATCGTCGGCTCGACGCCGTTACGGAGGCATTCCAGAACTTCCGGTGCGGGGGCGTCCTGAAACGGCGGATGGAGCGTGACGATCTCGTAGAGCAGCATGCCGATGGCATAGATGTCGGACTTGACGGACGGCTCCGCGCCGGATATGATTTCGGGCGCGATGAATCGCGGGTCGGTCATTTCGGGCGGTTTGCGTTTCGTCTGCACTTCCTTGTCCTGCGCGTTGAGGAAAGTCGCGTATCCCCAGCCCTTGATATAGACCTCGTGATACTCGCCGATCAGAATGTTCTGGGGATGGAGATTGGCATGCACGACGTTCCGGCTGTGGGCGTAGAGGATGCCGTCCGTGATGCCGAGGACAAGCTCGAGACGGAAATTCAGCGCGGCCGTTTCCTCCGCCTCGCGGAATCCGGCGCTGCGGTAGTGCGACGTGATGCGTTCCAGGTATTTGCGAAGGTCCGTGCCGTCGGTCAGTTTCACGGCGGAATGCAGGCCGCCGCGGTAGTCGCGGTTGACGCTGTAGACGGGCAGGACGGACGGGTGGTCGAGCTGGGCGGAGATTTCCGCTTCGGCGATGAAGCAGGCGCGTTCGCCCGGGTCCAGAAGCCTTTCATCGCGCAGCGAGTAGATCGCCACCTCGCGTTCGAGGCCGAGGTCCTCGCCGATGGAGACCACATAGCGACCGCCTTCGGCGAGCTTGCGTTCGATCTCGAAACGGTCTTCCAGATCGGTCAGATGCGCCTGATCTTCCTCCTGATGCCCGACTTCGGCGCGTTCCCGGTGATGGTCATGCCCTTCGATCTCCGCGCCGACGTCGCGCTTGCCCGTTCCGGCGCCAGTCAGCGCTGACAGGATTGAGGTCGGATTGTGCAAAACGTTATGAAGTCTCGCGCGGGTTTTTTCCCTGAGAACGGACTGCGTGTCCGAGTCATTGACCCGTGTGATGCCGTTCTCCGGGCTCAGGACGATGGTGCGATCGGGCGAATCGTCGCTTATCACCATGGTACGGTCGATCTGATCCGTCTTCATAACCATTGTGTGATCGGGAACGTTCTGCGCGACGTCCGATCCGGCGCTCTGAGCGTCGGATGTTTTGTCGTTCAGTTCGGCGGGATCAGGTCTGAGTTCGTCCGTCACGGGGAACATCTCCGTAGAAAGAAAAAGTTATTTCGTGAATCCGACGGCCTGCGCGAGAATCACGGTCATCTTGTCGTCAAGCTTGAAGACCTTGCGGACGCCCTTTTCATCGTACATGCCGAGGGAGACGGTGCCGAGTCCCTTCGAGGCGCAGTACAGATAGACGTCCTGCGAGGCTTCGCCCACGTGGATTGCGGGATACTTTTTGTCGTTCTCGTTCGGGAACTTGGTGGAATCGCTGGCGTAGACGAGGATGCAGGCGGCGTTTTTCGCCATGTTTTTGTTCATGATGAGGTCCGCGCGGAAATCGCCCGCGTCGATGCGCACGAGCTTGTTCGCTTTCGCGTCGTAGTGGTAGGCCGCGCCCGGAAGCGCCACATAGACTTCGAGGTCCTGCTTGTTCATCGCGGTCGGGATCGTGCGTTTGCCGTCGGGACGGTTCACGCCGTTGGCGGCGTAGAGGATTTCGGAGAGCGTAGCGGCGTCGAGTTCGCCGGGCTTGTATTCGCGGACGGTCTTGCGTTCCGCGAGCGCCTGCATGAGCGGCAAGCCGCCGGTCTTGGCGGGGGCGGGAAGGGCGACGGTCTCGGCTTTCGGGTCGATTTTCGCGGACGCGGCGTCCTGCGCGGGGCAGACGAATGCGGCGAGGAGTGCGAGCGAGGCGGCTGCGAGAATGGTGAAATGTTTCATGGCGAGAGCTCCTTTCTTGCTGGAGTAGTTAGGTTGAAACGGATGATTCAGAAACTGTTTTCCTTAGTTGGGAAGGTTTTCCCTTTGACTTCTGCGACATAGGCCGCGATGGCCTCCTGCGCTGCGGTCCCGACGTGGCAGAACCGTCTGGCGTGTTTCGGCAGAAATCCTTCCGTGTAGCCGAGCAGATCGCTGATGACCTGCACCTGGCCGTCGCAGTCCGGGCCAGCGCCGATTCCGATGGTCGGCACGCCGACGGAGGCGGTGATCTTCGCGGCGAGTTCTGCGGGGACGCATTCCAGCACCATGGAGAAGACGCCGGCGTTTTCCAGCTCTTTTGCGCGGGTGATGAGCTCGGCGGCTTCTTCCTCGCCGCGTCCCTGCACCCGGTAGCCGCCGGAAGTCTTCACGGACTGCGGCAGAAGTCCGATATGCCCCTGCACGGGGATCCCGGCCTCGACCAGCGCGCGGACGGCGGGCAGGGTGGATGGCGTGCATTCGAGCTTGATCGCGTCGCATCCGGCCTCCTGCATGAACCGCGCGGCCTCGCGGAGCGTGTTCTCCACGCCGAGGTGGCAGGTCATGAACGGCATGTCGCCGACGATGAATGTGTTCGGAGCGCCGCGCCGGACGCACTGCGCATGGTGGACCATCACGTCCATGGTGGCGGGGATGGTGTCGGTGTAGCCGAGGGTGTTCATGGAGAGAGAGTCGCCCACGAGGATGAAGTCGATCCCGGCGGCCTCGGCGAACGCCGCGGTCGGCGCGTCGTAGGCGGTGATCATCACGATCTTCTCGCCGTCCTGCTTCATCTTCCGGAACGACCGGACTGTTTTCTTTGCGATATCCGCCATGCGGCACCTCCGTATCTGAACTGAAACTGTGTTTTATGCTGATCCCGGGCGGGGCACGGTGAGACGGAAAGGGATTCCGGTATGGAGTCTCCGGTTCCTGCGCCCGCGTACGCTTTGATAAGGCTGTTAAGACGGCCCAGCTTACAACAATATAACACGAAAACCAAAAAAGTACAACAAAAAAAGGGCGGGAATGCGGAAAAAGATTTGAAATTCTTCCTTTTCGGAGTAGTTTATCAAGAGGAAAGGCTTTTCAGTTATGGCGAAATCGAAAAAACAATCCAAGCAGTCCCGTGCTCCGCGCCGGGTTCTCTACGGCGGCGTCTTTTCCGCCGCGGCCGCCGGATTCGGCTTTGTCAAGGTCCCCGGCGATCCGTCCATTGAGTTCTTCATCCCGCGCAAGTATACCGGGCACGCCCTGGACGGCGATACGGTCGAGGTCGAGCAGATCCCGGACGAACGCGATGCGACGTACTCGAAACGCAAAACCGGCCCTGTCGGTCGCATCGTCGCGGTCACGGAGCGCAACCGCGAATTCGTAGTCGGATGCCTGGATTCCCTGCACGAGATCCGCCCGCTGGACAAGCATCTGCCGGAGACCATCCGCGTGAACTCCGCGCCCCGCAACGCGAGGAAGGGCGACTGGGTGCAGGTGCGGCTGCTCGACGACGGCGCGAACCACACGGAACAGCTCCGCGGGCATGTGGAGCGTTCGATCGGGGCCGCGGGCGACGTGGCGCACGACCTCAATGCCATCGCCGCCGAATTCGGCCTGCCTCCGGCCTACACCGCCGAAGACGAGGCGGAGGCGATGAAGATCACGCCGCTGGAGATCGAACGCGAAGACCTTTCCTCCCTGTACACGCTCACGATCGATCCGGCGGACGCGCACGATTTCGACGACGCCATCTCCGTTCAGCCTTCGGAAAAGGAGGGCGAGATCACACTCGGCGTTCATATCGCCGACGTCGCGACCTGGATCCGCCCCGGTTCCAGGTTCGACAAGGCCGCCGCTTACCGCTCTTTTTCCTCGTATCTTCCCGGCAAATTCCTGCCGATGCTCCCGAAACCGCTCACCGCGAAGATCAGTCTCCGCGAAAAAGTCCTGTCTCCAGCCCATAGCGTGATCTTCACCGTGCGCCTCCGCGACGGCAGGATCCTTTCCTCGCGCCGCGTTCATTCCCTGGTGAAGGTGAACCGCCGTATGGATTACGATACCGTTCAGGCATTCCTGGACGACCCGGCGAAGCGTCCGAAGGGCTGGAACAAGCAGGACGTGGAGAACGTGCAGCTCCTGTACAGGCTCGTGAAGAAAATGCGCGGCTGGCGTGCGAAACACGAACAGTTCCTGTGGATCGACGTGCCGGAGATCCGCGTGCTCTGCGACGAATCCACGCACGAGATCAAGGGGCTCCTGCGCCGCATCCCGTGTGCTGCGGACGGCATCGTGGAGGAGTGCATGCTCGCCGCGAATTCCGCCGTGGCGAACGAGCTGATCGAACGCGGCGTCGGCGGTCTCTTCCGAATCCATCCCGAACCCGATCCCGAGAAACTCGCCGAGTTCGAAGGCTTCGTTTCCGAGGCGTTCGGCGTTTCCACCGGCGACCTCTCGTCCGGGCGCGCCGCCTGCATGCATTTCCTCGAAAACATCCCGGACGACCACCGCAAGCCCGTGATCCTGTCGCGGTTCCTGCGGTCGATGGCGCGTGCGAGCTACAGCGAGAACCCGGAGCTTCATTTCGGCCTCGGCAAGACGCGCTATTCGCATTTCACCAGCCCGATCCGGCGTTATCCCGACCTGGCGCTCCATCAGCAGCTCCTTGCACTCGACCTGAACAAACGCCTGCGCTCCAAGCGCATGCTCGCGGAGATCGCCGTGCTGTGTTCGAAGAAGGAGGAGCGCAACGACAATGCGTTCTACGCCGCGAACGACCGCCTGAAGCTGCACTTCCTGAAGAACAGCGGCGCGCTGGAGAACACCACCATGTACGAGGCGATCATCCAGAAGGTCACCTCGTCCGGCCTCATGTGCGAGATCCCCGAACTCGGCATGATCGGATTCGTGCCGACCTCGCGTTTCCGTGCGCCCGTCACGCGCCGCAATTCACGCTACTCCTCGCGCATGGAGAGCGGCCACACCGGATACCGTCCCGGCGACTTCATCTACATCGCGCTGGACAGCATCGACCTCGTACGCGGCCATGCGCAGTTCCGTCCCGTCATCTAACCTCCATTCAGAAAAGGATTCCCGATATGAGACTTTCCCTTAAAATCCTGCCCGCGGCCGTGCTCGGCATGACCATGCTGGCATCCTGCTATTCGACGACGTTCGAGGTGCCGAAGATCGGCATGCGCTTTGAAGATACGAAAAAATATCTGGAATATGATACATCGCTGAACGCGTACGTCATCCCGCTCGAAAAGTATGAGACGCTCGAATACGAGCATTTCGATATCACCATCCCGAAGGACGACGTTGTCGAGTACTATGCTCCGGCGCTCTCCAATTTCTCCAATCACGCCGAGCTTTTCGTGCGGAATCTGCCGGTCCAGACCGATTTCTTCGGACGCGCTATCTACACTCAGAATCAGGAGGGCTGGAAGAGCCTTGCCGATGTCCAGAACTTCTACAAGGAAAAGTACACGCCGGACAAGTACACCATCAGCCTTGAAACGCACATCGCGAAGCATGACGGCTACAACTGCGTGGAGTACGACATCGTGGCGCGTCTGCCCGAGACCGGCAAGCTCATGGCGGTGCATGGTTTCTGCATGTTTGATCCGAAGAATCCCGGCTACATCTTCGACGTCGGCGCGGGGCGTACAGCCTATGAAAAGGACATCGACAACGATTTCCTGATCCGGGCGTCCGGCCTCTTTTTCGAGGCCGTGAAGTTCCGCAAGTGAAAAGACAGGATCAAGCTGGTTCTCATCGGAAAACCGGGCGGTGCGGAGTGCGTCCGTGCCGCCCGGACTATTTTTATGAACAGAAAAAAACACCCCGAAGAACCGGATGATGCGCGAAGGAAGACCGTTTGCAAAAAGAAAGGGAAAACGGGTGGAGAAAGCCAAAATAAGCTCATTTTTTGAGCTTAAAAGTGGTGCCGACGAAAGGACTTGAACCTTCACCCTCGTGAAAGGACTGCGACCTGAACGCAGCGCGTCTGCCATTCCGCCACGTCGGCAACCGAAAGACCGGATCTTGTCCGGAGTAATTACTATAACGCCGATTTCGCGGAAAATCAAGCTCGAAACAAAAAATAATCCGTTTTTTTTCCCCTTTTCGGTTGATGTTTCTTTTTTTGGTGTTATATTTAGAGTGTGTTTTCGTAATCAAAAATAAGAAGAAGGCAATGGAAAACAAAATATGGAGATGTTCTTCCGACGGTAAAGAAAACATTGTCGACAGATTGATCAAAGAGTCAGGCGTGATGCGCTCTGTGGCGCTGTATCTGGCTTCTAGAGGCATCGCTCCCGAGACGCTGGGCCGCTATCTGAACGCGACCTTCGCCGACCTGAGCGATCCTTTCCGATTTGCCGGCATAGAAATTGCCGTCCAGCGGCTTTGGCAGGCGATCCGGAATCGTGAACGCATCCTCATTCACGGGGACTACGATACGGATGGAATCACGGCCACGGCGCTGCTGTCGTGGGTCCTCGAACGCAACGGGGGCCTTGTCACATCGTTCCTGCCGCACCGGTTCGACGACGGATACGGATTTACGCCCGATTCCCTGCTGAAAGCGCTGGAGACGGTGCCCGGCGGGAAATGCGGCGTGCTCGTTACGGTCGACTGCGGCATCAACAGCGCGGAGGCCGTACAGAAGGCCCGCGAACTCGGCATCGACGTCATCATCACGGACCACCACGAGCCTGCGGACGAACTGCCCGAAGCGCTCGCGACGATCAATCCGAAGCTCGATCCGGTCGGGTTGGACGACCTGCTGCATCTGGCAGGCGTTGGCGTGGCGTTCAAGCTCTCCCATGCGTTCGTGATCTACGGCCGTGCCCACAACGAGGGCGGCTATACGACCGACATGCAGGAGGTCCTGGACTTCGTCGCGCTCGGCACCGTGGCCGACATCGTGCCTCTGCTCGGTGAAAACCGCATCCTCGTGAAATACGGCATGGAAATGCTCAAGAAGCAGCTCCGCCCCGGCGTCAACGCGCTCATTCAGCACGCGAAGGTCGAGGCGAACATCCAGCCGTCCGATATTACGTTCAAGCTCGCGCCGCGTCTGAACGCCGCCGGCCGTCTCGGCAACGCCTCGTCCGCGCTCGCCCTCATGACCGCCGACAACATCGTGGACGCCTACGAATACGCCGCCAAGCTCGACGAATTCAACCAGCGCCGTCAGGCGAAGGAACAGGAGATCTTCCTCCAGGCGAAAGCCCAGGTGGAAAGCGCTCCCGGGTTCGCCTCGAACATGTCGATCATCGCAGCCGGTGAGAACTGGCATCAGGGCGTCATCGGCATCGTGGCCTCGCGGTTCGCGCGCGACTACAACCGTCCGACCATCGTCCTCACGATCATCGGCAACGAGGCGCACGGCTCCGGCCGTAGCGTCGGCACGCTCAACCTCATCAAGATCCTTTCCCGCTGCTCGCATCTGCTGACGCGCTACGGCGGGCATCCGATGGCCGTCGGCCTCGGCATGAACAAGGACAAGATCGCCGAGTTCCAGCAGGAATTCGAGAAGTGCGTGCGCGAGGAGGCCAAGCCGTCCGACTTGACCAACTACATCAACTACGACGGCGTGGTGCGGCTGGACGAGCTCAACGACGAGTTCTTCCATTACCACGGCATGCTCGGTCCCTTCGGGCACGGCAATCCGCAGCCGCTCTACCTGATTCGCGGCCTCGAGATCGCGCGCCTGATGCCGATCCGCCCGGTTCATACCAAGGGCGTGTTCATGGACGAATACGGCAGCACGTGCGACTTCATCGCGTTCAACAAGCATCTTGACATGGGGATGCGCTGGGACGTGATCGCGCAGCCTCAGATCAACGAATACTACGGCGAACGCAAGCGCCAGCTTCAGGTGATCGACTTCCGACCTTCCGCCGACTGAGCATATCGTACCTCAAAAACATAACGGCTGTTCCGAATTCCGGGACAGCCGTTTTTTCTGTGTCTCAGCGAGAACTGTTCGCCGGCCAATATCCGGTTTTCAGCAGGGCCGCGAACATCACCAGCGCCTGGACCACGACGAAGACGGGCAGCGCCTCCATGGAAATGAGGTCGCCCGCGTAGCCGATCAGCGGCGGCACGATCATGATGCCGACCATGCTGGCCGCCCCCTGAAGCCCGGTCAATGCGGCCGCCGTGGCGTCATTGAACCCGCGGCGTGTGGCCTCGTGCATCAGGCACGGATAGACTGGCGCAAGCGCGAATCCGACCAGCAGAAGCGCGGCGGATGGGAGAAATCCGCCCGCCGGAATCAGCAGAAGCAATGCTGCGAGCAGGACCGCCGCGCCCGAAACCGTGCTGAGCAGACGGTTGCCGAGTTTGTCCGCCGTGAACCCGAGCAGGAAACGCCCGGCGGTCAGTGCGCCCCAGTAGGCAGTCACAACGTATTGAGCGGTATTCAGGTCCATGCCGCGTGCCCTGGTGAGGAACGCGCAGCCCCAGAGCCCCGCGCCGGCTTCGATGCCGCAGTATACAAAGAAGATCAGGACGCAGAGCCAGAAATCAATCGAGAAACGGCATTTCCCCTCCAGTTTGTCCATGGACGATGCCGCAGCGGCTTCGCGGTCCTCCGCCTCCTCGTCGCGGCGCGCGCGGTCCCACAGCCCGATGGTGGAGCAGAAGAAGACGGCGAGCAGGATCTGCGTAGCGCCGATCGCGAAATACGCGCTGCGCCACGATCCGGTAGACTGGAGAAAGATCGAGGCGATCAGGGGCCCGAGCGTCGCGCCGACGCCCCAGCAGCAGTGCAGCCAGCTCATGTCGCGGCTGGAATAATGCTTCGAGACGTAGAAATTCATGCCGGTGTCGATCGCGCCCTGTCCGAATCCGAGCGGGATGGCGAACGCGAGGAGCACGGCGAACACGGGCGAGAATCCGCATCCGAGGAGCGAAAGTCCGGTGATCGCGCCGCAGACCGCCAGCAGACGCCCCGTGCCGATCTTCCGCAGGATCAGTCCGCTGGCCGAGGCGGAGACCGAGGAGCAGAGCGCGAGCACGGTCGCAATGAACCCGCCGTAGCGGAGCGGGACGGCGAACGCCTCGCTCATCGGGATCCAGGCGGCGTCGAGGCTCTTGTCCGGGAGCCCGAGGCTGATGTAGCCGAGGTAGATGATGCCGAGCAGGAGGATCTTCCTGCGGGCGGGCGTGATTCTGTCAAAGAAGTGCGTCATGGCAGAAAAAAGCGCGAACCGGAAAGCCCGGTCCGCGCGGAAAAGATCGGAATGTCCGGAAGGTCATTCCTCCGGGAAGTCCATGCCTTCCACGATGCCGGGAAGCTCCTGCTTGTAGTAGGAGTATGCCATGCGGCGGAGGAACGGGACGTCGAGCTTCCAGTTCAGAATCTCGTCGCCGAGGTCGGCGCGGACGTTCGAGTTGTCGAACGTGATCTGCGTGGAGAAGTACGGGATGAGGTCTTCGATCATGCGCATGACAAGCTTCTCGTCCTTGGACGGATCGTCATTCTTGTCGACGGTGCGGAGACCGGTGACCTTCAGGATGTCGCGGCAGGCGATGCCGATCATGTCGGTGGAGACGGGGCTGTCGCCGGTGATGTGGTAGGTGCGGTTCTTCTCCGGGACCATGAAGAGCTTGGACATGGATTCCTGGACGTAGTCGATCGGCACGAAGTAGATCTTGTCCGAAGTCGCGCTGGCGATGCGGATGTTCACTTCCATTTCGGCGTTCGCGGGGAGGCCGGCCTTGAAGGCGCGGTTGCTCTTGATGCGGCCGAGGAATTCCAGGATGCGGTAGAACGCGAGCGGCTTGCGGATCACGCCGTCGGAACGGCGTCCGACGATGATGGAGGGGCGGTAGATGGTGTACGGGACGCCGACGTTCTCGCGGACGTACTTTTCCGCGTCGAACTTACTGCGTTCGTAGGAGTTGATCCAGCCGGTGGCGGGCATGGTGTCTTCCATAACGCGTCCGGCGAAGGTGCCTGCGACGTAGGCGGTGCTGACATACTGGAAACGCGGGATATTGAAGCGCTTGACGGCTTCGACGGCGTTCAGTGTGCCGTTCATATTGGTCGCGTAGGTCTTGCCTTCGGGATCTTTGCCGAGGTTGACGTCGGCGGCGCAGTGGAACATCACATCGTAGGGACCGTACTTCGCGATCTCGTCGAACGGGAGCTTGGTCACGTCGCCGGAGATGACGGTGATGCGGGAGATGATGGAGTCGTAGGAGGCGGGGTCGCCGTCGAATTCACATTGGGCGCGCATGGTGAGTTCCGTACGCTCCTGGGCGGTCTGCGCGGAATTGCCGCGGCAGATGGCAACGATCTTGAAGTCGGGATGATTGCGAAGCAGCGCCGTAACGACGGACGCACCGACCAGACCCGTGATACCGGTAAGCAGGATGTTCAAAGCTTGCTCCTTGACGGTTTTTCGAATTTATATTTAAAATAGAATTAGTCCAAAAGTAAAAAAACGTTCTAACAATATATCACTCTTTCGGAAAAATGAAAGCCGGAAATGCTAAAAAGTCGCGTTTTTTTGGAAAACAGGCGAAAAAATCAGGTTTTCGATTGAAAAAAACGCCTCTTTGTGATACGTTAATACCGTCTTTTGTTCTTAACCCATTTTACCATCTGATCCGGAGTTTTACACCATGGGGTTTGCCTGCGGTTTTGTCGGTCTTCCCAACGTCGGGAAATCCACCCTTTTCAATGCTTTGACCAACGGCGGCGCGGCGGCCGCGAATTTCCCGTTCTGCACCATCGAACCCAACACGGGTATCGTGGCCGTGCCGGATGACCGTCTCGGCGTCCTCGCGGACATCGAAAAATCCGCGCGAATCGTGCCGACGTCGCTGAAGTTCATCGATATCGCCGGACTCGTCCAGGGCGCCAGCAAGGGCGAAGGACTCGGCAACCAGTTCCTCGGGCATATCCGCAATGTCGATGCCGTGGCGCACGTGGTGCGTCTTTTTCAGGACGGCGACGTGGTGCACGTGGGCGGTTCCATCGATCCGGCGCGCGACTTGGAGCTGATCCTGACCGAACTCATGCTCGCCGACCTGGAATTCCTCCAGCGCAGATTCGACAAGTGCAAGAAGCTCCTGCGTACCGGCGACGCGGAGATCAAGGCGGAATATGAGCTTTCGCAGTCCTGCATCGCGGATCTCGAAAACGGTAAAATCCCGCAGTGGAACAAGGACGATCCGGACGCCTGCCGCGTGATGGCGTCGCTCCAGCTGCTCTCCACCATGCCCGCGTTCGTCTGCGCCAACGTCGACGAAGCCGGATTCCGGTCGTTCGGCAAGGACGACGCGTCGAAGGCCCTGATCGACTACGCCGCCGGACATGGCATGGAGGTCGTCCCGGTCTGCGCGAAATTCGAGGAGGAGCTGGCCGCGCTCGAACCCGACGAGGCGAAGGCGTTCCTGGACGACATCGGCGCGACGGAAAGCGGGCTGCAGCGCGTGATCCGCACCGGATACAGACTGCTCGACTACTGCACGTTCTTCACCACCGGAAAGGACGAGACGCGCGCCTGGACCATCGTCAACGGCACCGCCGCGCCCGAAGCAGCCGGAAAGATCCACACCGACATGCAGCACGGATTCATCCGCATGGAGGTCGTCTCCTACGAGGAACTCGTGGCGCACGGCGGCTGGAACGCCGCGAAGACCGCCGGCAAGCTCCGCACCGAGGGCAAGGACTACATCGTGAAGGACGGCGACTGCGTATACGTCCTGTTCAACAAATAACGTTCAGCCTTTTTTTCCTTTCCGCGCCGCATCATGGCAGAAGACCAGACATCTTCCATCAACCGTTTCTTCAGCAGCTCGCGCAATCTCGCCGCGTCCACCCTGATCAGCCGCGTCCTCGGGCTCTTCCGCGAGTCTCTGACTGCGGCGGTCATCGGCGGCGGCGCGCTGATGTCCGGATGGACGCTTGCGCTGACCTGGGCCAACACATTCCGCCGCATCCTTGGCGAGGGCGAGCTCGGCAAGGCGCTCGTGCCGGTCCTGTCGCTGTCTCTGGAGACCGAAGGGAAGGAACGCGCCCGCGAACGTTTCTCGACGATCCTGCTGTGGCTGACGCTTCTGCTGTGTGCGCTGGCCGTCGTGCTCGGCGTGCCTTCGTGGCTGATCGCCCGCACGCTGGAACCAGGCCGCTGGAAGACCGCGTTCGAGCTGTTCCCCATCCTTGCGCCGTATATGGTGTTCATCTGCGTCGTGGGGGCGGCGACGGCCTGCGCGAACGTGCTCCGCGAATTCTTCCTGCCGTCGCTGACCGCAATCCTGCAGAACATGGTCCTGATCTTCGCGCTCGTGCTGGTCTGCCGCCATTACCGGGGGATGTTCCAGCTGAAGATGTTCGGCCTGGCCGTGCTCGTGGCGGGCGTTCTGGAAATGACCCTGATCTTCCTGATCCTGTGGCGGCGCGGCATGATGGTGCGGATTTCAGGCGCGATCATGCGGGACCGCGAGACTCTGCTTTCGATCTGGAAACTGATCCTGCCGGGGCTGCTCGGCGCAAGCGCGCTTCAGCTGAGCCTGCAATGCGACCGCCTGATCGCCGGGTTCATCGGCGATTTCGCCGCCGCCTCGCTGTATTTCAGCGAACGCCTGGTGTATCTGCCGGTCGGCATCTTCGCGGTGTCGTTCGCCACGGTTGCGAATACCGAGTTGTCGCGGTTCGCCGCGGCGGGGAATTACGACGACCTGACGGCGCTGCTGATGAAGACGATCCGCATCCTGCTTTTCGTGTCCGTTCCGTTCACGGCGTTCATGATCTGCTTCCCGGAGGAGATCATCCGCGTCTTCTACAATTACGGCAGATTCGACGACACGGCGGTGCGCGAGACGGCGTACGCCTTCCTGATGTACTCGGCGGGGATCCCGCTGTTCGCAGTGTTCAAAATCTCGTCCGTGGCGTTCACGAGCCGCCGGGATATGGTGACGCCGCTGAAGGTGTCGCTGGTCTGCATCGCGCTGAACATCGTGCTGAACTTCGCGCTGATGGTGCCGCTGAAACAGGGCGGCATCGCGCTCGCCACGATCATGTCGTCCCTGCTGAACAACACGCTGCTGCTGACGATCTACAACCGGCAACTGCCGGACCATAAGATCGACTTCCGCGTGCTCGGGATGTATCTGCTGCGGCTGATCCCGGCATGCGGACTGCCGCTGATCCCGGCGATCCTGATCTCCCGCGTGATCCCGCGCAATCTCGAAATCACGCTGCCGTACTGGAACGTCGAGATCACGACGCTGAACGTGGCGGCTCCGCTGGTCGCGGCGGGACTCGTTTACGGCGTCGGCTTGCTTTCGCTCTGCTGGGCGTTCCGCATCGAAGAGGTGATGCTGGTGTGGGGCCGCATCCTGCACCGCGGCAAAAAGCGCGCCGGGCAGCAGGGATAAGCCGGACGCGGGTTACTGTTTCTCCGCGGCGGCGTTCGCCAGTTCGGTCAGCTTTTGGAAAAAACCGGGGTAATCCTGCTTCATCTTCACCGGCTTGCCTTTCGCATCCAGGAAGGCGTGAACGGAGGATGCGCGGCAGACGACGTCGCCCGCCTCGTTTTTCATCACATAGCCCAGCTGGAGTTTCACGCCCATGAAGCGTTCGACGGAAACATGGATCGTGATCTTTTCCGCAAAGACCGTGGACTTTTTGTAGTCGCACGTTACGTTCAGGACAGGGGAGACGATCCCCATTGCCTCCAGTTTCGGGAAATCCCAGCCGATCTCCGAAAGGAACGCCACGCGCGCCTCCTCCATCCATCTGATGTAGTTGGAGTGATGCGTGATGCTCATTTTGTCCGTTTCGTAGTACTGGACGGTATGCGTGTATGACATGACAGATTTCCTTTGGTATTATCGGTGTGTTTGGTCTGTTATGAGTTGACTATGCCTCATCGTGCCTGAGCGTAGCCAGGCACTGCCCGGCACACTCTGTGTGTGCGCGAGCGAAGCCGCGCACTGCTCCAGTTGAGGCTATGCCTCATCGCCGTATTGTTTCGCGAGTTCCACGAGCGCGGCGAGGTCGAGCTTGCCGTTTCCGAGCATGGGGAGGGAATCCACGAGGATGAAGTTTTCGGCCTTCGGGATCCAGAGGTTCGGGATCTCGCGGTCCTTCAGCTGGCGGATCAGTTCATCGGGGGCCAGACGGCGCGCGTCGGTGTAGAAGACGATGAGCTTTTCGCCGTGCTTGGCGTCGGCGGCTCCGCAGACGGCCACAAGGCGTTCCTCCGGCTGGAGGATGTTGTTGATCTCGCGTTCGACGAGTTCGTGCGGGACCATTTCGCCGGCGATCTTGGAGAATCTGGAGAGGCGGCCCGTGATGGTGATGAATCCGTTGCGGTTCATGTGCGCGATGTCGCCGGTCACGTACCAGCCGTCGCGGATGACTTCGGCGGTCTTGACGGGTTCGCCGAGGTAGCCTTTCATCACAATCGCGCCCTTCACGATCATGAGTCCGTCGGTGTTTTCCGGCATGAGCTCGAACGTGGACGGGTCGACGATCTTGGCGCAGATGCCGGGGAGGGGCGCGCCGATGCTGCCGGGCTTGGCGACTTCCACGCCGAGCTCCATACGGGAATTCGCGACGTTGATGGAGACGACGGGCGACAGTTCGGTGCAGCCGTAGCCCTCGGTGATCTCCAGTCCGGTGAGCTTGCGGAATTTTGCCGCGATGTCCTCGCGGAGGCGTTCCGCGCCGGTGATGGTGAGGCGGAGCGACTTGAAGTCCTCGGCCGTGCCCTTGCGCATGTAGAGCATGAGGAAGCTGGGCGTGGCGACCACGATGGAGATCTTCTGTTCGCGGATGACCTTCAGCGACATGGCGGCGTCGAGGGCGTTTGCGATGAAGACGGCGCGCGTACAGGTGACGACCGGGAGCCACATGCAGACGGTGAGGCCGAACGAGTGGAAGATCGGGAGGTTGCTGAGCACGCTGTCGGTCTTGCGCCATCCGATCATGGCGGTCATGGCTGTGACGTCGGCGTTGATGTTGTGGTGCGTCAGCATGATCCCCTTCGGGATGCCGGTGGATCCGCTGGAGAAGATGAGCACGGCGATACGGTTGACGTCCTGCCAGCTCTTCGGCGAGACGAGCTTGATGAGTTCCTCGTGCGTGAGGAAGATGCATGCGAGGAGCCAGATGTATTTCGAGCTCGGGCGTCCGATGTCCTTCGCGGCGTCCTCCAGGAACACCATTTCCGGCGTGGGCTGCATGCGGATCTTCTGGATGAAGACACGGCTGGTCAGGATGTGCTTGATGTTCGCGATCTGCACGGCGTGGCGGTTGGCCGGGATGCCGGCGGTGAAGTTCATGACGGCGGGTTTGCGGTCGGCCATCTGGACGCCTGTGATCGTGCAGACGGCGGCGAGGCTGTTCGGCAGCATCACGCCGACATACTCCTCGGATTCGTCGCAGATGCGGCGGATCCAGCGGCTGATGAGGATGGATTTCAGCATCAGCATGAAGAGCGGCGGGTTCTGAAGCCCGTGCGCGTCGTCGAACTGCTGGAGATTGCGGCGGAACGGATGGTGCTTGGCCATCCACGCGAACTGGCTGTGGAAGGGGCGTTCGCCGCGTTCGGGGATCAGCTCGGTATCGGCGGCCAGCTCGGAGAGGATGATGCGGATTTCGTACGCGGAGGTGTCGCGCGGGATCGGTTTTCCGACGGTCACGCTCGCCTTGTGCGGGAGTTCGTCCGGCCAGGTGAGCTTGAATTTGCCGTAATAGCATGAGAAGATGCTGCCCCAGGTCATGCCGATGCGGACCGGGATGACCGGAATCTCCGGCATGTCGTCCGGCATCATCTCGCCGACACCGTCCTTGAAGCTGGACATCGTACCGTTCTTCGTGATGTCGCCCTCCGGGAAGACGCAGACAATCTCGCCCTGACGCAGAAGCTCGCGCGTGTATTCCAGCTGCGCCTTCAGCTGCTTGGGTTTGTTCGACGGGACCGAGATGAATCCGGCGGACCGGAAGAGCGGCCGCCAGAACGGCGCGTTGAAGTAGCTTTCGTGCATCATGAAGCGGATCGGACGCGACGTGCAGGCCTGGATGAAGAAGATGTCCACGAAGCTCGCGCGGTTGCCGATCAGCAGCGCCGGACCTTCCTCCGGCAGGTTTTCCACACCGAACTTGCGGAGCCGGTACAGCGTGCAGAGCAGCGAACGCATCAGGAAGCGGAGCAGGAACTGCGGCATGATGTAGAACGACGTCGCGCCGAGGATGATCGTGAGGCATGCCAGGATCAGGGTGATCGAGTAGATCGACAGGCCATAATAGTACATCAGGAACGACATGAGGATCGTGAGCAGGATCCCCGCGGCGAACGGCAGGTAGAACCAGCTGAAGAACGGCGGGATCAGTTCGTGCCGGATGAAGTATTTCTGGTAGGCTTCGAGCGGGACCAGCATGATGCCCGCGAAGAATCCGAACACGAACAGCAGGAGCATCAGCAACCCGCCGCCCGTGTACTGGTCCGGGAACAGCGGCAGCAGGCCGATCAGGAGCGCGGCGAGCGTCATCACCGCGGTCGACGAAGGCACGAGGCCGATCTCGATCATGTCGCCGGAGAGCTTGCCCGCCGCGAGACAGCCGAGCACGGCGCCGACCACGGGCGAGGCGATGATCGAATACAGGAAGATGTCGCTGCCGGACACTCCGGTCCCCGCGAACTGCACGGAAATGTACTGCATCGCCATCGACGAAATCAGGATGATCGAAGCGAAAATGTAGCCTTCGCCGATCCCGGTCAGAGCGAGCTCACGGTAGCGCTGCTGGAGCTTGAACGCCGTCACCCACTGCTGTTTCAGGTCGCGGAAGCGGAGCTTGCGGCAGAACGACTGGTTCGGGTTCAGGTGCGACGCCAGAAGCAGGTTCAGCGTGGCCAGCGAAACGCCTGCCGCGGCGATCACCGCCGTGCTGGAGATGAAATGGATGCAGAAGACCGCCGAAATCGTGCCGATGATGATGCCGAGGAATGTCATGGACTCCACGATGCCCGCGTTGCGCGAAATCTCCTTTTTCTCGGCGGCGTCCGCCAGATAGATCTTCAGGGCAGGGCGGTAAAAGGAAAAGACCACGCCCATGCATGCCGCGAAGACCAGCAGAGGTACGGGTCCGAGTTTTTTCACCGGGTCCAGAAAGAAGCTGCCTGCGAGGATCAGGAAGATCTCGACGGCACGGCTGAACACCACGACGTTGCGGGCGGAGAAGCGCGTGCAGAGGAACTGGCAGAACACGCTGGTGAACAGGAACGGGACCGTATAGACCGCGGCCACGAGCAGCACGTTCAGCGCCTGCCGGTCAAAGACCGGGACCTCCCGGTTGATCAGGAGTGCGGAGTAGGCGCAGACGTAGACGGGGATCAGTGCGCTCAGCAGCGCCAGGCCGCCGAGGATGCCTTTGTGGACAGGCAGTTTGGCAAAGGAATCGTTCATGCCCCGGCGCTCCGATCCGGACTTGCCTTTGTGTTTGCGGTTGTGTTCCGGCATACGGCGGATTCGTGCATAGAAAGGAGCCTGAGGTGCATGATCGTATCCATATCGTGTTTTGTGTGTCTGATCGGGTGCAGGGGGGCGGTTCGAGGGAAAACAGCGTTTCCGTTTCATCAGCCCTAACAATTAATATATCATGCGCGAAGGGCTTTTTCAATGCCTTTCCCTAAAAACATTTGAGAAAAGTAACAACTATCCTGGAAATAAATTCGAAAATCCGTATTGTTTAATCTGGTAAAGGCTGAAAAATGTACTGAAAACCGAAAAATATCCGAAAAAAGAAAAACTTTACACAATAAATCATCACGAAAAAACGTTAGAAGACTGATACAACACGCCCCAAACCCCATCATAAGCAGGAAACAACATCATGTCTATCACAAACAGACCGAAAACCGCGTGGACCATGCTCTTCCGCGTCGTCGACCGTCTGCGCGCGAAAAGCGCCCGCAACGTCGCGATCCCGAACATGAAGATCACGCTCGGCAAAATGCGCATCATCAACTATCTCTTTGTCCGCGAAGGCGAACCGCCGATGGTCAAGGAGATCGCCGAAATGTTCGGTCTGACCTCCGGTGCTGTCTCCCAGACGGTCGATGCGCTGGCCGCCGACGGTGTCGTGGAACGCATCCCGTCCTCCATTGATCGCCGGTCCGTGCATGTGTCGCTGACGCCTTTCGGCAAGAGCATCCGCAAACAGCTGGAAGTGTACCTGAACGATGTTATGACCGGAATCCTGGACGAAATCCCGGAAGACAAACAGGAAGCGTTCCTGGAAGTCCTTCAGGATATGTCCGAGACCTTCACCGAGACGCAGCGCATCGCCCGCGAATCCATCAGGCGCTGACCGCGGCGCAAGTATTCTCATCCGACAATTTCCGGAAAAAACGAACGGCTCCTCCGCAGGGAAGAGCCGTTTTTGTCTTTTCTGAGCAGGGGGATGGCAGGATTACTGTCCCGGGGCGGTGGAGAACTCGAAAACGGTGCAGAGACCGGATTCGTTCGAGAGCGTGAATGTGAGACCGCCGGGCGCGGGCGTATCGCGGTACATGGCAGGTACGATCAGGTCGCCCGGCCGTGCCTGGGCTTTGTATTCGAGGCGCAGCCGGTTGAACCGAAAATCAGCCGGAATGTATTCCATCGTCTCATCGAAGGAACGGTTGCTGTTGAAGTGCCCGTACATGTCGGCTTCGTGTTCCTTGACCCGGAAGGGAGCGAGGCGTTCCGGTTCCTGCGAGGGGAGCGTGATCTTGCGGGAAAGGTATTCCATCGGGAGCGGCGGATCGAGCCGGAGATCGCGGACGATCTGCGCGGGGACCTTGCCGGGGCGTCCGGATGCGTGGTCGACGAACGCGCCGATGGCGGCGCAGAGGACGCAGATCCGCCCCTGCGCATCGTAAATGGTGGTATTGCGGAATCCGAAGAAATTCTTGCAGTCGTAGACGTTTGTGCGGATCGTCAGGTGTTCGCCGTAGGCGGGAAGGCGGATGATCTCGACCTGCCGGAACGCCAGAAAGACCGCGATGCCGTTGTTGCGCAGATACACGGAAAAATCGTCCTCGGAATCCATCTGGAAGCATTCGCATTCCAGCAGATAATCGAGGGCGTGGCTGAGGCGGAGGCATCCACCCGGCGCGGTGTCGCTGATCGCTACGGTTCGTTCGATCTGAAACATGATACTTTTTCGTGATGGCGTTGATGAACCCGTCTGTTCAGTTGGAAGCTTTCGACGGTATCCTGACCGTGCCGCCCGCGGCGGAAGCGTCCGCGGAGAAGGGTTTGACGGTCCAGTCGACGGAATCCATGTCGGCAATGAATTCGGCGAGCTTCGAGGCGGCGGTGTCGTAGTCTTTCAGGATCAGGCCCTTGTCCGGGATGTTGGCCTGGCGGACTTTATCGAATGCCCCGTGGTCGCTGTTCAGTCGTCCTTCGGATTTCCGGGCATCCTCCGTTGCCTTGACATATTCGACAAACCTGGAATAAACACGGGAAAGGCGTTCCGCTTCCGCAGTGGCGGAGATGGTCTTGTCCGGGAAATAAGCGCGGTAGACGGGCTGGATTTGACCCGCGAGCCGCGTCATGCGTTTGAGACGTTTCTCGAAGTCGGAGCGCCAGACCGCTATTTCGATGAGCGAATCGAAGTGTTCGTAGGAGGCGTTGAAATAATCCACGTTGCGCTTGAATTCCAGATACGGCAGGATGTTGCGGTAGCGTGGAGAGACCGAATACTTGCCGTTGCGGACTGCGAATCCGAGCGAGGAAAGCGTCTGAACGGTGTTTCCCGCCATGTGGAAGGAGAACCCGGCGGGGATATAGTTCACGGTGCCCGTGACCGGAGAAGTGCCGATGCCGGTATATTCGTTGAGAGACTGCCCGGTCAGGCGGGATAACGGATCGTTCGCTTTTGCGGCATTGGACCTGCTGCTGTTGTTCCTGTTTACCGTCTTCTGGTTCGAGTCCGTCGCGACGGTGTTCTGCACCGGAGTCTGAAACGCGATGCGGATATTGCGGGCATGCGTAGCCGGATTGAGGTCTTCGCCGATGCCGAGATCCTGAATGGTCTTCTGCAGCGTGTTCGCGTCGTTGACGAACTGGTCGAGCGACGAAAGATAACTCTGGCGGAATGAGGAGGAAACGGCGGACTCGTGCGCCTCGGCGAATCCGCTCATGACGATCAGAAGTTCGCGGTCGAAGCGGGCCAGAATGTCTTCTTTTTCATCGGCAGCGGACGCCGTGCCTGCGAACAGCGCGGCAGCGGCGGCGAGGATCGGGACAAACCTTTTCAAACGCTTCATGTCAAGTCTCCTCCGGGTTGCTGTGGAAGGTGTTTCGGACCATTTGTTCGAACAGAGGACAAAGAGTCGATCTCGTATTTACTGCGGCTTATCCTCTTTGCCGGGGAGGGCGCGGAGGATGACGCCGGCCTCCTGCAGGATCCTGCGGGCGGTGCTGTCGATGGAGTAGTGCTCGTTGAAGACGACCTCGGCGATGCCGCCGTTGATGATCATTTTCGCGCAGAGGAGACACGGGCTGAACGTGGTGTAGAGCGTGGCGCCCTTGATGGAGATGCCGTGGTAGGCGGCCTGGACGATGGCGTTTTCCTCGCCGTGGGAGCAGAGGCATTCCTCCAGGGCGGTGCCGGACGGGGCGTTGGAGTTGCAGCGCGGGCAGCCGCCCTCGTTACAGTTCTTAATGCCGCGCGGCGTGCCGTTGTAACCGGTGGAGATGATGCGTTTGTCCTTCACGATGACGGCTGCGACGTGTCTGCGGCTGCAATTGCTGCGGGCCGCGACGACCTTCGCGATCTCCATGAAATACTCGTCCCAGTCGGGTCTGTCCTGTTGGCTGCTCATGTTCGGGGGTCTCCTGTTATGCGGGGAAGAAAACGGTCATGCCTGGTGTTCGACGAATTCGCGGTGGAGCGCCTTCTGGGCGCATTCGAACTGCTCGCGTTCGATTACGAACTGGATGTTCACCTGGCGGATGGTCTGGTCGATGGCGAGCACGTTGACTCCTGCGTCGGAGAGCGCGTTTGCTGCTCGGGCGAGGAATCCGGGGATCTTCATGTTGGAGCCGATGACGGAGACGATGGCGACCTTGGTCACGTGGATCTCGGCGTTCGGGAAGTCGCGGTGGATGCTTTCGATGCAGTTGTTCAGGCGCTTGCTCTTCTCCGGCACGAAATGCGCGATCGTGTTCGCGTTCGTGGTCTTGGCGATGTAGTCGATGTCGCGGTCGGCGAGGTGTTTCGTGAGGCGGTAGTCATAGCCGGGCTCGCCGACCATTTCAGGATCGAAGACCTCGACGCCGAGCATGTCGGCGCGTCCGCAGATCATTTCGACGCGGGGGTTCGGGGAGACGTAGCCGCGGCTGATGAGGGTGCCGGGGTGATGCGGATCGAACGCGTTCTTGACGCGGATCGGGATGCTCTTCAGCTCCATTTCCTTGGCGGCCTTCGAGTGGATAGCCTCCATGCCCATGTCGGAGAGCTGGTCGGCGATGTCGAAATTGGTGTTGCCGATGACCTGGACCTTGTCGATGCCCATGAGCTTGGGATCGCCGGTGGACAGGTGGAATTCCTTGTGGATGATGCCTTCGCGGGCTCCGGTAAGCACGGCGATCTTGCTGAACGTGATCTCGCTGTAGCCGCGGTCGAACCGGAGCATGATGCCGGGATCGAACTTCACATAGCCGGTCACGACCGGGAGCTCCGTGGCGAAATCGACGCCCTCGAACCCGGCGAGGATCGCCTCGTCGAGCGTGCGGGACTCGGTGGAACGCCAGCCGGAGAGGTCGATGAAACGCGCGTTGACGCCGTTCGCCTTCAGGATCTGGACGGAGTTCCATGCGCTGTGGACTTCGCCGACGGCGGCGAGGAATTCACGGGTCATGGGCAGGTAGTCGGCGGGGCGCATGAACCCGTAGGAGCGCATGTCCTCGAGGTCCTGCAGGAACTTGCCGATATCGTCGAGCTTGCCGTTGATGAAGGCGTTCGCCTCCTTCACGTTCAGCCCGAGAAATCCGAACTCCTGGTTGTAGTCGATCATTTTCTCGCGGACTTTTGCGAGGGCGTCGCGCCATTCGCCGCTGCCGGCCGTGAAGTGGCCGTAGACGCCGGGCGCTCCGGTCTTCTTATCCTCCAGCAGGAGGTTGGTGATGCCGGAATAGGCGGAGACGACGAAGATGCGGTTGTACATATCGGCGGGGGTGTGGTCGGCGATGATGACGTTCTGCATGATCTCGCCGAAGCGGGACATGCTGGTCCCGCCGATCTTTTCAACGGTGTGGTTCATGTTCAAAGCTCCTCAATGCGAAGCAGGCAGATCTTGCCGTGGACGGCGTCGAACGCCTCCATGGCGGCGATGGCCTGGCGGATGGCGGATTCTTTCGCCTCGTGCGTGATGATGACGATGGACGCCTCGCCGGACGTATTCTTCGAGACCGGGTTCTGCATCAGGCGGGACACGCTGACGCCCTGTTCGGACAGGATGCCGGCGAGTTTCGCGAGAACGCCGGGACGGTCCGTGACCGTGAGGCGCAGGTAGTAGCGGGAGGTGACCTCCTCCATCGGGACGATGCCGGCACATTCGACGGTCTTGCGGTAGGCCGGGATGCGGACGGGTGTGCCGCCTGCAAGGTTCAGGGCGGCGTCGGCGATGTCGGAAACGACCGCGCTGGCAGTGGCCGCGCGGCCCGCGCCGCGTCCGTAGAAGAGTGTGTCGCCGACGAAATCGCCGTTGACCATGACGCCGTTGAAGACATCGGAGATGCCGGCGAGCGGGGCATGCTTCGGGATGAGCGTGGGATGGACGCGCACCTCGATGCGGCTGTCGGCGCACTGCTTGATGATGGCGAGCAGCTTGATCTTGTAGCCGAGCTCGTCGGCGCAGCGGATGTCGGACAGCGAGACGTCGCGGATGCCCTGCACGTAGATTTCGTTCGTGCTGTGCCAGCCGCCGTATGCGAGCGAGGCCAGGATCACGGCCTTGTGCGCGGTGTCGAATCCGTCGATATCGAGGGACGGGTTTGCCTCGGCGTAACCGAGACGCTGGGCGTCCTTCAGGACTTCCTCGAACCCGAGGTTTTCGCGTTCCATGCGTGTGAAGATGTAGTTGCAGGTGCCGTTCAGGATGCCGAAGATGCGGTTGATACGGTTGCCCACGAAGCCTTCGCGCAGGCTCTTGATGATCGGGATGCCGCCGGCCACGCTGGCCTCGTAGAAGACCGTGCCGCCGCCCGCTTCCGCCGCGTCGAAGATCTCGCGGCCGTAGTCCGCCAGCAGCGCCTTGTTCGCCGTGACGACCGTCTTGCCCTGTTCGAGCGCGCTCAGGATGAACTTGCGGGAAACGGTCGTGCCGCCGATCAGCTCGACCACGATGTCACTCTTCGCGATCACGGACGGGGTGTCGCTCGTCAGCATGCCGGACGGGACCGCGACTCCGCGGTCAGTCGTCGTATCGAGATCGCCGATCCCGGTCAGTTCCACATCCACGCCGGTCCGTTCGCAGATCAGACCGCGGTTTTTCAGAAGACAATCCGCCACACCGGCGCCTACCGTGCCGAATCCGAGGATTCCCACACTCACATGTTTCATAGTTTCGTTACTCCGATTTCAGGGAAAAAAAGCAATTACATAATATACACCCTTCAACGGAAAATGAAAGCGTTTTTTTTAAAAAAGTAATGGAAGCGGACCTTTTTCCGGCATCTTCCGCTTTTCTTTGCCGGATGTCCTTGATTTCCCGGCGAAACCGCGGTATATTAGCTGAAAATTGATTTGCAATTGTTTTCAGTATCACAGGAGCTTTTACATGACAGGTCACACTATGGCTAAAATGATCCTTGCCGGAAGCGCCGCTCTTATGACCGCCGGCGCGTTCGCCGTCGATGGCGACGCGGACTACCCGATCCATCCCGTCCCGTTCACCAAGGTCCGGTTCACCTCCGGCGTGCTTGCCGAACGCCAGGACGTCAACCGCAAGGTCACGATCCCGTTCGCGCTCAAGCAGTGCATCGAATCCAACCGCCTGAAAAACTTCGACCTTGCCGCCGAGACTATGCGCCGCCGCGCCGCGGGCGAAATCATGTTCCAGAACCGCCCGCTCACGACGTTCCCGTTCGACGACACCGACATCTACAAGTTCCTGGAGGGCGCGTCGTACTCGCTTCAGACGAATCCGGACCCCGAGCTGAAAGCGAAGATGGAGGACATCATTCAGCACGTGAAGGCCGCGCAGGAGCCGGACGGCTACCTGTACACGTTCCGCACCATGCACCCGGATTCCCCGGCGCATGAATGGATCGATCAGAAACGCTGGCTGAGGGATCCGAACCTGAGCCATGAAACGTACAATCTGGGGCATTTCTACGAATGCGCTACGGCGTATTTCGAGGCGACGGGCGACCGCACGCTGCTTGATATGGCGGTGAAGTCCGCCGAACTCCTGAACAAGGACCTCGGCGGGGACGAACCCTGCATCGCGCCCGGACACCAGATCGTCGAAATGGGCCTCGCGAAGCTCTACCGCCAGACCGGCGATCCGCGCTGGCTGAAGCTCGCCGCGCATTTCCTTGAAAACAAGGCGAAACACGGCCCCGGCGATCCCTACAGCCAGTCGCACAAACCCGTCATCCAGCAGGACGAAGCCGTCGGGCACGCCGTCCGCGCCAACTACATGTACGCGGGCATGGCGGACGTCGCTGCACTCTCCGGCGACCAGCGCTACATCGACGCCATCACGAAGATCTGGGACAACGTCGTCGGCAAGAAATACCACCTGACCGGCGGCTGCGGCGCGCGCAGCAGCGGCGAAGCCTACGGCAATAACTACGAGCTGCCGAACCGCTGTTACAATGAAACTTGCGCCGCCGTGGCGTTCCTCTTCTGGACCCATCGCATGTTCCTGATGTATGGCGACGCCAAGTACATGGACACGTTCGAGCGCACCATGTACAACGGCGCGTTCTCCGGCGTCTCGCTCTCCGGCGACCGCTTCTTCTACCCGAACCTGCTGGAATCCTCCGGTTCCGAACGGTCCGCGTGGTTCGGATGCGCCTGCTGCCCGCCGAACATCATGCGCACGATCGCCTCGCTCGGGCAGTACGTCTGCGCGAAGAAGGACAACACGGTCTACCTGCTGCTGTACGGCTCGGGCACGGTCGACGCGGGCGACGCAGTCTTTACGCAGACCACGAATTATCCGTGGGACGGCAAGGTCGAGATCGCACTTTCCGACGTGAAGCAGGGCAAGTTCGCGCTCGCGCTCCGCATCCCCGGCTGGGCCGAGGGACATCCCGTTCCATCTGACCTCTACGCCTACACGAACGACGCGCCTGCGAAATGGACGCTTCTGGTGAACGGAAAGAAGGCGGATTACAAGATGGACAAGGGGTTCGCCGTGATCGACCGCGCGTGGAAGAACGGCGACAAGGTCACGCTCGACCTGCCGATGGAAGTCCGCCGCGTGAAGGCCAACGAGAAAGTCGGCAACCTGACCGGACAGGTCGCGTTCGAGCGCGGCCCGATCGTGTTCGCGTTCGAACAGAAGGACCAGGGCGTGAAAACGCCGTGGCGCCGCTGGTCCGTCGCGCCGGACGCGAAGGTCGAGGCGAAATTCCGCACCGACCTGTTCCCGGGCGGCGGCGTCGAGACGCTTGAGATCGACACGAAGGACGGCAAAATGACCGCCATCCCGTATGCCTGGTGGGCGAACCGCGGCTCCATGCCCATGCGCGTCTGGGTGTCCGATTCCGACACCTCCACGACGTACACGGCGAACAAGTCCGAGGAGGCGAAGGTGAGCGTTTCCTATGCACGCGGCGGCATGAACCCGGCGGCGATCAACGACGGCTTCTTCCCGCAGAACCCGACCGACATCGACATCGAAAACTTCGATTTCTGGTCGCACCTCGGAGGCAGCGAATGGGCCATGCTCACGTTCGAGGAGCCGGTCGAGCTCTCCCGCTGCAAGTTCTACTGGTTCGATGACAGCCGGCGCGGCGGCGGGTGCGCCCTGCCGCAGTCCTGGACGCTCAGCTATGACGACGGCAACGGCCTGTTCGTCCCGGTCGAGGCGAGCGAACAGAAGATGGACGAAATCACGTTCAAACCGGTGAAAACGAAGCGCCTCCGCCTTGACATCCGTCAGCGCAACCGGATGGCCTCCGGGCTGTACGAGTGGCTGGTCTTCTAATTCTTTGAACAGAAATCAATAAAAACGGCCGGGACAGTGCAAAAGCTGTTCCGGCCTTGCTTTTGTCCTGAAAAACGGTCAGAAATCGAACGTCATCTGGTCGGACTTGTCCGGTTCCTCCTTCTTCGGCACGAAGTTCTTCACGGATCCGAGCCAGAGGTCGAGCGACTGGATGGGAATGGAGAGGCGTTTCGCGTCGGATATCTTGGTGGACGAGGCGTTCGGATCGGCGGCGACGAGCAGCGCGAGTGCGTCGGTCACGGAATCGACCGGGTCGTAGCCCGCGGCCTTCGCGATGGACTCGTACCAGGCGCGTTTTTCCGGCATCTTCCCGGTGAAGCATATCTTCGGGCGTTCCTCGGTCGAGGACGCCACGAGCGTGACGGCGGCGAGAAGTTCGTCGAGTCCGTCGGACTGCCGGATCAGTTCGTCGTGAAGCGCGCGGGCGCGTTCGGGGCCGATGCCGTTGATTTCCGCGAGCTGTTCGGTCGTGAGTGTGCGGAGTTCGGCGAACGTGTGCTTCTTGAGGATGGTCTTCGCGATGTTCGCGCCGATGCCCTTGATGTTGAGCGCAGCGAGGACCTTGTAGGCTGGCACGGTGCGCGCGGCCTGGATCTCGCGGTAGAGGTTCTGAGTGGAGGTGCCCTGGAATCCGTCATCGCGGAGCTGGGAGTAAATGTTGATCTCGGAGAGGCTGAAGAGGTCGGAGAGCGTGCGGACGTTGAGCTTCGTCATGATCTTGCGGAGGCTGGGCTCGCCGAGGTGTTCGATGCCGATGCTGCGGATGGACGCCAGCAGGAGCTGGAGGCGCGTCTCGAAACACTCGGGGTTTATGCAACGGAGTTCGGGCAGGTCGCGGACGAGCTCGTGTCCGCAGCACGGGCAGTGCGTGATGAGGACGCTGCGGCGGTCGGCGCCGGGTTCGCTCGAAACGATGTACGGGATCACGTCGCCCGCGCGCTCCACGGTCACGGCGTCGCCGATCTGAAGGTCGCGGTCGAGGATGTTCTGGAGGTTGTGGAGCGTGGCGCGGCGGATGGTCGTGCCGTTAATCTCGATCGGCTCCAGCTCGGCCACGGGCGTGAGGCAGTTCTTGCCGAAGCTCCATTCCACGCCGAGCAGCCGCGTGGTGCGGCGGATCCCGCTGAATTTGAACGCGATCTGGCCGCGCGGATGGTGGGCGGTGTTGCCGAGCGATTCGGCGTATTCCGTGTCGGCGATCTTGACCACGAGGCCGTCCATGGGGTAGGGAAGCTGTTCCATTTCCTCCAGGACGTCCGGCCAGATGCGGCTGATCTCAGCGGCCGTGGCGGGACGCGAAACAGTGGCGTAGTCGACGAGCGTGAGGCGGGCGTGCTGGGCGGTCATGCCGGAGATGTCCTTCAGGCTCATGATGCCGCCGATGGCGTTGCGCGAGTTCTTGAACGGCTTTCCGTTGGCGTTCAGGATCGAGGCGTAGCGGCGCTTGAAGTCGTCCGTGCGGATGAGGAGTTCGCCGAGGACGCGCCCGGAGTATTCCGCCAGCGGCAGCACGCCGGACAGCGTTTCGAGGTCGATCAGCGGCACCTTGTCCGTGATGACCTTCCCCGTGAAGCCGTCGCCGCGCGTGGAGAGCACGCCGTCCTCCCACAGCACGGAGATGCCGTCGTACTTGGGCTGGATCAGGAGCTTTTCGTCGGCGGTGCGGACGGTCTTCTCGATCCACGTGACGAGTTCCGGCAGGGAGTATACCTTGTCGAGCGAAAGCATGGGGCGTTCGTGCCGGATGTCCGCGGTTGCTGCGACGGCGGGGGCGTTGACCTGGTCGAGCAGGCGGTTGCCGGGGTCCTTCTCCGCGAGCAGACGCGTGATGAAGTCGAAATCGTCGTCGCTGATCGCCGGGTCGGACTCGTCCCAGTAGCGTGCGTTGTAGTACCGTATCTTGTCTTCGAGCTCGGACGCGCTCATGGCGCGGTATGCCGCCCTGTCAATGCCGGGAGTCATGGTTTCCTCGTTTCTCTGGCACGGCGGACGTCCGCCATGCGCGTTTTGTTTTCTTTCCTACACAAAATACCACAACTTTGAAAAAAAACAACCGAAAAGCACGGAAAAATCGGCGTGCGGGATTGAAAAACACGGAATATGGAGTTATTTTAACCGGAACCATTAAATAAAACAGCGCCGGAAGGCCGCGATCGAACCTTTTTGCATCAAGAATGAAACGAATCATCCAGACACGCCTCTTCATCTTCATGACGCTGGGACTGCTGTCCCTGCTGATCATCGTCTATCTGGTGATGGCGATTGGGGCGAAACGGCAGGCGCGCGTGATCATCGGGGAGCGTCTGCGGGACCTGAGCCTGGACGTGAGCGGGTGGCGCGAGAACTACAGAATCCTCCGTAAAACCACGGACTCCGGTACGATCGCGAAGGCCAGAATCCTCGCGCGAATCATCCAGTACGATCCCGATATCCTGAAGAACGACGCCCGCCTGAAGGAGCTTGTCTCTGTGCTGAATGTCGATTCCATCTGCGTTTCCGACAGGGACGGCATCCTGATTGCCTCGACCGAGCCGGGCTTTCTCGGGTTCCGCATGCATACCACGGAACAGTCGGCGGAGTTCATGCCGGCGATCCGGGACAAGTCGTTCGAGCTGGTGCAGGACCCGCAGGAACGCGGCATCGACCATGTGATCGTGCAGTATGCGGGCGTGGCGCGCCTCGACGAACCGGGCATCGTGCAGATCGCCTACGAGGCGGACAATGTGTTCAATTATTCCGATATCGAGCTGATGCGCGACATCCTGAAGGCGCTGCCGATCGGGCCGGACGGGCGTTTCCTGATCCTGGAGGACGGCGACGATCCGGTTGTCTTCGCCAGCGGCGACCCGTCCGAAAACGGCTGCCGCCTCTCCGAACTCGGATTCCGCCGGGATCCGATCCTGCCGGACTCCGTCTTCATCCGCGGCAGGGCATATTTCTACCAGTCCGTCAGTATCCCGGACGAGCCGCGGCGCGTGCTGGCTGTGATGCCGAAAAGCCAGGTCTTCGCGGCGCGCAACCGCGCCATGTTCTTCATTTTCGGCATCTACATCGTTTTCTTCGCGCTGTTCTTCCTCCTGCTGGATCTCCTGATCCGGCGGACCGTGACGGACCGTTTCTACGAGGTGAACCGTGCGCTCGACAAGATCATCGCGGGCGACCTGACGCAGACCGTGAGCGTGCGGAGCAATCCGGAGTTTCTGGCGCTTTCCGACGGCATCAACACCATGGTCGGCGGTCTGAAGAAGAACCTGACCGATTCGCGCCGCCGCGTCAAACACGAAAACGAGCTGGCGAAGTCCATCCAGCAGACGCTGATCCCCCCGCCGGGACGGCGTTTCGCGAAGTTCGAACAGATTGACTTCGTTTCGTCGTTCATGCTGGCAGCCCACAAGGGCAGCGACGTTTTCGAAACTTTCGTGACCGACGCCGGACGCCCCGGATTCGTCATGGTGGAAGCGATCGGCGACAGCGTGTCCGCCAGCCTCAGTATGATGAAGTTCCGCGCCATCTTCCGTCCGTGCGTTCCGCCCGCCTCCAGCCCGCTCGACATGCTGAACCGCGGCATGGAACTCTTCAAGAATGAAAAGGTCTTCAAAAATCAGTTCCTGTCGATCTTCGTCGGGTTCATCGACCCGGAAAACCGGCGGCTCGACTATGTGAACGCGGGCTACTATCCGCCGTTCCTGCGCAGAGCGGGCGGCACGTTCGAACAGCTCCGCGATTCGGTCGGAACGGTGTTCACGACCGCGCGTCCCGTCGAACTGCGCCAGGAGAGCATCACGTTCGGACCGGACGACATGTTCTTCGCGTGTTCCAACGGCATTTTCTCGTACCGCGACCGCGAGGGGCAGCTCATCACGAAGAATATGCTGCTCTCCAGCCTGAACTCCACGAAAATGGATTCCGCCCAGGCGCTGATCGACGGCGTGACGACCTTCATCCGCGGATTCTCCGGCGAGCTTCCCCCGGACGACGACGTGCTGATGGCCGCCTTCCGCTTCAATATCTGACCGTCCCGCCGCTGCGTCCCGCATCCGGTTCCCCGAAAAAAGCGGCCTTATTCGCGTTTTTCCTCGAAAAAAAGTTTGCATTTCCCGGAAAACGTCTTATATTTGTGAAAAGTCGCAAACAACGCGGCGGCGATTCCTCTCGGAAAAGACCGCCGTTTCAACCTCGGACGCGCCCCGCGCGCTCCTCAAAAAACATACGGAAAGAAACACGATGCCTATCACCGAAATACTGGAACGCAACGCCCAGCTCTACAAAGACGACGTCGCGCTGGTGGAGATCAACCCGCAGGAACTCGAAAAACGCCACACGACCTGGCGTGAATACTCGCTGATGGAGCCCAGCCCGACCGACTCGTTCCGGTCCGAACTCACCTGGGGCGAATTCGACCGCAAGGCGAACCGCGTGGCGAACTTCCTGCTCACGCGCCACATCAAGAAGGGCAACCGGGTGGGCATCCTGCTCATGAACTGTCTCGAATGGCTCCCGATCTACTTCGGCGTGCTGAAGAGCGGCGCGATGGCCGTGCCCCTCAATTTCCGCTACACCGCCGAGGAGATCAAATACTGCATCGAGCTCGCCGACATCGACGTGCTCATCTTCGGGCCGTCGTTCATCGGCCGCGTGGAGTCCATCTGCGAACGCATCCCGCGCGTGAAGGCGCTCGTGTACGTCGGCGAGGACTGCCCGTCGTTCGCCGAGCCGTACTACAACCTCGTTTCCTACTGCTCCAGCAAGTCCCCCGCGATCCCGCTCTCCGACGACGAGGACGCCGCGATCTACTTCTCCTCCGGCACCACCGGCTTCCCGAAGGCCATCGTGCACCGCCACCGCAGCCTCATGCACGCCTGCATCGTGGAGCAGAAGCACCACGGGCAGACCCGCGAAGACACGTTCCTCTGCATCCCGCCGCTGTACCACACCGGCGCGAAGATGCACTGGTTCGGCAGTTTCCTGGTCGGCGGCAAGGCCGTGCTCCTGCGCGGCATCAAGCCCGAATGGATCATCAGCGCGGTCTCCGAGGAGCACTGCACCGTGGTCTGGCTGCTCGTGCCGTGGGCGCAGGACATCCTGGACGCCATCGAACGCGGTGACATCAAGCTGGAGGACTACAAGCTCGACCAGTGGCGCCTCATGCACATCGGCGCGCAGCCGGTCCCGCCCAGCCTCATCAAGCGCTGGAAGACAGTCTTCCCGAAGCACGACTACGACACCAACTACGGCCTCAGCGAATCCATCGGACCGGGCGCGGTGCACCTCGGCGTCGAGAACATCGACCACGTGGGCGCGATCGGCGTGGCTGGTTACGGCTGGCAGACCAAGATCGTCGACGAGAAGCACAACCCCGTCGAGCCCGGCAAGGTCGGCGAGCTGGCCGTCAAGGGCGACGGCGTGATGCGCTGCTACTACAAGGACGAGAAGGCCACGAAGGAAGTCCTTGACGACGAGGGCTGGCTCTACACCGGCGACATGGCGAAGGAGGAGGACGGCTTCATCTACCTCGTCGACCGCAAGAAGGACGTCATCATCACCGGCGGAGAAAACCTCTATCCCGTTCAGATCGAGGATTTCCTCCGCCGCAACAACGCCATCAAGGACGTTGCCGTCATCGGTCTCCCCGATCCGCGCCTCGGCGAAATCGCCGCCGCGATCATCGAGGTTAAGCCCGACTTCACGCTCACCGAGGAGCAGGTCAACGACTTCTGCCTCGACCTGCCGCGCTACCAGCGTCCGCGCAAGATCATCTTCGCCGAGGTCCCGCGCAACCCGACCGGCAAGATCGAAAAGCCGAAACTCCGCAAGATGTACGGCGCCGACAAGCTCGTTGCCATGCAGAACGAGATCAAGTGACTCTGCAAGCAGTGCTGTAGTAGTGCCTTGCTTCGCAACGGCACGCGCTCTCGCGTAGCAGAGCGCCGAACGTCAGCGCTTGCGCTGTGGCCTGCCCCGGTTCCGCGCCGGGACAGGCCTGCTTTTTTTTCAAACATGCGCTGATGAATAGGGTGTTTCCCTCGACGATGTGACCCATGCAACGAGGAAAGGAAAAAAGTATCTTTTTTCGTTTTACGTCTTGCGTTTAATGAAAAGTGATGTATATTATGTTTCAGAAAGGAACTGACGATGATCGCAAGTTACAAATGCAAGGAAACCTTGAAGCTCAAGGCGGAAGGTTCCAGCAGAAAGTTCAAGGCGATCGAACGGATCGCCCTGCGGAAACTGGATATGCTCGACGCCGTCGTGAATCTGGAAACGCTGCGGATTCCCCCGAGCAACCATTTCGAAGCGCTGCACGGGAAGCGCGAAGGGCAGTACAGTATTCGCATCAACGACCAATGGCGGATTTGCTTTACCTGGCATGACGGAAACGTTCATGATGTTGAGATCGTCGATTATCATTGAGGAGACCAGACTATGATCAGAACAAAGAATTTGATTCATCCCGGAGAGATCCTTCTAGAAGAATTTCTCAAGCCGATGGAAATCACGCAGAACAAGCTCGCGCTGGATCTCCATGTCCCCGCGCCGAGAATCTATGCCATCGTGAAAGGAACGCGGGCGATCACGGCCGACACAGCGTTGCGTCTGGGGCGGTATTTCGGAACCGGTCCCGAATTCTGGATTAATCTTCAGAGCAATTATGACCTGTGCGTTGCCGCGGCGGAGTGCCGGAAAGAAATCGACGGCATTCCGCAAAGGGCTTTCGCCTGACACTGCAAGCAGTGTTGATACAATGCTTTGCTTCGCAACGGCACGCGCTCTCGCGTAGCAGAGCGCCGAACGTCAGCGCTTGCGCTGTGGCCTGCCCCGGTTCCGCGCCGGGACAGGCATCTTTTGATCGTCGTTTCAAGCCGCCGGGTGTCGGCGGTCCGTCAGCGGTAGATATCATCCCAGAATTGCATATCCTGCCAAACGCTGGTCCTATGCGAACCGTAAGCCCCTTCAAGCATGCGCCCGAGACAATAGAGCGGAATTGACACAGGCAGCAGCACCACGTCCGCGACGAGTCCGACCGGCGCCCAGATCACTTTCCAACACCAGTCGAAGGAATCGGCTTTCATGACCAGATACTCCTTCCTGTCATATCCGGAGTAGTCTTCCCTGGGCGGAAAAACGACTCCGTACCATCCGCTCCTCACCGGTGAAATGTAAATATACCGGTCTCCGTCGCGACCATAGAAGATCATCGGGCTGGGGCCGGACTGGACCCAGGGTTCGGACAGGTCCGAAAGCTCGTCCGGGTGAACAGTCGCTTTGTATAGAAATTGAGGATATACCTTCAGAAAATCTTCATAAGTCTTGAAATCTTTGAAGGGATCATTCGGCCTCACCACAAATTGCAGAAAATGGTAGTCGAAATACGGCATATCCGTCCAGCGGGAGTGATAACGTTTCTTCGGCGCTTGGGGATCGACCGTGATGTCCACATGCTTCAACACCAGCTCGTCCGGCATAGGGTCGAGGGAAATGTGTTTTTCGAAAGTCTGAACGGAAGTCATGGCCGGCGGCACATCCCGCATGATCTCAAAGCATATCCATGCCAGCGGGATAACGTACCATTTTCTTTCGCGTTCGTAGGTCAGGATGAGTTCCTGCTTGTCCGGCGACAGTTCGTACTCGATGTTCTTGAACCGCATCTCTTCCCGACCGGTCCATTTCATCGAAGCTTTCGAACACGCCATGCACCCCGTTCCGCCCAGGCAGACGGCAAGGAGCGCGAGAAACAGGAAACCAATTTTTAGAGATGCCCTTATCATTCACCTTGTCCTTTCATCGGATGAAATGATCGTGCATTTACAGTAACGCTTCAAATTCAAAAAAACAAGGGTTTCGGAAATCTTTTTTTCTAAAAAGACAAGAATCCGGCTTGTTTTTTCGCCTGATGGAATGTAAGTTATGGCAGAAAGAATTATTGGACAGTTCCACCCCCTTCAACAAGGAGTTTTGTTATGTTTTTCCGTACGATCCTTACCCGGTTCGCGGTCTGTGCCGCGGCGGTCTGCGCCGCATCCATCACCGCGTCCGCGCAGAACGGCGCCCCCGCCAAGCTGAGCGAATTCACGAACCACGCCACGGTCTGGCCGGACAACAACGGCGCGCACATCAGCGCGCACGGCGGCTGCATGCTGAAAGTCGGCGATACCTACTACTGGTACGGCGAACACCGCACGCGCGACCGGAAGACCGGGGTGCACGCGTACAGCTCGAAAGACCTTTACAACTGGAAGGACGAAGGGCTGGTGTTCGATTCCGCCACCATGCAGCCTCAGCAGGGACAGGGCGGACGGCGCGGCTTCGGCGGATTCGGCGGATTCGCCAACATCGAGCGTCCGAAAGTGGTCTACAACGCCAAAACGAAGAAGTACGTGCTGTGGTTCCATCAGGAATCCGGCGGCAATTACAACTCCGCGTTCGTGGGATGCGGCATCGCCGACACGCCGACTGGGCCCTTCAAGCACCTCTACAGCGGCCGCACCGCGCCGGGCACGTGGCCGGTCAACATGCCCGCCGGACTGAAGGACTACGCCGAGGGGAAATCGCAGACCTACGACCGCCAGTACGCGCGCCTCGTGGAGAATTATCGGTCCGGGCAGGAAAGCCGCGATATGACGGTCTTCGTGGACGACGACGGCAAGGCGTATCTCTTCTGCGCCTCGGAAAACAACCTCACGATGCACATCGTGGAGCTGAACGACGAGTACACCGGGTTCACCGGGCGCTGGTGGCGCATCCTCGAGGGGAAATCCTACGAAGCGCCGGTCGTGTTCCGTCACGACGGCAAGTATTACCTGCTCGGTTCGCACTGCACCGGCTGGAATCCGAACCCCGGACGCTCCGCGGTCGCCGACAAGATCACCGGACCGTGGCGCGAGCTCGGCAATTTCGCGGTCGGCCAGGGCGCGGACCGCACCTACGAGGGGCAGACGGCGCACAGCTTCACCGTGCCGGGCAAGGACGGCAAGGAGGAACGCGTGGTGATGCTGGACAGCTGGAAGCCGCAGAACCTGATGACCAGCCAGTACATCTGGCTTCCGCTCGAATGGGACGGCGAAAAGCCGGTCGCGAAGTATCAGAAGACCTGGAAACTGCCTGCGCAGCTTGCCCCGGCCCCCGCCGCCGCGAAAACGAATGACTCGAAAACCGACGCCGCGAAACCCGCCGGCGACGGCAGGACCGCGGGCTATCTCTTCGCCCACTTCCGCGGCGAACGCTCGAACGAATGGGAACAGATATTCTTCGCCATCAGCAAGGACGGCGCGAAGTGGCAGCCGCTGAACGGCGGAAAGTCCGTGCTTCAGAGCAATCTGGGCGAAGGCGGCGTGCGCGATCCGTACGTGGTCCGCAACCCCGACAACGGCACCATCTACCTCATCGCGACCGACCTGTGCATCGGGCGCAACGGCGACTGGGGACGCGCCCAGCGCGAGGGCAGCAAGGCGATCATCGTGTGGGAATCGAAGGACATGGTGAACTGGAGCGAGCCGCGCCGCGTGGTGGTCGCCGTGCCGAACGCGGGCTGCACATGGGCTCCGGAGGCGTTCTGGGACGCCGACAGGAAGGAGTTCTTCGTCTTCTGGGCGTCGCGCGAGACGCTGAACGGCTCGAACCGCCAGCGCATCTACTCCGCCCGTACGAAGGACTTCAAGACGTTCACCCCGGCGAAACTCTACATCGAGAAGCCGAACGACATCATCGACACCGACATCGTGTCCGAGGGCGGCAAGCTGTACCGGTTCTCCAAGGACGAAACGCAGAAATCCATCATCCTGGAGGTCTCCGACTCGCTCGAGGGCGAATGGAAGCCCGTGCCGGGATTCCCCGTGAAGAACTTCGTGGGCTACGAGGGCCCGGAATGCTTCCGCATGGCCGACGGCCGCTGGTGCATGATCATCGACTACTATTCGCGCGGCCAGGGCTACAAAGCGTTCTTCTGCGACGACCTCTCGAAGGGCGATTTTGCTCCGTCCGAACGCGGCCTGGAGTTCCCGTACCGGTTCCGTCACGGCGGCGTCATCACGCTCAGCCAGACCGAGTACGACGCCCTGATGTCCAAATGGGGCACCGCAAGCGGTGCTGAATAAGTGCTCTGCTCCGCGAGAGCACGGGGCTATCTATCCGAAATGACCATCGCGCCGGTCCTGACAGAAAACAGGGCCGGCGCTTCTTTTTCGGGGGATTTTTGAGGAAAAATGGCGCACGCGGTTGAAGAACGGGAAAAATGGTGTATATTCAATGCTGTGAAAATCTTTTTTTCTATAATTATAAAGCAACGGGCATCCCCCACGAAAGGTTCGCAGAATGAAGGATTACACGACCTATCAGAACCCCCTGACCGGACGTTACGCAAGCAAGGAAATGAGCTACAATTTCTCGCCCCAGCGGAAGCACTCCACCTGGCGGCGTCTCTGGCTCGCGCTCGCCGAGAGCGAACAGGCGCTCGGGCTGGCGATTACCGACGAACAGCTGGATGAAATGCGCGCGCACCTCGACGACATCGATTTCGAGGAGGCGGAGCGGATCGAGGCGGAAGTGCGGCACGACGTGATGAGCCACATCCGCACGTTCGGCGAGGTCTGCCCGAAGGCGAAAGGCATCATCCATCTCGGCGCGACGAGCTGCTTCGTGACGGACAACACCGAGCTGATCCAGATGCGCGACGGCATGAAGATCCTGCGCTCGAAGCTGCTGGACCTGATCGACAATCTTGCGAAGTTCGCCGCCGAATACAAATCCATGCCGATGCTCGGCTTCACGCATTTTCAGCCCGCCCAGCTCACCACGCTCGGCAAGCGCTTCTCCCTCTACATCCAGGACTTCATATTCGACCTGACCGCGCTCGACCGCGCCATCGACGAACTGCCGTTCCGCGGCGCGAAGGGCACCACCGGGACGCAGGCGAGCTACCTGGACCTCTTCGGCGGCGACTGCGACAAGGTGCGCGAGCTCGACCGCATGGTCTCCGCGAAGATGGGATTCGAGCACCCGGTCTGCCTGAGCGGCCAGACGTACACGCGCAAGATCGACTACGGCGTGCTCGCGGTTCTCTCCGGCATCGCCCAGAGCGCGTCCAAGATGGCGAACGACATCCGGCTGCTCGCGCACATGAAGGAGATCGAGGAGCCGTTCGGCAAGAAGCAGGTCGGCTCCAGCGCGATGGCGTACAAGCGTAACCCGATGCGCAGCGAACGCGTCTGCTCGCTGGCGCGCTACCTGATCGGCCTGCCGCTGAACTGCGCGCTCACGGAGTCCGTGCAGTGGTTCGAGCGCACGCTGGACGATTCGGCGAACCGCCGCATCGTGATCGGCGAGGCGTTCCTGACCGCGGACGTGATCCTGTCGCTGCTCACGAACATCACGAACGGGCTCCAGGTATGGCCGAAGGTCATCGCCGCCCACATCCGCGCCGAACTGCCGTTCATGGCTACCGAGAACATCATCATGGAGGCCGTGAAGGCAGGCGGCGACCGCCAGGAACTCCACGAGCACATCCGCATGCACTCCATGGACGCCGCGCGCACCGTGAAAGAAGGCGGCGGCGAAAACGACCTGATCTCCCGCCTGAAGACCGACCCGCTGTTCGCCTCCGTGGCGGACCGTTTCGACGAGATCCTGAAGCCGGAAGCGTTCACCGGCATGGCGTCCCAGCAGGTCGCCGACTACCTCGCGACCGTGGTGAAGCCCGCCCTCGAAGCGCACGCCGCCGACCGCAAGTCCTCCGAGGAGGAAGTCCGGGTATGACCGACTGCCAGACACAGCCCTGGGATCCCCGGCTGGCCCCGCTGCTGAAACGGTGCGCCGAGATCCGCGCCCTGAACGCGGCGCTCGCCGTGCTCGGCTGGGACCAGCAGGTCTACATGCCGTCCGGCGCGGCCGCCGGGCGCGCGCGGCAGCTCGAGACGCTGACCGTGATCGTGCACGAAAAATCGACCGATCCGGCATACGCCGACCTGATCCGCGAGGCCGCCGCGATGGACTTTGCGCCGGACAGCGACGAAGCGGCGCTGATCCGCCGCCTCGAACGCGATCTCCGCAAGAAACAGGCGGTCCCCGCCGAGCTCGCCGGACGCCTCGCGCGCCAGAACGGCGAAACGCAGGCGGCATGGGAGGCGGCCTACGCCGCGTCGGATTTCCGTCTCTGCGCCGAGTCCCTGAAGAAACTGCTGGCGCTCCAGCGCGAATACGCCGACTGTTTCCCCGAGGCCGGGAGCCGCTACAACGCCATGCTCGACGACTACGAGGAAGGGCTCACGTCCGAAACGCTCGACAGGATCATCCCGCCGCTCAAACAGGGCCTCGAAACGTTCCTCGCCGAGATCATGGCGAAGCCCGCGCCCGACGATTCGTTTCTGCATCTCGACTACGACGCGGACGCCCAGCTGGCGTTCTGCCGCCGCCTGACCGAAGCGATGGGGTTCGACTACACCCACGGCCGCCTCGACCTCTCCACGCATCCCTTTACCACGGATTTCGGGCTGGACGACGTCCGCATCACGACCCGCGTGCGCCGCAACGAACCCGCGAACTGTATCTTCAGCTGCATCCACGAATGCGGCCACGCGATGTACCAGCAGGGGATCGCGCGGAAATACGAGGGGACGCCGCTCTCCGACGGCGCGTCGCTCGCGTTCCACGAATCGCAGTCGCGTTTCTGGGAGAACATCCTCGGGCGCTCGCCCGAATTCTGGCGCAATTTCTACTCCGACCTCGTCCGCACGTTCCCCGCGAACCTGAAGAACGTCCCGCTCGAAGCCTTCCTGAAGGCCGTGAACCTCGTCCAGCCGTCGTTCATCCGCACGGAGTCCGACGAGGTGACCTACAACCTGCACATCATACTGCGCGTGGAGCTGGAACAGGCTCTCATCGAGGACAGGATCCCCGTGGACGACCTCCCGGCGGTCTGGAACGACACGTTCGAGCGGTATTTCGGGATCCGTCCCGCGAACGACCGCGAAGGCGTGCTGCAGGACGTTCACTGGTACAGTGGCGGCGTGGGGTATTTCCCGACGTACATGCTCGGCAACCTGATCGGCGCGATGCTGAAGGAGCGTCTTTTCGCCGGCGGCCTGCCGGAAACGCCGCACGACGCACTGGCCGTGCTCCGCGACCGGATCTACCGGTTCGGCGCGAAATACGCCCCGACCGATTTCCTGCGCCGTCTGACCGGGAACGCCGTCCCGGATCCCGCGCCGTTCCTGCGCTATCTGCGTGAAAAACACCTTGGAGAAGCCAAATGAGATTGAACTACGATACCTTTACCGGACGCCGCAGCGCATTCGTCTGCACGGCGTTCGTGCTGATCCTGCTGACAATCGCCGCGTATTCCCTGTTTGCGCAGCCGTTGATGAACGTCCTGGCGCCCCACATGGGCAGGAACATGCTGACGGCCGTGATGCTGCTGATCCAGAACGGCCTGGCCGTGGCGTCCGTGCTGATCGCCGCGGCGGTCCCGGAACGCAACTTCCCGCTGAAGGAGAAACTGGGGCTGAGCATGACGCCCGAATACTCCCTGCGGTTCTTTTTCCCGGTCTTCGTGCTTGCCATCGGAGCCACCTATCTCGTGCAGATCGGGCTTTCGGCGCTGCTGGAGGCATGCGGCCGCGAAGTGAAGGAACAGGCGCTGGTGGAGTTCTACCGGACGCTGAAACCGCTGGCGTTCTTCGGATTCGCGGTGATCACCGTGATCGCCGCGCCCATCGCCGAGGAGCTTGCGTTCCGTCACATCATGTACCGTTTCGTCCGCGTGTTCCTTTACAGAAAAGAGGCGGCCGTGTTTGTCTCGCTGATCTTTGCGCTGTGCCATGTGCCGTCTGTCATCGTGTATCTTTTCGGGGTGGCGAGAGTGTCGTCCGGCGGCTGGTCCGCGTATTTCGCCGGGTTCCCGTGGGAACAGCTCGTGGTCCCGCTGATCCCGTTGTTCATCCTCGCGATGTTCCTGCAGCAACAATATGAAAAGAGCAAGTCCATCATCCCGTCGACGCTGATCCACATGGGATTCAATCTGATCTCGGTGTTCCTGCTGATTCTGCAGGTGTATTATGGCGTCGGGGAATGATTTTTCCGCTTTTTTCAGTTTTTTTTGATTTTTTTCCGGAAAACCGCTAAGATTTGCACGGTCTCATACGTCTAATTGTATGAAACGCGTTGAAAGAGGAATTATGGAAACCAGAGAACAGGCCTTCGAACAGCTGATCGACGAAAAGCTCGGGTTGCTCCGGGGGACCGCGATGCGGATCCTCGGGAATCCTGCGGACGTCGACGACGCCGTTCAGTCGGCTCTGATGCTCGCGTGGCGGAAATTCGCCGGATACCGCGGGCAGTCGGAGTTCGCGACCTGGGTGACCAGAATCCTGATCAACGAGTGCTACGATATGGTGCGTGACCGTGCCCGGGAACAAGAAGTCCTGGCGGATTACGGGGAATCGGGCAATCAGATGTCCGGCGGGGACACCGAAGAGGCGAGCCTGCTGGACCGGCTGGACGATGCCGTCGCCCGTCTCCCCAAACTCTACCGGGAATCGCTTTCGGTCGGTGTTCTGTCCGGATACTCTCCGGAGGAGGCCGCCGCGATGCTGGGCTGTTCGCGCAATACCCTCTATCAGCGCATCCACAAAGCGAAACAACTACTGTCCCAATCCATCCGGGAGGTCTCTTATGAACAAGCATAACGAACACGACGGCGGCGCGCGCGATCTCGACGCGATGCTCCGGAAACTCAAAGAGCGGCACGACGCCCGCGAACAGTCCGGCATCTACACGCCGGAAGACGAATTCAAACGCCGTTTTTTCGCGGCGGCGAAAGCGCAGGAACGTCCTCATTTCCCGATGATCTGGAAAGCGGCGGCGGGAATCGCAGTCTGCCTCTTTGCCTTCCAGCTGGTCCTCACGACGCTGAAGGACGATTCGTCCGCGGTCCGCAGCGACAACTACGGCATTCAGGGCGTCGACATGGTCGCTGAGGAGGCGCAGATTCCCGCTGCATACGGTGTGAAACTGATGAAGGCGGATGCGACGGAAGATGCGACGGAACCGATGGTCCTCATGTCCATGCTGGATAATAAGGATGCCACGGAAGAAAGCGCATCGTCTGACGGCGAAATGATGGTCGCCGCTTCGTTCATGGCCGCGCAGAATGATACCGATCCTGCGATATCTGCGGCTGCGCAGGATGATGCTGATCGTCCGGCGCTTGCGGCTGCGCAGGATGATGCCGGCAATGCTGCGCTTGCACGCCGCATGACGGAACCTGAACTGGCCGCCGACAATAACAATGATATGGTACAGCGCGCGGCCAATAATGTTAATGTGCAGCGCGCGGCCGAATCCGAGCCTGCCCGCAGATCCTTTGGCGGAATGGGTGGCGGAGGTGCTCCCGCCATGGGCGGTTTCGGCGGCGGTTTGCCTCCGATGGGCGGCGGCGCCGCTGGTGGTGCTGCCGGTGGCAATCGTCCCGCCGGTGGCATGGGTGGATTTGGCGGCGGCTTCGGCGGCGGTGCTCCTGCTGCTGGCATGGGTGGCTTCGGCGGCGGCTTCGGCGGTGGCTTCGGCGGCGGCTTCGGCGGCGGTGCCGCTCCCGCCCGCGATGCGCGTGCCAGAACGATTACGACTCAGGCGGAAAATGCCGTTGCCGATACGAATTCCGATTCTGATGCAGCTGCAAAGGAAGAATCCGCACCTCAGATGAAAATTGCCGCGACGCAGGCAGTTGCAGCCGCGGGAGGAACAAAAGGAGCCAGAACCATGAATGAAACGCAAGACCTGTATCTTCGTCCCCGTCCGCGCCCGTTCGTCGAACCGCGCGTGATTCTGCCCCCGATCCGCATTCTGCCCCCGCCGCGTCCGGCTGACCCGAAACTGGTCCCGGTCGTCGTGTCTGAGGTTTCCGCGAAAGTCCGCATCCGCGGCGAGATCGCCAGCACCGAATTCGAGGCGGTCGTGAGCAATCCGAATTCGCTCGCGCTGGAAGGCGAATTCACGCTGCCGCTGCCCGCCGGGGCGACCGTGACCGGCGCCGCGCTGGACATCAACGGCAAGATGATCGACGCCGCCATCGTGGAAAAGAAGCGCGCGCAGGAGGTCTTCGAGGCCATCGAACGCAAAGGCGCGGACCCCGCGCTGATCGAGTCCGTCGGCGGCAACAGCTACCGCACGCGCATCTATCCGATCCCGGCACGCGGCAGCCGCCGCATCCGCATCACGTTCATCTCCGAGGTGGACCGTGTGGACGGCGCGCCGATCTTCACGCTGCCGATGCGCTTCGAGAACACGCTGGACAAGGCATCGATCCGCGTCGAGGTCATGGACCCCGCCGCCGCGCCGCAGGTCGAATCCGCGCCGTTCGCGAACCTCAACTTCACGCGCTGGGAAAACGCCCTGCTTGGCGAACGCACGCTCGAGAATATCGCCCTGCCGGAAGACCTCCGCATCACCGTGGCGGACAAGCCTGCGCCGGTGCAGACCGAACGCTTCCAGGACGAAAACTTCTTCCTCGTTTCCGCGACGCTCGCAATGGCCGCGGACGTCGCCGGTTTCAAAACGCCGAAGTCCGTCTCCGTCCTGTGGGACGCCTCCGGCTCCCGCGCCTCGAACGACCACGCGCCCGAACTGGAGCTGCTGAAACAGTTCTTCGCCTCGGACGCGATGAAGAACGCGACGGTCGACGTGAATGTGTCCGTGCTCCGCAACACGCTGGAGCCCGCGAAGACGTTCGCCGTGAAGAACGGCGACGCATCCGCGCTGCTCGACTTCCTGAAGAAGACCGCATACGACGGCGGCACCGATTTCTCCGGCTTGGAGAAGTTCCTCGCCGCGGTCCCCGCCGACGCCTGCACGTTCGTCTTCACCGACGGCATCCAGACCTTCGGCAAGGGCACGCAGAGCATCCCTGCCGCGAAGGGACGCACCGCGTTCGTCTCCGTCTCCACGACTTCCGAGACGTCTTATCTCGAATACCTCGCCGAGGCGTCCGGCGCGAACGCTGTGTATCTGAACCTGGCGCGCATGACGCCCGCCGCGGCGCTCTCCGGCCTGTTCGCCGCCGCGCCCGTCGCGCTCGAATCCGTGAAGATCGACGGCGCGGACGCCGATTACAAGATGTCTCGTTCCGGCGAGGCGGTCCGGATCGCGGGGACGTTCCCGGACGGCAAGCACAAACTTGAAGCGAAGTTCGCCGGACTGCCCGCAATGGCGTTCGACCTGGATTCCGCCGCCGCGCTCGACGGCAAAATGATCCGCACGCTCTACGGCATGCTGAAGCTCGAAGCCGCGAAACGCGACCCGAAGACCACGCCGTCCGAGTTCCTCACGCTCGGCCAGACGTACGGACTCGTGACGCCCGGCACCTCTATGCTCGTGCTCGAAAGTCTCTCCCAGTACCTCGAATACAGCATCCGTCCCCCCGAGACGCTGCCCGAATGGCGCGCCAAGTATGACGAACGCCAGGCGCAGATCGCCAAGGACAAGGCCAAAGAGAAAGCCGACGCCGCGACCGAACAGGATAAGCGCATCGACCAGCTCGCGAAACGCTATCAGAGCGAGATCATCGACTGGTACGACGGCAAAGTCCGGCCCCAGCCCGTCTTCAAGGGCGGCTTCGGCGGTGGCGGCGGCATGCGTCCGATGAACGCGGCCGGCGGCATGGGCGGCTTCGGCGGCGGCGCTCCAGCGGGCGCTGCTCCCGGCGGCATGGGCGGTTTCGGCGGCGGGTTCGGAGGAGGAGCCGCGCGCAGGGAAAGCGCCGTCAGCCGCGAGATGGAAGTCGGCTTGGCCATGGACGCCATGCCCGTGATGGAAATGGCCGCGGAAGCCGACTTCGACGACGGCGCATCCCGTTCGGCCGCTGCGAAATCGACGGCCGGTTCCGGCAACGCATCCAAGTCTATCAAGCTGAACCAGTGGACCTCCGGCGCGGATTACCTGAAGGAGATTGAAGCCGCGAAGGACAAGGCGCAGGAACGCTACCTCGAACTCCGCGCGAAGAAGGAGAACGCCGACAACCTCGGATTCTTCGTGGACTGCGCGGACTATTTCGCCCGCAACGGCCAGCGTGATTTCGCGATACGCGTGGTCTCCAACCTCGCCGAAATGCAGCTCGAAAACCGCATGCTCCTGCGCGTGCTCGGCTACAACCTGAAATACCTCGGCGAACTTGACGCCGCCGAGACCGTGTTCCGCAAGGTGCTGGAACTCGCGCCCGAGGAGCCGCAGTCCTACCGTGACCTCGCGCTTGTGTTCGCCGACGCCGGATGCTGGCAGGAAGCCGCCGACATGATGCTGAACGCGATTGTGAAGAAGCCGGACGGACGGTTCCGCGACGTGGAGCTGATCGCCATCACCGAGCTGAACAACTTCATCGTGAAGGCGAAACGCGCCGGGATCGAGCTGAAGGACATCGATTCCCGCCTGGTGCATCCGCTTGAAATGGACCTCCGCGTGACCATCGGCTGGGACACCGACATGTCCGACATGGACCTGCACACACTCGATCCCTCCGGCGAAGAGTGCTTCTACCAGCACCGCCTGACCACCAACGGCGGCCGCAACTCGTTCGACATCACGCAGGGCTATGGCCCTGAGGAGTTCATGGTCCGCAACGCGATGAACGGCGACTACAGGATCAAGACGCACTACTACGGGCAGCGCGCGCAGAAGATGATCGGTCCCGTGACTCTCTACGCCGAGATCGTGACCGACTTCGGGCGTCCCGAAGAAAAGAGCGAGACCCTGATGTTCCGCCTCGCCACGCGTGACGAAATGGTCGACGTCGCCACCGTGACCACGAAGGGCTCCAAGGTCGTCCCGAAGGAGCCGGAACGCCGTTATCCGCCGAAGAACCCCGTGACCGACGACCGTCCGGTCGGCGGCTTCGGCGGCGGCGCTGCCCCCGACGTCTCCCGCATGTACCAGGTGCGCGCCAACGAGACGCTGGAGGACATCGCCGAGTCCCAGCTCGGGGACCGTTCCCGTGCGCAGGAGATTGCCCGCGAGAATGCCGGCAAGCTCCGCGACGGCCAGCCCGTCACCGGCTCCATCATCACGCTCCCGCCGAGAAACCGTTAACACACGGAGTGTGCCGCGTAGTGCGAGGCTTGCGCTCGTGCACGCAACACGCTCTGCCCTCAACCAACCAATAAAAGAAGCCGCACCCGGAATCACGGATGCGGCTTCTGAATTTTAAATCGGCGTTTGCCGAATGGATTATTTGTTCAGTTTCACGGTAACCTTTTTGCCGGAGTATTTGACCTCGGCGTCGGGCTTTGTGACGTTGTCCGCGCCGGCGTTCTTCTCGTTCATGAGGCAGACGCGGAACGTGCGGTCCTTCAGCATGCCGTCGTATTCGCCCTGACGGTCCGCGATCGTGAGCTCGCCCTTCGCGTCGTCCCAGGTGAAATTGATGCGCGTGAACTTGCCCTGTTCGTAGGAGTAATCCTTGCCGTTGTCCTCGTACAGGGAGTAGGAGCCGTCCGCGCCGGGATACACGCGGATTTCGAGCGTCTCGGGCAGTTTCTCGTCGACGTACTGCATGGGCTCGCCCCAGGGCAGGATCGCGCCCGCCTTCACGAACACCGGGATGCGGTCCAGCGGAGCGTCGACCGTGACTTCGGGAGTGGAACTGAGCGCTCTGTTTCCGCCCGACTCATAGCGTCTTCCGGTCCAGAAATCGTACCAGACGGTTTTGGGGCTGACGGTGTTGCCGCGGCGGACCGTACCCTCGTTCGGGAGATAGACTTCGGCGGTAGTCGTCGAGGAGGTGACCGGCGCGACGAGCAGGGAGGGGCCGAGCATGTATTCGGTCTCGTTCTGCGCGGTCAGCCCGGATGTGTTCCCGTTGATGGCGTCGGCGTACGGGAAATCGACCGCCCACGGACGCATGATGACGCCGCCTTCGAGCGCGGCATCGGCCGCGGCGGTGTAGACGTAGGGCAGCAGGCGGTAGCGGATGTCGAGGTACTTGCGGAAGACCTTTTCCGCCTCCTCGCCGTAACGCCAGAGTTCGGTCTGGCTGGTGTAGCCGTGGACGCGCAGGATGGGCGAGAACGTGCTGTACTCGAACCAGCGGAGCATGCGCTCGATGTATTCCTTGTTTCTGTACTGGTCGCCGGGACGGAAGAATCCGCCGGTGTCGGTGGTCCAGTACGGGATGCCGCTCATCATCATGCCGAGGCCGGAGATGATCTGCGTGCGGAAATCGCTCCAGTTGCTGCCGACGTCGCCGGACCAGATCACGCTGGGCTGGCGGCTCTGGCCCGCGAATGCGCAGCGGGTCAGGATGAGGGCGCGGCGTTCGGGCTGCGCCTGGCGCAGGCGGTCATAGGCTGTCGTGTTAACAATGAGCGGGTAGACGTTGCGGTACTCGTTGCCGCGTCCGAGCGTGATGTTGCGGTTGTGCAGGTCGTCGTTTTCAGGCTCGGTGGCGTCGAACCACCAGCTGTCGATGCCGGTGGAGAGGATGTCGGAGACGATGGTGTCCCAGTAGAGCTTGGCGGCTTCGGGCTTGGTGAAGTCGATCCAGTCGGTGCCGCGGATGTAGCCGTCGAGGGCGACCATCTTTTCGGCGAACGGGTTGTCCTTGCTCGCCTTCGACCACACGGAGAGCATGGAATGGGCGTTCAGCTTGTGGACTTCGTCGTTCATGCCCTTCGGGTTCCCGAAACGCTGCGAGTCGAAGTGCATGGAGTTCCACTTGCCGGAATCCCACCACTGCCAGTCCTGCACGATGATGTCGACCGGGATCTTGCGGTTGCGGAATTCACGGAGATTGGAGAGCAGGTCGTCCTGCGAGACGTAGCGTTCGCGGCAGTGCCAGTAGCCGAACGCGTATTTCGGGAGCATGGGGGTCTTGCCGCAGAGTTCGCGGTAGGTCTTCATGGTCTTCTCGGCGTCGCCGGAGATGTAGACGTAGTCGATCTCCTTCGCGTCGTCGGAACGGAACGTCGTGAAATTGAGGTTGCCCTTGAGCGGACGGACCTTGAGCGATGTACGGTCTCTCGCCTCGTTCTGGACGGTTATGGTGTGTTTGCCTTTTGTGAGATTCGCCTGGAATCCGATGACCGGGGGCAGCCAGGTGTTGCGCTGTTCCACGATAAGCTTGTCGTCGATGAGGACGACGTGGCGGCGCGCCATGGTCTGACCGCAGTCAAGTTCGAAAGCGTAGAGGCCGTCCGCGTCCGCCGTGAACTCGCCGGAGAGGGTGTTGTCGCGGCGGAATTCGCGTCGTCCGCCGGTCGCCGTGGTGACCTCGACGGTCTGGCCCTGTCCTTCGGCGACTTTCTTCAGTTCGATGGGCGTGTCGGCGGGGTTGAACTCCGTGCGGCTGTAGTTGTGCCAGAGCAGGCCGTATCCGGCGGTGGAGTAGAGGAACGGCACGGACGCCTGCGTGTTGACCTGGATGAGCTGGCGGGGCTGGTTCTTGATGTTCAGGACGCTGTCCTGGAACTGGCCGAGGCCGAACTGGAATTCCGCGCCGGGAGATACGAATGTCGATTCGACGCAGTAGGAATCGGCGGCGGCGTCCCTTGACGGGGATTTCCCGAATTTCCGGGCGCCGACGTTTTCCTGAAGATTGGAGGACGGGTGTTTGGCGTCGGAAAAAGACAGGGTGCTGCCCTGATAGCGGACGGAAAGATCGTCGATCGTGCAGGTAAAGCCGTCGGCATTCTGCCTGACTTTCGTAAACGCCCGCGGCTTGGCGCCGGTAAGGATGAATTCCGGTTTGTTCGAGAAGGTTTTGTTTTTCGTGCTGCGGACACGGACGGAGTTGTCCGTCAGGGCGGTCAGCTCGATCAGCGTACCGTCTTTTGCGTGGTACGTGAACGATACCGGACTCAGGGGATTCGTTTCGGGATCGGCGGTGTATGCCGACTGAAGACAGGATGGGACGAACGCCGCCGCGGAGAGTACCGCTGCCACGGAGAACGCGCGCCACATCGTTTTTCTGTGGGGGATGAATGTCATGTTACAATCTCCTTGGGAACTTGATTGTGGAGTGATGAAACGGTTCGAAAAAACGGTTCGCGTTTGCGGACACGCCTATACAATAAATGCCAGAAGAGTGTTTTTCAACGGGAAAAGAGGCGCATCACGGTAAAAAACGCGGAAAAAATGCAGGCGGAAGCGTTAATAACGTGAGTCTTAACTCTACTTGACGTTCTTTTCCGACCAGAACTCGGACGTGTGCCACGGTGTGCTGTAGAAGGGGTGTCCGTGCCCGTTGTAACAGAAGACGGTCATACCCCCTTCATCAGAATTGTGATCGAACTCAAGGATGTAACTCTGCCGAAGATCCTGAACCGTGCCCTGTTCCTCCGGCGTCAGTCTGCCCCGGACGTCGGTTTCCGCCGCGAGCCGGAGGATGTCTTCCGCGATCCCGGCGTACTGTTTTGCATCGTCCGTTTCGATCCGGATGGCCGTACTGCTTCCGATGCGGTTTTTCACACGGAACACCTTCGTTTTGTACTTCGTTTCGATCTCCGGCCGGATAAGCTCGTTGACGAGACGTTCGGTGGTGCGCTCGGTCCGGATGATTCCGTCTTTCCTGTGGTTGTCGTAGCGGATCAGCATGAGCGGCACGAGCAGGAACGGCAGGTCCAGCAGCAACAGCAGGGCAAACGTCCCGACGGTGAAAAGGGCATCGATCTTTTCACAGAAGGTCAGTTTCTTCATTTCCGCACCTCCTCGGCTTGAGCGGATGCGTCCCCGTACAGCGCGGCGTCGTGCCAATGCGTGTCCGCCTCATAACCGCGGACCTTGTCCGGCAGCACGAACGTCATGCCGCCGTCCGGCGCGTCGTGGTTGATCTCCAGCACCCAGGCGCACGACGGCATTCCCGGCGTCGTCCGGCGCATTCTGCGGATGTCGCCCGCGATGTCGAATGCCTGTCCGGCGCGGACGCGGCGCGCATCCCGTGCGGTGGTTTGGATTTTGACGCGGAGGACGCCGTCCTGATATTTGATCCCAAAATCGGTCAGCTCGTATTTCCTGACGATTTCGGGCTTTATGCCGTTCAAAACGGACTGTTCCAGCGCAGATGCGTCGGGCAGGGGTCTTTGAGCTTCGTTCGTCTTCGATGGATGCCGGATGTCGTAAATCCACTGCGTGATGCCGAAGACGCCGAGGACGACAATGGGAAACAACAGCATGCAGACGAACAGGACGCGTTTCGCGAGGATAATGACGCGTGCCAGCGGATATTGTTCCGATCGGTCGTCTGTCATGGATTGAAATGGTTTTGGACGGCTTCGCGCATTTTCGCGGGATCGGTGTCAGACGAATACGGCGTGCCGAGCTGATTCTGGATGGACTCGCGGATTTTCGTCGGGTCGTTGCTGGTGCCCGGCGCGGCGGCGGAAGACGATGCGGATGCAGGGGCATCCGTGAGGTCCTCTTTTCCCGCAGTACTGAGGAACGGGAGGTTTTCCAGGATGGCTTCGCGGCCTTGTCCGATGGCGGCGTCCTTGCCCTTGGTGAAGATGTCCTTCGCGGTCCGGATCGCCTCCTGACGGGCGCATTCCTTCGCGAGGAGCATTTCCTGTTTGCAGAGGGTCCAGCAGTCGGAAATACGGATGAGGGTGTAGCTGAGGAGACGGTCGAACGCGACGGCTTCCTTCGCGGCGGAGATGTCGCCGGACTTGATGCCTTCGAGCGCGTTGACGACCTTGTCCTTCGTGGATTCGGACGAGGCGGGGGAAACGGGGACGTCGGTGACTTCCTGCGCGCGCAATACGGCGGCGCACGGGAGGAAAATGGAAACGGCGAATGCGCCTGCGAGGACGAGAGTTCGAGCCTGAATCGCGGTCATGTCCGGGCCTCCCCCTCGGCTGGCATCAGAGATGAGTGGTCAGCGGCGGCTGCTGATCTTCGGGCTTGCGATGGGGCGGCGGAGCGAATTCGATGCCGCACTCGGTGATGCGCTCGGAAATGCGGCTCGGGAGGCCGCGCTTCGCGAAGTCGTTCGCGACCTTGATGGCGTTGCGGACGGCCTTCGGGGTGGACGCGCCGTGGCCGATGATGCAGACGCCGTTAAGTCCGAGGAGCGGGGCTCCGCCGTACTCTTCGAAATTGCTGATGGCCTTCACGTCGACGAACGCCTGCTGCGCGAGCAGGGCACCGGTCTTCCGGATCGCATTCTTCATGATGCTTTCCTTCAGCCAGTGCCGGATGGCGGAGGCGATGCTTTCGGCGGTCTTCAGGACCAGGTTGCCGGAGAAGCCGTCGCAGACGACGACGTCGGCGCTGTGGAAGAACATGTCGTGCCCCTCGACGTTGCCCACGAAGTTGATGGGCATGTTCGAGAGGATCTTGAACGCTTCCTTGGTGAGTTCGTTGCCCTTGATGTCCTCGCCGCCGACGGAGATCAGGCCGATGCGCGGCTTTTCGATGTTCTGGAACATCTGCGCGTAGACTTCGCCGAAGATGGCGAACTGCGCGAGGTTCAGCGGCGTGCAGTCGGTGTTCGCGCCGGCGTCGACCAGGATGAACCTGCCGCCGACCGCGGGCATGAAGGTCGCGATGGCGGGGCGGTCGACGCCCTTCAGGATGCGCATCTTGACCTTGGACGCCGCCACGGCCGCGCCGGTGTGTCCGGCGGAGATAACGGCGTCGGCCTTGCCTTCGGCGGCAAGCGTGGCGCAGACCGTGATGGAGGAGTGTTTCTTGGCGCGGATCGAGGTGGTCGAGGGTTCGCCCATTTCGACGACTTCCTCGGCGTGGACGAGCTGGAGGTGCGGGCCTTCCTTCAGGTGTTCCTTCTGAAGGTAGTAGGCGAGCTTGTCCAGATGGCCGACGAGCAGGATGTCCACATCGGGATACATCCGCAGGGCGTCGGCGACGGCTTCGACCACGACGGCGGGCGCGTAATCGCCGCCCATTGCATCAACCGCGATCCTCATCGAAACGACTCCGGCTGGTTTTGTTTTGAGGAGAAAATGAAGGAATTACTCGGCGACGGTCAGGACCTGGCGGCCTTTGTACATGCCGCAGGCGGTGCAGACGGAGTGCGGAGCGACGGGCTTGCCGCATTCCTTGCAGAACGAAGCCTGGACGCCTTCGTAACGGTTCGCGGCCTGGCGCTGGCGGCGTTTCATTTTCGAGACTTTGCGTTTCGGGACTGCCATGATAAGACTCCTTGGTTAGCAGTTATGATATGGTATGAATCAACATCTTGAATTAAATAATATATCACAAAATCGGCGGAATGCAAATCCAAACCGTATTTTTGTGGCGGAAAACCGTCATTTTTCCCGCGAATGCGCGGCAGGCGGATGCCTGCACTGCGGAAGTACGCGGCTCTGCTCGCGCACATGAAAGTCCCCTCTTCGATACCGGATTCAGCTCTCAGCGGCGGCGCGCATGACGTCCACCGGAGCCTCGCGGCCGGTCCAGATGCGGAACGATTCCGCGCCCTGATGCACGAGCATCGGCAATCCGCCGGAAACGCGAAGCCCGCGTTCGCGGCAGCGGACCAGAATGTCCGTTTCGCGGTAGATCGTATCGAAGAGGCAGGCGGAGGAGGGGATCAGCGCCGGATCGACGGGCGAGCCGTCGCCTTCGTGGAGACCGAGGCTGGTGCACTGAATGACCAGATCGGAACCGTCGAGGGCGTTTCTGACGGACGGGAGATCGTCGAGCGCGGCGAATCCGCAGTCGAGCGCGGGCGCGTGTTTCAGAATTTCGTCCGTGAGCAGCGCGGCCTTTTCCGCCGTGCGGTTCAAGATGCGGAGGCGGGCGCATCCGGCGTCCGCCAGATGGAACGCCAGCGCGCGGACCACGCCGCCGCAGCCGAGGATGCAGACGTTCGCGCCCTTCAGCGGGAGCCCGAAGACCTCCTGCACGGCGCGTTCCAAGCCGGCCGCGTCGGTCGTGTCGCCGAAGAGCTTGCCGTCGCGGACGGAGACCGTGTTCACGCTGCCGGCGAGCGCGGCACGCGGCGTGATGCCGTCGAGGAACGGGATCACGGCGTTCTTGTGCGGGACGGTGATGTTGAATCCGCTCAGGGATGTCCGGGCGGATTCGAGGAAGGCGGGCAGGCCCTCGCGCGTGACGTGGACGGCCGTGTAGTCGGCATCGATGCCGAGCGCGCGGAATGCGGCGTTGTGCATGAGCGGAGATTTGGAATGCCCGATGGGATCGCCGATGACGGCGAAATGAAGCGTGGAGGCGGAGGACATGACGGGACCTCGCGAGGAAAAACGGGTGCTGTGGAAATCAGTTGCGGAACGCGTCGCCGTAGGGATTGGTCTCCCAGGCGGCGGGGGAGTTGAACGGCTTCGGATTGCGACCGGAGCGTTCCTGCGGGGTAGAACAAGCGGCGGCGCTCAGGAAAAGCGCCACCGCGAGAGAACAGAGGATGAGATAACGGAGCATCATGATCTATGTCAGAACATCATGAACTCGCGCATTTCCATGACCTGCATGACGACCGCGGCGATGAGGCCGAGGAGCGTAAGCACCGCAACTGCAAGAAAGAACTTGGATCTGAACATGTGAGTACCTTTCCTGTTTGGGGTCGAAGATCAGAAATCCGCGTCGTCGAGGCCGAGATCGTCGGAATCGTCCAGACCGGCGTCTTCCTCGTCGTCTTCGTTGAGGAAGTCGTCGCCGGAGTCGATGCCAGTGTCGTCGGATTCGTCTTCGCCGGTCATGATGTCGTTGAAGTCCTGCATGGACTGCGCCTGTTCGAGGGCGGCGCGTTCTTCGGCTTCCTTGCGCAATTTTTCAGCGTGCGCGGCCTTCATGGTCGCGATGTCGGCCTGCGAGAAGTAGACCACGTCGCCGATGCTCGGATAGGAGAAGGAGCCGCCCGGGGAGGCGAGGACGGTGGCGACGGAGGCGTTAGCGCGGAGACGGATGACCTGCGCCTTGCAGATGTACTTGGCGGTATCGGGATCGAGGCTGGTCGCGACGGTCAGGATGGCGCCTTCCGGAACGGCGGCGCGGAGACGTTCGCCGTTGGAACGGAGCACGTTGCTCTCGGAACCGATGTCGACGGTGATGTAGCCGTACTGTTCGTTCACGTAAACGACCTTGCCGACGAGATCCTTCAGGACGGCGAAGTCGACGTTGAGGGCATTTTCCTCGCCGGAGCCGGTCGGGTCGATGATGGCTCTGAGGCGTTTGATCTCTTCTTCCGCCTTGGCGAGTTTCTGGGAAAGTTCCTCGGCGATTTTCTTGAAGTTCGCGGTGTTTTCATCGGCGGTGGTGAGGCCGCGTTCCGCGCGCTCCACGCGTTCGAGGAGGGCCTTGTTGTCCTCTTCAAGCTGTTTGTGCTTATTGACGAACGCTTCGACGGTGGTGATGTTTTCTCTGAGGAGGCGGTTGTATTCCTGGGAGTTCAGGTCGAGCTCCTTGGAGTCGGGGGAGATCTGGTTGGAGACGGAGACGATGTGGAGACGGAACGCTTTCATGCGTTCGACGGTGTCGTTCGTCTTCGCAAGGAGTTCGTTGAGGGAGTTCGCGAGCTTGGCGTTGTCGGCGGAGAACGCGTAGTTTCTGGCGGGCATGTCGAGGTTCGCGCCGTCCTTGGACATGAACTCGGAAAGGTGCTTGTCGCGGACGTAGAAGTATTCCATGCGTTCGCCGATGTGGGTCTTGATCTCGGCGAGGGTGCCGTCGGTGAGCTTGTAGTTGGTCACGCTGCCGGATTCGACGATGAACGGCTCGTCGCCTTCGGCGTAGAACGCCTTTTCAAGCACGGTGTTGGTCACGTCGGTGAGGTTTTCGGCGATGGCGTTGCGCTGCTTGACGATCTTGTCGGCCGCGGATTCCAGCTTGACCATGGCTTCCTTGACTTCGGCCGGAGTCTTGCTGATCTTGAGGTCGTCGGCGGGGATGACGGCGGAGGAATCGATCTTGCGGGAGACTTTTTCCACCGTGTCGGCGATGTCCGACCTCGCCTGAGTGATCTGCTCTCTCTTCTGGAAGAGAAGCACACCGAAGACGACCACGACGATCGCAAAGACGAAAATAAAAATGTTGATGATCTTGCTGGCTTTGCTCATTACCGGGACTCCTGTAATTGCGTGAAAATTATCTGATACAATATGTACACTACATCCTGTTTGCAGGAATTTCAAATCCGAACCGGAAAAAAACGTATCTTTTTTTTAGAAAAAAACGCGACTTTCTAAAGAAAACGCGGAAAAACAGGCCGGAACCATCAAAAAAGGGTGAAAAAGCGGGACGGCGACAAAGCGGCGCCGTCCATGCAGTGTACCGCCCGCGGCGCGGGCAAATCCGGGGATTATTCCATCCCGTAGGCTGCCGCGGCGTCGTAATTGTACTGTGCGTTGAGGGAGAGGAGGGTCTTCGTATGGGTGATACCGGGAATCTGGTTGCACATCTTGTCGGCGATGATCGCGGAGAGCTGCTGCTGGTCTTTCACGCGGGCGATGGCGGCGAGGTCGTATTCGCCGACGACTGCGTGGACTTCGACGATGCCGTCGACGGCGAGGATTTCTTTCGTGACGGCTGCGAGACGCTGACGTTCGACGTTGACCAGAATGATTGCGGTGATCATGGTTCGGGGTTCCTTTTCAAGTTAGTGTTATGATGAATGTTTGATGTTTGTCGAATAACGGGCGCGGATGCGCCGGAAACTCTTACACCCGCTAAGATAGCCCATTGTTCGGGAAATGCAAGCCCGAAAGCACGAAAAATGCGTTTTTTTTCGAGGAAAGATTGCATTTTCCGTCAAAACGGGGCATATTAAGTATGCCGGAGACGACGATGCGCTCCGGTGATTCCGTCCGCCGCCATCATGAAAAAACAGGAGCCGAAACCATGGAAATCACCGCCGGGACCGCGCTGGGGCTGAAACTGGGCGAACTGCCCGAAGGAAACGGGGTGCGTCCGACCTCGGTGCGCGCCCGCAGAGCGTTCTTCGACAGTATCGGCTCCATCAGGGGGAAGACGTTTGCCGATCTTTTCGCGGGGTCGGGCTGCATGGGGCTGGAGGCTGCCAGCCGCGGCGCATCCACGGTGATCTTTGCCGAGGAGTCGCCCGACGCCCTCGCACTCATCCGGCACAACATCGCCCGGTTCGAGCATACGAAATCGCCCGCCCGTCTTCAGGTCGTGCCGGGCACGCTTCCCGCCTCGCTGAAAGTGCGCATCCTGCCTCCGCGCCCGGACATCGTGTTCGCCGATCCGCCCTACGCCAAGTCCATGGACATGCTGGCGGCGCTGACCGCCGACGAGACGTTCAACGACTGGACGCGCGGCGCGGTCTTCTACTGGGAGCTGCCCGATTTCCAGTGCGCCCTGCGTCCGCCGTCCGGCCCGTGGAAACTCACCGGGATCCGTCAGCTCGGCGCGGCAAACTTCCTTCAGATTGAACGCACGGACAAGGCAGGGCACTGAAACTGCGGAGAAACATCCTGTGCCCGAGCGTAGCCGGGCAATACAGGACACATTGCGTGTGTGCCGTAGCGGAGCACGGCACTACCGCAGTGGAGGCGCTGCCTCATCCTCTCTATAAGCTTTGCCATCCCTCGGCGACATGACCAGATAGCATTCCTTTCCGATCAGGAGCGAGGCGGGGATGCGCCACGGGAATCCGCAGTCGTACTGGTCCGCCACGAACTTGCCGTCTGCATAAATCTGCGCGACGTCGTATACTTCAGGAAACTCGACGAAGCCGTTCGGGTCGCCGTAAGCCTCCAGTTTCCACCATGTCAGCGGCAAGATCTGACTCGCGCCGCTCAATTTGAGTTCGGCGGCGAACATCTCCGGGATCTCGAACGGAGCCTGGTTTATTTGTGTTGCTCTGAGGACGGGCCGGTTCGGGGACGGGGGCTTGCCGACCCGGAGGTCCGTGAACTTTCCCTTCTCTCCGTCCCATTTGCGGGCGTCGTACGTCCCGATCTGGACCGGGCGCACTCCGGACGATTCGCCCTCGACGCGGATCAGGTCGCAGTCCCGCGAGAAATACAGCTCGCCGCCGAGCCTGCGGAGTCCCAGCGCGTCTTTCCAGGGGAGCGTGTAAATCCGAATCTTTCCATGTTTGAAGATCGGGCCGGCTTCCCGCGTGCCGTCCGCGAACTTGTATTCGGTCATGACGCCGGGAATGGCCGCGAAGAAGAACGTGTCGCCCATGCGGCAGACGGGCTGCGCCGTGGCGTACTCCAGCAGTTCGCCGCCGAGGTCCATGTTGAACGGCAGGAAGAACGCGATGTCGCCGACGACGTTGATGGCCGGGAAGACGACCGAACCGGTGTCGAACACGACGTTCTCCAGGTCGGCGAGCTCGGAGTGGCGCTGGTAGTGATTCACGAAGACGAAGCCGGATTTCCCGTCGGTGCGGAGTCCGGCGCGGACGGTCGTCGTGTCGTCGCGCTTTACCGGGATCATGGAGTCGAACGCGGGCATCGGGGCGAGCCTGTCGCCGAAGTCCTTCAGGAAGAGGTGCATCAGGTTCAGGAGCCGGTAGGAGGGGCGGATTTCGCCGTACTCTGAGACGGGCGCCTGGAAATCGTAGGAGAGCATCGGGACATCGTTCGGGTAGCCGGACGCCTTCGATTCCTGGAACGTGGAGAGTTTGCCGACCGGGTTCGTGCCGCCGTGGTACATGTAGTAGCCGGGCAGGTTGCAGCCGCTTCCGACCTTGATAAGCGCGGGCGCATAGACGTCGAACGGTCGGATGATGTAGCGGCGGTGATGCGTGCTCTCGAGGCCGCCGCCGATCTCGCAGGTCGCGAAGGGATAGCGTTCGTAGGGCAGCCGCCAGCCGTCGCGCCCCGTGCGGTTGGTGGGCATCAGGTCCGCGCCGATGGCGGTGTCGTTCCGCATCCGGTTGAAGAAGAAGTGAGGCGAGGGCGGGAGCGGCCGCGTGCCGCCGTTCCACGGGGCGTCGCAGTAGCCGCCGAAGACGGGCAGCACACCCGTGAGCGGGATACGTGCGCCTTCCGCGGCGTTCCAACCGGTGGCGGTGAAGAGAGGCGGGTTCATGCCGGATTCGATCGCGATCGTGCGGAGCGTTTCGAGGTGGGCGGCGTTTCCGGTGAGCTCGTTTTCGAGCTGGAGGCCGATGATCGGTCCGCCGTCGGCGTAGAAGAGGCCGCGGAGTTCCTTCCCGATCGCGCCATACCAGCGGCGTACTTCGGCCAGATAGCCGTCATTGTTCGTGCGGAGTCGGAACGGCTTTTTCATGAGCCAGTCGGGGAAACCTCCGTTGCGGCATTCGCCGTGGACCCAGGGGCCGGGGCGAACGATGACTTCAAGGCCCTGTTTCTGCGCCTCCAGCACGAAATCGCGGATGGAGAGGTTGCCGGAGAAACTGAGTTCCCCCACGACTTCCTCGTGGTGGATCCAGAAAAGATAGGTCGAGACGACCGTGACGCCGCCCGCCTTCAGTTTCGCGAGTTCGGCGGGCCACTGTTCGCGCGGGACTCGGGAGAAATGCAGTTCGCCCATGACCGGAATCCACGGTTTGCCGTCGCGGATGAGGTACAGGCTGTTGATGCCGATGGAGCCGCCGGACGGGTTCGTCCCGCCGAGATTCAGGTGGTCCGTGAGGATTTCGGGCTTGGCATACGGCTGGAACGTGCAGCGGATCGTCGCGGGCGCGTCCACATGGGCGGCGGACTGGGCAAAGAGCCCGGAATCGGCGGAGGAGAAGACTGCGGCGGTCATAAGAAGCGCTCCTGTCAGGTTCGGTTTCATGGGGTGGCTCCTGTTTCTGGGGGATAAAAAGGCGTCATTTCCGCATAATATAGTGCGGGAAATGGCGTATGGCAAATGTCAGGGGCAAAAAAAGATGGAAACCTCGCGCTTGAAATAGAAAACACGAGGATTAGAAGTGCTCGATGGGGCACTCGGGGATGGATTCGAGGAAGGATTTGCCGTAGCTTTTCGTCATGATGCGCGGGTCGAGCACCACGATGATGCCGGTGTCGGTCTTGCTGCGGATGAGGCGTCCGATGCCCTGTCGGAATTTCAGCACGGCGTCCGGGATCGAGTAGTCGCCGAACGGGTTCCCGCCGAGGCGCTGGATGCGTTCGCAGCGCGCCTGGATGAGCGGATGCGTGGGGACGGCGAACGGGAGCTTGGTGATGATGACGTTGCTGAGGGCGTCGCCGGGGACGTCGACGCCGGTCCAGAAGCTGGTCGCGCCGAAGATGACCGAGGACTTGACCTTTTTGAACTCGGAGATCATGGCGGACCGGGAGAGGGATTCGCCGTGGACCAGCAGATTGATGCCTTTCGAGAGGAAGCCGCGGGATAGCCTGTCCGAACAGTATTTGAGCATGTTGTAGCTCGTGAACAGCACGAACGCGCTGCCGTTGGTCTTCTCCACGAACATCCTGATCTTTTCCGCCGCCTCCTCGTTGAAGTTGCGTTCGTTCGGCTGCGGCATGTCCTTCGTGAGGTACAGCCGGACCTGTTTGCTGTAGTCGAACGGCGAGTCGAGGATGAGACCGTCGCCGCCGTGGAATCCGACGCGCCGGGCATAGTAGGTGAGAGAACCGTGAACGGCGAGCGTGGCGCTGGTGAGGATGATCGGCTTGCCGGAGTCGAAAAGCAAGTCATGGAGGAGCTCGGAGACGTTGAGCGGGGCGGAGGCGAGTTCGGTCTGTCTCGTGCGGCTGAATCCGGACTTGTGGCCCTCGACCCAGTAGACCTGATCGGGCAGGGACATGTTCAGGAACTGGTCCAGCTCCTCGCGGTAACTCATGCAGTGCTCGAGCTGGGCCTCCAGTTCGAGACGGAATCCGGCGTCGTCCTGATTGTCCGCGTAGGTCCGCGCGATGGTCTCGACGTCCAGAATGTTGTCGGAGACGAGGTCGCGGAACCGGCCGGGCTGGGAGAGGCGGAATGTCTGTTCCGGGGACTTGTCGAGCGTTTCGTCGAACTGCGCGAAGAAATCGGTCAGCGCCTCGTGGGCGTTCGCGATGCTGTTGCGGACCTGCATGGAGTCCTCGCCGGGCTTCATCAGCAGGCCGCGTCCGCTGACCGGATTGAACAGGCGGTTCAGGGTGCCGCGTACGGCGGAGGAATAGATGTGGAGGCCGAGATGGTTCGCGGCGTTGTCCTCCAGCGTGTGCGCCTCGTCGAACACCACGGCGCAGTGTTCGGGCAGGGGACAGTTCTCCTGTTCCTCGATGCGGCTGATCTTCAGGTTGGTGAAGAAGAGCGCGTGGTTGGTGATGAGCAGGTCGGCCTTGTCCCACGAATGCCGCGCGCGCCAGTAGAAACACGAATGGAAGTTCAGGCACTTCGGACCGAGGCAGGTGCTGGTCTCGCAGCAGACGCTGGTCCAGAGGTGGGGATTCACGCGGAACGGGACGTCGGACAGCGTGCCGTCGTGCGTGGTGCGGCTCCAGTCCATGAGATTCTGGAGCTCGTTGACCGGGGCGTCCGCGGGGAGGATCTCGTCGCGGTGGCTGCCCGCCGCGAGCGCGAGGCGGCGTTTGCAGAGGTAGTTGCTGCGTCCCTTCGCGATGGCGAACGTGAATTCGACGTCGAGGAGGTCCCGCAGCAGCGGCAGGTCCTTCTTCGCGAGCTGTTCCTGAAGGTTGATGGTCTCGGTCGTGATCAGCACGCACTGGTGCATGGCCTTCGCGTGATAGATCGCCGGGACGAGGTACGCGAAACTCTTGCCGACTCCGGTCGGAGCCTCGACCAGCAGGTTGCGCCCGTTCTGGAACGCCTCGGCGACGGCGCACGCCATCTCCGTCTGCTGTTCGCGGCGTTCGTATGGGCGTCCGCCGTACTCCTCCGCCCGCTTCAGAGGGGTGTCCTCGGAGAAGAAGGCGGCGGTGCGCGGGAGAGCGTCCGAAAGAGTGACCTCTTTCAGTTCATGATCGACGACCGGCAGGATCACGGCGTGTTATGGATACCCCGGAAGAAGTATCCCCTTATTTCGATTTGGCGGGTTCTTCTGTGCTGAGCTTGCAGATGGAGCAGTGGCGGCAGTCGAACTCGGCGGGTGGCTCGTACTTGACGCCGGCTTTCTTTGCCTTGTGCATGTTCAGGAAGTTCATGCCGGCGAGGATGAGGCCGAGGAGGATGAATCCGCCGGGGGCCTGTCCCATGATCGCGAAGCCGTTGTCCCAGCACTGCATGCTGATGCCGAAGAGGGTTCCGGCGGCGAGGAATTCGCGGATGCAGCCGAGGCAGACGAGCACGAGCGTGAAGCCGAGTCCCATGCCGAGGCCGTCGGCGGCGGACGCCAGCAGGCCGTTCTTCGAGGCGAACGCCTCGGCGCGGCCGAGCACGATGCAGTTCACGACGATCAGCGGCAGGAAGATGCCGAGCGTCTGGTACGCTTCGGGCGCGAACGCCTGCATGAGGAGCTTCACGACGGTTACGAACGTGGCGATGACCACGATGTAGCACGGGATGCGGATCTTGCCGGGGACGAGCTTGCGGATGACCGAGATCACCAGGTTGCTTCCCATCAGCACGAACGTGGTGGCGAGGCCCATGGCGAGTCCCTTCACCGCGTCGGAGGACGTGGCGAGCGTGGGGCACATGCCCAGGACGAGCACGAGAACCGGGTTTTCTTTCCAGAAACCTTTGGTAAATTCCCTGAAGATGCTCATGATTACTTATCCTCCTTCTTTTCGGCGGCCGCGAGGTGCGCGCGGACCGCGGTCGCGGCGTACCAGACGAGGTCGCAGACGGCGTTCGAGGAATAGGTCGCGCCGGAAACGAAGTGGACGGCGTCCTTTTCCTTGGTCCATTTGGTATCGCCGGGCTTCACGCCGGAGTAGGAATCCAGCGCGGCGTTCGGCGGGAGCTTCGAGGTGTCGGGCTTCACGCCCTTGACGACGTCGGAGATGGTGCGCTTGACGGAACGGTCGGTCACCTTCGTGCCGATGCCGGGGGTCTCGGCGTGGCCGGACTTCACGATCACGGTGTCGATGGTCCCGTCCGGCTTGAAGCTGACGATGCCGGCGACTTTGCCGCCGAATCCGGAGGCGGAGGCTTCGGCCGCGTAGCCGACCACGAGGCCGCCGTTCTTGGCCGTGTAGAGCTTGACGGGGGCTCCGTCGGGCGAGGTGATGTCGACGGCTTCGGCCGCCGGGTCGTTGTCGAACGGCGGGAGGATCATTTTCAGGCTGTCGGCGGTCTCTTTCGCCTGGGCGGCCTTGATCGGGGCGTCGGTTTTGACGGCTGTGACTGCCATGACGAGCGTGGAGACGCCGCAGACGACGAGGAGGAAAAACGCCAGATAGAACGGATTGGATGCTTTGGTCATGTCTTTCATTTGATCTCACCCCTTCTGATATTGAGCGCGGAAACGCTGTGGGAGTGCCAGCCGAAGGGCCGGATGTAGCACATGCGGTCGATCAGCGGGACCAGGGCGTTCGCGATCACGATGGAGAAGCTCACGCCCTCCGGATACGCGCCCCAGATGCGGATGATGCAGGTCAGGATGCCGATGATGGCTCCGAAGACGAGCGCTCCGAGCGGAGTTATGGGCGAGGTCACCATGTCGGTCGCCATGAAGAACGCGCCGATCATGACGCCGCCGCTGAGGATGTGGTAGACCGGGCTCGGGGTCAGGCCGGGCGCCGCCAGGTGCACGATGCCGGAGAAGACGAAGATCGTGGCGATCATGGCGAGCGGGATCTGCCATTTGATGAGGCGGAAGCACATGAGACCGACGCCGCCGATCAGAATGGCGAGCGCGGAGGTCTCGCCGATGGAGCCGCCGACGTTGCCGAGGAACAGCTTCATCAGGTTGTCATTCGAGCCGAGTTGCGCGATGGCTTCGGCGGAACCTTTCGCCGCCTGGATCGCGCCGAGCGGGGTCGCGCCGGAGATCAGGGATCCGGTCGCCGGGGCCGCCCACTGGGTCATCGGACCGGCGAAACCGACCAGCAGGGCCACGCGGGCCGCTGCGGCGGGGTTGAACGGGTTCTGTCCGAGGCCGCCGAAGAGCTCCTTCACGACGATGATCGCGAAGACGCTGCCGACGAGGCAGAGCCACCACGGGGCTCCGGGCGGGAGGTTCAGCGCCAGAATCACGCCCGTGACGAGCGCGCTGCAGTCGCCGATCGTGGACGCCTGCCGCGTGGCGAGCGTCCAGCCGTATTCGGCGAAGATGCAGAAAGCGGCGCAATAGACGAGGATGCGGACGGCGTCGAAGCGGAAGAACCAGACGGAGGCCGCGACGGCGGGAAGGAGGCAGATCAGCACCTTGGCCATAATCCTGGTGATGCTGTCGCCGTCCTGAACGTGAGGCGAAGTGCTCAGCACGAGCGAACCGGGCTCGGGGAGAGCGACGTTGTTTTTTTCGATTTCTTCACTCATAGTAAGGGAACAGCTCCGTGATTAGGCTTGTTTTGCTTTCGCGGCGCGGCGCTTGGCGTTGATTTCGGCCTTTGCCCTGCGGAAATGCTGGACGAGGGGGCGTTTCGCCGGGCAGACGTAGGTGCAGACGCCGCACTCCATGCAGTCCATGACGTAGTTCTTTTCGGCTTCGTCGTAGTTCTCGCTTTCGACCATGACGCTGACTGGGCCGGGGAGAAGTTTCATGGGGCAGGCGCGGACGCAGCGTCCGCAGCGGATGCACGGATTGGAGGTGTACTCGGCGGTCTCCTGCCACTGAAGCAGCAGGATGCCGGACGAGTTCTTTGTGACCGTGACGCCGAGCGAGGTCTGGGCGAATCCCATCATCGGGCCGCCCATGATGACTTTCGCCGTGCGGGCTTTTACGCCGCCCGCGAAGGTCAGGGCCTGTTCGACGGTCGTGCCGAGGCGGAGGATCCAGGTGCCGGGATTGGCGACCGGGGTGCCGGTGACTGTGGTGTAGCGTTCGATCAGCGGATGCCCTTCGACCACGGCGTCGCGGATGGCGGCGCAGGAACCGACGTTCTGCACCACGCAGCCGACGTCCATGGGGAGGCCGCCGGTGGCGACGGAGCGTCCGGTGAGGGCGTAGATGAGCTGTTTTTCACCGCCTTGCGGATAGCGGACGTGGAGCGGCACGACGGTGACGCCGTAATCCTTTGCCTTTTCGTTGAGTGCGGCGATGGCGTCCGGCTTGTTCTCCTCGATGCCGAGGAACACGCGGTCGACGCGGATGATCTTCGCGGCGATGGCCGCGCCCTCGAGGACCGCCTCGGTGCGTTCGAGCATGAGGCGGTGGTCGGCGGTGAGGTAGGGCTCGCATTCCGCGCCGTTCAGGATGAGCGTGTCGATGACTTTTTCGGGCGGGGGCGAGAGCTTCACGTGGGTCGGGAATGCCGCGCCGCCCATGCCGACGATGCCGGCGTCCGCGATGCGTTTCTTCAGGATTTCGCGGTCGGTGTTCTTCCAGTTCGGGATCGGGTCGAGGCCGGAGCCCCATTCGTCCTTGCCGTCGGAAATGATCTCGATGGCCGGGATCGCGCCGCCGTTGGCGCCGGGGACTTCGACGATGTCGCCGACCGTGCCGCTGGTGGGCGCATGGACCGGGGCGGAGACGAATCCGCCGGGCTCGGCGATGAGCTGGCCCTTCTTCACCACGTCGCCCTTCGCGACGACGGGCTTCGGTGGCGCGCCGATGTTCTGCTGGATTGCGACCGTGTAGCGTTCGAGAAGCGGGGCGCGCTGCGCGGGGACGGAGTTGGAAAGGGCCTTGCCGTCGGCGGGATGAACGCCGCCGTGGAAACGCCATGTCTTGATCGGGATGTTCATTTGGACTCCTCCTTTTTCGGTGCGGGCGCGGCTTTCGGTGCGGGTTCAGCCGGTTTCAGCGCCGCGATCTTGCGGTGGATCTCTTCGATCTGGAGCGCGCCGGTGGGGCATTTGACCTGCTCGACGAAAGAGGCCTCGGGCGGGTTGGAGTAGTTCACGCGGACGAGGCCGGCCTGCATCTGCATGTGGTTTTCGTCGGTTCGGATGCACTTCTTGCAGGCCAGGCACGGGTTCTTGCAGAATTTACGGCGTTTCGCGGGTTTCTCCAGCGAGTTGCAGTAAACGTGGATCGGCACCGCGGCCGGGACCAGACGGATCAGCTTGCGCGGGCAGACGTTCACGCACTTGCCGCAGGCACGACAGAGCTCGGGATGGACGACCGCGAGGCCGTCGCGGATCTCGATCGCGCCGAACGGGCATGCACGGGCGCAGGAGCCGTAGCCGAGGCAGCCGAACCGGCAGGCTTTTCCGCCGCCGCCCGCCACGATGGAGGCGGAGCGGCAGTCGAGGATGCCGTTGTAGTCGGCGGCGCGCGTGGAGCGCGAGAAGCTGCCGGAGCAGAAGACGACCGCGGTCATCTTTTCTTTCTTGCCGGCGGCCTTTCCGGTGACTTCGGCGATCTTCGCGAGCATGGCGTCGGAGCAGGCGGAGCAGCCGGAGGGATCGGCGTCCTTCGTGACGATGGCGCTGGCGAAGTCGGCGCAACCGGCATAGCCGCAGCCGCCGCAGTTCGCGCCGGGGAGGAGTTCCTGGACCGCCTCGATCTTCGGGTCGGTCTGGACTTCGAATTTTTTGGCCGTGAAGCCGATCAGCGCGCCGAGGATGAGCCCGACTGCCGCGACCACGCCGGCCGAAACAAGGATCGTAATCAGCATGATGTTTCCGCGCCTCCCTTACTTGACGAGCCCGGAGAAGCCCATGAACGCCATAGCGAGGATACCGGCGGTCACGAGCGCGATCGCGGTGCCTTCCATGGCCTTCGGGATGCGGGCGATGGCGAGACGTTCGCGGATGCTGGCGAAGAGCAGGAGCGCGAGACCGAAGCCGACGCCCGTGCTGAATCCGAACACGGTCGAGGAGATGAGCCCGCGCGACGCGTCGGCGTTGAGTTCGGCCGCGCCCAGCACGGCGCAGTTGGTCGTGATGAGCGGCAGGTAGATGCCGAGCGAGACGTAGAGGGACGGGCTGAACTTCTTCAGCAGGATCTCGACGATCTGGACGAGCGCCGCGATGACCACGATGAAGAGCAGGATGCGTGTGAACGACAGGTCGACGGTCTGGCCGTTGATCGTGAAGGTCTGCGTGACCAGGAACCTGTTGAACAGCGCGGTGACAAACGATGCGAGCGTCATCACGAAGATGACGGCCCCGGACATGCCCAGCGCGGTTTCGATGCGCTTGGAGACGCCGAGGAACGGACAGATGCCGAGGATGCGCGAGAGCACCACGTTGTTCACGAGGATCGCCCCCACGGTCAGCACCAGGATTTCGTTGGTATCCATTGCTTGTACCTGTTTCTATTGGGAAAGTTGAACTTGATTTGAGCTCGAAAGATGGCTTACTTCGCGGTGATCCGGGAGACGCGGAAGATGGTGATCGGCGCGGACGGGACGTCGTCGTAGTAGCGCACGGAGGTCGTCGGGACGGCTTCGATCGCGCGGACCACGTCCATGCCGTCCGTGACCTGGCCGAAGACGCAGTAGCCGAAGCCGCGCGGGGTCTCGTCCTGATGGTCGAGGAAGCTGTTCGGAGCGGTGTTGATGAAGAACTGGCTGGTGGCGCTGTCGACCACGGCTGTGCGCGCCATGGCGATGGTGCCGACCTTGTTCGAGAGGCCGTTTCCGGCTTCGTTCTTGATCGGGGCGCGCTTGGACGGGACGTCGCGGAGATCGGCGTCGAGGCCGCCGCCCTGGATCATGAATCCTTTGATGACGCGGTGGAAGATGGTCCCCGCGTAGAAGTTGTCGTCGACATAGGCGAGGAAGTTCGCGACGGTAACGGGCGCTTCCTTCTCGAAGAGCTCGACGGTGATGTTTCCGAGGGAGGTCTCGATCAGGACTTTCGTGTTTTCAGACATGGTTGATCCTTTGGGTTAATGAGTGTGAAAAAAGGCAACTTGCCTTAAATATAGTACGTGAGACCGTTTTTTTCAATATGCGCGCGACTTTTTTTTAGCAGTTTCGGTTTTTTTTCGTAAAAACCTCAAATAAGGTTTGCATTTCCCAGCAGGGGCGCTATATTTACTTCAAAATATCGGCTCGCACGTGTCTGTGCGGGCGCGAACCGATTTTATCCTCAAAACATCATACAATCATACCAAAACCAAGAAAGGGGTTCTACGATGATCAACCCGATTCTCGCAGCAGCCAATCCCGGAGGCGTCGCCATGCTGATCGCGGCGCTGCTCGTTATCCTGTTCATCCTGGTCATCACGTTCATTTCCCGTTACAAGAAATGCCCGCCGGACCAGATCATGGTCGTCTACGGTAAGACCGGCAAACAGCGTGCCAGCCGCTGCATCCACGGCGGCGCGGCGTTCATCTGGCCGGTGATCCAGGACTACGGGTTCGTCTCCCTGCGCCCGATGCAGCTGGACGTGAACCTGCAGAACGCCCTGTGCCGCCAGAACATCCGCATCAACGTGCCGAGTGTGTTCACGGTCGGCATCAGCACGGACGAGTCCCTGATGGGCAACGCGGCGAACCGCCTGCTCGGCTTGCGTCAGGAATCCATCGCCGACCTGGCGAAGGACATCATCCTCGGCCAGCTGCGTCTCGTGATCGCGTCCATGACCATCGAACAGATCAACGCCGACCGCGAGACGTTCCTCCGCAACGTCGAGGAGAACGTGGCGGACGAGCTCAACAAGATCGGTCTGCACCTCCTGAACGTGAATATCACCGACATCACCGACGAGAGCGGATACATCGACGCCATCGGAAAGCGCGCCGCCGCGGAAGCCATCAACAAGGCCCGCGTCGACGTCGCCGAAGAAGAGCGGAAGGGCGGAATCGGCGAAGCCGAAGCCCGCAAGGTCCAGCGTATCGCCGTGTCCGAAGCCGAAGCGCAGGCGCAGACCGGCGAAGCGAATGCCGACCGTGAACGGCGCGTGGCCGTGAAGCAGGCCGAAGCCGCCGCGCAGGCGGGCGAAGCCGAAGCCGACAAGGAACGCCGTATCGCCGTGAAACAGGCCGAGGCAGCCGCGCTGACCGGCGAAGCGAACGCCGACCGCGAACGGCGCGTGGCGGTGAAACAGGCCGAAGCCGCCGCCATCGAGGGTGAAAACATTTCCGCCATCAACATCGCCAAGTCCAATGCCGTCCGCGCCGAACAGGAAGCCGCCGCGTATCAGGCCGCCGAGGCCGCGAAACGCGTCGCCGAGGCCATGATCCGCAAAGCCGACTTCGAGGCGGAACAGCAGGCGCAGGCCGCCCGCGCCAAGATGGAAGAGGAAAAGCAGCGCGCCGAAACGATCGTCGCTGCGAAGATCGACAAGGAACAGCGCATCATCGACGCCGAAGCCGAAGCCGCCAAGATCGAGACCGAGGCGCGAGGCCAGGCCGCCGCGATCTTCGCCAAGTACGATGCCGAGGCAAAGGGTAACTTCGAAGTCCTGAAGGCGAAGGGCGACGGCTACCGCAAGATCATCGAATCCTGCGGCAACGACGCCAACGCCGCCGCCAAGATGCTCCTCGTCGAAAAGCTCGAAGAGATCGTCAAGCTCCAGACCGAAGCCATCAGCAACATCAAAATCGACAAGGTCACCGTCTGGGATTCCCCCAACGGTCGCGCCGACGGCAAGTCCTCCACCGCGAGTTTCCTCAGCGGCATGATGCAGAGCCTGCCCCCGATCCACGACGTCGCCGCCATGGCCGGCATCGACCTGCCGAAGTACCTCGGCGAGATGAAGGACAAGGAACAGCCCGCGAAGGAAGCCCCGGCGGCTCCCGCGGCTGAATAATAACTTTCAAAACGAAAGGGCGCAGTCCGTTCCGGCGGTGTTCATCGGATGCCTGTCGGAGCCGGTTTCGGCGCCCTTCCGTTTTCAGTATTTTTTGAGGTTACATGAGCGATTTAGTCAAACTGGAACGCATCCTCGGGATCAAATTCCGCGACGAAGCCGTCTACAAGGAGGCGCTGACCCACAAGTCGTTCGCCGCCGAACACCAGCTCGGCTACGACAACCAGCGGCTGGAACTCCTCGGTGATGCCGTGGTCCAGATCATCCTGACCGACTACCTGTACCGCCGCTATAAGGACCTTCAGGAGGGCGACCTCACGAAGATACGGTCCGCGATGGTCAACCAGGACGCGCTCGCCCAGTTCGCGCGCGATATTTCGCTCGGATCGTTCCTGCTGCTTGGGCGCGGCGAGCTCGAACTGAACGGGCAGGACCGCGATTCCACGATCTCCGATGCGTTCGAGTCGCTGATCGGGGCGGTCTACCTCGACCTCGGGCTTCAGGCCGCGACCGACCTCTTCCTGCCCATCCTCCTCAAAAACTATCCCGACCCGGCGGAAAGCCTTCAGGAGATCAACCCGAAGGGCATCCTTCAGGAGTATACCCAGCAGAAGGCGCAGGGCGTGCCGCAGTACCGCGTTGTCGCGGTCACGGGTCCCGCCCACGCGCCCCAGTACGAGGTCGAAGTGCTCATCAAGGACAAGGTCGTCGCGCGCGGCACCGCCAGCAGCCACAAGCTCGCCGAACGCGAAGCCGCCCGCGCCGCCGTGCATATCCTGCTGCATTCCGGCGAGGACAAGAGCGAAAAGGAGTGAGACCTCATGGAATTCGAACCTAAGTTTCCCTCGTTTACCATCCATACCCCGCGCGACATCGTGTTCGGGCGCGGAAAATCCGCGCTTCTTCCTTCATTTCTTCCCGCATCCGCGAAACGCATCCTCGTGATCTCCGGGCGTCATGCCGCGAATGCCGAGGCGAAAACGATCGCGGACGCCCTGAATGCTTCGGGACGCGAGGCGCGCATCTTTGCCGAGACCATGGCGGAACCTTCACCGGGCGCGGTCGATACCGCCGCGGCAGCCGTCCGCGCCTGGAACGCCGACGCGGTCGTGGCGGTCGGCGGCGGCAGCGTGATCGACACGGCGAAAGCCGCCGCGGCGCTGTCGAGGTTGGAGGGCTCCTGCCTTGAGTATTTCAACGGGACGCGCGAGCTGGTCGTGACGGACCGTCCGTTCTTCGCCGCGCTGCCGACGACGAGCGGGACCGGAGCCGAAATGACGAACAACTCCGTGCTCACCGATCCCGCGACGCAGATCAAGAAATCCATCCGGCACCCCGGCATGACCGCCGACCTGGCGCTCGTCGACCCCGATCTGACCATGAACTGTCCGAGCGGCGTGACGGTCGCGAGCGGCCTGGACGCGCTGGTGCAGGCGGTCGAGGCGTTCGTATCGCCGAAGGGGACGGACTACACGCGGGCGCTCGCGAAGGCCGCCGCCTGCAAACTCTACGGCGCGTTGAAGCGCATCACGCACGAATCGTGGAAGGACGCGGGCGACGAACCCTCGCCTGACGCCGCGTTCCGCGTCGACATGGCGGAAGGCTCCATGCTCGCCGGAATGGCGTTCGCGCACGCCGGACTCGGCGCGGTCCACGGTCTGGCGCATCCGGTCGGTTCGCTCCTGCACGTGCCGCACGGCGTTTCCTGCGCGATCCTGATGCTCCCCGTGTTCCAGTTCAACATGAACGCCTGCGGGCGTCTTTATGCCGAGCTCGCGCACGCGTTCCTGCCGAAGGAGCCGCGCCCCGACGCCGCGCTGTTCATCGCTGCCATGCGGGAACTCTCCCTCGGATTGGGTGTGCCGGACCATCTGCGCGACTACGGCCTCGCGGAGGAGCATCTGCCGTTCATTGTGGCGAACTGCCGCAGCAACAGCATGAAGAACAACCCGGAGCCAATGAACGACGAACAGGCCGAAACGCTGCTTCGTAGCTTAATGTGAGAACAGGAGCAAGCTCAGTTCCTCAGTCCTTCCGTTCCCTTTTTTCCGCGTCGGTCCTTGCGGCATGGTTGAAATACGCGATCGCGCCGACGGAAAGCGCGGTGCAAACTATAATAATGCCGACGGTAAGGAATGCGGTTCTTTCCGCCGTGAAAACGGGATTCAGGACGAAGACGATCCGCGCCAAATAGATCAGCGGCAGGATCAGGAACATGCCGGGGCGGACCGCGCCGGACAGCCTCGTGAAGAGGCGCGCGACCGGAAAGACCGCCAGGGCGTATTCGCTCAGAAGCCAGCCGGGGAGCGACAGAAGATACATCCATACGATGACGGAAAAACTGCCATGTATGATCACAAGCTCGCCGCCGGTATTCTGAGCATCGCAAAATATCTTGATGAGAATGCCCAGCGTGAAAACGACGGGCACGAGGTAAACGAGGATCCCGGGAAGCAGGACCGGAACATAGCATGCCAGCATGTAACGCAGACTCCGCATGGCGCCCCGGAAGATATCCTTTCCGGGACAGGTATTCCTGCACATCGGGATCACGGCATCCCTGAAATGCCTGCGCAGGATGATGCCCGGAACGTACGGGATCGCGAGGAGGGCGATGAAAGAAACCGGGGATGCGAGCGCAAGCGGGATACACAGGTTAGGAGGAAGCTCTTTCAACGCTTTGGCGAAACTGTCTGCCTGGGGCCCGAATACAATTTTTGCGGTCCCTGCCCAGGGATAGGGCATGATACAGACGATGGGGATCAGGAGGAGCTGTATCACCACCGCGATCCAGGTCATCTTCAAGATCGGAGCGTTCTGCCGGAAAATGGAGTACACGTACTCATGTTCCGAGCCGATAGAAAGAGGGGGCTTCGACGATGCGGCGGAAGAGTCCGGAGCGACGGTCTGCCGCGGATCGCCCACTTCATTCGTTTTCATACAGAATCTCTTTTTTCCTGTTCTTTATGATGTTTTGTCGATATACTGTATCACAGAAAAAAGGGAAAGTCAAGCTAAATAAAAAAAAATCAGTGGTTTGCAACAAAAAAGACGGAATCGCCCCGAACCCCGCGGACACGCCCCGCGTCAGGATGGGATTATTTGAGCTTGTTCGGGACGGCGAACGGCCTGACCTCCTCCTGAAGCGCGGTCGCGAACGTCGTGAAGAAGTATTTCGCCATGTCGTCGGGGAGGGCGATGCGGATCGTGACCTTGTCGTCGTCGCGCGCGACCGTGAACGCATTGACGAGTTCAGGCGGTATCTTGCCGAGTTTCGCCGCCTCGCCGTAGACCTGATCGAACGTGTCCTGACAGGCTTTCCGGATCTTCTGTGCGTCGTCGGCGGTCTTCGCGGGCATGACGAGTTCCGCGTGGACCGGGCGCTTGTCCTTCGCGTCGCGGACAACGTGGAACGAAATGCTTTCGAGTTCGCCCATCAGGGGGTATTCCGGCGTGGCGCCGGGTTCCGGCCAGACATACGCCATCGCGACGTCGTCCGGCAGGGATTTGAGCAGGGACGCGGCGGAAACGGCGGACGTTTTCTCTTTATTTTCCGGCTGCTTCGCTTCGGACGGATCGTCCGCGGGCTCGGGCGGTTTATTCTCCATGAAGAGCAGCCAGTCCTTCGCCGGGAACGTGATGCGGAAGGCCCCGCCGTCGGGAACGGTCAGGTTGAACGCAGGATTGTCCGCGTCGCCGGTTTCCGTCCAGGCGTACTGTTCGCCGAGGAGCTTGTATTTCAGGATGTAACGCACGGTGGCGGGCGAGGCGGACGAGTTCATCAGGAACCCCTCGCCGAAGACAGCCAGCGAATGCACGTTCAGCTTGATATGTTTCGCCTCGAGTTTCGCGAGCATGTCCTCATATTTGAGGAACAGCGGATTGTTCTTCGCGTCCGGCAGGAACGGCGCATTCTTGACCTGACTGGGCGTCAGGAGCGTGACGGCCCCTTCCACTTCGGGAAGGTGGTCTCCGGCGGGATGCGCGGCCAGCGGGACGGCGAATCCGAGCAGAAACGCACACATGCAGTAACGCGCGGTCTTTGCGGAGAAAGAAGCTGTCGTCTTCACGGGGCCGCCCCCTTTCAGCTGTGCTGATTGTCCGTAACGCGGAAAAGATTGCCTTCGGGGTCCGGGTACTGCACGGCGTGGATTCCCATCTGTCCGCAGGGGACGCCTTCGGGCACGTCCGCGTTTTTCTGCGAACGGTAACGCTTCTCGAACTCCTCGAGCGAGTCGACGAAGAAGAGGAATTCCGTACGGCTGTGCGGGGGCAGGAGAGGTTTGTTCGGGGCGGCCTGTTCCAGACAGAACGAGGTGCCGCCGTCGAGCTTGAACTCGACCCAGACGTTGCTGTTCATGACTGGTTCGCCGAGCCCGACGATGTCGCGGTAGAAAGTGCGCTCGGCCGCGATGTCGGCGACCTGAAGAACGAGATTGATGCGGGCTTTCACGGGCAGGCCTCCGGGTTGAAATGAGCGGTCAGAGCACGAATGCCGGACCGAGGTAGATTTTGCGCGCTTCCTCGCTGTTGATGAGGAAGTCGGACGTGCCTTCGAGGCAGACCTTGCCGTCGGCCATGAGGTAGGCGCGGTCCACGCAGGAAAGCGTCTCGCGGACGTTGTGGTCGGTGATGAGGATACCGAGTCCCATGTCGCGGAGCTGACGGATGTTCTGCTGGATCTCGTACACCACGAGCGGGTCGACGCCGCTGAACGGTTCGTCGAGCATGATGAACGAGGGATTCGTGACGAGGGCGCGTGTGATCTCGAGGCGGCGGCGCTCGCCGCCGGAGAGCGTCATTGCCTTCTGTTTCCTGAGGTGCGTGAGCTCGAGTTTCGCGAGGAAGTCTTCCAGGCGCGCCTTGCGTTCCTTTGCGGAGATGTCGAGCGTCTGGAGGATGGCGAGGATGTTGTCCTCGACGGAGAGCTTGCGGAAGATGGAGGGCTCCTGAGCGAGGTAGCCCATGCCCATGCGTGCCCGGACATACATCGGGAAATGCGAGACGTCCACGCCCTTGAAGAAGACTTCGCCTTCGTTGGGCTTAATGAGGCCGGTGACCATGTAGAAGCTCGTGGTCTTGCCGGCGCCGTTCGGGCCGAGCAGGCCAACGATCTCGCCGCTCTTCACGGTGAGGTTGACGTCATTCACGACTTTGCGTCCGTGGTACGCCTTGACGAGGCCCTTCGTTTCGAGGAGGACCTGTCCGGCCGGGATCTGCCCGGGCTTCACGAGGGATTCGAACTTGGATTCGCCGGACGCATGGGCTGTTTCCGAGGCGGGCTGCGCCGCTCCGGTCCGGTTCATGTCCTCGGCGGAGAAATATTCTTCATTGGTATCAATCATTATCGGGTGCTCCGGGTGGTTGTTGTGCCTGTGGTTGTGCTTGTGCCTGTGCCGGTCGAAAGGCCTTTGTTCGAGCTGACTCTGGGGTTGATGACGCGCATGTGGTTGCGGTCTTTGACGAAGATTTCGATCTTGTCTCCGAGGATCCAGTTCGTTCCCTGCTTCATGATCGGATATTCCTTGACCATGTCCTTGCCGACCACACGCACGATATCGTTGAACATGGCCTTGGAAAGCTCCCCTGCCGGATTCATGTGTCCGCCGGTCATCACTATGATGCCGGTCTTCTCATCGTAGTCGCCCTTGTTCGCCAGCGCCAGGGAATCTTCCTCGGGCTTGTCGGGCTTCTGCTGACGGTACACGACGTCACCTGTGCAGATGAGCTTGGAGATATTCTGGTTCATATCGTCGCCGTCCTTTTCGTTCTTCTCTTCCTTCTCCGGCTTTCCGTCCGCCTTCACGGCGGATACCGCGGCTGGCTTGGGACCGGACGCCGCTTCGGGTTTCTTTTCCTTCTCCTCTTCGGCGGACTTTCCCGATTTGTCCTTCAGGAAGATCTCCATCTTGTCGCAGGTGATCTTCGTGCCCTTCTTGTCCACGATCACGTTGCCGAGGAGCGTGATGATGTTTTTCTCAAGATAGATGTCCGCGACGTTGGCGGAAACATCGACGGGGGAATTGTCGTCGTCCTCGTCTTCCGCGAAGAAAGAGGAGAAAGCTCCGCCGAACCCCTGGGCATGGAGGGCGGGCTGAACAGCTGTGAACGCGGCGAAAATGCCGGACGCGACCAGAAACGAACGGAAGAGGGACGTCATAGCCGGATTCCTTTTGTTTGAGTGTGAGCCGTAATTGCGGCCGGGGCGGTATCTGAGCGGAAAAGCGCAAAACGGACATCGGATTCCGTGCGCGGAATGGATTCATTGTTGCGGTTCATCGTCATTTCCCCTCCCCGTTGGCGGTTTTGGAACGGGAAGACCGTCTCAGCGCGGCCTTCATGTCGGTTGCCTTCAGACGGTTTCCTTCCTTGGGATGGATCGTGATGGGATTTCCGGCGATCCAGTTGTCCCCCTGCATCAGGATCGAATACTGTTCGAAGACTCTGCCGCCGGAAGCAGTGGTTTCTTCGCTGAGAGCGCGTCTGATCTCGGCGTAGGTCTCGTCGGAAACCTCGCCCTGCGGGGCGGTGTGCGCGCCGGACATGACGATGATCTCATTCACGGCATCGTAGTCCGCCTTGCGAGCCAGCACGACCTGTTCCTGGCCGTCGGTTTGCCGGCGGTACACGACGTTTCCGGAACAGACGATCTTTGAGACGTCGTTTTTGATCTCGTCGCCGTCTTCTCCGTCCGCATCGTCCTTCTTCGTCCGGTTCCCCGAGGTGAAGAACGAATTCGAGGCGTCTTTCTGGAGGAAGATATCCATTTCGGAGCAGGTGATCCTGCCGGAACCGTCGTCGATGACCACGTTTTTGGAAAGCGTGATCTTTTCGTCCGGCCTGAAGTCGGCGGAGCTGGCCGTGATCATGGTCGAGCCGACGCCGGACGCGTCCTCCTCGTCGGAGGAGAGAAGTCTGCCCGCGAGGTACGCCTTCACCTTGCTGACGATGACGCGGTTATTCTCCTTAGAGAGGATTTCGATGGTCTCGCCGTGCATTTTGTTCGTGCCCTGCATCACGACGGGATCGCCCGTCATGAGGATAGTCTCCTTCACGGCGTCATAGTCGGCCCGGTCGGACATCGCGATCCGGTTTTCCCCGTCGGGATCGTCCGGTTTCGGGCGCTCCATATACACGACGTCGGTCTTGCAGATGACCTTCGACACATCCTTGTTCCCGAACATGTTTTCGTCCGGTTCATCCTTTTTTTCCGAAGCGGCGGTCTTTTCATCCCCGTTCAGACGGATTTCCATTTCCTGGCAGGTGATCTTGGTGGACTGGTCGTCGATGTCCACGTTTCCGCGGAGAATGATGAAGTTCTGCTCGATATTGATGTCCGCGTTGTCGGCGGAGATCAGCGTGGCGGTCTTGTCATCGCCATTGTCAATTTTTTCCTTCGCCTTGTCTTTGTCCTCGTCCTTCATGGAAATGACGGAGCCGGTGTAGTTGACCTTGATGTCGTCGACTTTCAGTCGGTTCTTTTCCTTGATGAGGATGGTGAAGGATTCGCCGACCATCCAGTCTTCGTCCTGCATCATCACGGGACTCTTCGCGAGGAAGTTTTTGCGGATCTGGCGTTCCATGACGCCGTACACGTTTTCCGGGATCACTTTTGCGGGATCCGAGTGTGCTCCGGTCATCACGACAACCCGCCTGGCGACGTCATATTCGGCCTTTTCGCACAGCGCGATCTGCTCCTTGCCCTGTCCCTCGGAACCGTCCCGCATCGAGCATACCACGTTTCCGATGCAGACGATCTTGCGGATGCTGCTGTCGTCGTCCTCGTTGTCCTCTTCTTCCTCGTCCGGAGCTTCCTCCGTATTATTCTCGCCGGGAGCATCCTCGGGCTTTTCCGCCGAACCGATCAGATTGTCCGCGGCGTTATCTTCCAGCGCGATTTCCATCTTGTCGCAGGTGATCTTGTTTTTGTGATCGTCCACGACGACGTTTCCGATCAGAGTGACGATGTTGTTCTCGAGGTCGATATCAGCGGAATCCGCCCGGACATCGGCGGGATTGTCCGATGAAAACAGACTGCCGAGGCCCTGTTCGTCCTCTTCGGGAGAAGGATCTTCCGCGGCCTGTTTCCCGTCGTCCTTGAAATGGATGATCGCCCGGACGTTGGAGCGGATGTGAATGAACTTGCGGTCGCTGAACGCGTCGAATCCGACGCCGTCCGCGTCGAGCTGGCGGGAACGGAAGAACGCGGTCTCATCGCTGGTGAGGATGTTGGTGGATTTGTCGAATACGGCGACGACGACCGAAGACTCCGATTTCTTATTCGCCGATGATTCGGAGACGGGTTCCTCCGCCGCGTTCAGCCTGGTCTTTTCGATGAAGATCCATGCCTGGGAATGCTTGTGACGGAGTCTTTTCCACCATTCCTGAATGTTCTTTTCCTTCGCGCCAAGCTTGTACGGCGACGGATAGACCTGATTCGGTTTGACCGTTTCGATCTGGTTGATGGAGGAATAGGCGGATCCGTCCACGAAGTCGATCATGACGGCGACCTGGTCTTCATCGTTTCTGCCTGATTCCTGGTGCGGGGTAAACGCCAGACGGATCAGCGAGCCCTCGTTGATCGCCTGCGTGCCGTAGATGACACACTGGAGCTTGCCATTGTTGCTGTACCGCGGCAGGATGTACCGTTTGACGACGGTATGGGAGCCCGAGGAGAGATCCTGCGCGAGCAGGAACGCCCCGGAACAGAACACCGCCGCGAGGAGAAACAGCAGGCTCAGAGCATGTATTTCGCGAGCACGGAATCCCATTTGCCCTGTCCTTTCAGAAGTATTTCGATGGCTTCGCGGACCGCGCCGCGGCCGCCGGAGTGTTTGGTGCGGAGAACTGCCACGGAGTCGAGTTCCGGGACGGCGTCTGCGACCGCCACGGGGAATCCCGCGCGGCGCATGGGGGGCATGTCCACGACGTCGTCGCCGATGTACATGCATTCGGAGGGCTTCAGGCCCTGTTCGGCGAGAAGCGTTTCCCAGCCGGAAAGCTTGTCGAGGCAGCCCTCGTAGAGGAACGAGAGGCCGAGCTCTTTCGCGCGGGTCTCGTTGGCCTTGCTGCGGCGGCCGGAGAGGATGCCGACGCGGAGCCCGGCGCGCATGGCCAAACGGATGCCCTGGCCGTCCCGGACGTCGAAGAACTTGATCTCGTCGGGACTGCCCGCGCCGTAGCCGATGCGGCCGTCCGTGAGGACGCCGTCGACGTCGAGCACGATCGCCTTGATGTCAGAGATATTGTCCGGTAAGCTCATAGATCGCCTTGACTTGTTCAATGGTTTTTGCCGCGGATTCGAAATCCAGCGAGTTCGGGCCGTCGGATAGCGCGTGGTCGGGATCGGGGTGGACCTCCAGGAACAGCGCGTCGATGCCGACCGCCGCGGCCGCGCGGGCCAGATACGGCACGTACTGGCGCTGTCCGCCGGACGCCTTGCCGAGTCCGCCGGGGAGCTGCACGGAGTGCGTGGCGTCGAACACCACCGGCACGCCGAGCGCGCGCATCGCCGCCAGCGACCGCATGTCGACCACTAGGTTGTGATAGCCGAAGGTCGTGCCGCGTTCGGTCAGGAGGATGTCCTTGCAGCCCGCGGCGCGGAGTTTGCCGATCACGCCCGCCATGTCCTCGGGAGCGAGGAACTGCCCCTTCTTCACGTTGACCGGTCGGCCGGTCGCGGCACACGCGACAAGCAGGTCGGTCTGACGGCAGAGGAACGCCGGGATCTGGAGGAAATCCGCCACGGCGGCCACCTGCGCGGCCTGCTCGGATTCGTGGACGTCGGTGACGACCGGAAGCCCGAACTGGTCCTTCACGGCGGAGAGCATGGCGAGTCCGGCGTCGATGCCGGGGCCGCGGAACGATTCGCCGGAACTCCGGTTCGCCTTGTCGAACGACGCCTTGAAGATATACTGAACGCCGAGCTTGTCGCAGACCTTCGTCAGGTGTTCCGCCACTTGGAGGCACAGGTCGCGGGATTCCGCGACGCATGGCCCGGCGAACACGGCAAGTTTGCCGCAGCCGATGGTCCGGTTCGAGGTTTTCACGGGAGAAAATGTCATGGCGTCGTGCGTCCTAACTGCTGAAAAATTATTTCGGTTTTCAATACAATACTACAAAAGCGGGAAAAATCAAATGCTTTTTGCCCTTCGGGCCAGAAATTCCTGCGCGCGTACGAGATCGTCCGGCGTGTCTATCCCGATGGAGTCGAACGACGTTTTGATGACCTTAATGCGGATGCCGTTCTCCAGCGCGCGGAGCTGTTCGAGCTTTTCGCAGCGTTCGAGGCGGCCTTCGGGCAGGGAAACGAACTTCGCGAGCGTCTCCCGTCGGTAGGCGTAGATGCCCCAGTGACGGTAGACCTCGGTCTCCTCGCCGCCTTCGCGCAGGTAGGGGATCATGGAACGGCTGAAATACAGCGCGTAGTCGTCGGACGTGAGGACGACTTTCGGAAGGTTCGGGTTCGCGGCGATGTCGGCGCGGGAGCACGGCAGGACCACGGTGCCCATGGCGGGGGCGTCGGGGCCGTGCATGGCGTCGATCAGGTCGTCGATGACCTCATGAGGCAGGAACGGCTCGTCGCCCTGCACGTTCACGATCAGTGCGGCGTCGGTCGACTGGGCGGCTTCCCACACGCGGTCGGAGCCGGACGGGTGCGACGGCTTCGTCATGACGACTTGCCCGCCGAACGACTTCACGGCCTGTTCCACGCGGGGATCGTCGGCGGCGACGGTCACGGAGTCGGCCTTCGAGCGCATGGCGTTCTCCCAGACGTGCTGGATGACCGGCTTGCCGCCGAGGTCGGCGAGGACTTTGCCGGGGAACCGCATGGAACCCATGCGGGCGGGGATGATGACGGCTGTTTTCATAAGGAGTTCACCCGGATCAGAAATCGTGGGACACGAGGCCGTCGCGGAGCTTCGGCTCGAACCAGGTGGATTTCGGGGGCATGATGGATCCGGCGTCGGCGATTGCCATCAGCTGGTCCAGCGTGGTCGGGTACATGGAGAAGCACACGGCGGCGAGGCCCTCGGCGCAGAGGCGTTCGAGTTCGCCCGTGCCGCGGATGCCGCCGATGAAGTCGATGCGCGCATTGGTGCGCGGGTCGTCGATGCCGAGGATCGGGCCGAGCACGCGGTCCTGCAGGATGCTGACGTCGAGGCAGGCGGTCACGGAGAGGCCGTCGAAGGAGAATTTCGGCGTGAGCGCATACCATTTCCCGCCGAGATACATGCGGAACGTGCCGGAGCGGTCCGGCGATTTCGTGGCGGTCTCCGCCACCTCGAAGCCGGCGTCGGCGACCTTCGCGAAAAATTCCGCCTCGGTGAGGCCGTTCAGATCCTTCACTGCGCGGTTGTACGGGAGGATGCGGAGCTGGTCGGCGGGGAACGCCACGGCGAGGAAGTAGTTGTATTCCTCGTTGCCGGTGTGGGCAGGATTCGCGGCGCGGCAGGTTCTGGCGGCACGGGCGGCGGAAGCGGCGCGGTGGTGTCCGTCGGCGATGTAGAAGCACGGCACGGCGTCCGCGAAGAGACGGGCGAGCGCGACGCTCTTGTCCCCGGCCTTCCAGAGTTCGTGCCTGATGCCGTCTGCCGCGGTGAACGAGTAGAACGGTTTTTCCTTGATGATGTCCGCCACGAGGGCGTCGATCGCCGGGACGTCGCGGTAGGTCAGGAAGACCGGGCCGGTCTGAGAACGGAGCGTCATGACGTGGCGGGCGCGGTCGTCCTCCTTGTCGCGGCGCGTGGTCTCATGCTTCTTGATGACGCCGGAATCGTATTCGGCGGCGGAAGCGGTGCCCGCGATGCCGATCTGCGTGCGGCCGTCCATGGTGAGCGCGTAGACGTAGAGGTTCGCCTCGGGATCATGGGCGAGGGGGGCCGCCGCGCAAAGGCGCTTGAAGTTCGCGAGCGCCTTGTCGTACACGGCGTCGGAATGGATATCCGTGCCCGCGGGGAGTTCGATTTCGGGACGGGAAACGCGGAGGAAGGTCAGGGGATTGCCTTCGGCGAGCTTCGCCGCTTCGGCGGTGTTCACGACGTCGTAGGGGACGGCGGCCACCTGCGCGACTTCGGCGGGACGGGGCATGAGAGCGTGGAAGGGTCTGAAAACAGCCATGGGAAACGTACTCCGGGTTGAGTTCAAAATTGCGGTTGAAAAATCTTATCTTATAATATACACGCCCGAGAACGATTCCGCAAGGGAAAAACGCGAAAAAGACGGAGGTTTTCAGGCTGAAAAGAGAAAAAAACGCCGCTTCGACTGTTTCCGACAAAAAGTCAGGGGGACGATCTCCTTGCAATTTGTTTTTTTACGAACATGTGGTATAGTATCTGCATCGTTGCGGCCTTTTGCCTTTTGAAACAACAGAGAAAGCCCCGCCATGTTGAACGCAAAACGTGAGATCCGATTGTTCCTTTTCCTCCTTCTGGGGGCTGCCTGCCTGATTGTCCTGATCGAAGTCGGGAGGACCGTACCCACGCAGACTATTGGCGGGACCATCGTGGACGAAAGCGGCGCGCCGCTTGACGGCGTCACAGTCGGGGTCGAGTATCATGTACCGCCGCCGTATCCGAAAATTTTCAATCTTCTTTTTTACAGCAGGTGGCCGGACACACCATCCTGGAATCGGGATAGGGATATCTACCAGCCGATGACCGTCGACGGGGAATTCCGTGTTCGGGACAAAGTATTGTTCCGCAGGGGTGAAGTGGAAAGCATATCCTTTTCCAAGGATGGGTACTACACTGAGGAATACCGCATCGGTCAGAAATACGAGGTCATGGCGGACGGAGAAAAAGTGTCTCAGTGGAGCGATATGCGCGTCGTGATGCGGAAAGAGCCGCCGCCGCCGAGAAAAGTCCGGACTCTGGATCATGAGACCGGGGACGTGATATACGAAATGGCCAAACGGAGAAACCACTTCATTGAGTTTTACGTGACTCCCTTTACCGGGTACTTTGATGTGTATTCTCGCTACGTCCCTTTCGGGAAGAAACCGGAAGCGGCCAGGTATTTCGAACTTGATTTCCTGCGGGACGAATGGGGCGAGATCGTCCTCAGGGAGTTTCCCGACGTCGTCGACAAATGGGGCGTTCCGATCCAGTATCCCGCGGTTTTCATCGTCCGGCTCCATTCCGATGATCCGGACGACGGGATCCTTCTGGTCGGCGAAGGGGAATCCGTGCCGGAAAAGAATCCCTTCGACGGCAATGTCCGGCTGTTCGGCGACGGACGGGAGTTCGGCAAGGAACGCGAACTCTTCAGAAAGGAATTGACCGATGCGCCGGCCCGGTTCCTGAAGGAACAGACGATGGCGCCGGAGGACGGATACACGCGCAGGGAGATATCCATCCCCATCGAAGAGGTCATCCGCATCTGGGACGCCAACGGGCTCAAGGCGTGTACGCTCAAGGTTTACAGAACAGTATTTCTCAGGATCAGGGGGCATTATGCGAAAGCCTGTTTATATTACACTAACGGGTTCTCGGACATCCGGCTCGGACCCGTGGATTCCGAAGCGTTCGGCGAGAAGTCCTACTGGAGGATCCAATTCGATATGTACCTGAACCCGAAGGAGGGCGACAGGTATCTGTCGGAATATGAGACAGAGTCGAACATTGATCGTGGGGAGGGGAGGACAAGTCCTCCACTTGAGTTGTGCCGTGCTACGCGACGGCACATGAGACGGGAAAAAGTGTTTTAAAACAAAAAATGGTGCTCGAGGGGAGATTTGAACTCCCACGGTTGCCCACTAGCACCTCAAGCTAGCGCGTCTGCCAATTCCGCCACCCGAGCACTCCAAATAAACTGGATTACGGAATATACTTTACACCCGATGAGGCGAAAAATCAAGCATGAAACGAAAAAAAGGCAAAAAAAGACGAAAAAAATGTGTTTTGCACTTTCAGTTTTCGTTTTTTGTGGTACATTATGGTTAGGTAACGCGCACGACTCGCGGACGCATGAAGAAAAGCGCCTGCGGTTTTTGCGTGTTCCCGCGTTCAAACAAACAACGCGCATGAGTTCGTCGACTGCGTCCGCATGCGCTGAAACATCCAAATCCAAACAGTCAAGGAGATTCCTTAGAATGGCCAACGTGCTCGAATCCATTCGCGCGAAAGCGAAGTCCCTGGGCAGAAAAGTCTGCCTGACCGAAAGCGACGACCCCCGCAACCTGAAAGCGGCCGAAAAGCTCGCGAAGCTCGGCTATGTGAAACCTGTCCTGGTCGGCGATGAAGACGCCATCCGCAAGCTCGCCGCCGAAAACGGCGTGTCCCTCGACGGCGTCGAGGTCGTGGACATCCTGAAGACCCCGAACCTGCAGAAGTACATCGACGTCTGCGTCGAGATCCGCAAGAACAAGGGCCTGACCCCGGAACAGGCCCGCGAATGGCTGAAGGACACCTGCGTTTTCTCCGCCGCCATGGTCTGCGCCGGAGACGCCCACGGATACGTGTCCGGCGGCGGCAACCCGAACGGCTACGCGCACAACACCGCCCAGAAGACGAAGCCCGCGCTCCAGCTCTTCAAGACCGCCAAGGGCAACCACATCGCCTCCGCGTTCTTCATCATGCAGCTCCCCGATCCGAAGTGGGGCTATGAAGGCGTCTTCTTCTACGCCGACTGCGGCCTGAACATCAATCCCGACGCCGATCAGCTCGCCGAGATTGCCGTCACCACGGCGAAGACGTTCCGCCAGTACACCGGTCAGGAGCCGAAGGTCGCCATGATCAGCTGCTCCTCCAAGGGCTCCGCGCATGACCCGATCATCGACAAGGTCGTCGAAGCCACCGCCAAGGCCAAGGCGCTCGCACCCGATCTGCTCATCGACGGCGAACTCCAGTTCGACGCCGCGATCATCCCGGACATCGCCAAGAAGAAAGCGCCGGGCTCCCCGGTCGCCGGCCAGGCGAACGTCCTCATCTTCCCGGACCTGAACTGCGGCAACACCATGTACAAGGCCACGGAACGCCTCGCCGGCGCCACGGCCATCGGACCGCTGATCCAGGGCCTCCGCCGCCCGTTCACCGACGTCTCCCGCGGCTGCTCCGTGGACGACATCGTGGACTGCGCCGCGGTCGCTGCCATCACGGAATGGGCGGACTGACCTGATTTAAGTTCAGTTCATTGTTCCGGGCGGGGCGGCTGAGTTCAAACCGGCCGCTCCGCCGCATCCCGCAAATCCTTCGATTCCCTTCGCCCCGGGGTTCTCCATGAGTTCCATGATCTGCGCCTACAAGAGCGGCAACTGCAACGGCATGCCGTACGCCTCCATGACCAGCCAGCGCGGCTATCTGGTCGTCTACGACAACGGCAACTGCAACGGCATCCCGTTCTGGTCGATGAAGAAATCGTCCCGCTCCTGCGAGGTCTACCCGAACGGCAACTGCAACGGCATCCCCGTCGGGTATTTCAAGTACGGCTCGCGCGGCACGGAGTTCTATCCGAACGGCAACGGGAACGGCTTCCCGATCTATTATTTCGAGTTCAAAGGCCGTTATGTCGCCATCTACGACAACGGCAACGGAAACGGTTTCCCGAAGTGGTCGATCCGACAGAACGGCCGTATCGCGGAGTTCTACAGCAACGGTAATTGCAACGGCATCCCCGAGCTGGCCGTGAAGGGCGCGGAAGATTTGCGCGATGTTCTTGAATTCATGTTCTATCTTTTTATTTACGGCTTCCACGCCTGAAAAGGCGGGGAGCAAACCAATTTAACCTCACAGAAAGGTTTCCACAATGAAGAAAAGCATCCTGTATGCCGCTGCGGCCACCGCCGCATGCGTAACCCTGGTCGGCGTCCCCATGATCGTGAGCGCCCAGAACGCCCAGCCCGCGACCGGCGCGAACGCTGCCGCCAAGCAGGTCGCCCGCAAGAAAGTGTTCCAGATCCACGTGGTCCTGGACCAGATGTTCAACGTGCAGGGCGGCAAAGGCAGCGCCAACATGATTCTCTTCCACGGCGATCTCGACACCACGTTCTTCAAGGGCGAGATCCAGCCCGGCGCGGTCGATACGCAGCGCAGCGGCGCGATCTCCGCGCGTTACATCCTGCAGGGCACGGACGCCGACGGCACCCCGACCAAGATCTTCATCGACAACAGCCAGGTGAATGGCGTCCTCAAGCCGTACGTCCTCACCGACAATCCGAAACTCCGCTGGCTCGAAAACACCGACTGGGAAGCCCGAATCGCCATGGGCGGTATGGGCGGCTTCGGCGGCATGGGCGGCGGTATGCCCGGTTTCGGCGGCGGCATGGGCGGCGGTATGCCCCCGATGGGGGGCGGCATGGGCGGCGGTATGCCCCCGATGGGGGGCGGCATGGGCGGCTTCCCCGGCTTCGGTGGCGGTGCCCCCGGCGGTGCTCCTGCCGGCGGTATGGGTATGCCCCCAATGGGCGGCGGCATGGGCGGCTTCCCCGGTTTTGGCGGCGGTGCCCCCGGCGGCGCTCCTGCTCCGAATCAGGCTCCTGCTCCCGCAGCTGGCGCTCCTGCCGGTGCGGCTCCCGCTGGTAATGCTCCCGCCGGCGGCGCTCCTGCCGGTTTCGGCGGCATGGGCGGCTTCGGCGGCGGCATGCCTCCGATGGGCGGCGGCATGGGCGGCTTCCCCGGCTTTGGCGGCGGTGCTCCCGGCGGTGCTCCCGCAGGTGCGGCTCCTGCCGGTAATGCTCCCGCGGGCGGCGCGGCTCCGGCCGGCGGCAACCGTCCTGCTGGCGGCAACCGTCCTGCTGGCGGCATGGGCGGCGGCATGGGCATGAGCATCAACATCGAGTTCTATGCTCCCGAAGACGACGAAACGGCCATGAAGAACGTGCAGAAATAATCCTCCGTACCTCTGAACGGCATACGGGGCCCGGCGATCCTTTTTTCAGGAATTTCCGGGTCCCTTTTTTATGCTTGTTTCAGGAAAGAAACGAGTTCGGATCACATAAAAAACAACTTGATTTTTCCAATTGCCATGTTATATTTTCCCGAAGCAAACAACAGGAGAATAAAGATGAAATCAGCGTTCAAATCCATGCTCCGCCTCATGTCTGCAATCTGCCTGCTTCTCATATTGCCCGCCTGCGGCGGACAAAAGCCCGAAGCCGGAAAAAGTGCGCCCGAGGTCGCGGTGGACCTCGGAACGAGTGAGCTTTACACGCAGCGGGAACGCTCCGACGCCATGCTTGTCGTCAGGAGTAAATTCGCGACCTTTGCCGGGTGCGAACTTCACAGCATCCGTTATGCCGGGGATGAGGCCAGCAACGAGGAGAATCTCCGGTGGCTGAATTCTCTCGCCGACGGTGCGGGGTTCACGCAGGTCGCCGAGTTCCTGACCGACTTTCATTCTCCCGTTGAGGACGGGCCATACGCCTGGGAGCGGGATTTCGAGTACAAGGACTACCAGTGGTGGCTCGCCCGGAAGAAGGACGGCGACTGGGAGCTCGTGTCCTGGGGATATTGAACTTGTCCTTTCCTTTCTCTCCCTCCTTCGTTTTTTGCGAAATACGGATTCCTGCCTGACCTCATGCATGTATTTGCAACACGGTAATTAACGTGTTTTTGCCTGTTCCGGCGAGAAAAAGGTTAAAAAAAAAGCGGAAAAAGGGTTGATATTGCTTGTAACTGTGGATATATTTCAAGAACTCAACTTCACACCCCCAATTGAGAAGTGACCCGCCCTATGAGAAAAGTTCCGTCCGGAGTCCGAAAAATCCGCGTCATGCCGAATGTGCTTGACGTGTATCTTCATCCGTTCCAAGGCGACGTTTCGAGCTGCCGCCAGCATATGCATCCCGACGAATACGAGTGGTTCTACTGTTGCGAAGGCGGCGGCATCCAGGCTGTCGGCCAGTGGCGTCAGCGCGTGAAAGTCGGCGACCTCCTGCTGATTCCGCCGGGGAAACCTCATGTGTTCTGCGCGTCGGAATCCGGCTGCCGGACCGCCGTGCTGATGCAGTCCGTGCGGTATTGTGTCGGCGATACCACGGCCTCGTCCGAGGCGGCGTTCCTGATGGACCACCTCAAGCGCTACGTGGAAAAAAACGGCTATCTGCTGCCGTTGTCCGAGATGGACAGCAGGACCTGCGGCGAGATCCTGCACCGAATCATGGACCTGCAGAAAAAGCCCGCGTTCGGCAACGCCATGCGCGTCAATTCCCTGCTCGGCGCCATGCTGGAGATCGGATTCCATCTGCCGGAACCGCCCCGCGGCCCCGTCTCGCCCGACTCGGGCGACCCCGAACGCCGCATCTCCGAACTGCTGTTCTACCTGGACAGCATGTACGTTCGCCCGGTCACGGTCGAAGAGGCCCTGCGGATCACCGGAATGAGCCGGAGCGCGTTCCACGTTCATTTCCAGGAGGCGACGGGGCTGACGTTCTGCCAGTACCTGAACGACCTGCGCCTGGCGACGGCGGAACACCTGATCTCGGAGGGCGTCCCGCCCGAAGAGGCGGCGAAACGGAGCGGATTCACGAGCCGGAGCAATTACTACCAGCAGCGCCGGAACCGCCTCAGAAAGAACCCGTGAACAAAGACTGTAGTTTTGCGGTTTGAGCTTGCGGCACCTCGAAATCCGGGAGGACAAGTCCTCCACTGCGGCAGTGCCGGGCTTTCGCTCCGGCACATCTTTCATAAAAAACACACGAAAAAGGACGGGAAGGACAAGTCCTCCACTGCGGCAGTGCCGGGCTTTCGCTCCGGCACATCTTTCATAGAAAACACACGAAAAAGGACGGGGAGGACAAGTCCTCCACTGCGGCAGTGCCGGGCTTTCGCTCCGACACATCTTTTTGAAATGTACACGAAAAAGGACGGCTCCAATGAACTTGGAACCGTCCTGAAAATAATCGTTTGCTTCGAGCTTGATTTCCTCAGCTCAGAAACGGCGCGGACCGCGGGGCGGACGTTCTTCTTTCGGGCGCGCCTCGTTCACGCGGACGTTGCGGCCTCCGAGATCCTTGCCGTCGAGTCCGGCAATCGCCGCCTTGGCCTCCTCGTCGTTGTTCATGTCGACGAAGCCGAAGCCTTTCGAGCGGCCGGTTTCGCGGTCCATGATGACGGTCGCCGAGTCGACAGTGCCGAACGCCTCGAACGCGGCCTTGAGTTCGTCGTTTGTGGTTGCGAATGCGAGATTGCCCACATACAGTCTCATTGTGGTGTTGTCCTTTCGCGGTTATACCGCTTCAATAATCTGGCGGGACGAACCCCCGGGCTTTGCGGCCTGAAATTCAGTGCGATGGTGACGGCACATCAGAATGCCCCGGAACGACCCGCTGAAGAGGACTTCAACCTGAATTGCTTGCGCATTATCCGAACAGTATATCCTAAACAGTCCCGCACGGTTGAGCAGGATGGATCCCGTGATCCACTCCGTTGTGCGTTCTGTCGCAAGATTGCAATACCATACACCGCGGGTAGAAAAAAGTCAAGCGGAAAAAAACGCAAAACAAAAAAATAATAAAAAAATCTTATCCATGAAGCCGAAACGAAAACAGCATCAAGGCATGGATAGAGTATTGAGCGGAGAAAAATAGCCCTCCGCTTGTGTTGTGTCCGGCTCCGCTCGGGAGGGAGGCAAAGCTTCCACTTGGGTAGTGCTCTCAGCTTCGCTTGAGCACACCGCAAGCGGTGCTGATACAGTGCCCGGCTCCGCTCGGGCACGGAGTGGAATAGAAGTTGAACGAATACGAAAGAGAAGCCCTCGCAATCATTTCTGACTGCGAGAGCTGATTGTTGTGCTTATCGTGTGCCGTTGCGAAGCAAGGCACTACCCAAGTCGAGGTTCCACCTCAGGCGATGACGGTCCAGTCCATGCTGACGCCGTAGCCGAGCACGTTCCACTGGTCCAGGTTGCCGCAGGTGTAGTAACCGAGCATGCCGGTCGATTTCTGGCGGACGAGCAGGTCATCCTGTTCGTCACCGTTGTAATCGCCCGCGCCGACGATGAACCAGTCGTTGTTGTCGAGCATGCCGAGCAGCGACCAGTTGTTCACGGCATCGCCGTCGCCCCACATCGCGACCAGGCTGGCCGAGGCGTTGTAGGCGATGATGTCGTCCTTGCCGTCGCCGGAGAAATCGCCGATGGCGCGGACGGTCCAGTTCGCGTCGGAGCTGGTGAGCGGATTCGCCACTCCCTCGGTCCCGGTCCTGTCGATGTCGACGGTGTAGTACGCCGCTCCCAGGAAGGACATCAGGACGCTGTCCCTGCCATCGCCGTCGAAGTCGCCGCAGCCGATCATTTCCCAGTCGTCCTTGTAACCGATGCCGAGGCTGACCCAGTTGTCGGTCCCGTCGGTCCACGCGCCGAGGACTCCGAGGTCGGTGGAATGCCAGACGATGGAGTTCTTTCCGGCGTTTCCGGTCAGGTTGCCGATCTTGTTCTCCCAGACGTTGAGGCTCGGGTTGCCGAGGTAACTGATGTTGTTCCAGTTGGCATCCTGATCGACGGAGTCGGTGTAGTATCCGACCGCGTACATCGGCAGATCGATGTCGCCGACCGGCATGACGATGTCGCCGACGAGCACGGTATCAGCGTTTCCGTTGGCGTTCATGTCGTATGCGCCGAGGACCTGCCATGCGTCGACCGGCCAGTGCGTCGCCATCGTGCTCTGCCATTCGTTCGTGCCGTTCATCCAGAATCCGATCTGGCCCTGTCCGCCGGTGTACTGGAACATCACATCGGACACGCCGTTGCCGTCGATGTCGCTCTTCGCGATGTACGAGCCCGGGGACGGGGGATTCGGATTGTCTTCGATCGTGACAAGCAGGGATTCATCGCCCGCGGTCTTGCTCAGGGTATACAGGTCGTTTCCGATCGCGACGGTGGAGCCGAGGGAGAGGGTGCCGAGTTCCTTGCCGGAGGTGTTTTTCACGGTGATGGTCTGGTCGAAATCATAAGCGTCCTCGATCAGCTGGTAGGTGCCGTTCGCCTGGGAATCGCCGACCGTGAGCGTGCAGAGATAATATATCTTGTCACTGATGTGCATGTCTATGTTGGTGTACGACTGCTCGTCGACGAGGAATTCGCTTCCCGGCGCGGCCGTCGAGATATCGAGGTCAAGCGTGCCGCCGTAGAAGGTGAGTTCGGAGGCTTCGCGCAGGACGCCGGTCAGGACGCCGCCCGCGCTGACATTGATATGCCGCACTATGCCGCCGGACTCCACGTTCAGGATGCCGCCGTCCTCCAGGTCCACGCGGGAGACGAGTGCGCCGTTGAACGCATAAACTTCTCCGTCGTTGATTCTGCCTGTCTCGAACGTGCCATCGCTCATCACGTCCACGCGGCCGCCTTCGGAGACGTACGCACCGACCAGATAGGCGCTTTCATGCACAATGACCTGGCCGCCGTTCTTCACGACGGTATTGCTGGACACCGTGTGTCCGTTTGACAGATGGTAGGCCCAGCCGTATTGTTCGAGGCTGAACATGCCGCCGTTGACGACCACGTTTTCTGCCATGACGTCTTCGAGGACGGACGCCATGCCGCCTTCTTCGATGGTGATGCCCTTGACCTTGCCGCCGGAGGAAACGACCATTTCGCCGCCGGCTTTGACCAGGGTATTGCTCGCATTGCCGCCGTCCTCAATGATAAGGAGCCCTTCCACGTCGACGGTCGCGCCGACCGCGGACGAGCCGGAGGTGATGGTCTTCGTCCCGCTCGTCACGGTGCCCATGAAGACGTTTTCGGAACTGCCGTTCACGACCAGCACGCTCAGCGTTCCGTCGGTCAGCTTCAGTCCGTACAGCTTGCCGTTGTAGCCCACGGCGTCTCCGTCGACAGTGATCGTGCCGAGTTCTGTCCCGGCAGAATCCTTCACCGTGAGGGCCTTGTTGAATCCGGCCGCGCCGCCCGCGAGCTTGTAGGAGCCGACGGACTGCGTGCCGTCGACCGTGAGCGAGTAGTTCGGCGTGCCGCTTATGAGGGAGAGGTTGCTCAGCAGCGAGCCGGCCGCGCCGGCCGAGGTCCGATGGAGGTCGAAGTCGACGGTCGCGCCTGCGGCGGCGGAGACGACCGCGCCGTTCAGGATGTCGTATCGTCCGGTGACGATGCCGCCGGAGGAAATCATGACCGATGCGCCGGAGCTGACGCGGGGATCCCGGAGAACGCCCTCGACGTTCATGACGCCGGTTGCGACATCCGCGCTGGTGCCGATGGACGCTCCCGAGCCGAGGCTGAATGTTCCGCCTTCTTTGAGGTAGACCCAATCGATCTTGCCCCCATTGAGATCCACGATGCCGCCGGAGAGGATCGCCTGAGTCCATGTGCCTTCATTCGAAGCTGATGCCTTGTCCACGATCGCGCTGCCGCCGGAGACTACGACAAGTTCGGTATATCCGGTGGTATCCATTGTTGTAATATAGCCGCGGAAGAAGCCGCCGTCGGCGATTACGGCCGATCCGCGTGTCAGACCGCAGTTGAAAGCACTTCCATAAACATAAATATGTTTTGTGGAAAACGGGGTGAATAACACATTGGTCGCCTTACCACCTTTCGCGATGGTTTCATCCCCGTAGATGGTGCCGCCGTACTGTACGCCGCCTTTCTCGACAAACAGTGTGAAATCGGTCATCGCCATTGCGTCCTCAAGCATTCCGCCGGATTGCACTCTGAGCGTGCCTTTGTAGAGAGCCGCGTTCGAGACGATGCCGCCCGCATCGATCCAGGCGACGCCGCCGCTCATGTTCATATTTTTCACGATTCCGGGATTGAGGTCATCTTCACCCCTGATCAGCATGCTGCCGCCGGACATGGTGACATTGTACGCCGAAGCGCTGTCTACCAGGATATATCCTTCGGTCATATTGACGCCGTGCGCTTCCGTGCCGGAATAAGCGAGCAATTTGCCGCCGTTGATCGTCGTATCGTTGCAGGCGGCATATTTTTCCAGCGTCACAACGCCGCCGGAATTGATCGTGGTATACTGCACGTCGCCTCGGGAGACGAGCCCGCTGGTCTGATGGACATAGCCGGACAGGGCCATGCTGCCGCCGTTGTTGACGACGGCGGAATAGATGGTAGCGCCGATCCCGCTGACGATGCCGCCGTTGCAGACCTGTGCCCTATAGGATCGTCCGGTATTGATGTGCTGGACGCCGCCGGAAGAGATTATGGCGTCATAATCCCAGCCGTTTGAGAGGACATACTCTTCGCCGCCGTCATGAACGGTGGCTAAATCTACCAGCCCTCCGCTGTTGACATACACGATGCCGGTGTTCAGGATATCAGGAGAATTTAGTTTGTCTCCATTGTTGACGTAGACGGTGCCGCTGGAAATGACGGTTCCCATGGTGTGATCCTTTCGTGGTTTTGAGGATGGATGTTGTAATTTTGGAAAATAAGCTCTGACTGAAAAAATGCTGTAATATATCACGTTGAAATATTAATTGCAAGTTGTCATTTCCCAAAAAAAAGGAAAAAATTCATTAGAATCTTGCCGATGTTTCCGGCCTGCCGGAGGCATGCTGTAAAAACACTCTTTTTGCCCTTGACGTTTCGAGCGCGAGGCTGTATATTATTCACGCGTTTTCCAAATAAAAAAACAAGATAAGAGTCCGGCGGCATGAAAATGGACAGTCCGGACAGGAGACTGCATGTTTTATGAATGATTTTCCGTGTACGATCCTCCGGTGCGGCGTCCTGCATGGGGCGTACCACCGGATCGTGTTCCATGCGCCGCACGTGGCCGCCGAAGCGAAGCCGGGGCAGTTCGTGCATGTCCGCATCGGCGAGGCGCTCGACCATATCCTGCGGCGTCCGTTCAGCATCTGCGACGCGGACGCGGCGTCGGGCGAGCTGACGCTGGTGTTCAAGGTGGTCGGAGCGGGGACGGAGCGTCTGGCGCAGATGAAGCCGGGCGATTCCTGCCGCATCCTCGGCCCGCTCGGCACGAGCTACACCGTGCCCGACGAAAAGACGTTTCCAGTGATCGCGGCTGGCGGCTACGGTTCCGCCTCGACGCTGTTTCTGGCGAAGAAATCGCCGCGCCCCGGCATCCTGTTCCTTGGCGCGCGCACGGAGTCCGATTTCATCCTGATCGACGAATACAAAGTGCTCGGCTGGCGCGTGGAGACCGCCACGAACGACGGTTCGATCGGGTTCAAGGGATTCGTGACGGAGCTGATGGAGGCAAAAAAAGACGAATTTCCGGCGGACACGATGGTGTACGGCTGCGGCCCCGCGCCGATGCTGTACGCGCTCGCGAAAACAACCGCGAAGCTCGGCCTGAAGTGCGAGGTCAGCATGGACCAGCGCATGGGCTGCGGCGTGGGGGCGTGTTTCGCCTGCGTCATCAAGGTCGTGGACAAGAGTTCACCGGACGGCTGGCGGTATTCGCGCAGCTGCAAGGAAGGCGTGGTCTATCCCGCAACGGAGGTGTACTGTGGCTGATCTGAACGTAAAACTCGGTCCTCTCTCTCTGAAGAACCCGGTCATGACCGCGTCCGGCACGTTCGGGTACGGCGAGGAATACGAGGACTTTTTCCCGGTCGAGAAGCTCGGCGCGGTGGTCGTGAAGGGCATCGCTCCGTGGCCGTCGCACGGCAATCCGACGCCGCGTGTGGCGGAGGTGACCGGCGGCATGCTGAACGCCATCGGCCTTCAGGGGCCCGGCATCGACGCGTTTCTGAGCGGGGACCACTATCTGCCGCGCCTGAAGAAGACGAAGGCGGCCGTGATCGTGAACATCTGGGGCAAGAAGCCGGAAGATTACGCGTATGTGGCGGAACGCCTCGAAGCCGAACGCGACGCCGTCGCCGCGCTCGAGATCAACGTATCGTGCCCCAACGTGAAGGAGGGCGGACTTTCGTTCGGCACTGATCCGAAGGCGCTCGCCGGAGTCGTCGCCGCAGTCCGCAAGGCCACGACCATCCCGCTGATCACCAAGCTCAGCCCGAACGTGTCGCGCATCGCCGACTTCGCGCTCGCCGCGCAGGACGCCGGCAGCGACATCCTGAGCCTCATCAACACCATCCCGGCGATGGTGATCGACGTGGAAACGCGCCGCCCGAAGATCGCGAACGTGACCGGCGGCATGAGCGGTCCTGCGGTCAAGCCGGTCGCGATCAAGCTCGTCTACGAGGCGTCGAAAGCCGTCTCCATCCCGATCATCGGCATGGGTGGCATTATGAACGGCCTGGACGCGGTCGAGTTCCTGCTCGCCGGAGCGTCCGCCGTGGCGGTCGGCACGGCCATCTTTGCCGATCCGCGCGCTCCGCTCCGGGTGATCGAAGAACTGGAAGCCTATCTGGATTCGCACGGGATCGCGTCCGTATCGGATCTGGTCGGGCAGGTCCGGCTGGACTGAACGGAAAGGAGCCTGGACAGCATGGAATACATCACGCAGATACAGGAGATCGCGCGGCTCGCGGGAGCCGAGGCAATGAAGTATTTCAACCACATCAAGGAGAACGCCGTTTCCTGCAAAGGCACGCCGAAGGACATTGTGTCCACCGCCGACAAGGCCGTCGAAATGCTGATCGCCTCGGAGATCCAGAAACGTTTCCCCGGGCACGGCATGTACGGCGAGGAATACGGCCGCCGCGAACGGGAATCGCCGTTCTGCTGGGTGGTCGACCCGATCGACGGCACGCAGTCGTTCGTGCACGGGCATCCGTTCTTCTGCATCTCGATCGCGCTGAAGGAAAACGGCACGGCGATCGCGGGCTGCGTTTTCGCCCCGCGCCTCAACATGATGTTTTCCGCCGAACGCGGCAAAGGGGCGTTCGAGGACGGACGCCCGATCCACGTGTCAGGGTGCGGCAAACTCTCCTCGGCGGTCGTCGCGACCGGATTCGCCTGTCTGCGCGCCGGGCTGAAGAAGAACAATATGCCGATCATCGACCGCGTGTTTCCCGTCGCCCAGGACATCAAACGCTGCGGTTCGGCCGCGCTCGACTTGTGCTTCGTGGCGGCGGGCCGCGTGGACGTATACTGGGAGATCGCGCTGAAGGAATACGACGTGGCGGCGGGCGCGCTGATCGCGTCCGAAGCCGGAGCGGCCGTGCTCGATATGAACGGCGGCACGAATTATCCGTCGGAGGGCATCCTCTGCACGAACGCGCCGCTCGTGCCCGTTATGCTGGAGCATTTTCACGAGGCGATCGGACATGTCGACCCGACCCCGGCCTGAACTTTTTTTTGAAGCGGAGAACAGACTATGACAGACGAAGAACAAGCCGCCCTGAACGCGGAGAAGCAGGCGGAAACCACTGTGACGGAAACCGGTGCCGCGGAAACGGACGCCAACAATTTCGGCGAGGATTCGGCGGACAACTTCGGCGGAGAGGCGGAAGCCGCATCCGGATTCGAGGATAATTTCGGGCTGGGCGACCAGCAGCTTTCCGCCGGAACGATCCCGTCGCCGCCGCCCGTGCCGAAGAAGGAACCCGTGACGCCCGTGACGCCGCGCAGCCATGCGGCGGAATCCCTTTCCGGCGTTGCTTCCGACCCGGTCGCGACGAACGCCGGGGCGGGGCAGGGAAAGCCGGAACAGAAGAAGACGCGCGAAGAAGAACTTTTCGAACGCTTCCAGCTGATGCGCGTGCCGGGGAAATTCTGCGTGTACGCCATGTGGTTCCGCGGATACCTGTTCCAGCACCCCGACGCGCTGAAGAAGCTGGAGCCGATGCTCTGCGACGATGCAAGCGTGCAGACCGTGCGCCTGGGCATAAATCGTCTCGGGGCGTTTCCCTCGCCCGAATTCCGGAACGTTTCGTTCTATTACCCGATGGGGATGACGACCGAGGCCGAACGAAAGGACTGGCAGGAGCATTTGAAACGGTTCCCCGAGTACGCGAAGCTCATGAACGGCAATTATCCGTACTTCGACCCGCCGCAGTTCTACTACCGGCACGGCGCGGTCTTCCTCGACAAGGCCGTGACGGACCGTCTGGAGGGCGGCATCTTCTACCAGTGCGGGGCGTTCTGCGGCGCATCCGCGATCGTGATGAACCAGTACAAACCCGCGAAGATGTACGCGTTCGAACCGGCCGAGGCCAACAAGGTGTTCCTGCAGCGGAATGTGGCGCGCGCGGGCCTGAAAAACCTGGAAATGTACAATCTGTGCATCGGCGACAAGATGGGCAAGGTGACCCTGCAGGACCACGACCGCGAAGGAAACCCGTGCAAGACGGAAGCGCCCGCGGCGACCCTGGATATCTTCGAACAGAAAAAGTCCGTGACCGGACGCGTGGCATGGATCCAGGCCGACGTGAACGGCATGGGCCTGCGCGTGGTCCGCGGCGCGGAGAAGATGATCAAGCGCGACAAGCCGCTCATCACGGTGGCAATCTACCACAATCCGGAGGAGTTCTTCGAAATCGTCCCGCTGCTGCACGAATGGGGGCCGGAATACAAGTTCATGGTGCGCCGTTGCCAGTGCAACCCCAGGATCACCTACAGCAAGATCACGCTGATCGCGTACGTCCCCTAGGAGGCGGTGCCTCCAATTGGGTTGTGCCCGGCTCCGCTCGGGAGGCGGTGCCTCCACCTGGGGTGTGTTCGGCTCCGCTCGGGCACGGGGAGACAAGCGGAAAGCTTATGAAAGAGAAGCCCTCGCAGTCATTTCTGATTGCGAGGGCACACTGCGTGTGTTGATACAGTGCCCGGCTGCGCTCGGGCACAAAGTTATGCCTGCTTACGCGATGACGGTCCAGTTCATGTCGACGCCGTAGCCGAGCACGTTCCACTGTTCCATGTTGCCGCAGGTGTAGTAGCCGAGCATGCCGGTCGAAATCTGGCGG
>CACYZF010000008.1 GCA_902778895.1 uncultured bacterium
GGAGAACGACATCCGCTCGCTCCCGAACTACCGCAAACTCGAGGTCAACCCCGCCAGCCAGTTCACCCCGATGCACCCGCTCCGCTACCTCGAATTCCCTGTCTCGCGCGACAAGGCCATCTCCGGCTTCGTCTTCACTCCCGCCGCGGGCGCTCCGCTCGGCACGCCCGACCGCTGCACCGTCGAGATCCAGCAGGACGGCAAGTGGATCAAGGCCGCCGACCGCGAGTTCTCCAACGTGAAGGCCAACCCCGTGCCGCAGCTGATCCCGCTCGACAACGTGAAGACCGACCGGATCCGCATCCGCGCCGACCGGTTCCTTGATAATGCAGAAGAAATGGTCTTTGGCGAGATGGGCATCCTTCTTGCGGAATAAAACCCGTGTCCGAGCAGAGCCGGACACTACTGCAGTGGAGGTCTTGTCCTCCTCGCGGAATAATCGGTATTATTCAAAAAAAGTTAGACATTTTCGGGTTTACTGCTTGATTTTTTTGAAAATCACGTTAAATTTATCGTTGTAACGCATAATTTCAACGACATTTCAACGATAAGGCATCCGATTATGAAGAAACAGAAGACCACGCTCCGCGACATCGCAAAAGCGGCGAACGTTTCCATGATGAGCGTATCGCGCGCGCTCCGCGGCGGCGTCGGCGTAAGCGGCGAACTCCGCACGCGCATCACGCGCCTAGCCGAAGAACTTGGCTATGTGCCGAACCGCCTCTCCTACGAACTCGGCCAGCAGAAGAATACCATGACGGTCGGCGTCGTGATCCCGCACTTCGGCAACTCGTTCTTCACCAGCATCCTCCAGCAGATCGAATCCACGCTCTTCACGCACGGATACCGCATCCTGCTCGCTTGCAGTTTCAATAACCCGATCAAGGAATTCCACGATATTTCGGCGTTGCTCGAACGCCAGGTGGACGGCATCATCTGGGCTCCGGTCGTGTACGACGAAGGCCGCCGCGCCGCCGAGCTCATCATGCGGCAGAACTGCCCGCTGGTCTTCATCGACCGCAAGATACCCGGCATCAACACGGACTCCGTGGTCGTCGACGACCGTCACGGCGCACTGTCCGCGATCCGTCACCTGACCAGCATGGGACTTCGCAAGATCGCTTACTTCGGCGCACGCCTGGAATCCTATGTGACGCAGGAACGGCGTTCCGGGTACCTGGCAGGTCTTCGCGAGGCCGGGATCGAGGTGCGCGGCGACTGGATGTTCCGCACTGGAAACGATCTGATCGCCGGTCAAAGCGCCGTCGCACAGCTGCTGGAGCAGAAGGAAAAAGTCGAGGCGATCTTCTGTTTCAACGACATGCTCGCGGTCGGCACCGAGCTGGAGCTCCTGAGCCGCGGCATCCGCATCCCGGAGGATATCATGCTCGTCGGATTCGGCGGCGTCTTCGAAAGCGGTATCGTGCGCGTGCCGATCACGAGCGTGCATCAGGATGAAAACGCGCTTGCGACCGCCGCAGCGGAACTGCTCCTCACGCGCATGAACAATCCGAACATGAAGCTTCCGTCCGTGGAACGCGTGATCCCGACCAGCCTCATCGTGCGCGAATCGACCCAGCGTCTCTCCCCTACGGTGAACCCCTCCTCGAAGAGCATCACGGCCCCGGCATCGGCCCCCGCGGCGAAACCGAAAGCGAAAGCACCCGCGAAAAAGAAAGCGCGTTAATCCGCCGGTCCCTTCCCTATCAGGAGAAAACGTTACCCGATACGTTTCTCCATGACGTAATCGTCCATGAAGAAACCGCCGCCGATATCATTTTTCACGGATTCGACGGTCTCGAACCCGTTTTTGAGATAGACGGAGATCGCGCGTTCGTTGTGCTTGTTCACGTTCAGCCGGAGACGCCTGAACCCGGCTGCGCGGCATACCTCCGAGGCGTAGTCCAGCATCATCCGTCCGAATCCCCGCCCGTGGCATGAGGTCAGCAGATACACCTTGTGCAGTTTGGCCGTATCGCCGTGGTGCGGCGACCAGGAGATGTAGCCGGACGGCACGCCGTCCACGACCAGCGCGGCGAAACGATATCCCTCGCGCAGTTCGCGTTCCATGACCTCCGGCGCGTACATCATGTTCATCATGTACGGGATCTGTTCCGGGGGGAGGATCGGGGCGAACGTCTTCGGCCACACTTCATCTGCGATGTCGCGTACGATCCGGAGACTTTCCGGCGTATCAAGCGTTACAAACGACGTTTTCATTTCTTCTTACCCGTCTTTTTCACCTGTTTCAGCATATCTTCCGCGTGGGCGGACGCCGATTCGCCGCCGCCGAGCATGCGGGCGATCTCCTTCACGCGGGCGGCATCGTCGAGCTTGCGGATTCCGGACAGCGTGCGCCCGTCGGCGACATGTTTCGCCACGCGGAAATGCGTGGCCGCACAGACCGCGACCTGCGCCAGGTGCGAGATGGAAATGATCTGTTTGTAACGTCCGAGCAGCGCGAGTTCCTCGCCGACCCGGCACGCCGTTTCGCCGCCGATGTTCGCGTCGATCTCATCGAACACCAGGATCGGGATCTCGTCGACCGTGGCGAGCACGGTTTTTACGGCCAGCATCACACGCGCCACTTCGCCGCTGCTGGCGACGTCGCGGAGCGGGATCATCGGGACACCGGGGTTCGCGGAGAAAAGGAACGTGACGGCGTCGTTTCCGAGCGGACCTTCCTTCGCTTCGGAAAACTCCAGCTGATAGGCCGCCTTCAGGAATCCGAGCTTGCGCGTCTCCTTCGAGAGAGCCTCTTCGAGTTTTCCGGCTGCGGCCCTGCGTTTTTCGCCGAGACGGGCGGCGGCGGTCTGATATTTCTGATACGCCTCAGCTTCCTGTCTCTCGAATTCCTTGCGCCGGAGTTCGGCGTCGTCGAAAGCCGCGACGCGTTCCCGGACGCGTTCCAGATGCGCCAGCACGTCGTCGAGCGTCGGCCCGTAGCGGCGTTTCAAGGTCTGGAGCAATCTCATGCGTTCCTCCATCTCCTGAAACTCCTGTTCGTCGATCTCGACCTCGGACGCGAACGACGCGAGTTCGGAGGAAAGGTCGTCCACGGCTTCCTTCGCACTATCCAGCGAATTCAAAAACTCTTCGGCTTTCGTCGGTTCGATGCGTTCCAGTCCGCGCAGGATCCGCCGGCATTCGGCAAATCGCTGGGAGATGCTGTCTTCGCCGTCGGTCAGCCCGCCGCATACCTGCGACGCGAGCTCGATCACGCTCCGCGAATTGGCTGCGAGATCATGACGGGCGGTCAGTTCGTCGTCCTCCCCGGCGTGGGCATCCGCGCGTTCGATCTCCTCGCAGTCGCGGCGGAGACGCGCGGCCTCTTCCGGCGACGGCAGGGACGCGGCGAACGCGTCCTTTTCACGGCGGACGGCGGCAAGGTCGTCCCAGCACAGCCGGACGGCGTTCAGTTCCTTCTGAAGCCCGGCGAAACGGTCCAGCACGTCCAGCTGATTGGCGGGATCGAGGATCGCGGCGTTTTCGTTCGCGGCGTGAACATCGACCATTGCGGACGCGATCGCCCGGAGCACGTTCAGATTGACCGCCGATCCGTTCACGAAATTGCGCGACGAACTGTGCGTGATCACACGCCGGACCAGGATGCTGTCCGGTTCGTCCGCCGAGATCAGAGCGTTTTCTTCCAGGAATGCGCGGAGTTTCGGCAGAACGCCGGGCGCAAGCGTGAATCCGGCGGAGATTTCGCAATGATCCGCGCCGGTGCGGATGGCGGACTTGTCGGCACGGTTCCCGAGCAGAAGCCCGAGCGCGCCCATGATGACGGATTTTCCGGCGCCGGTTTCGCCGGTGATGACATTGAATGACGGGCCGAATTCGATTTCGGCCTCTTCCACGATGGCAAGATTCTGTACGGAAAGCCAGTTGAGCATGATAAGGATGTGTTCGATCCGGACGGGAGAAAGGAAATGGTTTCTGCGAGGCGGCAGGCTTCTCCGCCGGGGATCATCAGGGTGAGGTTTTGTTTTTTTCACAAAAAAGATACGTCTTTCCGGCACAAAAATCAATTCAAACAGCGAAAAAAATTGAAAAAAACACGTTCATCGCTTGAAAACGCCCCCGATTGACGCTAAATTTCTTATTCGGTACTCCGACACACAAAACATTCGTCCGCACCCGCCCGCCTGCGCTGTGCGGTCTTTCCCGTATCACCATGGAATCCGCACTGGCAAAACAAGTCTACGACAAACTGCTGTCCGTTTACGGCCCCCAGAAATGCTTTCTGGAGCATATGACGCCGTTTCAGCTCCTCGTCGCCACGATCCTTTCCGCCCAGTGCACGGACAAACGGGTGAACATGGTCACCCGCGATCTTTTCAAACGCTGGCCGGACGCCGAGTCGTTCGCGAACTGCGGCAGGGAAGAACTCGAACAGGCCATCTTCACCTGCGGATTCTACCGGGCGAAAGCCGACCATATCCTGAAAGCGGCAAAGGCCATCGTCGAACAGTTCCACGGCGAACTGCCCGGCACGATGGAAGGACTTCTCAAACTCCCCGGCGTCGGCAGGAAAACGGCCAACGTGGTGCTCGGTGACGCGCTCGGTCAGCCCGGATTTCCTGTCGATACCCACGTGCGTCGCCTGTCTGCTTTGATCGGGCTGTCGGACTCGTCCGATCCCGAGGTCATCGAATCCGACATCTGCGCCGTAATGCCGCCGGAGACATGGGCGCAGTTCTCGCATCTCCTGATCGTCCACGGACGCACCCGTTGTCCGGCGAACCGTCCGGACTGCCCCGGCTGCGAACTTGCTAAGATTTGCCGTCATACGAAGGCCGGCAAATCCGCCGGAATGAAATCCTCCGCCGCGAAGAAGACGGTCAGGTCTTCGGCCAAAAAGGCTTCTTCAAAGTCCGCCGTAGGGAAAAACGTTGTAAAAAAAGCCGCCTCCCCTGCCCGATCCGCGAAGAAAACCTCCTCCAAATCCGGGACAGGATCATGATCAAGAAGTATTTCCGCGAGATCAAGAAATTCCCGGACTGGCTCTACTGGTTCCCTGCCAAGTTCATGCTGGGTTGGCGCAAACTGATGCCGGTCACGATCATCGACCCGAACGGTCTCCTCGAAGAATACCGTCATGCTCCGCAGCGCGTCTGCATCGTCAACATCTGGCACAACCGCCTCCTCATGCTCCCCCCGCTCTTCGAACTGCCCCTGCGCAAACGCACCGTAGCGGTCATCAGCGCTTCGCGGGACGGCCAGTACATCGCCGATTTCGCCGCGCAGTTCGGGGCCAAGAGCATCCGCGGCTCCAGCACGCGTCAGGGGGTGAAGGTCCTGCACGACGCCATCCGGACCATCAAAGGCGGCTGCATGGTCGTCTTCACGCCGGACGGGCCGCGCGGCCCCCGCTACCACATGAGCAAAGGCCCCATCCATATTGCATCCCAGCTCGGCATCCCTGTCGTCGCGCTCGGCATCAACTACTCGGCGTACTGGGCGGTGAAGAGCTGGGACGGATTCCGCATCCCGAAACCGTGGGCGAAGCTCACGCTGATCATCGGAAAAGAACTCCATATCCCCGCGAACCTGACCGCCGACGAGCTTGAACACTGGCGTCAGGAAGCCGAGGACGAACTGAACCGCGCTTCCCTCGTGGAACCCAAGGATTACTTATGAGCGAAAAGATCGCCGTCATCTGCATCGGCGACGAGCTGCTGAAGGGCGCCGTCGTCAATACCAACCTCTCCTCCATCGGTGTCCGCCTGCTCGCGCTCGGCGTTGTCCCCGTCTCGTCCGTCGAGGTCCCCGACCGCCGCGAAGACATCCTCGCCGCGCTGGAGTTCTCCCTCGCTCGCGCCGACATCGTCATCACCAGCGGCGGGCTCGGCCCGACCGCCGACGACGTGACCAAGGAATACATCGCGGAACGCTGCGGCATGCGCCTGGAAGAGGACGGCGCCGCCGCGCTCAATATCATGAAACACTGGAAGATGCGCCATCCGAGCGAGGAGATCCCGCCGCGCGTGTTCAACCAGGCGCTCGTTCCGCACGGCGCGAAGATACTTCAGAATGACTGCGGCACGGCTCCCGGGCTGATCGTCCGCACGCCGGAAACCGACGAATATCCGAACCGTACAATCATCATGCTTCCGGGGCCGCCGAACGAACTCTGCCCCATGATGGACGCCTCCGTCGTGCCGTTCCTGAAAAAGACGCTCAAGCATTTCACGTTCACGCGTGAATTCCACGTCGCCGGACTCGGCGAGAACATCGTCGAGGAGCGCATGCTCCCCGTCATCGCCCGGTTCCATTCCATGCTCTCGGTTGCTTACTGCGCCACGGCGCAGTTCGTCCGGCTTTTCCTGACCACGGAATCCCCCGAGGTCATGGAGTCCGCCATCCAGTCCGTGCAGGAACTGTTTGCCGTCGAACTGCTTTCCGACGATGCGGATTCGCTTTCGCACGAGATCCTGCATCTGCTCGGCGAACGCGACGAGACGCTTGCCCTGGCGGAATCCTGCACCGGCGGCCTGGCGGCGAAACTTCTGACCGACATCCCCGGCTCCTCGGCCGTTTTCGCGGGTGGCGTCGTGACCTACAGCGACGCCTCGAAAACGTCTCTCCTCGGCGTTCCGGCCGATGTCCTCCGCAAGCACGGCGCAGTCAGCAAGGAAACAGCCCGCGCCATGGTCGACGGACTCGCGAACGCGATCCCTTCGGACGCCGCGATCGCGCTCACCGGTATTGCAGGCCCCGGCGGCGCAACGGTCGGGAAGCCGGTCGGACTGGTCTATGCCGGCATCCGTTACCGCGATAAAACGGAGGTCTTCGAACTGCGTCTCCGCCGCACCCGCGAACAGATCCGCGAACGTGCCGTGGCGGGTGCTTTTTTTCGTCTCCGCGCCATGATCCTTGCAGCCGAAAACGAAGCTTGATTCCGTTATTGTCCAGCTGTTTTTTGCGTGCTTCATGTCAGCAAAACCGGTTTTTGTGAACTTCTATTACACACGAAATACTCTATATTCTAATCTGTTTTTTCCAAAAATAATACGGTTTGGGCTTGACAACACGGAAATACAGGGCTATATTACTGGAAAATCCATAATTCTTAACTCAACATAACCTTTTCAGGTGAATCATGGCTGAAGTCATTCTCACAAATGTCTGCAAGATCTACGAAGGCGGCGTCAAGGCCGTCAACAGCGTTTCCATCGACATCCACGACAAGGAGTTCATGGTCCTCGTCGGTCCCTCCGGATGCGGCAAATCCACGACTCTCCGCATGATCGCAGGCCTCGAAGAGATTTCCGACGGCGAGATCAAGATCGGCGAACGCATCGTCAACGACGTCCCGCCCAAAGATCGCGACATCGCCATGGTGTTCCAGAACTACGCCCTCTATCCCCACATGACGGTTTACGAAAACCTCGCGTTCGGTCTCAAGCTCCGCAAGTTCTCGAAGGACGAGATCGACAAGCGCGTGAAAGAAGCCGCCGACATCCTCGGCATCGGCGAATACCTCGACCGCAAGCCGAAAGCGCTCTCCGGCGGCCAGCGCCAGCGCGTCGCAGTCGGCCGCGCCATCGTCCGCAAGCCCGCCGTGTTCCTCTTCGACGAACCGCTCTCCAACCTCGACGCCAAGATGCGTGTCCAGATGCGCGCTGAGATCAACAAGCTCCACACCCGCCTCGGCACCACCATGATCTATGTCACGCACGATCAGATCGAGGCCATGACCATGGGCGACCGCATCTGCGTCATGAAGGACGGCGTCATCCAGCAGATCGACACCCCGCTGAACATCTACGACAAGCCTGCGAACACCTTCGTCGCCGGCTTCATCGGCACCCCGCCGATGAACATCTTCAAGGGCACGCTCGTCTCCGAGGACGGCAAGTTCGTCTTCAAGTCCGGCCCGATCTCCATCGCCCTGCCCGCCGACTGGAACATCGCCATCGAGTCCTATGTCGGCAAAGATATTCTCTTCGGCATCCGTCCCGAGGATATCGGCTCCGAACGCGCCACGTACGACGCGAATGCGCCGAGCCTCACCGCAAAGGTCGAAGTCCGCGAGCCCATGGGCGCAGAGATTTATCTCCACCTCGACACCGGCGTCGACGCTCCGTGCGTCGCACGCGTCGAACCCCACCTCGACGCCAAGGTCGGCGAGACCATTACGCTCAAGCTCGCCATCGCGGCGGCGCACGTGTTCGATCCCGCGACCACGAACCGCATCGTCTGATCCGGCTTCGTTATTTCCGCAAATCCAAGGGCAAGGCTTCCTTCAGGAGCCCTGCCCTTTTTTCTCCCACAGAAGTTAAAAAGAAAATAACATGGACGACGCAACACTGAAAAAACTGAAGCCGTGCCTGTGGATCCTTGCCGCGCTTCTGCTGGGATTCATGGTCTTTTCCTGTACGCGTTCCGTCGTGAATCTGGCGCGGCGCAACTGCCATTGGGGATGGTGGAGCTGGACGCCCTGTTTCTTCAATGTTTACCTGCTGATCGAGGTCATCCTTTCCAAAAACAAGACCGCCCTGATCGCGGCATGCGCGCTCATTGCCGTTAATCTGCTGGCGGTCATTCTCTTCCTGTTCGGATATCAGGTCATTTTTCTTTGGCTCTATGCGCTTCTGATCCCGGTCGGAATGATCGTCCTGATGTACTGCGAAGACAACAGTTTCCTGAAGAAGCTGAACCTCGTTACGCTCGTGATGATCCTCGTCGGCGCTTTCAGCTCCCACCTCTGACGCAATCTATCTGCCTTCACGATCATTCCTCCCCTGCTCTGGCGCCCTCTTTTTCGCGCTTTCTTGTGTCTTTTTGCCGTTTCTACCTTGAAGATAAACCGTTTGAGTAGTATATTATATCTTACCATTTTTGAAAACACATCAACCACCTCAACCTCTCATAGGAGCAGAGAACGATGAAAGTCTTCAATTTCAACGCGGGTCCGGCCATGATCCCGCAGGCCGTCATGGAAAAAGCCCAAAAAGAGTTTTGCGACTACAAAGGCAGCGGATGCGGCATCATGGAGCATTCCCACCGCCACAAACTCTTTGACGAGATCCTTGAACGGGCGATCTCCAATTTCAAAGAGATCATGGGCGTTCCGGACACGCACGAGGTCGTCTTCATCCAGGGCGGCGCGAGCATGCAGTTCGCGATGATCCCGATGAACCTCGCGGTCCCGGGCAAGCCCATGGAATTCGCCGACACCGGCACGTGGTCCAGCAAGGCCATCAAGGAAGCCAAGCTGTTCGGCGACGTGAAGGTCATCGCCTCCAGCAAGGAAGAGAAGTACACCAAGATCCCCGCAGTCGACGAGATGAAGATCGACGAAGACGCCGCGTTCTTCCACATCACCTCCAACAACACCATCTACGGCACCCAGTACCAGGCGTTCCCGAACTGCCCGGCCAATGTCCCGATGCTCGCCGATATGTCCAGCGACATCATGTCCCGCAAGCTCGACGTCTCCAAGTTCGCCATGATCTACGGCGGCGCGCAGAAGAACCTCGGTCCCAGCGGTATGGCCGTCGTGATCATCCGCAAGGACCTCGCGGAACGCACCCCGGCCAACGTGCCGACCATGCTCCGCTACTCGACCTACATCGAGCACAACTCCCTGTTCAACACCCCGCCGACCTTCGGCATCTACATCTTCGGCCTCATCACCGACTGGGTGAAGGATATGGGCGGCCTCGAAGTCCTCGAAGGCATCAACAACAAGAAGGCCGAGACCCTCTACGCCGCGATCGACGGCTCCGACGGATATTTCCGCAACCCGGTCTGTCCGTGCAGCCGTTCCAAGATGAACGTCGTCTTCCGTCTCCCCTCCGAAGAACTCGAAGCGAAGTTCCTCGACGAGGCCAAGGCGGCCGGCATGATCGGCCTGAAGGGCCATCGTTCCGTCGGCGGCATCCGCGCCAGCATCTACAACGCCATGCCGCTCGAAGGCGTCGAGAAACTTGTGTCCTTCATGCAGGACTTCAAGAAGAACAACTGATCTGACCGGAGGGCGTCGTCATGCTCGAACGCTATTCCGTTTTGGACGGTCGCATCGCCCATTCCGATGCAGGCACGATCCCCGTCGACGTGTACGTCATGCCCGATGGGGAGGAACGCGCCTACCTGACGGACGAACTGGGCATCGACCCCCACACGCTGGCGTCGTCCATCGACCCGGACGAAACGCCGCGTATCGAGTTCGAGGACGACTATACGGCCATCATCCTCAAGTACCCGAAGAACTATTCGGCTGACGACAACTTCCTCTTCCGCGTGAAATCCATGGGGATATTCCTCTTCACCGACCGCGTCGTGCTGGTCATCGACGAGGAGTTTCCCCAGCTTTTCACCGGAAAATTCGCCACGAAAGTCTACACCAAGCAGGACGTCCTTCTCCGCGTCCTCACCCAGACCATCCGCCATTTCGAGAGCCACTTGCGCGTGATCAACATGTGCAGCGACGAGATCGAAACCCAGCTGAACGAGTCGTACAACAGCAGCAACCTGCTCGACATGTTCACGCTGGAGAAAAGCCTGGTCTACTACGTGAACGCCCTGAGCGGCAACCGGCGCGCCTTCGAACGCATCCGGGTCGGCGCTTACAAGTTCCAGTTCACGGAGGAGAACATCGAACTGCTCGACGACCTCCAGATCGAAAACCGGCAGTTCCTCGACCAGGCGCAGGTCTACTCCCAGATTCTCTCCGGCCTCGTCGACGCACGTTCCAACATCATCAACAACAACCTGAACGTGCTGATGAAGAACATGAACGCCATCGTGATCGCGGTCGCCATCCCGACCTTCTTCACGGGCGTGTTCGGCATGAGCGAATTCACGGAGTTCCTGAGCGGACCGAACCACAAATACTGGTACGTCTCGTTCCCGGCCTTCTTCATCCTCATGACCGGGCTGGCGCTCTTCGTGTTCTGGCTCATCAAGAAATTCGAGAAACATTGAGCTGACTTATGCCTATTTTCGAATACGAATGCAAAAAGTGCGGCCATCAGTTCGAGGCCCTGCTCAAATCCGCCTCGTCTCCCGCGCCCGAATGTCCCGAATGCGGCGCATCCGACGCAAAACGCCTGCTCTCCCGTTTCGCCGCCGCCTCCAAGACGGAATTCGGCTCCTGCAGGATGTCGAAGGACTGCATGGCGGCCGTGCAGGGCGGCTGCGGCTGCGGCTGCGGCTGCGGACACCATCATCATTGAACCATGGTCAAAGCCGAACTCAAACCTCTGCTTGAAAAACTCGGCATTGCGCCGAGTAAGCGCCTCGGGCAGAATTTCCTTGTGGACGACCAGTTCCGTGCGAAGATCCTGCATGAGGCCGATCCGAAGCCCGGCCAGACCATCCTCGAGATCGGCCCCGGGCTCGGCGCCATCACGCGCGGCCTCGTGGCCTCCGGCGCGGACGTGACCGCGATCGAGTTCGACCGCAAGATCGCCGAATATCTCCGAACCGCTGTCGTCCCGCTCGGCCTCCACCTCATCGAAGCCGACGCCTGCCGCGTCAAATACGCCGAGCTCTTCCCCGGCGACTTCCGCGTGGTCTCCAATCTGCCTTACAGCGCGGGCACCATCGTCATCGCGAAGCTCCTCGACCTCGAAACGCCCCCCGCCGACATGCTTCTCATGCTTCAGAAGGAAGTCGCGGAGCGTTTCCTCGCGGGCCCCGGCACGGCCGACTACTCCGCGCTCACCGTGCGTATCTCCGCCGTCTACATGGGCCACATCGTTCGCATGGTCCCTCCCGAGGTCTTCTACCCCGAACCTTCGGTCGAATCCGCCCTCTTCGCGCTCGTCCGCAAGCCGGTCATTCCACCTCAAAGCATCCGCATCATCCTCTCCCGCCTCGCCCGCACCTCGTTCGCGCACAGACGCAAGAAGATGTTCAAGCAGGCCGCAGCGGTCTTCGGCGCAGACGTGATCGCCGCCGCCATGGCCGATGCCTCGGTCGATCCTGACATCCGCGCGGAACGCGTTACAGTGGATCAGTTCATCCGCATGTCGGAATATATCGCCGCGCACACGCAGAATCCGCCGGAAACAGTTCAAAATGATGAGCCGGATACGGACGAGGACAATCAGGATTAAATCCACTCAAGTCCGCCTCAAACGAAGATTCGACCATGAGCAAAGCCGCCGAGTTCAAAACCAACGTCATGCGCATCCTCGAACAGGCAAAAGTCCCGTTCAGGCATCACTGCTACGTGGAATCCGGCGCGGTCTCCGGACTTGAGGTCGCCGCCGCGCTCGGTCAGGACTCGAAGCATGTGTTCAAGACGCTCGTCACGGTCGAGAAATCGGGCGAACACTTCGTTTTCGTCGTGCCGGTCGATTCCGAGCTTAATCTCAAGAAAGCGGCGAAAGCAGTGAACGGGAAATCCATCGAAATGATCAAGTCGAAGGAGCTTTTTCCGCTCACCGGATACATCCACGGCGGATGCTCGCCCATCGGCATGAAAAAGCAGTTCAAAACCGTGTTCCACGAATCCGCCGCCGAGCTCGATGTGATCTTCTTCAGCGCGGGCAAGATCGGCTATCAGATCGAAATCGCTCCCGCCGACCTCGCGAAAGTCCTGCGTTTCACCTACGCCGACATCACGGACTGATCCCGCCTTTTTTCCCGCTTTCAGGACATTTTTTCTATATAATGGAGCCTATCTGCCCTTCATACCTTACTGTCGTAATATAAATTAATTTGCGCCCGGCTTTTCCCCAAAGAATTTGATTTATTTTTTGAATTTTTCGGATTTTCACGCTTGATTTTTCATCGCTTCCGTGTATCTTTTTAGCGTCCTTTTCCCACCCCCCATCAAAAGCCCATTTTTTATTTTTCCGGAAAGCAGAAAAAAGCATGAAAAAAGCAGTCAATGCTACCACGTTCGTCGCCCTCGCGCTCGCAGCATCCGTCACGTACAACATCGTCCAGTACCAGCGCGCGAAAGGCATCCGCCCCGAAAAGCAGAATCAGGAAGACAATGCAGCCCAGTCCGTCGCGAACAAAGATGAAGTCACAGCCGTATCCGCCGCGACAGCCTCCGTACAGAATCCCGCTTCCGCTACAAAGACCTCATCCGCCGCACAGCAGATCACCGCCGTCACGTTCAGGTCCGCCAAGTACGACAAGTACGATGATGAGCTCAACATCTCCTTCTCGACCCCGTCTTCGCTTCCGTCCAAGCTCGCGAAGGACGCCATTGAGTTCACGCCCGCGGTCGACGACATTTCCTTTTACGCGCACGGTTCGACCATTTCCGTGAGCGGCAATTTCAAGCCCGGCATCACCTACCGCGCCCGCGTGAAAAAGGGCCTCATGGACCGTTCCGGCAAGGCCGCGCTCGAAAACGACGCCGTGTTCGACATCACGGTCCCCGAGCTCACGGAGAAGGTATCCTTCCTCACCGACGGCAGCGTGTTCCCCATCACGGAGAAAACGGTCGAATTCCCCTATTCCGCCAGGAACATCCGCAAGCTCGACGTCAAGCTCTACCGCGTGTTCGACAACAACCTCAACAACATGTCGAACAACTACGACTGGGACGACCGCGCCGACACGTCCAACATGCTCCTGGTCGGAGAGAAGACTGTCACGCTCTCCGATCCCCGGAACGAAACGGTCAACCATCTGCTCGACATTAACGACATCCTCGTGGTCAACGATTCCAATCCCAATACGACGCGGCTCTTTTCCGCCACGCCCGGCTACTATGTACTGGAGGTTGCGTACGACAGGCAGTCCGACTGGGGCGACTACACCTACCGGGAGACCAAATACCGCAATTTCATGCTTACCGACTTCGCGCTGGTCGCGGCCACGGTGTCCGACCCCGCAGGTGGCATCGTCCTCTTCGCGCGGCGCATCTCCGACGGCAAACCTGTAGCCGACGCCGAGATTGAGCTCTCTTCGGACAAGAACCAGCTTCTCGCGAAAGGCAAAACGGACGCATCCGGCAAGGTCGTTTTTCACGTCTCGCAGAGAGCCATCAACAGACTGCATGAAGGGGAGAACGACAGCAATTTTCTGAACAGGACGGGCCAGTTCGGCAGCATCTACTCCGCGACCATCCGCAAAGGAAAGGAATTCGCCTGGTTCCCGCTCGACCTCTACGCAGGAAAAAGCGAACTCATGCCGCGCGCATTCGCATTTTCCGAACGCGGCATCGTGCGCCCCGGCGAGTCCTTCCTCGCCGCTGCGTTCATCCGCGACCCGACGGACGCCGAACTGAAAATCGGGCACGAAACGCCGGATGGCTCCCAGAAGGAGGGGAAAGACAAAATGGGCTCCGTGTTTGCGGAATCGATCCCCGTTACGCTCACGGTTCGCAATCCGAACGGGAAAGAGATATTCTCGAAACAGCTCACGCCCGACAGGAACGGATTCGTCTCGTCCGAGGTCAGGATCCCGGACAATGCTGCGTCCGGCTACTACACCTTCCGCTTCGGCGTCGGCAAGCGCACCTGGGGCGAGTCGCATATTCAGGTCGGCGCATACGTGCCGGACCGCATCAGGACGAAACTCGAACACGCCGCCCTCCCCGCCGGTCCCGCCGCCGTGAAGGAGCCGATCCGCGCCGTCCTCTCCGCCGACTATTATTTCGGCACGCCCGTGCCGTCCGCGTCCGGCAGAATCCTCTTCGACTGCACTCCGTCCGGGAAACGTCCCGACCACTGGAAGGACTGGACCGTCGGCGATTCCTCGCGCTTCAACTTCGACGAATACAATACGGCAATCACGGTCGAAAACGGCAAGACGAACCTCTCTCTCCCCTCGTTCGGCTCGCGCGGCATGTCATTCGACCCCGTGCGCGTCGTGCTTCAGGCATCCGTGCAGGAGCCGGGCGGCCGCGCCGTGACCGGATCCGACAACTTCACGCTCTATCCCTCCGACTGGTTCGTCGGCCTGAAGCAGAAGGATGGCGCGGATAAGGAATGTCTGCTTGACCTGGCTCTGCTCGCGACCGAACAGGGCAAGGCCGCCTCGCTCGACGACGGGCGCGATATCCGATTCACCGTTTACAAGCGATCCTGGGACTACGTGCTGGTACAGGACGGCGGCGGCTACCGCAGACGCTGGAAGGAGACCGTTTCCGAGGTGGAAGGCGCATCGAAGACGTTCACGGTCCCGCAGAACGCCGACCTCGCCGCGTTCACCTCGCAGGTCGCGTTCGATCTGCCGTCCGGCTGCTACGACATCGTGGCGGAGTACGGCAGCGACATCCGTACGAAGATTAACGTGTGGCATTCTGCGGGCGAATCCGGCAGACGCACCGGCGATCCCTCTGGCCTCGTGTTCAAGACCGACGCGAAGACATACACGCCCGGCCAGACAGCCAAGCTAACGTTCACCAGTCCGTTCGACGGCGAGGCGTTCGTGGCGATGGGCGGCATCAAGCTGGATTCCTCCGGCACGGTCCGGGTCAGGGCGGGCGAAAACACCATCGAGGCGAAGATCCCGGCTGACTGCCTGAACGGTATCTTCCATGTCGGCGTGTTCGCGGTCGGCATGCTGAACGGCGAATATATGCGTGCCTCCGGCGATGCCACACTCAAGCTCGACCACTCCGCCGCGCACAAGCTTGACGTCGCGATCACCGTTCCCGGCATCGTCCGTCCCGAGACCGAGGCTGAACTAACCGTCTCCCTCGCCACGCTCGACAAAAAGCCGGTCAGCGGACAGGTCTGCCTCTTTGCGGTCGACGAGGGCGTGCTCGCACTCACGAACTTCAAGACGCCCGACATCTACAAGTTCTTCCTCCAGTCTGACGATTCGTTCATCAGCATGAGCGAGACGTACAGCAAACTTTTCCCGAAACTCAAGATCCGCCCGGACGGCACCATCGGCGGCGGCGATGCGCCTGAAGCCGCCAAATCCGCGCTCGCCGCGTCCCTCGTGAAGATGAAGGATGCCGCGCGCGTCATCGTGCCCGTCGTCAGAATTCCGGAATCCGGTTCCGCCACGCTCAAAGTGAAGATCCCGGACCACTCCGGTTCGCTCCGGTTCATGGCTGTCGCGAATGCGGCCGATGCGGTCGGCTCCGGCGAACGCGAAATGATCGTCCGCACGCCGGTCGGACTTACGGTTTCCGCGCCGCGCGTGCTCGTTCCCGGCGACGAAGCGGTCATCTCCGTCCGCGCGTTCAACCATGATGCGAAGGACGGCGCGGTCAAATTCACGCTCGCCCTGCCCGACACGCTTCAGATCATGGGCAATCAGCCGCGCATCGACGCGCTGAAGCCCGGCGAGACAAAGGACGTTTCGTTCCGCGTGAAAGCGCTCGATAGGCTCGGCGAAGGCACGCTCGCCGCCACGATCTCCGTCGGCGCCGAATCCCGCACGGAAAAGACCTTTATCACGGTCCGCCCCGCGACTCCGCCGCAAACCGTCGCGAAATTCGCGTCCGTGGCCGCCGGAAAGGATTACACGCTCGACCTCTCCTCGGAATTCGTCTCCGTGGAAAGCGCCGACCTCTCCATTTCCTCCTCGCCCGCGATCAGCGTGAAGGACGCGCTCGACTGGCTCAACGGATATCCCTACGGCTGCCTGGAGCAGACCGTTTCCGGCGCGTTCCCGTTCGTCGCGACGCCGTCGCTCGTGAAGGCGGGCCTGCTTGACGCCGAGGTCGCGAAAACCATACAGCCGAAGGTCGCCTCCGCCTACGCGCGCATCCTCGGCATGATGGTCGGCGACGGCGCGTTCGCCATGTGGCCGGACGTCCGCAAGGAATGGCCCGAAGGCACGGTCTACGCCGCCCACTTCATCTTCGAGGCTAAGGCCGCCAAACTGGTGACGGTCGATCCCGTCATTGAACGCAGCATCACGGCGTATCTGCTCCGTCTCGCGAACAGCGCGGGCGGCTACAAGCCCGAGCTCCGCGCCTATGCGGCCTACGTGCTCTCCTCCGCCGGGAACAAGGATTTCGTCATTCCGGCGCGCAACATCCTCGCCGGAAGCAAGCCCGGATTCGCGCAGTTCCTGGCCGCCGCCGCCCTCATCCGCGGCGGTTACGCCGGAGAAGGCGCGGAACCGCTCCGCACTGCGCTCGCCGATTCCGACTGGCTATACAAGACCTTCGGCCTCGCCGGCATCACCGATACGGCGGCGCGCGCGGGCATGGTCCTGAACATCCTCATGAAGTGCGACCCGAAAGGAAACAAGGATGCTGCCGCCGAACTCGCGTCGTTCCTCGCCGGACGCATCCGCAAGGACGGCAACTGCTGGGGCAACACGCAGTCCAACGCCTGGGCGGCAATGGGGCTCGCGGCCTTCGCGGAGTATTATCCGCCCGCGGACGTGACCGGCAACGTCTTCCTGCCCGAACAGGACAAGAAGGACGAGTTCTCCGGCGTCGCGAAGAAGGACGGCCTCGCGGTCGACCTCAAGGGCAAGACCGTGGTCGGCAACACCGGCAGCACGGATTTCTTCGTAAAGGCGGTCGTGAAAGGCATCCCGAAGGATCCAAAAGCCGCCTCCGGCCCGATTAAGCTCAAACGCGAGTTCTTCGATGAGAAGGGCAACCCGGTCACCTCGCTCAAACACGGCGAACTGGCATTCGTCCGCATCACGGCGGATTCCCCGGACGTGGTTGAAAACATCGTGATCTCCGACATCCTCCCCGCCGGGCTTGAGATCGAGGACGAGGCGCTCGCGACCCGCATGAACGCTTCCGATCGCATCCCGAAAAACATCCTCATGAACAACCGCCAGGAGTTCAGCCGCACCGAAAAACGCGACGACCGCTTCCTCGTGTTCGGCACGCTCTACGGTTCCGCCTATGCCATCTATACCGTGCGCGCCGTCACGCCAGGCAAGTTCCTCATCCCGGCGCTTCAGGCCGAGGCGATGTACGATCCCGACATGAACGGCACGTTCGTCCCGGCTGAGGGCGAGGACGTCTTCGAGGTGAAATGAGCCTCCGGTTCCGCAAACCGAATCATCGGAAAGCCGTTCGCTTCGCAGCGGCGGCTTTCCTCCTTTTCGCGGTCCTTGCCCTCGCGGTCTGGATCGCAGCCCCGTATTGCGTGGCGGATCCGATGCTACGTCTGCGGCAGATCACCCCGGCGCATACCTACCTCGACCGCAACGGCGTTCCGGTGTTCTACGAAACGACGTACGACTACGAATGGCGTTTTCCGGTCGAACTCAAGGATGTCGCCCCGGAGGCCGTGTCGATCATGCTCTCCGCGGAGGACTATTCGTTTTACGAACACGGCGGCGTCGATTACCGGGCGATCCTGCGCGCGCTGTGGCAGGACGTCCGCAACATGAAGATCATCTCCGGCGCGTCGACCATAACGATGCAGGTCGCCGGATTCGCCCTCGTCGACCACAGGCCGAGCCTTCTCCGCAAGTTCAAACAGGCCACGATGGCGCGCCGTCTGGAACAGCTCTACATGAAGGACGAGATCCTGACCGAATACCTGAACCGTATCCCGTGCGGCGGCAAGGTGTACGGGATCGAGGCGGCGGCGCGGTTCTATTTCGGTCTTCACGCGTCCCAGCTCAACCGTGCCGAGGCCGCGCTCCTCTGCGGCATCCCGCAGAAACCGAACAGGTACAACCCGAATCTGCATGCGGAGGCGGCGAAGAAACGCCAGAAAGTCGTGCTTGACCTGCTCGTTCATCACGGGCTCATCACGGCGGACGAGGCGCGTACGATCTACGGCTCCGAACCGCTCCGTTACCGCGATTTCTCCCAGCCGTCCGATTTCGAATTCAAATCCGAACCGGACGAAACCATCCACATCGTCCGCCGCGCCCGTGCTGAGAAAGAAAATGAAGGATGGTCGCCGACGCAGGGCGAACCGGTCCTCTGCTCCATCGACGCCGATTTCCAGAGGGACGTGCAGGCGATCCTGAAACGCCGACGCGACGCCCTGCCCGGGGTGCAAGACGCCGCCGCGGTCGTGCTCGACAACGCCTCGGGCGAAGCGCTTGTGTTCCTCGGCACGCTCGACTTCGACGAGCCCGACACGGGGCAGTATAACGCCGCGAACGCGGTGCGGTCCGCCGGTTCCACGCTCAAGCCGTTCCTTTACGCCGAAGCGGTCGAAGGCGGCCTTGTCACGGCGGATACATACGTCCTCGACGCTCCGCTCCGCTACGGCACCTACGCGCCCGGCAATTTCGACGGGGGATTCCGCGGGTCGGTGAAGGCTTCCTATGCGCTTTCGCACTCGCTGAACACTCCCGCGATCCGGCTTGCCGCCACGCTCGGCGAATCACGCATGATCGAACTTGCCGACAAGTTGCATATCCTCGCGTCCGACCGTCCGCGCAGCGGATTCGGACTCTCCATGGCGCTCGGCAGCGCCGGACACACGCTCCTCTCCCTCACAAACGCCTACCGCGCTCTTGCGAACGACGGGCTGCTCCGCCCCGTTTATTTCCGGCACGATCCCGAACGCGCCCTGCCCCCAGGCGAACGCGTCTTTTCCGCCGGGACCGCGCAGACGGTCCTGCGGATGCTGACCTCGCTCCCGCTCGCTGGATTCGAGGGGATCGCGGCATGGAAGACCGGCACGAGCAACAATCTGCGCGACGCATGGTGTTTCGCCTGCACGGAGACGCTCACGGTCGGCGTATGGTTCGGCAACAAGGACGGAAGCGCGTCGGAATCGCTGGTCGGCGGTACGTCGGCGGCCCCCGCGGCCGGGGAGATCCTTTCGCTCGCCGCCTCGAAATACGACCTCACGCCGTTCAAAAGCGCCTGGCCGAAGGAAGACGCGCTGGAACCCGTCACGGTCTGTGCGAAGACCGGGCTCTCCGCCTCGCCGGACTGCGGGAAAACCGAGTCCTCCGTGAAGCCCGCCGGAATCCCGCTTTCCGTCTGCAAATCCTGCGGCAATGCCGCATCCGCCGAAACCGCCTTCCGCATCCTCTCTCCGACGCCGACCGTGTACGTCGCGGAAAAGGACGAGGGCGTCAGGCTGGACCTTGCCCCCAACGATGGCGCATACTGGTTCGTCGACGGCGCATACCTCGGCGAAAATCCGGCGCCTCATATTTTTGCGCCGGGCCTGCACCGCGCGGAGGCGGTCCGAGCCTCGGATTCCGCCGCGGACGCCGTGGAATTCACGGTCGTGCGGAAAAAATAGCCTTTTTCGCGTCTTTTTTATTAAAAAGCGAAAAAATCGTTTTGCTTTTTCAGCAAGGCGGGCTATATTGTGAGAAGCATTTTTATTTTTCAGGGTATCTCTTTTTATTGGTCCGGATAGATTTTCCGCAGATGGACAAAAAGACGATGCGGAAAGATTTGACGGTGGCTACAAAAACGTAACCACCGAGAATCTTTCAAGTCGGACTTTGTTCAGATGCAAAAAGATGTCGGAACAATAAAAAGAGGTGCCCGCCACCCTCAAACAAACTGAAAGATTGCTCACAATTATGTCGGAACAACCGATTGACACCTGTATGGAAAAGATCGTCAGCCTGTGCAAACGGCGCGGCTTCGTATTTCAGAGCTCCGAAATCTACGGCGGCTTCAACGGCTTCTGGGACTATGGCCCCTACGGGATCGCCCTGAAGCGCGCGGTGGAACGCCAGTGGTGGCTCTACATGGTCGAAAAACGCAACAACGTGGTCGGCCTGGACTCCTCCATCATCTGCCATCCGAAAGTCTGGAAAGCCTCCGGTCACGTGGACCGCTTCGGCGACATCATGTGCGACTGCAAGAAGTGCAAGACGCGCTTCCGCGTGGACCAGATGCCCGACCCGACCACCTGCACGAACTGCGGCTCGAAGGACCTCACCCCGCCGCGCGAATTCAACCTGATGATGAAGACCTACGTCGGCCCCGTGTTCGACGAGGACCACATCGCGTATCTCCGCGCCGAGACCTGCCAGCCGATCTTCCTTGACTTCCACTCCATCCGCATCGCCACGCGCATGCAGCTGCCCTTCGGCATCGCCCAGGTCGGCAAGGCGTTCCGCAACGAGATCACGCCCCGCATGTTCACGTTCCGTTCCCGCGAATTCTCGCAGATGGAAATGGAGTTCTTCTGCGCGGACGAAGGCTCGATGGAATGGTTCGAATACTGGCGCCAGGAACGCTGGAACTTCTACCTGAACGTGCTGAAGTTCCCGGTCGAAAAACTCCACCTGCATCCGCACGACAAGCTTGCCCACTACGCAAAGGCGGCCGTCGACATCGAATACGAATTCCCGTTCGGCTGGGGCGAACTCGAAGGCATCCACCACCGCGGCACCTGGGACATGTCCCAGCACCAGCAGTTCTCCGAGCAGGACCTCCAGTACCTCGACCAGTCCAACAACACCCGTTATCTGCCGACCGTCGTGGAGACCTCCGTCGGCCTCGACCGCATGGTCCTCGCCGTGCTCTGCAACGCCTACGACGAAGACCGCGCCCCGACCCAGAAGGAAGGCATGGAGGACGACGTCCGCGTGGTGCTCCACTTCCCCGCCACCGTCGCCCCGGTCCAGGTCGCGTTCCTCCCGCTCTCCAAGAAACTCAACCAGAACGCGCAGGACCTGCAGGAAAAATTCCTCGGCCGTTACCGCACCGAGCTGGACGTGACCGGAAACATCGGCAAGCGCTACCGCCGTCAGGACGAAATCGGCACGCCGTACTGCGTTACGTTCGACTTCGATTCGCTCGAAGACAACGCCGTGACCGTGCGCGAACGCGACTCGATGGCGCAGGAACGCATTCCGATCGAAGGTCTGCGCGCCTACCTCGACGAAAAGGTTCTCGGCTGATCTTGAACTGAAACGCCTCGGATAACACAACGGGAGACATCAGGACCATGAAAGGCATGAAACAAATCCTGCTCGCGGGCTTCGCCGCCCTCTGCATGGTCCTGCCCGCGTGCCGCTCGACATCAGAATCCGAATCCGTCAAAACGATTCCTTTGGTCGCCGCAAGTATCCCGCTGAACACGGTTTCCTATTTTGTCGATTACACGCAGGACGGCGCCCTGCCCTTTACCTGCGAGGTCAAGCTCGGCACGGACGGACGCATCCGCCGCGACTACGTCTGGAGGGACGAAAAAGACACGGAAAAGAAAGTCTCCATCGTTATCGACGGGAAAGAAGCCATCAGGATCGAAGACGGCAAGCCTGCCCCCGTGAATGATGTTGACACAACCAAGGCGCGTTTCTTCGCCGGACTCATCCTCAACATTGATTCGGTCGTTTCCAACGCCAGAAAAAAGAAGGACCTTCAGGATATAGACGGCAATCCTTGCTGCGTCTATATTCTGGAACTTTCGGGCATTCCCGATATGGAATCGTGTCTCATGGCTTCCGACCCGGATACCAATCGCTGGATCCATCTCTTTGTCCCCATGACCGACGATTCCGATACGGTCTTCTCCACCGATTTCGAGGAATACAAATCGGAATCCGGCGTGACCTACCCGTCCCGCATCGTCACCTCGACCGACGGCGGCGCGCCCGTCACCTGCGTCATCCGAGACGTCAAGATCAACCCCGAACTCCCGGACGAGCTTTTCCGGCTCTCCGACCCCAACGGATAATCAACGCTTTTCAGCTTTAACAACAGGATATTCTTATGAAACTTCAGACCATCCTCCTCCTGACCGGATTTGCAGCCGGTCTCATGACAGTCTCCTGCCAGTCTTCGACCCAGGCGGAAGCCGAAGCTTTCTTCGGTCCGCCGCCGAAGGGCAAAGCCGCGGCCGAAGCCGAAGACAACGCTGCCAACGCCGACTTCTACACCCAGGTCAACAGACACATCGACCGCAGGCTGAGCGAGTTCAACGAGAAAGAAGAGGCCAAGCTTCCGTTCTTCGACTCGAAAGACGCCCGGGACGAGTTCCTGTCTCTCTCCTTCATCCGGTCCGCGGATCAGATCAGTTCTCTCTCCATGGATTTCGCCGGCCCGAAGAATGAAAAGCTGAACATTTTCTTCGACCGCGAATCACGCACGATCACGCGCACGCTCGGCGACAAGACGGAGGAATACACGTTTGAACCCTTCACGAACGGCGTTCCGCCCGCCATCCCGTACGACATTCACATCCTGTACGCGTTCGTCTCCGACTTCAGCCGCATCGCGGAAACGATCACGGTCCGCAGCTTCGAGAAGCTGGAAAAGGGCGAAAACCCCGCGGTTGCCAAGCAGGAAAATGACGCGAACATCGATGAGAAGGGCAGAAAGAAAGACAAGAATTTCGTCGAGCTCAAACCGAAAGTTACGACCGAGCCGATCGAATACCGCATCGACAACCGCTGGTGCAAATGCTACGACGTGAAGCTGAAAAAGATCTGCGCCCCCGCGGCATCCCTCGCTCTCTACGTCAGCAACGAGGAAAAGACGCTTTCCCGCGTCGACGTCATCCTCGACGACGATTCCAAGTCCTCCTACATCCTTGACTGGCGCGAAGAGGACGGCATCGTGCTTCCGCGCGTGGTCCAGCGCCTCGGCGAGAGCGTCAACGACGTCTACTTCCGCGAGGACGCCAAGGTCATCCTGAAGAGAACCCTCGCCATGGAGGAAGCGGAAGCCGCCGCGCAGGCCGCCGCCGAAGAAGCGCAAGCCGCTGCCGAGGCCGCCGCCGAAACGCCGGAGGATTCTTCCGAAGAGGAAATGGTCGAAATCGATGCTTCCGGCAACGGCACGGAAGACGAAGAGGAAGACATCTTCGACGAGGATTAAACTCCGCCTCATGCATCCATTCAGGAACTCCTGTCCGGACGACACTGCATCCGGCTCCGCGCCGGACACAGAAACACCGGGCAGGGTTTTTTATGCCGTTCCGGCTTTTTTCGCCTGATTTCCGGTTGATTTTTCCGCGGATGGATGTATCTTATCATGTTTGGCGAAACAACAGTTCATTCAACACACACGAACCGAAAGGAATGTAACGTGAAACTCATTGTCGACGCGAACAATCTCCAGGGGCGGATCAGCCGCCATGTCTATGGCCAGTTCTCCGAACACCTCGGACACTGCATCTACGACGGCCTGTACGTCGGGGAAAAGTCCAAGATTCCGAACATCGACGGCGTCCGCAAAGACGTGATCGAAGTCCTCCGCCGAATCCGGGTCCCGAACCTCCGCTGGCCCGGCGGCTGCTTCGCCGACTGCTACCACTGGCGCGACGGCATCGGTCCGCGTTCCAAGCGTCCGTACATCGTGAACGACACATGGGGCGGCGTCACGGAGGACAATTCCTTCGGCACGCACGAATTCCTCCGTTTCTGCGAGCTCATCGGCGCGGAACCGTACATCAACGGCAACGTCAGCAGCGGCACCGTGCAGGAGATGTCCCAGTGGATCGAGTACCTGAACGCCAAGGTGCAGGGCCCGATGACCGAACTCCGCAAAAAGAACGGCCGCAAGGAGCCGTGGGGCGTCAAATTCTGGGGATTCGGCAATGAACCCTGGGGCGACGGCCACATGCGTCCGGAGTATTACGCCGACCAGTTCCGCCGTTACACGACCTATGCGCGCGACTACGGCGACACCAAGCTCGTCCGCATCGCGGCGGGCGCCAACGGCGGCGACCTGAACTGGACCGAGGTCCTGATGCAGAGCGCCGGCCAGTGGCTCGACGCCGTCACGCTGCATTACTACACCGTGCCCGGCGTGTGGGAGCACAAGGGCTCCGCCACCAAGTTCGACGTGCTGGAATACTACACCACGCTCGAAAAATCCAGCAACATCGAAAACATCATCAAAGCGCAGTCCGTCATCATGGATAAGTACGATCCGGATGCCCGCGTCGGTCTCTTCGTCGACGAATGGGGCACCTGGTTCGATGTCGAGGAAGGCACCAACCCCGGATTCCTCCACCAGCAGAACACGATGCGCGACGCCATGGTCGCCGCGATCTCCCTGAACATCTTCCACCGCAACAACCGTCGCGTCCGCATGGCGAACATCGCCCAGCTCGTGAACGTGCTCCAGGCCATGATCCTGACCGAAGGCGAGAAGATGCTCGTCACCCCGACCTGCCACGTCTTCGACCTCTACAAAGTCCACCAGGACGCCGATCGCGTCGAGACCTTCGCAGAGTCCGCGCCGATCGACGGCAGCAAGCTCCAGGCGATCACGCACACCGCGTCCGTCAAGGACGGCGTTCTGCACGTCAGCGCCGCCAATATCCACGCGGACAAGGCGCTCCCGGTCGAAATGGACGTCTGGGGATTCGACGCCGCGTCCGTTTCCGGCGAGATCCTCGGCAACGGCGATATCCACGCGCTCAACACGTTCAAGAAGCCGAACGCGGTCAAGATCCGCAAGCTCGACCTCGTCGTCAAGAACGGCAAGGTCTTCTTCGAGCTCCCGCCCTGCTCCGTCGCGACCATCACGCTCAATCCCGTCGCGAAGAAAGCTCCGGCGAAGAAAGCCGCGAAGAAGGCTTCCAAGTAAACAAAAACAATAACGACACGCGAACCCCGGCACAAGCTTTATGAAAGAATCCATTCCCTTCTCTCGAAAACGCTCCGGAATCCGCGGGAAGCTCCGTCTTTCCCGCGGCCGGAGGTTCGCGTTAGTCCTCACCCTCTTCGCCGCGTCCTGCGTGCTTTTCACAGCCTGTTCTCCTGTCGACTCGGCGGGGACTATCCCGCGTTCCAACGTACAGGCGCCGCGCGCGGCGCATCATCTCACGGTCAACAGGCCCATGCTCTTTGAAGTTGGGGAAAACCCGCTGGAAAAGAAAACGGTCAACATCCCAGTGGGCGAATATGTCTTCGAGGGAGAGGACGACGTCTTCATGTACTTCCGTTCGCCGGAAGAGATGGAATACCGTGTTTACCACAAGGAGAAGTACGCGGAAGGTGTGTTTCAGCTGGGTGGAATAGCACTTGCGTACAAAGACAAGTGGGATAAGATCGAATATCCCGCCTGCACCTATATCGACGGCGAAGACCAGCATCAGAAACGCCTCACGTGTCCGCTTGAAATATCGTTCCTCTTGAGCAAACGCGGCACGGACTGGGACAGCGATTTCGACAGGGAATAAACGGCGGGCAGAGCATGAAAAGCCGCGTTTCCATTCTTGTGTCCGTCGTCTCGGCGCTGCTGATTCTTGCCGGATGCGGCAGGAGAATCGACTATGAGCTTCCGGAGGATCCAATTGAGTTCCATACCGGAACATTTGTGAATCCGGCCGATCCCGACGACACCTATCATTCCATCGAATACAACGAAAGGACCTATATCGGATATGGAACGCTCAAGAATACGATTCACGGCTATGACGTCGGCAAATGCCTGGGATATATCGTCCAGGACGGCGTCCCCATGAAAGACGTGCGGGTTTTCCTTCTGAATGCCGATATCGACGAAAACTATCTGGTCCAACTCGTTTCCGATGGCATCATGGATCAACCCGTTTTCTACAGGGCGCTCGATTCAAGAGGAAAGATTATCTTCACCCCGATATACATCGAAAGCCTTGATTACACTTACTGGAAATAAATAACGGGTTTATCCTCAGCTCGGTGTTCTCGCGCAGCAGAACACTGCTTCAGCATAGCTTGCTGTAAAAGAAATGGAGCGGGCGACCGGAATCGAACCGGCGTAGCCAGCTTGGGAAGCTGGAGCATAACCATTTTGCTACGCCCGCAAAACAATGTGCTGTTATAAGATACAGCCGAAAGCCGAAAAATCAAGCACGGAACGGCTCATTTTATCAAAAAAAGTTGTCGGAACCTGTCCTCATCCGCCATCTCTTTTTGCAAATTATTTATTTCTAAACATGGCGTCAAATCGCCTGCAAATGCCGTTTCCGGCGATTTTCGCTATTTTTTTCTTAAAAAAATCCTCGCACACGCGCACACGCGCGCTTGAAAACAGCGCCTTTCCGTGGTATATTATAATATAAAAAATCAGCAACCAACCCCACCTTCTTTTCCGAAAGGCAGAAAGCATGTCCGACACTCCTCACAATGTGTTCCCGATCAACATCGAAGACATCATGCACACCGCGTACCTGCAGTACTCGCTGAGCGTGAACGTCGGCCGCGCCATCCCGGATGTCCGAGACGGCATGAAACCCTGCAACCGCCGCATCCTCTACGCGATGGGCCAGCGCGGACTCACCAAGTCTCACAAGACCGTCAAATGCGCCAAGGTCGTTGGCGACGTGCTCGGCAGCTACCATCCCCACGGCGACGCGTCCGTGTACGACACCCTCGTCCGCATGGCGCAGGATTTCTCCATGCGTACGCCGCTTATCGAGGGCCAGGGCAACTTCGGCAGCATCGACGGCGACCCGCCGGCCGCTTACCGTTATACCGAGTGCCGCATGGAGCGCATCGCGGAGGAACTCCTCGCCGACATCGAGAAGGAAACGGTCAACATGGTCCCGACCTTCGACGAGGAGACGAAGGAACCCGAAGTGCTCCCGGCGAAGTTCCCGAACGTGCTGGTGAACGGCAGCGTGGGCATCGGCGTCGGCATGGCGACCAGCATCCCGACGCACAACCTCGGCGAAGTCGTGAACGCCACCATCCATCTGCTCGAGAACCCGACCGCCACGGTCCGCGACCTCATGCAGTACCTCCCCGGCCCCGACTTCCCCACCGGCGGCATCATCTGCGGCATCAACCCCGTCCGGGCCCTCTACGAGACCGGCCACGCCGTGCTGAAGATCCGCGCGAAGACGAAGATCGTGGAGAAGAACGACCGCGAGCAGATCATCGTGACCGAGATCCCGTACGCGCTGAACAAGGAACTCCTCGTGAAGAAGATCGCCGACGTCGTGAAGGAAAAGCGCATCACCGGCATCTCCGGCCTCCGCGACGAGTCCAACAAGAAGATCGGCATCCGCATCGTCATCGACATCAAGCGCGGCGCCATGGCGAGCGTGGTCCTGAACCAGCTCTTCGCCACCACCCAGCTCGAATCCGCGTTCGGCTGCAACATGCTCGTGGTCGACCACAACCGTCCGCGTGTGATGAACCTCGTCCAGATCCTTCAGGCGTTCATCGACCACCGGTTCGAGGTCGTGACCCGCCGCGCCGAATACGAACTCCGCAAGGCCCGCGAACGCGCCCACATCCTCGCCGGACTACTCATCGCCGTCCGCAACATCGACGAGGTCGTGAAGATCATCCGCGAGTCCCGCGACCGCGAAACCGCCGGAAAGGCCCTCATGGCGCGGTTCGACCTCGACGCGATCCAGGCGGCGGCCATCCTCAATATGCGCCTCCATCAGCTCACCAACCTCGCGGTCGACGATCTCGAGAACCAGTATAACGAGCTCATGGCGCGCATCGCCGAGCTCGAAGAACTCCTCGCCAGCCGCGAGAAACGCCTCGAGCTCATCAAGACCGAGCTCGCCGCCATCCGCGACAAGTACGCCGACCCAAGACGCACAGAGATCACCTACGACGACGGCGACATCGATATCGCCGACCTCATCCCGCGCCACTCCTGCATCATCACCGTGTCCGACACCGGTTACATCAAGCGCGTTCCCGCAGACACCTACCGCACGCAGCACCGCGGCGGCTCCGGCGTCATCGGCATGAGCACCAAGGAGGAAGACCACGTGGCACGTCTCTTCAGCGCCGACAGTCACGACATCATCTTCTTCATCACCAACCGTGGATTCATGTACTGGCTGAACGTCTACGACATCCCGGAAGGCGCGCGCACCGGCAACGGCAAGGCCATCGTGAACCTCATCAAGTTCGAAAAGGACGAGCAGATCAGCGCCATGGTCACGGTCAACCGCGCCATGTTCGAACAGCCCGGCATGTCCCTTGTGATGTGCACCCGCAACGGCATCATCAAGAAGACCCCCCTCTCCGCGTTCAAGAACCTCCGCAAGGTCGCGCTCCGCGCCCTCGTGATCGAGGAAAATGACAACCTGATCGCAGCCGACCTTGCCGACGGCTCCAGCGAGATCATTCTCTCCACCGCGAAGGGCATGGCATGCCGCTTCAGCGAATCCAGAGTCCGTCCCATGGGCCGCGCCGCTCGCGGTGTCCACGGCCTCAAGTTCAAGATCGAAGGCGACTACGTGGTCAGCATGGAAGTCGTCGCGACCGGTCTGCCGCCCGTCATCGAAGCGCCCGCCGCCGATCTGGACGTCGACGCCGACAATGAAGAGAACGTCGCCCCGATCAGCGATGCCGACGTCGATGCCGACGCCGCGGAAGAAGCCGCCGCGATCGACGGAGCTGAAACCGCTGCCGCGGAAGAATCCGCCGAGGAATCCGCGGAAGGCGCCGACGAAGCGATCCCCGAAGACGCCTCCAAACCCCAGCTTCTCGTTGTCACCAGCCGCGGCATGGGCAAGCGCAGCTACGTCGATACCTACCGTCTCACCGGACGCGGCGCGATGGGCGTCCGCAACATCAAGCTCGGCGAAGGCGAAACCGTCGTGGCGGCCATCAAGGTCCACCCCGGCGAAGACATCATCCTCACGACCCAGCGCGGCCAGGTGGTCCGCACCCGCGTCGACGAGATTCGCCTCGTCGGCCGCAACTCCATGGGCGTCCGCATCATCGCGCTCCGCAAGAACGACAGCATCATCGGCGTTTCCACCGTGATGCAGGTCGAAGAGGAAGAGCCGAAGGAACCCGCCGAGAACACCGGCGTCTTCGCTGCCGCGGGCGAACCGCTCCCCGTCCGCGAGGATGCGGAGGCCGAGGCGGAGGAAGTCGTGGAAGAGACCGGCGGCGACGACGATTTCGACGACGACGCGCCGAAGAAACAGGCCGAAGAAGAGGAAGACGATTACGTCGATCCCGCCGACTTCGGCGGAGGCGACGATGGCGGAAATGTCCCGTTCTGACCGTTTCTTCGAAGACCTGAAACAACCGATGCGGCCGGGCCAATCCCGGCCGCGTCTTTTCGGCATCCTGAACCTCACGCCGGACTCTTTCAGTGACGGCGGCGCGCACACGGCATCGCCGGAAGCCGCCGCGGATTTCGCGGCACAGATGGTCGCCGACGGCGCGGATGCACTCGACCTGGGAGCGGAGTCCACGCGGCCCGGTTCGGGCGCGGTCCCGACGGACGAGGAAATCCGCCGTCTGCTCCCTGCCCTGAAACTGATCCGGGCGCGTTTCCCGGATTTATTCCTCAGCGTCGACACGCGCAAAGCGGACGTGGCCGACGCCGCGCTGGCAGCCGGAGCCGACTGCGTCAACGATGTGAGCGGACTCCAGTTCGATCCGGGCATGCCGGACGTTGTCGCGGCGCATCATGCCGCCCTCATCATCATGCACATGCGCGGCACGCCGGAGACCATGCAGGCCCCGGAAAACCTCGTTTATGACGATCTGATCGCCGACATTTCGGCATCCCTGCTGGACGCGGTGAAGAAAGCCGTCCGCGCGGGCGTCGATCCTGCCCGCATCATGCTCGACCCGGGCGTCGGGTTCTCGAAGACCGATGAACAGAACATGGCGCTGATCCATCACGCCGCCGAGTTCAAAAAGCTCGGATTCCCGCTGTTCTACGGGATTTCACGCAAGGGCTTCATCGGGCGCATGTACGGCATCCCCTGCCCCGCCGACCGCGACGACGCCACGGCACAGCTCCAGCTCGACCTCTGCCGCGCCGGAGTCGAAGCCCTCCGCGTCCACAACGTAAAAGACAGCCTTCAGAAAATACTTGATACCGGAGCTTGAACCGTGCCCGAGCGCAGCCGGGCACTACCGCAGTGGAGGCTTTGCCTCCCGTCGCCGTCACCCTCCGCGCAATCACCGCCGCCGGCCTCTGAACACTAAAAAACGGGGAGGAACAGGTTCGTTCCGCCCGGAGCAATGAATCCTTTGCTTCTTTCCTATTCCTCTTCTTCGGATTCGATCTTTTCTTCGTTCTTCTTTCTGTTGTCTACCACATCTTCAGAAAGCTTCGAGCCTTCCACGGGATAATAATCGAACCAGTCGAAATCGGCGTGGCCGCCCGGCTCTCCGGCGGTCTGTGCGTAGAGCGCCAGATAGACGCCGGTAAAACCGCCCGCCGTCTCGCTGCTGAGGAACGTGGTATCGATGGTCCCGAGCGGGATATAGATGTAATCATTGGTGCAATAGAAGAACTCGTAAGCATCTTTCGTGCCGGATACAAGCAGATACACGACGGAAGAATCGAGCGGGATCTCCTTTTCCGTGTGTTCCAGGCGGCTCAGCTTGTACTTCAGGACGAGGGAAAGCTTCCCGTCGCGTTTCCGCACCGCCAGGTCGTAATGGGAATCCTTGGACATGAAGACGGTCAACCCCGCCTCGTCGCCGTCCTTCAGACCGGAGGCGTCCAATTTCGTCTTTGCCGAAAAGTCGATGTGCTGCTGGCGGCGTCCCAGCCACGTGGGGGAGTCGGATTCGCTGATCGTGACCTTGCACGGACGCAGACGCAGCCAGCCTTCGCGTTCGGGGAGCAGATAGCCCGCGGCGGAAACGGAATAATTCTCGTAGCGCGGAGCGCAGTTGAAATTCCATTCCAGCCCGAGTTTCGACGTGTCGAAGTCCGTGCGGACGAGTTTCTTCGCCACGGGTACCTGCGGCAGCGTCGGCACGTTCATCTCGAGCGAGATCGCGCCGTTGCCGTTCACGACCGGCCAGCTGTTTTCGTCCCACTTGACCGGCGCAAGCATCGTTTCGCGTCCGGTGATATGGTGGAATCCGCCGAGCACGCGGAACCCGAGGCAGACCATCCACCACGAGCCGTCGTGCGCCTGGATGAGGTCGGCGTGTCCGGTGCCCTGAATGGGGTTCTGATAGCCCCGCGCCGGAGCGTGCGACAGAATCGGATTCGAGGGACATGCCTCGAACGGTCCGCGGAGGCCGCGGCTGCGCGCGATCGTCTCGCTGTGGCCGTACTCCGTGCCGCCCTCGGCGATCATCAGGTAATACCAGCCGTCCTTTTTGTACATGTGCGGCCCCTCGGCGCAGCGTCCCCCCGTGCCGCGCCAGATGATCTCGCTCCGGCTGAGCAGACGCCCCGTCGCGAGGTCGATCTCCGCCAGATGGATCTTGCCAGCGCCCTGCGCCGACAGGAAATAGGTCCTGCCGTCGTCGTCGAAGAAAAGGTCGGGGTCGATGCCGCCTTCGCGCACATAAATCGGGTCGGACCATTCGCCCGCCGGGTCCTTCGTCGTGACGTAAAAATTCCCGCCGCCGGACACGTTGGTCGTGACCATGTAGAACGTGCCGTCATGGTGACGGATCGTCGGCGCGTAAATGCCGTTCCAGACGCCGATGTTCTGCAGCCGGGTCTGCGTCGGACGCGTGATGCAATGTCCGATCTGTTCCCAGTGGATCAGGTCCCGGCTGTGATGCACCGGCACGGCGGGGAAATAGCAGAACGTGCTGTTCACCATGTAGTAATCGTCGCCCACGCGGCACACGCTCGGATCGGGATAGAATCCCGGCAGGACGGGATTGCGGTAGCCGAACGTTTTCGGTTCTGTCTTCGCTTCAGGTTTCGCGGCTTGGGATTCCTGCGCGGTCGCGGGTGAAATAGCGGCAACGAGCGCACCGATCACAGCGCCGAGAGTAAGCATTTTGAAAAACGGTTTCATGGCATGCCTCTGGTTTCAGGTCTATATTGGTCTTTTATATGAGAACAATATATCACGGAAATGCGCTGTTTTCAAGCATGAAAGCGGGGGTTCAGCGGTAGTGGAAATATTTGATGTCCACGAAGCCCGCGTCCGCGTCGTCGTTGAACGTGTAGATGCCGATGCGGTCGCCGCGGTAGTTGCCCCACTGCAGGCGGTACGGCTCGCCGAATGGCGTGTAGTTGATGCCGTCGAGACTGTAGGAATAATGCGACACGCCGTCCAGCCCCCAGGTCGAACGGAACCAGATATAAAACACCGTCGCGAAGTCCTTGTTTATCCCGGCGCGGAGATATGCGGTGGCAGGCTGCCGGGCAAGCTTCGGACCGCGTTCGATCCGGTCGTTGTGGCGGAACTCCACATAGAGAAATTCATTCTCCAGGGGCGAAGACAACTCTTTCGGATGTCGGATTTCCATTCTGCTTCCTGCTTGACAACGCCTCCTGTTTGTGCTATTGTATTGCCTGCGTTTTGTTTTTTTATCCATAAGGGAAAGCATGAAACATCTGGTCGTTTATGTACATGGGAAGGGCGGCAGCGCCAGCGAGGCGGAACACTACAGACCGTTGTCCGACGGGTGCGAGGTCGTCGGATTTGACTACCGAGCGCAAACGCCGTGGGAGGCGCGCGACGAGTTTCCGCTTTTCTTCGAAACGTTGCGTTCCAATTGCGGTTCGCTGACACTGATCGCGAACAGCATCGGCGCGTTCTACTCCATGACCTCGCTTTCGGGAAAATACATCGACCGCGCGCTGTTCATTTCGCCGGTCGTGGATATGGAGAACATGATCCGGAACATGATGTCGCGGGCGAACGTCACAGAGGACGAACTCCGCGCCAGAAAGGAAATCCCGGTCGGCTTCGGCGAAACGCTCTCCTGGGACTGGCTTTGCGACGTGCGGAATCATCCGCTTCAATGGTCCGTACCCACCCGCATCCTGTACGGCGGCCGAGACTTCCTGACCCCGCCCGAAACGATGTCCGCATTCACCGCCCGGATCGGCGCGCAGCTCACGGTCATGCCCCGCGGCGAACACTGGTTCCACACCCCGGAACAGATGGCCTTCCTCGACGAGTGGATTCTAAGCACGAAGAGTTTTTTATAAGAAAAACGAAAAAGCCTGTTGAATTCTTGTGAAACAATGCTACAGGTAAACGGATCGGTGTGCAATGCGTTCTAGCAATCCCAAAGATTTACTTGCAGTCATGACATTACAGCTCTCTATTTGAAAAATCATGATCTGAACCCGTATATCGCGCTTTTTTTATGCACGATGATTATGATGGACAAATATCGTTGGAGCTACGGAAGAAAACCTCACGATGTAAATAAATTTGGCAAGTCCATCATTAAACTTCCTGTAGATTCCAATAACGATCCTGATTGGGTTTTCATGGAAAACTATATCAAGTCTCTTCCCTATGGAGACAGGTTAAACGGCTGATTATCACCAATAGCAGATGAATTCATTCTTAAGTGGAATGATTCGTTTCCGAAAACAGTTTTATGCTCAAGCGCTGAACTAAAGACTTTATTCCAGATGAATAACTCAGCCGATTCTATCCGTTGTGATCCTGGCGCACAACGAGGAGAAGTATCTTCCTTCGTGCCTAGAAGCTGTGAAGCGCGCGGCAGGCACACGGCCTTAACACAATACCCCTGACGCAAGCCTCATGCGCTCTGCCCGGCGCAGCTCACCCAAGCGCCACGTCGAGGGCCATCATCAGGGAGAATCCGGCGGCAAACGAGACGACGCCCCAGTCGGAGTGCCGGCCCGCGGACATCTCCGGGATCAGCTCCTCGACGACCACATACAGCATCGCGCCCGCGGCGAAACTCAGCAGATACGGCATGGCGGGGATAATGAGGGCCGCGGCGGCCACGGTCAGCGCGCCGAAGAGCGGTTCCACGATGCCCGACAGCCCGCCGTACAGGAACGCTCTCGTGCGGCTTTTTCCCTCGAAATGGAGCGGCATGGAGATGATCGCGCCCTCGGGGAAATTCTGGATGGCGATGCCGATCGACAGCGCGAGCGCGCCGCCCGCCGTGATGTCGTCCGATCCGGCGAGAAGTCCCGCATAGACCACGCCGACTGCCATGCCCTCCGGGATATTGTGCAGCGTCACGGCCAGCACCATTTTCGCCGTGCGCGAAAGACGGCTCGCCGGCCCCTCGGGACTGGTCGTATTCATGTGCAGGTGCGGCGTCAGGTGGTCCAGAAGCAGCAGGAACATGATCCCGAGCAGGAATCCGATCACGGCAGGAAGAAACGACAGCCGTCCCAGTTTGCCGGACTCTTCCATGGCGGGGATCAGCAGGCTCCACACGGACGCCGCCACCATCACCCCCGAGGCGAATCCGGTCATCACGCGCTGCAGCGTGTCGTTCAGCGCCCGCCGCATGAAGAAAACACAGCCTGCTCCGCCGACCGTCCCGGCCAGCGGGATCAGCAGTCCCACTATGACGTCGTGCATATCCGAAGCTCCTCTTTTCTTTTCGTTTTGGATTTAATATAGCACGACTTGGCCCGGAAAACAACCTGCAAATGCAAACTCCGTTCGTTTCCGGTTCTGCGGCTTCCTTATTGCCTGCTCTTGATTTTTTCCTCTTGTGCGATATATTATTAAAAACAAATCAGCCGAAACCATGGATCGCATCGCATGAAAATCGCCTTAGTCCTCAACCGTTTTTATCCCGAAGTGGGTGGAGCAGAAACCAACCTCTATTTCCAGGCGAAGGAACTTTCAAAACGCCATAATGTAACCGTGTTCACCCCGAGACGTCTTCCCGAGACCCCGAAAAAAGAGACCATCGGATCATTCACCGTCCATCGGCTTCTGGATATCAGGAACCGCCTGCCGAACATCGGGCGCGACACGTTTATGCCGGGGATCTTTTTCCGGATCCTTTTCGGCAGTTTCGACGCCGTGATGGCGTTCCCCTCCCTGAACCACAACAATATGCTGGCGCTGATTGCGGCGAGGATCCGGCGCGTCCCGTTCATCCTCTGCTCGTTCGACCTGCTGGACTACGCCGAGATCCAGAAAAAGACAGGAACGATCGATCCGCACTGCCTGGAACATTTCACGCCGAGCCGGACAAGGCAATATCTGTTCAGGAAATGCAGCCATATTTTCGCGATCTCGAACCGGGAAATGGACGTGTTCCGGCGCTACAATCCTCATGTTTCCTTTTCTCCGGTCCCTGTGGAGACATCGGAATACGAAGCCGACATCGACCGGGCGGCGTTTCGGAAGCGCTACGGCATCGCCGAAGATGCGATGGTGTTCCTTGTGCTCGGCCGCGTATCCCGGATCAAAGGACAGGACATCGCCGTCAAGGCGTTCGTCGAGGCTGCGTCCAGGATGCCCGGATCCATTCTGGCGGTCGTCGGACGCAGCGATTACGAACCGGATTTCCTCGAAGGGATGAAATCGGCGATCCGCGAGGCGAAACTCGAAGACCGCGTCGTCTTCACCGGCATGATCCCGCGCGACGACGTAATCGGTTTCCTGAAGACCTCGGACGTGATGCTCGCACCGGTCCGCTTCATGAATTCCGGTGCTGTGATTGTGGAGTCATGGGCGGCAGGTACGCCTGTCATCCAGAGCGATGCGGTCGACCCCGATCTGATCGACCAGGGGGTCAACGGCTGGAGATTTCATTCGGAACAGAGCAGCGAGCTGGCGGAACGCCTAGCAGAAAGCTATGAAAAGCGCGCGCAGTTACCGGAAATGGGGAAAAAGGGACGCGAAAAAGTCCTTGCCGGTTTTACTTACCCCAAGCTGATCTCCATTTACGAAGAAACCATCGCCGGGTTGTGATCCTTTCCTTTCCCGCTGTCTGCAAAACCGGATTGGGTTGAAAACAGCACGCCATCCCCTAACAACAGAAAGGGGAAATGCCTTTGTCCGGCTTCAGCTCTGAAGGAAATCCAGCACGGCCCGGTTGAATTCCAGCGGATTCCGGTTCGCGATGAAATGATTTCCCTTCACGAAAACGAACCTGGCGTCCGGGATGGAGTCCGCGATCAGGCGTGTGTGTGCTTCTTTCATCATGTCACGGGTTCCGGCGATGACCAGCGTTTTCGCCTTGATTCCGGCAAGCTCCGAGGGCGAAACATTCGGTTCGTTCACCATGAGTCCGAGCATTTCCGCATTCCGCCGGGCGGACTCGCTCCTGCCGGAGAAACACTTCGCGATCCTGTAGCCGATCTCGATCGGGAGCTGGACGCTCCGTTTTACGCCGGACGCGTTCAGATTCGCGCCGTTCAGGATCAGACGGCCGACGCGCTCGGGATGCCGGATGGCGAAGACCATCGCAATGTTTGCTCCGTCGGAAAACCCGAGCAGATGGGCCTTTTCGATTCGATGCTCATCCATGAACTCCAGCAGATCGTCCGCGAACTGCCGTATCGTGAACGGCATCCCACCCCGCGGCGTCCGGCCGTGTCCCCGGGTGTCGACCGCATACACATGATATTGCCCGGCGAACGCGTCGATCTGTCCCTTGAAATAATCGGAACACGCCCCGTTTCCATGAAGTAGGACAAGAGGCTCGCCCTCCCCCTTTTCGAGGTAAAAATGTCTGATGTCCATTACGAATTCCATTTCCGTTTCGTTGATTCGTACGTTCAGAGGAATCCGCCTGTGCGGCTTTCCCTGCACCGTTTGATCTCATCCGGCGTGCCGCACGCGACGATCCGTCCGCCCGCCTCGCCGCCGCCCGGTCCCATGTCGATCACATAGTCCGCGTTGCGGATCACGTCGAGATCATGTTCGATCACGACGACCGTCGCGCCGCGGTCGATCAGTTTCTGGAACACGTCGAGCAGTGTCTGCACGTCCAGCGGATGCAGGCCGATCGTCGGCTCGTCGAATACGAACATGGCGTCAGCCTGGCCGCGTCCGATCTCGCCGGAGAGCTTCAGCCGCTGCGCCTCGCCGCCGGACAGACTCGGCGTTTCCTCGCCGAGGGTCAGATAGCCCAGGCCGAGGTCATCAAGCGTCTTCAGTCGCTCATAGACCAGCTTCATCCCCTTGCAGAACTCCAGCGCGGAATGGATGTCCATATCCATCAACTCCGGCATCGTGCGCGATTCGCCGTTCTTCCCGGCGAGTGGGACCAGCCCCGCCTCCTTTCCGTAACGCGATCCGCGGCACGAAGGACACGGGATGTCGACGTCGGGCAGGAACTGCACGTCGAGATTGATCTCGCCCGTACCGTCGCAGACCGGACAACGGAGTTTCCCGGTGTTGTAGCTGAAATCGCCCGCCTTGAACCCGTGCGCCTTCGCCTCGGGCGCCCGCGCGAAGATCTTCCGCAGTTCGTCATGGACGTTCGCGTAGGTCGCCACAGTCGAACGTACGTTGATGCCGATGGGCGTGGCATCGATGAGCTTGACCTGGCGGATGCCGTCCGGGTCGACCGTCACGATGTGCTCCGGCGTGCGCCCCTGCCCCGTCGCCGCTTCCAGCGCGGGGATCAGGCTCTCCAGGATCAGCGTCGTCTTGCCGGAGCCGGACACCCCGGTCACGACCGTAAGCCGTCCCTTCGGGATGTCCACACGCAACGGCTTCACCGTGTGAATCTGCTTTGTTTCGAGGTGGATCCTGCCGTCTCCGAAGAGCGCGTCGCCGGCTTTTTTCCGAGTCAGCTTCGCGCGTCCGGTCAGGAACGGCGCAATCTTTGAGTTCTTTGAGCGCATGACGGCGTCGATCACCCCTTCGGCGATCACGCGTCCGCCGTCCGCGCCGGCGGCAGGCCCCATTTCGATGAGGTAGTCCGCTTCGGACAGGATCTGCGTGTCGTGGTCGACCAGGATCACGGAGTTCCCGTCGGCGATGAGGTCGCGCATCACGCCTTTCAGCCCTTCGATGTTTGCCGGATGCAGCCCGATGCTCGGTTCGTCCAGTACATACAGCACGCCGGTCGTGCGGTTTCGGACCGCCCGTGCCAGCTGCATGCGCTGGCGTTCGCCCGTAGAGAGTGTGGACGCCGCACGGTCGAGCGTGAGGTAGTCCAGCCCGAGGTCGATCAGGCGTTTCGCGGCGGAGAAAAACGATTCGCAGATGCTTTCCGCCATCGGGCGCATCGGTTCCGGCAGGGAACCCGGCACGCCGCCCACCCAGTCCATCAGTTCGAGCAGCGTCATGCGGCAGACGTCCGCGAGGGAGACCCCGCGCAGACGCGGCGCGCGCGCCTTGTCCGACAGCCTCGAGCCGCCGCACTCCGGGCACACGCTCTGGCGCAGGAATTTCTCCACGCGCTTCATGCCGTTTTCGTCCTTGACTTTCGCGAGGGCGTTTTCCACCGTGTACGTCGCGTTGAAATATGTGAAATCCATCTCGCCCGCCGCGCCGTTGGTACGGTTCTGGTAGATCATGTGCTGTTTGACCGGGGGCCCATGAAACACGATGTCGCGCTCCTTCGCGGTCAGCTCGCGGAACGGCACGTCGGTCCGTACGCCGAGTTCGCGCGCGATATCCTTCATCAGCGACCACATGAGCGTCTGCCACGGCCGCACCGCGCCCTCGTCGATCGTCAGCGACTCGTCCGGCACCAGCGTAGATTCGTCCACCACGTTCACGATGCCCGTCCCGTCGCAGTTCCGGCACGCGCCCTGGCTGTTGAACGCCAATTCCTCCGCCCCCGGCGGGAAGAACTTCGCGCCGCATTCGGGGCAGACCAGCTCCTGTTCCGCGGCGACCGCCAGCGTCGGCGGATGGTAATGCCCGTTCGGGCAGCGGTGGCAGGAGAGCCGCGAGAACATCAGCCGCAGGCTGTTGAGCAGTTCCGTCCCGGTGCCGAACGTGCTGCGGATGCCCGGCACGCCCGGCCGCTGATGCAGAGCCAGCGCCGCCGGGACGTACAGCACGTCGTCCACCTGCGCCTTCGCAGCCTGCGTCATGCGTCGCCGCGTGTAGGTCGAGAGGGATTCCAGGTAACGGCGCGAGCCCTCCGCGTACAGCACGCCGAGCGCGAGCGACGACTTGCCGGACCCGGACACACCCGCGATCCCGACGATCTGATAAAGAGGGATATCGACGTCGATATTCTTCAGGTTGTGAACGCGCGCCCCGCGCACCACTATTTTGTTCTGCATCCGGGTCTCCTGTGTTTGCGGTTCTGCCTAACGTTATAATGTACCTCCATTTGCCCGAAAATACAATCCGCAATGACATGTTTCCGGCTTGATTTTCGGCTGAAGCCTGCTATAGTAACCTGTATCATTTCGCACGCATCAACAATCAAACTGTTTCCCGCCCGCAACCGGCGGGGCTTCGACAAGGAGAATCCCATCATGGCGCAGCAGAGAAAGCCGCTCATCACCCACATGTTCACCGCGGACCCGTCCGCCCACGTCTTCAACGACAAGCTCTACATCTACCCGTCGCACGACATCCCGCACAACGGCGAGGATAACGACAACGGCGACGAGTACCAGATGGAGGACTACCATGTCTTCCGCATGGACAATGAGACCGCCGATCCGGTCGACTGCGGCCTCGCGCTGTCGCAGTACGACGTGCCGTGGGTCAGCACGCAGATGTGGGCGCCGGACGTCGCGTTCAGGAACGGCAAATACTACCTCGTTTTCCCCGCCCGCGACAAGGACGGCAATTTCCGTCTCGGCATCGCCATCAGCGACAAGCCGGAAGGCCCGTTCAAGCCTGAACCGGAATGCATCAAGGGCAGTTTCAGCATCGACCCGTGCGCGTTCGAGGACGAGGACGGCAAGGTCTACATGTGCTTCGGCGGCCTCTGGGGCGGCCAGCTCGAAAAGTACCGCACCGGCAAGTTCGATCCGAACGGCACGGAGCCCGCGAAGGACGAGAACGCCGTCTGCCCGAAGATCGCCCTCATGAAGGACAACATGCTCGAGTTCGCCGAGACGCCGCGCGACATCGTGATTCTGGACGAAAACGGCGCGCCGATCAAGGCGGGCGACGAGGACCGCCGCTACTTCGAGGACCCGTGGATGTTCAAGTACAAAGGCAAATACTACTTCACCTACTCCACCGGCACCACGCACTACATCGTCTACGCCGTGGCGGACAATCCGTACGGGCCGTTCACGTATCAGGGACGCATCCTGGAGCCCGTGCTCGGCTGGACCACGCACCACTCCATCCTGGAATACCACGGCAAGTGGTATCTCTTCTACCACGACTGCGAGCTGTCGAACGGCATCAACCACCGCCGCAACGTGAAGTTCACCGAGCTGAACTTCGACGCTTCGGGCAAGATCATAACGATCTTCCCCTACAAATGAGTTGAATTCCGGGCGGGCTCGCAAAAACGGGTCCGCCCTTTTTTTGAAACGAGCAAACGCCTGAACACAAGGAAAGCCTGTCGCATGAAATATACATTCTCCGCTCCGGTCCACACTCGAAAGGGTTCGTTGTCCTCCATGAAAAGCCGCCTGTTCGTTTTCGTGGCGGCGGTCATGCTGGCCCTTTCTACTGCGTGCAGTACGACAGATTGCGTGGACGCGACGCCGCCCGGATTCGTGTATCTCGCAGAAGCCGTGCCGGACGCAATCCTGGAGATCCGCTACTACTCCACATACAATTTCATCGGTGACCGCATCCACGGTTACGAACGCCCCACGCCGCTCCTCACTGTCGAGGCGGCGGAAGCTCTGAAGGCCGTGAGCGATGAGCTGCTTCCGATGGGCTATCGGCTGAAGATTTACGATTCCTACCGGCCCCAGCGCGCCGTCGACCACTTCGTCGAATGGGCGAAACGGATGGACGACACGCGGATGAAGGAGTATTTCTACCCCGACCTCGACAAGTCCGTTCTGTTCGCGCAGGTGTACATCGCAGAGAAATCGGGACACAGCCGCGGCAGCACAGTGGACCTCACGCTGTTCGACATGAAGACCGGAAAGGAAGTCGATATGGGCGGCACTTTCGACTGGTTCGGCCCCGAAAGCCATCCCGACTGGGGCGGCGACCCCGAATCGAAACGGTACACGGGCAGATTCCCCGAAGGCACGCCGAAGTCCCGAAAGATCAGCGAGGCGCAGTTCCACAACCGCATGGTGCTCCGATCGGTCATGCTGAAACACGGCTTCAAACCGATTGACACGGAGTGGTGGCACTTCACGCTCGAAAACGAACCATATCCGGACACCTATTTCGATTATCCTGTCCGGTAACGCCGCACAACCAGGGTAAAATGCCGAAACTTCGCGAAAATGAGGCAAAAAAAAGGCCATCCGTGACGGACAGCCCTGAAAAATCATTGGTAGCGGGGGTTGGAATCGAACCAACGGCCTCCAGGTTATGAGCCAACTGATTTAACCTCAGTTTTCTTTTTTTGCGTACATTTTGCGTACATTATACAGTCGCATAGCAGTCAAACGACTGTTATGAAGCGTTACTGTGGATCTATCGTCAAAAGAGGGAGCTGCTATCATTGGCGGTTCAGAAATGAAGAAGGGTTGTTCACCTCACGTGTTGTGAGAAACGAGGCTGGCAGCAAAGTAACAAATCTTGCCGAAGCTGAAAAGATCGTGATCAACTGGTCTTCTGAACTCTTATCTCTCCGGAATCTGAAGAGCAAAGAGGAAACGATCCTGAAGATTGCAGAGGTCAAATCCCTTCTGAAAGTCTGCCGTATCCCATTGGCGGAACTGGAAGAAGCCTTCTTTAATCATCCATCAGCACCAACCGTTTCCCCCAAGCATCGAAAGACTTATCATTCCGTTTTGAACACACTGACGAATTTTGCCAGTCAGATTCAGGTGGAAACGGTAGCAGACGTTACCGAAGAGGTAGCGCAGTCTTTCTTATCGTACTACTGGAGCAGAGGGATTTCGCCGAAGACGTATAACAGCGTCCTCGACATCCTGAGGTGCGTGTTCCGTCTTATGAACAAGGACAACAACCCGTTTGACAGCTTCAAGAAAAAGGTTTGCCATACGGAGGAACGTGTAGCTTTCACGGTCGAACAGCTTCAGAAGATCTGGGACACGCTTACCTCCCCTACCTACCACATGCTGCACAAAGAGGAAATGATCGTCCTTTACAAACTGGCGCTTTATACTGGCGCTCGTTGTGGCGATCTCTGTCTGTTGCGCTGGTCCTCGGTCGATATGCAGAACAGGGTTATCCGGTTCATGCCCCACAAAACGGCTCACAGCAGCCATAAGACCGTGGAAATTCCGATTGGTGACGTTCTTTATGAAGCGTTGTCTTCGCTGGACCAGAGTACCGACTATGTTCTTCCGAATGTCGCATATCGGTATCAGCATAATTCAGGTGGCATATCAAGGGACACGAAGAAACTGTTGGTAGCAGCTGGACTGAAACCGAACGATTCCGGAACAACTCGGCGCGTCCTTGCTGTTTCGAGAATGGGCTTTCACGGATTCAGGCATACGGCAGCGTCTATGATGATCTGCAATGGTGTCAATCCTCTGGTCGTACGCGATCTTCTGGGACATACCTCAGTCGATATGACGGCGCACTATACGCACGTTAATCTGGAAACGAAAAGAGAAGCGTTGCAAAACCTGAACGTTCTCCCGTGTCTTCCTCAACCGAAGCTCATCGGAGGAGAGAAGTCCATCGCTGAAACAATCAGGGAACTCAGCACAGAAAAGCTTGCCGTTCTCGGGCACTGGCTGGACGACAATCTCACGACAACTCAAAAGGAAAAACTGAGCGAGTTACTGATCTTTGCTGTATAAAGCGCCCAGAAAAAGCTAATCAACAAAACCATACGGGAGGTTGCCCTTCGTGGGCAACCTCCTACTCGATTTCGCCTATACGGGTAAAGCTTTTCACGGATTATTGATCCAATCCGTCGATGAAATCCCTGACGATCCTGCCGCATTCAACCGGCTTCTGTTCGTAGATCATGTGGTCTCCGGGCTTGTTCTTCGCCCAGATGAGATTGGGGACCAGAAGCATGACCAGGTAAATGAACCCAACATAAGAAAAGCCGAAACGCATTTGCCGTTTCTCCTCACGTCTGTTGGAGCTTTTTTTCAACGGAAATCATCCAGAGCACAACGCAGAAGACAATCGGAATGATAAATACTGCATATGGTGAAACGTCTCTGAATGCAAAAGCCCCGATCACAGCTCCGAACACAAAGGAAAGAATCACAAGGTAATAGTGTTTGGCTTTATAGATTTCCTCGGGGTTGTGGTGAAACAGCCCGGAGAACAGAGCGTTGGTCCCCTTTCGCAAGTTTCCGGTACATGTAGTCGAAACAAACGGAAGGCCGTGAACATGCTGGAATGCCCGGACCTGCATAGCACAGATGAACGAGATCATTCCGTTGACCAAAAGATTCCAGTCGCCCGAAGGAATGAAGGCGACAGGCAGCAGAACGACGATTTCGAGGAAAAGCACAAATTGTTTCCAGGAAAGATTCCAAGGCAGGCGAATTTTCTCATGAATGATGTTTGCAACTAGAATGCCAGCACCGTATGCGGAAATGGCGAACAGGTATCTGCCGCAGTTTAGCCAGTGCCCGGCAGCAAGATTCATTCCGAGCAAAACCATGTTTCCCGTGATAGCGTTGGCGAAGACGTGCCCCCGCAGCATGTAGGAATAAATATCAAGCAGTCCGGCCGCAAAGGTCAAAAGACATGCGACCGGAAGGCTCTCACCCTGATGTGTCTGTTCGGACACCATCTCCACGTTCCTCTGATAATCTTCGTCTCCGCCTTATCCGATACAGCTTAATTCTTGTTCAGGTAAAGGAACTTCCACAGAGGCGCGACGTGAAGTGCCTGAATGAAGTCTCCGCGCAGGAGCATTTCCGGGATTGTTTCAACCGGAAAAAGCTTCACATCGAAGCTTTCGCCTGCGTCTAGATTGGGCTCGCCGATTCTCTTCACACCTTGTGCCAGGAAACAATATGTCCGGTTGTTCGTGCTACCCGGATTGCCGCTGAGCGTATCCAGCAGAGTCCATTCGCCACCACCATACCCCGTTTCTTCAAGCAATTCGCGTTGTGCACCCGAAAGTGGCGAGGAATCGCTCTTTTCTAGTACGCCGCAGGGAATTTCCCATGCCGCACACCCGATTCCGTGGCGATACTGTTTCTCAAGAATCATCATGCCGTCATCCGTTATGGCAATGACATTCACCCAGTCGGGATATTCCAGCACATAGTATTCAGGAACAATCCGGCCATCGGGAAGTCGCAGACTTTCTCGCCTCACGGTCATCCATGGTCTCCGAATGAGATACTCCGATTCCAAGACCTTCCACTGGCTGCTTTTCGTCAGTTCTTTTTTTTTAGGCATTTCATCCTCCTGGTCTTTTCCGTCTCCGCCCCGACGTTTTTTTTACCGATGTTTTCTACTGACGTTTTGTGCTCGGTGAGAGCTTTTTACCGACGTTGTATTACCGATGCTTTTTCACCGATGCTTTTTCACCGATGTTTGAGCTTATTACCGATGCTGTATTACTGACGCTCTATTGCCGACGTTTGAGATATCGTCTATTGTCACGAAACGACTTTTTCTCCGTAATAATGGAAAAGCGCAGTGATGAAGGGAACCTTAGTACGGCTGTCATTCAAATATGACATCCGATCTTCATTGGAACAGTCTTTCAGCCACAGAAAACCATTCAGAAGATTCAACCGATCCCTTATCAGACAAGGGGCATTCAAACCGAATACCTTAATTGTGAATTGAGCTCGTTTCTGTTCGGTTTCGGTGAGACCGCTTCTGACATGCACTTTCCCACTTTCAGCGAAGACAAAGAAGTGTTCCGGATTTTCCTTGCACGGATTAATCAAGTCGGCGTATTCGTTCTTTTCCCGAATCACAGCGTCCTTACGATGACCGCAGATCTGACCATTATTGCAGGAAAGGAACAGGTTTTCCCAAACAAAGGTCAAGTCAGGACAAAACGAGGAATCTTTTCTCTGGAAATGTTCAATATGACCATCCCATTTGTCTTCCTGTTCGTCGCCGACATCACGAATCGTACGTTCGCAGTATGCACAGCGACAGTCCTGCATGACCAGCAGGGCATCTCTGACGGTTTTCTTGTCCTTTGTGGAGAAGTGGTCCCAATCAATGGAAGGCTTTGCTTTTCGAGCTTTCTGCAAAGCTTCCGGTTCTGGATATGGACGGGTCAGGTGGTGCATTATTTCCACCCATTGATTTTATTCAGGAAATTCCTGTGTTCTTTTGTTCCGAACAACGGACCATAGTAAGGACCGTAGTACATTTCCAGTTCGCTGTACAATGCTTCCCATTCAGGAGTATTTCCCAACCCTTCCGAAGTCATGGCCTGCAACTGCTCCAGCTTTTTGGCGATTTCTGTGTTCTGAGGAATGGGGTCTGTATCGAAAATCTCAGCCAAAATATCCGAAACATCCACACCCTGCGTGGGTTTGTCGATCGGAACAATCTCTCCATTCGAGATAACCCTTACACATTCCTTTGGGACGGAGGAAACGACCTGTGGACTGTGCGTAGTGACAATAAACTGGATATTGGGGAAAACGCACTGCAAGTTGCCAATAATCCGCTGCTGCCAGGAAGGATGCAGGAAGAGATCGACTTCATCTATCAGAACAATTCCGCTTGTCTCTTCACATGCACGTTCGCCTAAGTGGCGGTTCAGTTTTGCACAACGACAGGCAATATCCGCTGTCATGGCGAAAACAGCACGGACACCATCGCTCAAACTGGAGATGGGAAGAGCGACAGAAGGTTTTTCCGTGGAACCAGTAGGCTGGTCTTCATAGTGCGGTGTATCTCGAACGATAGCCAGGTCTTTCAGGAAACGGTTGTAATGAAGTCCACCCCATCCCTCCAGGACCAGAAGGTTGTCAAGAGCCTTCTTTACCGCTGCGAGCTGAGCCTTGACCATCTTGTATTCCGCAGTGTTCTGTGCCTCTGGCGTATCCATGAAGAGAATCGCATCCACAAGCCATTGCTTGACGAACTTGTAGTTGGACCTGGCGGAGAATGCTGCATCGTAGCCCACAAAGCGAGATTCCGCAAGAGGGCTGAGCCTACGGTCATCTTTATCCTGGATTTTTTGATCGGACCAGAGGCGTCCTGTTCCATAATAAGCCAGAATCGGAAGATTGACTGGCTCCTCGTTTGAAGATTCCTTTTGTGACTGCTTGAAGAGGGTATCACCCAAAGAGGTAAGGTCCTTAGCTTTGTCCGATGTAGTGCGGCCTTTGGCCTTTGTCAATTCCCGTGTCACATTGAAGACATCATCCCCCATCTCGCCTTTTGCATTGACAGAAACGGGATACTGCGGTTCATTGCCGGTACGAACAAACGCATCGGAGGCATACAGGGAAGCAGTCGTTGAGTATGGGAATGAATTGGTGAACGTTCCCAAGGCGACTTTGATGGCGTCAAGGATGGCTGTTTTCCCTTGACCGTTTCGAGCGACCAGAACAGTCAGGTCGCAGTAAAAATCAATGGTCAAAGATTCAAAACACCTGTAGTTCGAGACTGTCAGGGAATCTATTCTCAGCTTCGTGTTCATATCGTTTCCTCTGGTTTGCCTGCGTATTTGAGCGTATCCATCAGTTTATTGTTTTCGTTTTCAAGCCATTTGTCCGGCTCTTCGGTGTTTTGTCGTTCACCTTAATTTAGTACAAGCTCACGCGTTTTTCAAATAAAATGAGACTGTTTTTCAGAAAAACACACATTGTTTCGTACCTTTCCCCATCTCTGCAAGCTTCACAGTTACCTATTTCAAAACCGTTATTTCCGGTTCGTCACGCCACACGCATCTCTTTACGAATTCGTCATGTTTTTCATCCGGCAGGTTCATGAAGTCAAGGATTTTTTCTCCCGGAAAGCGCGATTCACAATATCGGGGCGTAACGCCTCTGGGCACAATTCCGATTTTGTCTTTCCCCTTGACGCGGTCGGCAAGCTTATTTCCTGCATCAATCATCACAGGCATTCCGGCACGATGAAGAGCAAGATAAAAATGGATGGTTTCGTTGGACCGTCCCCATGAACTGCCAGCAACGGCAAAGTAGAATCCATTGTCGGCTTTGCAAACATACAGCGAGACATGGGTTGAGTTACCACCCCTGCAAACCTCCCATGGATGACCGCCCCTGTTGGCACAATCTTTGAGCCAGTGTGCAAATGCCTCAGGCGAGTTCTCGTCAATATCCATGAGTCCTTCATCACGCCCGTCAGCATATTTCCGATAAAGTGCCTTCGGGGAAAGCGTGTCGCTTCCCTCGTAATGATTGGCTGCGTAACCCATTTGGCAACATCGGAAGAACAATCCTGAAGTCATATCGTGAAGCAGATTATCCGGCAGAGCATCTTCATCGTAATTTTCCATCAACTTCAGAAACTCTTTCTGGTCCGCATCCGAAAGATTCGAGAAATACTCCTCCCGGTCTTCGGGGTAAAGTTCCCAATAATCTTTGCGGGAAATCGTGCCGGTGCGCTGATCCGGGGAGAGCTCCTGCCGGATGATGCGATTGTATTCACCCGATTTTAGTATGGGGAGACATTCCCGGACTTTTACCACGAGCCATTCGACAAATTCACTGGCGTCTTCCGGATACGGCGGAGTAGGTCCCGGCATTGTTTCGAGGACAAGCCGATTATCCAGAAAGATTCCCCGATATCCGTTTTCATTGTCTTCGATGAAAGCAAAGGAGAACCACTGTTTTTCATGCGGGTAATCCCGTTTCCATGTTTCATCGAGTTCTTCGGGGCTTATCTCGTCTTCTTCGTCATAATACCCGCAGTAATTCCTGAAATCCTCAACCGTTCCCCTGTCAACCGGAATAAAAAGCTTCCGAAGGCCAGTGGTTTTGTTATAAGGGGAAATACCCCGCACCATCTTGAACAGTTCGTCAAGGGCAGTCATTGTTTCCCGACTGTATGGTTCAGGAAGCCCGTTTCTGTAGTGCGAGCTTTCATGCCAACGATAAGCATCCAGTAATGGTGCACAGAATTTCGTTTTGTGTTTTTTCATTTTTTCTCCCTCCGGGACATCTTCTCGTGTCCTTTAGGAACATACACCCGTGCGAGCAAAAAAGCAAGCCGGAAGAGAATCTTTTTCGTTTTTTTCGGTCGAAGCGAGCAGTCCACACATTTCGTCCTCATGAGGACAACTCCCAATCCATCCAGGTTCAAACATGTTAAAGAAAATGGCTTGAAAAAGTGGACATGGTTTAACCTGTAAAGAAAATTTGCAAGTTGTTCTTTGCAGAAAAGTGTGATTCAGACTTGAAAAAACATCTCTATGGATGTATATTTTAAAAAAGATAACTCTAAAGATGTATATCAGAGGCTAATATGAGCAATTTGATTCTTTACCACGGTTCACCAGAGATAGTGCGGACCCCAGAATATGGCAAGGGTAAGCCGTATAATGATTACGGACAGGGGTTCTACTGTACCGAAAGCCTCGACCTCGCAAAAGAATGGGCTTGCGGGGAAAACACAGACGGGGTAACCAACCGTTACGAAATCAACCCAGGCGAACTGCGCATTCTGAATCTGAACTCAGAGAAGTACACGATCCTACATTGGCTGGCGCTCCTGACGAAATATCGCGGTATCCGCATTTCCACGCCGACCATGAAGCGCGGAATTGAGTGGTTGAACAAGTATTTTCTGCCGGAAATTGAGCAGTACGACGCGATTATCGGCTATCGTGCTGACGATTCCTATTTCTCGTTTGCCAGAGCGTTCGTGAACAATGAGATTTCGCTTCATCAGCTGAGCTATGCAATGAGGCTGGGTGAGCTCGGCGAACAGTTCGTCCTGAAAAGCGAAAAGGCGTTCTCTCTCATTCGTTTCATTTCCAGCGAGGTGGTTCCCAATGAGGTTTACTTCCCAAAGCGAAAACAGCGCGACGACAAGGCACGTGCTTCCTATCGCGAGGAGATCGAGCGGGAAGATTTGAACGGTCTGTTCATTCGCGACATAGTAAAAGAAGGAATCCTGCCTGATGATCCACGCTTACGATGAACAGTATTTGAGCGACGCCATGCACAATCTGGGCGAAGCATTCGATTTCGCCCGGAACGTCTGCCGTATCGAGCTCGACACATTCCTCTCCATGATGATTTCGTCCGGCGTTGCCACATTGTTTGAACAAGGTACACCGAAATACGTTTCCGGAATGTCCGGCACCGAGTTCGCCATGGGGGTCATGCAGAAATCCGGTATTGAGCTGAACCATGTATCTGCGCAGGTGGAATACGACTGTTCGCCGGAATACTGGACAGGCTGGATCGTGGCGTATTTCCAGTGGTACACAGGGCGGTCGTTTCAGAGCATTCGCGAGGTACTCTCCATGCAGGAAATACTTCGCCTCTATCCAACACTGCATGAGGTTTCCGAAGACAGAGCCGTTGACACCCTGAACAGCATTATCCGCAAAAAGGCACTTCCAACTCGTCTGCAAGCCAGAAGAAAGAACTGCAAGCTGACCCAGCGGAAAATGAGCGAGTTGTCAGGCGTGAATATCCGCACGATTCAGCAGTACGAAGGGCGATCCAAGGACATCAACAAGGCGGCAGGAGCAACTCTCCGCTCGCTTGCCCAGGTATTGTCGTGCCGAATTGAAGACCTGCTGGAATACGACACACCTGCTGTTCGCCTGTAATCCCAGGACTTATGTGTGAAGGGCTTTGGTCAAACGTTTTGCTGTTCGCTACGACTTCCCGATATGCTCCGCCAGCATTTTCTGCGTTGCTTTCGTATTCTCCCGGAGGAAGTCCAGCGCGACTTTTTCCAAAGTGTCATCGTGGCACTTTGAAATGGCACTTTGGGCGGATTGACCTTCTTTCCAAAGGATGTGGCAGAACCTGTTTTTGAGTTCATTCTTCCCCTGAAAGATCAGGTTCTCAAAGAAACGTTCCAGATAAATCGTGGTCGAGGATATACCTTGAGCAAAGTTGTTGTAGTTTGCCCGGACCAGCGCATTGCGGAAATACCATGAACACTGTTCGAATGGTTCAGGGCTGACCTGAAATCCGAACTTGCGCAGGTAGAGGATGGTGAAAACCGCTGTCGTTCTGGTGTTGCCTTCCATGAACGGATGAATCTGCCAGAGTCCGGCAATGAATTTGCAGATATGTTTGACCGATTCCTGCGAAGAGAGTCCGTAATACGAAAACGTGCGTTCCTGAGAAAAATCGTATTCGATCGTCTCTTTCAACAGATCGGCAGGGGCATAGATGACGCTTTCGCCGTCCAATACCCATTCCTTCTTGGAGATGTTCACAGTACGGTATTTCCCCGCGTGAGGATAGACTCCCTTGAACAGCCTTTTATGCAGACGGGAATATTCCTCAGGAATGAAAGCAAACGCATCTTCGGCAAGGATCGCCGCGATTCTCGTGGCCACAATATCAGCTTCGTCTGCCCTGTCGGCAGCGAGCTTTCTGTGCCAGAGTCCTGTTGAACGGATTCTCGTACAGGTTGAATTTGCTGAAACGTCCAGAAAAACCTTCCGGTACGCACCAGTAACTGTCGTTCAGGGAGAGTCCGAGGCAGAGCTTGATGATCCCAAGAAGATTGTTATGGCTGAGGCCATACACGGACAGAATTCTGTCTGAACAATCACGGTTGCGTGGAATGAAGCGTGACATCAACCACGCGAGCACACCTTCCCCGTCTGCGCTCATGCCAGGAGGAAGAAGATTGCGATTCGCCTCATTTGTGCTCAAAACGGAACATTCGAATCCATTCAGACTATCCTGGCAAAGCTCGAAAGTCAGAAGTTCAAAATCGTATTGTTTCAGCGTGAAAATCATGTTGGCCCCCTTAAATTTTATAAAATACACTCAAGTGAGCGGGAATGCAAATCAAATAGGAGCATTGCTTCTGTTTTTTTGTGACAACATTATGCTCATGGGGCCGAGATATGGCCCGAGTTAGATTCCCGAATCGAACAACTGTCTATTTCGGAAAACAGTCAAAACTCGCAAAGGGGAAAAAGGGGGATGAGCTCGTTTGCGACAAAAATCAAGTTAAACCGACAAAAAAATGTCGCAAACCAAGAGCCCTTTGCTTGCTTTGAGCTTGGAATGCGACATTTATACCGACATTTATACCGACATTAACCTCAGGAGATACAGTTGCGGGAGGTTGCAGATTAACTGCCATCTCCAGATTCGATCTTGTTCCATTTATTGCTTTTATTCCATTTTTGTTTTTGTCTTTCTTTTTCTTCTTCTTTTTGCCTTTCTTTTTCTTCCTGGGGGGTCAGAGGAGAGTTCACTTTGATTTCTTCCAAGAAAGTTTCATATGTTTCTTTATCTATCAATTTCTTTGTCCGAACAACCGTATCTGAACACCCCAGCAACTCTCCAATTGCCTTGTTCGATAGGTTCTCTTTTGATTTATAATAACGATGCAACACATCAAACATCTGTTCTCTTGTACAATTTTTAGGTCTGAGGACGGTAAACTTGTCTATATTCTCTCGAACACAATAGAATGATTTTTTTTCTATTGCAAGCCCCACATTATTATTCTTATGATACCACATTTGAAAAAACTCCGGTTCTTCGATTTCGGGGGCGCAATCATCAAATGATTCTTTTTTTTGTTGGAGATTCCTAATGATCAAGGACACGCGTGGGACATCCTCCACCGAAACCCCACCACGTGGTTTCCCATTTTCACCTGTATGATGGATGACCAAAATGGCCATATTGGTAGAATGAGCAAGATCAGCCAGAAAATCCAATGAATCTGTGACCTTGTCTTTATTCCAAACACGGGAAAGAGTGTCGACTATTAAAAGATCCACAGGATGATCTGGAGTTCCTTCTAATTCATATTTTTTTATTCTTTTTTGGTACTGTTCGAAAATCGGCTTTCCAGAATCTTTATGAAAACCTTTCTCCAAACGAGGCGAATTCTCTATAAAAATATCATTTCTTTTCTTGGTCGGAAGTCCTTTAAGACACTGTTGCTTCCATTTCTCCAGTTCAGGTTTGCCGACTCCGTCAAAATTCCAATAAACAATCTTTATGGTAGAATTTTTGCAACATCGAGTCCAGAAGCGTTCTCCTAAAAACTTTGTATCATCTCCATTAACGATATAACGGATCAACGTCTGACAAAAACGACTCTTTCCGGAACCCCTGTATCCTGATAAGAGCGTGGTTTCACCCCGATAGAGCAGCGACCGGATAAGAATATAATCTGAAGGGTATACTGTCTTTTCCTTGCATGTTTTCTTCTTTTTTTTCAAAAACAGAGAACTATCTGCTGGGGATTTTCGAATCTTGGCGAGCATTGTGGTAAAATCAGATTCATCCATCAATGGTATCTTGGGAAACGTTGCTTGAGGATTGATTTTCGGGCGGTTGTGGTAATATACGCTGGCCAAATCCTTTGGGGTTCCAATCGTGGAACTGTCAGGATACTCGACTTGGCGCTGTACAAACGCGAATTCGGGTATTATAAGTTTCTTTTTCCCTCTTTTGGGTTTTGTTAGATATTGATAGACCTTTTCTGCTTCAAAGTAAGCATCTGCCATAGACATGCCGTTGTGATTGGAGATGAGAAAAACTACATTCTTCTCGTTAAGCGGGCTAAAATCGACCCGATCCAGCTTATCTCCAACAAATCCAGTGAATATGACATTCTCGTTCTTTGCCCCATTAGCTCGCTGGAGCGCTTCGGCATCTTGAATGCAACCGCAAATCACAACTGTATCCGTGGCTTCCTTCATGATCCTGCGGACATTCCACAATGGCACTTGTTCCATATTCGGCAATCCCGTCATCACAGGGTACTGACATTTTTTTTCTTGGATGAAAATGGTCGGAATCAAAGTTTCACGCAGTCCACACTCGTCTGGATTGAAGAAAAGACGCTGCAACCGCATTTGCATATTTTTCTTGAAAGGTTGAACATCATAAGCCATCGGGCCAAGAGGCCTGTAAAAAATAGGCGAAGGGAGTTCCAGTTTTTTTCTCTCAGCCTCGTAATCAAATAGTCTGAAAAGGGGGGGAGAGACATTTTTATTTATACCCTTATTATAACGCTTATAAAACCGTGGAAAACCTCCTTTATACCATTCTTCAAGTTTGCGCTGGAAGCGTTCGAAATCCTCAATATGTGCGTTTATCTGCTCATCCGACTCTGGAGCATCGCTCATCTTTTTTGGCGGTTTGGGTATGCGCGACGGAAATATTTGTGTCTTGAATGCTCGCCCCACCTTAAATTTTGCATACACATCATCATCCGATATTCCAAAATAATCCAAAAGCTCTTCGATCCTCTCCGAATCAGAAAAGTATTTCGCCTCTCCTTTTGAATAGGATTTCGCCTTTCGAGTTGCATCAAACAATGAAATCTCTTCAAAAGATGCACCGGACTTTATGGCGTGAAAAACCGGATGTACACAATATATATCTTCTGGATCAAGTTTTATTTCACGAAAAACTAGATGATAAGGGAACTCCTCATATATGGATAAAGCATAATCTTTATTCCCATTCCTTACACCCCAATACACATCTTTAGGACCATATGAAGCGCTTTCCGTTTTAGGAGGAGAGAATGTGGTGTAATGAAGGACTGGAGGGAGTCCGTTCTTTTTTAATTCGGTAAGAAGCAGAAATGAGAGCTTTTCCTTGACGACGGCATCGCTGATGTCCATCGGCTTCAGATCTGTACTGCCAACTCTCGAAAAGTCGACGGTTTGCACTATTTCCCTCAAGAGCATTCTTCTCATCCTCACGGTTGGATTATGGTTAAAGGTCTGAAAAGTTGTATTTTAATCTTGCGATTCATTTCAAAGAGTCGTCTGTTTTGATGATGTACAACAACAAGAGATCACTCTCTATCTGGACCAAATGTATTTCTATGTTCTGGTCAGGAATTATTTCATCTGTCTCGACAAACTTTCGTTTTGGGACTTAATATAGTCTACTCCTTTCAGAAAATCAAGAACCAGTTTTGTTTTTTACGCACATTTCCGTTTTTTCATCACCACGAATATCGCAGATAATGAAGAATAAATGCTCATTTCAGGGAAGGAAACAGGGCGGAGAAAAAAGGAAAAGAGCCTATCCGATGCGCCCTCACGCACCGGATAGGGATATATTGTTTGATATGTTCGTCAGGATTACATAAAAATCCACGGTTCTTTTCTTGAGATGGCAAGACCGATGATCCCAACGACAACGATGACAGCCAATGCGATCCGGTCTGTGTTCACAACCGGGGGTGTTGGCGGGGTCGGTAAGATGGTTAATTCTGTCATGATAAATTCCCTCATTTTAAGTTCAGAAACGGATGTTACCCGGAAGACGCGGTCCTCCGAAGTAGGCAAGAACGAAATTCGCCGCAAGGACAAGGGCGAACTTACCGAGATTGACCAGCGTTTTATCCGAATCGTCGATCAGCGGCATGGGTGGATTTAAGATGAACATTGTTCCCTCCTGAATAATTGATTTGAAGTAAATTGAGGCAGAGGCGGCAATGCCTCTGCCCCGGTGGTTGTTTTGTTGCGTTCAGCTTGAGCGTGTTTCAGGCGAAGATCGCCGCTTGACGTCCGTCCAGACCGAAGGCCCGGTTCAACGCGAGGTAGGAATGATCCACACGCTGAGGCGAGTATTTCTTCACGGTTTCCGTAAACGCGTTCAGGAGACTCCAACGTGTCGGTTCCCTGAACTCCTCATGTGACGGCCTTTTGAACTCGCGGTAGACCGGAAGGATGTCGCAGGAATTGATGACGCCAAGCTCGGCAGCACGCACGATGCAGCTCCGGGCTTCGTCATCGTTTTTGAGTTGGATGTCCTTCAAATCTTCGCACACGGTTTCGGTCATCAGGAAATCGTCTTCCAGAGAGGCGACAGCACGGTCGATGAGTTCGGCAAGGTCAATGCCACTCGTGTGGCGGCGTTTGATCACAGTCGTGCCACCGAATGCCATGTTCGTGCAGACGCAGACCACGATGCCCGCAGACAGCCCCACGGCAAAGGATTTGTCGTGGCTGTTGCGAATCCCGATACAGCGATGCCATTCAGGAGAAGATGAGCGTGAAATCTCCATCACGCCGAACATCTTCTGGCCCTCACGGGCAAGACCGAACTTCTCGCCTTCGATTTCCCAGTCGTGAGCTCGGACAACTTTGGTTACAGCGTCAATCACATCAATGTGTGGAACAGGACGCCAGGTGTCGGTCGAATTGGGCGTGTCGATACGTGCGACTTCATCACGACTAACGAACTTGCCTTCTTGCATAATCAACCCCATACGTCACGCTACATTCCTGTGGATGGCCTTACAGCGACTGCCGTAGGCGCATTCAGCACAATTCATGCAGGATTCAATCGGGATGAAGAGACCATTGTTGACGGCTTTCTCAATTTGTCCTGCAAGGTAAACGAAACGGTCGAAATCGTCGCTCGACCTGAGCGTGTAGAACTGATGATGAGCAGGCGTTTTTGCCTTGGTGTACACGTCGAAGCGGAATAGCGGATTGATGCCGTATTTCTGCTGAAACGCGTAACAGAACGTTGTCGCCTGAAGGTCACGGTCGGCTTTTCCCTTCGGCCAGTTCATCGCTGCTGTTTTCCAGTCGCAGATGGTTTCGTCTCCACCGTCCACAGTAACGAGATCGAATTCTCCGACTAGCGGTTTCAAGAGACCCGGCACGTTCACGCTGAATGATTCTGCTACCGTTTTGACCGTGTAGTCGTCCGGCCATTCGGCAAGTGCCATTTCGAGCATGTCGCAACCGCGTTTGTCCCAGAACCAGTAGTCTTCATCGGGCTTGTACGTCAGATTTTCGCAGACCTCGGTTTCGCCTTTGAAGTAGACGGCGAAATCTTCCTTCGCGTCCACGATGGTGTAGGACGTTCCTTTTATGGCGCGTTCACTGAGCACGAGATGGAAGGCGCGACCGAACGGAATGCTGATGGGGGTACGCTCGACTTCGGCGTGTTCGATGTACCGGAAGTAATACCGCATCGGACAGGTCAGATACGTCTGAAAAGCCGAGTACGACCAATGAGGCGCATCGCGCATGGTTTCAATTTCGCGTTCCATCGTTATGCCGCCTTTCCGCTGAGTTCATCGATGGCACGGCTGCACTGCGTTTTGGTGAGGCTTTCGACTGAGGGAACGTTGAACTTGGCTTTGATCTGATCGGGGGAGACTCCGTACTGTCTGGCGAGATCGAGGAGATACTTGACCTGTTTGGGAGATGCGGGAGCATCCGAGGTCGTACCGTTTCTCTTTACGTAGGCGGCTTTGTTCTGCTGCGGTACAGAAGAAGCCCCTTGCGAAGTGTTCGCATTGTTTTCTGCGGGAAGAAGTGCGTGCTGCTGAGGGGTAGCGTTCCCGTGAAGTTCGGCTTCAACGGATTCCCGGACGAGATCGAAGGTCTCGTGAATCTTCGTGTTCAGCTGTTCCTGTGTGAGACCATCGGGGAGTTCCACCTCGACCGAGGCGTGGAAAGACTGGCTGCTGTATTCGGTGTCAGCAGGGACTTTCTTGGAGTAGGATGCGTTGAGTTTGAGCATGGTTTGGTTCCTTTTGTTTTGAGGTTTAATAAGGCATATCCCCGACAGCTTGCGCTGCCGAGGATACTGTTTGAATTGAGGTGAGTTTTTAATAATCTTCGTTCTTGATAATAGAGTGGGCGTGATTTAAGGAGAGATCGTTAATACACGCGATGCCATGTGTAGAACAAAAATCTTTTTCAGAAACATTACGGAATTTCAGATTCACGCGGATCTTTCCAATCTGTTTTTCCGTAATACTCCCGGGAGAATCCTTTTCTGGATTATCATTTTGTTGTTGCACGCTCTTTTGATAAAAACCCTTTCCTTTGTTGCTAGAAAACGATTTTGCCTGCGGGGATTGCATTGCTGGCGCGGGATGAGGTGCGTCCTGAACAACAGCTTCCGAATTTGACAGAAGCCTTGCCGGTGGTTTTTCCTGAAACTCCGTGACAGCTTTCTGGATTTGACAAAGCATATCACAGAGATCAGGTGTTGCGTTCCTTTCGCCCTGAGCAGAGAGGTGAATCGTGATGGAAGGACGGTCATTTTGAATTGCATAAGTAATTTCTGCTGTAGTAGCCATAATAGACTCCTTGGTTATTAGTTGTTAGTTAGCAGAATATTTAATAGTTAGAAGAATAGAACTATGTATATAATGACCATGGTATTCACGATGGTAACGCCCGCTGCTTTTTTTAAGCTCATTTTCTCTGCCCAGGGGGAATGTCCGGGGATGAATCAGGCGGCTCCGGTCGCCACACGGACACGATCAAGAGCGCGTTTGGTCTGATTGTATTCGCGGTCCCTCTGTCGCTGGGCGATGGAAACTTCCCGGATCTTTCTGCTCATGGTGGTGACTTCTTCGATCATGTCCTTCAGCGCGGTTTTCATGCCTTCGATTTTCGAGGACAGTTCGTCCAGAGGATTTGCGGGTTCATTGTTCGGGGTGAAGGTCTGCGAGGGAGCAGATACGGTACGGATGGTGGTGGGTTCGTTCATGGTGGGGTTCTCCTTGTTGAGGTTGGTATTGGTGACAGTGGTTTTGTTTTCCTGCGGGTGAGGAGGAATCTGTTCGGTGACAGATTCCGTGGTTTCGGGAACGTGCTGATGCTCGTTCTGCTCAGGGTGAACGGGACTTTCTGCGACCGTTTGATTGGAAACCGTCTGGTTCGGTTCTTGCTCGTTTTGAGCTTGAGACTTTTTGGTGATGATGGGCATGGCGATGTATTCGCCCGTGCCGCCAGTCCCGACAAGCGGGCCGAAAGCATCGTTGAGTTCAATCTTCCGGTGCCCCGCCTCAAGCAGACGCAGGAGAAATTCTTTCCGGACACAGAAATTCAAATCGTTCCAGTTCGGATCGAATTCAGCGAGGATACTGAACAGCATTCCGTTCGAGCTTTCGAGGTGAAGATTCTCCGGGACTTCGGGGAGACGGCTGAGCTTGACAGCGTTGTTATGCTCTTTGTCGTCGGGGATGCTCTTCAGATAGCGCGTCAACCGTTCGGCTCGGTCGTCCTGGAAGCTCACGTAATGCGTGGCTTCTGTTCGTTCAGGCACGACACGCTTCCAGTTCGGATAGTTTCCTTTGAGCGCTTTTGCTTGCCAGGTCCACGCACCGAGTGTCAGCTCGAAATGCGTGTCCTCGTCTTTCTGCCAGGTCGAGAGACGACCCGAATCGCCAAATGCTTTGGTTGCGAGCAGAGCGAGAGGGAAAGGAATCGTGACACTTCCGGTTGTTTCGAGCTTGAGCGGGATGTTCGACAGCTCTTTACCGTTTGTTGCGGTGAATCCGTCTTCACTGATGTTGATTCCTCCAAGGACCTTACGGACGTCGGTTCCCTTATCGGTGATCGGGGCAAGCAGCGACAATGCCGACAGTGTGTCGGCAGGCAATTCCGTGACAGTGATGTCCTGATCCGGGATCTGTTCCTTCGTCGGGAAATGCCCCTTGATGGGTGCAAGTTTCACATCGTCGATGAAGACCTCGCCGCAGTCGATCTCCAGTTTCAGCGTTTTGTTCTTGCAGCTGCGGACCATCTGACGGAACTGCTCGAACTCCACGAGGATTGCCGGGAAATCGTCTTCCAGGTCGGCAAACAGCCGGAATTCGATCTGTTCGATCACGTTTCGGGTTCTGAAGTAAAGCATATTCGCTTTGCCTTCGATTTCGATCCCCTGATACGCCTTAATCAAGGACGTCCGGGAGACCAGCTTCCCCAGTGCAGTCAAAGCACTGGCCAACGAGTTTTTGTTGATTGGGATTTGCATATTTTCCTCCATATTGGTGGTTAGTGGTGAAATGTCATTTTGACGTTCGTGGGAGGAATATATACGCAAAATTCCATGAAAGTCATTTTGAAGAGGAAACAATCGATTTTCATGGTTTTTTCACTGAAAAAAAGGAAAAATGGACCATTTTCAGTGTTTTTTGATGCATTTTTGACTATTTTAATCGATTAATACAGTCTTGAACAAGCAAAAGCGCGTTGATGAAGGGGTAATATCCTCTGCGACAGAGAAGAGGTAAACTGCATTCCATTCATGATTTCCCAAAGCCGCTGTTTGTCCTGAGCAAGTGATTCTTGACTAATAGACGTCTCCGCAATAAACTGAACAGGAAAAGGTGAGTATAGCTTCCAAATGCGTTGGATTGCATCTGTGACATCGTTCATGTCATTCCTGAAGTATCCCTGAACAATCAGAATCATGTTGTAGCATCCACGACTACCATCGAAAGACCATGAATAAACCGGACGAAAGTTTGCTCTTTTCAACGCGGAAGTTAAAGCATTCATATACCTAGTAAAAACATAGTAATTCTCCAAAGATGGGAAAACATAGAATCCTGCTCTTGCCTTTCCAAAACTGATTAAATACTTGTCTAAGAGATTTCCGATTCTTTCTAATTGCACGGTTTCATTAGTCATATAAACATCCTTGTTTTGTTGTTATAGTATGCCTGATAAGTGATCGCATAGTATGACAGAAACAAGTTCATAGAGAACAATTATGTCGCGATACATTATATGCATTTAATCTCGTTCGTGATTCTGAAAAGACACATGGATTATGGTGAGTTTTCATGTTAATTAAATCTCGGATAATATATATTACTTATATAAGCAACTTGTAACTATCTTTTTATACACACACAATATTCACAACCTTTTAACTGAAAGGATAGATTATGTCTCAATTAAACAATTCAAATGGAAGAGTATTCCTCGGATACGAAATGGATGAAAGAATACAAAACATCTATTACAATCTCCTGCTTATGTCAACGTATAGACATTGTAAAGTATTCGTTATGAGAATAGATATACATCTTCCGCAGGACATGAATCAATGTTACATTATGGAGTTCAATCATCGTTTCATTGAAAAAGAGAAAAATGCTGGATATGATCCTCTTTACATCATGGTTAGAGAACTTAGTTCAGAGAAGAAAAAACATTATCACATGGTACTCTTCCTTGATGGGAATAAAACGAACAATACTTATCAGCATTTTCAGAATGCTAGAACTGTTCTTGGAAATCTCTGTGGTTCTTATGGCTGTATCAATGAATGCAATGATGGACATAGAAATGGTATCTTACTGGACCGCTATACAACACCTTACAATGACTTATGCGAAGTCCTATGTCAAATCAGCTATATAGCAAAGAAAAACCAGAAGGAAAAAGTTACTGGAAAAACATTCTTTTACTCAAAGGTTCAGATTATTCCTCTTGGAGAAGAAGATATAACGATGTACCTTCAAAATACATTTCCCTTTCTCACTTTGGGTTCAGGAACACAATGGTATTCACATCCTGTTTCAAAATTTTATTTAACCTGTTGATTTTGAATTTATACGGCGTAGTTTTCTGAGAGGGGGTATTTCTCATCCGAATTTAAGATTTATCCCTTCATTTTGAGTTCAATTATCCCCATGGGAAAAAAACATCTTTATCTCTTTTTTGAAGAAGAGAGTGGGACTATTCTTTAATATTGAAGATTATCCCATGCAGCATATATGTCCTGAACAGTTTTTTGGACCACATCCAGAACAGAAGAGATCGAACATATAAAGGAATTAATTGGGCTTATTCTTATCATGCATAGACGAGATTCTCAGACATCTTATTTCTCGTATTCATGATTGTTTATCATTTGATGGATTTTTGGAGGCATTATTGCTTCAGGATCAATATTCTTTAATATTTTCTCTCCCTTTTCAAAGAAGGCGTAATCTTCTGTTGTTGGATAAGAAAAGTAATGGTCAAACGGCATATTCGCATTATCAACTTGGATGGTTTTCGCTGCCTCAACAGCGGTAATGTGATCATTTTCTATCATTTCAAAGATGGCCTGGAAAAGACCTGCGAGATAAAAGGCTTTGAAACAGTAAGTGAAATTTCGGAAAGAATCTGAAGAAAGAGGAGTTAAAGATGTATAGAAAACAACTTTAATAAGATTATACTCTTCATGTAATGCCATATAACTTCTATCATCATCTATTAAAAAACTCCAGGGGAGTTCTTCTGGAGGAACAACCACTCCAGCCAACACTTTTTTGTAATTACCAAAGAAAACAGGTTGAAAATCACGATAGTTTTTAAGACGACTTGTATCAAAGCAATCTGTTCGCGAAAAGACCTTGATTTGGGGTCTTACTTCTTCGGCTTTTTCCTGAAAAATCAGTTTAACCATATTGTTAGCAAGTTCTTCGTTTCTCTCTTTGACTGCGGAACTGAACATTGCTATTCGATGCCCCTGGGAATATAACCATTTCCATAATGTCGGGATTCCAGGGAAAACAAAATGCGGATACTTCACTGCCCATACGGTGTGTTTATTGAGAAACTTCTCTCCGTATAGTTCGACAATCTCTTTCGTGTTCTCTTCCCAGTCTTTGGGATCAAAATGAACAACTATTGTATCGTCAATATCAAAAACGAAATTGATTGGCTGCATGTTTTCCTCAGTTGAAACAAAAGAATAACATCAAGTATTCGCCAGGTGAACGTGGAGCGGTAAAAAAACACCTCATGAAACATATTGCAGCATCCACTCGCCGACACGGCGCTCCAATGTGTCTGGGTCGTTTTCAAGCGCAGACAAACAGTGAGCTGGCCGCGATGCGTAATCCGTCAAGACATTGAGCAGAGCGTATGCTGTTTCACCGTTTTCCTCGATATAGCTGTCGATCAAATTATCTAAATGTTCGTCTCGCTCTTTTGCCTCGATTTCCTCTTTCTCATTCTTTGGAGCACGGAATTGTAACACTCTTGATATTTCCGGCATAAATTCCGATTTAGTAACCTTTTTGGCATTCAGAAGTTCAATCTTTTTCCGGAACATTTCTTTTATCGCAGAAATAGCTCCATATTTCAACTTAAAGTCTGCCTCTATACTGTCCGAGTTCCTATTATGGCAATATTTGAATTCGATACTGTTTTTTCCGAAGATCATCCCGTTCTTACAAATCATACGGCAGAATCCAATATCGAATTTTAAGGCCATCTTCCGATTATAGCTATTGCTGATCCGAAGAAAAAGACGCCATTCTTCATCTGCGTTTTCTCCGAGGCAGACTCGTTCCTGTTTGGAAAGAAAATCCATTGTGCAATAGCTTTGGGAAGACGGCATTCTGAGATTGAAGAATTCCATCGAATCTGTTTTATCTTCACCAAACACTTGCTTAAAACATTTTTTTCCAAGTTCAAAGGCTTGCTTGTTTGTAATCAGCTTATAAGAATTCCTTACTACGGCAAAGATATAGCCGTCGGAAACCCTTTTTAGGGCTTTGAAGCCAGGAATCATTATGGATTGATCGAACATTAAAAGCTGACCGCCCTCTTCTCTGTTCGCTGATGTATAAATCGGTGACAAGTCAACATCGAAGAATGCGTCTTCAAGTTCGTAAAGCGTCTTCTTGGGCATATTGTCCTCCAGTTCTTTCTTTTATTTTTTCAAGAATTCCGACATCTGCCCGTAGCCACTTACAAAAGCCCCTTTCTGTGCTCTTGTGAGAGCCACATATAGGAGACACTTTTCCGCTGTTATTGTTTCCTGTTCGCTTATTGCGTCACTATGATCTATTGCTGAAGCCAATGGAATGATACGCTTATTTGCCGCGACAACAAATACATATTGGAATTCCAGCCCCTTGACGCGATGCATGGTCGCTACGCGGATGCCATCCAATCCTCGATCATCTGCTTTGTTTCCTTTTATTTCATAACAGCGGATTCCTTTTGCCGTAAACTGCGAGATATAATCATCCAAAAGCTTGTGCGTCCTCGCGACGACACAGATATTTTTCGCGGAAACTCCACCATCAACAAGTCCTTTGATTTCCTTCAAAACTGAATCAAATTCCTCATTCGCGTTGGAGAAAGAGTGTACTTGCGGAGGATCACCATGTGTCAGAGATTGACAACGGTCTCCCGTATCGAAATCATCATCAAGGTCGTCAAAAGAGATGCCGTTCAAAAGCGCAAAAGCCGCCTTCCGTATTTCTTCCGTTGTGCGATAGTTGATACGGAGAATACTACTACGGCCTCTGACATTAATGCCGCACTTCGACAAGGATGCTTTGTTCTTATAGATCCGCTGATGAGCATCTCCAACAATAAAGATATCGTTCTCGTGTTCTTCTCCCGCAATCGCACGGAGAAGACGGAATCCATTAACGCTGAGATCCTGACCTTCGTCAACAATCACATGCTTATATCTGGTCTCGGAATTGGACTTCAAAAGAAGCATCCGGCATTCATACATCGCAGTATTGATATCCCGAACCTGTCGTTCTTTCATCATGTTCTGATAGGTTTCAAAAACCTTCCAAATCTGCATGCGTTTCTTTCTGTCAAGCCTTGTGCCTCGTCCCGTTCTTGTTGCTTTGATATACTTTTCGAGGGAAAAAGCTTCCTGGGCAACAACGATTCTATTATATTCGTCCTCATAAAAGCTTGCAGGGAATTCGTCGCCAAGGTCATTTGCAGCCACAACATCTTCCCAGATTTTTTGAGTTTTATCATCATAAATAATCTCTGCAGAATAACCATGCTCTCGCAAAAATTGCGCCACCCAGGCATCAAGATTGATAACATCTATTCTGCGGAGTTCATCCATCGTGCAGATTTTCCGCAGGTTATCCTTTATGTCCGAAGCAAGATTCGCTGTAAAGGTTGTAAAAAGAATGCGCTCTTTGTCTTTTAAACCTCCAGCCAGCTGTTTTGCGCGATGCATTGCCACGACGGTCTTTCCGGTTCCTGCACCACCGAGAACGCGGGCCGCTCCGGAATAATTCTTGTTTACGATCTTTCTCTGTGTCGGATGCAGAAAAACGCGCCATTTCTCCAGTGGTTCCGCCATAATACGCCGCAATTCTTCCTCTCCTTCGACCACAACAAAAGATTTCAATGTTTCCGGGCGGTTCAGAGCTTCGGCAAGATTGCTGGATACCGTTTCAGTTTTCTGTTCCTGTTGTACCAAAGCCTTTACTTCACTCAAAGGGAATCCCTCGGCGAGCCACGAAAGGGATTCAAAAGCGTCTGCTGGGAAGCTGTTTTTATGGGAAAAGAACTCCTGTGCATCATGAATGCCTCTTGCAAAAGGAATCAATTCTTTCGGCAAACCAAGTTCCAGCAGATCTTTATCCGATATCTTCGAGAATAGCATATTGTCTTGTGCTGATGGAACAATCTGGGGTGCAGCGACCACGTCATAGACCTGTATAGCACCAGTCAAAGGATTGACCTCGCACTTTTTATTCCTTGCCCATGCATAGGCCTTGTCATGATGGTCTACCCAAAGAAGCAGATAAACGCCCGTTGCCTGCTGTCGGACAACAATCCCTCTGTAGGTATCATCAATACGGACTGAGTAGATTTTCCTGTCCTGACAAGCGTTGAGTTTTTCATAATTGATTCCAGGAGATGTGGGATTATTCCGGAGTTTGTTCATGAACTCCGTAACCTTTCCCTGAATCTGTCTCGGCAATGCTACAAGAGCAGTCAAAAAGGTTTCGGATATCGCGAGTTTAGGCGGTTGTTCGTTCATCTGTTATACCTCCTCGGAAAGGAACCATCATCTATTGACTTTTCTGACGAATGGCTCTACTGTTATGGGTTAAGAATCGTCGGATTGGATTAATTCATGTTTTTCGTAGGAAATCTCCTCTCTATGGATGGTTTTATTATCAATATCTGTCTTGTTTCATGGATTATTGAAAAACGCGTCGATCTCGTCAACGCTCGTGAATATCTTCCATCCTGTTTTTTCCGCTTTTTCGCGGTCTGCCTGCTGAGCTTCCGTCATATATCCTATCTTGCGTTTTACCCATGCAAGTTCAATTTCAGCGATAACCATACCTGATTCATCTACGAGTTCGTACCCAACCTCTTCTGGGGGTATAATACTCTTTTCCTCTAAAACATCAACGAGCTTACCCGTATCGTCATCAAAAATCATTCCACGGATAGCAACCCAGCCATCATTGGAACCAGTGGTGAGCGTGTCTTCCGCAGAGCTATCCGTCTGTCCATAAGGTAAAGCTACATAAGCGTGACTGTCAAGCCCAGATTTGCAAATCGCAACAAAGCTCTTATTGAACTGCATTACATTAAAGAATTGCCAGAATCCGTTCCATTCCTGCTCATATTTATCCGTCCTTCTGTCCGTCCGGTCATCCAACAACGCAACAACAGATACAGGGGCATTCTTATCTGTTTTCATTCGTGCAACAAGTATTCCTGCGTAAGCATAAAAGTGCGTATCGCTGCTTCTCGGGATCCATGTGCCGAAGAATGTGCCGGGGTGAACGAATATATCATCCGAAAAATGCACTTGGCTGTTTATTTTTCCGACAGTATCAATCCAATCCAAAAATGCAAGATTGTTTGTGGTTTTTGTCGGTTCCAGAAGGGAAAGAGAATATGCTCTTGCTTGTGTTTCAAACAGCGTTTCAGCATTATCCATATCCAGATAACGCATCAAAAGCTCAAAAGCTAGCATCTTTCCTGGCTTCAGTTCGTCCGCATTCCCAATGGTTGGCTGGTACATCTTTGCACCGGACGGCATTTTCTCGGGGGCAAGTGTGGAAGTGGCATATTCTCCCTGAGACTGGAAAACAGACTGCACATCCCTCCAACTCAAAGTCCAGACGTGATATCTTCCACTTCTACGAATGGCTTCTCGCTTAAGAGTATCATCCGCAACCTTGTCTTTATGATAGATGAATCCGTCTGTAAAAATGGCGACAGGCAGTTTGTCCTGCTTTCCTATCTGTCTGATAACGAAATCAGGTTTGCATTGAACAGATACTCCCTGCGTCGGACCCAATGTCACCTGCGGCTCAATTTCCCAAGAAAATTCATTGACCTTCAGAATGTAGCCCTCTTTATCATTGACAAGAGATTTGGATATCTCAATTTTGCGTTTTTCATTTCCCATCTGGGCGAGAGCTTCTACAAAACGTCGTTCCAATTCACTATCAAACAAAGAGTTTACAGAAACATTTCCCAATCTTTCTATCTTAGTCAGATTGTTTTTCCCGCTTAAGATAGATTTCAGTATGCGAATCGCCGTACTACGCGAAATATTACCGATATTCTGACTTTGGCGGTAAGCATACAAGCAGTGATAGCATCCATCTTTTTTCGGGTCTTCCTTGCAGGAACACTGTTCTAGTTTCTGAAGCGCCCGTTCAAAAATGTCTATCAGAGACCCCTGTTCATTCATCAGCTGTTTCAGATAGCCCGTGCCACCGGGGACAGAATCATAAATAACAAGATACTGCTTCCTATAGTCCGCATCCGGTACAGGTACTTCGCTGACCGTAGCGCGAAGATGATCCACATTTCCGAAGTACTCCTTCATGCCGAGCATAAAAGCCGCAGCGAAGGATTCTGTTCTGATGGTGGAGGCATCCATTGTTGTGGCCGGAATCAAGATGCGTAAAGCCTCCGTAGCAAACTCCCTATAAAGGAAAAGGCACTCCACGAACGGATCATTATTAAACGCCTGCATTTTACGGGTCTTACAATAGAAAGTATGGACCTCCTTGCCGTGCTCCGGCTGAATCTTTCCACAGTATTTGCATATTTTGAATCCCTTTCGGACATCCTCAACGCCAGATACTGTCATCTTTTCGCCGACCAAATCACTTTCACCGAAGTTGATCTCCCGGAGTGTAGCTTTCTTAACAAACTCATACCCGAAAGCAAAATCTTCATTGTCCATCTCATAGGCGCAGGCGATGTCATGATCTTCATCGACGTCAACCAGAAGCTGTTTGCAATAGAACACATTGGAGCGGTCGTCGCTTTCATCGGAAATAAGGCTTTTGGTATAATCCATGTTGGAGTAGACCATTTGCACCTTGAGCATGTTTCGAACTTGTCCTGCATCCGCCCATGCAGGGCTTCCGCACTGGGGACAACATGCCGTGTCTTTTCCGGCTTCTTCAATTTGAGCATGGGAACAGTTCGGGCATAGTCTCCATTTTGCCGATTGAGCACTTGTCAAATCCACTTGGTCGATGGTGAGTTTCCTGCCGTCCACATAGAAACTGTTGTTCGGCGCAAATTCACTGATTGCAGCAGATGCCGAGCGGCTGTACTCGTATACGGATTTCCTGAATCTGTTATTGGTCTGCGGAGTCCCCGTCTCATCATCTTTACGGTACAGTATCGCTTTTAAGACTATGCCAGACTCCGGGAAAGCATAATTCGGCAGAAGACCTTCATCCGAAAGGAAATTGAAGATATCTTTCTTGTTGATCTCCTTAACTACATTCATAAGGGCAGACTGTTCAGCCTTCAGTTCTTTTATTTCCTCATCATAAGAAATGTCCCTGGGCCTTGCTTCCAGTTCCTTTACCATATCTTTCAGTAACTTAATGCTTTGCGACAGGGAATCCTTCTGCTTTTTCAGCGCTCTGAAGGCTTCTAGTATGCGGATGTGCATCGGGCTCTCTTTCAGCTTGTTGCCCTGTGCAAAGACGCGCAATTCATTCCTTACCGTATCATCAAGGTGCTGAGCAAAGAGTTGGATAAACGAGTTCAGAAGGTGAGACAGATTGTTCTGTACATAATGCAGGAAATTGAACGGGAAAACATCAATTGGGTGACTGTCCAGTTTTCCAAGAACTACGCTTACATTTTTTGGGATGGACTGTTCCGTCGCTCCTCGCTTTACCCAGGAATCCATGCAATAAGCCACAAACTGGCGTTCCAATACAGCAGATGCTTTCAGGAATATCTTAGGCGGCACCACATTGCCTTCCATCATGTCCAACGGATCAGCGTAGAAATACAAATCGTGCGGTCTTGCAGCGGCAATTGCAAGTGTCAACGCATTGCCATCTTTACGGCCAGCTCGTCCTGTTCGCTGCAAAAACTGCGACTGTGCCGGAGGCATACTGCAAAGGATAACAGTCGAAAGGTCTCCGATATCAATTCCCATTTCCAGCGTAGGCGTACAAGATAACACATTCGGATCCCACACCTGTTTCGTATCTTTTTTGCGCTTGAAATCAACTTCAAGGGACTCCCGGTCATCACGCTCCAGAAGTCCTGTATGCTCTTTGGCATTGATGCGGACGATGTCGCCTGTTGAGAACAGTTTCCCATAATAATCCAACTGAGCGGAATTGCTCTCTTCAAATTTTCCGGCGCAGGCACTGCGGATGCATGCCGCATTATTCCAGAAAAGCTTATTTTCTGCGGCTACAGCATGAGTAATTCCGCAGGCATCGCATTTCATTTGGATAACATCATCCGAGATAAAAACTCTGTTCTTGTCAAGGGCGTAAATCGTATATTCTGCCGTAGCAGGAATACTGACAACAATCCCGTCCTTCACAAGCTCCTCAAGAATGATACGGCTGATGGCCGTGTATGTTGATGAATCGATCAGCGTAAGCGTCTCATTGCAGCAAGCGGTAATCCAGTCTACATATTTTTTCCCTGACTCAGTGTCAAAGCTAATGATTCTTCGGTTTTGTCCTACGGGACGGTATATAAAACGAGGTGTATTTCTTCCCGACTGTCTGCCTGGCATCCAGCTTACTCTGTCATTGGAAAGCAGGTAAGTATCTCCATTTCCTTTGAGAAAGAGTGTGAACGCATCATCCATGAAAGCGCCGTTCTGCGCCATAAGCTTCAAGTACCCCGCCACCATCTGCGCGAAGCGCTCTGCTCTGATACTGTCCAATCCTCCAATCTCGTTGGTTACACGCTCATGGACAGCATTGGAAACCCTTGTGATAGTTTCCACAGGGAACGACAGGCAGGAACAGCCCGATTTCTCTAAGGTGCGACCAATACGGCTGGTAAGGCCGTATTCCAGCATGATTTCATAGGAGATGCGCTTTTCAATATCTCCCATCAGCTTTTTTGCCCTTGCATCTTTTCCGAACTTGCGCTTTTGGGTCATATCCTCATAGGCGCTCATCCATGTCATGTTGGGAGCGATGAAGAAGCTGACAAAACTCTCGTCATCCAAATGGGCATGCCAGTACTTGATAAAGCCGTTGGTGAAATCCGCAAGGGAAAGACCGGCTCCGCCATCCTGAACATAATGCTGGACTGCTGTCCTGAACCCGAATCTCCATGTGCGGGCATTGAAGAATCCGGCACGATGAGCGGCATCCTGAACATTATCGGAGAATGCCAGCGTTTTCTTGTCATCATTGAATCTTGAGGCAAAGAGCTGAGAAAGTTCCGTGCTGATCTCCGTCGCGCTTCTCAGTCCCATAAGGGAAAGACCGCGCTTCGATCCGCAGAATGGACAGATAAACTGTTTGTTGTCTTTTGAGCCTGTTGTCGGTATCGGACTGGGCAGAACAACATCCACCATGTCGGAACCGCAGTTGTCGCATCTTGCGGACGAATCGTCTCCACTTTTCACCCGCAAACAGTCAGGACAAATATGCCCTGGGACTACTCCCCATGGATAATTATTATCATGTTTGTGAGGGAACATCATGACAATCTTGTCATCCGCCTTGAAGAAACGGTTATAGAAAGTCTCCAGACTGTTTATCGTTGCATTTCCACGCTCACTGAGGATGGACGTCCAGCCCGTTGCGCCGCAGTCCCTGCAGTTGACCACGGGAAGATACTGCTTCGCCTGTTTGGCATTCAGATCATGGGCGATGGCGTATGTCAACTCGTTTCCTGAAACTTTGGCTACCAGACGGCGCAGTTCCCTCATCCAAAGCTGTACCTGAACATTCAGGAACGGTCGCAAACTGTCCGGTTTCCCCGTTCTGGCATGGGAAATCAGAGCAAGCAAAGCATTGACCGCCGCTTCGGCATCTTCCAGTTCCTTAAGCTGCGGATAATTTACTTCCAGTTCTTCGATTATGTTCTGGACCTGATGATAATTGCCTTTGATCAGGGTAATCATTGCCTGCATAAAGCTGTGGTGCATCAGGTGTTCACCGAGAGCTATCCGTCCATCGGGCATGGTCACATCCACGTCGGACATGTCCGTCCAAGCGGACGCGGCTGCCTTAAGATAAGCATTCTCATCGTCCTGCCCCACAAGCTTGACAAGTCCGGCAACCTGCTCCGCAGTCGGCATGGTGAAGTCCGTAATCTCCTGCCCCTCGAAGAACTCGTCAGGGGACAGGCGGTCTTCCGTTACGATTGCATCGTCCTCGAACGGTTCTCCAAATATCTCCTCGGCATATTGAAGGATGCTCTTGCCGTTATCCTTGGACCCCATGGTCGCGGATGTGCCGATACAGCAAAGAAACCCACCCGGAGTAAACAGGCGCGATTTCAGTCTGCGGAGCAGGCACGCAAGGTCTGTACCTTGCGCGCCGTCAAAAGTATGCAGTTCATCGACTGCGATGTATTTCAATGTATCCGGTTTGTTTTCTTTCCACAGAGCCGCATCCTTCGGACGGACGAGCAGATAATCCAGCATCTTGTAGTTCGTCATCAGGATGTCCGGAGGATTCCCCAGCATGGTTTCGTGATCGGAAATAACGTTATCCTCGCTCATCAGACGGCAGGGATTCTGTTCATGTCCGCCGACGTACATACCGGCAGTCACATTGCCTCGGAGTTCCGGGCTTGTCCAGATAAGTTCCGCGATTCGTTTCGCCTGATCAGACGCCAACGCGTTCATTGGATAGATGATGAGCGCCTTGATGCCGGGTTCGCCTCTGTGCTGATAGCAGTATTCCAGGATGGGGTACAGGAAGCACTCAGTCTTACCGGAACCAGTGCCGGTCGCGATAAGCGTTGATCGGCCATCGTCTCCCGTGAGCCGGGTGAATGCGGTCTGCTGATGAACATAGGGAATGTAGGCGGGATGAATTGCGTCAAAGCATGTCGGCATCGACTCGGCAACACGGAAAGGCAACCGCACGGAAACATAAGGCTCATGATAGACCGAATCCCTGGTTTTCAGCAGCCTTTTGATGGACCCCTTGAAGGGCGCGTTGGTCATCGGGAACGTGGTTTCGATATAGTCCCCGATGCCTTTCTCCAATTGCTTTGCGAGTATGGATGGTAACATACCGCCTGCTCTCCTTAGTTTATATTCATGTTGGAGCCTGTTTAAACCTCATTTGGATTCACTTAATTCTCTTAAAATCCGGTTTTGCTTTAAGTGGATTAAGTGAATTGGGAAGCCCCATGATCACTTGTTTAATGCCCATTGGCGCTGACGACCTTCATGCCCGACAACCCTGATAATGTTCTGTTTCCTTAATGATGTAAGAAGATTTCCAATTTTTTGTTCTTTTTGCATGTCGTTAAGAGAATCTGGCAGTTTCTCGATCAGAAGATCCCGTATTTGTTTTCTTGTCGCACGACCATATTGTTTAAGATATTTCACAATAAAATCGCGATAGTATTGATCATCAAAAGCTCTGTTTTTGATATATGTTGCTTCCTCTTTGATCGTCTTTGCGACCTCTGCCGAAAAATACAGGTTGTTTGCTCTTCCTTCAACCAGATGATGCTTTCTCAGGAATGCAATCGCATCCTTCGACATATTTTTTCCATGACTCTTTTGCACCTGGTCAAGAAGAAAAACCGTTTCCAAATCAAGCTCGGGATGTTCGAAAAGGATATAGGTATAGCGTTCATCCAAAACTTTCCCATAGACCTTCACGGAAACCTGATTCTCTGTCTGCAGATCGTAATCCGGCATGGGGAAGAATTTTTCTTTTTGTATGCGGTAAACCTTTTTGATTCCGCTTGTCGCGGTGTCGATCATATGAAACTTCACCATTGCATCCGCCAGAAGCTGATTGCGGTAAAACGGCGGATTATATGTTTTCTGAAGGACCGTTTCCACGCTCTGAGGCAGAAATTCTCCGGGATTGGAGATGCTGATACAGTCGTCCTCTTCATTAACATAAATGCGACCGCCAATCTGATAGTTGGAATGGGCAATGCAGTTGTTCATGAGTTCGCGCAAAAGCCATGTGTCGTACTGTTGTGTTTCTTTGGGAAACAACGACAATTGATCTGGCATATAGCGATATGTCAGGATACGAATATGGGAAAACATCTTTTCCGTTACCGTCAGAAATGGAATTCCGGCGATCTCATAGTCCTTGACCGTTCCGTCAGGCGCAATCAGCCGCCACATCATACTGGGCGCACTCTCAAACAGATTGTCATATTCCGGGTTGCCAAGAAGAAGCATGGCGGCATTGGTAACTCTTCCCTCTGTCATAAGCTTGAGTTTCGTAAGGAATTCCTCATCGGTCAGCCCGTCCACCTCTTCCGAAATATGAGGCTGGTTCATCTTTTCCTTGTACTTCGTCCGGGCAAAAGCAATCGCATCCTTATCCAAATGATCGATTGACGCACCCGGCAGGATCTGTCTTGACCAGTCTCTCCGTTGCTGATTCCGTATCATATCGATTTTATATTGCTGCAGAGGGACAAGACTATCCCCGTTGCGGGCATAGTATCTCGTTTTCCATTCCGTAGGCATACCGGCAACAGCCGCCGGGATCTTGAACATAAGAACCCTTCGGGCCTGTCCTTCGTACACGGGATATAATTCGATTACATCAAGAAATGTCATCCCATCGGTCGTTTCCTTGCTGATCTCGTACTTGAATCTCTCAATCAATGCGGAATCCCCCTGCTTAAATGATGATCCGACAGGATATTTCTGCTTCTGTTCGCTCACACCGAGGATCAACCAGCCATATTGCTGATTTTTTAAATTTGCTTCATTGCTTATGGCGGAGAAATACTGTCCGATCTTATCTTCGGAATACTGCCCCTTTGCCTCCTTGAACTCGACGATCTCATGTTCCCAGCGTTCCATGAGAGTGACAAGCAAATCATAATACTCCGCGTTCGGAGATGTTTTGTCATATACAAATTCGTTCATTTTGTACCTCCGTATTTCGTTTCGTCATCGGGAACGTCGTCTCAATATAATCCCCGATGCCCTTTTCCAATTGTTTTGCAAGTATGGATGGTAACATGCCGTCAGTTCTCCTCAATATCAAACTGCATTGTTATTTCGTATAGGAGTCTTTCAACTTTTTAAAGATGGAAGCCTTGATTAAATATAGATCCCCCTTGCTTCTAGTCAATGCCACATATAGTTTATTAATTGTTGACAAAGATATTCTCGCAACAGAAAAGTCTTCCTTGTCCAGCCCTTCAAATTGATCCGTTAGTATGACACACGCCACATCCACGGTATCTCCTTTGGAATAGGACCAATTCATGGCATTAAATGAATAATTAGCTGCCGAGTTATACACTAACTTTTGAATTGATGGATTCTGCAGGATGGCATCTATTTGCTCTTCTGCAAGCCATGTAATACCTCCCTGGTTAATCCCTGTCGACTCAATGTTGATGCCCAGTTTTTCTCTTACGAATGCGCAAATAGCCTCCGGGCATCTTCTTGATCTATTCAGAGTCGTTTCATCCACAGAATAGTTGTCTTGTTTCAATTTAGCCACATAGTCTGTGTATCCCACATCCGCCTTTTTATTCTTGAAAGGCCTCCCTGTATTATTGATTCCCGATACAGAATGTTGGTAATAATCTCCCACAAGGAGAACGCAGCTTAAGAGATTTGACAGTGTATCAATTAAATCGTAATCATGTTCTCTGAAGTCTTGAAATTCATCTATGAGCACCTGGTCGAAAAACAGGTTCAACCGAGCTGCCGCCCTCTTAATTAACGATTCTCTTCCTCGCTTTACATACACGACTAGTTCGGATATTGTCGCACAGTAATACTGGTTTCCCTTCGTGATATAATGTCCGAGTTGATCTTTCCTTTTGTATTTCGGATTAGCGACAACGCCGCCGTAACCGTTTTCTATTCTTTGGGGCGGTGGATCGACAGTCGTGATCCCTTTACTCCGGAAGTCTTGATTATCGAAAAAATCTGCGATTGTTGGCTCGTAGGGACAAATGAAGTGCCGGTATACAAACGAGTCAAACGTCATAACAGTCGTTCGTTCGGGAATACTTCCATGCGCATCTATCAATTCTTTTCTGATGTTGTGGATATTCTCATGGGTAAATGCCAAAATCAGATTCCGCTTTTGCGGATCGATGCTGTGGCAAATATGGTATGTTTTCCCCGCGCCCGCAACTGCAAGAATTACCCGCTTATCCATCTGATCGCTTCCTTTACATATTGAGGGGTTGCATATTCTTGGGAGGACATAAGCATAAAGTAGGCAACATCCACCTTGTTATTTAGCATTCTCCCAAGAACAGGACCATAATCATTGCCATGGAACAAATACGGGGTATTTGGCTTGACTTTAATCTGCTTGTCCAATAGGACTTGATTTTCCTTATAAATGCAGACTTCCCAAGTCCAGTCCTGAATATCTCTAGCCATAAAAACATGTTGCAGATTATTGGCTCCGTTGAAAGCGTTCGCCTCGTCAATCCTTTCCTGTTTTCCGTCGTTGTCGGTTATCACAGCTATTTTTTTGTTGGTCGCTTTCGCTATCGCGAGATAATGGTGAAAAGAGATACCGTTGCAGGAGATTACCGTCACTTCATCTTCCTCAATCGTTTTTCCCGTCAGTCTTTGATAGAAATAGGGAACCAGTAAAAACTCCGTCGCACCCTCCACCAATATGGCTTTCTTGGAAAGCAGCAACTGCAAAAACGCATTATCATCTGCCTTTACAAAGAAATTCGCTACTTTGGGATTTACAGTTTGTAATGATTTTGCGCCTTCCTCCGTAATCCATAGAACATTGTTCAAATTCAGTCTGCTGGCGATCATATTGCTGTGCGTGGCAACGATGATCTGCGATGTTTCCTGTTGGTCGGATATCTCCTGAAGCATTTTCCGCAGCGTAGTAAAACTCAAATGATTTTCCGGTTCTTCCATCATGATGACACTCACCCCGCTTCCCCGGTCGAGCGCAATCTTTGTTTTAATCAGGCTCTCCATGCCGCTTCCCCGGTTTTCGAGCGGAATAGAGTTCTCATAAACGGATAAAACAGTCTCTAATACCACTTTTTTGCCGTCGATGCCGAACTTTCTTTTTTCATCAATCGGCGGCAACCCGGTTTGTTCAAATGCCTGATCCAATTTGTCGCGGAATGTATTCTTGGCTCTTATTCGCGTACTTTCATCATATTTATTTGCAAACAACGTTCTATTGTAGTAGTTGAATGATGAAACCGCACCATTGTTCGTTGTATCGATGGAAATAAAGTTGATCGGACGCTTTACCATCTGATAAGGTCTGTTGGCAAAGGTCGTCCAAGTCATGGAATAATACTCATACGGAATTCGTCCTTCATTGATTATCTCATCCAGACCATCGCCGATTTCTTCATCAAATTTACATTCAAAACGGATGCCGTATTTTTCAGGCTGCGGTTTGCGCACTCCATACACTTCTCCATAAAAGTACTCCGCATTGTTCTGATCCGGATCAAGTTCCAATTCGACCTCAATCACGATTCTGGGAAGAGTCTTGATGCCGGGATGTTCCTGAAACGCCTTGACCACATCTACATTGAAAAGATCCCGCAGGATTGCCTTGTCAGCATTTCTGTACTGTTGATTCAGGACAGTGCGCAAGGCATCCAGAACCGTGCTCTTTCCTGCTTCGTTCTCTCCAACAAGAATATTCATGTGTTCGTTAAAGTCCATCTGAAGGGAAACAAACTTCTTGAACCCCTCAATGATCAGATGCTTGATGTGATTCATGATAATTCCTCCTTTTTCCCATACTTCTTCTCGAAGAATTTCCAGGCTGTTTCGTAATCCTGCTCACGGTCGCAACGGTCGAACGGTGCGACATATTCTATGGTACGCTCCACAGGCCCACCGGGCATGGTGTCGTCGGTAATGGTGCGATAGAACTTCTTCCCTGCAGGAGCGCCTTTGATACCATTTTCCCATTCTTTGCGTTCAAAGCCTACACCTGAAAGTCCTTTGTTGTTGGTAAAAACAATTCTTCCATTACTGTCATACCAAGTATCTTTTTCATATTCATTCAGAACAGGGAATTGCAGCCTGAACATTGTTTTTAATTCGTCTAAAGTAATTCCCAATGCAAATGAACACAAAACATCTAATTCTACTAAAGCCTGCCTACGTTCATAATCCGTTCTTAATGGAGATGTATAGCACCAATTCTCAATTAAGCCACTATATTTCTTATGCGAAAGACGGTTGTCTTTCTTTGTCCAGCTAAGAACATTTTCTTTAAAACACTTTTGCATATCTTTCCATATGTTCGAAAAATATGAATTAACACAGTTCAACAATAATGCCCGCGCTTGAATATCTGAAGAATATTTTGATTTAGCCATCGGCAATCTCAATATGGTGTCTGAATACAAATTGGATTTTCCTAAAATCTTAATGAAAAAATCAAATGGCAAAGAAATAAACAGTCCTGCGCTAAGCACAAGAAGCTTTGTGTCATCAAATTCACATCCTATCAGACCATTTGTGTGTGCTGTTTGCGGTGGCACCAAAGCAGAAATCAATGTCCTCTCACCATCAATATTAAGCATTTTTCTTGAAACAAGCCTATATTTTTGATTAGTAGGTTGTTTGGAAAAATTGCAGGGAATCCTTTTTGTATACTCATCCATACCGCAAATTGGGATATAATTACATCTTTGCAAATAGTCTGTTCGTATTTCGCATAAATCAATACAGTCAAATGCTCTATGAGTACTACAATTCCTTTGAGATGCTTTGAATAACGGATTACCCAACCCAATATGTGGACCTGAATAAATCAAATCGAGTGCGCTTTCCGGAAAATGTACATCTCTCTTTATTGTTTTGTCCTCCTGTGCAACCGTTTCATGCCACATTTCAGATATAAACAGCGAATTACCTAGAGAATAATATCTATCACTGTTTCTTGTAAAGCAACGAAGTATATCAATAAATGGCTGACCTTGTAGAACGGGAAGACGGGCACCATGCCAATCTCTATTCTCCTCCTCACTGTCATCAAAAATCTCAGAGAACAGTTTAAGAGTTTCATCTGTGACTATTATAACTCTTTGTCTGCTTCCTTGAGTATTCCAAATATTGTTTTCATCTTTTATCCCCTTCAATTCTGTGTCATTCGACATATCAAAGCTCTCATCAATTGTACTGGGATAAAAAAGATTTGATATTGACATAAAACTTGAACGTTCTTTCTTCGAATATATATTAATCGAATAGACTTCGCGATTAGCAACTTCCGAAAACAATTTCAGTTCATTTCTAAATTGAAAATGATAAACTAACTTTTTATATTGCTGTTTACGAAAAGCCTCAGCTTTTGGATCATTATAAATACCATCTGGGTGTAATAATCCGGCAGCACCTTTTTCTGAAAGAATGCTCCATGCTTGTGGTAAAAAACACTTGTATAGGTTTGTCTGTTGGCCAGACAACATCTCGTAATTATGAACAGATGAATAGTAATTAATCTGTCCCGTTTGTTCTATATACGAGGTAATATATTCTTTTTCTGCATCATGATTCCTTAATGTTTCATTTCTCAACGAGGATGTCGCTGTAGCACTTAGTTTTTTTACAGAGAATGATGGATTATAATCAGATAGTATTCCTTGTTCCTCCCATGTTAATTTTATCCATGGCGGATTGCCAAGAACAAGGTCAAACCCACCACGCTCTGCAAACAAATCGGCGAATTCAAGTTCCCAATGCATGAAGTGGTTATGTTCCGCAATTTCGCGCACCAAAGCAAGCCTCGGGAACAGGGTACAGAGGTTGTCGATATCCACCGTATTCTGTTCGGGGAAGAGGTCTCGAATCTTTCCGATGATCTCCTCACGCTCCGTGGGGAACAGGCTCAGCTGTTCGTCTTCCATGAGGTTTTTGCCTTTTGTGGTGAAAGTCCCAACAAGGATCAGGTTCAGATCATTCAGAAACTCGCTGCGGCTTGGCAGCAAATCCGCTTTGTCGATCGGCCAAAACCAAAGCGCGCACCAGTAGTCCATGGCAAACTTCAATCTTGCATACGGTCCTGCATTCTTCATGTGTTCGGACTTATACAACTTGGAGAGAATCTGGTCTTTCTGTCGAATCGTCGTATGGGAATCGGTGGCTGTATCGCTGTATCCGTAAACGGAAAGCCGATCCTGCGTCTCCTGCTCCACTGTCTGCCGCAGCTTGATCTGATTGTTCCACAGGTCATCAATGACCTCGGAAAGCCCGCGCAGAGTTTCAATATCGCTGAGGTTATACGGCGCTGTGAACTTCTTGTTCCATTCCGTCATTGCCTTGATGTTTTTTGGTTCCAGCGATTTGATGACCTTATCGGTATAACTGCACATGCCGGGATCGCCCAGAAGGAAGTGATAGATCTGAGCATTCCCACGCCGTTTCTTTCGTTCCGTTCCCAGCGGCACACGCTCCGGCGCATTTTCATACCAATGCAGCCCCTTGGATGTGGCTGTCAGGGCTGCTTCCTGGTAACATTGACGGCGTGCTCCGATCAGGGAGTTGCCGTTCACGAGCTGCGTACCGAACCACGGTACAAAACCGCCCTCATAGATCGTGTTAAGCCACAGGGATACTTCCGCCAGCTCCACGGCGATAGGATTCAGGTCGATGCCGTAGACATTGCGGTCGGCGATATACATCTTGACCTTTTGGAGTTCCTGCAGGCGCTTTTCAGCGGGGATCATTTCCCCCTGTTCTTTCTGTTTTCTATCAAGATATGCTTCCGCGATCTGGTTAATAGCTTCATTCAAGAATGCCGCACTGCCCATAGCCGGTTCGCAGATGGTCAGGTGAAGAATCTCGTCGGCTTTTTTGTCCTCCAGCAGTTCCTTCAGCGCATACTTTACCAGGCACTTCGTCAATACTTCCGGCGTGTAGTAGGAGGCGGATTTTTCCCGTTCACGTCCGGCAAGACGGTAGATGAAGGTGCCTTTTTCGTATTTGCGGAGCTGTCCCCTCCTGTATCTCCCGTCAGGATCGTCCTTTTCGTAACGGACACGTTCATCCTCGGTGTACTGATCCAATTCTTCTTCCGCAACGAAGTATCCGACATCCAGCTCGTTGAAACTGTCCCCTGCCCGCTTTACCTCAAACAGGGTATGTTCCGCGATGAAGCCTCTGTAGGAAAGCAGCGCCTCATAAACGGATCCCATCTGGTTGATTCCGAGGTTCGCATAGGAGATACGACCTCGACGGTCGTTCCGTCGGCCGGTTTCACGTGTCAGGCTCATGAGATCGATGATGCGCAGCATGACGGAATTGCGCAGTTTCGCCCCCGTAATCATTTTTGTGTATTCCGGGTCGAAGATGTGTGCCTTCAGGGGAGCAATCACAAACATGTCGTGGAGGCTTTCCTCCTGCGAGTATTTCAGGATTTCCTCCTCGGTCGCCGGATAGCCGTTATAGATCAGGTCATACAGCTTGGAAAGAGTTTCATGCAGATAGTAACCGCTGCCGACTTCCGTAACCTCATCGCGGATGTCATCCGCGATGTCACGCAGGCTTTCCAGCGAGTAACCTGTCAGGTAGGCCTGTGCCTTGATTGGCGCATAGCCTAATTCCGGACGAGCCTCAATGAAGAGCACGAAGAGCATGCGGTACATATACCGCAGACACTCAATGGTCAGCTGCCCGGCATCCACAGGATCGGCATTTAGATCACGTCCTTGGCGAGTCGCCATGTCATACAGCACTTCATTGCCGAGAAGCTCAATACTCTCACGCAGGGCATATTTCAGATCCTGCGATACGCCCGCGGCATGTTTCTGGGAGTTGGCGTCAAGCTCGTCCAGCAAGGCCGTTCCTTCCTCCGGACAAAGACTGGTGCGGTGAAGCAGAACCGCCATCGCCTGCAAGGTGGATTCTTCGTGACGGCTGAATATCTCTTCCAGTTCAAATTGCAGATACCGCTTCTCATTCCATTTATTTCGGTCGATCAGCGCAATCTGGTTCATACCGATCAGGATGATGAAGCGCGGCGGCTCCGCCTGCCCAAACAAAATCTTTGTAACAAGATCTTCATTCGGAATCGTGGTCAGGCTTTCGGGGGAAACCGCATTCAGTCCTTCCTCGCCGATTCCCTGAGCGGCGAAACAGTATTTATCCAGGATGGCCGCCTCTTTGTCCTCCGAGGTCGCAAGCAGAACCCATAGCAAGGGCGCACCGTTCGGCTTTTTCAGTTCCAGATATACGGGAACCTTCGTCGTGTCATCAATATCGACCCACTCCGGAGCTGCCTCCGGATATCCGAGAGCCGACAGGTATATATCCGCAAGGGTGCATATGTTCGCCAATGTCTGCGTATCGAGCTTTGAACGAAGGAATCTGTCATGGATGGGATAATACTGCCGTGCGGCATCCCTCAGGAGCGACCACGGAGTGCGCACACCTTCACCGTCCTTCGCATCCGCTCTCCATTTTGAAATGGTTTCGGACGCGTTCTCCTCGAAGATGGAGGCGAAATAGTGGTTGGTATAGTATTCGTTCTGGTTTGTAATACCGGTCAAATCCATGCTCATTTCGATACTCCCTTCAGAACTGTCACGATCCGTATGTACGGGTTATTCTGAATGGTCAAAGTGTCTGTTACCCAGTTTGTGAATTTTTCAAACAACTCATCGACCATGCGTTCTTGTTCGCTCTTCTTCCTCTCGCTCTCAAAAAGGGAAAGTTGGTAATCCTTATGCTTGTCTTCCAGCTCTGCCAGCTTGTCCAGTTCCTCGTTAAGCAATGGATTGATGCGGTCGGAATACTGACGGAAAAACAGTCGCATATGCTCTTTCGCGTGTTCCACGACATCGGGAAGAAGTATCGTTGCCTCATGTACACTCTCATCTGTGAGAGCATTGCTGTTTGGGATATTGATGTTTCGGAAATTCGTACGCTTGAGCACCTCGTTCATGGAGAGGCTTTCTCTGAACTTTCCGTTTTCATAAACAAGCCCGAACCACTCATCCACCAACGGTGTGGATTTCTTATTCGGGATACTGCCGGTAACGATGAATACTGTTTCCGAAGGCTTCAGCAGATCGGGAAGCCCGACGATGGGGGCCTCGCCCCTGCCGTAAAGCAGACCGGCCTTGTCATTTACCCAGGTGAAAAGCGGGTGCAGTTTCCAAAGGTACTGAACCTTCGGCCATGCGGTTTCTGCCATATTGTTCTGCATACTGCGTTTCATTTCCGCCATACAGAAAGCCTTATCATCTGAAAGGCGCATATAGTCGCCCTGAGGCATGGCTTCTTCCGGCAACAGCGCGGTCAGACGCTTCCGCATATCAGGTGTTATCATGATGTCCAGACCGGAGACCGTGCGGAGACGTTCTACTGGATGGCTTTCCGAATGGTTCAGGAATGCAAATGCCTGGTTCAGATAATCAATATCCTTAAACAGCGTCTCGTCGGATTTCACCTGAACAGGTGCATTATCCTCATTCGATGCCGCCATCAGCGCCTCGAACGGATCAAATTCTTCTTCCCCGCTGTCGAGGACTTTTTCAAATGCCGCGGCATCCGCACCGTTTTCAATGGCATCGGAAACAACCAGCTCTTCATCCTCAATGGAGAATTTACCAAGCAGAAGCGCCGGGTCTCCGATATTCTTCAGGGCCTGCTCTTCCTTCGTAATCAGAATTTCGATAATGCGCATATCACCCTTGATGCGAGGATTCGCACTCTCGATAAGCATATAACGGATGTCAGGGCGCTGCTTCTGGCCATAACGGTCGATACGTCCGTTGCGCTGCTGAAAGACCATCAGCGACCACGGAATATCAAAATGGATAAGCCTGTGGCTCAGATAATGGAGGTTCAAACCTTCCGATGCCACATCGGAAGCAACCAGTACACGGATCGGAGATTCTTCGCGCCCGAAGTTTTCTACTATGTTCTGCTGATCGACATCGCTCATCCCGCCTGAGATTTCCTGAATGGCGTCTTCCTTCAGATTCAAGTCTTTCTTCAGCTGGGCAGCAAGATACTTCATGGTTTCGATTCGCTCGGTGAAGATTACAACACGATCATCGGTCCGTGCCGTCCATCCATACTCCTTGCTTTGGAGCAAGGATAAAAGTTTCTGATACCGGGAAAAGTCGGCAGGCTTGATTTCCACCAGTGCATTCCGAAGCTCTTCAAGAGCCTGAATGTCGCTGATTTCATTGGCGGCGTATTTCTTTTTCAGTTTGCCCAGTCTAGCATCAATGCTCTTTATGCAGGCAGCCGGACTGGAAAAGAGTGATTTCTCAAGGCTGGTTTTGAAAAGCTGTCCTTGTGCCTTAGGCTTGTTCAAATCCATTTGCAGGTGCATCTCGGCAAAAATGTTATAGGCGTATTCTTCCCTGGGAGAAGCTTTGCATCGTTCCAGTTCGATTCTGCGCTCAAGAAATGAGCCGCTGACCTGATCTTTCACATCTTTCTTAAAGCGCCGTATGCACAGCCCCTTAATATCATCCTTGGTATAATCGTCCGGATTCGCAATGGCGGTCGGATCAAGCATATTCATCAGGGATGCAAAACTCTTTGCCCGTCCGTCATGTGGTGTTGCCGAAAGCATAATCATGGTATCGGAGCGATCAGCAAGGAGCTTTGCCAACCTTGCACGCTGAGCCTGACGGTCGCCACGTTCCGCAACGTTCTGCGCCTCATCTATGACGATGATATCCCAGTAGGCATTTTCCAGGTGAGTGCGGTACTCCACATCGCGCTTCAAGGTGTCAATGGACACAATCGTTTTGTCGTAATAGAAGAACGGGTTATAGTTCGACGGCAACTTTGCACGGATATCGTGAATCTTCTTGGAATCCAAACGAACAAGCGGAATTGTGAAACGATTCCACATTTCCTTTTGGAACTGCGTCATCATGCTTTTTACCGTCACGACGAGGATTCTCTTTCCCTTCCCACGCGCAATAAGCTCACTCATGAGAATGCCGGCTTCCAGTGTTTTACCAAGGCCCACGGTATCGGCAATCAGGATGCGCTGGCGTGGCCTGCGAAGAGATATCTGAGCAGGATCAAGCTGATAAGGCATCAAATCCATTGCCGCCTTATCTCCGACATGTAAATCCGTGTCAGTCGGAATTTGTTGCCGCCACTGGCTTTCCAGATACAGCTGTGTCTTTCTGAAATGGGAAGATGTATCCGGTATCAGATGCACCTCTGCCGGATTGATCACCTTAATAACTTCCAAATCGGCCAGGAAGATGACTTCCTTATCCTTGACCAAAGGAGAAATCCCGATACAATGCAGAGCAAGATTGCCCAGGTTGTTTTTTTCTATCTTTTTGACCATCCATTCTTCGTCACGAATGATGGTTCTCATGCCAGGTGCATAATCAACCATAGTTTTTACTCTGTTTGAGGGTGGATAAGGGTGGTATTATCAATAGATGCACATTATATCACAGTCGAGGCTAAAAATCAAGCGAAAAACCGAAGAAATCCTCAAAAAACGCCGCATTTCTTCGTTCCCACTGTCTTCCCCGTAGCGTCGCGATAAGTTGTCCCGCTTCCGGAGGTGGTCGCGGTGCCAGAGGTCTTGCCTGTGGCGTCACGGTACGTAGTCTTGTTGCCAGATTCTGTAGCGGTACCTACGGTCTTCCCGGTGGCATCTCGGTAGGTCGTCCTGTTTCCGGTCTCTGTCGCCGTTCCTACGGTCTTTCCTGTGGCATCCCGATAAATCGTGCGGTTGCCGTCAGTGGTAGCTGTACCAGTCACTTTTCCATGGGCATCACGATAAACTGTTTTGTTTCCATCTGTCGTAGCTGTCCCAACGACCTTGCCATGGGCATCACGAATGGTCTCCCGCTCACCGCAAAAAGCGGTGGCGGTCAGCAGTAACATGATTACGATCAGAAATCTGTTCATTGTTTGCTCCTCAGCAGTACAAGTTCTTTTTCAATTTCTTCCAGACGATCTACGATCCGGAAACCGCGCACAGTATCGCCGACAAGGGTGTTCTCCTCATCCATGGTGATGCGAGCATAGCCGATCTCATCCTGAATAACAGCAAGAAAGCCTTCCAGCATCGCCTGTTCACTTTCGAGCTTGTCGATCTGTCTTTGTCGCCATATCCGATTTGCCATCTGGCTGATTGTTTCTGTTTCTTGGGGGACGTCATTGAAGTCATCTTCAAAATCTCCCGAATCTTCGGCTGTATCGGGTGTCACGGGTGTGGAAAGCTCGCGGAAGCAGTTTCCGCAAACGAACTCATCCACTTCAGGAACGTACTTGAATGCGTTCATGAAGTCAAAGCCTCCGCATCTTCCGCATTTCATTCTCATATCACGGCCACCTTCAAAAAAGATTCGATGAGATCTGATATCTTTTCGCGGTCCTTGATTGCAGAGAGCCAGCGTTCAGGAATGGCCTCGAATCCGTAATAGGCGCCGGCAATCTGCCCATAAACGGCCCCAATGCTGTCAGCATCACCGCCGAGGTTCACAGCAGTGATCATGCCGTCCTCGAACGTTTTCGTCGTATGGAACGCCCACAACGCCGCCTGGAGCGTTGATACAGCCCAGCCGGAGTTGTCGACCTCATCCCTCGTTTCATACATGGATTGCACGATGGTTGGATGTCCCTGCATATGCTCATCGCAAATATCAGCCATCAAGCTGATGATACCACGGACACGCTTGCTCTGGTGCGTCAGATCCCCGACCTCATAGAGAATGGTGCGGTCAGGATTGCCGTAGTTCAGGATATACGATGGAGCAAGGCGCATGATGCTGCCGTTTCCCTGAGAATCCTCATCTCCGTTGCGAAGACTGCCGGATTCGATTCCTCGAATCGCAATCATGGTTGCTCCACCGATATCGAATGCATCCGGCAAACTTGACCAATAGCCCTCGCGCAGCCATTTCACGAAAGTGTCGGCGATATCCTGTAAATCGTACTTTCCACATCTTACCACACTGTCCGCAACGCAGAAAGCCATTGCGGAATCATCCGTCCAATAGCCCGGAGGCGTGTGGAAGAATAAGCACGGAAGCATGTCCGTCACATGAACATGCCGATCCTTATCCGAAAACTGGATCGGCGAGCCAAGGCAGTCACCGACTACGAGTCCCCAGAACATACCTCGAAAACGGCGAAGAAGATCATTCTTTGCGGGCATTTGCATACTCCTCTTCAGCTTGTTTTTTGAATTTCTCTCGTGCCAGGCTGAGGCGTTTTCTGAACAGTTCCGCCGTATCTTCCCTTGTGCTTTTCGGGAGAGCCTTCCATTGCGAAGCAAACGGTTCAACGGTAAAGCACGGTAAAAACTCCTTACGGTAGAGCTCCAGATACAGGAACATCAGCATGGAATATTCGACAGACCCGTCTTGAACGAGGTTTGGATTCCGAATGAGACGTGTTTCCAAGAAGAACAAAGCCAAAGCATTCAAGTGGTCATCGGCTGAAATCATTCGTGTGCTACAGAGATTGTACATATGTTTTTCGATTTTGTACACAATATCCAAATACTTTTTGACGTCCTTAATGCCTCCAAGCGGAATGTGCGAACTGTCCGATATATAGAGAGCGGCAGCCAGCATAGGAATATTGATGCTCATTGCCAGAATCACTTCCGGACGCTTCCTGTACTTCGAATCCAGTTTCGAGACAATCTTCTCATGATTTGCGGTCAAAAAAGCTTTTGCCTCCTCCTCAAACGAGGCAATTGGCGAACGATATCCAGCCATGAATTCCATGCGTACAACGCTGGCAAGCTGTTCCCGCTCTTCAACTGTTGTATAATCTTCCTTGCCGAAGAAATGGCCCTTAAACGGTTCAGGGAGATCATGCCGATACGTCTCCAGAAAAAGCAGATAAAACAGCGAATAGTCACGATCTGATTCCGGTGTTTGCTCGCCACCCCATTTCCCAAAAATCCTTTGCAACGCAAACAGGGCAGCCCGTAAAAGTATCTGGTCGTACCCGATGTAAAAATACCGCCTGAAATCATCGAAAACGCGTGACCAGCAATTATCCTCTCCGGGCTTATCGTTGAACGCTATTTTTGCGATTTTATATCCATCAGCCTCAAGAGCAAAATGCTCCACACCCTCATAGGCGGACTCTAGACAATGTTTATTTCTCATTTCGGAGGTCTCCCTGTTTGTCGCTGTCAGTCAAAGCATCAGCCATCTGTCCGGTCCGCAGCTCAGACCAGCAACCCATATAGGCGAGATCGCGCGGACTTCGATTGCCTTCGTGGACGCTATCTTTGAAGTTGTCGTAGTTGATTTCCTCGGCGATTTCCCCGACTGCCTTTGCGAAAACACGCTTCGGCATCTCCAACCGATAAAGGTAATCGGCATTCGGTGTTTCTTCCACGGAAGAACACACATCGCGGTCTTCGGGAGACATGCTGTCGAGGAGGCGTTCCAAGTCTCCACTGAATCTGCCTCGAACAAGCAGAATGTCGGGCTTATCGCGATGCTGAACGGCGGAAAAGAATCCGAGTTTGCAGAAAATCCACATGAGTCGTTGCCCTTTCATTTTCGGTGTTAATATATCATTGTGTTCGTACTTTTTCAACCGTGATTCCGGTTTTACCTCATTCTTGCCTCAACAGGAGAAACATGGCCTTTCCATGCTCTCGTCCGACCTCAGAATACCGCGAACCTGTGCAATGGTACACATGCGGGCTATGACGTGATAAAACGTGTTCCATTGGAGAGGTGGAGGAAGGCCATTGCAGCCGTGTGTCTCCTTGAGCAGCTTTTTGCCGTTGTACAGCTTCAGATACCACGAATTGCCATCCATGATCATAGCACCGACTGAGGGGTGATACTCTTCTGCCCAAGCATCTATATGGCTGAGATCAAATCGGGCCCTGAACGCGATTTTCTCGGGTATCGTGATGCAGCATGCCCGAATACCCTCAATTGTCCTTAATTCCAGCTCACAGCGTTTGCAGTTGAAGGTCAAAGTCCTGCCGATCACATCAGGCCAGATGTCTTCGTGAAAAACGAGCTTGTTGTAGTTCATGGCTTGTCTCCCATGATCACTTCCTGGATTCGAGGCAGGAAAAACAGCCGTTGGTCTTCCCGCAACGTGCAGTAAGCGTCCAGATACCAACCGGTGGTTTTCTCTTCCAGCGAATCGGGCCGGATGAGGCGAACGGTTTCTTCTCCGTCACGGTCTACATAGCGGATTTTAACCCAATCGCCTTTCTCAATGGCATATTTCAACAAGCCTCGAACATACGGATTATCCGTTTGGGCTGGTGGCAATTCCCTACGCACGTTTTCGTGTTGAACAAACGAAAGCTCATCTTTGAACTGTTCGCTGTTTCCATACAGCAGCGACGGAGTGGCAGGTCGGATCGGGACAATGCCGATACAGAGATTATCCTCATCCGTTGCTACCAAATATCCGGCTGAAGAATGTGGAATGCCTTCTCCAGAACATCCACAGTCTAAATCATGTGCTTCTTCGAGCGTGCGGCAATAAGCGAGACAACCATTGTCGATCAACTGATCGATATTGACCATTTTTCCGAAATCGAAGTCGTATTCCACCGGAGCTGGATAGAGTTCGTTCAACGCGACCGCAAGAGAATCAGGATCGCCCTCGAATTCAAGTTTCTCCGCGATTCTCCTCATTCCGAATTCCCATAGGTAAGTGGATGCCTGCGGGAGTAAGTAACCGATTCTGAATGACGCATCATCGGCATCTACTTTTTCGGGATGTTCCATGACCATATATGCCACAAACGACGCTTCATTCGCCACACGGCAGGATTCTGACGGTCCTGAAGTCGGCCCAAAGGATTTGAAGAGGACTTCGCACATCATGTCGCGCATAGCCTTGTACATGGCTTTGTGCAGTTTCTCGCGGACAGATTCCTGCGGGAGGTCCTTCTTCTGAAAATCAACCGGGATTTCGGTCTTGTATACGACCCATTCGAACGTGCTGTATTCGCCGAGCAGTTCTTTTACCACGGGATTGATGAGCTTGTTGTACTCCTCACGGGCGATTTCGAGTCGATCTTGTTTGAGCAGATTCAGTTTCATGGCAGTTTCCTTAACATTGCGGGTTGTTCGCTTTTTGTTTCTGATCTTAATATAGCACAATACACTGCCATCTAATGTCAGTCAAAGACAAAAATACAAAAAAAATCAAAAAAAGATTGCCCTTTGCCCAAAAAAGAATACTTTTACCTCAAATTGTACAAGTTTCCTCGCACACGTAAGAAAAAAGTTTTTCGATTCACGTGTCATACCTGACGAGTCTTTAATCGAAGTTGGCTTCGACAAACATCAACTCCTGTTCAAATCCCTCCACAGAGCACATTACGTGCTCGGTGGAGGTCCTTAACTAGGGGATCTGTTCAAATTTGGTTCGAAAAGCTCATTTCTTCGGTTTCTTCCGAATCTTATCCATGCAGTGATTCATTCGAGAGCAGAGCTTGGTCACACCGACGAAGTCGTGCGAAAACTCCATACAGGAATCATGGTCGATTCCAAAAGATTCTCCTGCGGCAAATGCGTCCTGATCTGCCGCCAGGAACTCGAACTGCCAATTGTACACGGTCTTCTGGTGTTCGATGCGTTCTTTGACATCCTTCGCCGTATGCTCACGACTCGCGTTTTCCAAGCCATCTGTGATAATGACGCAGAGGTAACTGAGCAATCAAGTTTAGTTAATACCCTTGCTGAACACGGTAAAGTGCCAGCACGGGAGTTTAAAGAAAATTATTTTTTTGTATATGTGTGGTATACTATGGAAAATAATCGAAATAATCATCTCGCGTTTCCTTATGAAAGAAGATGACCAAAACATACAACATATATAATTAGGAGGTACTAATTATGCAAAAAACAGAAATTAAACTCGCTCCTGAGCAGAAAAGAGCACTTGACCTGATGCTTTCCGGTAAGAACGTGTTTTTGACTGGAAAAGCCGGTACAGGCAAATCAACAGCCGTTGATGAATTTCGAAAAGCTTGCAAGAACGGATGCGTTTTCCTGGCACCGACAGGAATCGCCGCTATCAATATCAAGGGTTCGACGATTCACAGCTTTTTCCAGTTGAAGCCAGGACTCCTTACCCCTGATTCGATAGAGCCTATCGGAAGTCGAAAGCGCATTGACATGATCCGCAGTGTCAGGACCATCGTGATCGACGAGATTTCCATGGTGAGGAGCGATCTCTTCGTCGCCATAGATATGCGCCTGCAGGAGATTACTGGATGCAACAAGCCCTTTGGAGGGAAGCAGATCATTCTAGTTGGGGATTTCCTGCAACTTCCGCCTGTGGTGAAGGAAAAAACCGAAGCTGATTATCTGGATCGTGAACTTGGCGGGCATTATGCCTTCCAAACGGCTCTCTGGCAGCAGGCAGATCTCCAGTGTGTGTGCCTCCAAACTATCCACCGCCAAGGAAATGATGCGCTCTTTATGAAAATCCTGAACCATCTGAGGTACGGTGAACTTGAGATTCGCGACATACAGCTGGAAGGTCTTAAAAAGGCATTGAACGTGATTGAGGCGCTTACCCGTCTCTGTGTGGAGGCGACTCCACTCGACCATCCTCCCATATTCCTCTGCACCACCAACCGCACTGCCGATTCTTTGAACCAGTTATATCAAAGCAAGCTCAAAGGCGCAGTCCATCTATTCCGTGCTGTGGTACGCGGTAAATTCCCAGAAGGAGACTATCCCACTCTAGAAACGCTTGCTCTGAAGGTCGGTGCACGAGTGATGACGCTTACAAATAAGCGCACACCGGATGGCGAGATCGAATACGTGAATGGCGAGATAGGTGTCGTTGAAGACATGGATGACGGCGAAAACGCCGTAGTGCGCGTTCGTCTTGATCGCGGTCCAACAGTGTCAGTCGAACGCACGAAATGGAGCAAATACGAGTATGACTTCGAACTTGACGCTAACACAGGAAGACCGATAGTCCGGCAAAGAGAAGTCGGAACGTTTGTTCAGATCCCGCTGAAACTCGCATATGCTTCCACGATCCATAAGTCCCAGGGGCTGACGTTAGACAGCGTCGAGGTGAAACTGGGCAATGGATGCTTCGCTTCAGGGCAGATGTATACTGCTCTTTCAAGATGCCGCAGCATCAAAAATCTCCGGATCGATCGCCCCATTTGTCTTGCGGATGCAGTCATCGATGAAGCCGTCATCGATTTCTATCGCGAGATTGAATCGGGACACCAGCCCAAAGGCGAACGTAAAACGAAGGCCATGAGTATGGACAAATATGAGGAAGAGATGATTCGAGCTTATTTCTCGCAGCAGCACGGCGAAAAGACTGCCTTCAAACGTCACGCCATTGATCAGGAAGACACCGACTTGGCAAAATCGGGAACTACATCAAGATCGCCTGAAGTGGAATCGGAACAAGTGCCAAAGGGACAGAAGATCACAACCAGCCCAGACATCGATCACTTGCTCATCGTATATCGGAACCAAAACGACGACGAAATACACGCCAAGAGGACGAAGAGATTGAATGGAAAGGGCTTCAACAAGATGGATGCCCCAGTGCTTACGGAACTCGCAGAAAAATATCTGAATGAGGGCTACTTGGCCGAGAGCGAATTGGAAACGGTCCACCGTTTGATCGCTAAATACAGGAAGCAATGGGGATAAAGACAAGCAAATGAAGTGGACACCACGCCGGACGCAAAAAAACATCCGGCGTGGGACCATTCTTCTGATAAATCCTGTTCAGTACGTACATTCAGGTGAGTTCCCCCTTCCCCCCCCTTCAAGAAGCAATGGCCTTTTTTTGTGAATTTGCGCCATATAACGCGCGCGCGGCGCGCGTGCATACTCAAGCAACTCAAAACAAAAACGATGTCAAGACAGCAAAAACAGAATAACAAGCACATGTAGAGTGTGTTACACCTGAACTTTTGCAGTGGCGGTAGTCTCAAAAAACGAGTAATCGTCGTAAAAAAGCGTCATAAGAAGGAATAGAATATCCTGTCGTTAGGCTACGACGGGCTATCCCCGTCGCTAAAGGAAAAAGCTACGACGGGCTATCCCCGTCGCGAAAAAAATACGATAAAAAAAAGCGGGGTAGAGCAGAAGTAGCTCGTCAGGCTCGGGACCTGGGCTTGACTTTCAGGGGTTGAGGTGGTATATTTTGCGTACATTTTGCGTACATTTTTGCGTACATTTTCCCAAAAACAGGGCTAAAACGGCCCAAAAAACAAGAAAGGAATGGCTGCAAAGCGGCTGTAATAATGACTACGCAACTTCGCAAAACTGAGGCAAAAAAAAAGGCCATCCGTGACGGACAGCCCTGAAAAATCATTGGTAGCGGGGGTTGGAATCGAACCAACGGCCTCCAGGTTATGAGCCTGACGAGCTACCTCTGCTCTACCCCGCAATATTGTGTATCAAATACTATATCACTTTTTCCGTGAAATGCAAGCCGGAATCCGAAAAAAAACGCGTTTTTCCGCTGAAAAGTGAGGAATGATTAAACGGATTGATATCCGACTAGAGAAAGGAACACGTGCCATGAAGTTATTGGAATATGCGCTCCTTCTGAGCTGCATGGCGGCCGCGGTCTGCGGATGCGCCTGCGGCAACACGGAAAAAGGCTCGGACAGCACACAGGCGGAACAGTCCGTCAAGGTCGACCTGAACACTGCCGTCCTGCTGGACGTACGTTCGCCGGAGGAATACGCGTCCGGGTATCTGCAGGGAGCATTGAACATCCCGCACGATCAGATCAATGCGGAGATCGCCGCCGTCGTGCCGGACAAGTCCGCGCAGGTCATCCTGTACTGCCGTTCCGGCCGCCGCGCGAAAACCGCGCTGGAGACTTTGCGCGCGATGGGCTACACCGACGTCTCGAATTTCGGCGGGCTGGAGGACGCGCAGGAACGCCTCGGCCTGCCCGTCGTAACGGAATAACATTCTCATTCCCGAAAGGCTATGGCCTGCGTGTCAGTTTGTTCAGGCGCTCCCTTGTTTCCTGGTCAAGGGACTCGCAACCGGAAAAAGCGCCCGGAGAAATGGTTTTCAGGCTGTCCGGGAGCGTCACGTGCTTCAGTCCGGTACAGCCCGCAAACGCGCTTTCCCCGATGGATGTGACGTTCGGCGGGATCGTGATCTCCGTCAGACCGGTACACGCCGTAAACGCGGCAAACTCGATTTCCGTCAGCGAATCCGGCAGATCGACGCGCTTCAGCCCGGCACACACGATAAACGTGCTGGACTTGATGACACGGATGCCCGGCGGGATCGCGATCTCCGTCAGTCCGGTACACTCCTCAAACGCATTGGTCCCGATCTCTTCCAGCGAATCCGGCAGATTGATGCGTTTCAACCCGGAGCATTTCCAAAATGCGGAGCGGCCGATCTTCGTGATGCCTTCCGGCAGGCGGACTTCCGTCAATCCGGCGCAGCCGGAAAACGCGCGATCTGCGATGGTCTTCACGCCCGGCTGGACGATGCACGGGCCGTTCGGCGCGGAAACGCAGGAAATGAGGGTGGAACCGTCCTCCGAGTAAAGAATGCCGTTCACAAGCCGGGAACCCGGATACTCGTCCTGCGCGGCGGATCTGCCTCCGGTTCTGTTGACGGCTCCGCCGCCATTGCCAGTCGCGGATTCCGTGTTCCAATTCGTATTTCTTACCTGCCCCGTGATGTTGTTGAGGGCGTTGTACTCGTAGGCGATGCCGCTGCCGGGGCTGCGCGCTAGCCGCAGCTGGATATTGACTTTTCCGGTCAATGGCTCCGGAAGCGACAATTCGGGGAAAACCGGATGCGTGACGGAAAGTTTATAATACACTTCCTTCATTCTTGCCCCGTCCAGGAACTTATCGAGTTCATCCGTTTGCGCTTCGCTCATTTTGTTGAAAAAGAATTTCTCTCCTTCCAGACGGACCATTTCTTCCTTGAGGTCCTGATCACGATACAGGGATAATGTCATCTTCTGATCCGGCACAAACAATCCGGTGTTTTCGCTGAAGTATTGATTCCCTCTTGTGTGTATCGCCAGTGACTGCCCGCTATAAAAGATAATGCCGACCGGGAAAGGCGTCATCTCCGGTATGCTGCAAACAATAATATAATCTCCTTTCCGAAAAACGCCGGCGGGTTGTATGGGTTCTAGGAATGCCACAAGGGAATACGGATTCTTCTGAATATCCACCTTCGTCAGAAGGATCTGGTCCACGGTCTCATTCCGGGGAGACTTCAAGGCGATTTCCGAAAAGTAGAACGAATATTTCCCCGTACTATAGTCTACTTCGAATATCGTTTTACTCAGTTCCGTGAGATACGGCAGATACCGTTCCATCATCGTCGCAAGCTCTTCCCGTTCCTTCCGGGCTTCATTCTCATCCTTGAAGACTATGGAGTAAAGGAACCATGGCTCGATTGCGAATCCCTGCTTCCTGTTCTCTTTTCCTGTATCGACTAGAGGGAGCGGAAACACCTTCTTTGCATCTTTTTCCAATTCGACATGCTCGTTGATTCGCAGAATCTCTTTCCCGTTGTTGGTGACGGAATAGCCGTATAAGTCAATCGTTTTGTCGGACCGGTTCGCAATGGAAACAGACTGAGTACTTCCTTTCGGCGGCATGGAACCGCCGTCGCCGAGATAATAATTCAGCTGAATATTTGCGATCTCCAGGTCCTTTTGTTCCTGTTGCAGAACAGTCGCGATCTCCCGGCCCTTTTGCTCCTGGTTCGGTGCAACGGACGATGACGCGGCATCTTCCTGTGAACAGGAACACACTCCGCCCAGCACACAAGCGATCAAAGAGGCGATCAGAAATACTCGGAGTTTCATGTTATATCTCCGTGGGTTATGATATTGCGGAAACCAAACCGGGGGAAACGGGGACAAAAGACCCCGTATCATAACATTTAACGTTTTTTACGGACTGTTTATTGTAACATAAAAAAACAACGGACGGAGTTTCCTGTTTCTTTATGCAAAAAGCCCCGAGAAAACGGAAGTTTCCACAGGGCGGATGAGACTTCTTACAAATCTCTGACTACGCTCAGTCCTGCTTCGGACCGGAGTCGGCAAGAGATTTGCCGCGCTCGAAGGGGAATGCGCCGCCCACGACGTCGATCTGATAGCGGCCTTCCTGGTGGATGTCGCTGCTTCTCTGGAATACGCGCAGCCCGAAACTCGGCAGGACCGCCAGCAGATGTTCCATGATCTTGGATTGGACTCTTTCAAAGGGAACCCATTGGACTTCCTTGGTAAAGCAATAGATTTCGAGGGGAACGCCGGAATCGCTGGGAGACAATGCGCGGACGAACAGCGTCAGATCGGCACGAATGTCCGGATTCTGCTCCAGATACCGCTGCGCATAGATGCGGAAGACGCCGAGATTGGTCAGATGGCGGGTATTGAATCCCGAATGGGTGGAATTATATTCGCTGATCCTGGTTTGCCGGTCCTCGAGATAATCCTTCAGAAGATCGAACCCTTTGAGGATCTCAACCTCTTCATCGCTCAGGAAGCGGATGGTGCGCTGATCAATCAGGAATGCTTTCTGGATGCGGCGGCCGCCGCCTCTTTCCATGGCGGTGTAATTCACGAAAGGCTTGCTGACCATGAAGCTGATCGGCAGGCAGACCTGTGTCCTGTCCCAGTTGCGGACTTTCACGGTATGCAGCGAGATATCCGTGACGATACCGTCGATATCTTCGAAGTCCTCGGTCTCCATGACGATCCAGTCGCCGATCTCGACCAGATGGTCGGTGTTGATCTCCACGCTGGCGACAAAGGACTGGATCGTATGCTGAAAGAGGAGCAGCAGGACCGCCGCGATCGCGCCCAAACCGGAAAGCAGATAGACCGGGCTTTTTTCGATCAGCATCGCGATGAAGACAATGATCGCGGCCGCCCATACGAAGCAGATGGCCAGCTCGATGAGACCGTCAATGGGGCGCTGTTCCGCGTTGCGCTGCTGCTTGTACCAGAGTCCGAAACTCTTGATGGCGTATGTTCCAGTCAGGGCCAGGAGCGCGATTCCGATCCCCCACAGCGGCTTGATGATCAGGACCGCGACCCATTCGTGGATTCCGTCGCACCACACGGAGTAGCTGATGAGGACCAGCGGCAGACACCCCACGAAGGAAATGATCATCCGGCTGATGCATGCCTGAAGCTCCGCGTTCATCGTGCAGTGGCGGCGGTAGAAACGGTTCAGGAGGGGCCGCAGCAGGAGAAACAGGACAAAGGAAAACAGCGCGCCGACCGCGAACGAACTGGCGATCACGAGGATGTCGGCGAGATAGGGATAAGGCGAAAGATCGTGAATGATCCGTTTTGCATATTCCGGAGTCATTTCATCTTCGATCAGTTTTGAAAAATCCATCATAATGAAAACCTGCGTTGTCTGCGCCCGTCAATTCCGCCGGACTGTTTATCTTGACTTCACCGGTTATGCCAATGGTACGCCGAAACAACCGATGCGTGAACATGAAAAATTGATTCCCGTCTTAGCCGGAAACCAGTTCTGAACGACAATATATCCCGCGAAAGGAAGAAAGTCAAATCTTTTGCAGGAAAAACTTGAAAAACGCCCGAAAACACGAGCATGAAAAAGCCCCGCCGGAAGGCTGCGCCTCCACTTGGGTAGTGCCCGGCTGCGCTCGGGCACAGGGAATAGCGGCATGCAAAGCAAGTAAAAAGCCCCGCCAGAAACGAATTCCAGCGGGGCAGATGAGACTTCTTATGAATCTCTGACTACGCTCAGTCCTGCTTCAGGTCGAGGTTGTCGAGGGAGTTGCCGAAGATGGTGCCCATGTCGCCGAGGGCTTCGCCCGGCTTGAGCGCGGCGGAGACTTCCTCGCCGGCCGCCTTGATGGACTCTTCGTTGAAACCTTCCTCGAGCGCCTTGATGCTGAGGCCGATGCGGCGTTCGTCCTTGTCGATCTTGATCACGACGGCTTCGATCTCGTCGCCGAGATTGAGTTTGTCTTTGACCTTTTCGACGTGGTCGCGGGAGATCTGGGAGATGTGGACGAGACCGTCGATCTTGTGGGAGAGCTCGATGAAGGCGCCGAACGCGGTAACCTTCGTAACTTTGCCCTTCACGACGTCGCCGATCTTGTAGATCTGCTCGATGTTGGCCCACGGATCGACTTCGGTCTGCTTCAGGCCGAGGGAGATGCGCTGCTGGGTCGGATCGATGTCGAGAATGACGGCTTCGACTTCTTCGCCGACCTTCAGGACTTCGTTCGGGTGATTGATCTTGCGGGTCCAGGACATGTCTGAGACGTGGATCATGCCGTCGATGTCGTTTTCGATCTCGACGAACGCGCCGTAGGTGGTCATATTGCGGACCTTGCCCTTGATGTGGCTTCCCGGAGGATACTTCTCGGCGAGGACTTCCCACGGATTGCGGGTCTTCTGGCGGAGACCGAGGGAGATCTTCTTGTCGGCCTTGTTGACCTCAAGAATGACAGCTTCGACTTCTTCACCCTGGCTGACGACGTCGCTGGCCTTCGTGATGCGCTTGGTCCAGGACATTTCGGAGACGTGGATGAGGCCTTCGACGCCCTGTTCGATCTCGACGAACGCGCCGTAGGGCATGATATTGACCACATGGCCCTTGACGGTGGAGCCGACCGGATACTTGGTCTCGACTTCGTCCCAGGGGTTCGCGGATTTCTGCTTCAGGCCGAGGGAGACGCGCTCCTTGGCGAAGTCGATGTCGAGGACCATGACCTCGATCTCCTGACCGACTTCCAGCATTTCCTTCGGGTTCGTGATGCGGCCCCAGGACATATCGGTGATATGAAGGAGTCCGTCCACGCCGCCGAGGTCGATGAACGCGCCGAAATCGGTGATGTTTTTGACTTTGCCCTTGCGGAGTTCGCCGACCTTCATTTCCTTCAGGAACTGAGCACGCATATCCTTGCGGGATTCTTCGAGCAGTTCGCGGCGGGAAACGACGATGTTGTGGCGTTCCTGGTTGATCTTGAGAATCTTGAAATCGTATTCCTGATCGATGAGGTCGTCGAGGTTCTTGACGGGGCCGATATCGATCTGGGAACCGGGGAGGAATGCTTCCACGCCGTCGAGGTCGATGAGGATGCCGCCTTTGACTTTCTTCTTCATCTTGCCGCGGATCACGCTGCCTTCGCCGAAGTCGGAGGTAATCTTCTTCCAAGTCTGGATGAAGGCCGCCTTCTGCAGGCTGATCCCGGGCTGGTTCTGTTCGTTCTCGAGCTCTTCGAGATAGACGTCGATCTGATCGTTCAGGTTGACTTCTTCCCAGTTCTTGAACTCGGTGTAGGGGATGAACCCTTCGGCCTTCAGACCGATGTCGACCAGCGCGCCGTCCTGGCGCTTCTCGACGATCGTACCGGTGACGATCGAATCGACCTTGAAATCGGTTTTGGTCTGTCCGCTCAGCAGATCTTCCATCGTCAGCTTGTCGTCGATGATGACGTAGCTCTTCTGCACGGGTGCATCCTGTTTCTTTTCTTCGCTCATAGTGGTTTGGTTCCTGGTTTGGTTGTTGGTTTATTGGTTTCCAATCCGCCCAAAAGCCCATTCGCTTTTCGGGTTATAAACATATAATATACCCCCGGACGGATTCTTTTTCAAGCGGCTTTTCTTAAAAGTATAAAAAAAAGACATACATGCGCACATGCATACGCAAATCCGGACAGTCCGCCCGACATTGTTTTTTCCGCAAAACAGACGTTCCGTTCTTGACTTTTCCGCACGAACGTGGTACATTTTTTTGCATTTTATTCACAAAAAGCCTTTTCAGGACACAGGAGCTCCTCCATGAAAGACAAAAACTTGCTCGGTTTTATCGCGATAGACATCCTTCTTGCCCTCGGTGTGATCTGGGGGCTTGCGATGGGCTACAAACTGCTCGGCTACGGCCTGCTGGTCTATTTTGTGATCAACACGCTCGCGATCGTGCTCAGGCTGACCGGAAACAGGAAAGACGGCGGCGACGGTAAGGACGGTAGCGAAGACGACAAGGAATAAACGTTCCTTTTCAACGATCAAGAATCAACTTTTCTTTTCAGGAAGCCTTTCCTAATGCCTGACATCAAACGCGAATCGCTCGGTTCCCGCCTCGGATTTATCCTTCTCACCGCCGGATGCGCCATCGGTCTCGGCAACATCTGGCGTTTCCCCTACGTCACCGGCAAATACGGCGGCGCGTGCTTCGTGGCGTTCTACATCTTTTTCCTCGTCGCGATGGGCCTGCCGCTGATGGTCATGGAGCTGGCGATCGGACGCGCGAGCAAACGCACGCTCTACGGCGCGGCGAAGGTGCTGACGCACTCCCGTCCGGAATCCTGGCAGATACCGGCCGGGGTCTTCTGCGCCGGATGCGCCGTCCTGATGATCTTCTATACGACCGTGACGGGCTGGATGCTCTGCTATACGTTCGACTATCTCTTCAGCGGACTGCCCGCGCTGGACACCGAGGGCATCGGGAAGCATTTCGGCGCGGTCGTCGCCAGCCCGTGGAAAAACGTTTTCTTCATGTGCATCACGGTCGCCGCCGGGTCCGCCATCTGCGGCGCGGGACTGAAGAACGGTGTGGAACGCGTCACGAAGATCCTGATGGGCGGACTGTTCATCCTGCTCCTTGTCCTCTGCTGCCGGGCGCTCTTCCTGCCCGGCGCGAAGGAAGGACTGAAGTTCTACCTCCTGCCGAACATGGAGGCGGTCCACGAAACGGGGCTTTCCGAGGTCGTGGTCGCCGCGATGGGACAGGCATTTTTCACGCTCAGCCTGGGTGTCGGCGCGATCACGATCTGCGGCAGTTACATCGGGCACGAACATTCGCTGATGAAGGAATCCCTTATCATCATCTCGCTGGACACCGCGGTCGCCGTGCTCGCAGGCATCGTGACCTTCCCCGCGTGCAAGTCCTACGGCATCGACGTCACGTCCGGCCCCGGCCTCGTCTTCGTTTCTCTTCCCGATGTGTTCAATCACATGGCCTGGCCGCGTCTCTGGGGCGCGTTTTTCTTCCTCTTCATGAGCGCGGCGGCGTTCACCACGGTCGTCGCCGTCTTCGAGAATCTCATCGCGCTCATGATCGACGAACTGCATTATTCCCGCCGGAAAGCCGCGATTGTGAACATGGTCGTCATCTTCATTTTCTCACTGCCCTGCGCCCTCGGGTTCAATCTCCTGAGCGGCATCCATCCGCTTGGCGGCGAGTCCACGATCCTCGACCTGGAGGACTACATTGTGAGCGACATCCTGCTCCCGCTCGGATCGTTCTTCATCGTCATCTTCTGCGGCGCATCCGCCGCCTGGGGGTGGAGAAACTTCTTCGCGGAGGCGAACACGGGCAAAGGGATGAAGCTCCCGCTCTGGTCGCGCTGGTATCTCTTCACGGTGATCCCGTTCCTGATCTTCGCGCTCATCGCGATCGGCACGGTCAAACGCTGGTGGCCGGATTGATCTCGGCGCGAGCTCGGGATCAATACACAGCCCCCTACCCCGAAGCTACAAAAAAGACCTCGCCACGAAGCCTTCCGCGACTTCCGGCGAGGTCAAATGTTTTAAGAGAAAAGGTCAGGGTTTCTTCTTCAGCAGGGCCGAACGCACGACGCCGTTCGGATCGCTCACGAGAAACACGGCGGTCCAGATCACGAGCGCGATCGTGATCACGGCCAGCCCGAGCAGGGAATCGTTCAGCACGTCGGCGAACTCGGGCTCGAAGACCTTCGCGCCTTCCTCCGCGTACTCGAACACCAGGTCGACGAGCCACATGATGGCCGCGCCCCAGAAAAGCCAGCAGAGCACGCTGATCTTCATGTCGCGCATCGTTTTGGAGGCGTACCAGACCGCGGTGCTGACCACGGCCGCGAGGGCAGTCAGGATCAGACACATAGTCAGGCCTCCGCTTCCGCAGTTTTGCCGCGCTTCACGATGAGCGAGGAGACGATCAGCATCCCGATCCAGACGGCGACGATCAGGGCGGTCATGGCGCCGCCGACGGTCGCGATCTCGCGCAGGACTTCAGCCGTGTTGCCGTCGCGGACTCCGGTCAGGAACGGGAACCGGAAGATGATCTCGCCGTGCCAGACGTGTTCGAACGCCAGCAGGATGCATCCGCCGAAGAAGAGTTTTTCGAGCCAGCCGAGTTTCGTGGCCCAGCTGATGGTTCCGGGCTGTTCGACGGTTTTTGCTGCCATGCCGCGGCGGACGATGCCGGTCGCGATCGCGGCGGCGAGGGGAGCACTGAAACAAGCCATTTTGGCCTCCTGAAATAAAAAGGGAGCGTTTCCGTTTCGCGGAAACCAGGCACCTCTTCTTGAGGCGCTGAGGATCATGAAATTACGAAACCCGGACCGGAACGCTCCGGCGTCCCTCACGGCGGCTTCTGCCGCCCCCGGTTCAAAACACAACTATACTATATCATGTTTCGCGGAAAAAATCAAGCGAGGATTTTCCGCAATTCCTCGATCGCCTGCTGGATCAGATTGCCCAGCGTGTAGTCGGACACGCCGACGATCACATTGTCGCAGTGCTTGAACGGCAGCAGGATCCGTTTCGCGTCGGACTGCGCCACGGCATTCGCCATCGCGGGCGTGATCTCGCCGCCCAGCGAATCCGCCACCACGATCCCGAGCGGACCAACAATAATATCGGCTTTCCGGGCGGCCACGAGCACGGCGTTCTCGCCGGTCGCCGCGGTGTCCGCGCCGCCTTTCAGCATGGCCGACGTGGCGATGGTGTTTGTGCCGACCGCCATGAGCTCGACGTCGGGAAACGCCTGCTTGATCTGGACCGCGAGCTGACGACCCACGCCGCCGCCCTGCCCGTCCACAATAAGTATTCTCATAGTTTCTCCTGAATATTGCCTGTCTTGAAAACAGCGGATTCCCGCGTTTTCCGGAGTACCTAATACAATAACGGCACTCCTCGCGTTTTTCAAGCGGGGATTCGGACGCTTCCTTCATTTTCACGTTTTTTTCGCATTTCGCGCTAAGAAAACGGTACCCTCGAGCATCCAATTATTGAACACAAAATTTCAGAAACACTTTTTCTTCTCTTCAAAAGGAACCGGACCATGAGCAAAACCTCTCTCTTTTCCGTCATCTTCACCGCCGTCATGCTCTGCAGCATCCTCTCCATGCTCGCGAAGCTCTGCGCCGCCGTCGAATCCGCCGCGGCGGCTTTCCCGTCCGTCCTCTGAGAAAAAGGAGGCTTTTCATGCTCTTTTTCGACTTTTTTTCATGTTTTTTTTGATTTTTTTCAAAAACGCGCTAAGATAATACTGCACTCCGCCGTCTAATTATCAGATTTGTTCCAGTCATCAACCATATTTTCATTCTTTGGAAGGACTCCGAAATGAATAAGACCACGATTTTCGCAGCGGCCTCCGCGGCCGCACTCTTCACCACCGTCCCCGCCTTCGCGCAGGCCAATCAGCAGGGCGGCGGCTTCGTCACGCTCGACCTCAACTGGACCGAGACGGGCGCCGATAAAGAGGAATCCGACGGCGACTCCATGAAGCAGATGCTTGAACGCGATCAGGCACGCGCACAATGGATCCAGGAACGCACCAAGGCGAAAGCCTCGGCGATCAAGCCCGAACTCGGCAAGGACGACGCGCCGAAAGCGGACGAAGCCCATGCCGACGCGCCGAAAACCGCCACGATCACCGTACCCCTCACCAGATCCGGCAACACGCTCACAGGCGATCAGATGCGCCAGATCCTCGAACGCGACCAGGCGCGCGTCCGCTGGATTCAGGAACGGGCGAAAGCCGAACAGGTCAAGCTCGACGAGCCGAAGAACGAAACGAAAGCCGCGACGCCCGTCGCGCCCCCGGATTCCTCGCGTCCGCGCACCATTTCTTCGGACCAGATGCGCCAGATCGTCGAGCGCGACCGTGCCCGCGCCAAGGCAATGGGCGAACGCATCCGTGCCGCCCAGGTCGAAGCCGAGGCTGAGAAATACATCAAGGAACACCCCGGCGAATTCACGCCCGGCAAGACGCCCGCGGGATGGACGGACAATTTCACTGCCGCAGTCGGCAAGGCCAAGGCGGACAAGAAACCGATCCTCGCGCTCTTCACCGGTTCCGACTGGTGCCCGCCCTGCCAGCAGCTCGAAAAGAACATCCTGCTTCAGCCCGCGTTCAAGGACTTCGCGAAGAAGCATCTCGTGACGCTTTTCCTGGATTTCCCGCGTGAGGCGAAGATTGACGACGGTGTGAAACAGCAGAACGACTCCCTCGCGAAAAAGTTCTCCGTCGAAGCCTTCCCGACCATCCTCATCCTCTCCGCCGACGGCGAGAAGGAACTCTGGAAGGAAGTCGGCTACAACGCGCTCTTTCTCGAAAAACTTCAGGACGCCGTGAAGGGGCTCGACAAGGATTTCCCCGAGAACGCCAAGGCCGTGAAGGACGAAATGGAAGCCGAAGCCAAGGCGAAAGCCGAGGAAAAGGCCGCGAAGGAAAAGGCCGAACTCGAGGAGTTCGAAAGACAGCAGAAACAGCTGAAGGAACTTGAAGAATCCTGGGAGAAGTATTCCTCCCCCGACATCATCGATCCCGCCACGGCAAACCGGAACCCGTGGGGCGCCGGACGCATCAACCGCCGCGGAAACGGCAATCCCCTCGACAATCTTTCCCCTGAGGAACGCGAGGCGCTCTTCCGCGGACTCGACGCGAACGGCCCGATCCAGGGCCCGGATGTCCTTCCGCACGGCATCCGTCCCGCTGTCAAGCGCGACTGATCCTTTTTCCATTTGATATCCTTAGTGAAGAACCGGACAGTTTCCCCTGCCCGGTTCTTTTTTGCATAGAGGTGACCATAGAAAAGCCCCCGCCGCATTTCCGCGGCGGAGGCATGTTTTGTTACGTTTTTCTGTTCGCAACGGTCAGTTGGACTCCACCTCGATCACGCTCATCGTGGCTGTATCCATTTGAGGTTGAGGCATTGTCGCGGGGCGTCCCGCGGCGTGCTTCACGGCTTCGGCCTTGTTGGTCATGATGTGCTGCTGCGCCGTCGTGCCGGACGCCTGACTGCCGGACGTCGTGCCGGCCGGCGCGTTGTAAGCCGGGGTTTTGTTTCCAAGGCAGCATTTCAGCGCGTGCGCGGTGCCGCAGTTCGCCTGACAGACCGGACACGTGTGGCAGACGGGGCACGGCATCAGCAGGATGTACCCCTCGGTACACTCCACCGTCTCAAGCGCCGGAGCCTGCATGACCTGCTGGGCGTCCGTCATGGGCTTTTGCGTCATCGGCCCGGCCGTACCGCTCTGAGGCATACTCGTGCCGTCGGCACCGATCAGATACACGGCGGCAAGTCCTGTTGCGATGACCGCAGCGACAGCAAACAATGTTCGATTCATATTATCCCCCTTTGTTGAAATGGTCCGGCACGCCGCCTCCCCTCATGGAACGCCCGCCGCCGAATGCATACAATGTAGCACGGAACCGGTAAAAATCAAGTCCGGGAACAGGTCGTTTTCACGCAGAGACGCCCCGGTTGGACGCGATCGCTGAAACAATCTTCCGCATAGAAAAACGGGAGGACGAATGGCCCGGACCGTTCAGTCTTCGATATCCGGGTAACAGTACGGCACGCCGCGGAAATTCCGGAACGTGTACACGCGTCCCTCGGCCTTTTCCAGATAGTCGGGGATCAGAGGGACTTTGCCCCCGCCACGCGGCAGGTCGATGGCGAAGTGGGGCACGGCCATGCCGGAGGTCCAGCCGCGCAGTTTCTTCATGATGTCCAGCCCCACGGACAACGGTGTGCGGAAATGCTCCGTGCCGTAGATCAGGTCGGACTGGAAGAGATAATACGGTTTCACGCGCACGGCGAGCAGTTTCCGCATCAGGAGACGGATCACCTCCGGATCGTCGTTCACGCCGCGCAGCAGCACTGTCTGGCTGCCGAGCGGAATCCCGGCGTCGGCAAGTCTGTTCAATGCGGCGGCGGACTGAGGCGTGATTTCGTCCGGGTGGTTGAAATGCACGTTGATGTACAGCGGATGGTATTGCCGGAGCATGGAGACGAGACGCCGGTTGATGCGTTCGGGCAGGACGCACGGCGTACGCGTGCCGATACGGATGAAGTCGACGTGTTCGATCGCGCGGAGTCTGCTGAGAATGGATTCCAGACGGTCCGTGTCGAGCAGGAATGGATCACCTCCCGACACCAGAACGTCGTGAATATCGGGATTCGAGGCGATGTATTCGATGCCGCGGCTTACGTTGGCCTCGTCCACGCACATCGGCGTGCGGAATTTGCGTTTGCGCGTACAGAAACGGCAGTAACAGGCGCAGCAGTTCGACACCAGAAGCAGGCAGTGGTCAGGATAACGGTGCACCACGCACGGCGCCGGGGTCAGACCTTCCTCTCCGAGCGGATCGTCCATCAGGTCGCCGCTCTCCTGAAGTTCCAGTTCGTCGGGCACGCACTGGCGATAGATCGGATCGCCTTTCGACCGGATCAGCGAGAGATAATACCGCGTGATCCGGAACGGAAACACGGCGGACACGCGGCGGACGACCTCTTCGGAGAGGTTAAACCGTTTCGCCAGCTCGGACGCGTCCGTCAGGGCGTTTTCCAGACTTTTCTGCCATTGTTCCATGCGCTTATCCTGATCCCGGTTGTTTCGTGCGGCGGGACGGGGCCGTGTTATGATGCATTCGAACCAGACGATTCCGTTGCGCCCGGATGGCGCGCAAGGGAAAGCGTTTCTGTTTTTTGACCTTATAATGTAGCATTTTTTGTTCAAAAATCAATCGAGCCGCGTGTTTTTCCCCGTTTTCCCGTGAAATGCGACACCCGAACAACCTATTCTTTCCCCCTCCCCGTACCGGACAAAAAAGACACGGTTTTCCCTGATTATTTTTCCGTTTTTTTATTTCGCGGGGTTGAAAAACGGCGGATATGATGCTAAAGTAGAGAAAACATTAACCATAACAACCTGAAAAGCGGCTTTAGCGAGCCGCTGGGATGCGGTGGGAACACCCTGTTTCCCTTCGTGATTTGGATTCCTCTATGAACGAAAAAGCCTCTCCGGGGTCTGCCCCGAAAAAGAATGTTACGTATACCATCAAGAACACCGTTATTCCGATGGGAAACAATCTTGTCGGCAATAGTCCCGGAAGGAAATCGCAGGCTCCGCCGCCGATCGGACCGGAAATCGGCCCCGATCCGCGCAGTTCCATCGGTGCGCGCATTTCCATGGGAGATCTTCCCGGTGTCAAAGACGAAAAATCCGGCATTCTGTTCGACTTCTGCTACGGCTACCGTGTCAAATTCCCGGCCGGGAACAAACAGTACAAGCTCCGCGTGTACGATCTGGACAGCGGCATGCTGCTGGAGGAACACACGCACAAAGGCGGGGAATTCATCACGGCCGTAAACAAGTTTTATGTGCGTTACCGCCTTGAAGTCTATCAGGGGGACCAGCTTGTTTTCGGGCATGATTACGACTGCGAGGACAAGGAAGTCTGCATCATCATCCCGGACGGCGGACTCGGAGACAACCTCGCCTGGTTGCCCTATCTGGAAAAATTCCGTCTGCTCCGCAAAGCGAAAGTCACGGCGGTCATCGGCGAATGGATGATCCGTCTCGCCAAGCCGTTTTACCCCGGCCTAAAATTCATTCCGCTTGCCACAAAACCGAACCTCAAGTTCGCCTATGCGATCTATTTCTGCGGGATTTTCGAGGCGGACCGCAAGCCGTGGCGTCCGGTCGAGCATCAGCAGCTCGGCATGCAGAAGACCGTGGCGAAGATCCTCGGTCTCCCGCTCGAAGACCTCCACTGCCGTCTCCCGCTCGGATCGCCGCGTCCAGTCAAGGAACCGTATGTCTGCATCTCCACGATGGCGACGAATCCGACGAAATACTGGAATTACCGGTCCAGCGCGAATCTGAAGGACCCGGACGGATGGAACATCCTCATCCGCTGGCTCAAATCCTACGGCTACCGCGTCTTTGTGCTCGATCGCGACAAACAGCTTTATTTCAACGATAAGCACACCTATCAGATCCCGACCGAGGCGGAAGACCTCACCGGACGGATTCCGATCACGGAGCGCATCCATTATCTGGAGCATGCCGATTTCTTCGTCGGACTCCCCAGCGGCCTCAGCTGGCTCGCATGGAACTGCAACATTCCGGTCGTCATGATCTCCGGCTTCACGATGCCGAACTGTGAATTCCCGACGCCGTACCGCGTCACGAATTTCCTCTTCTGCCATGGCTGCTGGAACGACACGAATTTCTTCTTCGACTCGAAAGCGCCTGTCTGGTGCCCGCGCCACGTCGGCACCCCGCGCGAGATCGAATGCACCAAGACCATTACCCCGAAAATGGTGCAGGAGACCATCATGCGGATCCCCGCTTTCCAGAAACACGTCGCCGAGATGAAGGAGCAGGAGCTGCTTGACGATCTCCGGACAAACACCGTTCCCTTCACCAGCACGCTGAAAGAGCTCCCGCGAGAACCCGAAAAAAAAAAGCTCCGGTAATCCTTCCCGAACAGCGTGACGCCACGATCCTGCTCCCCGTTTACCGGGCGAATCCGGATTATCTCAGGATCACGCTGGATTCCGTGATCCGCGTCGCGGAACCCCAGGGCAACACCGAAGTCATCCTCTTCAACGACTGTTCGCCCGACGATTCCCAGCGCATCATCGACGAATACGCGGACCGTTATCCGTCCATCGTCCGCAAGATGCGCTCCGAACACAACCTCGGCGTCGGGAATGCCCGTACGGAGATGTGCAAAAACGCCCGCGGACGCTATATCCTCTCGTTCGACCAGGACGACATCATGCTCCCGTTCGACCTCGGCGGCGTGATCGGCATGATGGACAGGAACCCGCAATACGGGGCGAGCTATTCCAGAAAATACCTCTTCAACGACAAGGGCCTTACTGGCGAAGTCCACGGCGGCTGCCTTTCCGAATTCAATGCGTTCTTCACGCCGAAACTCAACATCAACGCCATGGTCATCCGGGCCGATGTCCTCGCCGCGCACGATTATTTCAAACCTGTTCCGGGCTGCGCCATCAACGACGACGTCTTCCTCATGATCCGCCTCGCTGCGGATACGGATTATCACTTCGACGAGAACAACCCGCGCCTGCTCTACCGGATGCACGGCAAACAGAATTCGCTCCTCTTCCACCACGAAAACCAGAATCCGTTCCGCTGGATGGCCACATACATGACCGAACAGCAGCCTGATCTTTACAAACGCATCCTCGCCAACGATCCGCCGAAGCTCACGCAGAAAAACCGGCACTGGGTCCTCGGTCTGATGGGGGCTGCGGTCTTCCTCCGGCAAAAGGAAGTCGGACTTGTTCTCCCGATCGTCAACAAGGCCTGCGAGATCGCGCCGGACGACTACGGCGTATGGGAACACAAACTCCTCGTTCTCGCCATCGCGAAACGGTACGATGAGTTCATGGAGACGTTCCAAACCGCCGTCGAAAGGTTCAAGGGACAGTCTCCGTCGAAGGAAATCCAGTTCATCAGCGCAATGGCGCTTTTCTTCCAGTCCATCCGCAAACCGCTCCCGAAAAATGTTTTGAGCCGCTATAAGGAGCTCTCAAAACTGAACAGCGCCCCGCCGCAGATCGTGCTGGACAATCTGCCGAAATAACACACCGCAAGCGGTGATGATACAGCGCTCTCAGCTCCGCTTGAGCACACGGCAAACCGTACTGATACAGTGCTCTGCTTCGCGAGAGCACGAGGGGTTGAACCGGGGCTTATTTCTCCGGGATTCTGATATCCATGGAGATGTCGCTCGACTTCACGGAATGCGTGAGCGCGCCGGAGGAAATGAAGTCGACGCCGGTCTCGGACAGCGACGGAATACGGGCGAGCGTAACGTTTCCGCTGGCCTCCAGACGAGCCTTGTTGCGGGCGATCCCGACGGCCTTCACGACCTTCTCGTTGTCCATATTGTCGAGCAGGATGTACTCCGCGCCGGAGAGCAGCGCCTCGTCGAGCTCGTCGAGGGAATCCACCTCAACCTCGATTTCCAGCTGGGGATACATCTCGCGGGCGCGGCGGACGGAACGCAGGATGCCGCCCTTCCCTTCCATCCCGGCGAGTTCGCGATGGTTGTCCTTGATCATGATGCGGTCGTACAGGCCGATACGGTGGTTGAATGCGCCGCCGACTGCCACGGCGTACTTTTCGAGGTTGCGCCAGCCGGGCGTGGTCTTGCGCGTATCGAGAATCTTCGCACGGTTTCCGGCGAGTTCCTGATATTTGTGCGAGGCCGTCGCAACGCCGCACAGACGCTGGAGGAAGTTCAGCGCGGTGCGTTCCCCGGTCAGCAGTACACGCGCCGGACCGGAGATCTCCGCCATGATCGTCCCGCGGGGACATGCCTCGCCCTCCTTCACCTTCGCCGTGAACACGACGTCCGGGTCGAGCGTATGGAACAGGCGTTCCGCGACGGGCAGTCCGGCGCAGATGAGGTCTTCTTTCGCGATCAGCACGGCGGTCGTCTTCAGGTCGGCGGGGATGACCGAATTGGTCGTGGTGTCTCCGAGATCGCCAAGGTCTTCTTCAAGGGCAAGCTGTATCAGGATGTCGGCGCGTTTCCAGTCGATTTCGGGTTTCTGCATCGGGGGGTCTCCTATAATCTCGTTCAAAATATCGTTTGTCCTAATTTTCCGTGCGCTCGCGTCAGCAGCGCACTGCGTTTACACACTATGTGTGTCGGGGTCGTACATGACGGAGATCGGCTTGATCTCGACCGCCCTGCCGGTCTGCATGTCGTAGCGGATCACGGCGGCGTCCAGCCGGATCCCGGTCTCCACCACGGGGAATTTGTGCGGCATCCCGGTCCGGAATTTCGCGATCACGTCCGGCACGGCGCGTCCGAGGATCGAATCCGCCGCGCCGACCATGCCGACGTCGGACAGAAACGCCGTTCCGCCGGGCAGGATGCGGGCGTCGGCTGTCTGCACGTGCGTATGCGTGCCGAGGACAGCCGTCACGCGGCCGTCCAGAAACCACGCGAGGGCTGCCTTTTCGCTGGTGGCCTCGGCGTGGATGTCCACGATGATGCACTTGCAGGTGATCGGAATCTGCGTCAGGATCTGCTCGACGGTCTCGAAGGGGCAGTACGCGCTGTCCTTCATAAAGACTTTGCCCACCAGCGAGATGACGGCCACTTCGCCGCCCGCCGGATTGCGCGTGTACAGCCAGCCGCGTCCGGGCTGAAGTTTGCTCATATTTGCCGGACGCACCACGTTCTTCAATCCGCGGATCTCGTCCTCGAATTCCTTGCGGTCCCACGTATGGTCGCCGGACGTGAAGACGTCCACGACGTCCGCCATTTCGCCCAAACAGGTCTTGTTCATGCCCGCGCCCGCCGCGCAGTTCTCGCCGTTCGCGACCACGAACGTGCACATGTACTGCTGTTTCAGCTGCGGCACAAGCGCCTTGACCGCCTTGCGGCCGCCCTTGCCGACGATATCTCCGATGAATAGCAAATTGAGCGTGGGACCGTTCAAGTTCATACTCCTTGTTTTTTCCTGTTTCGATTTGAAAAATGAGTTGGAACGCTGTATATTTTTCAAACCGCTTTCTACAAGAAAAATATAGTCGCGAAAAGCGGAAACTGCAAACCGGAATCGGAAAAAATGACGAAAAACACGAAGAAAGACGCCGCACCCACTGCACAGACCGCCCCCGGATGCGCCGCGCCCGGTTCCGCGCCGGAGGAATCCGCTCCGAACAAGGCGGTCGTCCTCCTGAAATACGCGGTCAAGATCCTGGTCACGGCAGGCATCGTCGCCGTGCTCGTCTACACGTCGAAAAGACATGGCACGTTCGATGGCGTCGACTTCTCCGGGCTGAACTGGGGCTGGCTGGCGGCGGCGTTCGTGCTGTACATCGTCCACCTTTTCGTGAATGCCTGGCGCTGGCGGCTTCTGCTGGCCTACCGCGAAATCCCCTGCTCGCTCTTCTCAGCCTTCTCCCTTACCACGCAGTCGTTCTTCTTCTCGCTGGTGATGCCCGGCGGGGCGATCGGCGGCGACGTGATCCGCGCGGGCTTTCTGGCGTACCGTGTACCGAAGGGACAGAAATTCGACGGCGTCTTCACGATCCTGATGGACCGGTTCACGGGCATGATCGGCATCTTCCTGACCGTATTCCTCGCCCTGCCCTTCGCGTGGCGTTACCTCGACGGGACCGACCCGCGGGCGAAACTTCTGACCTTCGCGCTGCTGGGCGCGTCCGCTGCCGGACTCCTCTCCGCCGCCGTGATCTTCCTGCACAAACAGCTTGAAAAGATCGCCTTCTTCCGTTGGGGAGAAGACCTCGGCGCGAAGCTCTCGCGCGGTTTCTCGACAAAGCTCCTGAACGCACTGGATTCCTACAGCGGCGCGACGAAGGAGATCGTCTGGTGCGTGATCGCGAGCATCCTCGGCGTGAATTTCGTGCTCGGGCTGTGCTTCTACTGCGTCTGCCTCGCGTTCTCGAATTCGCTCGTGCCCCTTTTCGGTCCCATCGTCGCCGCGATCACGGTCGGAAACATCGCCGGGCTCATCCCGCTCACCATGTCCGGCATCGGACTGCGCGACTACTTCGTGGCGGCGATCCTCGGCGCGGCACTCGCGGAACTCCCCGACTGCTCCGTCCCCCCCCTCGCCCCGACGCTCGTTATGACCGGCGTCATCATCGCGGGCGGGCTCTTCGGCGGGATTTTCTTCCTATTCGACAACGCATACAAAAATAAGGCTCCCGCGCCCCCGAAGGAGGGCTGACACGCTATGCCGGACGGAAAACGCAAGCTCGAAATCGGTCTGCGCTGGGCGCTCTTCCTCGCTTACGCCGCGGTCACATTCGTGCTGACGCTCCGTCACGAGCCCTGGGCGGACGAACTTCAGGCGTGGCTGATCGCTCGCGACTGCACCGTCCCGGAGATTTTCAAAATGATGCGCTGGGAAGGCCATTTCGTGCCGTGGTATCTCATGCTGCACGTCTTCGCGGCGAATGGCGGCCCGGTCCTCTGCATGAATCTCCTTTCCTGGGCGTTCATGGCCGCCGCCGGAGCGTTCTTCGTGTTCCGCGCGCCGTTCACGCTCCCTCTGAAAGCCCTTGTGCTTGGGTCCGCCGGAATGCTCTTCTGGTATCCGGTGGTCGCACGCTGCTACGCACCGATCCCGATCCTGCTCTTTACGCTCGCGGCGGTCTATCCCGCCCGGCTGAAACGCCCCCTGCTCTACGGATTTCTGATCGCCTGCCTGACGAATACGCACGCGTATTTCGAGGGGTTCTGCGGCATCGTCTTCGTCCTGTGGGCGTTCGACGCGTGGAAACTCCGCGCGGAACTCCCCCGCCGCGAACTCCGACGCATCGTCACCGGGCTCTGCATCGCCGCCGCCGGAGCGCTGTTCGGGTTCCTCCAGGTCGCCCCGGGCATGCTGAATGCGCGTTCGGTCGGCAACCAGCGGTTCTGGCCGCTGAAGATGAACTTCTTCGAACGCCTCGCCACTTCGTTCGTCGACTTCGCGGGATGCTCCAAGGAGGTCGCGAACGTGAACCTGCCGATTCTGGAATATCTCTGGGTCGCGCTCCTGATCATCCTGATCGCGTGGTTCGTCCGGCGCCGCCGGACGCTCGTGCTGTATCTCGTGCTCGCCGCCGTCTTCTTCTGCGCGATCTACTTCGTCCTGCCGCCGCACGAACACCCCTTCCAGTCGAGTTTCCAGCTCTTCCTCGACTTTGTCTTCCTGACGTTCTTCGCTGTCTCAATGCTATCGTTGTTCCGCGTGTCCCGTCGCATGGGCCTGGTCTGCCTCGCGTCGTTCCTTTGGATGATCGCCTTCGCGATGTATCTCTTCTACTTCCTGCCGCAGCGCGCGTATCTGGTCTTCCTCACGTTCGTCTTCTGCTGCTGGGTCCTCATGGAAAATCCGTCCGAACTGGAATCCGTCGCGCCCGGAGCGTTCTTCCGCCTGCTGGACGGTCCGAAACCGCCGCCCCTGAAACGCCGCCTCGCGGAACTCCTCGCGATCTACGTCTGCTTCACGGTCCCCGCGTGCGTCTCGTTCGCCGTGCAGGATTTCCGGCATCCCTTCTCCGGCGCGAAGAACATGGGCGAATACCTCACGAAGACTCTCCCGCCCGGCTCGACCGTCGTCCTCCCGTACTACGGCATCACGGACGCCGTAATCTCGGCCTACGCGCCCGGCCTCAAGTTCTACTGCGTGGAGTCCGGCAGGTATTTCACGTTCTGCCCGCTCGACTGGTCGCTTGAAGAGGTCAAACGCAGGAGCGTCCTGATCGTGCCGGACTGGATCAAGGAGAAGAACGACGAATACATCACCCTCATCGACCAGACGGGTTTCATGTATTCGCCGATTTGGGAACCGGTCCTTGAGGGGCCCGGTCCGCATTATTTCGTGTGCAGTATGCGCTATCTGCAGGCGCTGTGGGAAAACCCGATCCGGCTCCAGAGCAAGGACCGCCGCCGCACGTTCACCGAGGTCTACCGTTCCCCGCGCATCCGCTTCACCGCCGTCGCCGGCGAACAATACTGGCTCTTCACCGACGCCCCGCCCGAACAGAACGACGAAGGGAACCAGGATGCTCCTTCCGGCACACGCTGAACATCAAAAGGGATGAACGAGTAAAATACGTCTTATAGGACCTGTAAGTCCTAATTCAGAAAAAAAGTCCGCAGTCGGCTTATTTCTGTATGGATCCCGCGCATGAGGAGGCCATGGCGGCGCGGCAGTCCGTTTTCGGGCAGTAGCCGTGGCAGGAGAGCTGGATCTCCTTCAGCACGAACCCCTCCGGCAGGCCGGGCACCGACGGCATCAGCGGTTCATTTTCGTCGGGGAAAAGATCGTAGACTTCGCCGCAGTGCAGGCACTTGAAATGGCCGTGGTCGCACATATTGGCATCATAGCGCAGTTCGCCGCCCTCGATCGTGATCTCCCACACGGCGTGTTTTCCCGCGAGGAGTTTCAGCGTGTTGTACACGGTCGTGAGCGACAGCGTGGGCTGTTCCGCCCGAACGGCCTCGAAGATCGTCTCGGCGGTCGGATGGATCGCGTGGGTCCGCAGAAAATGGTAGATCGCGGTACGCTGCGGCGACGGCGTTATGCCGAGTTTTCGCAGAATCTCGATGCTGGATTCGCGTGTCATCACGGGCGGCAAAAAGTGAAAAGGGTTGAATGAAGGGCCCGCACCCTGTTACGGATGCGGGCATAGACAAAAAACTAAGACCTACTTCAAGAAATCAGTCTTTGAAATAGCGTTTCAGGAGGCCGGCGAACGCGGCGCCGTGGCGCGCTTCGTCCTTGGCCATTTCGTGCACGGTGTCGTGGATGGCGTCGAAACCGAGCTGTTTCGCCTTCTTGGCGATCTCGAACTTGCCGGCGCATGCGCCGTGTTCGGCTTCCACGCGCTTGGTCAGGTTGGTCTTCGTGCAGGGGGCGACGACTTCGCCGAGGAGTTCGGCGAACTTGGCGGCGTGTTCGGCCTCTTCGAACGCGATGCGCTTGTAGGCTTCGGCGATCTCGGGATAGCCTTCGCGGTCCGCGACGCGGCTCATGGCGAGATACATGCCGACTTCGGTGCATTCGCCGGTGAAGTTGGCGTGGAGACCGTCCATGATCTCCTTGTCATCGACCTTGCCGTCGCCGATGCTGTGAACGGTGGCGAACGCCATGTCGGCTTTTTCGTCCTTGGCGACGAACTTGGAGGCGGGAGCCTTGCACTGGGGGCAGAATTCGGGGGGATTGTCGCCTTCGTGGACATAGCCGCAGACCTGGCAAACGTACTTCATGATGAGGTTCCTTTCTTTCACGCGCCGGGCGGCGCATGAGGTGGGTTAGGGTTTTGTTGGGAAAATGCTGATCCAGTGAAGGGGAAACACCGGATTTGTAATGATTACAGAATTACAATAACTCCAAATCCAGAAAAGTCAAACCCGAAATCCCGTTTTTTTGAAGAATAGTTGCAACCCGATGCGTCAGAGCGACTTTTTCAGGAGCTCAGGCGCGAATTTTCCGCGGTTCGCGGGATCCAGAAGACGCCATTTCGCCAGTCCCATCCGCGCAAAACAATACCGCAAGGCAACCGCGAGACAGCCGAACCCGTACTTCACGCTCCGCCGGAAAGAGATACTCGAAGCCTCCTCGAAATACTTGGTCGGGCACGAGACCTCGGCGATCACGGCTCCGGTCCATGCGATCTGCGCGAGCATTTCGTTGTCGAAGATGAAGTCGTCCGAATTCCCGCTCAGGTCGAGCGATTCGAGCAGTTCGCGCGAGAATCCGCGGTAGCCGGTGTGATACTCGGAGAGCTTCTGCCCCATGAGCACGTTTTCCACGAAGGTGAGGATACGGTTCGAGACGTATTTGTACAGGGGCATGCCGCCGCGCAGGGCGCACCCGCCGAGGATGCGCGAGCCGAGCGTGCAGTGGTACAGGCCGTTGCCGATCATCGCGGCCATCGCGGGGATGAGCAGAGGCGTGTACTGGTAGTCGGGATGCACCATGATGACGATGTCCGCACCCTGTTCGAGCGCGAGTTTGTAGCACTGCTTCTGGTTGCCGCCGTAGCCGGTGTTGCAGTGCATGCGGTAGGTCACGGCGCCTTCGATGCGGGACGCCGCCGCCCACGTGTCGTCGCTGCTGGCGTCGTCCACGATCACGACCTGATCGACGAACGGCTGAGCGGTGACTTCGCGGAAGGTCTTTTCGAGGGTCTTCTCCGCGTTGTACGCGGGCATGACCACGACGACTTTTTTTCCGTTGAACATCTTTGCTCCGTGAATGCTATTTTGAGGTGCGGATCCCGGCGTGTTCCGGCTCCATATTTCCGCACACATTTTATGCTTAAATATACATCCGGCGGGGCATTTTTCAAGCGTGGATTCGGATGCGCGGTACCGATTCGGAGGAATCTCCTTTCGTTTTTACCTAGGAAAAATAGTTCATTTCCTTGATTAACGTCTTGAATTTTCACGCGCGCGAGGGTATATTTTACGATAGAAAAACGACAGACATTTTTTTTACCTCAAAATGAACGGAACCATCCGCGCACAGGGACCAAGCACATGAATCAGACCAGTCTTCCCGCGGCATCCTGGCGCGCGCTGTACGCGCCCGTCGACGCACTCTGCAACGGCATCCGAAACCGTCTTTTCCTGCGGGAATCGGCGGCGTTCTGCGCCGCGGCGCTCTTCCTCGCGGGCGGCGTCGTGCTCGCGTGGCGGCTGGCGTTCCCGGAATGGCAACGCAACGCCGTGATCGCCGCGTCCGTCATGCTTATGGCGGCTGCGCTGTTTATCGCATGGCTCCGGGCGATCCAGCTCACGCCGCCGAAACATAAGCTCCTGGTCTGGCTGGACGCGCATGCGGACTGCGGCGGATTCCTGGCGGCGTCGCTGGAGACGGACTGTTCGGCGTGGGCGTCAGACATACGGATCCCGCGGGTCCCCGAACTGAGCATGGAGTTTCCCTCCGCCCGCCTGACCGCGCTCCTGACCGCGGCGCTTTTCTTCGCGGGGGCGTTTCTGGTCGACACGGAACGCGCCGGGGTCACCGGTCCGCGTTCGCTCGATATTCATGAAGAACAGGAGGAATTGCAGGAAAAGCTCGAGATCCTCGAAGAGGAACCGCTGGTCCCGCAGGATGAGATCGAGGCGGCGAAGGAAGAGCTCGCCGAACTCGTGGAGAACAATTCCGGCACGTCCCCGGCGAAGACGTTCGAGGGCATCGAAGCGCTCCGCGAACTGACCGATTCTCTCGCCGCCAACGCCTCGCGCGCACTGGAGCATTCCTACGACAATTTCCAGAAACTTTCGCAGACGGCCTCCGCTCTCGCGAATCTGCCGACTGACGTGCAGGGCCGCACCAAGGCGCTGGAACAGCTCAAACAGCTCGCAGAACAGCTCGCCGCGGACGACGCTGCACTGGCGGAGTTTCTGAAGCAGAGCGGGGACAATCTCGCCTCGACCATGACGCCGGATCAGCTTCAGTCGTTCGCCGATTCGCTCGCCGGAAACGCGCAGGAATTGCGCGACCATCTCGAAAAACTCGCGCAGGTCCGCAACGACCAGATGCAGCAGATGTCCGGTCAGGGCGGACAAGGCCAGGGTCAAGGACAACAGCAGGGGCAAGGTCAGGGCCAGGGTCAGGGCAACACCGGACTCGCGACCGAGGACGATTACGAGAACAGCGCCGAATCGCTTCAGCAGTGGCTGGAGGAGAACGCGCCGGGCGCATCCGATCTTTCCAACGCCGCCGGACAAGGTAACGGCACACCCGGTTCAGGCGGCATTACCCGCGGACGCGGCGACGCCCTTCTCTATTTCACCGGAGAAACACAGGACATCGGTGACGAACGCCGCGACCTCGTGCTTGATAACAACACCCCCGGGCAGAGCGTCTCCATCCTGGAGTTCGCCACTTCGCCCGGCGAGGAGACCGCCGAACGTGCCAAGGCTGGACAGCTTTCCGGCACAGGCCAGCCAGCGGAGCATGCCGAAACACGCATCCTTCCCTCGCACCGCGAATCCGTCCGGCGCTATTTCAACAACTCATCCGAACAACCATAATTCATTTATCATACCCACATGGAGCAGACTCCCGCGATGAACACCGAACAACCCTCCCTGATGACACCCGAAGAACTCAGCCGCGTCAGCGCCCTCGCGGCGCGCCTCCTCGACGAACTCGACAAGATCCTCCTCGGCCAGCACGAGGTCCACAGACTTCTTCTCATCGGCATCTTCAGCCGCGGCCACGTCCTGCTCGAAGGCCTCCCCGGCGTCGGCAAGACCGCGCTCGTGAAGGCGCTCGGCAAACTCATGCGCCTCGAGTTCAAGCGCATCCAGTTCACGCCCGACCTGCTCCCCAGCGACATTCTCGGCGGCAGCATCCTGCAGGTCATGCCGGACGGCTCCCGCAAGATGGAGTTCCAGCCCGGCGCGATCTTCTCCAACATCCTCCTCGCCGACGAGATCAACCGCGCGTCGCCGAAAACCCAGTCCGCCATGCTCGAAGCCATGCAGGAACACGCCGTGACGCTCCTCGGCGAGACGCGCCCCCTGCCCGATCCGTTCTTCGTGCTGGCGTCTCAGAACCCGATCGAGCTCGAAGGCACCTACCCGATCCCGGAAGCCCAGCTCGACCGCTTCCTCTTCAAGATCAACGTGGCGGGCGTCGACGCCGACGTCCTCACGCAGATCATCGCGCACCGCCGCCGCGGCGAGCCGCCGGAGCCGGAATGGACTCTCTCCGCAGAGGAACTGAAGGATATCTTCGCCGCCATGGACCGCATCTACCTCAGCGAATCCGTCGCGAACTACATCGCGCGCATCGTGGCCGCCGGACACCCCGGCAACCCCGCCGCCATCCCGGACGTAACGCGTTTCGTGACCTACGGCCCCTCGCCGCGCGCCGCCATCGCCCTCGCCGAATCCTCCCGCGCCGCCGCGCTCATCGCCGGACGCCCCGCGGTCGGGTTCGAGGACGTCCGCAGCGTGGCGCCCGCGGTACTGAACCACCGCCTCATCCTGAACTACCAGGCGAAGCTCGACAAGATCACGCCTGTGGAGCTCTCCGCCCGCCTGCTCGAAAAAGTCGATCCCGCCGGCATCGAATGGCCGCAGGGCGTCAACGCCGGAAAGGATTGATTCCATGACGCACCGATTCATGAGGACATTTCGGCGCACGTTCCTGCCCGCGCTTTTCCTGCTGCTGCCCGCGGCGGCGTTTCCGTTCGCGGCCAGTCGGGCCCCGGCCGGGGTCCCGACCACGGCTCCGGTCAGAGTATCGGATCCCCAGCGCATCGCCGACGACGACGATCCGGCATCGATCAGGGCGGGAACGCCCGCGTCCGCCCCATCCGGCCCGGTGAAGATTACCGCCCTGCCCGCGCCCTTCCTGTCCATCGCCGCCGGCGACCAGATCGTCCGCGAGTTCATCGTGCAGAACGATTCCGCGAAGCCGATCGACGTCAGGATCGACATGAACTACATGATCGGCTGGCGCGGCAACAGGCTTGACCGTTCCGTCACGACCTCGCGGAAAATCCCCGCGAACTCCATCCAGACCATATCCGTTTACGTCCCGTCGAGCTTCGATGGCGACGATCAGAACATGGAAGTCTACGATCCGCGCATCTACGTCGATGGCAGGCAGTTCAAGCCGCTTCCGCCCGGCATCTTCGATATCGGCAGCCAGGAGAGGGAGTATTACGCCGCGCCCTCCTCGTTCTCCGCGGAGGAACCGGTCCTGACCCCCCTCGTCAACGGGATCATCACGAAGTCTTACCCTTCCTACCGCTGGCACGACATGGAGGCGGGCTTCTCCGCCTCCGACACGGTCCAGTGGCCCGCCGTCCCGCAGTTCTACCAGGCGAAGAACCTCATTATCCGCAAGACCGCCGACAAATTCACGCCCGACGCCGAACGCGCCATCCGCGATGCTGTGATGCTGGGCGCAACCGAGCTCCTCTTCGTCGCAGAGGGCACACGCGCGCCCGAATGGGTCCCAGCGCCGGAATTCCCCGGCGTACCGGTCATCGTGCCGCGCGGTTTCGGACGCACCATCGTGATCGACGAACGCCTCTTCTCCTCCATCCCGGGTCTCCCGAGGCAGAACGCCTCCCTGTCCGAGGGCATGCCCGATCCGCATTTTGAAAATGGAAAAGCTATCGCGCCCCGGGGCAACGGAAACGAGGAGAAAATGATCTCCGGCATGATCCAGCCGATCGTCGACTACCTGAAAAACGCCGACCTCTTTATCGTGAACCCTGCCGTGGTGTGCCAGATGCTGCCGTGCGTCGACGTCCCGAACATGTCGTTCGCGATCGTCATCCTCGCGCTGCTGGCGTACATCGTTCTCGTGGGCCCGGTCAACTACTTTTACCTCATCAAGCACAAGAAAAGCATCCTGCTGCTCCTGCTGACCGTCCCGGTGATCTCGTTCCTCTTCGTCGGGATCGTCATCGTCTTCGTCACCCTCTTCGAAGGCTGGTACACCCGCGCCTCCGCCGTCGGCATGACCTTCCTCGACCAGCAGGAAAGCATGGCGTACACGCGCGCCGCCGTAAGCCTGTACGCGCCGCTCCCCGTCCGCAGGCTGACTTTCGATCCCTCGGACACCGTTTCCTTCGCCCGCGCGAAGAACGCGTACGTCTCGCTCGGACGCAACCAGGTCGTCACAGGCGCGAACAAGGCGCGCGTCCCGCTGGTCTACGGTCTCTCCCGCGCGGAAAAGCACCTCGAACAGCTTAAAGTCTCGCGCAACGCCGCCGGCACGCTCACGGTCATGAACGGACTCGGCGCACCCGTGAAGGTCCTTGCCATGAAGACCCCCGACGGCAAGCTCTGGCTTCCTTCGGACGGCGTCATTCCGCCCGGCGCATCCGCCGAGCTGAAGCCGTACACCGGGACCGAACCGCCCGATGCAGCCGTGAAAGCGCAGCTCGCGAGCATGAAGAAGGAAGAGGTCTCCGCCCCCTCGCCCGCCGAAGTGTGGCGTCACGGACGCAACCAGCTGTTCTACACCGTCTGCGCGTATCTGCTGGAGCCCGGCACCAGCAACGGCGCGGGCAACAATGCCCGCTCGGAAACGAACGGGTATTTCTCCAACGGTTCGACGATAAGCATCCGCCACGATGCGCTCGCCGTCGTTAAGGAGAAAGGCGACGTCTCCCCGCTTTCCGCCTGCCTCGAACCCGGCATGTACGTCGTCGAGACCGACAGGCCGCTCTTCTACTCGCCCGGCTGCAACCCGCTTTCCTTCCGTGCCCGCCACCTCGTCGTCGGCACGTTCACCCTTCAGGAGTAAGCCCACATGAAAACTGAAGTCCGCAATCTCACGCGCGTGTTCGGCAAGACCGTCGCCGTCAACGATATCTCGTTCTCGTTCGAGGACGGCAACATCTTCGGATTCATCGGGCCGAACGGCGCGGGCAAGACCACCACGATCCGCATCATGGCTACGCTCGACCTCGCCACGTCCGGCGACGTCTTCTACGACGGCGTGTCCGCCACGCTCTACCCGGAGGCCGTCCGCCGCGTGGTCGGCTACATGCCCGACTCCCTGCCCGGCTACAAGGACATCCAGGTCTGGGAATACCTCGATTTCTTCGCGCGCAGTTTCGGCCTGAAGGGCGCGGAGCGCACACGCGCGCTGGACGACATCGTGGAGTTCACCAACCTCGGCGAACTCCGCAACAAGTTCCTCTACGCGCTCTCCAAGGGCATGAAGCAGCGCGTCAGCCTCGCGCGCGCCCTGATCCACAATCCGAAGGTCCTCATCATGGACGAACCGGCGGCCGGTCTCGATCCGCGCGCCCGCCACGAGCTCCGCACCCTGCTGAAGATCCTCGCCGACCAGAAGAAAGCCATCTTCCTGAGCAGCCACATCCTGTCCGAGCTTCAGGACATCTGCGACGGCGCGGTCATCATCGAACAGGGCAAGCTCCTGTCCGCCGGCACGCTGAACGACCTCCTCGCGCAGGTCAACGGCGCCCCCATACCGTCCGCCGCGCCCGCTCCGGCACAGCCGCAGTCCGGCGAAACCGCCGACCTCTCCGGTTCGGACGCCGCGACCGCCGCGCCTCAGCCGCAGGCCGCGCCGAAGGGCGTCAGCATCACGCTGAAGACCCCGCGCGGCGAGGCGGAACCCGTCCGACTGAAACTCCTCGAACACCCGCTCACGCGCTCCGTGGACCTGTTCGACGACGATGAAGTCCACGCGGTCATCGAAGGCACCGACGCCGAGGTCTCCCGCGTCGTCGGCACCGTCTTCGCCGCCGGGCTCACGGTCCTGTCGTTCACGCGGAACCAGATGGGCCTGGAGGAGCTCTTCATGAAGATCACGCAGGGCAAGGTCCAGTAAGGAGGCGCGCACATGGTCGAAAAAGCATTCTTCGAAAACCTCGGCGAGTCCCTGAACCCGGTCTTCATCAAGGAAATGCGCCAGTATTTCCAGAACCGCCGCATGGTCATCTTCATGGGCCTGCTCCTCCTCGTGCAGTTCATCGTCACGCTCTTCTTCGCCTCCGCCATGACGTTCGACGCGGACGGGAGCGACGGCGTCGTGTTCTTCCTGCTCATCGTGTTCGCCGGGGCCGGGCTGTCCGTCCTGCTCTGCTCGATCGGCGCGGAACAGCGCTTCGCGGAGGAGCGCTCGGACAAGGAGCTGAACTACTCCATGCTGACCACGCTCAAACCGTCCGCCGTCATCATCGGCAAGCTCGAAGGTGCCATGGTCATGATCCTGTGCATTTTCTCCATGCTGCTGCCGTTCCTGACCGCGGCGTACTTCATGCGCGGGCTTTCTGCGGCGTCCCTGCTCGTCACGGTCTGCCTCTTCCCGATCCTCGTGCTGTACGCGCTCGCGGGCATCTTCGCCGGATCGTTCGGGCAGAAATGGGTCACGGTGCTGTTTTTCGTCGGGATCTTCAACAGCGCGTTCGCGCTGATCCCGGCCTTCTTCGAGATCGTCGAGGACCTCATGGAACGGGGCAGCATCGATTCCACCTTCTGGATTACCGTCCTCGTCGAATACGAGGTCGCGCTCCTGGCCGGCATCATGCTCTTCCTGCTCTCGCTCGCGGTCGTCTCCCCGCCGAAATCCAACCGGCTCCTGCCCGCGAAGGTCTACCTCTTCGCCCTGCCCTTCCTTTCGCTGCTCATGATGATCCCGTACTACATCGTCTACGGCCCCAGCGACTTTTCCCCGGATGTCTTCTTCTTCATCGAGTTCACCTTCTGCTGCTTCGCGGCCGTCGTGTTCGGGATCATCGCGATCTTCGAGATGCCGACGAACAGCATCCGCGTGTACATGAAATGCCCGCGCGCTCCAGTCGGCCGCTTCCTGCATTTCCTGTTCTCCACCGGGTTCTCCGGCTCCCTGATCCTCGCGTTCCTGGTCCTCGCGATCCCCTTCGCGCTGCTCCCGTTCGGGGATCTCTCCGCGGATGAGACCGCCTACTTCCAGGGATTACTCAGCATCATCGTGTCTTTCCTGGGGTTCGTGACCTTCTCGCTCGTCCTGAGCTGGCGGACCAAACTGCCCCTGCCCGCCTGGCTGTGGATGATCATTTTCGAGGTCGCGGGCAACACCCTCGCATGGATTCCCGTCCTGCTCAACGGCGGGGAGATCAGCGGGCTCGGGGATTACGTGCGCCATGCCTGCATGCTGGTCTCCCATTTCTACGCCCTCGTCGAACTGGTCGACACTGCTCCCCTCTGGGCTTTCAACCTTCACGCCCTCTACGCATCTCTCGCGGTCACGGGCGTCCTCTTCCTGCTTCTGCTGCCCGCGATCTTCAAGGCGTTCCGCATGCACCGCCGCCCGGATGACGGCGCCGTCAAACCGCCCACGAAGGAAATGCTCAGGAAATGAACCCGGAACCCGCGCCCGAAATCACGAATCCGCCGCCGGAAAAGACGTTCCCCGAACGCTCCGCGGAATCAGGAGAAGCCCGTCCCGGGAAAAAGCCAGGACGTTTCATCCGCTTCGTCCGGTGGTTCGACCGCGGCCTGGACCTGGAGGGACGCGACACGTCCGACTGGAACATCTACTATTATTATTTCCGGCAGGTCGCCCAGCACCGCGCCCCGATCAAGCTCAAATACCTGAAGTGGTTCGCGCTGGCCTTCCAGTTCTATTTCTTCGGGTCGGTCATCTTCGCGGTCATCAACGGCATCCTGGCGGCCTCCGTGCCGAGAGGCGCGGGCGAAGGGTTCGAGGCGATCCCCATCTTCGCACACATTTTTTTGGGCATAGCCGGACTGGCGAGCAACCTCCTCCTCCTGCTGCCCATGCTGCTCCTCCCCGTCCTCGTGGTCGCCCCGGCGTTCCGGCTCCGCAGCAAGAACCGCGCCCTCATCACGTCCCGCGCGAAGGAACCGCCTCTGCTGGCGCACCTGGTGCAGTACACCTCGCACAAAGGCCTCGTGCAGGGCGTGCTGCAAAGCTTTTTCTACACATGGAAACGGCTGCTCATCCTGCTGTCGCCGTGCCTTGTCCCCATTCTCCTGTTCCTGGTATATGGGATCGTGGAGGGCATTGTCTCGGGCGATCTTACGGCTGCGGCGTTCCTGAGGTTTGCCTTCACGCCAGTCAGCGCCGTCCTGTGCATCCTGGCGGTCTCGCTGTTCTTCCTCATGCAGCCGTTCTGCTACCGGCTGGACTCCCTGATGGTGGCGATCGGAATCGGCTTCGAAACGATCATGCTCATCAGGTTCATCATCATGTTCAAATTGACCCCGACCGGGCTGGTACCGGCTGCATCCGCTGCGTCCTCGGCGGATTTCCTGGCGTTCTCTTCGGTCTATATCGTATCGTGCCTGTTCGCCATCGTGTATTTCCCGCTCGCCGCCGCCGATACCGGCGAACTCGGCCTCGGCAAACGCGCCTCGAGATGGCTCCGCATCCTGCTGTACACGACGGCGGGCGTGTTTCTCGCGCTCATCCTCCTGTCGAAAGCATTCTTCGCGAGCCTGAACGACTCCTCCTATCAAGGCGAGCTCGTCGAGCTCCTCGCCATGGTCATGGTCTGGGGGCTTGCCATCTGTATCTGCGGACTGCTCGTCACCTCGATGTCCGCCACCTCGCCCCTGGCGGCGCGCCAGCTCCAAACCCGCGCGAAGGAACCGTTCCTGAAAAAAATAATCGACCCTGCCTCGCCGCTCTCCCTGCTCCCTGCCCTCGCGCTGGAGCTGATCACCCTCGCGACCGTTTTCATTCTGTTCCGGTGGGATGCCATCCGGATGCCGGGCAGCTATCACGGCGTGGTTGGAACGATCATCCTCTACAGTTGCGGCAGCAGGGCGCGGAATGCCTGGACTGCGATCCATTTCGGGCTAGCATTCGCATACGCCCGCCAGCGGAGGAAACCGGAACTGAAAGCGCCGTGGGAGTTCCATGTCCGGTTCAACATGATCGTCCTCATCACCTACGTCGCTCTCCAGCTGTTCCTGGCGCTGACTTCCAGAAACGGCGCCGGATTCGTCGGCATCGTTCTGTACATCGTGTCCCTGATCGTCCTGTTCACCGCCTTCGGCTTCCTGAAAAGCCCCGCTTCGGCCTATAAGGTCGTAGATCCGCAGTCCGAACCGGAACAGGACAAGGAGGAGGCGTCATGACCTCGCCCGTCACATCCATCCCGTATTTCAGGGACGCGGTCGAACGCGCCCTGGCCGCCGCCGGAGGCGTTGAGCTGACTGCTCCCGCCCAGGTGTCCGGCATCGACGGACGCCGCGTCGGACGCAGGACGGGCAACGCGCTGGAGTTCTCCGAGTACCGCGAGTACCGGCCCGGCGACGACCTGCGGCGCATCGACTGGCGCGTGTACGCCCGGAGCGAACAGCTCATGATCAAACTGTATTCGGAGGAGATCGACCCGCGCTGCGACGTGATCGTGGACCATTCGGCGTCCATGGCGTCGACCGAACGCAAGGCGTCCGCCGCGATCTCGCTCGCCGCGATCTTCGCCACCGCCGCCGCGAACTCCGGGTTCTCCCTGAACCTCTGGCACGCCGCCGACACGTTCCGCAAGGATCCCGCGCCCGCCTCGCCGCTCCTCTGGGACTTCCCGCCCTTCGACACGCCGTTCAGTCCTTCGGAGAATCCCGCCTCCTTCACCGGCCAGTTCTTCCGGCGCGGCATCCGCATCCTCGTGACCGACCTCATGGGGCCGGACGATCCCGCGCCCGTGCTGTCCCGCCTCGCCGACGGAGCCAAACGCGCCGTGGTCGTGATGGTGCTGGACCCGGCTGAGCTCGAACCCGAACCGGACGCGAACGTGCTGCTGGTCGACGCGGAGACAGGAGAGGAACGCGAACTCGTGCTTGACGAAGGCGCGCTGGCGCGTTACCATGAACGCCTCGAGAACCACCGCGCCATGTGGGCCGCCGCCGCTTTGTCGCGCGGGGTCCTGCTCCTGCCGCTTTCTGCCGCGGATTTCTGCCCGGAGATCCGTCCCGACGAACTTTTCCACGCGGGGCTGCTCAAATGAACGACTTCTTCTTCGGTTTTGAACATAATCTGCTCCTGTGGTGCGCCCTGCCGGTCTTCCTGGTGCTGCTCCTGCTCTATCTCCTGCACCGCCGCTCGAAAATCCGCATCGTGCCCGCCATCTTCCTGTGGGACCGTCCGCAGGCGTCGCCGCACAGCGGAACGCGCATCAAATTCCGGTTCCCGCCCGCGATCTTCTACCTGGAGCTCGCCGCACTGCTGTTCCTGACCGCCGCGCTCGCCGCGCCGTTCGTCTCCACGCCGGAGACCTACCCGCCGCTCGCCGTGATCCTCGACGACTCCATGTCCATGCAGGCGAAAGTTCCCGGCGGCAAGTCCCCGCTCGAATCCGGCACGGAGTTCATCAGAAGCGAAATTCGCGGCCTGCCCGACCGCCGCGTCCTGTGGATCGTGGCGGGCGAATCGCCCGTGCTCGCCTCGGACAGCAACGGGCGGACGGACTTCGGGGGGTTCTGGACCGGACAGGCGGCCTCTTCCGACCTCGCCGCGGCCGCCGCCCTCGCCCGTCGCATGGCACGCGGCTGCCACCTCCTGATCGTGACCGACCGCAAGCCTGTGATCGAGCTCGCGCCGGATACCACATGTTATTCCGCAGGCGCGCCTCTGGGCAACTCCGCCATCGTGAACGCCCGCCGCACGGGGGGACGCATCCTGATCGAGGCGGCGAATTTCTCGACGCTTCCGCTGGACGCCGCGCTCGTGCTGGAGCCCGGTTCTCTTCGGACGCAGCTCCGGCTCGCGCCGAAGGAAACGCGCCGCATCGTGCTGGCAGTCCCGCCCGCCGCAGCGCATGAGGCAGTCACGGTCCGCCTCGAAAACGCCGACGCATCCGCCAACGCCCTGCTCTGCGACGATGAAGTCGTGCTGGAAGCCGAGGACGATTCCCCGGTCTCGTTCCGCGTCGCAGCCGGTCTCCCAGCCGCTGCGCGGTCCGCGCTTGACCGCGTACTGAAAGGCAATCCGGCGTTCCGGCCCTCGCTGACGGGCGAAATCCCCGACCTCGACATCCTTCCCGCCGAGGCCGAAAGCCCCGCCCCCGTGCATCTTTACTGGCTCGCCGCTCCGAAAAAGAAAACGAACACGAATCCGCCGCAAAACGAGCAAACAGAAACAGCCGCGGATCAGCCTCAACCGGAAGACAATGCGCCCTCCGCGTCCGGTCCGCTTTCCATTGAAAACGCCGCCGTGCTCTCGCGCGGACTTCCGCTCGATTCGCTTCAATGGGCGGTCAGCGCGGACGATCTGCCGGGGCAGACGCTTCTGCGGAGCGGCGACGTGCCGGTGCTTTCCACGCGCCAGAATCTGAACCGCGACCGCGAAATCTTCCTGAACCTCGATCCGGCGCGCTCCAACATCACGCACCACCCGTTCTGGCCGGTCTTCTTCCAGAACCTCGCGCAAACAGTCCGCACGGAGCGTTTCGGCCCGGCGCGCACGAACCTGCGGAGCGGCGAACTCCTCCACATCCGCCTGCCGCGCGGGTCTCAGTCGCTGACCGCGATCCGTCCCGACGGCAAATCCATGGAGATCCGGGCGATGCGCGGCGACGCCGATTTCCGTCCGACGCTCCACGGCGTGTGGCGGCTTGAATCCAACGGGACGAAATGGTCCGCGAGCGTGATGGGCCTGACCGCGGAGGAATCCGACCTCTCCGGCGCGGGCCCCTTCTGCCGCGATGCCGACAAGCTCGCCGTCATGCCGTTCTGGATGCTCCGTCCGCTTGCGTGGGCGTTCTTGCTCGCCGCCGCACTGCTCCTCGCGGCGCACCACATCATCCTCACGCGGAAAGGAGGCGGCCCATGCTGAACTTCTTCCTGATCTGGCAGCCCGCGGCGTTCCTGGTCCTGCTGCCGCTCCTCGCGCTGTTCACGTTCCGCAGGCTCCCGACCCGTATTCTGAACATCCTTCGCATCCTCATCTATATCATGGTCGCGGCAGCACTGGCAGGCATTTCGGTCCGTCTGCCCGAACGCACCGGCACGCTCGTCGTGCTGACCGACCTGAGCCGGTCCATGCCGGACGGTTCTCGCCAGGAGATGGATTCGCTGATCCGCCGCCTGGAACACAGCGCGCCCGGCAGCTCGAAGCTGAGCGTGATCTCGTTCGCCGGGACGCCCTTCGTGGAGAAACTGCCGGATTCCGCGGCATTCCCCGGCCTCAAGACCGAACCGTCCGAGCCGCATGCCACGGACATCGCAGGCGCGATCGACGCCGCGCTGGAGCTGATCCCGTCCGACTCCTCCGGGCGCATTCTGCTGCTTTCCGACGGTCTGCATACTACGGGCAATCCCGTCGCCGCGTCCGCCTCGTCCGCCGCCACGCGGGGCGTCGCGATCGACTACCGTCTGCTTTCGCGCGGGTCCGCCGACGATGCCGCGGTCCTGTCCGTCGATGCGCCTCTCCGCGTAGCGCCCGGCGTGATCTACACCGTTTCCGCCCGACTCTACGCGCAGTCGTCCGGCACCGCCGTCTGCCGCATCCGCAAGAACGGCGACGCGTGGCTCACACGGGAAGTCCGCCTGCGCCGGGGCGTCACGACCGTCTCCTGGCGCGACAAGACCGATTTGCCCGGCACGGCGAATTACGAGGTCGAGCTCGTGCTCCCGCCCGACGCGCCCGCCGATCCTGTTCCGGAGAACAACCGCGTCCGCCGCATTGTCTCCATCGAGGGGCGCAAACCCGTCCTGCTCGTGACCGCGTCCCCCACGAAGAACCTCGCGCGCATCCTCCGTGAAGCAGGAATGGACGTCAAGGTGATGGAACCGTCCTCCGCCGCGCTCGCGCCCGAAGTGCTGGGCGGCGTTTCCGGCGTGATCTTCGAGAACGTGAAGGCGTCGGCGTTCGGCATGGAATCGCTCGCCCGTCTGAAAGGGCTGGTCTCCGCCGGATCAATCGGATTCATGATGACCGGAGGCAAATCCTCCTTCGCGCTCGGCGGCTACTACCGCAGCGAGATCGAGGACGTGCTGCCCGTCACACTCGAACAGCGCAACGAGGTCCGCAAGGGCACGAACGCGGTCGTGGTGGTGCTGGACCGTTCCGGCAGCATGAGCATGACGAATTCGAAGGGCATCACCAAGATGTCTCTGGCGAATACAGCCACGGTCGAAGTGCTGAATCTGCTGTCCGACTTTGACAACCTCGGCGTGATCGCGGTCGACAGTTCGCCGCATACGGTCGTCGGCCTGGCCCCGGTCGCCGATGTCCGCGGCCGCGCAGCCAAGATCCGCTCCATCGAATCCATGGGGGGCGGCATTTACACCTACACCGGATTGAAGGCGGCGTTCGAAATGCTTGAGAAATCGGATATCCCGTCGCGCCATATCATCCTCTTCGCCGACGCCTCCGACGCCGAGGAGCCGGGCGCCTACGTCGCCCTGCTCGGCACTGCCGAATCGAAGGGGATCACGGTCAGCGTGGTCGGACTCGGCACGAAGACGGACAGCGACGCGGCCTTCCTTATGGACGTGGCGAAACGCGGCAACGGCCTCGCATACTTCACCGATAAGGCCGAAGAGCTTCCGCGCATCTTCGCCGAAGATACGTTCGTCATGGTCCGCAGCACGTTCCTGACCGACCCGATCAAGGCTCTGCTCCAGCCAGCCGCGACCGTCCTCCCCGGTGCGAACAAATTCTCGCGCATGTACGATTTCAACGGCTGCAACCTCTGCTTCCTGCGCCCCGGATGCGACGCCGTCCTCGTCACCGACGACGAGGACCACGCCCCGCTCGCCGCGACCGGGACATACGGGCTCGGCCGCGTCGTGGCGTTCTGCGCCGAAGCCGACGGACGTTATACCGGACCGTTCGCGCAGGATCCCGGTGCCGCACCGTTCCTGACCTCGCTCGTGACCTGGATGACCGCGTCCGACGACGAGGGCGCGGACTACATGATCACGCAGGAGATCCGCAACGGAAGCCACTACGCCGCGCTCGAACTCGACCCCGCGCGCACCTCTGACCCGTTCCGCAATACGCCCGTGCTCACGGCGGTCTTCTGCGACGATTCCGGCAGGACCGAAACGCGCAAGTATCCGCTTGCGTGGGACGGCCCCGACCGCCTCGTTTCCGAGGTCCCGCTCCCCGGCGGAAACGTCGTGCTCGGCTCCATCCAATGGGACAACGCGCGTCCGCATCCGCTCGTCCCGGTCGAACTCCCGTATTCGCCCGAATTCAACCCGGGCCGGACGTCCGGCCGCGAACTCGCCGAACTGTTCCGGGCTTGCGGCGGACACGAACGCATCGCCGTCGAGGAGATATGGGACGACATCCCGAAACGCCTCCGCGCGTTCCCGCTCACGCCTCTTTTCTGCCTCGCCGCGATCCTGCTGTTCCTTTTCGAGATCGCCGAACGCCGTTTCCTGCTGATCGGACGCTTCTTCGCCGTGAAGAAGAAAGAGGATGCAGCGGAAGGGACGGATTCCGGTTCCGAAGTGAAATCCGGCGTCAGGGTTCCGCGCAAACGTGGAAAAGCATCGCGTCCGGCCTCGGAGAATACGCCTTCGACGCCCGCCGCGCAGGATTCGCCGCAGCCGGAAGCCGCCGTCGAACCGCCGCCCTCGGACTCCATTTCCGCCGCGCTGAAGAAGGCCCGCCACAGATAAAAAGGAATCCCGTGCTCGACGATTCCGGGCACGGGACCAATAAACTGTTTGACGGCTTGGCTTACTTCACGAAATATGTCTTCAGCGGCGGGAAGCCGTTGAAGCAGACGGCGCAATAACTCGCCGTGTACGCTCCGGTCGTAAGCCAGTAGACGCGGTCGCCGGGCTTGATCCCGCTCGGGAGCGCGTTGCGGAATTTCTCGTACATGATGTCCTGGCTGTCGCACGTGGGGCCGGCGATCACGAAGTTGTCGGACGGCTTACCCTCGGCATCGCTGTAAAGCGGATACTTGATGCTCTCGCCGATGGTTTCGATGAGACCGTTGAAGAGCCCGGTATCGAGGTAGACCCACTTGTCGACGCCGACGTTGGATTTCTTCGAGACGAGCACGACCTCGGTCACGAGCACACCGGATTCCGCGACGAGCGAACGCCCCGGTTCGAGAATGACCTCGGGAAGCCCGTTCGGGAAGTCTTCGTTCAGGTAGCGCGTGATCTCCTCGGCATAGACGCGCGGCGTACTGGTCTTCGAGATGTATTTGACGGGGAATCCGCCGCCCATGTTCACGAGATTGAGCTTGACGCCGTGTTCCGAGAGATAGTCGAAGATGTAACGGACCTTTGAAATCGCAGAGTCCCACGCGCCGATGTCGCGCTGCTGGGACCCGACATGGAACGACACGCCGCACGGATTCAGGCCGAGTTCCTTCGCGAGCATGATGAGGTCGATCGCGAGGTCCGGGTGGCATCCGAATTTGCGCGAAAGCGGCCATTCCGCCGTCTCGCCGCCCTCGGTCAGGATGCGGCACGCCACGCGCGAACCGGGCGCGTACTGCGCGAGGTTGCGGATGTCGGATTCGCTGTCGGTCGTGAAGAGGCGGACGCCCTTGCCGTAGGCGTAGGCGATATCCTTCGCCTTCTTGATGGTGTTGCCGTAGCTGATGCGGTCGGGCGAGACGCCGAGCGAGAGGATCTGGTCGAGTTCGTACACGGACGCAATGTCGAAGCACGCCCCCATGTCGCGCAGGATGGTCAGGACTTCCGGCGCGGGGTTCGCCTTCACGGCATAGTAGATATGCGCGAACGGGTACAGATTCCGGAGCGCCTCGTAGTTGCGGCGGATGATGTTCAGGTTGACGACCAGGAACGGGGTCTCCCGGCGGTCGATTTCCGCTTTCATCAATGCCCAGTCGTCGTGGCTGTAGTAATCGTACACATCCTTCAGCATGCTTGCCGTGTCCTTCTTGTTGACGTTGTAGTGCCGTAAAAGCGAGAATACAATGTATCACGTTTTATGGTGCATACAAGTGTAAAACCGTACAAAACGGCAAAAAAATATAAAAAAAAACGGCGCGTGTAAAAAAAGCGGAAAAAGACGCTTCCAAAGATCATTTTCCGCTTGAAGAACACCCGTTTATGATGTAAATTATTGAAGTAGGTTTGCGTTTTTTCGGGAAGTTCCCCCGGAACGGACGCCGCGAGCTCAAACATTCATCACAAACACGGTTCCGAAATGTCCCATTATCTCTTCGACGGCATGGACAGTTACGATACGCCCGAGTCCAACCGCTGTTCCCTCGCGTTCCACCTCTGGCTTCACAGCCGCTGGTATTTCTATCAGAGCAACTTCATGACGTTCATCCTGTGCGGCAACACAGCCTCGCACGGCAAGCTCGACAAGGAAGGCCAGATCATGTATTCCTCCCGCAACATCCGCCTGATCGAACGTTGCGGCGGCCGCATCCACATCCGCGGCCTCAACCATCTGCGCGAGCTCGGCGGCAAACCCGTCGTGATCGTGGGCAACCACATGAGCCTGCTGGAGACGGCGGTCCTCCATGCGATCATCCGCGAGCACATCGACTTCTCGTTCGTCGTGAAGAAGTCCCTGCTGGACGTGCCGTTCTTCCGTCATATCCTGCTGTCGTTCCATGCGATCCCGGTCGGCCGCACCAATGCCCGCGAAGACCTCAGGACGGTCCTAACCGAGGGAAAGAAGATGCTCGAAGCCGGACGTTCCATGATCGTCTTCCCCCAGTCCACGCGTACGGACACATTCGATCCGTCGCAGTTCAACACCATCGGCATCAAGCTCGCGAAATCCGCAGGGGTCCCGGTACTGCCCATGGCGCTGAAGACCGACTTCCTTTCCACCGGCAAGTATCTGCGCGACCTCGGCCCGCTCCACCCCGAACGCCCCGTCCGGTTCGAATTCGGCCCGCCTATGGAAGTCGCCCAGAACAGTCACGAAACGCACCAGAAGACCATCGACTTCATCCAGGGGTGTTTCGACCGCTGGGCGGAAGAGGACAATAGCTCGAAGAAATAATCCGCCTCCCCTCAAATCAGGATACAGAAAAAGCTTCCCGCCGGATCGATGCGCGGCCGGGAAGCTTTTTTCGCGTATGATATGATTATGATGTCGCGAATCCGGCTCAGTTGCCGGACTCGAACGCCTCCTGGTAGGTCATATTGCAGATGCCTTCCGGACGGACAGACGACACACGGGTGAAGTTCCTCCCCTCGGGCATCACGCGCACCTGGAACGAAGCGGGAGCGAGCGTGGTCTCGAAAAGTTTCACCTTCAGCGTCACGGGCAGGAGCTCTTTTTTCGCCGCGGCGATCTCGTCCTGTCTCACAGGGAAGAGCAGACGGTAGTATTTCAGCGGGGAAGACGTCTTGATGATCCACTTCTCGACGTCGGAGGAATATCCGTCCGCGCCCTCGGCGACCGCGAAACACGGGTAAGTGCCGTTTTTGCCGACGATCTCGTAGTCGAACCGGCTGAGGCTGCGTCCGCTGTCCAGCTTCACGATCAGCTCGATCCACGCGGGATTCTCGATCGCGGGCTTGTCGAACTCGGATTCGACGTCGAACGACGGTTTCTGTTTGCTGATCTCGGCGGAAAGGACCGTGCCCGCGCGGAACGGCACGGCGGTGAGCTTCCCGGAAGCGACGGCCGAGGTCTCCGCGCCGGAAGCCTGCGCGTTGACGATGAATGGCGCGGACGCGGCGGCGAGCACGGCAATGAATAAGATGGAACGGAAACGAAGCATGACTTCAAAAACTCCTGTTTCGGTATCGTGTAAACGGGAGCCGGCATCATCCGGGCGGACCTCGGATAAGCGGCTTTCATAATTATTATATCCCCGCTTCGATGCAAAATCAAGTTTCCCTCCTATTTTTTTATGGAAAAAATGAAATCTTAACTGGAATATTTGCCGAATACGCGCTATTGTAAAATGGCCGGTCTTCGCGCGCGCATTTCGCACGCGCACGGACACGCACATCCCGTGCGCCCCCGGTTTCGGGGTCGCGGCCACCAGCATCGAACAGGAAACCACACGCATGAACGACTACGAATCTGAACACGAAACCATGTTCGAAGGCGACTGCATCCCGGAGGCCATCGAGAAGATCTCGGAGGCCATCTGCGAGCACATCGCAAACGATCCGCCGGAGTCGGTCGCACTGATCGGCATTCAGGCGGGCGGCGTTCCCCTCGCAAAACGCATCGCGCGCAGCATCCGCGAGCGCACGGGACGCGAAGTCGAGGTCGGCACGCTCGACATCTCCATGTACCGCGACGACATCGGCAAACGGAAGACGCTCCCCATGATCCGGGAGACCAACATTCCGTTCGACATCAACGACAAGATCATCATTCTCGCCGACGACGTCCTCCAGAGCGGACGAAGCGTCCGCGCCGCGCTCGACGCCCTGACCGATTTCGGGCGCCCCGGCCAGATCCGCCTCGCCGCACTCATCGACCGCGGCGGCCGCGAGTTCCCCATCCACGCCGACTACATCGGGATGAAGGTCTCGGTCGGCCCCGAATGGCGCGTGTGCATGGACTGGGTGGAGTGCAACGGCACAGATAGTGTATTCAAGGTCAAAAAACAATAAGGACCCACCGATATGGATTTTCAATGGACGAAAAAGGATCTGCTGTCTCTCTACGACCTCTCGCGGGACGAGATACTCCACATCCTGAACACTGCCGAAGAGTTCAAAAAGGTCTCCCAGCGGAACGTCAAGAAAGTGCCGGCGCTCCGCGGTCGCACCGTGGTGAACCTCTTCGTCGAGCCGAGCACGCGCACCCGCGTTTCGTTCGAGCTCGCGGAACAGCGCCTCAGCGCCGACATCATCAACATGAACGCCGACGTGAGCAGTTTCCGCAAGGGCGAAACCCTGCTTGACACGCTCAAGAACATCCAGGCGCTCCAGGCCGACATCGTGGTCATCCGCCACCAGGCCACCGGCGCGCCGAACTTCCTCGCCCGCGAGCTCAATATGGGCGTGGTGAACGCGGGCGACGGCGCGCACAGCCATCCGACGCAGGCCCTGCTCGACATCTTCACCATGCGCGAGAAGAAGGGCCGCATTGAAGGACTGAACGTGGTCATCGTCGGCGATATCCTCCACAGCCGCGTCGCACGCAGCAACGCCTGGGGCCTCATCAAGCTCGGCGCGAACGTCACCTTCGCCGGACCCGCCACGCTCGTTCCGCGCGAATTCGAACAGATCGGCGTCCGCGTCTGCCACAATCTCAAGGACGCTCTCGCCGAAGCCGACGTCATCAACCTGCTCCGCATTCAGCTCGAACGCCAGCAGCGCGGCTACTTCCCCAGCCTCGGCGAATACTCCCGTTTCTTCGGCATCCACCCGGAAACGCTCCGTTACATCAAGAAAGACGCGCTCATCATGCACCCCGGCCCCATCAACCGAGGCGTCGAGATCGACTCCGCCGTCGCCGACGGTCCGCAGTCCGTCATCCTTGAACAAGTCACCAACGGCCTCGCCGTCCGCATGGCCGTACTCTTCCTCGTCGCGGGGGCCCTCAAATGAACAAGAAAAACTCCTGGATTCTCAAGAACGGGCGCATCATCGACCCGGCCAACCATATCGACCGCACGGGCGATATCTGGATCAGAGACGGACGCATCGTCGAACCCGGATCCTTCGATCCCTCGCTCGATGAAACCGAAACGATCAACCTGAAGGGACTCGTCGTCGCGCCCGGTCTGATCGACATGCACGTGCACCTGCGCCAGCCCGGCAACACCGACGCGGAGACCATTCGCACCGGCACTATGGCCGCCGCGGCGGGCGGATTCACCTCGATCGTCGCCATGCCGAACACCTCGCCATGCGCCGATAACGCCGCCACCATTCAGTACATCAAGGAATTCGCTGCACGCGAAGGCGTGGTGAAGGTCCTGCCCTCCGGCGCGCTCAGCGTCGGCCGCAAGGGCGAGGAGATGTCTCCCGTCGGCAGCCTCAAGGCAGCCGGAGTCGTCGCTCTCACCGACGACGGCACCTGCATCCAGAGCAACGAGCTGATGCGGCACGTGGTCGAGTACGCCGGAAACTTCGGGCTCCCCGTCCTCGAACACTGCGAGGACAAGTTCCTCGCCGGGGACGGCGTGATGCACGAGGGTTACTGGTCCGTCCTGCTCGGTATGAAGGCGATCCCCGCCGCAGCCGAGGAGGTCATCGTGGCGCGCGACATCATCCTCTCCCGCCTCGCGAACTGGAAGATCCACATCCAGCACGTCAGCTCGCGCAATTCCGTCCGCATGATCCGTTCCGCGCAGGCCGATGGCGTGCGCATCTCCGCCGAGGCCACGCCGCACCACATCGCGCTGACCGACGTCGAGATCAAGAAGTTCGATACGAACTACAAGATGAATCCGCCGCTGTGCGCCGAAGAGGACCGCATGGCGCTCATCGAAGGCCTGCAGGACGGCACGATCGCCGTCATCGCCACCGACCACGCTCCGCACACGCAGACCGCGAAGCTCGTCGAGTTCGACAATGCGCCGTTCGGCATCATCGGTCTCGAGACGGCGGTCCCAGTGACGCTGACCGAGCTGTACCACAAAAACTACCTTTCCCTCTCGCAGGTCATCTCCAAGTTCACGGTCGGCCCCGCCACCATCCTCGGCATCAACGCCGGAACGCTCTCCGTCGGCGCGTCCGCGGACATCACGGTCATCGATCCGGACTGCGAATACATCATCGACGCGAACGACTTCTACTCGAAGTCCCGCAATACGCCGTTCAACGGCTATGCCGCGAAAGGCCGTACCATGGCAACGTTCGTCGACGGCGAGTGCGTCTTCTCGCTCCTGAAGGAATCCGAATCCGACGACGAGGACGCCCGATGAACTTCGACATGCACGGATTCGCCGAAATCCTGGCGCAGCGCCTCCCGGTCCGTTCGGATTCCCCCGAAGGGACCGAGGCCGCCGCCGCCGCGATCGCGCGGCAGCTTCCGCCCGGCACGGTCATCGCCCTGCACGGCACGCTCGGCGCGGGCAAGACTGTCTTCGCGCGCGGGTTCGCACGCGCCCTCGGCATCGTCGAACCCGTGAGCAGCCCCACGTTCACGCTCGTGCAGGAATACCCCTTCCCCGGCGGCGTGCTGTACCACCTCGACCTCTACCGCATCGACAACTCGACGAATGCACTGGCGTTCGGCGTGGACGAATACCTCTACGATTCGCGCGCCTACACGCTCGTCGAGTGGCCGGAACGCATCATGGACATCCTGCCGCCGCACACGCTCCATCTGCTCCTGCGCCCTCTGCAGGGACAGAACCAGCGGGAACTCTCGCTCGCGGGCATCTGATCCCATCATCCTCCGTTATCCCATCATTTTTTTCACAAGCCACAGTTTTTGAGCCACAGGAAATCCCCCGATCATGAAAAGCATCGTCATTGAAGGTCCGGCGCGCGTCTCCGGCGTCATCACGCCCGGCGGCAACAAGAACGCCGCGCTCCCCATCATCGCCGCAGCCATCCTCACGCGCGATGAAGTCGTCATTCACAATATGCCGAAGATCCTCGACGTCGAGGTCATGCTCGACCTCGCACGCGACCTCGGCGCGACCGTCACGCGCGAAGGCTCCACGGTCGTCATCTGCGCCCGCGACATCGACTCCGCCTCCCTGCCCCCGAAGAAATGCGCCGCGCTCCGCGCCTCCTTCATCTTCGGCGGCGCCGTGGCGGCCCGCTGCGGGGAATCCTTCATCGGCCTGCCCGGGGGCGACTTCATCGGACGCCGCCGCCTGGATTCGCATTTCTACGGTCTGGAAAAGCTCGGCATCGGCAAGACGTTCGACCAGGAGACCGCCGTGGTGCATTTCCAGGTCGGCAAGAACGGACTTTCCGGCGCTGACATCTTCCTGGACGAGGCCAGCGTGACCGCCACCGAGCACATCCTGATCGCCGCCGTCCTCGCGAAGGGCAAGACGGTCATCCGCAACGCCGCCGCGGAACCCCACGTGCAGCAGCTCGCGGAGTTTCTGAACCTCATGGGCGCAAAGATCACGGGCCTCGACTCCAACACACTCTTCATCGAAGGCGTGTCCGAGCTCCACGGCGCGGAATACACCCTCGACTCCGACCACATCGAAGCCGCCAGCTTCCTCGCGATGGCCGCGGCCACCGGCGGCGGCCTCGAGATCACCGGCAAACTGCCGCCCTCGCACTACTGGATGGCGAAACGCGTCTACGAGAAATTCAACATCAAGTTTCGGTTCTACCGCGACCACATCATCCTGAAGCCGGACCAGAACCTCCGCGTGCAGAACGACTTCGGCAGCGCCATCCCGACCATCTCCGACGGCCCCTGGCCACAGTTCCCCAGCGACATGATGAGCTGCATGATCGTCGCCGCCACACAGGCGCGCGGCACCTGCCTTTTCTTCGAGAAGATGTTCGAGAGCCGCATCTACTTCGTCGACCGCCTGATCTCCATGGGCGCGAACGCCATCGTCTGCGATCCGCACCGCGTGGTGATCTCCGGGCCGTCTCCGCTTCACGGAGGCGAGATGTCCAGCCCGGATATCCGCGCCGGCATGGCCATGATCGTGGCGGCCACCATTGCGTCCGGCCGCTCCGTAATCCACAACGCCGACATGATCTTCCGCGGCTACGAAAACCTCCTCGACAAACTCCACTCGCTCTCCGTGAACGCCAAACTTGAGGAAACCTGATCCCATGGCATTTTCCAAACCGCGCCGTTCCGTCCGCAAGCCTCAGCCTGGACGCAAAACGGGCGCTTTCAGACACCCCGGACCGTTCGCCGCTCCGGACGAAAAAGTCCCGGCTTCCGTCCGCACGACCGCTTCGAATCAAATTGACCGGTCCGACGGCGCCGCGGAGTTTCTGTTCCAGCATGCCGTCGCCCTCGCCGTCTCCAACGCCCGGCTCGAAGACAAGCTCGACGCCGAACATCCCCACGAGCTCCTGGTCCCGCTCGACTATGCCGACGAATGCCGCGTCAAAACCGACGCCGTCCGCTCGTTCTGGCAAGTCCACGGACTTCCCGCCCAGCTCGTTCAGGCGATCGTCCCGTCGCCCGTCCCGCGCGGCTATCGCGCGACCTCCAAACGGCGCGTCTACGTGTCGCGCGGCGGTCAGCTCAGGTTCTGCATGGGGTACGGCGCGGAACGCGAGGAGACGCTGCGGTCCGCGCTGGAACCGGATTCGCACAATGAAGTATACGCATGGCTGCACAAGATGCTCGTCTCGCCCGTCTACCGGTCTATCGGGCGCAGCCTGAACTTCATCGTCGTGCGCGGCGGGGCGGAACGCCTCACGCTGATCCTGAATTTCTTCCACCTGGACGCCGCGGTCATGCACAAGACGAAACTGCTCGCCGACCATGTCCGCACCGAGCTCCCGCAGGTCGCCGCGATGTTCACGTTCCTGGACGAGACCCGCTCGGAATTCTACCTCGAATCCCGTTCCGCCGGAGCGCACCCGTTCAAGAAGCTCTTCGGATCCGAATATCTCGACCTCACCGCCGCCGGATGCAAGTTCCTGTACCCGCCATCCGCGTTCTCGCAGGTCAACGAATCCATTTTGGACGCATTCCTGCGCGAGGCGAAGAAGCTCCTGAAGCCAGCCCCGGGATCCACACTGATCGACCTTTTCTCCGGCTATGGACTCTTCGCTGTCGCGCTCGGCGATACGCCGGAACGCGTCGTCGGCATGGACTTCAACGGCCCGGCGATCCATGCCGCGTCCGGCAACGCCCTCCACAACCGCCCGGACGCCGACATCGAGTTCGTTGCGGCGGCAGTCACGCCGTCGGCCATCGAGAACAAGCTCCCGCCCTGCCCCTCCGACCTGTACAGTGCCGACGAGGAACAGTCCGAGGGCGAGCTCTTCATTCTCGACCCGCCCAGGAGCGGCGTCCGTCCGAACGTGATCGCCGCCGTCGCGAAACGTTCCCCGGCGCGCGTTCTGAACATCTTCTGTTCCGCCGACGAGGTCCCGAACACGCTCAAGGCATGGAAGCACAACGGATATTCCCCCTCGGCCGTCCGCGTCTTCGACATGTTCCCCGGTTCGCCCAACGTCGAAACGATGGTCCTGCTGGAAAAGACGAAGAAGAAAACGTCTTCCGGCACTCCTCACGGGAAGAAGAAAGCGTCTTCCGGAAAGCCGGGCAGAGCGGAAAAAGCTATCGCTCCGGCGCACAAATCCAACCGCGCCGCGAGGAAAGCCGCCCGCATACATGGGGAAAAACGCCATGATGCGCGTAAAAAATCAAGATAAAAAGCGTTTATTCTGTTTTTTTACATTTTTTCGCTTGATTTTCCAAGTTTGAATGGCATATTATAAGACAGAAAACACGACCTGCACGGAAATCAATTCGGAGTTTTACATTTTATGAAAATCTCAACCAAAGGTCGCTACGGGCTTCGCATTCTGATGGACCTCGCCCTCCATCAGACGGAAAAGCCGCGTCTGATCCGCGACATCGCGAAATCGCAGCAGATTTCCGAGAAATACATCAGCCGACTCGTGATCGCCCTCCGCAAGGCGGGCATGATCCGGTCCGTGCGCGGCGTCAATGGCGGATTCCATATCGCCATGAAGCCGGAAGAAATCACGCTCCTGGATGTAATCGAGGTCATGGAGGGCCCGCTATCCATCGTCGACTGCGTATCCACGCCGAAACGCTGCAAACTCAGCGGAAACTGCGCCCCGCGCGAAGTCTGGTGCAAGCTCAATGAGGATATCCGCGGCCTGATGAGCGGCATCACGCTCGCCGACATCCTCGCGACCTACGTCAGGCAGAATGCAAAAGACGGCGACATGGACTACTGCATCTGAGTTCATATCCGAAAAAAAGATGATCCGCTTTTCCGGGAGTTGTTCCGAAAAGCGGATTATTCTTTGGAGGGGAAACAGGGTTACAGCGACAGGTCGTCGTCGTCCTCGTTCACGCGCGCCGTGCGCGGCGTCGTGCGGTTGCCGAGAAGAGAGCCGGAGCCGGTGCCCGAACCGCCGGAGGAGGAGGACGCCGAGCGCACCACGCGCCAAATAGGACCATAAGGATTGAACTCCGGGAAATCCCTGGTGGGTTGTTCCGGCAGGTCCAGCGTCGTACGGAAAAGCGTCATACGGCCGGAGGAATCGTTCATAAGCGGCTGATTGTTCGCGTCGAGCTGTTCGATATAGAGCGCCTGCGCGTAATGTCCGCCGGGTATTTCCGAAATCAGGACCTCGATCGGGTAGACCTCGCCTTCCTTGACGGAGATCGGCAATCCTTTCGCAAGGTCGAACGCCGCGCCGCCGCTCCGGGCGGAATAGACATCCAGGTTCTGTTTGGAGTAGAGCGAGCTTTTCCTGCGGATATCGTTGGGACTGCTGCTCTTGAGCTGACGGATGTTGTTGTCGTCACGGGACATCGCCCAGAATTCGCCTGCAGAGAACGTCGCGCATCCGTAATCCAGCACGATTTCCTTGTTGAAGCGCACGAACATCACATCGTCCGCGGCGCCGACGAAACGGAATTTGCCGGTGAACGGCGCGACCACGTTGCCGGAGTAGATGCACACCCATGCGGCCGGCTTCACGTCCTTCTCGCACTGGTAGGCTTTCGGGGCCTCGGAGGCGGCGATATTCTCCGAGAAGAAGCACGAGGACCACAGGCGGGTCGGCGAGCAGTAATATTTGTCAAGCGCCGGATAATGCACCCGGCCCTCGTTGTCGTATTGTCTCTGCCAGGAGCCGTTCACGAACGACTGCATGATCCTCAGGGTCGGAGCCACGCGTTCATGGCGGTATTCCCCCGTCCCCGGGTCGTTTCTGAATTCGTCGGTAGCCTGACGGTTCCGGGTCTGTTTCAAGTCGTAGAACACACCCTGCAGCATGCCTTTCAGGTTGCCGCGGCCGTCGCCGTCCCCGCCGTCGCCCATGCTGCCGCCTCCACCCGGACGCCCGAACGGGAGCACGCCCTGAAGCTTCAGAGCGGAATTGCTGTCGGGGATCGTCAGGGGCGTCGGGATATCGATATCGGTCATGATCTCCACATCCGTCACGCCGACCTCGTCCATCTGCTGCTGTTCGCTCGAGTCGTAGCGGTCGAGCGACGGGCTGGAGGTATCCATCACGGTCATGTCGGACGGCATGGGTTCATCCTCAGGAGGAGGCAGGACAGGTTCCATCTCCGTGATCTGAACCGGATCGATATCATCCTTGATCGCGGTCGGCGCGATGATCACAAGCGTGCCGAGCAGCACGAGCAGAAAAATATGGAACGCGAGCGAGAAAACAGGCCCGGTGATGTGCTGGCGGACAATATCCTTCCAACTCGCGGGCGCAGCCTGTACGGCATCCGTCTCAAGTTCGTCATTCTGAATCTGCGGTTGTTCGATTTGCATTGCATTTACCTCAAAACAGCTTCCGGGAACCCCGTTCGCCGGAACACATAAAAAAAACTCCTTAAATTTATAGCACATTCATAAAGTTTTCAAGCCATTTTTCGTTTTTTTCATCCGATTTTTGACAAAAAAAAAGATCACACGCCGTTTGAACAGGCGTTGAGCGGATGAAAAAAAGAAATGACGAATCAGAGCGACAGATCGTCGTCGTCCTCGGAAACGCGTGCCGTGCGCGGTGTCGTACGGTTGCCGAGGAGACTGCCGGAACCGGAACCCGATCCTCTGCCGGAGGATGCAGCCGTCGAACGCACCACGCGCCAGATCGGGCCATAGGGATTGAACGGAGGATGTTCGCGTCTGGGCTGTTCCGGCAGGTCAAGCGTGGTGCGGAAAAGCGTGAAGCGGTCCGGATTCGGGTCAAGCGGCTGATTGTTCGCGTCGAGCTGTTCCACAAACAACACCATATTGAACTCGCCGCCGGGGATCTCCGAGATCAGGATCTCTATCGGATACACCTGGCCTTCCTGGACCTCCAGCACGGGACCTTTCGCCAGTCCGTGCCCGTTGTCGAAACTCGGACGGTACACGTCGAGTTTGTGTTTGGAATACAGCACGCTGTCCTCGATCAGGCGGCGACTGCGTTCGTTGTCCGGGGAACCGCCGAGGATACGGTGGTAGTCGCCCAGGTCGTCCACGCGGACGCCGAGCGTGTAGGAGTACCAGCCGTAATCAAATACGATCTGCTTGTTGAAACGGATCAGCAGCACGTCGTCGCAGAAACCGACGAACCGGAATTTACCGGTGAACGGCGCGACCACATTGCCGGAGTAGATGCACACCCAGCCGCCTGCCGTCCTCACCTGATTTGCGCACTGGAACGCCGCCGGGGCGTCCGTGGCGGGGATCTGCTCCGTGTAGAAACAGGAGTTCCAGAGGCGGGTCGGCGAACAGTAATACTGATCCAGATCGGGATAATGCACCCGGCCCTGATTGTCGTATTCGCGTCGCCATGAGCCGTTCACGAACTTCCCGATGATCGGCAGGATACGGTCGCGCGTGCGGTCGTGGTCGGCATTCGGATCGCCCATGACGTCTGTCGCTCGACGGTCCTTGGTCTGTTTGATGTCGTAGAACACGCCTTGCAGCATGCCTTTCAGGTTGCCGCGTCCGTCGCCCTCCCCGCCGTCGCCCATCTCGCCGCCTCCGCCGGGACGCCCGAAGGGGAGCACGCCCTGAAGCTTCAGCGCGGAATTGCTGTCCGGGATCGTCAGGGGCGTCGGGATATCGATATCGGTCATGATCTCTACGTCCGTCACGCCGACCTCCTCCATCTGTTGCTGTTCGGTGGAGTCGTAGCGGTCGAGCGAGGGACTGGACGTATCCATCACGGTCATATCAGAGGGCATGGGCTCCTCCTCAGGCGGAGGCAGGACGGGTTCCATCTCCGTGATCTGAACAGGATCGATGTCATCCTTGACCGCGGTCGGCGCGATGATCACGAGCGTACCGAGCAGCACGAGCAAAAAGATATGGAACGCGAGCGAGAAGACAGGCCCGGTGATATGCTGGCGGACCACGTCCATCCAGTTCGCCGGGGGCATCGGCGCGTCCAGTTGTTCCTGCGGGATTTCCTGTTCAGTCATGGAAAAATGATCTCGAAAAAAAGTTCATTGGTTGGTTCATCCGATAATATACACGGTTCAGCGCAAAAATCAACCGAAAGAAATAAAAAACGACCTCGCAATTTAGAAAAAACAGATTTGTCGTTAATGCAAAACGTTAAAAAATGTCTTCGTCTCCTCAAAAAAGAAAAGCCGTCTCCGCCTCGAACGAGGGGAAACGGCTTGAAGCGGATTTCCGCGGAAATGAGTTCGGCGGATTCCGGGTCTTACTTTCCGTTGACGAGCACTTCGGCGATCTGAACGGCGTTCAGGGCGGCGCCTTTCAGCAGCTGGTCGCCGCTGATGAAGATGTCGAGGCCGCGCTTGTCGTCGCGGGAGATGTCCTGACGGATGCGGCCGACGAGCACGTCGTACATGCCGGTGGCTTCCATCGGCATCGGATAGATCTTGTTCTCGGGATCGTCGCGAAGCTGGACGCCGGGCGCCTTGGAAAGGATTTCGCGGGCTTCTTCGGGCGTGATCTCATTCTCGAATTCCAGATTGATGGATTCGGAGTGGGCGCGCATCACGGGGACGCGGACGCTAGTGCAGGAGATCTTCACGTTCGGGAGGTGCATGATCTTGCGCGTCTCGTTCACCATCTTCATTTCTTCCTTGGTGTAGCCGTTCGGCTGGAAGACGTCGATGTGGGGGAAGAGGTTGAACGCGATCTGCTGCGCCATGACCTTGACCTCGGCGGGCTTGCCTTCGAGAATCGCGCGGGTCTGTTCCATGAGTTCGTTCATGGCCTTCTGGCCGCCGCCGGACGCGGCCTGATAGGTGGAGACGACCATGCGGCGGAGCCCCCTGGCCTGATGAAGCGGCCAGACCGGAGCGCACATGATGGCGGTGGTGCAGTTCGGGTTCGCGATCACGCCCTTGTGCAGGAAAACGTCGGCGGCGTTGACTTCGGGTACGACCAGGGGGACGTCATCCTCCATGCGGAACGCGCTGGAATTGTCGATCATGACGGCGCCCGCGGCGGTAACGGCGGCGCGGAACTGCTTGGAGATGGACGCGCCCGCGCTGAACAGCGCGATATCGACGCCCTTGAACGAATCTTCGGTCATCTCTTCGACCGCGACCGTTTCGCCGTGGAATTTGAACGTCTTGCCGACGGAACGCGCGGATGCGAGGAGTTTCAGGTTCTTGACAGGGAAATTGCGCTTCTCGAGCGTGAGGAGCATTTCGACGCCGACCGCGCCCGTGGCGCCGGCGATCGCGACATTGACAGGATTTGCCATGGTTCGGTTTTCTCCACATATCGTTAAAGTTGTGTTTGGGAACAGATCAGGGAAATAACTATATCCAAATACTATACAGCCGTTTTCAGCCTTTTTCAAGCTCGTTTCGAGTTTTTCGGCAAAAAAAGACGGACCCGCATGGAGTCCGTCCGAGATAACGATCCGTTTCGGAAAACGGTCAGGCTTTCTTCTCCGCGGGAGCGGCAGCATTCGCCGCTTTAACGGTTTTGGCCTTGCGGCCGCGTTTCACGGGAGCGGCAGCATTCTTTTCGGCCTTTTTTACTTCCATCTTTGCGGCTTTTGCCTTCTTCGGCGCGGCCTTCTTCGGCGCGGCCTTCTTCGGAGCGGGAAGTTCCGTGGGGGCTTTTTCCGCGACGAGGGCCAGCACTTTGCGTTTGCCTAGTTTCGCGAGCGCGCTGAACGCTTCGATTTGATTCGCGCGCGGACGGTTCTTTCCGATTTCCCAATGGCTGACGGTGAACGGGGTCACGCCGAGAAGAACGGCAAGGGCCTTCTGGGAAAGGGAATATTTCTTGCGAAACTTCACGAGAGATTTCGGGGAGAAACGCGCCTTGCGGCCTTCCGCGGCGGGAGCGGCGGTCTGCACGGATTCTGCGGCAGGCTTGACCGCAGCGGGAGCGGCGGCCTGCTTCTTTTCCAGATCGTGGACGCGCTTCGTCAAAGCGCTGATCGTTTTCTTCTGTTCGTTGATTTTCGCTTCGAGAGCTTTGAGTTCTTTGCGGGCCAGACGGCGCACTTCGTCCTGGAAGGTCTGCTTGAAGTCAGGCATGGTGTTATCCTTTCGAATGAGGATGTTATATGTTTGTGATTGAAAAGATTATTTTGATGTTTCTATCTTGTATAATATATCCCGTCTTTTTAGAAAAACAAGTGTCAAATCCAAAAAAACACAATTTTTTATTGTATCCGGTACGATGCAGTTAATCAAATATCATTTTTGCAGAACGACACAACGGAAACAGAGGAAGGAATCAACAGGATACACAAACAGGACAGGCAGAGAAACAGACAGAAAAAAAAGCCGCATGGCTTACAAACCATACGGCCAAAGAAATAACAAAACAGAACTCAGCGTTTATAGCTGTTTTTTCCGTCCGGAATCACCCATTTCCCGGCATCCAGTCCGAGCGCGAGCAGAAGCATCTGCGCCCCGAAAAGAAGCATCAGAAGCGCAGCCGTCCAGGAGATAGCCGCAACGCCGATGAACGGCGCGACGACCAGAAGAACGCCGATCAGCGCCGCGACAAGTCCGGGCATCGGCATGACCAGCTGCCCGAAGCGTTTCTGCGCGGAAAGAATACTCCACACGCCGGCAAAGATCAGCCAGACGCCGCAGACGATCATGAAGAACATGTCAAAATACAGAGGATAGATCAGCATGCCAATTCCGGCGATACCGAGCAGGATGAAAAGCAGCAGAAGCGCCGCTGAAACACGCCCTTTGTTCCACGTCATCAGAAACGCCGCGATCGCAAACAGCAGAACGACGCCGCCAAGGATCATCGTGACCGTGGTCAGGACGAGGACGGGATTCACCACGCCGAGGATACCGATCACAAACAGGACCAGTCCGCGGAGCAGCAGCACGGGGCGCGTGGCGTTAAACGAAAAAAGTTTCTGCGGTATCGAATAGATGATTTCCCAAGTCCGGTCTTTTTTCATGGTTTCAACTCCGTCTTATCTCATTTTGTCTGCGGTCTCCGGAATCACGGAAACCGGAGTTCCGCACATCGTTCCCCGAATTTCAGTTCTTGTTCGTTTTTCCCGGATTGTTCAAGCCCGGCACGCGCAGTCCGAACACCAGAACGAGCATCTCGATTCCCGAGATCAGGAGCAGGACCGCGACAATCGTAGAGAAAGCCGCCAGTCCGGCGAACGGCGCAACGGCAAGCAGGATCCCGATCAGAATGGAGAGGATGCCGGAGCCGGCCAGAAAAAAACGGCTCGGGGAAACGGAAGCGGAAACAAGTTCGCTCACGCCCGTGGCGATCAGCCACACGCCGAGCACAACAGCGATCAGCACGTCGGCCTCCACCGGATTAACGATCATCGCAATCCCGGCGGCGCAAAGCAGAAGCGACCAGAAAACGCCGAGGTAACGGCGGCACGCGAACGTCAGGAACAGCGCGCCCATGGCGTCGAGCAGTAGAATAACGCCGAGGATGACCGTGACCGCAGCCAGACTTCCGATCGGACGGAACAGCCCGATCAGGCCGAGGAAGGAAAACACAAGTCCGCGAATCAAAAGAGCCGAACGGTTCGCGTGGAAAAAAAGCATTCTGCGGGGAAAGAGGAAGTTGCTTTCGTACGTTTGATTCTGCATGGTCTCTGCTCCTGTTTTTCTACTCCAGAAAGGATTCGGAATGAAATGACAGCATATTAATATAGCTCCTAAAACATGCTTTTGCAAACACGCTTTTTCATGATTCTCTTTAAAATTGACAGCGTCGCTTGCTTTTTGTTCCTTGCCGGATTATATTTTCAGGAGAAAAAACGCGTATGACTTTGCTGTTATGACACCCTGCCCCCACGACAAACACACCGATCCGGCGATCCCGCTCCTGATGCACTGCTGCTGCGGCCCGTGCGCAGCGGGGAGCATCGCGCCCGTGCTCGACGACGGCCGCCGCATCACGCTGCTGTTCTCGAATTCCAACCTCGACACCGAGGCGGAATACCTGCTCCGTCTGGACGCGCTGAAGACGCTCGCCGATTACTACGGACTGCACGTGGAGACCGACCCGTGGGACCATGCCGCCTGGCTCGAATTCGTGTCCGTCGTGCCGGATTTCGAGAACTGCCCGGAACGCGGCGAACGGTGCAGGAGGTGTTTCCAGTGGCAGCTCACGCGTACGTCCGTTTTCGCGGAACGCCTCGGCGCGCACTTCACGACCACGCTTACGCTCGGTCCGCAGAAGAATTCCAGTGTGATTCACGGGATCGGCGCGCAGTGGGGCGACCGGTTCGAACCCTGGGATTTCAAAAAGGGCGGCGGCGGACTGCGTTCGATCGAACTCTGCCGCAAGCTCGATCTCTACCGGCAGGACTACTGCGGCTGCGAGTTCTCGAAGCACGCGAATACGGACTGAACTGTGCTCACACGTTTCTTAACGTTTTTTGTCGCCTTTCTCAAAAGTTTTGAGCAAAAAATATATACTTTTGTCTAAAACTAATATGGCGGAAACGTTTTCGCGTGGTATATTTAGAAAATTTCTGTTTTCCCGCTTCATATCAAGCTCAAATCATATCAACTTTTTCAACTCGAAGGTACATCCATGAAACTCCCGATCCGTTATCTCTCCGCCGCGGGCGTCGCGCTCGCCGCTGCCGCCACGCTCTCCGCGGCCGATTTCCATGACTGGGCCCCGACCCCGCCGATGGGCTGGAACAGCTTCGACTGCTTCGGCCTCAGCCTCACCGAAGTGCAGGCGAAGGAACAGGCCGAAGCCATGATCAAACAGCTGAAGCCGTTCGGCTGGAACGTCTTCGTGATCGACCACCAGTGGTACAACGACAACCAGAAGGGATTCCAGAGCGATATCCGCCACGAGTTCGCGATGGACGAATACGGCCGCTTCATCCCGGCCCCGGAGCGTTTCCCGTCCTCGAAGGACGGCAAGGGACTGAAGCCGCTCGCCGACTACATGCACGAACGCGGGTTGAAGATCGGCGTGCACCTGATGCGCGGCATCCCGCGCCAGGCCGTCCGCGAGAACACGAAGGTGAAGGGTACGAACTATCGCGCGCAGGACATCGTGAACATGCGCAGCACCTGTCCGTGGAACCAGGACATGTACGGCGTGGACATGAGCAAGCCCGGCGCACAGGAATACTATGACTCCGTGTTCGAGCAGTTCGCCGAGTGGGGCCTCGACTTCATCAAGATCGACGACCTCTCCCGTCCGTACGCCACAGCCGAGATCGAAGGCATCCGCAAGGCCATCGACAAGTGCGGCCGCCCGATCATCCTCAGCCTTTCCCCCGGCGATACCCCGATCCAGAACGGCAAGCACCTCCTGGCCGGACGCCGACATGCTTCCGTTCGGCATCATCGAGTTCACTCGTCCGACCAACTTCACGCACGACGAACAGCGCCTGTGCTTCACGCTGTGGTCGATCGCGCGATCCCCGCTCATCCTCGGCGCGGACATGACCAAGCTTGACGACTGGACGCTGAAGCTCCTCACGAACAAGGAAGTCATCGAGATCAACCAGAACAGCGAGAACAACCGCCAGCTCATCCAGGACGGCGACCTGATTGTCTGGACCGCCGACGTCCCCGGCAGCAAGGACAAGTACCTCGCGTTCTTCAACACCGGCACGTCCGAGTACAACAAGTACGACCGCCGCAAAGCCATCGTGCAGAGCCATGGCGTCGGCCTGCAGGGCCTCCCTGAGGAGGAAATCTCTGCAAACATCCGCGGCTCGAAGATACTCGCGCTCGCCGTCGTCGACAACGGCTATGGTTCCAGCTACAGCCATTCCGCCTGGATCCAGCCCGAAATCTCCGGTCCCGCCGGCACAAAGAAGCTCGTCGATATGAAATGGTCCTCCGCGCACGCCGGTTGGGGCGCGGTCCGCAACGGCCTCACGAGCGACGGACAGGCGATCGACGGCATCGGCACGCACGCGCTCTCCCTCATCGTCTACAAGCTCCCGGAAGGCTACGACACCTTCAAGACCAAGGTCAAGCTCGTCGACAACAGCGATTCCCGAAACCGCCTCAAATTCCTCGTCCTCGACGAAAAGGCGTTCGAACAGCCCGCCCCCGAGACCAGTGACATCAAGGTCAACCTCGCTGACCTCGGCTTCTCCGGCAAGGTCGTCGTCCGCGACCTCTGGGAAGGCAAGAATATCGGCACCGCCGAAGGCACGTTCACCTGCGAAAAGCTCCCGTGCCACACCACGAGGCTCTACCGTCTCTCCCCCGCGAAGTGATCGAATCTCACCCATGAGGAACCTACCATGAAACGAATCACAAAGACCGCTCTCCTCGCCGGAATGGCGCTCGCTTCCTCGGCGCTCCTCGCCGGGAATCCGCTCCTCACCGACGTCTTCACCGCCGACCCGGCCCCGCTCGTGGACGGCGACACCGTCTATCTCTACACCACGCACGACGAGGCTCCGCCGCGCCAGTGGCTCGTCATGAACGACTGGCTCTGCTATTCCTCGAAGGACATGGTGAACTGGAAGGCGCACGGCCCCGTCGCCAGCAAGGACACGTTCGAATGGGGCACCCACGACGCCTGGGCCGCCCAGGCGATCAAGAAGGACGGCAAATACTGGCTCTACGTCACGCTCTGCGGCAAGAACCAGTACAGCGGACGCGCCATCGGCGTCGCCGTCTCCGACAAGCCCGAAGGCCCGTTCAAGGACGCCATCGGAAAACCGCTCGTGTGGGACAGCATGACGCCCGGCCCCGTCGGCTGGGACGATATGGACCCGACCGTCTTCATCGACGACGACGGCACGCCGTGGCTCGCGTGGGGACACACCATGCTCTACGTCGCGAAGCTGAAGCCGAACATGATCGAGCTTGACGGCGAGATCAGAATGATGCGCCTGCCGAACTACACCGAGGGTCCGTGGCTCTTCAAGCGCAACGGCGTCTACTACATGATCTATGTCTCCCACATCCTGAACGGATTCCACGAAATGGCGTCCTACGCCACCGCGACCAGCATGGAAGGCCCGTGGACGCCGCGCGGAATCATGTGCCGCGACACGAAGAACTCCGACTGCATCCACCCCGGCGTCGCAGAGTTCAAGGGCAACTGGTATTTCTTCTACCTCAACGGCGCGCTCACGCTCGCGAACGGCGAAAAGGGCGACGCCCAGCACCGCAGCGTCTGCCTCGACTACATGTATTTCAACCCCGACGGCACGATCCAGATGGTCGAGCAGACCGACAAGGGCACCGAGGCCCCGCCGAAGACCGCCGAACAGATCGCCGCCGCCGTCCCGAAGGGCGAGATCAAAAAGCTCGAGCCATACCCGAACATCTATGCCTACGGCGGCAATCCCACGCCCAAACTCCGTACTGTGACAGAGATGAACGAGCTGACCTGGACCGGACGCGCAAACACATTTGGCGGCCTGCCGGTCATGTCGACCATGAAGACACCGTTCCGCGACTGCACCGCGCGCACCGGATTTTACGAGAACGGCGGCTGCGAGACCATCGGGCAGACCTTCGTCGCCCCGAGCAATATGAAGCTCCACACCATTGAACTTTACGTCGGCGACGGCGAGATCACCCGTGAACAACCGCAACATGCGATCAAGATCGCGCTCTACGACATCACCGGCACCGATCCGAACGCAGACACCTATACCGTCGGCGAAAACCTCTTCAAATCCGTCGGCGGCCGCGAACCGGAGTTCATCTACACGCCGCAGGGACCGGACAAACTGCTGATCAATCTGGGCACGAACGACGGGCTTGACGCCGATAAGGTCCAGTTGAAAGAAGGGCACACCTACGTCTTCGAGCTTCAGGCACCGCGCAGGACGTTCCCGATCAGCTGGTTCCGTTCCGAAAAGGACCTCTATCCCCAGGGCGCGGCCTACCGCAACCGTCGCAAGATCACGAACCGCGAACGCCGTTCCGGCGATTTCGCATTCGCGATTTATCCATATAAAGGGTGATCCGCCCCGCCCTCCCCGGCCGTGTTTCCCTGCAACCTGACGGGGAAACACAAGCAACCCCCACAAAGCTCCGGTTGACTCGTTTCCGCCGGAGCTTTTCTATCCTCTTTTTTCTCAAATCCGGCTTGATTTTTTCCGGTTCAGACGGTATAATATGCTAATGACCGGAACACGGCGGACAATGCGCCGCCGGACGCTTCTTTTCTCCCTCTCACTCTCCCCGAAAGGACACTTCGATGAAACACCGCTTCGCCGCCGGACTCGTGATCTGCTTCGCCGCAGCCGTCTGCCTCGCCTCCTGCTCGGATTCCAATGCCGAACGCGTGCCGGAGTCCAAAACGGAATCCGGCGCTGTCGACAACATAGTCGGTTCACCCGAAACCAAGGTCAAAACATCCGATGCGGGGGTTGAACTTCAACTGGATGTGAGCGACATGCGGACGGAATACCATGTCCGCCCCATCGGCATGGACGAACCGAAGCCGCGTTTCAGTTACACCGTGCAGCCCATTCCCATGGGAGGGGATGTTCCGATGCCGGAAGTCATCCCGCCGAAACACCAGACCGCCCGCCGGATCCATGTGAAGGAGACGAAAACGGGGCGCGAGGTGTGGGATTCAGGCTGGGTCGAGACCGGCGAGACGATCCAGATCGAATACGAGGGCGAACCGCTCAAACCGTTCACGGCCTATACATGGTCCGTCGAGGTGAAAGACGAGGCGGGCCGCGCATTCGACTCCTGCGACACCTGCACGGGCCCCTATCCGTTTTCCTCCACGTTCGAGACGGGATTCCTCGGCACACCGTGGCAGGCGGAATGGATCGGTACGGAGCCGCACAGCGAAAACCTCCGGCCAGTGCCTCTGTTCCGCGGAGAAATGCCCGCCGTCGAGGGCATCGCGCAGGCGCGCCTTTACATCACCGCGCTCGGGCTCTACAAACCGTATCTGAACGGAAAAGATGTTTTCAAAGAGATCACGGCGACCTCCTCGGGCGCCATGTCCGTCTGCATGACGCCCGGCTGGACCGACTACTACCACCGCGTACAGTATCAGGCGTACGACGTGACGAAGCTGATCAGCAAAAGCACGAAGAACGTCCTCACGGTCAGCCTCGCCGAAGGGTGGTACGCGGGACGCATCTCGCGTCTCTGGAGCGACGGCAACAAGCCGACCTACGGCGACCAGCCCGTTTTCAAGGCGGAACTCCACATCAGGAAGACCGACGGATCGGTCGTGAAGCTTGTCACGGACAAAGATTGGAAATACAGAGACAGCGCCATCGTCATGAGCGACATCTACGACGGCGAACACTACGACGCCACGCTGAAAACAGAAGACCAGCCCTACAGGGACGCGATCGTTTTCAATTCGGACGCACTGAAAAACGTCGCGATCGAATGGCAGTCCGGCGAGTTCGTCCGCGAGATGCGCACGCTCAAGCCGAAATCCATCCGCAAGCTCGAAAACGGCACATTGATCATCGATTTCGGGCAGAATTTCACCGGACGCGAACGCATCAATCTTCGGGGGTACCCGAAAGACGACAACGTCGTCCACATCCGCCACGGCGAAATGCTCAAGGAGGACGGCTCTCTCTACACCGACAATCTGCGTTCCGCGAAGGCGACGACCACCTACACCGGCAACCGGTCGTACGAGCCGGATTTCACGTTCTACGGCTTCCGCTACCTCGGTATCGAAGGCGTACCGGCGAGCTACGGCAACATCAGCCATCCGGGTTTCATGCGCGAGGACATCTCCGCCGTCGCCGTGCACTCCGGCCTGAAGGAGACCGGCACGTTCACCTGCTCCGAACCGCTTCTCAACAGGCTCTTCGAGAACATCCTCTGGGGCCAGCGCAGCAATTTCCTCGACGTGCCGACCGACTGTCCGCAGCGCGACGAGCGCCTCGGCTGGACCGCCGACACGCAGGTCTTCGCGAACGCCGCCACGTACAACATGGACGCCGCCGCGTTCTACACGAAATGGCTGCGCGACCTGAACCTGTGCCAGTCGCCGGAGGGCGGCTATCCGAGCTTCGCGCCCGACCAGTACCAGTACGCCGCCGCCAAGGGAAACGATTTCTTCGGGTACGCCTCCGGCTGGAGCGACGCGGGGCTGATCGTGCCGTGGATCCTCTACACGAAATACGGCGACAGGCGCGTGCTGGAGCAGTATTTCGACAACATGCTGAAATGGCTCGACCTGCAGGAACGCAACTCCGGCGGCACGTACATCATCGACAACACCGTCTACGCCGACTGGCTGAACATGGATGCGAACCTGTCGTCCGCGTTCGTCTCCACGGCGTATTTTGCCGCCATGAACACCCTCGCCGCACGCATCGCGCGCGTGATCGGACGCGAGGACGACGCCCGCAAGCGCGAGGAGATCTTCGCGAAGACGAAAAAGGCGTTCCGAGGGCGTTTCCTCGACGAAAACGGCGAGCTGAAGGAAAAAACGCAGACCGCCGCGCTCTTCGTGCTGGATTTCGGGCTGTGCGACGAACCGGAACGCCAGGGCATCCTGGATTTCCTCGTCAGCGACATCACGGAGACGCGCAAGAACCACCTCAGCACCGGATTCCTCGGCACACCGCTCCTGCTCCGCGTCCTCACAGAAAACGGCCAGATCGACCTTGCCTACAAGCTCCTGCTTCAGACGTCGTTCCCCTCGTGGCTCTACCCGGTCACGCAGGGCGCGACCACCATGTGGGAACGCTGGGACAGCTGGAACGAGGAACGGGGCTTCGGCGACGTCTCCATGAACTCGTTCAACCACTACGCATACGGCGCGGTCGCCGACTGGTTCTACGAAACGATCTGCGGCATCCGCCCGATCACGGACGATCCGGCGGCGCGCGGATTCCATCGGTTCCGACTGGAGCCCATGCCGGGGAAGGAACTCAAGTCCGCCTCGGCCTCCTATCTCTCCTCGTACGGAAAGATCGAATCCGCCTGGGAACGCCGCGAAAACGAGCTTGTTTGGAACTTCACGGTCCCGTGCAACACCACGGCGGAAGTCGTCTTCCCCTGCCCCGCCGGACGCGTGCCGGAAACGCCCGGCATCACGTTCGATGCGGAGAAAAAACTCTGGATCGCCGTCCCCGGCAAATACACCGTCACCATTCCATACAATTAACCTCGACAGGCGGCGTCCCGTCAGCGGAAAGAACGCTGAAAACGTTTCTCCTCGGAGGCGCACGGGATGCCGCCGGACGCGTTTTGCCGCGAAAAAAACGAAAAAAAAACGTTTTTGAGGTTGACTATTTGAAAAAGGGTAGTATAGTTTCCAAAGGACAAAACAAACCGTGTCCGGCGCGTACCGGAACGGCAACCACCACGAGACAGGAAGGAGCAATCCAACATGAACGAAATGAGCAATCTTCTCGACGAACTCGAAGAGCGCATGATGAAGTCGGAAGAGTCCATGAAACACGATTTTTCCGCCATCCGCACAGGCAAAGCCTCGGCCGCGCTTGTCGAGCCGATCACGATAGAATATTACGGCACGCAGACCAAACTGCGTGACGTGGCCGGCATCTCCACGCCCGATCCGCGCACGATCGCGATCCAGCCGTGGGATAAATCCGCGCTCGCCAAGATCGAAAAGGCCATCATCGCCTCCAACCTCGGCATCACGCCTCTCAACGACGGCAAGGTCATCCGTCTGCCGATCCCGCCGCTCAGCGGCGAACGCCGCCAGCAGCTCACGAAACAGGTGAAGGCCCGCTGCGAAGAGGCGAAGGTCTCCGTACGCAACATCCGCCGCGACGGCAACGAGACCGCGAAAAAGATGGAGAAGGACTCCGTCATCAACGAAGACGAGCTCAAGGAACTCCTAGACAAGATCCAGAAGCTCACCGATGAGTACATCAAAAATCTGGAAGCCGTCTCCGCCGATAAGGAAAAAGAGATCATGACCGTCTGAGGTCAGTCAGGGGATCCGGTCTTTCATCCGGAACTCGAAATCCGTATCCGTCCCGCCTCCCCGGCTGGGACGGACTTTTTATTGAGGCGGGATTGAGGGAAAAGACAAACTCAGCGCAGATTCGCGCGGTACCAGTCGATCGCGGCCCTGATGCCGCGTTCGAAGCTCCAGTCCGGATCGTAGCCGAGAAGTTCTTTCGCCCGGCCGATGTCGGCGTTGCTGTGCCGGATGTCGCCGGGACGCGCCGGACCGAAAACGGGGTCGACGCTCACGCCGAGCGCGTCCGAGATGGCGCGGTACACTTCAAGCAGAGTCGTGCGTCCGCCGTATGCGATATTGCAGACCTGCCCCGACGCTTCCTTCCCGGCGAGACAGGCTTTCAGGTTGGCCTCGATCACGTTCTCGACATAGGTGAAGTCGCGGCTCTGGAGGCCGTCGCCGTGGATGGTAGGACGCTCGTCGCGAAGCAGCTGGCGGATGAATTTCGGGATCACGGCCGCGTACGCGCCCTCCGGATCCTGCCGCTGCCCGAAGACGTTGAAGTACCGAAGGCCGACCGTTTCGAGGCCGTAGTGCATGGCATACTGGCGTGCCCAGTCTTCGTTTTCGCGCTTGGAAACGGCGTACGGGCTCAGCGGCTTCCCCTCGAAACCTTCCTTCTGCGGGAGGACGTCGGTATCGCCGTAGACGGACGAACTGGAAGCATAGACGAACTTTTTTACCTGATTCCGGCGGGCGGCCTCCAGCATATTCAGCGTGCCGGAAACGTTGTTCGCGCAGTAGAAGAGCGGCATTTCGAGGCTTCGCGGCACGGATCCCCATGCGGCCTGGTGCAGCACATAGTCCACGCGTTCGCAGGCACGCATGCAGGTGTCGAAATCCTTCACGTCGCCGCGGATGAATTCATAGGCGGGATTTTCCGCGAAAAGATCGGCGTTGGCATGTTTTCCCGTGGACAGATCGTCGAGGCAGCGCACCCGGCAGCCGAGTTTCAGGAGGGCTTCGCAGAGATTCGACCCGATGAAGCCGGCTCCGCCCGTGACCAGAAACACTGTGTCCGCGGGAAACGATATCTTCTGATAGCCCATTGCTGTTCTCCGATTCCGCCTCGCGTCCGCTCAGAGCCGCCAATAGAGGTATTTCGCGTCCCCGAAGTCGCGCCGGTCGAAGATGCCCTTGATATCGAGGAGGACTTTTCTGCCCGGAGCAAAGAAGTTGTCCAGTTCGGCGTGAGTGAGTTTTTTGAACGCGTCGTGCGCGACGGCGAGGATGACGGCGTCCATATTCCGGATACTCTCCGGATCGACGAATTCGATCCCGTACAAGCGCTTCGCCTCGGCGTCGTCCGCGGCGGGATCGGCGACGACGGGAGTGATGCCGTATTCCTGAAGCTCGCGGACGATATCGACAACTCTCGTATTGCGCGTGTCCGGGCAGTTCTCCTTGAACGTAAATCCGAGGATCGCGACGTTTGCGCCCCTCACGTTTTTGCCCGCGGCGATGAGGAGCTTCACACAGTTTTCCGCCACGTATTTCCCCATGTCGTCGTTGATGCGGCGACCGGCGAGGATGATTTGGCTGTGATACCCCAGCATTTCCGCCTTGTACGTCAGGTAGTACGGGTCGACGCCGATGCAGTGCCCGCCCACGAGACCGGGCTGGAACTTGAGGAAATTCCACTTGGTCCCGGCGGCTTCGAGGACAGATTTCGTATCGATCCCCATCCGGTTGAAGATGATCGAAAGCTCGTTCATGAACGCGATGTTGATGTCGCGCTGGCAGTTCTCAATGACCTTCGCTGCCTCAGCCACGCGGATGCTTTCCGCACGGTAGACGCCCGCCTCCACGACCAGCCCGTAAACGCGCGCCACGCAGTCGAGGGTTTCCCCATCCATGCCGGAGACGACCTTGCGGATCTTCGCCAGACGGTGTTCCCTGTCGCCCGGATTGATGCGTTCCGGGCTGTAGCCGACCTTGAAATCCCGGCCGCAGACCAGCCTGGATTCCTGTTCGAGGAGGGGAACGCAGATATCTTCCGTTACACCCGGATACACGGTGGATTCGAAGACCACGACCGCCCCCGGCGTCAGGTTGCGGCCGAGCAGGCGCGACGCGCTTTTCAGCGGCTCCAGATCGGGCGTATGGTCCGGGTTGACCGGCGTCGGGACCGCGACGATATGGAATTTCGCCTCGCGGAGCCGCGCGGCATCGGACGTAAAGTCCACGGCCGTCCGGCGGATCACCTCGTCGCCCTCCTCATGCGTCGGGTCGATGCCCTGTTTGTAGAGCGCGATCTTATCCGCGTTGAGATCGAATCCGATGACGTCTACCTTTTCCGCGAATGCCACAGCGATCGGCATACCGACATACCCAAGTCCTATCAGAGACAGTTTCGTTTCGCGGTTCAAAAGCTGTTCGTAAAGTTCCATCGTCAAATCGTCCTCGGTTCTATCCTTTTTTTCGCAGCGGAGTCAATCATAAATCGCGTAGGTATAGATACGGCCCTCGATCAGCCCCCAGTTGATGTCCGGCGGCATCTTCTCCTCGTCCTTCGCGATGAAAATGCCGTGTTCGCCGTTATACCATCCCTTGCTGGTCATGAAGTAAATGCCGTATTCGTCGCTGTAGATTTTGATCGGCTTGACGGTCTCGATAAACTTCACATCAAACAGGTCGAACGGGATATTGTCATCTTTTTCGTCCAAAGGCATCAATTGACATGCCTTTGCTTCCAGCGTCTCATGTTCGGCCTTAAGATAAGCCGCGACTTCATCCGGCGGATAGAACTTGACACGATGGTTCTCACTGAAATCCAGCGCCCAGATCGTACCCCAGATCGTCAGCGCGAACAGGAAGGAAAACACCACTCCGCGGAAAAACATCGCCCAGCACCATTCGCCGAACTCCTTCAGCATCACAAAGCGTTTTTCACGATCGCGACAACGTTCAACAAACTCCCGTACGGATTCCTTCAGCGTCTTTTCCGGCGGAGGCGGAGATTCAGACTCCTCTTCCTCGAGGGAAATCAGGAACGATTTAACCGCGGCCAGCATTTTTTTGACCCCTGACGGCGGAGTATCTGCGGACGCGCCAGCTCCCGATGGACTCTTTTTGAGCTCTTCGGGATTCTCTTTTACCGTTTCGGCTGACTGGTTCTGTTGTTCTGCCATGGTTTCTTATCCGGAAATCTGTTTTATGATGACTGTCATACTTGTATAATGTACTTCAAAAATCCTTTTTTTCAAGACGGGAAAAACTTATTCCGTCATATTCCCTCGAAAACCGCTGACGAAAACAGCTCGTCCGGCTGGCGGGAAGCTCACGGCGTTCTGAGGTCGAAGAATCGTACCGGCTTACGCGACTGACGTGAGATTTTCGCGCGTGCCTGTTCAATCGGGATGATCTCGACCGGCACGTGGATGCGGATTCGTTTGTAGAGCTGTTCGGAGATATACTGCGCGGTGCAGTCCTGATTGCGGACCGAGGCGAACACCCGCACCTCGTCGCTGAGCGCGCTGCCGGAGACCTCCATGTAATAATCGGAAACGTCTTCGAGGCTGTCCAGCACGGCAAAAAACGAATTCGGGAAGAGCGTGGTCCCGCGGATTTTCAGCATCTGCGCTTTGCGTCCGAGGATCGGGCCCAGACGGCGCGTATTGCGTCCGCAGGAGCAGCGTTCCTCCGGGATCAGGAAGGACACGTCGCCCGTACGGAACCGGATCAGAGGCATGCCGGTTACGCGGAGCGGCGTCACCACGACTTCGCCGACCTTGCCCGGCGGCAGCGGATGCCCGTCGGGATCGACGATCTCCACGACAGCCAGATCGGCCGGGGGATGTCCGCCCGCGCACGCCGAACACTCGGTAAAACTGGTCACGATCTCGGAGGACGCGTAGGTGGAATGCGCCGCACCTGGGAAATGCCGGTCGAGCTTCTGCCCCAGCGGGGTAAGCCGCAGGTCGCGGGTGCGAAGCGGTTCGCCGATGCACACGAGCGTATGCACGGACGAGGTATCGTAGCCTGTTTCCGCGAGGTACTCGCCGAGTTTCGCCAGGAACGACGGGACGCCGACGATCGCGCCGGGCCGGGTGAGACGCATGATCTCGGCGTGGCTTTCCAGCGTGTTCAATCCGTTTCGGATGGCCGTGGCTCCCATCTGGATCACGCCAGAGTAATAGGCCAGTCCGGCGATGAAACACCGGTCTATCGTACAGGTCAGCAGCACGCGGTCGCCGGGCCTGATCCCCGCCGCGATGAATCCTTTGGCATCGTTGTACCCGAGGCGGCGCAGATCGTTTGCGCTATAGAAGATCCGGCACGGATGCCCCGTGGTCCCGCTGGTAAAGCTGATGTCGGCGATCTCTTCCGGCGGCAGCGCCACAAAGGAATCGTTGAACTCCGCCAGGTCGGCTTTCCCGGTCAGGGGAAGTTCGGCGAGGGTTTCGATCGTAACGGGGCGGTCCGGACGGTCGCGCAGGACACGGCGGTAAAACGGCGATCTGGCGCGGCAGTACGCCACATGTTCGTTGAGCAGACGCGTCTGTTCCGCGCGGATCACTTCGGGGTCGGCGAAATCCAGCCGTCCGTGTACATCAAAATCCATATTCCCGCACCGGTTCAGCAGGCACAAACACATACACGGGACGGACGCCTGCGGGTCCGTCCGCGCTCAAAACAGCAACCGAAGGAACCACGAATCATTCCTTCGCATGCAACCATCAATAAATATACATCGATTCGGACGTTTTACAAACGCCGGAACCGCTTTTTTTCAGCTCAAAAGACAAAGATTTGTTTTCACGATCGCTTCAGCACGGCGAGTCCGGCCTCGACAATCGACTTCGCCTCTCCGGGGAAAAGGATACACAGGATGGACGCCACGTTCACGATCACACAGAGCCAGAACACGATCATGTACGAAAGCTTTTTCCACTTATGGTGAAAAAAGCCCTGGGCAAAGAGCGCTCCGGGCCATCCGCAGAACAGCTCCCAGAAATGAAGCGTGAGCTCGGGGATCCTCCATTCCTGCCGTTCCGCCAAACGCTTATCCTCCCCGTAAAAAAGGATTTCCAGAAGACTGTTGAGAAGAAATGCCAGAGCAAGCCCGGGAAGCGGATGTTTCAGATAAATCGAAAGGCCCAGTCCGGGGATCACGGCCAGCGGCCAGAATCCCGCCAGACGGGCGATGAACGTCAGCTTCTTTTTTCCCGCGCCGCCGGGATTCCGGCCGGACGAAGCGTTTTTTACGGGAATTGTGCGTCCTTTCCTGTCCGTCATGATTCCTTCGGCTGGTTCTTTTTCCATTCCTTGTACGTATCCAGTTCGGACTGGAAAGACGAGATCACCAGGGCGAAAACCGCCGCATCGTCCGTGAATCCGAGCAGAGGAAGGAAATCCGGGATGATGTCAAGAGGGGAAACAAGATAGGTCACAGCGAATCCGACGGACGCGGCAAGTTTCCACGGGATGTTTTTATAGTTGCCCGACCAGTAATCCTGAAGGAGGGCCCAGGTCAGACGGAATGAGTCAAGCTGTTCGCCGAGATGCGTCGATTTCCGTTCCACGGTCTCGCGGTCCGCTTTCAGTTTTTCCATATCGTCTTCCGAAAAAACGTTCGAGCCGTGCTCGAACGTGGCATGGACTCTTTCCCGGTCTTCCGGGTTCAGTTCGTTCTTCATATTTGCTTTCTCCTGTTTGTTGCATTACAGTTTCAGGATATATCGTCACCCTAGAAAGAAAGAATTCCAAAGGTTTCAAATAATGTAATCTCTTTCAGCCGGATTTCAAGCGGAGGAACGCGTTTTCCTTCCTTTCGGATGACAGAACAGGATCCGGGAGCGGAGAACCGTCAGAGAATGAAGATACAAAAAAGACCATCTCCGCGGGGAAATGGTCTTTGGAAAGATCGGATGCTATATGGAGAATCAGAAGACGCCGCCGTTCATGCCGGGGCCGAAACCCATACCGGGACCGAAACCGCCCGGTCCGAAGCCGCCGGGGCCCATGGCCATGCCGTTGTCAAAGCCCATACCGGGTCCGAAACCGTTGCCGAAATCCATCGGTTCCATCGGAGCCGGGAAGCCCATGCCGGGATCGACAGGCATGCTGCCGTACTGCACGGAGGCCGTTGCGACCTTCTCAGCCTTCTTCGCCTTGCGCTCTTCCGCACGCTGGGCGCGGCGTTCCGCGGCGCTGAGGCGGTTCGCTTTCGTCTCGCTGATGGTCGTCTCTTTGGGCGTCGTGTCCACGGTCGGCGGGAACATCTTCGTCAGGGCGAAGAGCAGAATCGGGAGCGCGGCGACGATCAGGACCAGGACGGTCGTAGTGTTCAGTTTGGAACCGGTATTATTCGTATTGTAGGATGCATTTTTCATGGCAGGTCTCCTGGTGTTTCAGAGGTTTGTTTTTTGTATCGTTTCTAAATCAATTAACGCTCCCCGGTTGTTTTTATTGTGCGAAAACGCAAAAAAGTCAAAAGAGTTTTTTCTCCTCGCGTACGCGAATAGATATATTGTACAACCATGAAATGAGATATCTTTTCCCTCACCATGCCTTTTACATGTTCGAGCGGAGCCGAACACTACCCAAGTGGAGGGCTTGCCCTCCGTGCTCAAGCGAAGCTGAGAGCACACCGCAAGCGGTGCTGATACTGTGCCCGGCTCCGCTCGGGCACGGTTCCGCCTCTCCTCCCCTGTGCCGTCGCGTAGCACGGCACTACTGCAGTGGAGGGCTTGCCCTCCGTGCTCTCGCGTAGCAGAGCACTACCCAAGTGGAGGCTCCACCTCCTTTTTTGAGTTTTTTTGAGAATCCGCCTTGATTTTACCCGAAAACGGAGTATAGTATAAAATACATTCTGAACTGTAGCGGAGAGATGCCTGAGTGGCCGAAAGGAACGGTTTGCTAAACCGTCGTAGGGGTCAAACTCTACCGGGGGTTCGAATCCCCCTCTCTCCGCCATTTTTACGCTCAAATTCCGGGATCCTTCCCCATTTCCTCCCCATTCCGTTTTATCCCCTCCCCATACACAAAAATCCCCGGCCCGCCGTGAAAGCGAAGCCGGGGAAAACTTTTTAAGGGAAGCGCCGCAGGGGAAATCCGATCGCCCGGCGGCGGATCCATTGTTCAGAGTATCATCATTTCGGCTCGTACTCGTTTTTGACCTTGTCGGTGCGGAACGGATAGGCCGGGAAACCGTCCTTGTTCATGAGGTTGACATCGCCGCGGTACATGACGTAGGCGAAACGCACGGTCTTGGGTTCCGCGATCTTGTCGGAGGAGACTTCGACAGTGTCGCCGACGATCTTGGCGTCGCCCCAGACGAACTTGCCGTCCGCGCCCGCGATGGCGAACGCGCCGGGAGCCTGTCCGTCGGAGGTGGTGAGGCCCTTGCCGACGTTCTTGAAGTGGATGATGCACTTGTTGCCCTTGATGTCCATGTGGTCGTAGACCGGGCCGACGCCGAGTTCGCCGCCGAAGTACTTCCATTCCACGAGCTTCGCCAGGCGGTAGCCGAGGGACTGCTTGTCGCGCGGGTGGATGTCGGACTGGTCGCCGATGTCCATCAGCGGGACACTGCTGACGTTTTCATAGATGTAGGACATCTCGTCCTGGATCTCGCGGGTGAGCGGCCAGCCTTCGACGCGGTCCATCGGGCCTTTGCTCTTCCACTGGTCCTCGGGGAGACGGTTCATCGGGGTCCACTGCTCGAACCCGGCGAGCTGGCAGATCACCCACGGCTGCTTCGGGTCGTTGAATTTTTTGCGCCAGCCTTCGATGAGCATCTTGTGGAGGTTGTAGTAATCCTTGTTGCCGGTGTTGGATTCGCCCTGGTAGAAGAGGACGCCGCCGACGGTGTACTTGGTCCAGGGGTGGACCATGGCGCCCCACATCGTGGCAGGGAAACTCTCGTTGGAGAACTGGCCGCCGCGTGCCTGTCCGGTCGTCGGATTCGCCGCGCCAGCGAGCAGAGCGTCTTCGATCTGCTTGGCTTCGTTGCGGTTGTGCTTCGCGAATTCGCTGTCCGGGATGAACGGTTCGATCTTGACGCCGCCCCAGGCGGTCATGATGAGGCCGACCGGGATATCGAGGTCCTTCTGGAGCTGACGGGCGAAGAAATAGCCCGCGGCGGAGAAGTTCGGGACGGTCTGCGGGCTGCATTCCATCCAGATGCCGGTGTTTCTTCCGGCGCCGACGATTTCCTCGAACTCGTCGCCCGGGGCCTTCGTCTTCGGCACTTCGAACAGGCGGATGCGCGGATAATTCGCCGCCGCAGCTTCCTGCTGGTGGTTCTTGATCTGGATCATGGTGTTGCCGGTGGACACGGGCAGTTCCATGTTGGACTGGCCGGCGCAGATCCACACTTCGCCGATCAGCACGTTGTCGAACGTGATCGTGTCGGCGCCGTCAGTCACTTTCACCTTGTACGGGCCGCCCGCTTCGAGCGGTTCGACCTTGGCTTCCCATTCGCCGCTGGCATCGGCCTTGGCGGTCGCGGCTTTGGCTTTCGAGCCTTCGATCGTGACCGTCACGGTCTTGCCGGGATCGGCCTTGCCGGAGATCTTGATCGGGGCGCGCCGCTGGAGGCACATGTTGTTCTGGAAGACGTTGTGGCAGGAGAGCTTTTCCGCGTACGCGCTTGGGAGCGCGAGCAGAGCGGCGACCGCTGCCGTGAGGAGAAGAGTCATCTTTTTCATAAGAGTTCTTCCTGTTTGATTGGTTTGATTGGTTATGTTGGGTTGGTTGAATTGGTTGGTTTCGGGAACGTTTTCCGGACATTTTGAGGTGAATTCACCTCACGACGCCGTTATGTTTCACTCAATATATATCGACACGCGTGAAAATACAAGACGGTTCTTTCACTTTTAACGTTTTTTCGGCTATTTTTCCTCGTCCCGTTTCTCGTTTTTTCCGGTCCGGCGGTTGCATTTGCCTTGAGTTATGATATATTAGGTCTTTGAGAAACGACCTTATATCCCCGCGACATAGAGAAAGGATCTGAAACCATGTCGAAAGCGCATAGAAAACTCCGCTGGATCATTCTCGTGGTCGGCGCGGTCTTCGTCGCTGTCGCGGGGGTCATCGCATACAGAGTGTTCGGGGAGCCCGGCCATGCGGAGTTCAAGGCGGGCAAGGCCGCTTACAGGGCGGGAGATTACAAATCAGCGGTCGAACACTACAAACTGGCGGCGGATCAGGGCAATCTGAAGGCGCGGACGCTGGTCGGCATCTTCTACCGGAAGGGCATGGGCGTCGAACAGGACTATGCCGAGGCGCTTAAATGGCTTCGTCCCGCCGCCGAACAGGGCTTCGGCGCGGCACAGTCGGAGCTCGGGCTCTGCTATGAATGCGGTTTCGGCGTCGAACAGGATTATGCCGAGGCCGTGGAATGGTATAAGAAAGCCGCCGAACAGGGCGATGCGCAAGGCCAGCTCCTGCTCGGAGCCGCATACGGACTGGGACGCGGGATCGAACAGGACGACGAGGCGGCATTTTTCTGGATTTACAAGGCGGCGGTGCAGGGCGACGACCTCGCGCAGTACAATCTTGGCTTCCTCTACCGGAAGGGCAAGGGCGTGATCAGGAGCGACAAAAAGTCCATGAAATGGTTCAGGAGAGCCGCGAAGCAGGGCAACGCGGACGCGCAGTACGAATGCGCCAATGGCATGCAAATCGGCCCGGCTGATGAATGTGACGAAAAGGAAGTGTTCATGTGGTACTCCAAGGCGGCGGAACAGGGACACCTCGAAGCGATGCGCAAGCTTTATTCCTGCTATCTTGGCGGGATCGGCGTGAAGCAGGATATGGATCGGGCGCTCTATTGGCTCCACCAGGCGGCGGAACGGGGGCATTCCAAGGCACAGATCACGCTGGGCTACCAATGTCGTCGCGGCATCGGAGTCCCGAAGGACGAGGACGAGGCGTTTTACTGGTTCCGCAAAGCGGCGGATCTGGGCGACAGTGAAGGACAGTACGGGGTCGGCGCGTGCTATGAAGACGGCGTCGGCGTCGAGCCGGATATTGCAGAAGCGGTGAAATGGTACCGTCTGGCCGCGGATCAGGGCAACGATCACGGTCAATATGCGCTCGGAAAGTGTTATCACGAGGGGAAAGGCGTCGAAAAGGACATGGCGGAAGCCGTGAAATGGTACCGTCTGGCGGCGGGACAGAAAAACTATGACGCGAAAGAAGCCCTGGAAGAGCTCGGAATGGGCGAATGACGCCGCCTGCGGCGATTCCGTGCGGTTCCGTTATTTTCGAAAAAAACGGATTTTTCCTCGAAAAACCTTGTTTTTTCGCTTGATTTTACGCACAATCCGGGGTAAAATATAGGAACATTAAAAACGCGGACGCGTCAAATGTGCTCTCACGCGCCCGTTTCACCTCATTTTACAGCCGGCGCGCCGCCGGCCCCGGAGACAGCATGACAGCATTCAAAGACGAACTGCGCCGCGTGGGCGAACAAATCGGGGAATTCATCCAAAACGACCCGTTCCCGGAGACCGTCCGGCCCCCCGCGCTCGGCGACGCGGTGCGCGATTACCCCGGACGCGGCGGCAAACGCATCCGTCCGGCGCTCGTGCTGTGGGCGTGCGAACTCTTCGGCGGCGACCGCGAACAGGCGGTTCCCGCTGCGGCGGCGGTCGAAATCTACCACAACTGGACACTCGTGCATGACGACATCATCGACCGCGACGAACTCCGCCGCGGCAAGCCGTCCACGCACGTCACGATCCGCGACTACGCAGCGTCCAAGCTCAAAGCCGCGCCCGAACAGGCAGCGTTCTTCGGCGAATCGCTCGCGATTCTCGCGGGGGACGTCCAGCAGGGATGGGCGGTGGAACGCCTCGCATCCGTCGCCGACCGCGGCGTCGATCCTGCGCTTGCGCTGACGCTGGTCCGCGCCATGCAGACGAAGCTGAACCGGGAACTGATCTCCGGCGAGGCGCGGGACGTGGAGTTCGAACTGCTCGACCCGTCGGCGGTCTCCATCCCGGACGTGATGAGCATGATCAACGGCAAGACCGGCGCGATCATGGAGTTCGCGCTCCACTGCGGCGCTGCGATCGCGAAGGGCGCGTACGAACCGAAATCGCCCGATTTCGTGGCGCTCTCCCGTTACGCCGTGAACCTCGCCGCCGCGTTCCAGCTCCAGGACGACATGCTCGGCGTCTTCGGCGACGAAAAGGTCCTCGGCAAGCCGATCTGCTCCGATTTCCAGGAGGCCAAACCCACGATGCTTTACCTCGAGGCGATCCATCGGCTCCCCGCCGAACGCCGTCCCGAGCTCGACAAATTCCTCCGCCTGCCGCACTACACGGAATCCGACATCGCCGCCATCCGCGCCCTCCTCACCGACTGCGGAGCCGCCGGAGCCGTCCGGGACAGCATCGCCGCGCTCTCCGACTGCGCGAAAAAATCGCTGCAGCCGCTCCCGGACAACCGGTGGCGCGGCATGCTCGCCACCCTCGTCGAACAATTGTTAATCCGTTCCGTATAACACCCCCAAAACACGTAAAGGAGTCAAACCAGTATGAAGATGAAAAAGATCACATTCCAGGGATGGAAAAACTGCATCGAGCTCACCAACGGCGATTTCCGTCTGGTCGTCACCACGGAGATCGGGCCGCGCATCGTCGGCGCGTTCCTCGGCAAGGGCGCAAACCTCCTTTACCTCGACAAGAAGCTCCTCGGCACCGCCAACCAGAAAGTCTGGACCAACTACGGCGGACACCGCATCTGGCACGCCCCGGAAGACAGCGTGCGCTCCTACTGCCCGGACAGCCGCAAGGTCGTCATGGCGGAACTCCGCGATGGCGGCGTCTCCTTCATGGCTCCCCGCGAAGAGCTCACCGGCATCGTGAAGACCATCAACGTCTACCCTGAAGGCAACAATTCCTTCCGCATCGAGCACCAGATCCGCAACGAGGGCCTCTGGGACATCGAAGCCGCCGCTTGGGGCATCACCCAGCTCATGCCCGGCGGAACCGCCATCCTGCCGCAGAACCGCGGCCCCGAAGGCCTCGTCCCGAACCGTTCCGTCAACTTCTGGCCCTATGCCAAGCCCGACGATTCCCGTTTCGTGTACGGAGACCGCTTCGTGCTCGTGAAGCAGACTGCCAAGGGTGCGCCCACCAAGATCGGCCTCAACTCCGGCGAAGGCTGGTGCGCCTACATCAACAAGAACAACGCGTTCATCAAACAGTTCGAGTATTTCGATGAAAACGAGTATCCGGACCTCGGCAGCTCTATCGAAGTCTACACTGAGGGCGGCTACCTCGAACTCGAAACGCTCGGACCGCTCGCCATCCTCGAGCCCGGCGACGAGGTCACGCACTCCGAATACTGGACCGCCGCCGAAGTGGAGCAGATCCCGCTCAACAACGACAACGACGTGATCGAAATGCTCGGCATCGTGGAAGACGACGAATGCGGCTGTGAGGACGACTGCTGCTGCCACGAGGAGGAAAAGAAAGCCTCCAAGAAGGCCGCGAAGAAGTCTTCCAAGAAGGCTGACTCCAAGGCCGCCGCGAAGGCGGACGGCGCAAAGAAGACCGCCTCGAAGAAAGCCCCGGCGAAGAAGGCAAAAAAGAAATGAATTGAAAACTAAGTCTCCGGGCGTTTGCCCCGTCTGACACACGATTTCTACGCCGTATCCCCCTGCACGATCCGCGGATACGGCGTTTCTCAAACATACACAGGAGAACATATGAGCAACCGCGCACAGGTTTTCACGAGCCGCATCGACTGGAGCGACCTCGACCTGCTCGGACACGTGAACAACATCGCGTTTTCGAGGTTCTTTCAGGCCGCGCGCGTCGAGTATTGCGGCCACATCGGCATGAATGTCTATCTGGGCATGAAGACGGGGCCGATCCTGGCGGCGTCGCGCGTCCAGTTCACCGCCCAGCTTTTCTTCCCAGGCAATGTCCGCATCCTCACGCGCATCAGGAAGGCGGGCGGCACGAGCATCGTGCTGGAACACGCTCTGTTCGACGACAGGGGCACGATGTGCGCGTTCGCCGAAGACGTGGTGGTGCGGTTCGATTTCAAGGCGGGAACGAAGATTCCGCTCGGCGACGAGATCCGCGCCATGATCGCCGACTACGAATCCGTTTGCGAAGGCGAGTTCCCCGACCTTCCGGGACACGCATCGTAAGCGTCCGGTTGTTTCCCAATCAGAGTTTCACCTCAGACCGAGGGCCGGCCTGTTCGGTTTCAGGAAGACAGGGAGCGGCCGTATCTCTTTTCCCGTTCGAGCAGGACGATCACGAATCCGCCTTCCTTATACCCGTCCGGCGAACACTGATACGAAACGACCCGCCAGTCTTTCGCGAAATATTCCTCCAATGGAAGTTCCTTCGTATCAGTTCCGTGCACACTGAAATAGACGAGTTTTTGTTCCATCATGGTCCGTTCCTTTCCATGCCGTTGGTTTCAGGCCACATACCCTGAAACAGGATTCATTTTCGATTAATATACCATGTTTTTGTCCGCTTTCAAGGAACGGAAAAAACGTTTTTCCGGCACCGTTTGCAGTATCCTTTTTCCATTCGATCTCATGCCGTTTCACGTTAAGTTTACGTTAAAACTTAACTCTGGTTTGTTTTTTTCGCGTTCCGCATATATAATATTCCATCAACGCTTTTTCTTTTGCCCCCAACATGCGGAAACGACAACGCCATGACAACCTATCTGACAAGAGACGGACTTGAGATCACGCCGGTCATTTTCGGGACCAGCTGCCTCGGCAATCTCTACCGCGTCCTGCCATACGAAACGAAACTCGAGCTCGCCCGGGCGTGGTTCCGCACCGCCGCGAAACCCGCGATCGACTCCGCCGGAAAATACGGCGCCGGACTCGCGCTCGAATCCATCGGACGCGCGCTCCGCGACCTCGCGGTTCCGGCGGACGGCATCACGGTCAGCGTGAAGCTCGGCTGGCGACGCAAACCGCTCGCGACCCCGGAACCGACGTTCGAACCGGGCGTGTGGGCCGGCCTCGAGTACGACGCGGAACAGGACATCTCCTACCACGGCATCATGCGCTGCTACGAAGAAGCCGAGGAACTGCTCGGCGGAGCCTGCGGCATCGACCTCGTTTCCGTTCACGATCCCGACGAATTCCTGGCGGGCGGCGGCACGGTCGAGGACATCCTAGGCGCATACCGCGCGCTCTTCGAGCTCAAAAAAGCCGGACGTGTCCGCGGCGTTGGCATCGGCGCAAAGGACTGGCACGTTATCCGGGGCCTCTATCGGAGCATTCCCTTCGACTGGGTTATGTTCGCCTGCGCTCCGACCATTCTGCGCCATCCGCGCGAACTCCGCGAATTCATGCACATGCTCAAAGCGGATCAGGTCGGCATCATCGACTCCGCGCTGTTCAACGGCGGATTCCTCACTGGCGGCTCCATGCTCGACTACCGAAAGGCCGATCCGGACCGTGACGCCGCGCTGTTCAAAAAGCGCGCCGACTACCTCGCCGTCTGCAGGGACTTCTCCATCGATCCGGCCGCGGCCGCCGTCGAATTCGGATTCCGTCAGCCCGGCGTGGTCGCCGTCTCGCTGAACACCTCCGATCCCGCCCGTATCCCCGTGAACGCCGCCTACGCCGCGCACCACGCGCCCGCGGAGTTCTGGGCCGAGCTCATCCGCAGAAAGGTCATCGACGATGAAAATTGACGCGCACCATCATTTCTGGCACTACAACACACAGGACTACGGCTGGATCTCCGACGAAATGGCAGTGCTTCGCCGCGATTTCCTCCCCGCCGACCTCAAACCCGCGCTCGACCGCGCCGGGATCGACCGCGTGGTCTCCGTGCAGGCGCGCCAGTGCGTCGAGGAGACCGAATGGCTCCTGAAGCTCGCGGAGGAAAACGACTTCATCGCGGGCGTCGTCGGTTGGCTGCCGATCGCCTCGCCGGAATTCCCCGCCCTGCTCGAAAAGTTCGCCGCGAACCCGAAACTCCGCGCGATCCGCCATGTGGTGCAGGACGAGCCGGACGACCGGTTCATCCTCGGCGAGGCATTCAACCGCGGCATCGACCGTCTGCTCGGTACGCACCTCGTGTACGACATCCTGATCTTCGAACGCCACCTGCCCTATGCGATCGAGTTCGTGAAGAATCACTCCCCGGAACAGGTCTTCGTGCTCGACCACATCGCGAAGCCGAAGATCGCCGCCGGGGAAATGCAGCCCTGGTCGGACAACCTGCGCAAGCTCGCGACGTTCCCGAACGTCTACTGCAAGCTCTCCGGCCTCGTGACCGAAGCCGACATTCATAACTGGACGCCCGACCAGCTCCGTCCGTATGCCGAAACCGTGCTTGACGCCTTCGGCCCCGCGCGCGTCATGTTCGGATCCGACTGGCCGGTCTGCACCTGCGCCACGAACTATTCCGCCTGGCGCAGCCTCGTCGGGGCGTTCATCTCGCGTCTCAGCGAAACCGAACAAGCTCAGATCATGGGCGGAACCGCCCTGAAAGCATATTTTGGAGGTTAACTCATCATGCGTGCATTTTCCATCACCGCGCCGTTCGAAACCGGCTATCAGGAAATCCCCGAACCCGAACTCACGCCCGGAAGCGTCCTGCTCGCCGTCAAGTTCGTCGGCCTCTGCGGCAGCGACCTGAACACCTTCCGCGGCAAGAACCCGCTCATCACCCTGCCCCGCATCCCCGGCCACGAGATCAGCGCCGTCATCGAGGCGAAAGGCCCCGGCGTCCCGGACTGCTGGCGCGTCGGCCAGAAAGTGACCGTTTCCCCGTACACGAACTGCGGCGTCTGCCCCAGCTGCCTCGCCGAACGCCCGAACTGCTGCCAGTTCAACCAGACGCTCGGCGTGCAGCGTGACGGCGCGCTCACGAAGCATATCGTCGTGCCGTGGACCAAGCTCTTCGACGCCGACGCCATGAAGCAGGAAGAGATCGCACTCATCGAGCCGCTGACCGTCGGCGGACACGCGTCTGACCGTTCCGGCGCGACCGAGGACAGCGTCGCCGCCGTGATCGGCTGCGGAGCCGTGGGGCTCGGCGCCGTGCTCGGGCTCGCACGCAAGGGCGTCCGCAAGATGATCGCGATCGACGTCGACCCCGAAAAACTCGCGCTCGCCCGCGAATTCGGCGCGACCGACACCATCGACTCCTCGAAGACCGATCTCCACCAGGCTCTTGCCGACCTCACCGGCGGCCGCGGCCCGAACGTCGTGATCGAGGCCGTCGGGCTCCCGCAGACCTTCCGCGCTGCCGTCGACGAAGTCGCGTTCGCCGGAAGCGTTACTTACATCGGCTACGCGAAAGCGCCCGTCGAATACGAGACCAAGCTCTTCGTGCAGAAGGAGCTCGATATCCGCGGATCCCGCAACGCCATGCCATGCAATTTCCGCCGCGTGATCGACTTCGCCGCCCGCGGGCTCTTCCCGATCAGCAAGATGATTTCCCGCGTCTACGCCTTCGACCAGGCCGGACAGGCGCTCCAGGACTGGCACGACGCCCCCGCGAAAGTCTGCCGTTACCTCGTCTCGCTCGACTGACCCGATCCTCCGCTCCGGCGGCATGTCACCGCCCCGGAGCGATCCCCTTCCCCGCCGCACAAGATCCGGCGGGACCTCCATTTTCCGCGTATTCCAATTCCACAAGGAGTATCCCGTATGAAACAGCTCACCCGTGAAACACCTCTGACCCGCCCCGTCCGCGTCCTCCAGTTCGGCGAGGGCAATTTCCTGCGCGCGTTTGTCGACTGGATGGTCGACCGCATGAACAAAGCCGGCGTGTTCGATTCCGCCGTGCAGATCGTCCAGCCGCTCCCCCAGGGCATGTGCGACGTGATCAACGCCCAGGGAGGCCTGTACCATGTGATCCTGCGCGGCGTGAAGGACGGTCAGGTGGTCGAGCAGATCGAGCAGATCGACTGCGTGAAGGGCTGTCTCAATCCCGCCACCGACTGGGACAAGGTCGTTGAAGCGGCCCTGAATCCCGATCTGCGCTTCGTCTTCTCGAACACGACCGAGGCGGGCATCGAATACCGTCCCGACGCCGACACCTTCCCCTCGAAGGTCGCGAAGCTCGTCACTGCCCGCGCGAAAGCCAGTCTCGGCGGCCTGATCTTCATCCCCTGCGAACTGATCGAGCACAACGGTCAGAAACTCCGCGAATGCGTCCTGAAATACATTACCGATCCCGAAGTCATCCGTTACGTCGAGGACAAGTGCATCTTCTGCAGTACGCTCGTCGACCGTATCGTGGCGGGCTATCCGCGCACCGACGCCGCCAAATACTGCGAAAAGCTCGGGATCGAGGACAAGCTTCTCGACTGCGGCGAACCGTTCTTCTTCTTCGTGATCGAAGGACCCGCCGAGGTCGAAAAGGAACTCCCGGCGAAGGCCGCCGGGCTCAACGTCCTCTTCACCGACGACCAGACGCCGTACCGCACGCGCAAGGTGCGTTTCCTGAACGGCGCGCATACCGCCAGCGTGCTCGGCGCGCACATGGCCGGATTCACGTTCGTGGACGAGATGGTCCGCGACGAGAAGTTCGGCAAGTTCCTGCGGACCGTCCTCTTCGAGGAAGTCATGCCGACCGTGAACCTGCCCGAGACGGAAAAGAAAGCCTATGCGGAATCCGTGCTCGAACGCTTCGCGAACCCGTACGCACAGCACAGACTCCTCTCCATCGCGCTGAACTCCGTTTCCAAGTGGAAAGTCCGCGTCCTCCCGACGCTCCTCGACTACCTCAAGCTCACGGGCAAGCTCCCGGCCTGTCTCACGCAGTCCATGGCTTACCTCATCGACTTCTACCGTTCGTGCGAGATCAACGACGCGCCGGAGGTGAAGGCGTTCTTCGCCGGAAAGCCCGACGTGAAGACCATTCTCGCCCAGACCGGTTTCTGGGGTATGGACCTGAACACCATCCCCGGCTTCACCGCCGCCGTGGAACAGGGAGTCACGAAGCAGCCATGATCATCCATCCGCTCGACAACGTGGAGGTCCGCGACGACGGCCACAAGTACGCCATCCGCCCCATTGCGCCGGGCGAAAACGTGATCAAATACGGCATGCCCATCGGGCACGCAAAAGTTCAGATCAATCCAGGCGAACACGTCCACACGCACAATCTGGCGTCCAACCTCGCCGGACTCCTCGAATATACCTACAAGCCCGATTTCAAGCCAATTGAAATCAAGACCACGCGCATCTTCAAAGGATACCTCCGTCCCGACGGACAGGCGGGCGTCCGCAACGACCTGTGGGTGATCCCGACCGTCGGTTGCGTGAACGACCTCGCGCGGCGGCTCGCGGACGCGGTGGGCGGCATCGCGCTCACGCATCCCTACGGATGCTCCCAGCTCGGCGGCGACCATGAATGCACGGCGAACCTGCTGGCGGCATTCGCGCACCACCCGAACGCCGGCGGCGTGCTGATCGTGGGGCTCGGCTGCGAGAACAATACGCTCGACAGTTTCAAAGAACGCCTCGGCGACATTTCCAAGCTCAACATCCGGTTCCTGCGCGCGCAGGACGACGGCGACGAGTACGCCCGCGGACTGGAACTCCTCGCCGAGCTCGATACGGCGCGCGTCAGGGAACGCACCGATATCCTCGTCTCCGCGCTCCGCGTCGGCCTCAAATGCGGCGGTTCCGACGGTCTCTCCGGCCTCACGGCGAACCCGCTCGTCGGGCGTTTCTCCGACTGGCTGGCGGCGCAGGGCGGCACGACCGTCCTGACCGAAGTCCCGGAGATGTTCGGCGCGGAAACGCTCCTGATGAACCGATGCGTCTCCCGCGAGGTCTTCGACAAATGCGTCGCCATGATCAACGGCTTCAAAAGCTACTACGAACGCCACGGCCAGCCCATCGACGAAAACCCCTCCCCCGGCAACAAGGCGGGCGGCATCTCCACGCTCGAGGACAAGTCCCTCGGATGCGTCCAGAAGGGCGGCTCGTCGCCGGTCGTCGACGTCCTCGAATACGGCCAGCGCCTGAAAACACCCGGCCTCAACCTCCTCGCGGGACCCGGCAACGATCTCGTCGCATCGTCCGTGCTCGCCGCCGCCGGATGCCAGCTCGTCCTGTTCACCACCGGACGCGGCACGCCGTTCGGCACCGTGGTCCCGACCGTCAAAGTCGCCACGAACACCCGTCTGGCGCAGTCCAAGCCGCACTGGATCGACTGGGACGCTCAGGGGCGGCCGGACACCGATGCATTCGTCGATTTCGTCCTGAAGGCCGCTTCCGGCGAAATCATCACAAAGAACGAAAAGAACTACGCACAGGAAATCGCCATCTTCAAAGATGGCGTCACGCTCTGAGTTTTCTTTTTTCAGGTATCAGGACACAAAAAAGCTTCTCCTGCTCGGGGAGAAGCTTTTTTTATGGATTATGAATCGATGTCCGGAATCAATTCCCGGACTGTTTCGTCATATTGACATTGACGGTATGCTCGTCCAGCGTGTAGGCCCCGGCGGAGAACAGACCGATGGCAGGGACCAGGAAAATGACCGTGCCCACGATATCCATGACGCCGCACGTCCCCAGATGCCGTCCGACCCTGTAAAGCTGCGGATCATATCCGGCTTTCTTGACCATGATTTCACCGCCCTTGCAGGACACAGGGACGTTGCACGGAGTGGTTCCCTTGAAGTCATTGTTCACATACACCTCCGCTCCGGCGGGCACGGTATTGACCGCGACTTCCTCGGTCTTCGGCGCGAAGAAGGAACAGCCGTTCGTTGTCAGCAGTAAAAGTGTAGCCATAACGACGTTGGCGACAAGTGATTTTTTCATGGTCTGCATCTCCGGTTGAAAGATTGTGATGCCCGGCTGTCCTTCAGGAGCGGCGCGGACGATAAGGGGTGAACACAATACATTATTCCATTTTTCCAAAAAAGCAAGCGGAAAAATGAAAAAGCCGTTTGCGGCCGGAAAAAACTCTTCAGGCATAGAAAAAACCGCCGCCCGGAAAACCGGACGGCGGCGGGAGTAACCAAATACTCTCGGTTCGGTCAGATTACTGCAGGAACTGGCCCGCCTGGTCGGCGAGGTCCTGAGCAGCCTGGACGGCCGCGGGTTCGTGGCCGACGGTCCAGAACGAGAAGTAGAGGTAGATGGTCAGGATCATGGCGACCACGATGAGCGTGGTGACGATGTCGACCGGGTGGATGGAGGCACGGACTTCTTCCTTGTTGATGGAGGAGAAGGTGAGGCCCTTGATCTGTTCGGGATCCTGCGCCTTGGTCGCCAGGGAGACGACGATCAGCACGATCGCGGTGGCAAGGAAGAGCACGCCGCAAGCGTAGTAGGCGTTGAATTCGCCGATCTTATAGAGGATGGCGGGATTTTCGAGCTTTCCGGGACCAAAGAAGGTCTGGATGGTCAGCTTGCCCATACCGAGGATGAAGCCGACGGTGAGGCCCCAGACGGCGCCCTTGGCGTTGATGCGGGACCAGAAGATGCCCAGCAGGAACGTGGCGGTGATGGCCGGAGCGAGGAAGCTCTGGACGTTCTGCAGGTAGTCGTAGAGACCGCCGCCGCCCTGGGCGACCTGCTTCATGATCGGGATCCAGATGAGGCCGCAGACGACGACCACAGTCGTGGCGATCTTGCCGACGAAGACCAGTTCCTTCTCGGACGCGCCCTTTTTCAGTTTCTGGTAGATGTCAACCGTGAAGAGGGCCGCGGAGGAGTTGAAGAGGGAGGAAAGAGAGCTCATGAGGGCTGCGAGCAGGCCGGCGATAACGAGACCGCGGAGGCCGGGAGGAAGCAGCTGGGTCACGAGGGTCGGGAACACTCTGTCGCCGTCGATGCCGGTGCCCTTGATCGGGAGCTGGATGACGCCCTGGTGATGGAGAGCGGCGCCGATGAGGCCGGGGATCAGGAAGATCATGACGGGCATGACTTTAAGAGCCGCGCCCCAGATCGTGCCGCGGCGCGCGATCGTCAGGTTCTTGGCAGCCAGCGTGCGCTGCACGATGTACTGGTCGGTGCACCAGTACCAGATACCGATGATCGGGGAAGCGATGCAGATGGCGAGCCACGGGAAGTCCTTGTCGGACAGCGGGTGCCAGAGAGCGTACTGGGAGGCGTGCGTGGCGGTGAAGTCACGGAGTCCGCTCCAGCCGCCGTTCAGCTTGCTAAGGCCGAAGTAGAGGATGAAGATGGAGCCGAGGAGCAGGATGATGGCCTGGCAGGCGTCGGTGTAGAGGACCGCGCGGAGACCGCCGAACACGGAGTAGAGACCGGTCAGGATGATGGTCAGGAGCGCGCCGCACCAGAAGGCGTCGAGGCTGCCGAGGTGGAAGTCCGGGAAGAGGACGTTGAACACGAGGGCGCCGGCATACACGGTCACGGACACCTTCGTCAGCACGTAGGCCGCGAGGGAGATGATGGAGAGGATCCAGCGGGCGGTCGGGCTGAAGCGCTTCTCAAGGAATTCAGGCATCGTGAAGACCTTGGAGGTGTAGTAGTACGGGACAAAGACCCAGCCGAGCATGAGGAGCACCCATGCGTGGAGTTCCCAGTGCGCGAGGGAGAGACCGGTGTTCGCGCCGGAACCGGCGAGACCGACGATGTGCTCGGAACCGACGTTACTGGCGAAGAGACTGCCGCCGATGGCGAACCAGCCGATGTTACGGCCGCCGAGGAAGAAGTCGGAGGAGGTGTTCTGGCCTCTGGACGACCAGATCGCCACGCCGGCGATGATCGCGAAGTAACCGATGATCACGACCCAGTCGATGGCGTTGAGGGAGACGGAGGTCGAGGTCGCGTTCGCGACGGCCTCGGTGACCTCGGCGGGGGCGGATTCCACGGCGGAGTTCACCGCTTCGGCGATGTCGGCCTGCGCAGCCAGAATCCAGTTGAGAGTGCTAACCATTTGTTTCTGGTCCTTTCTTAGTTTTTTGTATGTTGGGAGATATTTGTGTTTAAAATAATTGAGTAAAACATACACCGCGGAAGCGCAAAAATCAACCCCGGAATCAATAAAAAAAACACTTTTTCAGCTTTTCTTTCCTTACTTTCTAAAGAATGAGGCTTTTCAAGCTCAAAACAAACGCAATTCGGCACCCCGGAATGCGAAATCATCTGCGGCTGGAATACGGGTGCTCCTTGCTCCACAGCCGTAAATCCAGCTCCATCACGTCGAACACGCTCAGGATATCCTTCAGTTCCTCCTGCGTCCGGCGCGCGGTTTCCCCGCCCATGTCTCCGTGCGACGGCATTTCGAAGAGATCGCGTCCGCCCTCGATCGGGATCGCCACATAGACGTTCGAGTTCATGAACGCGAATCCGATCCTGGACGCGCCCTTGCGGAAACGTTCCGACAGTTTCAACATCGTGTGCATGAGTTTCGGCGTCAGAATGTACCGTGCCTCTACATCGTCCTCGGTGTACACCACGAATTTCTTCTCGAATGCCGGGTCCTCCATGCGGGTCATGTGGCCACGTCCGGGCAAATGAAGTTTCTGGAGGAAGTTGCCGACGACCTGCCCGAATGCGGCTTCGGCGGAATCGGGCAGCACCCAGTGGCTGTACTTGAAATCCTTGTTGAAATCGGCGATCATGAAGACGCCGTCGAAAAACGTGTGATAGCTCGTGTTTTTCCCGTCGGAGTGCTTCTCCTGCACTTTCAGCTCGCTGAAGCGGACCGGGATGCCCTTGTACGAACCGCAGACCAGGTCCTCGCCATGGTAGGAATCAATGCTCTGCGAAAACATCTTCGACCGGCGGAATTCCTCTTTCGGGATGTAGCCGTCCGGATTGTAGGCCAGCCCCGGGTCAATCTCCTTCAGCAGGGCGGGGATCACGAGCCTCTTGTACTTGAGCTTCACCCCGCGCATCATGCCGGTATAAACCGTCACCGCGAGAATGAGGCCGGGTACAAGCACGAACGCCAGATAATCCCCGTTGACGATAAGCGCGCCAAGGGACAGAAGGACTGTCGCGGCGACGATGACGGAGGATATGGAGAGCGCGCTTTTCCTCGTCTGGTCGCGGATTACGCGCAACTCGGAAAGCGACTCGTCCAGCCCCGCGATGAGGGGGCGTGAACGGCCGTCGTTACTTCGGTCGGGTTCGGGGTCTTTCATCTCGAATCGCAAAGATTACTTGTTGAAAAGATCGCCCACGTTCGGGTTCGTGCGCTCCTCCTGAGCGGCCTCGAACAGCGTAGTCTCCGTAAAGCCGAACATGCCCGCGAGGAGGTTGTTCGGGAAGATGCGGATCGCGAGATTGTAATCCGTAACGGCGGAATTATACGCGCGGCGCGAGGCGGAGATCTGCTCCTCGATCTCGTTCAAGGACCGCTGGAGCTGCTCCACGTTCGCGGACGACTTCAGGTCGGGATACGCCTCGACCTGGACCATCACGTTCTTCAGCGCGCCGGACAGTTCCTTGTCCAGGCTGAGGCGTTCGGCGGGATCGGTCGCGGCGGCCGCGCGGGTGCGGAGTTCCGTCAGCTTTTCCAGCGTGCCGGCCTCGTGCTTCATGTACGCCTTTACGCTTGAAACGAGGTTCGGAACCAGGTCGCAGCGCTTCTTCAGCTGCACGTCGATCCCGGCAAACGCGTTCTGCACGTTCGCCTTTTTCGCCGCGAGGCTGTTGTATACGATGATAACGAAAAGAACAATGGCGACAGGAATGATCAGGAGGGCAAGCAGGGGCATGACGGAAAACCTTTCTCAACAAACATTTTTTCAGCGGAAAAACCGGGGTGCAAACAATATAGCACCAAACGTCCGCAAATCAAGACGTGCATGCTTTTTTTAACAGAAAAAAAGAAGCGGGAAATGAAGCGGAACAGAAGAGCGGTTCAGCTCGCGGCCGTCCGTCTTATTTTTTCTTCAATGCGCGGTCATCGGACCAGCTGCCGCCGTTCGCACGTTCGTTGAACATGTGCATGGAACTCATGTCGCGCGTACGGACGGTCTCCAGGATGTTCCCGTGCTTCACATGCCCGTCGAGATACAGCAGGGGGATATTTCCCTTGTGGATGGTGTTCCAGTCCTCGCCCGCGGCGTCCTTGTCGGTGCGGTTGCCGCGCAGGTGGAACGGCGCGCAGACTTCATACTGCTGATCGCTGTTTTTCGTCACGTCTTTGAAATTGCTCCAGCGTTCGCCGAGGATGATCAGGTCGGACGGCGCATCGATATCCGGGATGCGGCTCTGGACAACGCGCTTGCTGTGATCCTTCATGGTCCAGAGTCCATACGGATCGTTGCGTCCGTAGCTCTGCTTGCCTTTCGTGATGTCGCTCGGGCAACGCGCGATTTTCAGAATCTCCCGCGCAACGGGATCGAGCTTCTTTTCATCGCCGAATCTGTAATATTCGCCTTCCGAGGCGAAGTCGTAGGAGCTGCCCGCCGTTATCGCGACGTTCCCCAGCCATGTTTTCCAGTTGCCGATAATGCCGTTGAGGCTGCCGCTGTGCTCCGACGCGAACTGGTGGAAATACTCGCCGAAATTCTTCTGGTTGTTGATGCACGTCGCACGTCTCGCCGTTTCGCGGGCGGAACGCACCGCCGGAAAAATCAGTCCAGCCAGGATCACGATGACCGCGATAACGACCAGGAGTTCGATCAGAGAGTAATATCTGCGCGTACGGCGACCGGATGCGGAGTGCTTGTTCATGGTTCTAATTCCTCATCTGGATGGTTAAGAAAGAAAGCGGTATTTTTACTGAAGATAATATACTGCATTTCAAAAGAAAAAACAAGCAGGAATCGAACAAACATCCGCTTTTTATTCATTTATTATTTTTTTAATTCCAGCGGGCGCGGAGGGCGGCCCAGTCGCTCCCGCGTGCTTCCCTGAATTCGGCGGAAACCGCGCCGTATGTCATCTTGACGCATTCCAGGAACCAGTTCCGGCCGCGTTTCGTGGAATCCGTGCCAGCCAGCAACAGACGCAGAAACGCGGTCTTTTCCGCCTCGGACGCGGGATTCGCATCCCCGGAAAGAATACGCCGCACCAGCCATGGATCGGACAGGAATCCGCGCCCCACGGCCACGCCCGTGCATCCGGTCGAACGCACAAGAGCTTCCGCATCGGTTGAACTGACGATATCGCCGTTGCCGAAGACAGGCACGTTCCCCGCCGACTCCACGGCGCAGGCAATCCGCCGGACGCGTTCGGACGCATCGACGGGGCTGTACGCTTCCGCCGCGGTCCGGTAATGAAACACGATCCAGTCTGCTCCGGCGTCGCATACGGCACGGACGGTCTCGCGGATATGATCCGGGGAATCCCATCCGGCACGAAGCTTCACGGACACGGAAACATCATGGGGCACGGCTTCGACGACCGCCCGCGTGAGTTCGAAAAGAGTCTCCGGCGACCGCAGCAGACAGGCCCCGTTTCCGCTCGCCGTGACGGTCTTGCTCGGACATGCGAAGTTCAGATTAATGCCGTTCACGCCATATTCGGCAAATCCCGCGGCGGTCGCCGAGAGAGAAGCGGCATTGTGCCCGATCAGCTGAAAGACGAGCGGGAGATCCGGGCGGACACGGTACGGTGCGAGTTTCCGCAGGATCGCGGCGCGTTTCGGAACGGAAACTCCGCCCGTGCTGAAAAATGGCGTAAACCAGAGCGGGATCAGGTCAAGACGCGCGGCGGCCTGCATGAAGGTCCGCGTCATGACCCCCTGAAGCGGGGACAGGATGGCGCGTCCGGGGAGCGTGAGGCGGGCGGAGAGGCGCAGGGGCGCGCGGAAATCGAACGCGCATCGGCACGCCGGTTTCGCCCCGGAATAAGGATCAGCCGATTCGGACGACATCGCCGGACGGGATCTCGAAGGCGTTCTTTCCGCGCATGATCCAGACCGTCCGCGCGGAGGGATTCTGGACGTAGCAGCAGTCGGCGGTGAACCGGAGCATGCGGAACGCCTGGTTGTAGTCGTAAATCTCCATGTTCGTGGCGTACCACACGGAGTCCCTGCCCGCCATCTGGTCGGCGAACCGTTCGATGATGTCCCAGTTGTTGTTGCGCGAGAACTCGAACGAGTGTCCCCAGATGTAGCAGACCGTGCCGCGCGGATAACGGTTGTTCAGAAACCGTTCGCCGAGCTCGGCGATGTTCTCGCGATGGTGTGCGGTCGGGTTCCACTCCAGGAAATCGTCCGGCAGGCGGAATGCGTGCGTGCTGTTCACGGTGCGCGAATACAGGATGCCGAGCTCGCGGAGTTGACGTTTCAGGTCGGAGGTATACGTTCCGTAAGGATACGCCATGCCTTTGACCGGGGCGTGCGTGATGGCCTCAAGGCGCTTCCGGTTTTCGAGGATGTCGGAGATCACGGCCTCAGGCGGCATCATGTCCTCGAACGCGTGTTCCGCGCCGTGGGCCGCGATCTCATGCCCGTGCTTCAGATAGACTTCGTTCACATCGAACGACGGGAACGTGCCGTCGTGCGGCCCGTTGTCCGCGCAGAAGTTGAACGTGCATTTCAGTCCGTGGCAGGAGAAGATTTCCGCGAGGCGGATGTCTTCGTCCAGAGCATCGTCGTAGCTGAACGTCAGGGCGCGTTCGAGCCCGCCGGGAAACAGTGGATAGATCATCATTGTCCGGCGGCCTCCTGGTCCGCCCCGGAACCGCCCGCATTCGCCGCGGACTGTTCCTGTTTCTTCAAATCCTCCTCAAGCTCGGCGCGAATCCGGTTCGCGATCTCGGGAGGATAGTTCTCGATAATGGCGCGCGCGGTGCGCGCTTTCATCTCGGAGAATGGCGGGAGCGACACGCGGTCGACGTCGGTATGCTGCCGCGCGTAGGCGTCGTAGACGCGCTTCGCGAGCGCAAGATGGTCCGCGGCGGCTTCGCGGTCGCCGTAGCCGATGAGCATGCAGGACGTGAAGAGCAGGCCTTCCAGTTCGTTTCCGATCTGCTTGAAGTCGCCACTGACGAGGTCGTCTTCAAATTCGTTCAGCACGAACTGGTCGAGCGTCATGTTACGCGAATTGCCGTTCTTCGTCTCGGTGCGGAGCTCCTGATAGAGCTTCGACGCGGCTTCTTTCTGCGAGTACGTGTACAGCGTCACGATGGAGTCGATCAGGAAGTTTTCGTACAGTGCCTCGAAGGGCGAATGCGCGTAGGTGTCCGAGCTCATGACCTCTTTGTACAATTTGCGCGTTGCGTCGATCACGTCCGTATTCGGCACAAGCATGAAGAAACTGCTGACTTCGTTTTCCTTCGGCAGCAGCATGCGCCCGTAGTTGAACGTCGCGACAAGGGACTGGAGGATCATGCGCGTGAGCGGGAGCTGGTCGCGGCCCTCGGTGTACCCACGGCCGACGTGCGCCCAGTAGATGGCGAAGGATTCCGGCAGCAACCAGTCGAGATCGCCGTATTCCCTGTTCACGGCCAGGATCGTCTCCGGCTCCACGTTCCAGTCCTTTTTCAGCCATTTGCGGCGGAAATAATAATCCAGCACGGACGCGTCTTCCGGCTTCAGTTTCTCCTTCAGCTCCTTCGGCAGGCCGCCGTTCAGACGGAATTCACCGAACAGGCGTTCCAAGTCGCCCTGGTTGTATTCCATGATCGCGAGCCACGTCGGATGGTCGGCGGGGAATCTCTCACGGAGCGCCTCTTCCGTGGCGGGCGACGCCGCCCAGGCTTCCCAGTCGGGATAATGCTTTCCGTAGAGGAAGATCAGGTCGCGCGCCATGGTCTCCTTGTAGAAACGCTGCGCGTCATCCAGCACGTTGCCGAGCTTGTGCTGATAGATCCATCCGAGTTCCTGATACACGAGCGGATCGTTCGGATTCATGGTCACGGCGTCCTGCATCAGCTGAATGCCGCGCCGGACCCAGCGCCAGCGGTCCTCGGGACGCTTGCACGCCACGGAGACGTTGTACGCCATGTTCCAGCCCATGTGCGAGGCCGCGGCGGAGAATTTCGGCTGGAGCTTCAGGATCCAGTCGGAGAGCTGCACCAGCTCGTAGTATTTGCCCTTCTGCTGCAGATCGCCCGCGCGAATCCACAGGATATCCGCGATGATCCCGCGGAATCCGCCCAGCGCCATCGTGGAGAACGCCACGATCGGCGGCGTGCCTTCGGCGGCGAAATTCTCGTCGACAAGCTTGTCCTCCTTCACGATCGCGGCCATGCGGTCCTGAACGAATACGTTCGCGAACAGCACGAGGAGGGTTCCGGCAAGCAGGGCGAAAAACAAGGTATATCGGTTCTTCATAGTCCGGCTCCTATCCGCGTTTCGACACCAGCGCCAGTTCGCGGCGCGTGTAAATCCAGGCCCCGAGCAGGAACACCGGAAGCATTCTCAGAACGAAATCCTTTGCGAACAGCATGCCGATGAACGGGAAACCGATCAGTTCGCCGTTCGCCAGATACCCCGTCACGAAGAAATCCTGAAGCGGCACGATCAGGTTCAGCAGCAGGTCGCCGAACTGGTAGCCGAACGTCCCGGTGTATTCCGCCTGATAGTCGATCGCGTCCGGGATCGAGGTCACCAGGTAGTTCGCCAGTCCGCCGGTGAGCATGTACGCCGCGGAGAAAAAGATCGCGATCGGCAGCGACAGGCATGCGGCGACCGCCGAGGCCAGCAGGGTGACCGAAAGGATCCCGATCGCCATCACGAGGATCGCGCGGCAGTAGTTGGAGAAGAACCCGGCCTCGCGGATCAGCAGGAACGGCCCCTTCCCTTCCTCGAAGTTCAGTTCGCTCGTCTTCGTGTCCTTGTTCAGGAAGCCGACCTCGGCCTTCCCGTCGTACACGAAATAGGAATTCCGGATCGGGACCATGATTTCGTTCTGCGCGGCGGTGAGGATATCGTCCTCCGGCAGCGCGATCAGGTCGGAAACGACCGTTTCGCCGCCGTTGTCGTCCGGACGCGTGTAGTTCGCGGCGAAGATCCAGTGTCCGCGGATGGTATTCTGGTCCTGCATGTAATAACGGTTCACATAAACGGTATAGCGAAGGAAAATGACATCATTATCGGTCAGATCCTTCGGCAGTCCCTCGAACTGCCAGAAGAGGGTATCGCCCTCCGAAATGAGTCCGTAGGTCGCGATCAGCTCCTTGCGGATCTCCAGGAACTCCTCCTGACGCGTCTGATCGTTCTGAAGCAGGAAAGTCTCCTGACCGTGTTCCTTCGCCTGCGCGATGCGGCGGTCGAGTTCCGCCTGCGCCAGCGCGTTGAAATCGGGCCGGACCGGACGGTACAGCGCACGCGCGGTCAGGACCTGTTCGTTCAGCATCAGGCGTTCCTCCTCGGTCATGTCGGCTGACGACAGACGGAACGACAGGAACGCATAGACCGCGACGGCAGCGATCAGCAGCAATATCAGATGGATCAGCACGACGCCGGTATATTTTCCCAGCAGGATGACAGCCCGGCGGACCGGCTTCACCACGATCATGTGGATCTGCGCCGTCTCCACGTCCGTACTGACCTCCGAACATGCCAGCCAAACGGACGACAGGCACAGGATGAACCCGACGAATCCGAGGCAGTATTGCAGGAATATCTGCACCTCGCCCTTCGGCGTGCCGTCGCCCAGCAGCGTGAACGGCAGCAGGAAGATGCTCAGGAGCAGGAGGATCAGGAGCAGACGGAAGATATGCGACCGGACGGCCGATCTGCATGTCAGCTTCACTATGGCAAGAAACGCGGTCATCGTGCGTCAGTCTTTCCTGTCCGTCGGATTCGTCAGCAAATCCTTGAGTTTGCGGTTCGCCTCCGACATCTTCGCCTCGATCTCCTGCTGCGCCTGACGGGATTTCTCCTCCTCGGGGGCGAGAGCCGACGCCTGAAGCTTTGCAAACAGTTCGTCCTGACGCTTTTTGGCGGCTTCCTCGGCGGCCTTCGCGGCGTCCTCTTCCATCTTCTTCGCGAGCGTCCGCGCCGGAGTCTCCTCCTCGCGGGTCAGCGAATCGAGCACAGCCTTCGCGTCGCGTTCCTGGTCCCCGGTGAGGTATTCGGCAATGGCGCCGCCCGACCGCGAACCGGATGTTTCGAGGCTTTCCTTCTTCGCCTCGTTCACGATGTCCACGAAGAAATCCTCCAGCGACATGTGCGGATGCGCCACGGACATTTCCCCGTCCGGGACGCTCTCGCGGACGATCTGGCGGATGCGCTCGAGCGCCTCTTCCGGCAGACGCGGCACGGTGATGGTGTCGTTCGTGCGGATGGTGAGCAGGTCCTCCATGCCGCCGTTGGCGCGGATGCGTCCGCCGTACAGCACGATGATACGGTCGCAGACCTCCTCCACGTCGCTGAGCAGATGGCTGGTCACGATCACGGTCTTGCCGCGTTTTTTCAGGAGCTTGATGAGGTCCTTCACCTCGCGGCAGCCGAGCGGATCCAGGCCGGACGTCGGTTCGTCGAGGATCAGGAACGCCGGGTCGTTGATCATGGCCTGCGCCAGACCGATGCGGCGCGCCATGCCCTTCGAGAATTCGCCGACGGGGCGGTTCCGGGCGTGCGCCAGGCCGACCATGTCGAGCAGCTGGTCGCACCGGCGGGTACGCTCTTCCTTCGACAGTCCGAACAGCGAGGCGAAGAAATCCAGCGTTTCGAATGCGGTCAGGTATTTGTAAAGGTATGTTTCTTCGGGCAGATACCCGATGAGTTTCTTGTTCTCGACGTCGCGCGGCGACTTGCCGAACACGGTCAGACGGCCCCCGGTCGGGTAAAGCAGTCCGAGGAGCATTTTCACGGTCGTGGACTTGCCGGAGCCGTTGGGACCGAGCAGACCGACCACTTCGCCCTCGCGGACCTCGAAATCGATGTCGTTGACCGCTTTCGCCTTCGGCCGGTTCCAGAAATCGCGGAAGACCTTGGTCAGGCCGACCGCGCTCACCACCACGGGGCGCTCGGATGCGGTTCTTTCCGCCGTTTTCACTGCCTCCGCCATAGCTTATTCCTCTCCGCCGGATGTGGATTTCTGCGCGGTCACGCCGCTGTCCGAAGTCAGGTCTTCGCCCGTGCGGACCAGACGCGCGCTGTTGAAGATGACGATGAGCGTGCTGACCGTGTGCAGGGCCGCGGCGGCGATCGGGTCCATGCGTCCGAAGACGGACAGGATGATGCCGCAGAGTACGAAGCTCAGACCGAACGCCAGGTTCTGGTACATGATCGCGCTCGTCTTGCGGGAGAGGACGATCAGGAACGGCACGCGGCGCAGGTCGTTGGTCATCAGGGCGATACTGGCGCTATTGATGGCGATGTCGCTGCCGATGGCGCCCATGGCGATGCCGAGGTCGCCGGCGGCAAGCGCGGGCGCGTCGTTCACGCCGTCGCCGACCACCGCCACGGTCGAAGTCTTCTTGACCTCTTCCACGTAGGCGACCTTCGTTTCCGGCAGGCAGTCGCTGCGGATGTCGTCGATGCTGAGCTGGGCCGCGATGGAGACGGCCACGCTGCCGCGGTCACCGGTCACCATGGCGCAACGGGTCACGCCGATGGCTTTGAGTTCGTTGATGGCGGCGGCAGCCTCGGAACGGATCTTGTCCTTGAAGCCGATCCAGCCGATCACTTTGTCCTCGACCGCCACATACACCACGCTCATCGTCTCGGTTTCCTTCGAATCGAGCGCGGGCAGCGTCACGCCGACACTTTCCAGCCAGACAGCGCGTCCGACCAGAACGCGCTTGCCGTCCAGCATGGCGATGACGCCCTTGCCGGGGACTTCCTGGAACCCGGAGACCGGTTTCGCGGGGATGCCGACCTCGACGGCGAGGCGCTGGAGCGCCTGCGCGGTCGGATGGTTGCTGTGGGCTTCCAGAGAGATCGCGGTCAGCAGGAGTTCGGCGGGCTCGACGCCCTCCGCCACGGGATTCAGGCGCGCCACGGAAAGCTCGCCCTCGGTCAGCGTGCCGGTCTTGTCGAACACGACCGTGCGGATCTTTCCGGCGAGTTCCAGGTGGTTGATGTTCTTGATGAGCACGCCCAGACGCGCTGCCGCGGCCACGGCGGCCACGATGGTCGTCGGAGTCGCCAGAACAACGGCGCACGGGCAGGAGATCACGAGAAGCGAGATCACACGGTCCATGCTCCCGCCGGGAAGCCACCACGTGATGATCGCCAGCATCAGGATCGTAGGCGTGTAGTAGCCCGCGTAACGGTCAATGATGCGCACGAACGGCGTCTTGTTGCGTTCCGCGGACCGGATCATCTGCTCGACCTTGCCGAGTGTGGTGTCCTTGCCGAGACGCGTCACGCGCACTTCGAGGCTGCCGGAGATGTTCAGCGTACCGGCGTAAACCTCGTCGCCCGCGTTCTTGTCCTCCGGCATGGATTCGCCGGTGATGGATGCCTGGTTCACAGCGCTTTCGCCGCGGACGATCACGCCGTCGACCGGGAAGTTTTCGCCGGGACGCACGCTGATGATGTCGTTCAGAGCCAGGTCCTTTACGGAAACATCCGTTTCGCCGCCCTCGACGATCTTGTGCGCCGTGCGCGGCGTCAGGCGGATCAGTTCCTCGATGGAACGCTGCGCGCCACTGGCGGTATGGGACTCGATGATGATCGTGATGAGCAGGAAGAACGCGACGATGCCCGCCGTGCGGAAATCGCCGGACGCGAACGCGGCGAGAATCGCCAGCGCGACGAGTTCGTTCATATACACGCGGCCTTCGATCAGGTCGCGGATGGCCGTCACGACGATCGGCAGAGCCAGCGTGACCGCGCCGATCGCGGCGCTCAGGTTCGAGGCGAACGTTTCGTTCGGAAAAAGCCAGGACAGCAGATACGAGTTCACGATCAGGAAGCCGCCGACGAACGCGAACGACGCCCGTCCCATGGAACGGGAGTGTCCGACGCCTTCGCCGATGGGCGCGCCGCAGGAAATGCAGCGGGTCGGCTCGTCGGGATCGAGGTCATGGCCGCAGCCGCAATCGCAGTCGTGGTCGTGATGATGTTCGTGTTCGTGATCGTGGTGGTCGTGGTCGTGATGATGACCGCACGCGCAGACTTCCTGCGCTTCCACGGAAGGATTGTTCATTTTCAGTTCGTCAGCCATGATTAATCCTCCTTCGCAGGACCGCCGCCCGCACCGGCGGGCGCGGATGCCGCACGCTGCTGCAGGGGTTCCTGATTGACCTTCAGCCAGAGTACGGACTGGCCGCCGCCCTTCACGTCCACGATGAACTTGTCCTGCACGGGAGCGATGGCTTCCGCCAGTGTATCGGAGAAGAGCGACACGAGCGTCGCCTTTTTGTTCTTGCTGTACTGGGCGTAGATCTCATTGAAATACGACGCATCGGCGGCGACTTCCTTCACCACGCGGAGCTTGTACGCGCCGGCGTCCGCGAGGATCTTCGCGGATTCGGACTTCGCCAGGTTCTCCTGTTCCACGCTGTACGTCCGCGCCTCTTCGACCACGCGTTCGGCGTCGGTCTCGGAGAGCAGCAGCTCCTGGAACGACGGAATCGTGACGATCGGGGGCGCCGCGATCTTGAGCGTGAGGTTTTCGAGCGTGATGCCGATGTCCATGGCCGCGATGCGGTCCACGAGCGCCTGCTTCACCGTCTGTTCGTACTTCGCACGGTCGTAGTAGGTCGTTTCCAGATTCTGCACGGCGCTGGCGGAGATCACCACGTCGTCGAGCAGGTTCTTCAGCATGATGCGCGCAGTGCCGAGCGAGGCAGTCTGGCCTTTGGACGAGTCGGACGCAGCGGGAGTTCCGGCCGCATCCGTGCTCAGACAGGTCAGGTAGAATTTCTGCGGATCGGTCACGCGGTAGGTCATCACCCATTCGCAGTGAAGAATCGAGTTGTTCCCGAGCAGCACATAGCCGTCGACGCCGGGGACGAGCTTCTCGTTCACTTCCGAGGGTTCGGTCCCATCGGCCTTCACGCCCTGATAGTACAGGAACTCAGCATCCATCGGCATGAACGCGAGACTGGTGATCTCCTGCTTGTTGATCGGGATGCGGACGATGCGGTTCACCGGGGACGGCAGGAACCAGTGCCAGCCTTCCTTGCACTCCTGTTTGAACTTGCCGAACTGGAGCACGATCACGCTCTCCGTGGTCGTATCCACGATGAACGAACCGCCGAAAATCAGGAACCATCCCAGCGACACAATGATGAACGCCGCCAGGATGCCGAAAAACATCTTCAGCGCACGGGACAGGAAGTCCACGCCCGTCTTGAGCTGGCCTTCCCCCGGTCCGCCGGATGCCGTATGTTTCAGTTCTTCTGCCATGCCGGGCGCTCCTTACTTCTTCTCCGCGGCGAACGAATCGGACGTGCCGTTCAGGACATCGAACGGCGCGGACTCGGTGCTGAGGATCAGCGTGGACTTCGAGGACAGGATCTTCTTCATGGCCTGAAGCTTGCGGAGGAACGTCGCGAGTTCGGGTTCCTTCGTGAACACGGCGTAGTAGGACGCCGCTTCGGCGTCGCCTTCGGCCATCAGGGCTTTCGCCTTGGCCTGCGCCTGCGTGATCATCTTGCTCTTCTCGGTGTTGGCGAGAGTGCGGATCTCCTCCGCCTTCGTCTTGCCTTCGTCGCGCTTGCGGGCGGCTTCCGTCTCGCGTTCCTGTTTCATGCGGCTTGCGATGGCGGCAGCGGTCTTCTCCGGGACGCCGATGGACGAGAACAGCACGTCGCTGACCTCAAGTCCGTATTTCTCCATCACATCGGGCGCGATCATTTCGAGGATCTCGGCACGCATCTGTTCGATCTTCATCAGCTCGGGATCGGTGTTGATGAGCTGGTCGTAGTCGTACTTGCCGACGACCGCGGCCTTCGCCGTGCGCATGCGTCCGCCGAGATAGCCCAGCGCGGTTTCGAGTTTCGGAGCGGCTTCCTTGAAACGCTTCAGGTCCTTGATCCGGTAGATCACGTTCAGTCCGATCACGACCTGCTTCTGGTCGCGCGTGGTCGTCTCTTCGAGGTGGCCGATGTTGCCGTCAAACGGGCGTTTGCGGATATCGTAGCGGATCACCTGCTGGAAGGGAAGCGGCAGGCGCAGATGAAGCCCGGGCTCGGCCTCCTTCGTGATTTTGCCCATGGTCAGAACGAGGGCGCGCTCCGTGGCAGGCACCTGATAGGTGAAAATCGCCAGCAGGAATATGGCCGCCACGATAATTCCGAGGAGGATGGTGGGAAGATAGTAGCCTTTTTTCTTTTCAGGCTTCGGTGCATCTTTCATGATCCGGTTCTCCGTTTCAAGTTGTTGTTATGTAATTAGTTGTAATTCAATTTGTCAATCCTGCACGCAGGCACAACACACCCGCGCACACGAATACATCCTATACTATAGCCCATTTTTCCTTTTTTTCAACTTTTCACGTCTCTTTTTTTGGAAAAAAACGAAAGGAAAACACTTCAAACATGCCGCATTTTTGCATTCCGGATTACGAAGCGGATCAAAATATCTAATGCGAATGACGATATCTGAACAGAAAAGACGCCCCGCCGGATCGACCGGAACGGGGCGTAAAAACATCAATTCGAAAGCTTTTTCAGAAAGGTGGGATGTTCCTCATGGAGAAGAGATGCTGCCTCATTTTGTCTGATACTTGAACATCGTTTTCGAAGTGATCTCATAATTCTTCGGATCCTTCAGCATTTCAAGGATTTCTGCGGGCGGGTTCAGCACCGTGCCGTCCTTGTCGATCTGCGCTTTCTCGGCCACTTTCTTGACCTCAAGCCCTGTCGTGGCGAATTGCACGAATCCGACTTCCCAGCCTTCGTCGCCCTTAAATTCCGCCGAAAGGATGTACGAATACGGCCGCATCATGAAAATATACTCGGGATTGAGTTTGTACTTCTCAACGAGATACATCTGGTCGACCATGAGATAGAAATAGAGCTTGCCGGCATTGCGGAACGGCACGATCAGGACCGGCAGCCAGGTCTCTTCCTTTTCGGCCTTCTCCTTGTCGCCGTCGTCGATGATGGTCACATAGCCGCGGACCGCGCGCTTTTCGGAGCCGTCTTTCAGGGTGGAGGAAGCCGTCAGGATCACGTCGTCCTTGCATTCGCTGAATCTGACCCTCACGTTGCCGTCGTCCGATATGAGCGACCCGCTCAGCAGCTTGGCGCAGGCTTCGGGGTCGAACATCTCCTCAGGCGACTTGTCGTCGATCGGCGGGTAATACAGCGGGGTAACCCCGCAGGACGTGAACAGGACAGTGCAGAGCGATGCGGCGAGCACGAGTCCGCCGCGGAAAAGAGATTTCAGCATAGTCAAACCTTTCTCCTGAATGGGTTCAATACCGGGCGGAAAAGGAAGAGGATAAATCATTCCGCCGGATAAAGGATTAGACCATTGTCCGGAAAAAATGTTCCGTCTTTTCAGCGGATTTCCACGAAAAAACGGAACTTCAGTTCACAGGCGGAGGAAGAGGAAAAAGGATCAGTATTCCTTCATGTTCAGTACCACCACCGGAGTCGCGACGCAGACCGACCAGTAGATGCACATCACGGAGAACGATTTGATGATGCTGTCCCAGTTGACGGCGTCGATGGTGAACATCTGCGAATAACCGTCCATCACGCGCGTGATGAGGAACGGCCTGATGTCCTCGATGAGATCGGAAAACGCGAGCTGCATGATCAGGCTCACGAAAAAGAACACAAGGCCGCCGGTCGCCGCCACGGTCATACGCTTCACGAAGACCGAGATCATGAACGACACCGAGCTGATCGCGGACATCGCGAACGCGGAATAAACCGTGGCGAGATAATAGGATGCGATGGCCTTCTTCGCACTGACCAGCCCCGCCGTGGGGAATTCTCCCGGAATCCCCATAAACAGCGTGATCTGCATCTTCGAGATACCGAAGAACACGATGCCGATCAGCATTGTCAGCGCCGCAAAAAGCATCGAATAGAACAGGATGACCAGAAACACGGCGATGAACTTCGCGATCACGATCTGCGTACGCGAAAACCCGCGCGAGAGATACGCCCGCAGCGTACCGTCCTGCTGTTCGCACGCGATGGACTCGCCCGCGAACATGAACGCGAAAATGGGCATCACGACCCAGAACAGAATCTGGCAGGAAAAGCGCGCGAACATCAGTCCGTCGCAGAGCTTCATCGGATCCGGGACCATCATCTTCATAAGGGGCGACATCCCGTTCACCATTCCTCCGGTCAGGTCTGAAAACCTGTTCTGGAATTTCCAGTAGACAAAGACCATCAGGACCATCAGGAACGCGAACCCGAGCAGCATGATGTAATGCTTCTTCTGGGACGCCATCTTCACGATTTCATGGTAAATCGACAGGATCATGAGCGCACCTCGTTTCTCACGCCGGAGTCCTTCCCGGTCAGCTCCAGGAAGAGGCGTTCCAGACGATCCGGCTCGTTCTCAAGCATGGAGACCGCGAATCCGTTCTTCACCAGCGTTTCGTTCAGTTCGGCGGCGCATTCGGACTCCGTTTCCACGCGCAATACGCCGGGCGTATCCTCCGGCTGCCGGATGGACAGAATGCGCGGGCCAAACGTCTCCTTCAGGAGGGCTTCGGCGCGGTCGGGTTCTGTGGCGCGGATGAGCGTCACGGGCGAACGCCGCAGGATCTCCTCCATGGGCCCCTGCGCGGCGATCTTGCCGTGGTTCAGGATGGCGATGCTCGAGCATATCTTTTCGATTTCGCCAAGCATGTGGCTGGTGACCAGCACGGTCTTGCCGAGGTCGGAACCGAGGTTGCGGATCAGGGTTCGGATGTCCACGATGCCGTTCGGGTCAAGCCCGTTCGTCGGCTCGTCCAGGATCACGAAATGCGAATCCGGAAGTAGCGCCAGCGTGATCGCCAGGCGCTGCTTCATGCCGAGCGAAAACTCGCGCACGCGATGGTTCAGCCAGCCCGCGATGCCGGTGTATTCCGCCAGCTCGGCGCGGCGCGCCTTGTACTTTTTGCCCGTGCCGCGCGACAGGATGTCGAGGTTCTGGCGCGCGGTCAGGTCGGGGTAGAACGCCGGGGAATCCACGATTGCCCCGGTCCCCTTCAGCGCCTTTTTCGGGTACGCCTCCACGTCGATGCCGTTGACCGTCACCTTCCCCGAATCCGGGTGCGCCAGCGAGGTCACGATGCGCAGAAGCGTACTTTTCCCGGCCCCGTTCGGGCCGATGATGCCGAAGATGGTGCCTTTCGGGATGGAGAGCGACGCGCCGTCCAGCGCGCGGAACTTCCCGAACGACTTCACCACGTTTTCCACGGTTAGAATATTATCGCTCATTTCGATTGCTTTCTCAGCGTCCGGCGTTCTGCGCGCCCGGCGCCGCGTTCAAATGGAAAAACCGGAGAAGCGTCCGGTTCTTTTCAGGGGCGACCCGCCTGGGGTCGGAAAGATAGATTTCGCGATGCAGTTGCTCCGCCCGGACCAGCCCGTGCTCCTTCATAAAGGCATTCATGGCCGCGAACGTTTCCGGCTCCGTGTCGTACGGACCGATGTGCAGCATCTGGACGGACGGACCGTCCGTGAACGCCTCATACGAGGCGCGTTCGAGCAGATCGGCGGGCACCTTCTTCCGGGCGGACTCCATGGCGCGTTCGACAACTTCATCTGTCACGAACCACGGCTGGCGGATCATCAGGCGGTATTTGAGCTTTGTCTTGTCGAGCTCGCCGCCCTGCCAGGCCTCCGTATCCATCCGCCACACGCCTTCCAGCGGGAACACCGTGTATTCCTGATAACCGGGGGGCGTCCAGCCGCTTTTCGGCATCATGCGGATGGTATAGGAGAGCGCGTACAGGAGACCGATCTGCGCATGAAACTCCTCGTCGGCGGGCGATCCGGCGCCGTCAACGACGAAGAAGTTCATCTCCGGCACGTCGATTCGGACCGGACCTTTTTCCTTCGGCAGATAAAACGCCTTTTCGGTCTTGCGCCACTCGTATTTCGCGGCGGCGGGCTTCTTTTCCGTTTGTTTCGGCATGGAAGTCTCTATGCTGAGGGAAGAATCACTTTCTCGGGATCTTGAGCTTCTGCCCGATCTGGAGCATGTCGCTCTTCAGGTTGTTCGCCCTCTTGATGTCCTGCACGGACACCTCGTAGGCCTTCGCGATCACGGACAGCGTCGCGCCCTTCTGCACCTCGTAGATATCGTATTCGGCCTCGGTCGAAACGGGCGTCGGGACGGTCACGGTCGGGGGCGGCATGGAAGCGAGCTTGTCGAGCTTGCTGTTGATGGCTTTCAGCTGCGCTTCGTGCGCGTCGGCGTCCGCGGCGGACTGGCGTTTCACGGCGGCGACCTCGTTCAGGAGCTTCTGGTTCGATTCCTGAAGCGCCGCGAGCTTGCGTTCCATTTCGATCAGGCGCGTTTCCAGCTCGGCATTCTCGTCCTGCACGGCACGGAGCTGTGCCGCCGTATTCCCCGCGAGCTCTTCCACGTAGGACACGATGTCGCGCCGGGTTCCGGTCGAAGCGGTCCGGGCCGCGGCGGCGGCAGTCGCGCCGGATGCGGCGGGCTGAGTCGCGGCTGTACTACCGGCACTCTGGGCGGAAACGAACGGCGCGGCGAGCACGGCCGCGACGAAAAGCGATATGACAGAAAATCTCATGGAAAAGCTCCTTCTGTTCGGGGGTAAGTCAATATTTATGCACTATACTTTAATACGGAAACGCGAGAATGCAACCTGTTTTTCGCTTTTTTCGGGCGTATTTTCGGAAAATGATTTGATTTTCGCCGTTTTCGCGTTAAGGTAAATCACCGATTTTCACCAAGGAGACAGTGCTTATGTACGACCGCACGATCAAATTCTTTAACGACAACGACCATTTCGCCAAGGAAAACGGCATGGTCATCACCCGCCTCGGCGAAGGCACAAGCGAGGCCGTCCTGACCGCGTCCGAACGCCATTTCAACGGCATGGGCATCATCATGGGCGGCGCGCTCTTCACGCTCTCCGACTTCGCGTTCGCCGCCGCGATCCACACCTTCGGGTTCCGCGCCGTCGGCATGAACACCAGCACGGCGTTCCTGAAGCCCGGCAAGGGCGTCCCCGGCGCGAAGTTCACTGCCCGTGCCACACTCGTTTCGAAGACGCGCCGCACAGGTGTCTTCGACGTGAACGTCTACGACGAGGAAAACCGCCTGCTCGCCCACAGCCTCATGACCGGATTCATCACCGAGACCCCGCTCTTCGACGATGAAGAAAAGTGTTCCAACTAGTGCTGCCTAATACAGGTCTTCTTTTGTCTCGACCAGCCAAGTATAAGGAGAACAATAATGAAAAAAAGTATTGAAAAAATACTAATCAATGCAATTGACAAAATCAGCAAGACAGATACTTTTGTCTATGGAGAAAATGCGGAATATGCTCTCTGTAAAGTCGTAGATATCGCAATTCAAGCTAAACGCGATCTGGAAGAAGCTCGCGCCAAGGAACCCAAGGGCATATAATCATTTCTCCCCCCCCCAAAAAAAACAAACTAAATCATGACAGTGTTCACCAGATGACAGTTTTTTTCCATGAAAGAAAGAATATCCTTCCATGAATCTTCTTTTTGATGCTGATGTTTCAAGATACCATAGTCTCTCGCAAAGAGCCAGAGTCCTGACTGAAACCTGGACCGTGAAAAACAGTTATTGTCCTCGGTGCGGCAATCGTGTGCTTGAACATCTTCCGAACAACGCACCAGTGGGAGACTTTATCTGTCCGGCATGTCACGCACCCTATGAGCAAAAATCGAAAAATGGCGACTTTACTGCAACCGTCCTTGCCAGTAATTATCAAAAGATGATGGATGCTATCAGGAATAAAACTAATCCTGATTTCTTTTTTTTATCATACGATGCACCTACCCTGTCCGTGAAATCCTTTTTTGTGACGCCCAGGCATTTCTTTCATCCAGGCATCATTATTCCGAGAAAACCATTGCGGGCCGCGGCCCGACGCGCCGGATGGGTAGGATGTCAGATTCAGCTTTCTGAAATTCCGTACAATGGACGGATTTTCATCATAAAAAACGGGATGGAACAGGAAAAAGACTTCGTATTAAAACAGTATCATGACACATTGTTTCTCGAACAGCAAAGTATTTCTGCCAGGGGCTGGCTTCTTGACGTATGGAATTGTATCAATCAGCTTCCGGCAACCTTTACACTGAATGATGTTTACGCATTCGAGCAGCAACTTAGGAAAAAACATCCTGCAAACCAGCACATTAAAGATAAAATCCGCCAACAGCTTCAGGTTCTTCGGGACAAAAACATCCTCCAGTTCCATGGAAACGGTGTTTATTCAAAAACTTGAAGATGTTTTTGAATTGTTTTTAACGACATTTTAACAATACGGAGAAACAAAAATGACGAAGAAAGAACTTGAACAAATGAAAGCAGAGGGCAAGTGCTGCCGCAACTGCTATAAATGCGATGATCCCGCTGTGCCTATCCCGTATTGCCACTTTTTTGACAGAGACCGCAACGGGGATGATGTATGTGAATGCTGGATGGAACGCCTTCCAGAAACCGACGAACAAGTCAAAGACTTCGTGACTGAATTTAATTCTATGCACCCCGCCGAACAGATCGTCGCCATCATGAACCGTATCTACGAAAACGGCATGACCACGACCAGCGGCGGCAACCTTTCCGTCCTCGACCCCGACGGCGACATGTGGATCAGCCCGTCCGGCATCGACAAGGGTTCGCTCCGCCCGTCCGACATCATGCGCGTGGACGCCTCCGGCTGCATCACCGGCCCGCACAAGCCATCCTGCGAATACCCGTTCCACAGCGGCATCTTCAAAATGTGCCGCGATGTGAAGGCGATCCTGCACGCGCATCCTCCGGCGCTCGTTTCATTCAGCATCGCCGGCGTCGTGCCGGACACCGCCGTCTTCCCTCACACGAAACGTCTCTGCGGCGACGTCGGGTTCGCGCCGTACGACGTGCCGGGCAGCGCCGCGCTCGGACAGAAGATCTCCGCCGTCTTCGCGCAGGGACCGCGCACGGTCGTGCTGGAAAACCACGGCGTTTGCCTCGGCGGCGAATCCCTGCTGGAGGCTTATCTGAGGTTCGAGACGCTCGACTTCTGCGCGCGCACCATCTATCAGGCGTCGCTCCTCGGCGGCGCGAAACCGCTCACGGACGCACAGATTCAGGCGTACTCCGAAGACAAAAACACCGCGTTCTCCGCGTTCACGCCGGGGCCGCGTTCCAGCGCCGAGCTCGAACTCCGCGCCACGACCGCCGCGCTCGTCCGCCGTTGCGTCCGGCAGAAACTCTTCACCGGCGCATCCGGATCCTACGCGGTCCGGATCGAGGGAGACAAGTTCCTCGTCACGCCCGCGGACTGCGACCGCGCGAACCTTCAGCCCGGCGAACTCGTGCTGATCGACGGCACGAAGTTCGAGGCGGGGAAAACGCCCGATCCGCGCACGTGGTTCTTCAAGATGGTGTTCGACACCCAGCCCGGGGTCAACGCCGTCTGCGCCGCGAATCCGCCCGCCATCGGGGCCTACCTGATCTCCCATGCCGAGTTCAATCCGCGCGTGATCCCGGAAAGCTTCATCCAGCTCCGCGAGACGCCCGCGTTTTCGTTCGACGACGCCCTCGCCGCGCCCGAATCGGTCGCGCGCACGCTCTCGGCGCGCCATCCGGTCGTGCTCGTGCATAACGACGCCGTGCTGACCTGCGGCAGCACCCCGCTGGAGGCGTTCGACCGCCTCGAAGTCACGGACTACAGCGCACAGGCGACCATCGCCGCGCAGTCGTTCGGCGGCCTCCGCCCGATCACCGATGCCCAGGTGGAAGACCTCGTGGAAGCCTTCAACCTGCCTCGGGAATAGTACAAAAAAAAAGACCTATAGGTCCTATAAGTCCTATTTCGTGCCGGAGCGTCAGCCCGGCACTACTGCCGTGGAGGGCTTGCCCTCCCCTATATCTTCCCCTTCCAGAAATCGTACGTGGTCGCGTCGTTCAGGATGAGGTCAATGTTATCTTCGATCACGGCAAGCGCTTTCTGATAATCGGAAGCAAATATCACAGTGCGTATCTTTTCGGGGGATAGCATCGCCATTTCCGTCGAGATATAGACGATCCATTGTGCGTGGACGAAATTCATGATTTCCTTCAGTTCGGAGAACAGTGCATCCGGGCGGAATTCGGGGTACGCCGGCGACAGCCGGAACAGCGCATCGAGCACGGATTCCACCGAGGCGCAGGCGGCCGGATAGACGGCATGGTCGCCGTTGTATTCCAGGTCAAACGACGAAGTCGCCTTGCGGAAAAGAGCATGGAACGCGGAAACGACCGGATCGAGCAAGCCGTCCTCTTTCAGTCGTGCGTAGTTATCCTCGATCCAAATGGAAAAGTGTTCGAAGAAATTGCAGGCGTCGCGCCGATTTTCGATGTATATGCAGACCAGAGGGATATAATAGCGCACCTCCTCGTAGGTCCCGGCGGGCATCTTCCCGAAAAAGAGACGATCGAAATCCGCCCAGTCAAGGTCCGCATCGTCTTTTGACAGTATCTTCTTCAATTCCTCCGGCGAAAAATCGCCGCCGGGATCGCTTAAACGTGTCGGTTTTTCGTATTTCATTTTCATTGTGATTTACCTCAATGCGGCAGGTAGTTTTCTATTTCCATGCCGGGAAGGAAAAAAGGAGGCCTCCAATCTTGGACACGACGATGCCTGCCCCAATCATAAGGATGAAAACCAGGAATCCGAAAAACGTTTTCAGAGGACTGGCATGATACTCCACGGCATCCATATTCAGGCTTTCATCGTATGTGGCCTGGAGACCGTTGGATACTCTGTGATACTGAATGTACATCGTGATTATGTACAGAGGGGTCCCTGATGCCATGCCGCCCCAGAAGGCTCTTATATCGCGGACAAAGAAATCTTTGAACGAAAGGAGCTTATGGTCTTTCCGCATGATTTTGATGCCGAACAGCCACTTGCCAAGCGTTCCGCCGAAAGCCCAATGGATGACGCTGTCCAGAATGAAAGTAAGCAGTACGATCAGGCAACAACTGAAAACGAAACTTGTAATGCTGTCTTCTTCCGCCCAGAGTTTACTCGACGCCAGGTATTCCTCCCAGAAAGAACTCATGCCCAGGAATAAGAAAACATATCCCCCAAGGACATTGACGATAGCAGTTTCGAAGAACAAATCGATAAGCCGTGCGCCCCAGCGAAGGTCCGCGCGTGCCGGGGGAGCGTCGGGATCGACATCATCGACATCGCGGGGATGCCTCCATACGAGTTTTCCAAGCGTTTTCACGAAAAGGACCAGAAGGAAAACTCCGACGGCAAGATGAATGATTAGTCTCAGTCTGAACATATTGGCGGACAGAGGCTCGCCCAACGCCTTCTGCGCTTCGGGAACCCCCTGTTCCGCAGCCTTGCGATACCATTTTCTGGATTCCGCTCTGTTCTTTTTTACTCCAATGCCCTTTGCATAACAAACGCCGAGACTGTATTGCGCCTCGGCAAGCCCCTGTTCCGCAGCCTTGCGAATCCAATTGACCGCTTCCGCATCGTTTTGCTTCGTCCCCAGCCCCTTTCCAGTGCAAACGCCGAGATTGTATTGCGCTTCTGCATGTCCCTGTTCCGCCGATTTGTGGTACCAATAGACCGCTTCCGCATAGTCCTGCTCTATCCCCAGTCCCTGGTAAAAGCAAAGACCGAGATTGGATTGCGCCTCGGCAAGCCCCTGTTCCGCAGCCTTGCGGAACCATTTGACCGCTTCCGCATAGTCCTGTTCCGTTCCATGCCCTTGATAAAAGCAAAGACCGAGATTGAATTGTGCTTCAACAAGGCCCTGTTCCGCAGCCTTGCGGAACCATTTGACCGCTTCCGCATAGTCCTGTTCCATTCCCAGCCCTTGATAAAAGCAATAGCCGAGTTTAAATTGCGCTTCCGCGTTCCCCTTTTCAGCCGCTTTTCTGAAATGCTTTATGGCGGACTCGTAAGATTGTGCTTCGTATGCTTCGTTTCCCGCCGCAAGTTCGGTATCCCCGTCGTCGCCTGACACTGGACTGGTAAAGACCGTCAGAAGAACCGTCAGGCACAGAGCGGCAAGGCATGATGCCGTCCGCTTCATTCGAAGAGTGATGGAACGTTTTTTCTTTTTTGTCCGGTTCATGCTTATCCCGGATTTTGCGTTGCGGAAATGATTACGAGTTTCGCGATCACATAGCCGATCATCGCGACAAGGACCAGAAAATCGTAGAAAAGCAGCAGAAAAAGTGAAGTCCTGCTTCGTTTTTTCAGAAAGAACCACAGATTGATTCCCAATGCCAGGAAGAGGTTGCAGACAAACAGGGAAACAACATGAAGCACGGATTTTTCAGGGGTCCGGACAAGCGGAATGATCATCAGCCACACAAGCGCGAAACAAACGATGATCGACACCTTTTTCGAAATGGGTGTTTTGTTTTTTTCGATTTCATTCATTTTTCACCTCATTCTCGTTGCAATCCGGGTTAATGTGATTTGATGTTTCCGCGCTTTATCTCATTATCAGGCAGACAGCGAGTATCCAGGTCGAAATGGCGCCAGTGGCCCAGGACCAGTACAGGTCCTTTTCCGCACGGATCAGCTGTTCCGCTTTCTCTTTGTTATATTCCATGAGGACCTTGTTGCGTTTCTCAAGCTCCTCCGCGATCTTTCCGCGCCAGCCCCAGCATCCCTTGTAGTAGAAAAGCGGATATCTGGGGAGACAGTTGATGCAGTCCTTTTCGCAATCGGGCAGATTGTTCCAGAAATACTCTTTCGCGTCGATATGCCTGAAGATCGCCCGGACAAAGACGAAAACCGAAACACCAATAACAGGAACATACAGGATGACAAGCCAGATCATATTTGTAATTGCTCCTTTCCGGCTGGCGTTCCGGGGTGTTTCGCAGGTGTGACAGACAACTTATCACTACTATAGCATAGTTCGGGTGGATGTCAAGAAAACATGCTCTGTTTTTCATGGAGAAAACCGAAGAGGCCGGATGGAGGATAGGTCATATACGACCTGTCGGTCCTATTGTTTCCACCTCACGGAACGAGTTGTGCAGGCGTAAAAAGCCCGGAGCTCCGTTGAGGGGAACTCCGGGCGGAAATCCGTTTCGGTCGGTGCGGTCGATTTTCCGACCGGCTGACCTTTCCAATCGAGCCGGTCTGCTGACCGTTTGACCGTCGGGCGTTCGATCAGATGCCCTGATCGATCATGGCGTCGGCGACCTTGCGGAAGCCGGCGATGTTGGCGCCGAGGACGTAGTCGATGTAATCGCCCTTCGGGCCGTATTCCTTGGCGGCCTCGTAGGCGGCCTTGTGGATGCTGACCATGATGCCGTGGAGCTTCTGGTCGACTTCCTCGGCAGTCCAGCTGAGGCGCATGGCGTTCTGGCTCATTTCGAGGCCGCTGGTGGCGACGCCGCCGGCGTTGGAGGCCTTGCCCGGACTGAAGAGAAGCTTATTGGCCTGGAAGCAGGCGATGGCTTCCGGCGTGGACGGCATGTTGGCGCCTTCGCCGACGCACTTGCAGCCGTTCGCGACGAGGGCCTTGGCCTCTTCGCCGCTGACCTCGTTCTGGGTCGCGCACGGAAGGGCGATGTCGCAGGGGGTGAGCGTCCAGGGGCGCTTGCCTTCGAAGTACTCGGCCTTCGGGAACTTCTCGACGTATTCTTTGATGCGGCCGCGGCGGACGTTCTTGAGGTCCTGGATCCAGGCGAGCTTTTCTTCGTCGATGCCGTCCTTGTCGAGGATGGTGCCGTTGGAGTCGGACATGGTGAGGACCTTCGCGCCGAGCGCGGTGGCCTTCTTGACGGCGTACTGGGCGACGTTGCCCGCGCCGGAGACGAGGACCTTCTTGCCCTCGAAGGATTCGCCGCGGGTGGCGAGCATTTCGGAGGCGAAGTAGACGTTGCCGTAACCGGTGGCTTCCGGACGGACCAGGCTGCCGCCCCAGTTGAGACCCTTGCCGGTCAGGACGCTGTCGTAGCTGTCCACGATGCGGCGGTACTGGCCGAAGAGGTAGCCGATCTCGCGGCCGCCGACGCCAATGTCGCCCGCGGGCACGTCGACGTTCGGGCCGATGTGGCGGTAGAGTTCGCGCATGAAGGCCTGGCAGAACGCCATGACTTCACGGTCGGATTTGCCCTTCGGATTGAAGTTGGAACCGCCCTTGCCGCCGCCCATGGGGAGCGTGGTGAGGGAGTTCTTGAAGATCTGTTCGAAGCCGAGGAACTTGAGGATGCTCAGGTTCACGGAGGGGTGGAAGCGCAGGCCGCCTTTGTACGGGCCGATGGCGCTGTTGAACTGCACGCGGTAACCGTCGTTGACCTGGATATCGCCCTTGTCGTCGACCCACTGCACGCGGAACTGGATGATGCGTTCCGGAACGACGATGCGTTCGAGGATGCAGTTCTTTTCGTACTTGGATTCACGGTCGAGCAGCGGTCCGAGGGATTCGAAGACCTCGGTCACGCTCTGGATGAATTCCTTTTCCCACGGGTACTTGGCGACGACGCTGTCCTGCAGGACACGCTGTGCATAAGAATTGAGACTCATGTTTTACTCCTGTATTGAATTTAGGATTAAGTTATCTAATAATATACTACCGTTTTTCTCCATTTTCAAAAAAAACAGCGCAAAAATCCGCAAAAAAACGCCGGAGATTCTGTTCCGGGCCGAAATTGTTTCCGATTCCGGAAAAACGAATCGGTATCCTCTATACTTATTAAAATGCATTTGCGCAATGACGCCGGATGACACCAAAGGAAAGCCCTCGCAACCATTTCCGATTGCGAGGGCCGAATTTATACTGATACGTGCTCAAGCGTAGCTGTGAGCACAACTGCAGTTGAGGCTTTGCCTCAAGCGATGACGGACCAGTTCATATCAACGCCGCGGCCGAGTTCGACCCACTGCTCCATGTCGCCGCTGGTGTAATACCCGAGCATGCCGGTCGAATTCTGACGGACGAGGAGGTCGTCCTTCTCGTCGCCGTTGTAATCGCCTGCGCCGACGATGAACCAGTCGTTCTTGTCGAGCATGCCGAGCAGCGACCATTTGTTTGTTGCATCACCGTCGCCCCACATCGCGACCAGACTGGCCGAGGCATTATAGGCGATGATGTCGTCCTTCCCGTCGCCGGAGAAGTCGCCGATCGCGCTGACTGTCCAGTTCGCGTCGGAGGACGTAAGCGGATTCGCCACGCCTTCGGCTCCGACAATGTCGACAGCATAGTACGCCGCACCCTGGAAGACCATCAGGACGCTGTCCTTGCCGTCGCCGTCGAAGTCGCCGCAACCGGCCATTTTCCAATCGGATTTGTAACCGATGCCCAGACTGACCCAGTTGTCGGTCCCGTCGGTCCATGCGCCGAGAACGCCCAGGTCGGTGGAATGCCAGACGATGGAATTCATACCCTGGTTGCCGGTCAGGTTGCCGACCGCGTTGTTCCAGACATTGTGGTCCGGATTTCCGAGGTAGCTGATGTTCTGCCAGTTGGCATCAAGGTCGACGGAGTCGGTGTAGTAGCCGATCGCGTACATCGGAAGATCGGTTCCGCCGACGTCCATGACGATGTTGCCGACGAGCACGGTGTCAGCATTGCCGTTGGCGTCCATGTCGTACGCGCCGAGGACCTTCCACGAATCGGTCGGATGCACCGCCATCTCACTCTGCCACGTGTTCGTGCCGTCCAGCCAGAAGCCGATCTGGCCGAAGCCGTAGTCGCCCTTGACGAGCTGGAACATCACGTCGCTGACGCCGTTGCCGTTGATGTCGCTCTTCGCGATGTACGAGCCCGGAGTCGGAGCCGCGGCCGCGATCGTGACGGTCAGATTGTCGTAAGTATCCTGATTCAGCGTGTAGTCGAAATTACCGATGTTCGTGGTCTGTCCGACCGTGAGCGTGCCGAGCGCTTCTTTCGAGGTGTTCATCACCGTAACGGTCTTGTTGAAGCCGGAAGCGCCTTCGATGAGACTGTACGTTCCCACAGGCTGCGAGTCGCCGACCGAGAGCGTGCAGAGATAATATATCTTGTCACTGATGTGCATGTCTATGTTGGTGTACGACTGCTCGTCAATGAGGAATTCGTCTCCCGGCACGTTATTCGAAATGTCGAGGTCGAGCGTGCCGCCGTAGAAGGTGAGTTCGGATGCTTCGCGCAGGACGCCGGTCAGGACGCCGCCCGCGCTAACATTGATATGCCGCACTATGCCGCCGGACTCCACGTTCAGGATGCCGCCGTCCTCCAGGTCCACACGGGAGACATGTGCGCCGTTGAACGCATAAACTTCTCCGTCGTTGACTCTGCCTGTCTCGAACGTGCCGTCGCTCAGCACGCTCACGCGGCCGCCTTCGGAGACGTACGCGCCTTCCAGATGGGCGCTTTCATGCACAATGACCTCACCGCCGTTCCTCACGACGGTGTTGCTGGACACCGCGTGTCCGTTTGACAGATGGTAGGCCCAGCCGTATTGTTCGAGGCTGAACATGCCGCCGTTGACGACCACGTTTTCTGCCATGACGTCTTCGAGGATGGACACGGAGCCGCCTTTTTCGATCGTAATGCCTCTGACTTTGCCGCCGGAGGAAACGACCATTTCACCGCCGAAGTTGACTATAGTGTTGCTTGCGATACCCCCGCTGAGGATGTACAGGAACCCGCTCTGGTTCACGGTCGCGCCGTACGCGGTCATGCCGGAGGTGATTTCCTTTGTTTTGCTGGTCACGGTACCCATGAAGACGTTTTCGGAACTGCCGTTCACGACCAGCACGCTCAGCGTTCCGTCGGTCAGCTTCAGCCCAAACATCTTGCCGCTGTATCCCACGGGATTTCCGTCGACTTTGATCGTGCCGAGTTCTGTCCCGGCAGAATCCTTCACCGTGATGGTCTTGTTGAACCCGGCTGCGCCGCCCGCGAGCTTATAGGACCCGATCGCCTGATTTGCGTCGACCGTGAGCGAGTAGTTCGGCGTGCCGCTTATGAGGGAGAGGTTGCTCAGCAGCGCGGCCGCGCCGGCCGAGGTCTGATGGAGGTCGAAGTCGACGGTCGCGCCTGCGGCGGCGGAGACGACCGCGCCGTTCAGGATATTGTATCGTCCGGTGACGATGCCGCCAGAGGAAATCATGACCGATGCGCCGGAGCTGACGCGGACATGCCGGAGGACGCCCTTGACGTTCATGACGCCGCCGAAAAGAGACGCGGTGCCGACGGAGGCTTCCGCGCCGAGATTGAACGTTCCGCCGGTTTCGAGTATTTGGACAAAGTCGAGCCCGCCCGCGGAGACGTCCATGACGCCGCCATTGAGATATGTGAGGAGACGAGGACCAGAGACTTTGTTTACGGTGGCGGTTCCGCCGGAGTTCACCCAAAAACGACCGATGTCATCGGATAGGATTTCCGCATTTCCGGTGAAGGACCCGCCGTCGGAAATCGTAACACTTCCACCGATCAGCGTGCAGTCTTTCGCAGTTCCTCTCAGATCGATATCCCCGTGAAATTTCACGTCCGAAGCCATGCCGCCGGACGCGATGGCTTCGGAACCGTGGACGATACCTCCGTGCTGCGTGCCGCCATTGTCGACGACCAGGTAGCCGCCGTTCTCCCACACAACGACATCTTCGATACGTCCATTTTTCTGGACATTGAGATCATTGCGGATCGAGCCGTTTGAGATCAAGCCGCCTTCTTCAACCCAGACGACACCGGATCCGAAACCGAGGGTCAGATGTTTCACAACGCCGGGATTCAGGACGCTTTCGCCTCTGATCAGCATACTGCCGCCGGACATTATGAGCGAGTCCACATAGCCGCTGTCCACCAGGATGTATCCGCCGTTCAGCGTGACGCCCGTCGCAGACGCACCGGAGGAAACGAACAGTTTGCCTCCGTTGATCGTCGTATCGCTGCAGGCGGCAAACTTTTCCAACGTCACAACGCCGCCGGAATTGATCGTCGTATCCTTCACGTAGCCTCGGGTGACCAGCCCGCTGATCTGATGGACATAGCCGGACAGGGCCATGCTGCCGCCGTTGTTGACGACAGCGGAATGAATGGACGCGCCGATTCCGCTGACGACGCCGCCGTTGAAAACCTGTGCCCTGTAGGATCGTCCGGTATTGACGTGCAGTCCGCCGCCGGAAGAGATTTGTGCGTCATAGTCCCAGCCGTTTGAGAGGACATACTCTTCGCCGCCGTCATGGATGGTCGCATTCGTCGCGGATCCCCCGCTGTTGACATACACTTTGCCGGTGTTCAGGATATCAGGAGAATTTAGTTTGTCTCCACTGTTGACGTAGACGGTTCCGCTGGAAATGACGGTTCCCATGGTGTGATCCTTTCGTGTTGTTTTATTGATGGCGAGTTATGTGTTTGTTGAAAAAAGACGATAAAAGATTTCGAGGCCGGAAATGATTCCGGTTGTGTTTTTCGCTGACTTTTTGCATTTTACACCGTACTATAGCATGGATAAGAGAAAAAACAAACGGTTTTTCCTGAAAAAAAAGGAAAAAGGACGCAATCTTTCTTCTATTGATGCGCGCGCCCTTGAAATATCGCGGGAAACGTGGTACATTATCTTCGGATATTTATCAACAGCAAATCCGGGCCGCATTTCCGGCCCCCAACAGACAGGTTTTCCGTACCATGATTATCATTTTGAAAGAAAACGCCGATGCGGCGCAGTTCGATGCACTGAAAGACTGGCTCACCAAACAGAACGTCACGCTCCACATCAGCGAAGGCATCCAGCAGACCATCATCGGCCTCATCGGCGACACCTCGCACATCGACCTCGACATCATCAAGCAGTTCGACATCGTCGACGACGTGAAACGCATCCAGGAGCCGTTCAAGAACGCCAACCGCAAGTTCCACCCGCTCGACACGGTCGTGAAGGTCGGATCGGGCGGCGTGAAGGTCGGCGGCGGCGGATTTACGGTCATCGCGGGCCCCTGCTCCGTCGAGAACGAGGAACAGATCATCGGCATCGCGGAAAGCGTGAAGAAATCCGGCGCGAACATGCTCCGCGGCGGCGCGTTCAAGCCGCGCACGTCCCCCTACTCCTTCCAGGGCCTCCGCGCCGAAGGACTGAAACTGCTCCTGAAGGCGAAAAAGGCGACCGGACTCCCCATCGTGACCGAGCTGATGGACCTCTCCCAGCTCGACCTCTTCGCCGACGTGGACGTGATCCAGATCGGCGCGCGCAACATGCAGAACTTCGAGCTGCTGAAGCAGATCGGAAAATGCGACAAGCCCATCCTCCTGAAGCGCGGCCTCGCGAACACCTATCAGGAACTCCTCATGAGCGCCGAATACATCATGGCGTCCGGCAACAAGAATGTGATCCTCTGCGAACGCGGCATCCGCACGTTCGAGACCTACACGCGCAACACGCTCGACATCTCCGCCATCCCGGCGCTGAAGACGCTCTCCCACCTGCCCGTGATCATCGACCCGAGCCACGCGGCGGGCATTGCGCGGTTCGTCGCGCCGCTCTCCCTCGCGGCCGCGGCCGCCGGAGCGGACGGCATCATCGTGGAAGTGCACAACAATCCCTCCTGCGCGCTGTGCGACGGCGCCCAATCCATCACGCCGCCGGTCTTCGACGACCTCATGGAGAAGATCCGCCACATCCTGCCGTTCCGCTGCCAGATCAAGGCCTGAGGCGGATCCATGTCAGACGATCCGCACAGTCCGGCACAGCTCGACACGCTCCGGGGCGAAATCGACGCGATCGACGCGGAACTGCTTCCGGCGTTCATCCGCCGCATGGAGACTGCGGAACATATCGCCGACTTCAAGCTCGCCGCGAACACGCCTGTGAGCCGTCCCGGACGCGAACATATCATCCTCGACAGGATCCGCGCCTCGGTCCCGCCTGAATTCGGCGACGACGCCGAACGGTTTTTCCGCACGATCATCGCGATCAGCTGTTCGCGGCAGCGCATCCGCATCCTGAATACGAAACTCGACCGGCGAGTCGCGCTCTGCGGCATCAAGCACTGCGGCAAATCCTGTCTCGGGATCGCGCTTGCGAAAGCGCTCGGCGTGCCGTTCTTCGACACCGACGAACAGCTGGAATCCGACGCTGGCAAACCCGTCCGCGCCCTCTACAAGGAGGTCGGCGAACAGCGTTTCCGCGAGCTTGAGGCGCAATCCGTCCGCAAGTTCATTGCATCCGCGCCGCAACGCGCGGTCGTCGCGCTCGGCGGCGGCGTGGCCTCCAATCCGTTCCTCACCCAGGACGACCTGCACGCGCTCGGCCTCATCGTCTGGATGGACGTCCCCGTCCCCACGGCGTTCGAACGCATGGCCCGCGAGGGCTTCCCGCCGTTCCTGGCGGACAAAGCCGATCCGTTCGGCGAATTCAACCGCATCTGCGACGCCCGCCGTCCGGTTTTCCGCGCGGCCGCCGACGCCGTGCTCGAACTGCCGCAAGTCCTCCCCGTGGAGGAAGCGGTCGACCGCATGCTTACCGTCCTCGAAACAAAAGTGAATGTAAAATGAGCTCCAACACCTTCGGCACCCTGTTCCGCGTTACTACTTTCGGCGAATCCCACGGAGCCGCGCTCGGCTGCGTCGTCGACGGCGTACCGGCCGGGCTTCCGGTCGACTTCGACGCTCTCAAATCCGAACTCGCGCGCCGCAGGCCCGGCCAGTCCGGCATAACCACGCCGCGCCAGGAAGCCGACGAACCCGAAATCCTTTCCGGCGTGCTGAACGGCGTCGCGACAGGCGCGCCGGTCGCCATCCTGTTCCGCAACACCAATCAGCACAGCGCCGACTACGACGCCATCGCGAATCTGTTCCGCCCCGGCCACGCCGACTTCGCATGGGAAAGAAAGTTCGGATTCCGCGACGCGCGCGGAGGCGGACGCACCTCGGGCCGCGAAACCGTCGCACGGGTCGCCGCCGGAGCCATCGCGAAACAGCTTCTCGCCCGCAACGGCGTGACCGTCCGCGCCTGCGCGCTCGAGATCGCCGGGATCAGGGCGCAGAACATTGACTGGGACCAGGTCGAACGCAATCCCGTCCGCGCCCCGGACGCCGAAGCCGCGGTCCGCATGGCCGATGCGGTCAACGCCGCACGCGCCGACAACGACAGCGTCGGCGGGATCATCCTCTGCGAGACGTCCGGACTGCCTGCCGGACTCGGCGAACCCGTCTTCGACAAACTCGACGCGCTCACGGCACACGCCATCCTCTCCATCGGCGGCGTGAAGGGGATCGAGTTCGGCGCGGGGTTCGACGCGGCCGCCATGCGCGGCAGCGCACACAACGACCCGATCCTGCCCGGCGGCAAGTTCGCGTCCAACAACGCGGGCGGCGTGCTCGGCGGCATCTCCAACGGCGACGTCTTCACCTTCCGCTGCGCGGTCAAGCCGACAGCATCCATCAACCGCCCCCAGAAGACCGTCGACCGCGACGGCGCACCCGCCGAGATCTCCACGCCCGGACGGCACGACCCGTGCCTGGTCCCGCGCATGGTCCCGGTCGTCGAGGCCATGACCGCCATCGTCCTGGCCGATCTCCTGCTCCTCGCGAAAAACAGCCGTATCGGCTGACATTTCGCGTCTTTTCCATTCCGCTTTTTCCGGAAGAGTATTTCCGGTGCATCCGGCGTTTTCATTTTCTAAAAAAAATTAACAGACAAATCGTCCGGAAAAGCCCGATTCATGCTTGAAAAAACGGGTCCGCGTGCTATAGTATGATGTATTAGTTTATACTAGTGTTTTTTCACGCGCGGAAAAACATGTTCCGATATGACGTCCGCCGCGCAGAAAAACGGAAACCGCAGATCGAAACGAAACAAAACACGTCGCATCTGATGCGTCTTTTCAGGCGGCGCGTGTTTGTTTTTGGAGCAGACGACACAGTGGAAGAGATATTCCGGGACATTCCCGTTTGGAAAACGCTGAACCCGTGGATGCCGGTGAATCTGGCGATCCGCCAGTACAGCCTGTTTTTCATGATGGTGCGGAACAATATCCTGGCGAAGTTCCGGCACAGCATCCTCGGCTTTTTCTGGCTGTTCATCCCGCCGATGTGCGTCCTGCTGCTCTACGTGTACATGTTCAGCGTGATCTTCAAGCTGAAATGGCCTGACGCCGACATCACGTCCCGCTGGAGCTTCGGCCTGGTGATCTATACGGGGATTATCCTGTATTCCGGGTTCAGCGAACCCCTGATGAGCAGCCTGAGCCTGCTGCTCTCGCGGACCGGCATCATCAAACGCGTGCCGTTCCCCCTGAACCTGCTGTCGCCGAGTCTGGCGCTGGCGAATTTCCTGATCATGTACACGGTCCTGCTCCTGATCTTTCTGATTTCGCAGTTCACGGACGGAGGCGGATCGTGGATGGCCGTTCTTTATCTGCCGCTGACGACTCTGCCGCTGCTTCTCCTGACAACGGGCTGCAGCTGGGTCATTTCGGCCGCGGGATTGTTTTTCCGAGATCTGGGGAACCTGCTCGGCATCGTCATCCTGTTTCTGTTCTTCTCCGCGCCGGTTTTCTACGACGTGATCCAGATCCCGGAGGGATACCGGTGGGCGATCTACCTGAATCCGCTGACTCCGGTCATCATCAACACCCGGACCATCCTGTTCAAGCCGAGCGCTCCGAACTGGAACCTGGTCGGCCTGTCCTGGCTGACGGGCCTGGTCGTTTTCCAGTTCGGGTTCTGCGTTTTCATGCGGCTGAGGAGGCGCTTTGCCGATGTCGTCTGATGAAATCGTGATCCGTCTGGAAGGCGTCGGCAAGGAGTATCCGCGGTTCTCGACGCGGAAGGAACTGCTCTGGAACCTGCTGTTCCCGTTCCGGTTCAAGAGCAACCGTTTTACCGCGCTGGAGCCGCTTTCCCTGGAAATCCGCAAAGGCGAATGCGTCGGCGTCATGGGCGTAAACGGCAGCGGAAAAAGCACGCTGCTGCAGATGATCGCCGGAACGCTGTATCCGACGAGCGGGAAAGTCTTCATCGAAGGGCGAGTGGCGTCCCTGCTGGAACTCGGCAGCTGGATCGATGCGTCCGACACGGGCAGACAGAACATCTACACGGCAGGGTATTCCCGCGGTCTGAAGAAACACGAGATCGAAGCCCAGGTCGGCGGCATCATCGAGTTCGCCGAGATCGGCGACTTCATCGACCAGCCGGTGTCCACGTATTCCACCGGCATGGTGATGCGCCTGGCGTTCGCCACATGCATCTATCTTCAGGCGGACATCCTGCTGCTGGACGAGATCTTCGCGGTCGGCGACTTCCATTTTGCGCAGAAATGCATCGCGTTCCTCCGCGAATACATCAGGGACAAGACCGTGCTGCTGGTCAGCCACGACTGCAATATCATCTCCATGCTCTGTTCCCGCGCGATCCTGCTGGACCATTCCAGACTGATCGCAGACGGCGCTCCGCGCGAAATCACCGAGCGCTATCTGGAGCTCTGCTACGGGGAAAAACAGGACGTCAAGATCACCGGGAAGCAGGAATGGAATCCCGCCGGACCGGACTTCCGCGAGGGCGATCCGGTCGAGGCGACCGGATATCTCCCGGACGAACGCTCCTTCGGCGAAGGCGGCGCGAACATCCTGGAAACGGTTCTCATGTCGGATAACGGCGAGGAGATGAGCCAGGCGCGCGGCGGCGAAGCAATCAAGTTCAAAGTCCGGCTCCGGGCGCAGAAACGTCTTGAGATGCCCGCGGTCGGATTCCGCGTTCGTTCCCCCGAGGGAATCAACCTGTGGGGCGACACCAGCATCCCCGGCGCGATCCCCGTTCTGGAGGAAGGCGGCGAGATGGAGGTCGTGTTTCACTTCGTCCTGCCGCGCCTGGCGAACGGCACATATTCCGTCGGGGTGGCGGTTTCAACCGGAAAACTGGAAGAACATCATATTCAGGTCTGGAACCACAACGCCATGACGTTCCAGATCAAATCAAGCTATCCGCTCCTGGGGGCCATGGTCGGCCTGCCAATGTCAGCGATCGAATGCCGCGAGGTTAAACAATCATGAGCCACAGAGAAGACGAGCTTCTGCGAATCTACAATCAGGGTATTCTTCCGGATTCGCTGGAGAAAACCGACACACCGAAACGATTTCCTTCGTTCCCGCTTACATGCGCGCACGAAATGGAAAACTACTGCGCCGGACTTGAGCGCAATCTGATCCTGCTGCAGAAAGAAATCAATGACTTGCGGCTTCAGAGAGCGGATCTTTACCGGCAGGTCGGCGCGCTTAACGCCGATACGACACAATTCAGCATTGAACGCACGAATCTGCTGAACGAGATCGAAGCGCTCCGCTGGCAGGTGGAATACGACAAGCAGCTGATGCACGACATCCGCACATCCCGCGCATGGGGCATCGCGCGTCTTTTCCACTTCCTGTACGGATATCTGACGGTCAACCGCGAGATCATCAAGGAATCCAAAGCCTTTGTCGACGACATCACGGTCGCGCAGGGAAGCTCCGCCTCAAAATTCACCATGCTTGTCTACTACATGCTGAACGGCGCGGCGAAGACGGCAAAACGGTTCGGCATAGTCCAGACATCCGAATCCACGATAAACACGACGGATTCCCTGCTCGACCAGATCACTTATCAGTCCTGCTATCAGGACGACGAACCCTTCCGCAAGATTCCGCACGACGTCAAGACCATTGCGTTCTATCTTCCTCAGTTCCACACCTTCCCCGAAAACGACGAATGGTGGGGGAAAGGGTTCACAGAGTGGACCAACACGAAAAAGGCCAAGCCTCGTTTCCCCGTCCACTACCAGCCCCGTACGCCGCACAAGGACATCGGCTACTACGATCTGTCCGACGTCGAAAACATCAAGAAGCAGGTGGCGCTCGCCAAGGCGCACGGCATTTCGGCGTTCTGCCTCTACTACTACTGGTTCGACGGCAAGAAACTCATGGAAAAGCCGCTTGAACTCATCATGGCGCATCCTGAGATCGATTTCAATTTCTGCCTCTGCTGGGCCAACGAGAACTGGACCCGCACGTGGGACGGTCAGCAGAATTCCGTCCTGATCAAGCAGAACTACTCCGACGAGAACGACATCAACTTCATCAAGGACCTGAAGCGCTACATCTCCGATCCCCGCTACCTGCGCTGCCAGGGCAAGCCCGTGATCCTGATTTACCACGCCAAGATACTGCCGAATCCCAACAAGACGTTCTCCACATGGCGCAAGTGGTGCCGGGAGAACGGCGTCGGCGAGATCCAGATCTGGTCCTGCCGCACATTCATCAAGAGCAAGGAGTTCAAGATATTCGACGAGGTCGACCGCGAAGTCGAGTTCCCGCCCCACAGAGTCTCCGAACTGGAAACGTTCCCGCCGTCCAGGTTCCATCCTTTCAAGGAAGACGGCTACTATTACAACTACCAGAAAATCATTTCCGATCTGTATCAGAAAAAGACGTTCGCCGACCTGTCCCCGTATCCGTTCTACCGATGCGCCATGCTCGGCTGGGACAATTCCAGCCGCCGCGAGACATGGTATTCCGTCTGGCAGTATTTCTCCCTCAACTCCTACCACTACTGGCTCAGGAACATTCTGGAATACACCCGCAAGAATTTCGTCGAGAAGGAGCGTTTCATCTTCATCAACGCCTGGAACGAATGGGCGGAGGGCACCTATCTGGAACCGGACGAATGCTACGGTTATGCCAGCATCAACACGACGACCCGCGCACTCTGCAATCTCCCGCCGCTCCCGGAATACGAAGTCCTCGCGCCCGCGAAAGAGCCTGTCGCACAGCCCGGGAAAGTTCTCCTTCACATTCATGTCTTCTATCCGGACCTCATGGACGAGATCATTCACTATCTGAATCAGATTCCGTTCAAATTCGACTGCGTCATCACGACGGACAGCCGCCGCAAACGCACGGTGATCATGTCGAAGATGGAAGAAAAACCGGTCGCGAACTGCGAAAACTGTAACGTTACGGTCACCCACAACATCGGCCGCGACGTTGCTCCGTTCTTCGCATCCTGCTCCGACCTGATCGACCAGTACGATTTTATCGGACACTTCCACACCAAGAAATCCATGACCGTCAACTGGGGCCACGAATGGCGGCACTACCTCCTGGACCAGCTGCTCGGCTCCCCGGAGACGGTTTCCGCCATCTTCCGGCGTTTCGACCGCGACCCTCACATCGGGCTCTACTTCCCCTCCCCGATCCCGACCATGCGACACTACATGAACTGGGAAAACAACCTCGCCCGCTGCGTGGATCTCCTCAATGCCATGGGGCTGCCCTCCTCGCTCCCGCCGAATCCGGAATTCCCCGTCGGACAGATGTTCTGGGCAAAAACAAAAGCCGTTGCGCCGCTCTTCCGCGAAGGCATCGTCGACCAGAACAAATTCGAAGAGGAAAACAATCAGATCACCGACACGCTGGCGCATGCCATCGAACGCATCTGGAAATACGTCGCGCTGGGAGCCGGATACACCGCGCTCTCGGCCGTCGTGCCGCCGACTGTCCAGCCTGAGAAACAGTCTGAACCGGGAGAAGAGAATGATTACGTGAAACGTCTCGCGATCTTCGTCCACTACTCGGCCGACCAGAAGATATCCAACGCGGATCTTCATCTGCTCGGCGAACTGAAGAAATGCGCCGACATCGTGTTCGTGAGCAACAGCGGCCTGGTCCAGGAGAGCATGAAAAAGGTCTCCCGCATCGCGACCAAGGTCATCACACGAAAGAACGTCGGCTACGACTTCGGCGCATGGCGCGATGCGCTTGAGGAAACCCGCCTCATCGGATACGATGAGCTGATCCTCCTGAACAACAGCGTCTACGGCCCGATGTACTCCTTCCAGGAGATCTTCGCCCGTATGAGCTCGAACCCCGCCGATTTCTGGGGCATGACCGAGTTTCCGGAGACGAACAATCCGCGCCGCGAGGAGGCGAAATGGCTTCCGAACGGCATCATCCCGCGCCATATCCAGAGCTATTTCCTTGTTTTCCGTCAGCAGGTCTTCACTTCGGAGGCGTTCAAGAAATTCTGGCGGAACGTCAGGAACGAGACTTCCCTGCCCGCCGTCGTCGCGAACTACGAGACGCAACTCAGCAACCACATGGAAAAGGCCGGGTTCAAATCCGATGTCTATCTCCGCGCCTCCGCACGACTTCAGGAGATCGACTCGGTCACGCCGGAATTCAACGCCCTCTACTGCAGGCCGCAGGACTTCCTCATCCTCGGATTCCCGTTCCTGAAAAAGAACATCTGCTACTACATGCAGCAGCCTGAAATCAACGAGACGGTCCATCTGATCTCGCGTTTGTACCAGTATCCAACAAATTTCATCAAAATAACAGCTAGAACGAGGTGAAACATGAGCGACATCGAAAAAGACAACAAGCGTGACATCGTACGCAGAAAGATCTTCATGAAGAATGTTCCCGACTACGCGGAACTTTCCGGTCTTGAAATCGGCGCACTGTGCTCCCCGCTGCTCACCAAGGAAGAAACCAATGTCAAATTCTACGACATCTTCCCGAAGGAAACTCTGATCGAACACTTCCAGGAGTTCTACCCCGGCAGGACTTTCGTCGACGTCGACTTCGTCGCCAAGACGCGCTCGCTTTCCGAAGTCCTCGGCAACAACAAGTTCGATTACTTCATCGCGAACCATGTCATCGAACACATCCCGGATTTCATCGGCTTCTTCAAGGCCGTCTATGAGAGCCTCAACGAGAGAGGCAAATTCTTCCTCGCCATTCCCGACCGCCGCTTCACCTTCGACGTCGACCGTCCCGAGACCTCCGCCGGACACCTCGTCGTCGATTACGAGAACAACGGCAGCGTGGACGCCGCGGAACACATCCTCGATGCCCTGATCTACCATCAGGACAGAGCCCATCTGAACATCTACTGGAGCGACATCGAGAGCCAGCGCTACAATTTCGTCCATCACCACCACGTTTTCAATTACGAAAACTTCCTGGAACGGATCATCCGCCCGCTGATCCGCATGCGCTATTTCCCCTTCTCCGTCCTCGACTGCCACTACGAGGAAGACCTCGACAACGAATTCGATATCGTCCTCGAAAAATGCACGGACTGGGATGAAATCCATATCCTCGGCGAGAAGGTCCCCGTTCAGCCGCCGCAGGACGAATCCAGCGTGAACATCTACGATTTCAGGCTCCAGATGTCCCAGATCACGAAGTCCGGCTGGTTCGATCCCGTGTGGTATCTCACCTCGTATCCCACGGTCCGCATCAGCGGACTGAATCCCCTCAAGCACTACTATTTCTGGGGCGCGTACCACGGGTTCAATCCCTCCGAACGCTTCGATTCCAAGTATTACCTGGACACCAATCCCGACGTGCGTCAGGCCGGCCTGAACCCGCTTTGGCATTACCTCCACAACGGCGCACAGGAAGGCCGTCAGCCCCTGCCCCCGAAGCCGGTTGCACCGGCTCAGGCGTTCGATCCGGGTTCTTCCCTTGGCAAAGAGGAAACGGAAGCAAAGGACGGACAGGACCTCGGCGCGGATAAGAACGACATCAGCGCGGCCGCTCCTGAGGAGGCCCCCGCTGAGGCCCATGTCAAAACAACAGCTGAAGCTCCTGCCGAAGCAGCCGAAGCTCCTGCCGAAGCATCCGCCGAAGCTCCTGCTGAGTCCTCCGAAACGCAGGCTACGGAAAACGATTCCGACACCAGGGAATAACACTGCCACCTCATGAGCAAGGCGCAAGTCAGCGTTCTTCTCTCCGTTCACGGAGACTCCATATTCCTGAAGGATTTCCTCGATTCGCTCGCGAATCAATCCTTCAGGGATTTTGTACTGGTGTGCCGTTTCGACGGTCCCCCGTCTCCCGCGATCCTATCGCTCGTTTCCGCTTTTCCGTCCGCGGTCGTTCTGCCGGATCAGACGCACTACAACGTCATCCCCTCATACCAGCGCCTTCTGGACGCCGCCGCGGAAACGGACACGCCATATCTCATGTTCGCGGATCAGGACGATGTCTGGCATCCGGACAAGATCGCCCGGAGCGTTCAGGGTATTCAGGATGCCGAATCCACCCGCCCGGCGGGGACTCCGGTCCTCGTTCACTCCGATTTATGCGTCGTGGACGAACATCTGAAACAGATCGCGCCGTCCATGATTCAATACCAGAGCCTGAATCCGGCTCGGGTTTCGCTCGCGGACCTCATGATCCAGAACAACGTCACGGGATGCACGACGATCTTCAACCGCGCGCTTGCCTCGCTTACCCGGGTCCCGGACGAGGCGATCTGTCACGACTGGTATCTCGCGCTCACCGCGGCGGCATTCGGCGCGGTCGTCTTTCTCCCGGAAAGTCTGGTCGACTACCGCCAGCATGAGGACAACGTCTACGGCGCCGTCCCCCGCAAAGGCCTTCTCCGGCATTTCTTCCAGCGCCGGCATCTCCATGAGAGAGTCCGGCTGACCCAGCGCCAGGCGAATGCTTTTTTGAATCATTTCCGCGCGAATCTTTCCGCGGACCAGACCCGTATCCTGGAAGACTGGAGCTGCTGCCTGTCCGAGACATCATATTTCAAACGGCTCGGCACGGTCTGGCGGCACGGCTTCAGGAAGAACGACTGGCTCCGAACCCTCGGTCTCTGGTGGGCGGCATGAAAACAGCGGTCGTCGTTCCCACGCTCAACGCCGTGAAACGCGGCTTCTGGTACGAACTGCTTCGCGCCATTGCGGAACAGCGCCTCAAAATCGACCTGAAGCTAATCGTCGACAGCGATTCCAACGACCAAACGGTCGAACTCGCCGCCGCGCTCGGCTGGAAATGTCTCCGGCACGACCGTCGGAACTTCAATCACGGCCTGACCCGCGCCCGTATCGTCCGCTATCTCGCATCAAAAGGGTTCGACACGGTCATCTTTCTCTCGCAGGACGTCGTCCTGTCGGAACCCGACACGCTCAAAAAACTCACGGATTTCCTCTGGAATCACCCTGAAATCTCCGGCTGTTACGGCAAGCAGATCAGTCTCCACGAAAAAACGCTCAACGCCTGGCAGCGGGAACGCTGTTACCCGAACGTTTCGAGGATAAGGACAGCCGCCGATATCCCGCGCGACGGACTGATGGCGGCCTTCTTCTCCAACGCTTTCGCCGCCTGGAAGATCCGGGATCTGATCCGGTTCGGGAATTTCCCGAAAACGGATTTCGGCGAAGACACGCTCCTCGCCGCGCACATCCTCAAAAGCGGCGGTTCCATCGGGTATTGCACGGAAGCGATCGCCATCCACGAACACTCCAACGCTCCGTTCGAGCTGTTCAGGCGCGGGTGGCAGATCGGCAATTTCCACCGCTTCAATCCCGATCTCCTGAGCAGTTTCAGGAATGCTTCCGTTAAGAAGATCGCGCGGAAGAACATCCCCGCGGGCGTCGTCCTTCCTCTCGCAATCAAAGTCCTCGGGTATTGTTCGGCACGGTTCCGCGACATCGTGCTGCCTGCACTTCTGTTCCTTCTGCTCTGGCTTCTGCTCGCCCCATGCATTATCCTCGAGGATTACCCTCTCCCGGACGTCGCGATGCGTTACGCCCCCATGGCCGAGGCATTCGCCCGGCATGACTGGCTTTTTGCGTTCCATCCGCGCATCACGCCGCTCCTTCCCGTTTCCGCGGGTCTGACCGCCTCCGTTCTCCATTGCGGCGGGTTCCTCGCATGCAAACTGGCATCCTCGCTCTTCCTCTCGTTGTCCATCTTCCCGCTCTATGCCGCGACGCGCCGTCTCTTCGGACGCCCGGTCGCGCTCTGCACCGCTCTGCTCTTCATCGTCTGCCCGTACATTCTCCGTTTCGGCTACTACGGGAGCCGCGAATCCGGCACGATCTTCGGGCTTCTGCTCTGCGTTTACGCCGCAGTGCTGCTTTCGCAAACGCAAAGTCCACGCAGATACGCTCCGTGGTGCTGGTTTGCACTGGGGGAAACGGTCATCCTCCTGAGCCGGGGCGACATGGCCCTGTTTGCCGCGCTTCTGTATGCCGGGCTCTTCATCTGGGACTGCATCCGGTTCCGTATTCCGTTCCGTAGCGTCCTGACCGGCTTCGCCGTCCTGATCCTCATCACTCCCCTGCTCTGCTGCAACAGGCGCTTGACCGGTTATCCGGTTCTGGATACACGCCACGCGACCATTTTCAATCATGTTTCGGAGAAAATCCCGTCGCTGAAACAGCTTGTGTATTCCGATCCCGTTATGCCGGTCGACATTGTCACTCCGGCCCTCGAGACGGTTCCCGCGGAGATCGTCGAGCCTGCGAAAACAGAAACGGAAACTGCCACTGCTGTCACACTGCCGCCTGCGCCGTCCGCGCCGGTTGAACCAATCGAACCGGAAACCGGAGTCTTCCATGAATTCCTGCGCACCATCTGGGGCGGCATTTTCCCGTTCTTCCTCTTTTTCGCCGTAATCGGGATCATCGGACACATTCGCCGCCGGCTTTGGACCGGATTCGACACGCTTCTGATCCTGGCTTTCCTCGTGTTCGAACTTCTCGCGGCATTCCAGGTATGCATCTTTTACGGACTGCTCACGACTTCCAGACGATATCTTTTCATCGGCATCCCGCTTTATCTGCCATACACGGCGCTCGGATTCCGCGATTCCTGGCGTCTCCTCTCGAATCTCAAGTTCGGGAAAGCCGTTGCCGCGTTTCTCGCCGTCCTTCTCTGCACGGCGTTCTTCTACAAGCTTTATTCTCCGATCTTCACGGAATTCTTTCACGATTCCGGAAAAGGCATGGAACGCGATATCCATCTTGCCGCAGCGGAGTGGCTCCGTTCCGACTGGAACAAGCTCCCGGCATCACAGGAAGCCCCTGTACGGATCATGAAATGCGACCAGTATCAATCGGGGAAACGCCCCCTCGTCGAAACCTATACCGAATGGCCGCGCCTCGGCTTCTTTGCCGGGGGACAGAACTATCCGGATTTTCTCGTGGATTCGGGGATTCTCCCTGACTACATCGTCCTCCCCGCGGCATACTTCGCAGGAGACGATTCTGGCCGGGATATTCCGGATTCCATTGTTTTCGGAAGAAACGCCGGTTCGAAACAGTACCGGCAGGTGCATGTCGACACGGTCGACGGCATCACGTTTGCCGTTTTCAGAAACACCTCTTTGTCAGTCCGCGACTGACGAAGAGTTCGTCCGTTCGGCGGGGAAAAGGGGGATGCCGGTCAGACTTTCACGACGCCGCAGAAGAACAGGATCAGCAGGATAGCGCCGAGGACGATCCGGTACCAGCCGAAGAGCTTGAAATCGTGTTTCTTCACGTAGTCCATGAACCATGCGATCACGCCCCACGCCACGAAGAACGCGGTCACGAAACCGATCGTGAGCGCAATCCACTGCGGCGCGGTCAGGTGCGCACCGCCCTTCACGAGCTTCAGGAGCGATGCCCCGAACATCGTCGGGATCGCCAGGAAGAACGAGAATTCGGCGGCGCAGGAACGGGAGCAGCCGAGGCACATCGCACCGAGGATCGTCACGGCGGAACGCGAGGTCCCGGGGACCATCGCGAGGCACTGGAAGAATCCGACCGCGAGCGCTTTACCGTAGCTCATCTTCACGATCTCGGACGTGCCGGATTCACGCTGTTCAAGTTTTCCGCTGAACACAAGCGCCACGCCCCATACGATCAGCGCCACGGACACCACCACGATGTTGAAAAGGTGCGCCTCGATGAAGTCGTCGAGCAGGAATCCGATCACGGCAGCCGGGATCACGCCGACCACTACGCGCGACCACAGCGGGATCATCGCCTTGAATCCGTCGATATTCCATTTCTGCGGGAAGATGGTCTTGTAGAAATACACCAGCACGGACAGGATCGCGCCGAGCTGGATCACGACCTCGAAAAGCTTGGCGAACGCCGCATCCTTCATCGGGAAGAAGCTGTCCACGATGATCATGTGGCCCGTGCTGCTGATCGGAAGGAACTCGGTCACGCCCTCCACGATGCCCTGCACGAACGCCTGCAGGGAAAGGACCAGGTCCATGGTTGCGCCTTTGACCGCCAGAATACAGCACAAGATGATCGCGGCGACGGTGCTGACCGTTTTTGCTTTCATAGGAGACCTCCGGACCGGACCGCGGGGAACAAATGGAATGGCGGCCCGGACGATTCGGGAATGGGGTTATTTCGAGCTGTTCAGGAAGATGCCCTTCAGGTTCATCTTCAGGGCGGTGGGCGAACTGGACGCTGCGAGGCCGACTTCTTCGGTGATCTCGCCGTTGTTGATGCGGTCGAGGATCGCCATATTGAACGTCTGCATGCCGGATTCGCGGGCGCTTTCCATCGCCTCGGGCAGCTTCTCGAACTCCTTCTTGGAGATGTAGCGCTGGACGACCGGGTCGCAGATCATGACCTCGACGACCGGGACCACGCCCTTGCCGAGCGCCTTCGGGAGCAGACGCTGGGCGACGGTGGCCTTCAGGTTGGCGGCGAGCGCTTCGAGGATGGTGTCCTGTTCCTGGATCGGGTAAAGGTCGAGGATGCGCCCGACGACCTGGGACGCGTCGGCGGCGTGCACGGTACTTATGACCATGTGGCCGGTATCGGCGGCCTGAAGCGCGGCCTCGAAACTTTCCTTGTCGCGCATTTCACCGACCATGATGACGTCCGGTGCCTGGCGCATGGCGTGCGTGAGGGCGCTGTAGAACGACGGGCAGTCCAGCCCGACTTCGCGCTGTTCCACGAACGACTTGCCGTCGCGGAATTCGTATTCGATCGGGTCCTCGATCGTGATGATGTGTTTCGTGAAATGCTCGTTGATGTGCTGGATCATGGCCGCCAGCGTGGTCGATTTGCCGCTGCCGGTGGTGCCGCAGACCAGGATGATGCCGCGCGGAGTCTCCGCGATGGTGCGGAGCACGGGCGGAAGCGAAAGCTCCTCCATGGAGCTGATCTTGCTCTTCACATAGCGCAGCGTGATGCCGTGCATGCCGCGCTGCTTGTGCGCGTTGATACGGAAACGCCCCAGCTCTTCCACGCAGTAGGAGAAGTCCGCGTCGCCGTTCTGCTCGTATTCCTTCTGCATGCGTTCGTCCATGATATTGTGCAGAAGCGTGTCGAGGAATTCGTGCGTCGTGACGAAGTCGACGGGATAGAGTGAGCCCGCGATACGGAGATTGGCGGGGGCGTCCTCCTTGAGCAGGACGTCCGACGCGCCGTGTTCCACGCACTGTGCGAGGATCTGATGGAAGGTTTCGATGATCTCCGAGGCCATTTTTGAAATCCTTTCTGCTGGGGTAAAAATCTGAATGAGCTTATTCGCCCTTGTAATCCTTCATAAGTTCGAGCATGTCCACGACCGCCGCGCCAACACCCTTCATGATAGCACGCGCGATGATGCTGTGCCCGATGTTGAGTTCGTGCAGGTGGGGGACGGCGGCGAGAAGTGGCTTGATGTTTTCGTAGTCGATGCCGTGTCCGGCATTCACGCCGATGCCGAGCGAATGCGCGTATTCAGCGCCCTTCGCCAGACGGTCGAGTTCGGCAGCCTGTTCGGACGCGGAAACGGCGTTGGCGAACGATCCGGTGTGGAGCTCGACGAACTCCGCGCCGCACTGTCGGGCGCAGTCGATCTGCGCGAAATCCGGCGCAATGAAGAGGCTGACGGCGATCCCGGCGTTCTTCAGCACGGGGACCCAGCGCAAGAGTTTGTCGAGGCTCGCGACGGCGTCGAGGCCGCCTTCGGTCGTGAGCTCCTGGCGCTTCTCCGGCACCAGGCAGCAGCTCTGCGGACGCACCAGCGTGCTGGCGATGCGGACCATTTCTTCCGTCAGCGCCATTTCCATGTTGAGGCGGAGTCCCGCCTGCGAAAGCGCGATCACGTCCGCGTCCTGGATGTGGCGGCGGTCTTCGCGGAGGTGGGCGGTAATGCCATCCGCGCCGGCGGCAATGCAGAGCTGTGCGGCTTCGAGCGGGGACGGCTGGGAGGCGAGACGGGCCTGGCGGACCGTCGCGACGTGGTCAATATTGACACCAAGTTTCAAGGTTCTGGTCATAGTACGATCTCCTGAAAAAAACAGTAATCTAATACTATAGCACAGTTCTATTCATTTCGCAAGTCCGAAATCATTTTTGCGAACAAATCCGACTCAGGAATCGCCATTCGGTTGCGGATCGAACGCGGACACAGCAGATATGGCCCGCGGAACAGACGGCGTTCCAGCAGCTCCGCCCACGGTCTGAACTGCGCCGGAGCGATGTGGAGGCCGCTGTCGGCGTCATAGACCAGAACCGCCTGATGCGCCTCACATCCGAGCAGGCCGAGCAGTTCCGCCCTGTCCTCCTCCGGCTTCACCTCGAACGGATGAATCTCCAGGCTCAATTTTACGAACGGGCTGAGCGTGCCACGCATGAAACGGCCCATCAGCTGGGGCGACTGGATGTCGCGCTCGCTTTTGAACGGGACCCGGTACGGGATCAGGAGTTCGAAGTTTTCGCGGTACAGAACGGGGACCATGCGGCGGACGATCTCCAGCGCGGCGGTTTCGGCCGCATCGTCGCCCAGGATCCGCCGCATATCAAGCCCGAGGAACGCCCCGGACGCGCCCGCCGCCTTGAGCGTGCGGACCATGATCGAAGCCTGGTCCACGTAGTCACGGCGGTAGTTGTCCGCCAGGAACGGTATTTCCCGCGTGAGGTCGGGCGCCATCAGATGCCCGGCACGCACGTTTTTGAACTCGCAGGAGGTCAGTTTCCGTTGAAAATCCACGTCGCGGTGCAGGAAGCATTCCGTCGGGAGCTCGACGACGTCGAACGTGCCCGGCGTGAGGAAGTCCGGCACGGACGCCGGATCCATGGCCGCATGGCCGAGCGCAAGCCCGAACTGGAGCGCCTTGTAGTCGATCTTTTCCGCCTCCATCAGAATCCGGCCTCCGTCAGGTCGCGCATGGAGATCGCTTTCGCGCTTTGCGAGGCTTGCGCGCCGCCGTCCATGTGCCGGAGCTGTTCGCAGACATACTTGCCGATCAGGTCGGTCTCGATGTTCACGAGATCGCCCGGTTTCAGGCCGTCGAGGTTGGTCTCGCGCCGGGTCGTCGGGATCAGCCGCACCGCGAACGTCTCGTCTGTCACGTCCGTAAGCGTGAGGGAGACGCCGTTCACGCACACACTGCCTTTCGTCACGAAGAAAATACGCAGTTCCGGCGGCATTTCCATCCTGAGTTCGTAATCATCGCCGATCTTCCCGAAGGAAACGACCTTCACCGCGGCATCGACGTGTCCGCTGACCAGATGCCCGCCGAGACGGCTGCCGAGGCTCAGAGCGCGCTCCAGGTTGACGCGCGCGCCGTTCTTCAGCTGTCCCAGGTTCGTCCGGTCCAGCGTCTCCTTCATCACGAAAAAAATCAGGTTCCCGCCCGATTCCTTTTCGAACGTTAGGCAGGCGCCGTTCACGGCAATGCTTTCGCCCTCTTCAAGATCAGTCCACGGGGTATCGGGCTTCACGGTCAGACGCCCGGCCTTCGCACCGGTTTCGCGCCCGGTCAGCACCCCGGTCTTTTCGATCAAACCTGTAAACATCGTATTTTCTCCTCGATTATCTCATGATTCGGGGTACAGCGGATACGCTTCGATCCGAAGGTCGCAGCCCAGCTCCGACGCGCGCAGACGGTCCAGCTGAACCGCCTCGGACAGCGAGGCGGGATCGGGGCCGCCCAGCACGGGACGGCTGCCGCGTCCGCCGAGCAGTTTCGGCGCGATATGAAATTCGATTTTATCGACGGCATGGGCCCGGATCGCCGACGCCGCCAGTTCGCCGCCGCCTTCGATCAGCAGCATGGTCACGTTTTCGCGTCCGAGCCGGGCAAGAAATTCCCGCCAGTCCTCCGGCGAGTCCAGCACGGCGGATTCCCAGCCTTCGCCCGCGCCGGAAAGGATTTCCGGGTGATGCGTGGCGATGATCCTGCGCGGCGTTTTCAGGACGGCGCCGTCCGAAGCGCGGGCGGTAAAACGGGGCGAATCGGTACGGAATGTCTCCGCGCCCGCGAGCACGGCATCCGAAAGCCGCCTCAGATACGCCACACGTTCCCGCGCGGTTTCCGAGGTGACCCATTTGGAATCCCCGTTCGCGGCGGCGATCTTCCCGTCAAGCGTCTCGGCCATCTTCAGCAGCACGAACGGACGGCCCGTCGTGATCCATTTGAAAAACGCCTCGTGATGAACGCGGCATTCCTCTTCCAGCACACCGGTTTCCACCTCGATCCCGGCGGCGCGCAGGATATCGACGCCGCGGCCCGCATGTTTCGGGTTCGGGTCGAGACAGCCGATGACTACGCGCCGGATTTTGTTCCGGAGGATCGCGTCGCAGCACGGCGGCGTACGGCCCGTTGTACTGCACGGTTCGAGCGTGACGAACAGGTCCGCGCCCGCGGCGTCGGATTCGTGCGGCAGGCTCAGGAACGCTTCGATCTCGGCGTGCGGACCGCCGCAGCGCTTGTGGTGGCCGCGACCGATGATCCGTCCGTCGCGCACGATGACCGCGCCGACCGCCGGATTCGGGCTGGTATAACCCGCGCCGAGTTCAGCCTCGCGCAACGCCTCGCGCATAAAAAACTGGTCGTTTCCGCCGTCCACGAAAATCGCTCCTTGCCGGTTCCATCAAGCGGACGGTCCGCCTGAGTCCATCATCAATAAAAATGTACCCCGAAAATATAGCTTCTTTTTTCCCGATTGCAAGAGTTTTTCTCTCTTTTTTCCGCTTTGGAATTGGTCTTTTCGTTTTTTCGTGCTACATTATGGAATCACAACTTTTTTCACTCATCCCGAAAGGACTCGGCCATGCACTACACCTACAAGACCAGCCAGCTCGTCTGCTCCTCCCAAATCGACATCGACATTGACAACGGCGTCATCACCAACGTGGCGTTCACGGGCGGCTGCCCCGGCAACCTCACAGCGATCGGCATCCTCGTGAAGGGCAAGACCCCGCAGGAAGTCATCAACATGCTCGAAGGCGTCGACTGCGGCGGCAAGGGCACGTCCTGCACCGACCAGCTCGCCAAGGCGCTGAAGGAAATCCTCGCGGGACGGCTCTCCTGACTATGCCCGCGGACAGACATGGCATCCAGCGCGACATCGAGGCGTTCCAGAACGAGCTGGACAAGCTCTTCAAACGCCCCAACGAAGCGCCTGTCTACGACACGAAGCAGAAGCTCGAAGACGCCATCTCCGACAATCCCCGCTACTACCCGCCCGACCGCAGGCTTGAGCTCGCGGAGATCTTCTTCGGCATCCTCGACTTCGTCTACGAACGCGCCGGAAGCGACGACGATCCGGAAACATTCTGCAATCCGGTCCTGCCCGGCGCGGACCTCTCCCGCCTGCCGGAACCCGAAATGCTCTTCCGCTGCATGATGCCGCTGGCATGGTCGATCCGCGGGCGCTGGGTCTACCCGGAGATGAAACGTGTCACGGACGATTTCATTTCGTCCTTCTCGCACGAACAGGTCAAGCTCGTCTGGCAGATCCTGGATTTCCTGCTGGACCTCTTCCCGGACAAATCCGGGTCTCCGGCCTCCGCCGAGGTCCGTGCCTACTGGCGCGAACTCGCGGAAGCGCCCGAACGGTTCCATGTGGAAACACCGCCGGAGAAGTCGATCCTGCTCAAAGTCCTGCTGGAGGCGGCGCAGGACCACAAGATCATTCCGAAAGATTGACTTTGCAGGCAGTGCCGATGAAGTACGCGCCTGCCGTTCGCGCACACGCCGCCGCGATGTTAAAGCGGTCTCATTTTTTAGGAATGTACACAAATAATCCCGAAATTCTTCGTTTCCGGATTTGAAATCCCGCTTCTAAGCTATATATTAAAAGACGTTTATCGACCCGAGTCAACAACTTCGCCTCCGCGCACCTCTTACGGCGGACGCGATTCAATTCAAATCAGGAGTTTATCTGGAAATGCCCGCTATTCCGAAATTCATCGTTCTCAGCGAACAGCTTCGCGGTCAGATGTTTGAACTGAACCAGGATGAGATCACCGTCGGACGCTCCGACGAGCGCACCATCTGCCTGAAGGACCCCACCGTCAGTACGCTTCACTGCAAAATCACGCGCAACAGCGGCAAGTTCATCATCGCCGACGCCGGTTCCACCAACGGCACCAAGGTCAACGGCAATCCGCTCACTGAGGAATACGAACTGCAGAACGGCGACATCGTCCGCATCGGCGCGTTCGAACTGCTCTTCGACACCGAAGACAAGACCATGACCATGTCGATCCAGAAAACGCAGACCGGCATCGACATCAACGCCGCCAGCACGACCCAGACCATCAAGTCCGTCACCAGCACCGGCTTCACCGAGCGCAAGCAGAGCAGCGGCCTCTCCAACAAGCTCATGATCATCATCGTCGTCCTCCTCGCGCTCATCTTCCTCGCCATCCTCGGACTCTTTGTGAAGAGCTTCATGGACAGCCAGAACGCGAGCGCCTTCATCCCCGCGCAGGACATCGTGACCCGGATTGTCTAATCCATGAACGACAAGAAAGACCCACCGAAAAAAGCGCTTCCGGGCTCGAAGCGCAAGCCGCCTGCGTCCCTTTTCCTCTGGCTGCTGGCGTTCCTCGTCCTCGCATCCCTGATCGTCTTCCAGTCCTCGCCCTATTTCGCCGCCACGGAGGAATGGAGCGCGAACGAATTCCTGTCGCACCTTGAGAAGGGCGAGATCGTCACCGCCGAGATCATGCCGGAATCCGACAAGATCCTCGCGATCTCCGGCGAGTTCAAGAACGCGCCGAAAACCGACGCGAAAAAGGCGGATACCGATGCGAAGAAAGACGAGGCGAAATCCTCCGCGCCGGAAATCGTCGAGAAAGACCTGACGAAACCCACCGAGAAGCCCGCCGAATCCGCAACCGCGGGCAAGAAGACCGCGCCGAAGCTCAAGCTGAAGTACACCACACGCATCTACGCCACCGATGCCATCATCAACAAACTGGACGAGAAGGGCGTGCAGACCATCTACCTGGAACGCGACGCATGGTGGAAATCCCTGCTCCTGAACCTCGCGATCGCGGTTCCGATCCTGCTCGTCTTCTACTTCATCTTCACACGCCAGATCCACGGCGCCGGCTCCGGCGCGATCCAGTTCGGCAAGAGCCGCGCACGCATGATCGACCCCAACGAAAACCACACCAAGTTCGACGACGTGGCAGGCTGTGACGAGGCGAAGGAAGAGATGAAGGAGATCGTGGAATATCTCCGCGATCCGCTCAAGTTCAAACTCCTCGGCGGCAAGATCCCGCGCGGCGCGCTCCTCACCGGACCGCCGGGCACCGGCAAGACTCTCATGGCGAAAGCCGTCTCCGGCGAAGCCTCCGTGCCATTCTTCTCCATCAGCGGCTCCGACTTCGTCGAAATGTTCGTCGGTGTCGGCGCGAGCCGCGTCCGCGACATGTTCCAGCAGGCGCGCAAGAACGCCCCCTGCCTCATCTTCATCGACGAGATCGACGCCGTGGGACGCTCCCGTTTCTCCGGTATCGGCGGCGGACATGACGAACGCGAACAGACGCTGAACGCGCTCCTCGTGGAAATGGACGGCCTCGAGACGCAGGAAGGCGTGATCGTGATCGCCGCGACCAACCGCGTCGACGTGCTCGACCCCGCCCTGCTCCGTCCCGGCCGCTTCGACCGCCAGATCGTCATCGATCTGCCCGACATCGTGGGCCGCCGGAAGATCCTCGCCGTCCACGCGAAAAACATCAAGCTCGCGAAGGACGTCGACCTTGACGCCGTCGCGAAGAGCACGCCCGGATTCAGCGGAGCCGACCTCGCGAACCTCATCAACGAGGCCGCGCTGCTCGCCGCCCGCAACAACCAGAGCGCCGCGACCCAGGCCGATCTGGAGGAAGCGCGCGACAAGGTCTGCTTCGGACGCGAACGCCGCAGCCGTAAGATCCCGGAACGCGACCGCAAGCTCACCGCCTGGCACGAGGCCGGTCACGCCATCGTCAACCTCTTCCTCGAAAACAGCATCCCGCTGCACAAGGTCACGATCATCCCGCGCGGCCAGGCGCTCGGCCTGACCATGATGATGGAACACGAGGACCGCTATTCCCGCAGCCGTCTGGAGATGCTCGACATCATCACCACCGACCTCGGCGGCCGCGTGGCGGAGGAGATCGCGCTCGGCGACATCACCAGCGGCGCGTCGCAGGACATCGCGCACGCCACGAACCTCGCCCGCGCCATGGTCTGTTCCTACGGCATGAGCGACAAGCTCGGCACCGTCCAGTACGGCGAACGCGCCGACCACATCTATCTCGGACGCGACATCACGCGCAACGAAGCCTGCAGCGAGCAGACCCAGCGCGAGATCGACGACGAAGTCAAGCGCATCATCGGCGAGTGCAAGGCGCGCGCCACGAAGATCGTCACCGAACAGCGTGAACGCCTCGACAAGCTCGCGAACGCCCTGCTTGAACGCGAGACCATCTCCGGCGCGGACATCCGCAAGCTGCTGGACCTCCCGCCCGAAGAAGAAAAGGCTCCCGTCCTTTCCGGCGACGAGTCCAAGCCCGCCGTGGATAACGGCGCTTCCGCTTCCGGCAGGAAGGACGACGGCGGCGCCCCCCCCAAGTCCGGCGACGAAGTCTCCGTGAAAACGTTCTGATCCCGGAGCGTCCGCATGACGGCCGAAACTCTCGCACCCCTGATCCGCATCAACGAATCGGGGGTGTTTTTGTCGTGCCACGTCCAGCCCGGCGCGAAACGAACCGCGGTCGCGGGCGTCTACGGCACGGCGTTGAAACTATCGCTGGCCGCGCCTCCGGTCGACGGCAAGGCAAACAAGGAACTGTGCGTATTTCTGGCGAAGAAGCTGAAACTGCCGAAAAGCGCCGTATCGCTGGTCTCCGGCCAGACCTCGCGCGACAAAGTGGTCTTCCTGCCGGGCGTCACGGCGGCCGCACTCGCCGCAGCATTGGAGTAAACCATGCCGCAGAACGATTCCTACGCCCCCTTCCGGCGAGTTCCGCAGGGCTCCCGTATCCTGATGGCGTTCAGCGGCGGGGTCGATTCCGCCGTCGCCGCCGTCCTCGCTCTTCGCGCAGGGTATCAGGTCACCGGCGTTCACATGACGCTCCTCCCCTGTGGCGAAGATTCCCGGCGCAAAGCCGAAGAAACCGCCGCAAAGCTCGGAATCGAACTCATCCACGCGGATTGCTCGAAAGAGTTCGAACGATCCGTCCTGCGTCCGAGCTGGGATATGTACAAATCCGGCTTCACGCCGAACCCGTGCGCGATCTGCAACCCGAAGGTCAAATTCGGCGCGCTCATGCCGCTGATGGAACAGCACGGCTGTACCGCGTTCGCCACGGGGCATTATGCGAAAGCGATCGACGCAGGAGATGGCAAAACCTCCCTCGCCCGCGGCTCGTTCCGCGAGAAGGACCAGTCGTATTTCCTTTTCGGGCTCTCGCAGGAACAGCTCGCGCGCATCGTCTTCCCGCTCGGCGGCATGACGAAGCCCGAGGTGCGCGGGATCGCCCGCGAACTCGGCCTGCCGAACGCCGAATCGAAGGAAAGCCAGGACGCATGCTTCATGCCGCCGGACAGGACCGCCGCCGAGTTCCTGCACGAATATTTCGGCGAACGCGTGCCCGGCGGAACGTTTGCCGCCGCACCCGACGGACGCATCCTCGGGCGGCACGACGGGATCTACGCGTACACGATCGGGCAACGGAAAGGCACGGGCGTGGCGATGGGCGTCCCGGCCTGGGTCAGCCGCATCGACGCAGGAGAAAACAAGGTCTGGCTCACGACGAATCCGGACGACCTGCTGCGCGACGCGCTCGTGCTGCCGTGCGCCCAATGGATCACGAAACCCGCCGAAGCCGCGGAATTCCGCGCTCAGGTACAGATACGGTATCGTTCGCGCCCCGCGGACGCCTCGGTCCTGCTCTCGCCGAACGGCGTGGTCTTCATCAAGTTCGATACGCCCCAGCGGGCGGTCACGCCCGGACAAGCGGCGGTCATCTACGACGGGGAAACACTTCTTGGCGGCGGCTGGATCCCTTAATGCGCTGAAATCCGGGCACAATACGCCCGTCCCCTCCACCGCTCAAAAAAGGGAAAAACGGATTACGCCTGCGGTTTGGTTTCAGGGAAATCGCTGCTGACCGCGACCACGGCGGCACGTCCCAGAACATCCGACGGCGTGCGGGCCAGCACCACGACGCGGCGTTCTCCGTCGACCACGAATTCGCGTACGATCGTTCTGCCCGTATCGAACGCCTCGCGCACGGCCTTGCCCGCGTCGATATCCTGAAGCCACGGCACGGAACTGATGTTCCTCCACGGGATTTCACCCGCCTGCTCCACCTCGCCGAACTGCATGTGGTAATCGATGATGCGGCCTTCGCGGTCCGTCACCAGCACACGCACCGGCAGAGAATCGTAAACGGCTTCCGACAGGTTGCGTCTTCTGCGGCGCGCACGGACGGAAAGCAGGGTAAACGCGGCCAGAACGAACAGCACGGCGGCGTTTGCCGCGAGCAGAGCGAATATGCGTTTTTTCGTCCAAGTGGGGTACACCCTCATCTGCGGCGCTTTTTTGGTGGTCGTATTCGCCACGATCACGTTCTCCGGGAAATCAGTCAGCAGATCGATGCCGTAGCGTTTCTGCGCCGCCTCGTTGATCCACAGGTCGTCGCTCTCCGCGATGGTCGCCGGAACGCTTTTCCTTGACAGAGCAAGCGAATCCTTGCTCAACTCTTCCAGCAGGTCGGCAGACTGAAGCGCAAGCTTGTTCATGGAGCGGCAGAACCCGCCGACCTCGTTTTTCCGAACGGGCGGCGTGTCTGAGAAGACAGGACACGCGTCGAAATTGTCCGGCAGCCATTCCACGGGGTCCCGGCCATGCTCGATCGAGGAAAGCGACACGATGACCGTGTCCGGCTGGATCTCCGCCTTGAGGTCCGCCGCGAACTTGTTTTTCAGCTCCTTGATATCCGCCTCGGTCACGTCACGTATCGGGATTTCCGGAATCGGGATGGTCTTCAGCGTCTTTCCCGGGCCGAGCTTCGACAGATATGCGGTCTCCTGTTCTTCGTTCCAGATATTGCCGGGGACCAGCAGGACGACTTTCTTCGTCTTCGGGAACACCGACAGCGCGAGTTCCGTATTCGGCCACGGATCGACCGGATGCAGGATGGCGAACGCATTGGGAAATAACGCGGGTTCGGTCTTGCCGTCTTTGGTCTGCGGCTCGCGGACCGATTCGTCGAACGACGACACCCCGGCGAACAGGATGACCATATCGTCCCGTTTCGGTTCAACCATTCGGTTGTAGTTCCGGGCAAAGCTGTTTAACTCGGATGTTATTTTGTCCGAGGCGACCACGATCAGCGCTTCGAATCCCTGCCAGTTCTGTCCCCCAAGCAAGGGTAGAAGCTGCTCAAGGGCCCACGCGCGTTCGGATGTCGTGTTGTACAGTTGGCGGATCATCTGCACATCCACTGCTTCGAGGAACCACGGATTGTGGTAGAAACCGCGTTCGGAGGAAAACTTCGGCGATTTCCGGACGAGCTCGCGATAGTCCTGCTGATGACGGAGCCTCGCCTCTTCCAGCCCGTCGAGGAAGGCGTCGCGGTCCGCCTTCGAAGTCTCGGCGGAGAACAGCACCAGGACTTTCCCGAATCGTGGCGGAATCGGCTTCGACTCCTGGGCACCGGCCAGCGTCCCGATGGAAAAAGACATCCATACCGTGCTCAGCACGGCCAATGTCAAGGTCAGTTTAAGAAACATGCGTTTCAAATCCATTCTCCAGAACAGCATTCGGAATATCCGGTATTCCAGTTTAATCCAAAGAATATTATACAGCCGAATCCGTATAAAATCAAGCTGAACGGACTTTTTTTTAGAAAAAAGGGGCGGGATCAAAGCTCCACCGAGGTTTCCGGCTTTTTCTCTTCGGCTTTGTCTTTTGCCTCAGCCTTCTTCACGATGTAGATATCCTCCGCGTTCAGCGCGGCGTCCATCGGGGATATGTCGGACTCCCTGAAGAGCTCCGCGATCGGGAGCTTGTTCTGTTTCGCGAGCAGGGCGAACGCCTTCGCATAGAACAGCGCGCCGCGGAAACAGATATGGCAGCGGTCGGACTTGCCCTCCGGGTAGTTCGGGTAGTCGCCGGGATTCAGCACCAGATACAGCGAAGTACCCTTCTTCTCCCCGGCGACGTTCAGCTCCTTGTCGGCGTATGCGTACAGGTCGACCAGATCGCACTTCGTCTCGGCGGCAACCTCGCGCGCGGATTTCAGGTACGGGTCGAGGAATCCGGCAGGCTTCAGGGAGCCGTTCTCCAGGTAGATGCCGAACGGAATGGACGTGGCGATCACGGGGATGCCGCCCGCCTTGCGCACGTCCTCCACGAAACCCTTCATGTTCTCCTTGTATTCGGTCCGCGGGTCGGTGTAGCGTTCCGGCTTGTCCTTCGTGCCGTCGTTATGCCCGAACTGAATGATCACAAAGTCGCCCTTCTTGACCTCGCGAAGTAGGCCCTCCCAGCGTTTCTCCGCCTTGAAGCTCTTCGTGGAACGCCCGCCGATCGCGCGGTTCTTCACGGTCACGCCGTCCTTCACGAGCTCCTGCATGCGCTGCCCCCAGCCCTGCTGCGGGGCCACATTGCCGCGGTAGTTCATCATGGTGGAGTCGCCCGCCATGTGGATATCGGCGGCGGCGAGCGTGAACACAGCGGAAGCGAAGACGGCGGCAAGCAGTTTTTTCATGGTCTGAACTCCGGGAAATTGTATTTGACGATTGATCCGATACCATACACCGGAAACAAATGAAATACAACCTCGAAACCGGAAAAAAGGCACGAAAAAACCGGGAAGGCACTGGGCCTTCCCGGTTCGGGATCGAATCCGAAGAACCGGACAAAACCGGTTCGTTCAGGCAGTTTTCAGCCGATCAATACTTGCGGCTGTCGACGATCTCCTGCGTGATCTTCTTGGTGACCACGGGCTCTCTGTCGGTACCGACGTTGACGCCGCCGACGTTGTCATACACGCCTTCCACGGAGGGGATGCGGGAGGGAACGCTCTTGCCGGCGTGGATCTGCTCGACCACGTCGAAGAGCTGGGCACCGATGAGCGGGTTGCACTCGACGGTGCAGTTGGCCTTGCCGGCGAGGATCTGCTCGAACATGGTCTTGACGCCGTCGATGGAGATGATGATGATGTCCTTGCCGGGCTTCTTGCCGGCTTCTTCGATGGCCTGGATCGCGCCGAGGGCCATGTCGTCGTTGTGGGCGAAGAGGACCTGGATCTGATCGGCTTCAGGAGACTTCAGGAACGATTCCATGACTTCCTTGCCTTTGGCGCGGGTGAAATCGCCGCTCTGGGACTTGATGATCTTGATGCCGGGGTAATTGGAGATGATCTCTTCGAAGCCTTTCTTGCGGTCGATGGCGGGGGCGGAACCGACGGTGCCGACGAGCTCGGCGACGTTGGCGTTCTCGCCGACGTTCTTCAGGACCCAGCGGCCGGCGCGGCGGCCTTCTTCCACGAAGTCGGAGCCGATGAAGCTGACATAGAGACCGTCTTCGGAGACGTCGACGGCGCGGTCGAAGAGGACGACCGGGATCTCGGCTTCCTTGGCTTCCTTCAGGACGTCTTCAAAACCGGTGGCGACGACGGGGGAGAAGGAAATCACGTCCACGCCCTTGCTGATGAAGTTGCGGATGGCCTTGATCTGGTTTTCCTGCTTCTGCTGGGCATCGGAGAACGTCAGATCGATGCTGGCGCGCTTTTCGGCCTCGCCCTTGATGGACTCGGTGCTGGCCTTGCGCCAGTCGGATTCCGCGCCGACCTGGGAGAAGCCGACTTTGATCTTGGAGCTGTCGCTCTTGGAGCATCCGGTGACGAGGAGCGTCGCGGCCGCGGCGGCCATGATGACGGTTGCAAACTTGTTCATGTTGCTTGCCTTTCTTTAGGTTGTTGTTAGGAAAAAGTTATTGGGATTTCGATTTGGATTTGGAGATCTTCGTGATCAGGTTCTGCATGAAGATGAACGCAAGAACGAGGAGACCGACGATGATGCGGGTCCACCAGGAGTTGATGCGTCCGTCGAACACGATCAGCGTCTGGATCAGGCCGAGCACCAGCACGCCGAAGAGCGAGCCGAAGACGTAGCCGACGCCGCCGGTCAGCAGCGTGCCGCCGATCACGACTGCGGCGATGGCGTCCATTTCCAGGCCGACGCAGTTCAACGGGTTGCCTGCCTTCAGGTACACGGCGTAGACCACGCCCGCGAGCGCGGAGCAGAATCCGGCGATCGTGTAGGTCATGATCTTGGTGCGGCCGACCGGGATGCCCATCAGCGTCGCGGCGAGCTCGTTGTCGCCGATGGCGTAGATGCTGCGTCCGGAACGGGTGCGCTGGGAGAAGAAGATGGCCGCAATCAGCACGACGATGTACACGATCACGATGAAGCGGAGGTTCATTCCCTTGCCGAGCTTGATCGTGAGGTCGTTCTGGATGAAGTTGAACACCGGGTCGTTCTTGATGCCGATGGATTCCTCGCTCACGATGAAGCCGCAGCCGCGGATGAAGAACATCCCGGCGAGCGTCACGAGGAACGGCGGCAGGCTGAAGCAGTGGATCAGCCAGCCCTGGAGCATGCCGAACGCGATGCCGATCGCGAGCGCGAGGGCAATCGCGACGAGGGCGTTGCTGCCCGTAGCGATCATCTTCGCGATCAGGATGCTTGTGAAGGCGATGATGGAACCGACCGAGAGGTCAATGCCGCCTGTGAGGATCACCAGCGCGGTGCCGATGGCGGCGATGCCGAGGTAGGCGTTGTCGACGAAGAGGTCGAGGAAGACCTTCGGGGAGCCGAAATTCTCAAAGGAGATGATGCCGATGAGGTAGACGATGAAGAAGACCAGGATCGTGGCCGAGATCGGCACATAGCGCATCGGGAATTTGAACTTTTTCATTGGACGCCTCCTTTCGCGGCCTTCGAGGCGAAGATGGAAAGCACTTTCGCGCGGAAGACCGGCGACTGGAGCAGGCACACGATGATAACCACCATGGCTTTCGGCACCTGAACGATCGCCGGGCTCACGTTCTTCATATACATCGTAGTGGTCAGCGTCTGGATCAGGATCGCGCCGACCAGCGAGCCGGAGAGGAAGAACCGGCCGCCCGCCATGGAGGTGCCGCCGATCACGGTGGCGAGGATGGCGTCGAGTTCGAGGTAGAGGCCGGCGTTGTTGGAGTCGGCGCACTTGATGTTGGATGCGGCGAGAAGGCCCGCGACGCCCGCGCAGAATCCGCAGATCACGTAGGTGAGCCATTTGATGCGGCGCGCCTCGATGCCGGCATAGCGGCTGGCGCGTTCGTTGTTGCCGACGGACTCGATGAAGAGCCCGAACGCGGTCTTGCGCGTGAGCAGACCGGCGATTACGTACATCGCGACCACGATCCACACCGAGAACGGCAGGAAGAGCGCGTGGCCGTTGCAGAGGAACACCAGTCCGGGGTTGTCGAACGTGATGATCTGGCCGTCAGTGATCAGCTGGGCGACGCCGCGTCCGGCGACCATCAGCACCAGCGTGGCGACCATCGGCTGGATGCCGAAGCCCGCGACCAGCATGCCGTTCCAGAACCCGGCGAGCGTGGAGAGCACGAGCGCGGCGGCGACCGGGATGATCCAGTACCAGGCGGGTCCCATGCCCGCGCCGACGCAGTTGCCCGCGTCAAGCATGGAAATGAGGAGCGCTGCAATCGCGCCCGCGATAGCCATGACCGCGCCGACCGAAATATCGATGCCGCCCGTGGCGATCACGAGCGTCATGCCGATGGCGAGGACCATGACCTTGGAGCCCTGGTTCAGGATGTCGATCGGTGTGCCGTAGAGATAGTAGCCGAAAATGGAGACGCCTTTTTCATCCTTCTTCGGAGCCTGAGCCTCCTGTCCGGCAGATTCCTGCACAGTCTGCTTGGCGGCTTCGACTTCCTCTGCCGCGGCCTTCGCGGCGGCTTCAGTGGGGTCGACCGCACTCACGTTGTTTTCGGAGGGATTACCCGGAACGGACGGAGCCTGGACGGCCTGGGCGGAATCCTGTTTCTTGACTTCGATTTTAAAGAAGTTGTCGGTGAAAATCGCATTGAACAGCAGAAGCAAAGCGAGCGAGACAAGGGGCCATATGAGATGGCGGAATTTATTCGATGATTTATTCATGTCGGGGGTCCCTTAACCTGCGATGAGTTTCATAACGTTCTTGAGGGAAATGTCGGACCCGGCGACCTCGCCGACTTTCTTGCGGTCGCGGAGCACGATCACGCGATCGCAGTCGCGGACGACTTCCTCGAGTTCGGAGCTGATGAAGATGACGGCCATGCCCTCGCCGCAGAGCTGCTGGGTCAAGGCCTCGATCTCGGCCTTCGCGCCGACGTCGATGCCGCGCGTGGGCTCGTCGAGGATCAGGAGCTTCGGGTTAGTGGCGAGCCAGCGGGCGATCAGGACTTTCTGCTGGTTGCCGCCGCTCAGGTGCTTGATGAGCTGTTCGCCGCTCGGGGTCTTGATGCGGAGCAGTTTGATGTATTTCTCGGCCATCTCTTCCTGCTGCTTCAGCGTCATGGTCTTCCAGATGCCTTTCGACGCCTGGAGCGCGAGCAAGATGTTTTCGCGGATGGTGAGGTCCGGGATGATGCCGGTCACTTTGCGGTCTTCGGCGATCAGGGCGACTTTCGCCTTGACGGCCTTCTGCGGGGAATTGAAGTTCACGGGCTTGCCGCACATGGTCATAGTGCCGGAGTCGTGCGGATCGACGCCGAAGATGATCTGCGCGATCTCGGAGCGTCCGGACCCGAGCAGGCCGGCGAGACCGAGCTGTTCGCCTTCACGGATGCTGACATCGACCGGGCTGATGGTGCCGACGCGTCCGATGCCCTTCGCTTCGTACACGGTGTCGCCGAACTTGGTGTTCTTCACGATCCCGGCCTGCATCTGGTTGATCTCGTCCGGAGTCTTGCCGATCATCTTCGCGACCATTTCGATGCGCGGGAGGTCTTTCGCGTCGTAGGAGCCGACGAGCTGGCCGTCGCGCAAGATGGTGATGCGGTCGCTGACTTCGTAGACCTGATCGAGGAAGTGCGTGATGAAGATGATCGCCATGCCTTCCTCGCGGAGCTTCTTCATGACTTTGAAGAGTTCCTTCACCTCGTTTTCGTCGAGGCTGGAGGTCGGTTCGTCGAGGATCAGGAGCTTGCAGTCCACGTCCAGTGCGCGGGCGATTGCCACGAGCTGCTGAATGGCGACGGAATAGCTGGAAAGGTTCTCGCCGACATTGATGTCGATGTCGAGCCGGGCGAGCGCCTTGCGGGCCTGCACCTTGCGTTCCTTCTTGTCGATGAACCCGAGCTTCGTGCGGGGTTCGCGGCCGATGCAGATGTTTTCGGCCACGGACAGATCGGGCAGCAGGTTCACTTCCTGGTACACGGTGCTGATGCCGGCGTGTTCGGCGTCCAGCGGGGAACGGAATTTGCACTCCTTCCCGTTGAAATAGACCGAACCCGCGGAAGCGGGATAAACGCCCGTAATGATCTTGATGAGAGTACTTTTCCCCGCGCCGTTTTCTCCCATGAGGGCATGGATTTCGCCGGCTTTCACCGCGAAATCGACGCCTTTGAGAGCCTTGACCCCGAGGAATTGCTTCTCAATGCCTTTGGTTTGCAGTAAATCCATTCGTTTTTCCTGTGTGAGGGTGAGTGGACAGTCAATTTAGAATATGTTCTAGAAAAGATAGCACACTTTCGGCGTTTTTTCAATCTTGTTTTTCTTTTTTTCACGAATAATTTCTTTCGTTTTTCAAATTATATTTCCTTATCCTTATTTTTCTCTTGATTTTTTGCGGACGTTAAATTATATTATGCCGAATCCGAACATATCAATTCCAACATCTTTTTTTGTGAAACGGAGGCTTCGTTTTTATGGGTAAAACAGCCCTCATCACGGGCGCGGGACGCGGCATCGGCGCCGCGATCGCCGAAAAACTCGCTTCGGAACACTGGGACGTCGCCATTTTCGCCCGGAAACCGCAGGCCGACGGCGATGCACAGTGCGCGGAAATCGCGCGGAAATACGGCGTCGCCGCCCGCTACTATGTCTGCGACATCTCGAAGTCGGAAGACCGTGAAAAAACTGTCGGCGCGGTCATCCGGGATTTCGGCGGCATCGACGCGCTGGTGAACAACGCGGGCGTCGCTCCGAAAGTGCGCGCGGGCCTGCTCGAAATGAGCGAGGAAAGTTTCGACTACGTGATGGGCATCAACCTGAAGGGCATGCTCTTCCTCTCCCAGCTCGTCGCGCGGCATTTCGCCGAAAGGAAAAGCGGCGCGATCGTGAACATCGGGAGCTGTTCGGCCACGGTCGTCAGCACGAACCGCGGCGAATACTGCATCTCGAAGGCCGGAGTCGCCATGGTGACCCAGCTCTTCGCCGTCGAAATGGCGAAGTACGGCGTGAACGTGTACGAGATCCGCCCCGGCGTGATCGCCACGGACATGACCGCCTGCGTGAAGGAGAAATACGACAAGCTCATCGCCGAAGGGCTCACGCTCCAGCCGCGCTGGGGCCAACCCGAGGACGTCGCGAAGGCAGTCGCCATGATGCTCCGCGGCGATATCGGGTACTCCACCGGACAGGTCGTGAACGTGGGCGGAGGACTGGAGGTCGTGAGGCTGTGAACACGCGCCGTGTCCATACGCTCGTGATCGGGAGCGGAGCCGCCGGGCTGTGCGCCGCCGTGCGCCTGCACGCGCTCGGCGTGACCGACGTCCTGATCTGTTCCGAAGGGCTCCGCATGGGGACCTCCGTCAATACCGGCAGCGACAAGCAGACCTATTACAAGCTCGGCATGTACGGCGCGGAACCGGATTCCCCTGCCCTGATGGCGCGCGATCTCTTCGCAGGCGGCGCGGTCCACGGCGACCTGGCGCTGACCGAGGCCGCCGTCTCCCAGCAGGCGTTCGCCCACCTCGCCTCGCTCGGCGTCCCCTTCCCCCACGACGAATTCGGCCAGTTCATCGGCTACAAGACCGATCACGACCCGAAACGCCGCGCCACGAGCTGCGGCCCGTACACCTCGCGCGACATGTGTCTGCGCCTCATCGACGCCGTACAATCGCGCGGCATCCCCGTGCTGGAGGACCGCGTGGTCTTCTCTCTGCTCTCGGCGCAGGAGGGCGACACGAAACGCTGTATCGGCGCGGCACTCGTGAATAGAAAAGCAGAAATTATTTCCGACTGCATCGAGTTCATCCGCGCGGAAAATGTGGTATTCGCGGCGGGCGGCCCCGGCGGTCTGTACGCCCGGAGCGTGTACCCGGCCGTCCACACGGGCGGCATCGGCGTGGCACTGGAGGCGGGCGCAGCGGCGCGCAATCTGCCTGAATCGCAGTTCGGGCTCGCCTCGCTGAAATTCCGCTGGAACGTCTCCGGCAGCTACATGCAGGTGCTCCCGCGGTTCATCTCCACGGACGCCGACGGCGGGGACGAACGCGAGTTCCTGCGCGAGTATTTCGACGACCTACGCACGCTGGAGGACGCCGTGTTCCTGAAGGGCTATCAATGGCCGTTCGCCGCCGTCCATGTGCCAGGCTCCTCGCTCGTCGATCTCATGGTCTACGTCGAGACTGAACTCCGAGGACGCCGCGTGTGGCTGGACTACCGCACCGACCCCGCCGACCTCGACATCGCCGCGCTCTCGCAGGAGACGCGCGACTATCTGCAAAAGAGCGGCTGCACCGGGCGCTCCCCGCTGGAACGCCTTCTGCAGATGAACGCGCCCGCCGCGGAACTGTACCGCGCGCACGGCATCGATTTGGTGAAGGAACCGCTTGAGATCGCCGTCTGCGCCCAGCACAACAACGGCGGGCTCGCCGCAAATCTCTGGTGGGAATCCGAGAATATCCGCCATCTCTTCCCCGTCGGCGAGGTCAACGGATCGCACGGCGTGATCCGGCCCGGAGGCTCCGCGCTGAACGCGGGCCAGGTCGGGGCGTTCCGCGCCGCCGAGTTCATCGCCGCGAAATATATGGAACCCGACGGTTCGTTCGACGCGTCGTTCCTCGCCGCCGCCGAAAAGATTGAGGAGGAGATCCTCGAAAAAGCAGGACGCGGCACGTTCTTCGACTGGAAGGAACAGCGCGCGATCATGCAGGCGCGCATGAGCAAGTCCGGGGCGTTTTTGAGGGAGAAAGACGCGTTGAAGACCGCCTTACAGGAAACGCGCGACCAGCTCGCGAACCTCAAAAACGACGGCCTCGCATCCGCCACCGCCGCCGAACTCTCCGAACGCCTCCGCACCCGGAACCTCGTCTTCGCCGCCGCCGTTTACCTCGCCGCCATGCTCGAACAGGTCGAGGCGGGCGTGGGCTCGCGCGGCGGGTCGGTCGTGCTCACGCCGGACGGACGCCCCGTTCACGGCAAACTGCCGTTCAGGATCGCGGACGAGGACCGTTCGTTCCGCGCCTCGGTCCAGGAGATCACCGCCGCGCCGGACGGCTCGACGGAGATTCGACGCGTCCCGTGCCGCCCGATCCCGGAGACGGACGGCTGGTTCGAGACCGTCTGGAAAGCCTGCCGCGAACAACGCATTTACGACACAGGAGACTGACGCATGGACTACCCGAAACCCGCCTCGTTCCGCACGCTCGACGAATTCCGCGCGCACCTCGCCGCATCGGACATCCCCATCGGCCTCGCCGAACTCCCGCCTGCCGGTGGGTCCGCTCTCGCGAAGCCGCTGAACGGGATCGGCAACCGCTGGGCGGTCCTGCCTATGGAGGGCTGGGACTGCGGACGCGACGGCGCGCCGTCCGAGTTCACGCGCCGCCGCTGGCTCCGGTTCGCTTCGAGCGGGGCGAAGCTCATCTACGGGACCGAGGCGGCCGCCGTGATGCACTCCGGGCGCAGCAACACGCGCCAGCTCCTCGTGGCCGACCACACCGCCGGCGCGCTGAAACGGCTCAACGCGGAAATGAGGCGGACGCACCGCGAACGCTTCGGCACGGATTCCGACCTGAAGATCGGGCTCCAGCTCACACACTCCGGGCGGTTCTCCCACCCGGACGACGACCGCGTGCTCGTCTCGAAGACCGCATACGCCCATCCGCTGCTCGACAAAAAGTTTCACAACGACGCCTCGAACGTGGTCACGGACGACGAGGTCGCGGACATCATCGCGCATTTCATCCGCGCCGCCGAGCTCGCGCAGGACGCCGGATTCGATTTCGTGGACGTAAAGCTCGCGCACGGCTACCTCGGGCACGAATTCCTCACCGCATACGACCGCCCCGGCGCGTTCGGCGGCTCCTTCGAGAACCGCACGCGTTTCTTCCGCGAGATCGCCGGGGGCATCCGCAAACGCTGCCCCGGCCTTGAACTCTCCTCGCGCGTCAGCATCTTCGACATCCGGCCGTTCGTGAAAGGCGCGGACGGCGTCGGCGTGCCGATGGACTGGTCCGGCCCCTACCCCTACGCGTTCGGCGGCGCGGGCGACGGCCTCACGATGGACCCGGATTTAAAAGACACGGTCGCGCTCGTCAAGCTCATGCGTTCGCTCGGCGTGAAGATGATCTGCGCCACGATCGGCAGCCCGTACTACTGCGTCCACATCCAGCGGCCCGCATTCTACCCGGTCTCCGACGGCTATCTGCCGCCGCACGACCCGCTCCGCAGCGTGTGGCTCCACATCGAGGCCGTACGCCGTCTGCGCGAGCTCTGCCCCGGCCTGCTCGTGGTCGGCTCCGGCTACACCGCGCTTCAGGAATACCTCCCGCACGCCGCCGAATACGCCGTAGCGAACGGCCTCACGGATTTCGTCGGGTTCGGGCGCATGGCGCTCTCCTACCCCGATTTCTGCGCTGATATCCTCGCCGGACGCACTCTGCGCCGCGCCTGCATCTGTCGCACGTTCGGCGACTGCACGAACGCCCCGCGCGCCGGGCTCATCTCCGGCTGCTACCCGCTCGACGAATGCTACAGGAACCGTCCCGAAGCAAAAACGCTCGCCGAACTCAAAAAGGCCGCAAAAAACAAATCCTGACTTTCAGTTCCACCATCCTATAAACGAAAGGTTTTCGCCATGCTATCCAAAAACATTCTGACCGCCTCAATCCTCGCCGCCGCGCTCGTTTCCGCGTTCGCCGCGGAGCCCGTGCTCGAATTCAAGGTGAACAAGGATGCTCCGCGCACCGCCGGGATGTGCGGCCCCACGCACGACGAAGAGGTCATCTACGGCCTCGGCTCCGACGGCAAGCGGCATTATTTCGCGGTCGGCACGGACGTCCGCGGCTCCGGCATCACGATCTGGCAGTCGGAGGACATGGTGAACTGGAAGGACGTCGGGCGCGTCTTCACGCAGGCGAACAAGCCCGCGATCCTGGAGAACGGCGGCCGCGGCTTCGCCTACACGTTCCGCAACGTCGAGATCGGCGACGACGGCGCGTACAAGCTCCTCGACACGCCCGCGCAGGGCAACAACCGCCTCGGCAACGCCTTCTGGGCGCCGTGCATCTACTACCACGTGTACGACCAGACTTATTACCTGTATTACTGCTGCTCGGCGTTCGGCGTCCGCAACTCGTTTATCGGCTGCGCGAAGAGCAAGACGCTCGACAAAGGCTGGGAGGACTGCGGACAACTCATCCACACGCGCGTCGGCGACGGCAAGCGGTTCAACGCGATCGACCCGGCGGTCATTCACAACGACTTCCACACATGGATGGTCTACGGCTCGTACTTCGGCGGCATCGCCCTCGTCGAGCTCGACCCGAAGGATCCCTCGAAACTGCTTCACCCCGGCACGCACGGCAAGACCGTCGCCTCGCGCACCACGGACACCGTCTTCGACCTCAGTACGCTGGAGAAGGCGAAGGCCGCGCCGAAGAACGATCCGACCGCGGGCCAGGGCATCGAGGGCGCCAGCATCCTGTATCACAGGTATCTTTTCGACGGCTATTATTACCTGTTCGTCTCGCACGACAATCTGGAGTGGAGCTACAACTGCCGCGTCGGGCGCTCGAAAAACATCGAGGGGCCGTATCTGGACTACAACGGCAAGCCGCTGATCTACGACCAGCGGAAGCTCGGCGAGGACACCGTGTACGGCACCAAGATCATCGGACCGTACCGCTGGAAATCCACCGGGACCGGCTGGGCGGGGACCGGGCACACCACGGTCTTCGAGGTGCAGACGAAGGAGTGGGAACATGTCATGTTCGGAAGCAACAGCAAGTGGGAGGGAGTGCGCGGCTCGTATCTCGGACTGCGCCGGGTCTTCTGGTCGAAGGACGGCTGGCCCCTGCTTTCGCCCTGCCTGTACGCGGGCGAAGACATGGACATCGGAAGCGGCTCGAAATATGTCGATGGCGAACTGATCCCGTACAACACGGCCGTCAGAAAAGACGGCATCCTGAACTCCGGCGAGGCTGCGCAGTGGGATTTCATCGTCTTCAGCCAGTCGCAGGACCGCTCGAACCGACGCGTCGACGAATCTACAGTCTACACGCTCAAGGCGGACGGGACCATCGAGGGCGGCGGCAAGTGGCGGATCGGCACATGGAATTCGGACATGATGTTTTTGGACGGCAGAACAAATGATGGCAGAGGATGGGGTCAGCAAACATATTTGAACGGCGTTTCCATGCTGGTCGAGCTCCCCGGCGGCGTGAAGGCGGACGGCGTCTGCGCCTACGGCTGGGACCAGGACCGGAAATGCCAGACGGTGTTCTTCTCCGGGATGACCGACAAGGGAATCACTGTTTGGGGACAGCGCATCCCGCCTGCCGCCGGAGATAAAAACGTTTCCACCTCGAATAATTGACCTCGAAACAATCTCGGAGGAATGAATATGAAACACAAATCGACCTGCATCTTCGCCGCCGCGGTCCTCGCCGCCACGCTCGTTTCCGCACTCTTCGCCGCGGAACCCGTCATTGAGTTCAAAGTGAACAAAGACGGCCCGCGCACCGCTGGAATGCTCGGGCCCTCGCACGACGAGGAAATGATCTACGGCCTCGGCTCCGATGGAAAACAGCACTATTTCGCGGTCGGCACGGACGTCCGCGGACCGGGCATCACGATCTGGCAATCCGAGGACCTCGTGAACTGGAAGGACGTCGGGAAGGTCTTCACGCAGGCGAACGCGCCGAAGATCCTGAACGCGGGGCCGCGCGGCTGGAGCTACGACTTCAACGCCGTGACCATCGACGACAAAGGCGAATACGGGTTCCTGACCGAACGCAAGCCCGGCGCGAACAACTACCGTCTCGGCGGCGGCCAGCCGTTCTGGGCCCCGTGCATCTACTTCAATGAACCGGACCAGACCTATTATCTGTACTATTCCTGCTCCGCCTACGGCACGCGCAATTCGTTCATCGGCTGCGCGAAGAGCAAGACGCTGGACAAGGGGTGGGAGGACTGCGGCCAGCTGATCCACACGCGCACCGGCGACGGAAAGAAGTACAACGCCATCGACCCGACGGTCTTCAGGGACGCCGACGGCAAACTGTGGATGATCTACGGTTCGTTCTTCGGCGGCATCGCCCTCGTGCAGCTGGACCCGAAGGACCCGTCGAAGCTCCTTCATCCCGGCACGCACGGCACGACCATCGCCTGCCGAGGCTATGAGAAAGTCTACGAACAGGACGGATTCGAGGGCAAGCCGACCGTGAGCGTCGACGGACAGCGTTTCACCGCCTACGGCATCGAAGGCGCGAGCATCGTCTATAATCCCGAGACGAAGTATTATTACCTCTTCGTCTCCTACGACCGCCTCGCCCTGACCTACCATGTGCGCGTCGGACGTTCGAAAGATATCGAGGGGCCGTATCTGGACTACAACGGCAAACCGCTGGTCTACGATCAGGAGAAACAGGGCCCCGGGGACGTGAACGGGACCAAGCTCGTCGGGCCGTACCGCTGGAAATCGACCGGGGCGGGCTGGGTCGGGACCGGACACACCACGCTTTTCTACACCGCCGACAAGGAACTGATGTTCGGCAGCAACAGCAAGGACCGCGCCAACGGCGCGTCGTTCGTCGGCCTGCGCCGGGTCTTCTGGTCGGAGGACGGCTGGCCGCTGCTCTCGCCATGCATATATGGCGGCGAGGACCTGCTTTTCACAGAATTTGCAAGCGACAACGAGAAAGAAAGCAATCTCGTCACGGTAGACAGCATCCTGAATTCCGGCGAGTCTGCACAGTGGGATTTCATCGTCTTCAGCGTCACGGACGACACCACATTCCGGCGCATCGACGAATCGACCGTCTATACCCTCAAAAAAGACGGGACCATCGAGGGCGGCGGCAAGTGGAAGATCGGTTACTGGAATTCGGATATGGAAATCGGGGACGGCGTCACGAAAGACAGCAAAGGGTTCGAACAGATATTCCTCGAGAACGGTGTTTCCATGCTGGTCGAACTCCCCGGCGGCGTGAAGGCGGACGGCATTTGCGCCTACGGCTGGGACCAGGACCGCAAATGCCAGACCGTTTTCTTCACCGGCCTGACCGACAAGGGCGTACCCGTTTGGGGGGAGGCTGCGCCTCCACTGAAGTAGTGCGTGGCTATGCTCACGCACGGGACTGTTCCCCTGCCCTTCCCAAACACGAAAAGAGCCGTCCGGATCGCTCCGGGCGGCTCAAACATTTTTGACTGGAAATGAGGAAGAGAATCTGTCTCGTGCCCGAGCGTAGCCGGGCACTATATCATCACTGCTTGCAGTGTGCGCAAACGAAGCTGAGCGCACTGCCGCAGTCAAGGGCTTGCCCTTGTGCGCGTCTCGCGGTCACGAGAGAAACAACGCCAAGGCGCGCAGCGCCCCCAGCAAAGCGGCAAGTATTATCATTAGGACGCTCCGCGTCCGGGGGGCGGCTCCGCCGCCTCGGAAAGCTCAGTTGCGCTCGACATTTTTCTTTTACCGCGAGCCGCGCCACACATTCGGAATGCTCGCTTGCGCTCGCCTATTTTCTTTTACCGCGAGTTGCGCCACACACATAGTGTACTGAAGTAGCGCCATCCTCCGCCAGGACGTAGGGAGGACATATCGCGGGATCCGGCGATAAAATGAACTCAGGGCATATTCTGAGACGCAAATCGCCTTGCCCCCACACCGATCCGTTTTACCTGTTCCCCTGCCCTGAAACAGCCCCCGCGCGTTCTAAAACAAACGTCTTACCTCTTTCCCCTGCCCTTTTCTGTCGGGGAATCCCATTTCCCCATATAATCCCGCGCAGATTCTCAACCGTTTTCGCCGGGTTGAACGACATTTCAACAAAGAAGATGGTGCCGATGTAAAGCGGAGCATGTCCTAAATGAAGGACTTATCCTCCCGCGCAGGCACAGAAAAAGCCCCTGCACCCGTTTCCAGGTGCAGGGGCCGCTTGGTTCAGTTGAACCGTCCGGGTTCAGCGGACAGGACTGAATGTGTCACGCATAACTTATGCAATGACGTTCCAATCCGTGCTGACGCCGCGGCCGAGTTCGACCCACTGATCGAAGTCGCCAGTGCTGTAGTAGCCGAGCATACCGGTCGAATACTGACGGACAAGGAGGTCGTCCTTCTTGTCGTTGTTGTAATCGCCGGCGCCGACGATGAACCAGTCACTGTCGAGCATGCCGAGCAGCTTCCACTGACCCACGGCATCGCCATCGCCCCACATTGCAACCAGGTTGGCCGCGCCGTTGTAGGCGATGATGTCGTCCTTGCCGTCGCCGGAGAAGTCGCCGATGGCACGGACGGTCCAGTTGGCGTCGGAGGTGGTGAGCAGAGTCGCCACGCCGTCGTCGCCAGCTTCGTTGATGTCGATGGTGTAGTAGGCGGCACCCATGAAGGACATCAGGACGCTGTCCTTGCCGTTGCCGTTGAAGTCGCCGCAGCCGACCATCGTCCAGTCATCCTTGTAGCCGATGCCGAGGCTGATCCAGTTGTCGGTTCCGTCGGTCCAGACGCCGAGGACGCCCAGATCTTTGGAGTGCCAGACGATGGAGTTCATGCCCTGTTCACCGGTCAGGTTGCCGACCTGGTTTTCCCAGACGCTGAGGCCCGGGTTGCCGAGGTAGCTGATGTTCTGCCAGTTGGCATCGAGGTCGACGGAGTCGGTGTAGTAACCGATCGCGTACATCGGGAGATCGATGTCGCCGACCGGCAGGACGATGTTGCCGACGAGAACGGTATCGGCCTTGCCGTTGGCGTTCATATCGTACGCGCCGAGGACATTCCAGGTGTCCATCGGGTGCACGGCCATCTGGCTCTGCCACTCGTTCGTGCCGTCCAGCCAGAAACCGATCTGACCGAAGGCATAGTCGCCTTCGATGAGCTGGAACATCACGTCGGAGATGCCGTTGCCGTTGATGTCGCTCTTCGCGGGCTTCTCGGTCGGAGTCGGCGGAGTCGGCGGGACATACGTGGAGATCGTCAGAGCGAGCTCGTTGCCAGCGGTGATGCTGAGCGTGTAGTCGAGGGCTTCGTCAACCGTGACCGTTTCGCCGACCTTCAGCGTGTAGCTGCCGAAGGTGACATCGCCGGAGAACGAGGCGGCGTCGGAGGCGAGCAGGTAGGTGCCCGTAGCCGCAGCAGCATCGGTCAGCGTGTACTTCGCATCGCCGGAGACGAAGGAGAAGCCGCCGAACTGGGCCGCTTCAGCCGTCGCGATGGCAGTATCGAACGCGATGGTGCCGTCAACGGTGATGGCGGTCGCGAACGTGGCGCTGCCGACGAGCGTGGCGTTGGTGTTGATCAGAACGGTCTTGGCAATGTCGCCGGTGAAGGAGACCGTGCCGCCGAGGACTTCGACCTTGCCGTAGTCGACGACTGCCGCGATGGCATCGTCGCCGGTCGCGAACGCGTCGTAACCGATCTTGGCGGTGCCGCCGGCGATCGTAACGATCGAGTCGGCCGGGAGGGTAGCCCATTCGCTGTTCACGTAGGTGACTTCGATCGGGGCGATGTAGACTTCTCTCGTCAGGGTCAGATTGCCTTCCGTGACATCCAGCGTGTAGAGGATGCCGCCGAAGTTTTCGGTCTTGCCGAGGGTCGTCAGGGTGCCGATTTCGGCGGAGGAGGTCTTCACGACAATATCGCTCATGGCGAACGCAGCAGCGCCGCCGGCGAGCGTGTAGGTACCGTCGGCCTGAGCCGCATCAATCGTGATCGTGTAGGTCGGCGTGCCGCCGATACCCGCGATGTTGTTCACGAGGGCTTCGTTGCCGGCCGCGATACCGGCCAGGTTGAAGTCGAACGTGCCGTTGACGGTGGCGGTGGATCCGTTGCCGAGAGCGAGCGTGCCGGTCAGGAGCGCGCCAGCGTCGACCGTCAGGGTGCCGCCCTTGCGGACGGTCATGTTGGCGGCGGATGCGCCTTCGCTGACCGTCAGGACACCCTGATCGTCGATGATCGTGGTGCTGACGTTGACGCCCGTGAGAGCGTTGACCGTGCAGGTCACCTTGTTGCTGAAGGCAACATCGCCGGCTTCGATCGTGATCGAGCCGCCGCCGAAGACGTTCGCCAGAGCAGCGTCGCCGGAAGCGAACGCGTCGATGCCGAGGGTGGCGGTGCCGCCGCCGATCAGCTCAACCACAGTACCGGCTTCCAGAGTGCTCCAGGAAGTGTTCACGAACACGTCGAGCTTGCGTTCGACGAAGTAGAGCGTGTTCTCTTCCTTGGTGAGGAGGTATCTGGTATCGCCGATGACCTTGTAGACGCCAGCGCCGGAGATGGTGCCGGCGGTGAGAGCGACGGTCTTGCCACTGGACAGATCGAATCCATCCGTGGACATCGTCAGCGTGCCTTCGTTCACGAACGTATCGGTGATGGTGATCGCGACTCCGCCCTTGTAGGTCAGGGCCGCGCCGGCATCGATCGTGAGGTTGTTGGACGGCAGAGCAGTCGCAACTTCGAGGGCACCGCCGGTGACGTAGATCGTACCGTCGGCGGCCACGGCCGTGAGGGCATCCGCCATCTTGTCGAAGGCGTTGGCGGTGAAGAGCAGGAGCTCGCCGGTCGGCTCGTAGACGGTACCGGTGACGGCAGCCGTGTACGTGCTGTTCGCGTAGACGTCCTTGACTTCGCCCTTGATGACGATGGCGCGGTCGGAAGCGAGAACGTCGACATTGGAGCCTTCGTCCTTCTTCACGACGATTTCGGCCTTGTCGAAGTTCTGGAACGCACTGGTCATGCTGACGAGGACCTTGCTCTTTCCGGTGTAGCCGGTGATGTCGACGTTGATCGTCGAGCCGGCGGTGGCCAAACGGAGCTCGTTACCGGTGAAGCTGGAATCAGCGGTCAGGTTGATTTCCTTGAACCAGAGGGTGTTGGCGATCTTGACATCGCCGACGACGTTCAGGGTCTTCGCGCCGGTGTAGGTGTTCGCCAGTTCCGCATCATCGCGGCCGTAGTCGAGACGTCCGGCAATGAGGTAGCCGTTGATGACCGAGTCTTCAACCGTGAAGATGAAGTCGGAGCTGCTGCGCGGAATCGCGCCCCAGCCGGTACCCCAGTTGTTGTCGAGAGCAAGACGCATCGTGCCGCTCTGGGAAGCGAAGGTGCTGCCCTTGATGTTGACGGAGATGGTGCCCTTGGATTCCTGGTCGCCGTCCTGGACTCTCCACCACTTGGCAGCCGGGACATCAACGTTTTCAAGGTTGATGACCAGGTCGGCGCCGGTGTAGGTCTGGCCGTCGATTTCCGTGGTCTTGCCGATCGGGGAGTCGCCGATGAAGAGGATATCGTTGCTGATGACGGTATCCTTGAAGGTCATCGTCACGAGGGCCGGATTTTCAGCGGTGCCGTAGACCTGCGTGTAGTGGTAGCCGCGGGTCATGTTGCCGTTGGTGTTGGGAACGCCCATCGTCGAACCGATCACGTTCAGCGTGACATTGCCGAAGATCCGGTTCTGGTGGTTCCAGGGTTCGCCGTCGGTCACGTTGCCCATCAGGTAGTCGCCGTCAACGGTCGCGAACGTGCTGTCCACGATCGTCAGGGAGACATCGCCGACGAAGGACTGGTCGCCGCTGGTGAAACCGCAGCTGACATTGTTCGCAACGCTGTTGGCAATGTACATGCTGGCCATCTTATTCTGCGTATTGGCATCACCTTCGATGTTGTACACGTAGATCGTCTGACCGGCTTTCATCTTGCTGGACGCATCGGCGAAGGAGTAGAACGCGTTCACGCCGAAGACGAGCGCTTCGCCCGTGGTCGGGTCGGTCTGGCCGGGCTGGATGTTCTCGCCAGCGGTGCCGTAAGCCACGTCAACGTAGAACTTGTCGACGTTCTTCATGTGCACGCTCTTGTCTTCCGCATCGTAGTAGACGAGGAACGGAGTTTCGTTCTTGCCGACCACGCTGATGGTCGCGGTGTCGATGTTGGCGATGCCGGTTCCGGTGGCGATGAGGACGACGTCGTCCGCAGTCTGCGTGTAACCGGTCACGTCGATGTTGATCGCGGCGTTGGCAGCCAGATCGATGCCGCCGGAGACCGTGAGGGTCTTGCCCGCGGTCAGGTCGATGGCGGAGAATCCGGCGAGGCTGGCGGCCGTCAGGTCGTTGGAGACCGTCAGGGTCGCGCCCGCGCTGGTGAGAGCGCCGACTTCGTTGGCAGCGGTGCCGCCGGACACGAAGTCGTGTCCCGCGAGATCAGCAGCGGTGGTGTCGACGCCGCCGTCCATGAAGACGGAGTAGCCCGCGCCGACCGCACTGACCGCACCGGCCAGGGTGTTGAAGGCGTTCTTGTTCCAGACGAGTTCGACGCCGTCGACGAAGAGGCCCTGAACGTCTTCCGGAGTCCAGGCGGTGTTGAAGAACGCATCGCCGACGAACGGGGAGACGACCAGCAGGGACTTCTTGTCTTCGCTGATCTCGTAGCTGAAGCCTTCGCCGATCACGGAGACGGAGACGGAATCATCGAAACCGGCCTCGGAGGACATGACGATCTTGGAGGAGTTCTTGAAGCCCGTCGCGTCGATCACGATAACGGCGTCGCTGACGGAGCCGCCGACAGCGACGATCTCATCAGCGTCGATGCTGACCTTGCTGAAGCCGAGGACGTTGCCCTTGACGGTCGCGGAGCCCGCGAAGGTCAGGAAGCTGTCGCCGGACACGAAGTTCGAAGCACCGTCGATGATACCGGCGATGGAGGCGCCGTCGCCGATGGTGATGTTGACGTCGCCGGAGACCATGGCCTGTTCGCCCGCAGCGTAGATGTTCGTCACGGTTGCGCCGCTGTTGACGGTGATGTCAGCAGAGGACACGGTTTCCTGAACATCGGTAGCAGAGCCGTTGTAGCCGCCCCAGATGGTGGTGGCACGGCCGCCGTTGAAGACGATGCGGTAGCCGCGGGTCTCGAAGTTCTGGCTGGCAGCGCTGAGGACGATGATCGTGGAATCTTCACGGGCATCCATGGCAGCCGAGGCCGCCTGCATGCCGGAGACGGCGTTGTCGCCGTACACCAGGATGTTCTGGATGTCGCCGGTCTTGCCGACGTCGGTGATGAAGGTGCCGGTGGTCGCATCGCTGTACGTGTTGTTGAAGTACACATCGCCTTCGGTGTAGTAGACGAACGCGGTGGTGTTGCCAACGACTGCGGCGTAGCCTTCGATCTCGTTGTCTTCGGCATCGAGGAACTGGGCCTCGGTGTTGCCGGAGATCGTGGTGCCGGCCACAACGTACACCTTGGCATCGCCCGTGTATCCGGTTTCGCCGCGGAGGATGAAGCCTTCGCCGTCGGACACGGAGATGTTGTTGGCTCTCAGGAGAGCGCCATCAGCGACATCGATGGTGGTGAACTCTCTGATGGTGGCGATGTTGTTGTCGGTGCCGAGCACGTGGAGTCTGCGGACGCCGTCGATGTTGTCGAGACCGCCGCCGGTCTGGCCGCGGCCGCCGTTCAGGTTGCCGTTCGTGTTGGTGAGGCCGCTGATGTAGACATCGGCTTCGCCGTTCCAGTTACCGGTGGTGTCAACACCGAAGAGACCGATCGTGGACGTGTTGTCACCAGCCATGTTCATGTTGGTGATCGTCACGTTGATCTTGGTGCTGTTGCTTTCCTGCGGTTCCCAGATCTGGATCCACTTGGCAGCGGGTTCCTGGACGTTCGTCAAGGTGACGTTGACTTCCTTCAGCTCATCGCCGTCGTGGCCTTCAGCCTTGCCGTTGAAGACACGGTTGAAGAGCTTCAGGTCGCCGCGGAGCAGGTAGTCGGAGATCGTGACGTTCACGGTGCCGCCGGAGAGGTTGGCATAGCGCGCGACGCGGAAGTCGTTGGTGTCGTGGGTGCCGTTGGAGATCGTGATGTTCCATGCGACATCGTTCCACTCTTCTTCCGTATCGTCGTACTTGGCAACGACCATTTCCTGATGGGTCGTGTTGTTGCCCTGACCGGCGATCGAGGCGAACCAGGTGATCGTGGAGGCGTTGATGACCGCGGTGAAATCGCCGTCGCGGTACTTCTCGTCCGCGGCGCTGTCATCGTTGTAGCCGGCCACGAAGCCGCCTGTTCTGATGTGGTTGACGTTCACATTGATGGGTGCGGCCGTGAAGAACCAGTAGAAGGGCGTTTCTTCGCCGCCGTCCGCGAAGAGCGTGCCGCCGGAGATCGCGTAACGGCCGGCGTTGACGTTCCACTCGGACAGGTTGTAACCGTAGACCTTCGTGGCGGTCTTGCCGTCGATGGTGACGACAACGCCGTTTTCATCGGCGCTGGCATCGGCCTCGAGGAATGCGAACTCGCCGCGTTCCACGGCCACGACGGCCTTCTTGGCTTCGTCGTAGTACGGCATCAGCATGGCGTCGTTGTTGTTGGCGCCAACGGTGGTGCGGCTGTAGGTCTGGCCTTCGACCAGCTGGATGAAGTTGTTGATTCCATCCTTGGTCTGGAGGACGTTGCCCGCGCCGGCGGTGTAGCCCTTGAAGTCGACGTTGAGGTATCCGCCGTTTTCACGGTAGGTGATGCCGTCAACGGTGACGCCTTCGGCAGCGCTGAACGTGAAGGAACGGACATCGCTGAGCGTTCCGAACGCGGTCTTGCTGAGGGCATTGATGTTGAGGCCGGTGGTGTAGCCTTCCACGGCGGCGATGCTGCCGATGGAGGAAGAGCCGCTGGTGACGCCGGAGATCGTGATGGTGGAGCCATCGCCGAGAACGAGGCCGCCGATGGTGGCGCCGTCGTCGCGGATGTCGATCTTGGCGTTGCCGGCGAACGTGTAGTTGCCGTTGAAGTTGCCGCCGGTGACGAACAGAGTGTAGTCATCGGTGAGCTTCAGGACCGCTTCGTCCATGCTGGCAATGGCGTTGACGCCCCAGACGAGGAGTTCGCCGTTGTAGATCGTACCGGAGATGGATTCATCCCAGGTGCTGTTCAGATAGACGTTGCCCGCGTGCTTGGACACGAGGTACAGGGTATCTTCGACGTACTTGTAGTCGTAGGTTTCGGCGTCGCCGAGGATGGTGACGGCCGGCTGGCCAGCGAGTTCTTCGAAGGATTCGGAAACCGCGATGACCTTGGAAGGTCCGACGTACTCGGTCGCGTCGATCACGATGGTCGTGGCTTCGAGGTCTTCACCGACCTTCAGGGTCTTGCTGGCGTCGATCGTGATGGTATCGGCTTCGAAGTCGCCCGTGACGGTCAGGTTGGCCTTCACGATCGCCGCGTCGAAGTCATCGACTTCACCGTTGATCGTGAGGTCGGCGCTGACGACGAGGGTGCTGACGCCGTTCACGTTTTCGTTGCTGCCGCTGATCTTGGCCGGGACTTCGTCTTCGACGATCTCGGGTTCTTCTTCCGGATCATCCGGGGTCGAGTAGACTGCCGGGATACCGAACTTGCCGCCGGCGAGTTCGATGACCGCGTCGCCGGTAACGGTGCCGTTGTCGTCGGAAGCCGCGACTTCGAAGAACTGGCCGCCGGTGATCTTCATGTTGACGGAAGCGACGGTGGTGTTTTCATCGTCGTTGCCGAACACGCTGTTCTCATAGGTGCCGCCGGAGATGGTCACGGCATAGCCGTCCGCATAGAACGCCTGATCGCCGTTGCCGGTCACGAATAGCGTGCGGCCCGGATTGGCGGCTTCATGAGCGTCGAACGCAGCCTTTGCGGCATCGAAGGTGTTGAACGCGTTGGACTCTTCGGGAGCAACATCGCTCATGTGGACGAAGGTGTCGCCGACAGCGGTACCGTTGTCATCAGCCGTGTAGGCGGAGTTGAAGAGCACATCGCCGTTCTTGGTGATCATGTACACGCCCTTGGTCAGGCCCCAGCCGGCAATGAACTTGCCTTCGGTGTCGCCTTCGATGATGACGTCGACGTCGTCGAGGCTGGCACTCGCGTTCTGGCCATAGGAGAAGCTCGGAGCCTGAATGAGCATCTTGTCGGCGCCTTCATAGGTGCTGACGTTGATGATGATGCTATCCTTGTCGTCGAATCCGGAGGTTCCGGCGGTTCTGGAGGCCAGGAACTGGACAGCGCCGAGTCTCGGATTGTTGGCGTTGTTGACGATCAGCTGGGCGTTGGCGTCGATCACGATGTGGTTGAACATCTGAGCCTGCTGGACACGGCTGATCTTGTTGCCGTCGACGTACAGCGTTCTCGTGCCGGAGTACTCGGAACCAGTGCCCGGGACGTTCTGGTCGCGTCTGCGCAGACCGGAGAGGAGACCTTCGATCGTGGTGCCGCTGATGTGCACGTCGTAGTTCGTGGCTCTGGAGTTGGCGCCGTTGGTGACCATACTGTAGGACCAGTTGCCGCCGCGGTACACGCAGTCCGTCATATTCAGGACGACCTTCTTGGCGGAGATGGTCGGATCGCCGTCGAAGATGCCGGCCCACTTGGAGTTCGGGGTCGTCACGCCGGTGATGTTGACTTCGACCAGTCCGACGTTGTCGAAGGCGCCGCCCACGATATTGCGGAAGATCCAGTAGTCGGCATCGTTGTTCATGCCGTTGGAACCGTCCATGTTGATCTGGACGATGTCGCCGTTGAACCTGGAGCGGGCCACAATACCGAAGTTCGCGTTCGTATTGAGGTTGCCGGTGCCGTTGAACGTGATGTAGACGTTGCCGTTGAAGGTCCAGGGGGCGTTGTCGTTGCCGCTGTGGATGATACGGGTGTTGCCCTGCGGCGTGCCGGTGTTGCTGATGGTGATGTGGATATCATCGTTGACCACGTGTCCGTCGCCGCCGTTGTTGCCGAAGACGATGGAGTAGTTGGTCGGGCCCTGCGTGTAGATGCTGACGTCCTTCATGACGCGGAGGTCGCCGGCCTGCGTGCCGCGGGTACCCCAGTTCAGAACGAAGATCGTGCCGCCGGCGACGAGGGCATTGTTGACCTCGGTGGCTTCAGAGAAGTTCGTGTTGGACGGGACCGCGAACGCGTTGACGCCGAAGATCAGGGTGTCGCCGGTGAACGCGGTGGTGCCGGTGATGGCAGCCGTGTAGGTCGGATCGACATAGATGCGGCTCTTGTCGAGGACGTACAGGTCGTTGTTCTGGTAGAACACGTAGACGCCCTGGCCGTTGAACGTGGTCGTGCCGGAGATACCGGTGACCGTGTCGATGACCTTGTGCAGGTTGCCTTCTTCCGTCTTGAAGCTGTTGGCCGTGACAGTGATCGAGGAGCCGTCGAGCAGGTCGATGTGATCCGCGACGAGGGTTCCGCCGGCGTCGACCGTGAGAGCGGAGATGTCTTCGATACCGTCGGTCACGGTGGCGCTGCCTTCAACCGTGAGGGAGCCGCCCTTGACCATGCCGAGGGTGCCTTCCTTCAGGATGAACGGGACGCCGTCGAGCGTGACGGTGTCGGTGAACTCGCCGCCGGTCATGATGACGCTGTAGCCTTCGCCGACTGCGGCGACCGCTTCGGCGATCGTGTTGAACGCGTTGAAGCCGTACTGGAGATAGACGCCGTCATAGGACGTACCGGTCGTAGCGGTCGAGTACGTGCTGTTCAGGTAGATGTCGGTCGGCTTCTTGGTGATGAGGGACAGAGCGCCGTCGCTGTAGTTGACGGAGAAGTCGTCGGGGGACACGGTCGAGCCGGTGGCCGCGACGAGCTTGACCTTGGAGGCAGCAAAGTCGGTGATGCCGTTCTCGGTAGTGATGAGGGTACGCGGACCGCCGTCATAGTTGGTGACGTCGATCGTGATGACACTGTCGCCGAGCGTGATGGAATCCGCAAAGATGGTGTTCTCTGCGAAGACACTCAGGGAAGCGTTGGTCAGAGTGCTGAACACAACTTCCGCGCCTTTGGCCACCGTGACTTCGTCGAAGTTGGTGACATCGCCGAGATCGGTCGTCGCCTTGATGTCGAGAGCGGCCTTGCCGGTGACTTTGTCCTTGGAACCGTCGATGTCGGCGCCGCTTGCGAGCGCGCCGTTGACGGTGACGGTCAGGTCGCCTGCGACAGCGCTTTCAGCCGCGACGAGGGTGCCGATGGAGGCTCTGGCATCGATCGTGATGGTCACGTCGTCGTCGCTGCCGGAACCGGTCAGGGATTCCACAGTGGCGGCCTGGACGGTCAGAACGTCGGCGAAGTCGATATCACCGAAGGTACCGCCGGTGATGACCAGGCCGTTGCCCCACTCGGAGATGAGGGATTCGGCGTCGGCCGCGTCTGCCAGGGCGTTGTAGCCGAAGTAGAGGACCTGATCGCCCGCGAAGGTGCCGTGGACGCCGGAGGTGTAGGTGCTGTTCAGGTAGATGTCGCTGGCCTTGTCGTACACGCCGATCTGCTGCAGGGCGGAGCCGCTGCCGACGTAAACGAGCTCGTAACGATCGTTGATGTCTTCGTTGCCGATCATCTCGATGTTGGACTGATCGTCTTGGACGCGGATGTTGTTCGCGCGGACGACGCGGCGGGTGCCGCCTTCATAGCCGGCCATGTTGATCTTGAACAGGGAAACCTGGCCCGCGTTCACGATACGGTCGGTCACGTCGCCGGACAGCCACTGGATGTCGTTGTTGACATAGAATTCGGCGTCCGCGTCGACGATGATGGTTTCCCATTCCATGACCCAGTTGGCGGTCGTTCTGGCGCCCTTTTCGCCCTTCACGATGTGCAGGACGGACGGAACGTTGAAGTTCTGCAGAGCGTTGCGGCTGTGAGTCAGGGAGTCGCCGCCGTGGACCTGGTCGAGGCCGGAGACGCCGCCGAAGGTCACGGTGATGCTGCCGGAGTTGTACGCCGTGTAGCGCAGTCTGACGCCGGAGCCGCCGTCCCAGTCGCCGGTGTACAGCGCGTAGAAGGCGCCGCTCACGGACGAGTCGTAGATCTCGACGTTGAGGTTGGCGTTGAGGGTCGGACGGATGTTGGCGTCTTCGCTAAGGCGGAAGGCTCGGAAATCGCTGATCCTGGAATTGGTGACCTTGACGTCGATGTCGATCGGAGCGGTCTCGTCGGTGCCGAACGTGCCGTAACCGACATAGAAACCGGCGATGCTGGAGCCGGAGATCTCGGCTTCGATGTTGCCGGTGACCTTGGCGTTCATGTTGTTCGTGACGAGAGAGAGGCCAGCCGCGAACGTGCTGCCGGAGATATCGTAGGTGATGTCGCCGCCGACCGTGCTGTTGCCGCCGACCGTGGTCGTGGCCTGGCCGGTGAACGTGCTGTTGCTGACGTTGATGAACACGTCGCCGTCAACCTGGCTGCCGTCGTCTCTGCCGACGAAATACGTTCCATGGCTGCCGTTCTGGTTCTGCACCGTATCCGTCATAACGAGGGTGTAGGTGTCACCCTCCTTGATCGTGGCCTTCTTGGCGATGGCATAGAGGTTGCCTCTCATGGTCGTACCGAGGACCATGACGGTGAGGTCGCCTTCGCCATTGTAGGACTGATCCGACGGGACGCCGCCGTAGAGGCTGCGGTTGACATCGCCAACGCCATCCATGTCGCTCTCGAACGCCGTGGTGACGCCGGCGACCTTGAAATGGTTTTCGAGCATGTGATCGACGATGACGAGCACGCCGGTAACGCCGGTCGCGACCGCAACCGCATCGTCCTTCACCTGGAAGATGTTGACGTTGTTGAACAGGGCATCGCCGGTCGCCTTGTCGAAGTCGCCGTCGACGAAGGTGGGAGCGTAGGTGCCGGTGTGAACGACTTCATAGGTGGGATTGCCGTTCGCGTCGAGGACCGGGATGGGCTGGTTGGTCTCAGGATCGAGAACGAGATCGCCATTCTCATCCTTCTGGAAGATCTGATCGCCCTGGGCGAGGATTTCTTCGTACTTGTTGGGAGCGAAGTAGACGACGTCAGTAGAAATAAGATAAAGGTCGCCCGCGTGCGCGGAGTCGCCGCTGAGGATACGGGCCTCATAGGCCGGCTTGCCGCCGACGATCGAGACCTGAGCATCGGTGAGCGAGACCTTCGTGCTGTCGACGTCGAGGACCAGACGGGAACCGACGTTGCCTTCGGAAGCGTCGATGGCGATCGGGAGGTTGGCGGGGATCGTTTCAGCGATGGACAGGACCGCGCCCGCTTCGACCGTGAGCTTGGAGGCGGAAACGATGCTGTTGGCCTTGCTGTCGCTGGTGACCTCGATGGTATTCGCCGTGATGTCGCCGACGACGGAGCCGTCGATAATGACATCGAAACCGGCGGCGTTGACGGCCATGCCGGACTTGTCGTCGACGATGACGATCTTCGCGCCGGACTTGGCAGCAGCAACGGCTTCCTCGACGCTTGCGAACGCGTTCTTGCCGTAGAGGAGCTTGTTGCCTTCGATCATATTGTCAGCATCGGCACTGAAGGCGGAGTTGACATAGACCACATCGGTCGAGTAGACGATGATGGAGGTCTCGGTCGCGGTATACGCATAATCACCAGCGTGCGCGCCCGCGAGCTTGATCGTCCAGCTGTTGTTCAGACCGCCGTTGGCTCTGACGACTTCGTTGTAGCCGATCAGGTCGCCGACGTTGATGGTGAGGGTCTTGCCGTCGCCGTCGAAGGAGTCACCGCCGACAGTCAGAGTGGAGGTGGCGTCGATCGTGACGTTGCCGTAGCCTTCCAGACCTTCCTGGAACGCAACTCTGGAGTTGGCGTTGACGGTGAGGGTGCCATCCATGGCCGCGCCGCCGGAAACGAACAGCGAGGAGGTCGAGATGTTCTTCGCGCCCTCGAGGGAGGCCGCGTAGATCGTGCCGGTGTTGTTGAGATCCTTGTCATTCAGGAGGAAGGAGCTGCCTTCAGCGCTTCCGCTGTAAATAACGCCGGAGTTCGTGAAGATGCCGCCGACGGAAATGGAGCCGTTGACGTAGATCGTGTTGCTGTTGTCGAGCGTGCCGCCGACCGTGAGGGTGTCCACACGGAATTCGCCGGAGTTCGTAACAGAATTGGCAACGGTAACGGAACCCTTGGTGCCGATGACACCGGTGTTCTCGATGCTGCCGGCTTCGATGCTGCCGCCAGCGCTGATGGTGCGACGGTTGGTGATGATCGCTTCGCCATCGATGTCCTGGCCAACGTTAAGGGTACCGCCCGTAACATTGATCACATCAAATCCATCGATGGAACCGACTTTGGCATGGCCGGTGATGTCGAGGCTGGCGGTGCCTTCGACGTTGTCGGCGTTGCCGTCAAGTTCATTGGCGATTTCCGCGCCGTAGGTGATGCCGCGGAAGTTTTCGGAGGCCGGAGCAACGCCCTGCGGGCCGGTCAGTTCGACCTTGGCGTCGCCGGTGATCGTGTCGCTGTCGCCGCCGACGGAAACGGAACCGAGACCGGAGCCGCCGAGCTTGGCTTTCAGGGAGCCGATCGTCGTGGCGGACACGCCGCCGAGGACGAGGCTCGAGATCTTGGCAGATTCAGTCGCTTCGAAATCGAGAGAGGCGACGTCGCCGCCGTCCTTGAGGCCGGCATAGAAATAGTCAACGGCCGCGCCGCCGACTTTGACGCTCTTGCCTTCGGCATAGACGGTACCGACGGAAACGCCGTTGCCGAGGTTCAGCTCGAGCTTGTCGTCGCTTTCCTTCGAACCGTAGATGGTTCCGATCTCGGCGGAGTTGAGGTTCAGGACGCCTTCGATCGAATTGGTCGTGGGAAGATAGATCTCTTCCACGGCGAGAGTGCTGAAGGTGATATCCGCGCCGTCGATGTTCGCATTGCGGAGATCGAGCGTATCGGCTTCGACCTTGTTGGCGGAGACGTACACGGAGTCGAGATCGCCGAAGCTGATCGTGCCGACGCTGCTGAGGCCGTCGATGATGACCGTCGCGCCCGCGCTCTGAACGCCGGCTTCGCCGATCACGAGGTTGTGGCCCTGCATGTCGATCGCCTGGTCGGTACCCTGGACGACGATGCCGTAGCTCTTGGTAACGATGTCGGCGTCGACAGAGGAGCTTTCATCCGTCGGAACGAGGGTGAGGATATACTGGTCGGCGGAAACAGAGGCCTGCGCGCTCGCGACAGAAGAATAACCAGTATATTCATTATCTTTATAGACGACTTTCGCGCCGTCCTTGTAGGAGCCGTTCACGAGGACGGTTTTGCCTTCGTGCAGGACCAGCTTGTCGCCCATGAAGGAGTACTGTCCGGGCATGAAGCCGTATTCGATCTTCTCGCCGTTCAGAGTGACCTCGGAGATGTTGCCGACGGAGAAGCTCTCGAGTCCGCTGATGAGCGTGTTGCTCACGGCGGTGTATTCACCGGTGATGGCCAGCGTGGTGATGCCGCTGATCTGGCCGACGGAGACTTCGGCGCCCTGGGCCAGATTCACAAGCGCGGCGCCCGTGATGCTGGCGGCCTGGACTTTCGCGCCCGCGTCGATCGTGATCGTCTTGAAGCGGCGGATCTGGCCGGTGACGGTCTTGTCTTCGGAGCCGCCGAGAACGAGGTCGAACTTTTCGACTTCCGGAAGCGTGTCGGCTTCCGCTGCGGTGCTGGCGTTGCCCTGGATGCTGGCAGCGGTCGAACCCGCGACGGTGAGGACGTAGGAACCGGTCCATTCAGTCGGGTTGTTGAACCAGCCGATGCTGATGTCGCCGTTGACGCTGGATCCGGAGACCGTGACGTCGAACTTGGCGCCCATGGTGCGGTTGTCCTGACCGCTGTCGGTCTGGAGATTGCGGATAGACCCGCTCACGGTCACATTGGAAACGACGCCGGTCACGACGGAGAGCTCGTCAGCATGATCGCTGTTGGAGAGCTTGCCGCTGTGGATGTGGAAGTCGCCGTTGGTGACAGCGGTATTCGCGACGATGAAGTTGATGTCGCCGTTGATCGTGCCGTATTCACGATAAGTGGTGCCGCCGCCGATGATCATGGAGGCGATCGTGGAACCGCTGACATTGACGTTGACATTGCCGATGACGGTGATGCCCTTGAGAAGGGACGCCGGAGCGAGCGTGTTGCGGACCAGAGAATCCTCGAGGATGATGTTGATGCCGTTTTCGAGGTCATACGTGCCGGCGCTCTTCTTGAGGCCGTAAATGTAGTTGGCGGAAGATCCCTTGAAGTACAGGCCGTAGGTGCCGTCGCTGTAGAAGCTGTCACCGTCGACGTTGTAATTCGAGACATACATGGTCGATCCGTCTGCGGCATAAACAGTCTGGCCACCGATGATGAGCCATTTCTTCATGCCGTTCGGAGCGAACGCGTTTGCGCCGGCTTCCAGGTCTGCAATCGTAGACCCGAACTTCAGCGCTTCCCCCGTAATGGAACTAGTACCGCCCAGAGCGTCGATCGCCTCCTGGGAAGTATAGGCGGGGTCAATGTAGACATTGCCTAGTGCTTTTGCCATAGCTTTTTCTCCTTGGTTGTTAAGCTAGGGTTTCGGTTTCTTGCGAAATTGTTACTTGTTTTTGAGTTTGTTTGCCTTTCTCTTTCTGGGTTGTGTTGTGGGTTTCCTTTCGGGTTTGTGGTTGAGATTGAATGCGGGATGTGTAAAAAATCGTTCTGGTTAAGCTTGCCCCCGTGGAATCCGCAAGGTCGCCGTCTGTGCCCGGCTCCGGCTTACGGAGGTCTGCGTCCGCCGAAGCATCTCTGCACACGGCGTCCTGTTTCCAGCGAAGCGGCCGGACGGCGGGACGGCGTCCGGGTAAAGAGAAAACGCACATCGCGGCAACCAGGGCATCCGCCCCGGCGCCGTTCGCCGTTTCCATCCGTTTCCAACTCGTCGTCATCGTCTGTCTCCTGCGGTTTCCCGCGGTTGTTCCGGTTGCTTCTTCAGCCCCGGGGATCGTCTCCCGGGTCTGCTTCTCCGAACCGCCTGCGCGGCTCTTCGATCGGGTTCAAGTCAGTGAAAATCATGTTCGGCCTGAGCTTGCGTTCAGGCGCCGCCTGTGCGGCTTTCGTCCAAACCGTCCGGCTTCTCTCCGTCCGTTCCGCCCCTGCCCGCTCGGCTCCATGCCGAGTTCAGGTTCAGTTCGGACGACCGGTTTTCCGCCGTCCGTTTTTCCGGTTTACCACCCGGCGCCCGCCTCCTGTTCCGTTCGTTTGTTCGTCTGGTTCATGGTCTGTATCTCGTTTCGTTTTGTGTTCAGTTCAGTTCAACTCGTTCGTTCTCTTCAGCCTGTCCAGTTCATTCCTGTTCGTTTTGTTCTCTTCTGTTCGTTCCTGCTCGTTTCGGTTCGTTTTCAGTCTCGTAAGTCTGTTTCGTTTTTTGAGCTCATTTCACGCGTTGTGCCCGCTCACAGGCGAATTTATTATATTATTCCCGCGTATATTATACACTAGTGGGTTGTTTTTTCAAATGTATTTTTTGTTAGAAAACATGTCGTTTTTGAGAATAGTGCAGATTATTGACATAAAAGCTAAAAAGTTTGATGCCTTCCGGTATTTGTTCCGGCCATCGGGGAAACCGGCAAAACGATAAAAGAATAAGTTATTTTTTTCGTATCCCGGCAGTTCGGCAAAGGAACTCATGAAACCGTATCCGCTCTTTCCGTCGTCAACAAAAAGCACATGTCCCACCGCATCGTCGCAACAGACTTTTGAGTCATCAGAAGAGTTGAAACATTTTTATAACCGGACAACCAAATAAAGTTTTATCTTTTTTTGCTTTCTTTCTTATCTTATTTCCCGAAGTGTTTTCTCATTTTCGGAGAAAAATCCTTGTGTCGCCACGAGCAATATCCGAGAGACATTCACCTTCATTTCTTCTTCCTCTCATCTTTACAAATCACATATCCAACACAAAGCAAAAAAAGCAATAAGACTTATAGGTCTTATAAGACTTATAAAATTATTCTTATAACCTCTAAATCAAACTTCTTATTATTCTTAACAATTCTTTTTTTTACACCATTCTCAATCGCCGAACCTTTTCACACACGCATAAATACTACACAAAATTTAACAAAAGATACATTCTATTTTTTCCGTGAGGTGATATATTATTTGTTTGAGTAGGAACACCAAGTTTTCCTACCCTCAGTTTTGAGCAGAAGAACAGACACAAAAAACCATCAACCCATAATACCAGATCAACCCAAACAGGAGACAACAACATGAAGTTCTTCCGTATGATGAAGGGCCTTATGCCGTTCCTCGCGGCGGCCGCCACGACCGCCTGCGCACAGACGACCGCGGAATCGCAGTTCGATCCGAACGTCGTCAAAATCCCCGCCGACAAGCAGAAATTCCACATCTTCCTGCTGACCGGTCAGTCCAACATGGAAGGCGCGGGATACCCCGTCCTGCCGGAATACCTGACCGGCACGACGCAGGTGATCGAGCTGAACGACAAGATGGAGTGGGTGAAGAACGTCGCTCCGTACGGACGCGGCTACGGCCCGGGCGAATCCTTCGCGCTGCACTATGCGAAACTGCACCCGGACGTGACGGTCGGCGTGATCCACGCGGCCCGCGGCGGACGCAGCATGCGTGAACTGAGCAAGGGCGGTCGCGACAACACCGACCGCGCGCCGAACTATGACAACCTCATCAAGAAGATCAAATTCGCGCAGGAACAGGGCGAAGTGAAGGCCATGCTCTGGCACCAGGGCGAATCCGACACCGGCAACCGCAATTACATCAACGAACTGAACAAGCTCGTGACCGACGTCCGCACGGACATCGGGGTCGCCGACCTGCCGCTCTTCGTGGGCGAACTCGGCCGCTACGTGAACTGGACCGACGGCTTCAACCGGATGCTCCAGGACGTCGAGTCCAGGATCGAAAACTGCAAGCTCATCAGCTCTCAGGGCCTGATGCACCGCGGCGATGAACTCCACATCTCCGGCTACTCCGTCAACACCTTCGGCTGCCGTTATCTCGACGCCTACCTGAAGATGCGCGAACCCGAAACCGCGAAGAAGTTCGCGCCGCTCCTCGCCGAAATCGAAAAGAAGATGGCGGAATACGACAAGCGCTGGGTCACCGTCGAAAACGGCGACATGACGATGGGCGAAGACCGTCCGCTCGGCTGGGAAGCCCGCCGCTGGGATCCCATCCGCATCAATCCCCACCGCGACACCGAAGTTTACGCCTCCGCACCGGCCTCGCTGCGTATTGAAAACCTTGATCCGGCAACCGCCCTTCCCTCGGTCCAGGAAATTTCGACGGCTCCCGGCGCGGACGGGATCGGCACATGGATCCGCGACGTGGCAGGCACGCACGTGAAAGTCTCCTGCAAAGTGAAAAACGAAGGATACAGCAAGGTCACGATCCGCATCCGCGGCGAGAACTCCGGATTCCAGCGCTGCCTCGACCTCCAGCTCTTCGACGCCACCAACGCCAAGGAATGGACCAGCTTCTCCGGCGAATTCGACATCCCGCGCGACGCCATCCGCGACCGCATCGGCATCCTGGTCGAAGGCAAAGGCAAGGCCTGGCTCGACGACGTCGTGATCGAAAAGGTCAAGAACGGACAGACCATCCCCGACACCAAGATTGATGTCGAATATGAGAAGATGATGAACGAAAGCTTCTCCAAGCTCTAAGGGAGGCAAAGTCTCCACTGCGGCAGTGCCCGGCTTCGCTCGGGTTCGAAATGCAGTGCAAATTATGGCCGCGGACGCCGCAACAAGCTCCGCGGCCTTTTCTTTTCCACATCATACGATGAATTCCGCCAACAAAAACGACAACAATCCTGCGCGACCGAAGAAGCGCCTTCCCTTCCGCAGGCTCCTGCTGGGCTTCGCCTGCGTCATATTATTGTGTTCCCTCGCGCTACTTGCCGCCGATTGCCGCGTCGAACACTTCGCCGCCGGGCTCGTTTACACCGATGTCGACTCCGTCCCCGCCCGTGAGTACGGTTTGGTTCCCGGGACGTCGCGTCTGGTGCACGGGACGCACCTCAACACCTATTTCTTCAACCGGATCCGCGCGGCGGTCGAACTTTATCGCGCGGGAAAGATCAGGAAGATCATCGTCTCGGGCGACAACGGCAGCACGGATTACAACGAGACGGGCGACATGGCGCGCGAGCTGATCGCGGAAGGAGTGGTACCGGAAGACGTGCTGTCCGACTACGCCGGATTCCGCACGCTGGATTCGGTCGTCCGCGCCCGCAATCTTTTCGGAGCGACCGAAATTACCGTCATCTCGCAGAGGTTCCACTGCGAACGCGCGATCTATCTCGCCGCGCAGAACGGCATCGGCGCGGTGGGGTTCGAGGCGGACGAAGCCGCGCCGCAGTCGGTCCGGATCCGGCTGGCCGTACGGGAGGCGTTCGCGCGCGTCCTGGCGATTCTCGACGCCGAGGTCCTGAATACGAAGCCGCATTTCGAATACTGATTTTTCAGGAAAAAAGATATGTTCCGAGCTTGAAAACGGGCAAAAAGGGTGGTATAGTTAGCCCGGAAAAAACATACCTGAAAGAATCGTCTAACAGAAAGACCGCGAAACGATGAAAACGGATCAGAACGAATCGGCGGCGGAACCGGCCGCAAAAGGATACAGTTTCAACACATTCAGCGGGGTCTTCCTGCCGTCCATCCTGACCATCCTCGGCGTCGTGATGTTCATGCGTCTTGGGACGATCGTGGGCAACCTCGGCGTCTCGGGCGCGTTCGGCATCCTGCTGGTCGCGGAAAGCATCGCGGTCGCCACGGGGCTGTCCATCTCGGCGATCTCCACGAATACGCCGGTGAAGAGCGGCGGCCCGTACTTTCTGATCTCGCGCTCGCTGGGGCCCGGCTTCGGCGCGTCCATCGGGCTGACCTACTACGTATCGCAGTCGCTGTCCGTACCGTTCTACGTGATCGGCTTTACGGAAGCATTCGTCACGGTGTTCCCGTCGTTCGCGGACGTCCGGCTGTGGGTCGGACTGATCCCGCTGGCGGTGCTCTTCGCCATCGCAATGATCGGCGCGAACTGGGCAATCCGCACACAATACCTGATCATGGCGATCCTGGCGCTGTCCATCGTGGCGATCCTGGGCGGCGCGGCGGCGAGCGGGCCGACGCTCGAAGGGCTCCGCACCAATTTCCACGCGGTCAAGGGTATCAAGGTCGACATCCTGATCCTCGCGACGAATTTCGCCGTATTCTTCCCCGCCGTGACCGGATTCCTCGCGGGCGTCAACATGTCGGGCGACCTGCAGGACGCCCGGAGATCCATCCCGCGCGGCACGATCCTGGCGATCGGCGTCGGATTCGTGATCTACGCCGTGGAGATCCTGCTCTTCGGCGCGGCATGGAACCGGACGGACCTCATCGAAAACACCTACGGCACGCTCGTGAAAAACGCGGTCTTCCATACCGGATTCCTCGTGTTCGCAGGCATGGCCGCCGCCACGCTCTCCAGCGCGCTCGGCACGCTGATCGGCGCACCGCGCATACTTCAGGCATTCGCCGCGGACAGGATCTTCCATCCGCTGAATTTCTTCGCCTGGGGACGCGGCAAGAACAACGAGCCGATCCCGGCGATGTGCCTCACGCTCCTGATCTCGGCCGGCATTCTGTTCTGGGGCAGCCGTCAGGTCGGAGGCGGCACCGCGCTGAACGCCGTCGCCGAGCTTGTGACCATGTTCACTCTGTTCACGTACGCGATCATCAATATTGCGGCCGCCGTCGAACACTTCGCCGCGAATCCGTCCTTCCGCCCGAAATTCCGCCTGTTCCATTGGGCGGTCGGCTGCTACGGAGCCGTGGCGTGCTTCGCCGTGGCGCTCTTCATCAATGCCGGACTGCTGATCGTGGCGTTCTTCATCGTGGGCATCCTCTTCCTCGTCGCACGCAGAAAATCGCTTGAAAGCACGTTCGGCGACGCCCGCCGCGGCTACTACTTCGAACGCATCCGCCGCTGCCTCATCCACCTGGCGTCCATGCCATCCGACGCGAAGAACTGGCGTCCGCAGATCCTCATCCTTGCCGGACCGAACAAAAAACACCTCGCGCTCATCCGCTACGGGTCGCTGCTGAACAACGAACGCGGCATCATGTCCGTGGCGCGCTTCCTGAATCCCGGCCCCGATCCAGCCGCAGCCGAACGCCAGCGCAGACAGGAGGAGGCGAAACTCCGTGAGATCGCGGAGGAATCCGGCACGCAGTTCTTCCCGGTCGCAGTCACGACCTCCGAGGAAACGGATTTCGACGAGGCGCTGAACGTCTTCCTCCAGTCGCATTCGCTCGGCCCTCTCGCGCCGAACATCGTGTTGTCCGGCTGGCCCGTCAACGACGACCGCATCGAGGCGTTCTTCCGTCACCTGCAGACCATCCGGTTGCTCCGTATGAACACCCTCGTCCTCATCAATCCCGAGCGTGCCGCCGAGGAGCCGGGCGACGGCCCCATCGACATCTGGTGGCGCGGACGACAGAACGGCTCCCTGATGCTGATCCTGGCGCATCTGCTGACATGCAACCGCGGATGGCACAAGACGAAGATCCGTCTGCTGCGTCTGGCGGATCCGGAACACCGTCCCGAAGCGGAACAGGAACTCGCGCAGCTCGCCTACGATTCACGCATCGAGGCGCAACATCTCGTGCTTTCCCAGGAGGCCGATTTCGAAACGGCGTTCCGTGCATATTCCTCGCACGCCTCCCTTATATTCCTCGGGTTCATCCCGCCGCAGCCGGAGGACTGCCGCTCCTTCTACGAACGCATCAGCTCCCAGCTCGAAGGCATGCCGACCACCTTCCTCGCAGCATCCGCCGGCGACACCGACCTGGATTCGTAAGGAAAGAGATATATTTTCCCGTTCGCTTGCGGGAAGACGCTTATTCTCCATCTGCCGGGGACGGTATTTGGAGCTTGACTCCTCCGCCCAGAGTCCGTGCATTGTCCCTTGTCAGGAAATAGTCATCGGAAAGCACATCTTTGGTGGAATCCGTTAACGAGCATTTGATGTTCATCAGGGAAAGGACCAGATCAAATATCAAATCGGAAGTAAAAACCCGTTCCGTGGCACGCTTCATACGCTCCGAGAGACCGGGATGCTTCGATGAATAGTCCGGAGAAATATATATCCAAAATGGAATTTCTGTCATAACCTGAGTAAAAACCTCCGGCCGCGGATCATGCCCGAGAGCGTTTGCAACATCTTCAGAATGATCCGACAAATAAAGAATCGCCGATGCGTTCCTGCTTTGGAAATACTGAAACATTTCCTTTATCACAGAATCATTGTAACATACGCTTTTTTCATAAGCGGAGAGAGAAGAATCCGCCATAAAGTCGTCGGGGAACACATGGGGATAAGGATAATGACTGCCCATCAGCTGGATGATGATCAGCTCTTTTCCGCCAAGCTGGTCTGGCAGAAATTTCAGCATATCCATGTCCGTGATCTTATGATCGAATTGACTGCGCACCATGGGAAGACTGAATGTGTATTCCGCCGAACCAGCCAGAACGGCTGTGGGAGAATCAAGAAGCAGATTCGTCCCTTGTGCGGAAAACCAGCGCGTGGTAAATTTATTGTAACGTGCAATATCAAAAAGAGAAATCGCATTCTGAAGCGTTTTTTTCTGATTGTCATACTGGTTCTGATCCGTCAGCATATATGCTATGCAACGGATCGTCTGTGCATAAGCGGAGTAGGGATACCGAAACAGATAGATTGTTCCGTCTTCCTTCATCTGCCGCTGAAAAGGCGTTGTATCCGGCGAATAGCCGTATAAACTCATGTAGTGACGGTTTAGCGACTCTCCGATTATGAGCACGAATGCCCCGGATGCGTCCGGATTATCCGGTTCCTGAGAGAGTTTCTGCGATATGAACTCATCATAATTCATACGGGCTTTTTTGTAATTCCGGTTTTCAACGAAATATGTAACAGGAGCGGACATCAATTTGAATACATTCGAATAATAGATTCTGTCGGGAACCAGTGCCAAAACGACGACGGAAGCAAAAATAGAAATGAAAAGGAAGATCAGACATGAATGCGGTTCCGCTTCGCATTCATGGTGCTTCTTCAAGTTTATGAAAACGGGCAATGAAAATCCCAGGATCGTGGCAATTGCCAGAGAAAGAAGAATGTAACGGTGGTTCAAACGGGAGAAGTAACCGACCGCCTCGTTGAAATCCGTTTGACAGACAGCAACAATCGCGTCATAATCGAAAGACTCATTGCCTAAAAGAGAATTGAATGAAATCAAAAGTAAAATAAGCAATACGACGCTGCAAATGATATCCCATACCGCTCCCACGATTTTTCCGTATACCTTTCTGGAGAAAGAAAAATCGTGCAGAAAGATGTCTATGATAAGCACAATGCTTCCCACGGTAAAATATGCAAACACCTGAGAAAGAAAATATGCCATATTCTTCCAAATGGAGTTAAGCAAATCCACAAGCAAAAGCGAATACGGCAAAAGCAGACAGACCAGATGACGCAGATAGAAACGGCGTCGGCTCGACAGGATGGATTGAACGGCTGTCCATACGGTTATGGTAAAGATGGAAATAACGCTTACCGTAGGATAAAAACTGGGATCTCTCTTCCTGATACAGAGATAAATGGCTCCCAAAAGAAAGAAGTTAAGCAGCCCGAAAACAAAAAAACTCTTTTTATTTTTCAGAAAAGCTTTCCAGGAGGATAAGAAAAAGTTTAATACAGACACCATGTTGCAGTTCTCCTAAACAAGTCGCTTTTTGCTCATGGGAAGAAAACAGAAGTGATATTGTTGAATATAAATCATCTGTATTAATATAGCACATCAGAACAAGAATGCAAATATTCACAAAAAGAATATACCTGAAATGCGAATATGGGGAAAAAAGTCCTGATGCCTTGTGCCAGATCAGACGACGAAGTATTCTTCCACTCAGGTGGAACATGCTCCCTTTTTGTGATGAATTGCGTGACGCCCCCTGCGAAGAAACGATTATTTTCTGAAGATGAAGAAGACGGCGCCGCAGAGGCAGAGCGCCGCCCAGATGAAGTCGAGGCGGAATTTCTCGCCCATGAAGAAAACGGAGAACGGCACGAAGACGGAGAGCGTGATGACTTCCTGCATGATCTTCAGCTGCGCGAGCGTGAGCGGGTGCGGCCCGGAATAGCCGATGCGGTTCGCGGGCACCTGGAGCAGATATTCGAACAATGCGATCCCCCAGCTGACGATGGCGGCCAGCCACCACGGCTTGCTCGCCATGTTCTTCAGGTGCCCGTACCAGGCGAACGTCATGAAGCAGTTCGAGCAGACGAGGAGGAAGATTGTACGGTAGATGGCGGGGATGGAAACGATGGTTTCGATGATTTTCTGCATGGTGATGCGGTCCTGTGGGGGTTACTCCTGAAATCGGAATAAGAATCGGCGGCGCAACGGGTCAAGTCCGGTGTGCGCCGCCTGTTTGTTTTTTTGAGGGGAAGTCGTGTTCTGTCCAGTTATCTCTGTTTGTCAAGCTGTTCGGTGACTTTCCGCAGGGATTCGTGCTTGTCGACGAAGTCGTAGTAGAGCGTCTGGGACGGCTCCTTCGTGAGGCGGAGCTGGATCGCCTTCGCAAGCTCGGGCTCGCCGGTAAAGACGAAGCACTGCGCCGTGGAGGTCTGTCCGAGGTCGGACGAGGAGACTTTCACGACCACGCCGACGAAGAAACCTTCCTTCGACAGCACGATGTCGCCGACTTCGGCCTTCAGTTCGCTGGAGGAACGGTTCGGGTTGCGGATGTACAGGTAATTGTCGCCCTGCTCCATGCTCACGGAGCAACGGCCCGTGATGTCCGCGGAATCCTTCGAGAACGTCGCAGACTTGAAGAGCGTAAGGTTGTCGAGACCGCGTTCGCGGAGCGCGCCGAACGTGATCACGCGGACCGGCGCCTCCGTCTTGGCCGCGTCAACGGGGAAGAGGCACACGCGGGCGTCTTCGGCAAGACAGAGCGCCGGACCGTTGACGGCGGACCAGCTGTCCTTGCTCTGGGGACGGCGCACCTTGTACTGCAGCTCGGTGACCTTGGTGTAGCCGGAATGCAGGCTCAGGCCGGTCGTGTCGCGGAACGCGGAAACAAGCCAGGTCTTTCCGCCGAGCGAAACGGCGGGGAGGAAGAACGACTTGTCAATGACGATATTGTTGAAGAGACGGTCGTTGACGAGGTGGAAGGAAAGCTCAAGCGCGGAGGCGTTGTAGCTGGTGAGGACATCGTTATTGAGCATCTTTTCCAGTTCGTCGGCCTTCTTCTTGGTCTCGGTCAGGTCGCGGTCCTTGTCTTCGATCACCTTGTCCTTCTGGGTCAGGATCGTTTCTGTCTGCGCGATCGTACGATCCTTCTCGGTCATGAGGCGTTCGTTCTGGGCGATCGTCTCCTTCGAGATGGCGAGAGACTGTTCCGACTTGTCAAGCTCGTTTTTCGTTTTGACGAGGTCCGAATTGACGTCAGCAAGGACGCGCACCATGCCATTCAGCTGGGTCTGCGTGGACGTGAGTTTGGACTTCGTTTCCACGAGCTCGACTTCGGTCGCATGGAATTTCGCGAGGGCCTCTTCGGCGCGCGCACGGTCCAGACGGGCCTGTTCGCGGAGCGCTTCGAGTTCCAGTTTCGTCGCTTCGAGCTGGCCGGAAGTCCGGGAAAGCGTCTTTTCGCTCTGCTGGAGTTTTTCCGTCGCGGCGGCCTTTTCCTGCGTAACGCGCGCCAGGGAACGCTCGCTCGTTTCGAGGAGGTTTTCGCTGTCGCGGATAACCTTGTCGCGTTCGACGAGCTCCTGCGCGGAGATCTTCAGCTCGTTTTCCTTCTGTTCGATGACGGCGGCGGAACGTTTCAGCGCGGCTTCGCGTTCGTCGAGTTCCTTTTTCGTTTTCGCGAGCTCGGCGGCGCTCTTTGCAAGTTCCTGTTCGGATTTCGTCTTTTCGGAGGCGAATTCGTCTTTGGTCTTCGTAAGGGCGGCGAGCGTTTCGGCGAGCTTGGCCTGTGCCTGTTTGATCTCCTCGTCCTGGGACGCGATCTGTTTTTCGTCCTTCAGAGCGAGCGCGCGGAATTCCTCAAGGCGTTTCGCCAGCTCGTCTTTCTGCTGCTTCACTTCCTCGTGACGCGCCAGTTCCTCGTCAATCATCTCGACCAGACGGGTCGCGGGAGACGAGATCTTCGCTGCCCCGGCGGGGTCTCCGACCTCGTTCATCCCGATCGACAGGGACATCGCCGCCAGGACCAGGAAGTCGCATGTGACAATGAGAATGGACCGGTTCACTGTTTGGATTCCTTTCCGTTGGATTCGGCGGCGGTGATGAGGGCCTGCTTGAGCGGGTACTGGAAGACCAGGCGCAGGATCACGCTGAAGATGATGCCGACGAGCGTGGAGGAGTAGGCGATCAGACGGCTGATGTTCGGGTTGAACGACATCACGATGAAGCTGGAGACGGTGCCGAGCAGACCGAAGTACAGCGGCAGATCGAGGAAGAGATCGGCGTTTTCAAGCTTTTTCAGACGGATCGAGACCGCTTCGGTGCTGCGTTTCAGCGCGGAGAAGACTTTCGCCGCCATCATGAACGCGGTCGCCTGAAGGACCAGAATGAACATGAGGATAAAGAACGAAAGATGCGCGGCCGTCTTATTGATCTTTTCGACGTTCTTCGCCGCCTCGCGGATGTCGTTTTCGCTCGCCATCTGCGTCGGCGCGGTCACGCTGCCTTCGAAGAGCGAACGGAAGAAATCGTTCTTTCTGTAGAGGAACGAGAGGATGAGGATGATAAGAACCGCAAGCGCGATGATAATGACATTGTAAATGAGGGCGGAACGTCCGGCGCCGGATCCGGTATTCTGGGGTGTTTGATTCACGGTTTTCCTCCTGTTTACGGGATATTTTTAGATTTGAAAATACGATGCAGTGTGCAGTACGGATAAATTCGTACATCTATTAACATAATACCGATGGAACAAAAAATCAAGCCGCGACATAAAAAAAACGGATGCAAAAACATCCGCCGGAAGCCGTTGAAAAAAGATAAAAAAAACAGAAGCAGGGTTTCATATACCGCTCCAACTTGATAGTAGGTGCAATAAGGCCTTGCGGCCCCGATATATTCTTTGTTCAGAGGAATGAACCGCTGCTTCCTGATGTTTAATTTAGACGTGATTTTCGAAAATGCAAGCTTTCCGGCGCGTTTTTTTCAAAAAAAGTCATTTCCTCTCCACAACATCGCAATCGGAGCTGAAAATCTCGTTTTTTTGGGCGTTTCGACTGGAAAAATGCGTTTTTTGAGCTATCTTATATGGATTAATGTTTGCGCCCCCGAATCAGAAAGGACCTTTTTCCATGAGAATCATTGACTGCACCGATGCCGATTACAAGCAGACGCTTCAATCGCTTTATACCCGGCCGGCGTGCCCTCCCGAGATCGAAGAACGGGCACAGGCGATCGTGGACGAGGTCCGTGAGCACGGCGACGCGGCAGTCTGCGCGCAGATCGCGAAGTTCGACCGTGTGATCCTGACTTCGCCGGAGCTGAAGGTCTCCGACGAGGAAATCGCCGCCGCGAAGAAAGCCGTCTCCCGCAAGACAAAAGCCGCGATCAAGCTCGCATTCGACAATATCACCGCGTTCGCGAAGATGCAGATTCCGCGTTCGTGGACCTCGCATCCGCGTCCCGGCGTCACGCTCGGCGAACAGTTCAAGCCGATGGACCGCGTGGCATGCTACGTGCCGGGCGGCACGGCTCCGCTGGTCTCCAGCGCGCTCCACACGGTCGCGATCGCGAAGGCCGCCGGAGTCCGCGAGATCATCGCCGCCACGCCTCCGCGCAAGGACGGCAGCATCAATCCCGCCACATTGTACGCACTGGTCGCCGCGGGCGCCACGTCCGTCTACAAGATGGGCGGCGCAACGGCAATCGCCGCGCTCGCCTACGGCACGGAGACGATCCCCGCCGTCGAAAAGATCGTCGGCCCCGGCAACGCCTACGTCGCCGCCGCCAAACGCTACGTCTACGGGCGCGTCGCCATCGACATGGTCGCCGGACCGTCCGAGGTCATGGTGGTCGCCGACGGCAGCGTGAATCCGGCCTGGACCGCCGCCGACATCCTGTCGCAGGCGGAACACGGATCCGGTCTGGAACAGGCCGTACTGGTTACGGATTCGAAAAAGGTGCTCGCCGACGTTCAGGCGCAGATTCTCGAACAGTCCAAAACGCTCACGCGTCAGGGCCCGCTTCAGAAAGTGCTGGCGAACGGCATCTTCCTGATCCGCTGCGCCTCCATGGACGAGGCGGCGGAGATCGCCGGAAAGTTCGCGCCGGAACACCTCGAACTCCACTGCGCGCAGCCCGCGAAATTCGCGAAACGCATCCACGCCGCGGGCGCGATCTTTCTCGGTCCCTGGACCCCGGAACCCGCGGGCGATTTCACCGCCGGCCCGAGCCACGTACTGCCGACCGCCGGGACCGCCCGCTTCTTCCACGGCATCACCGCGGGCGATTTCTTCTGCCGCAGCAGCATCCTGTCGTTCACGGAGAACGCGCTGATGCGCGAGGTGGACGCGATCGAACACTTCGCCGAGCTCGAGGGGCTGGACGCCCACGGGCGCAGCGCATCCATCCGCAGAACCGGACGGAACTAACGCGAAAGGCAACACGCAATGACTTCCGAACGCTACACATCCTATTTCCGCAAGGACATCGACCGGATGGACGGCTACGCCCCCGGCGAACAGCTCAATATCCCCGAGCTCATCAAGCTCAACACCAACGAAAACCCGTTCCCGCCCTGCCCCGGCGTGTTCCAGGCGCTGTCCTCGATCGACCCGGAACGCCTCCGCCTGTACCCGAACCCGACTTCGGATCCCGTCCGCGACGAGATCGCGAAGATGTTCGGGCTGACCCGCGACCACGTGATCGCGTGCAACGGCTCGGACGATACGCTGAGCATCACGGTGCGGTGTTTCTCCTCGGCCGACCTGCCGATCGCCTGTCTGCGCCCGTCCTACACGCTGTATCCCACGCTGGCGGCGCTCCACGGCGCTCCCGTGCGCTATATCGACCTCACGGACGACTTCGGATTGCCGGACGACATCCTGAAACAGCTCGAAGGCACCAACCTTTTCCTCATCGCGCGTCCGAACGCCCCGACCGGAAACAGTTTCCCGCGCGCCATGATGGAATACATCTGCGAGAACTACAAGGGCATGGTCCTGATCGACGAAGCCTACGCCGACTTCGCGTCCGACAACTGCGCGGACTTCGTGACCCGCTTCCCGAACGTGATCGTTTCCCGTACGTTCTCGAAGTCGCGTTCGCTCGCCGGGCTCCGGTTCGGATTTGCACTGGCGCATCCGCGCACGATCGCCGGCATGATGAAGATGAAGGATTCGTACAACGTCTCCTACCTCACGCAGATGCTCGCCATCGCCGCGCTCCAGGACAAGAAATATTTCGAGGAATGCGTCGAAAAGATCCGTCTGGCGCGCGAAATGCTCCTCACCGGACTGCTTGACCTCGGATTCGAGGTCGTTCCCTCCGAAACGAACTTCCTGTTCGCCTCCCCGCCCGACCGCGACGGCGAACGCTGTTTCCGCGAGCTCCGCGCCCGCAACATCCTCGTACGGTATTTCCCGTATCCGCGTACGAAACGCTATGTGCGCATCTCCATCGGCACGTCCGTCCAGATCGTGAAAGTCTGGGCCGTCCTGTCCAAGATCTACGGAGCAAAGGCATGAAACGCCCCGCTGCCTCGAAAAAAACGTTCCGCCTGTTCGCGCTTGCGGCCTTGCTGGCCATGCCGTGCGGACTGCGTGCGGACGTTTTCTCCATCTGGCCATTCGGCGGCGGATCGGCGGGGAAAAGCGGCGTTTCGGACGACCTGTCCGCGGAAGCGGCGGAAGACACGCTGGCGACGCTGCTCGACGCCACGCAGTTCTGGTCCGAAAAGGTCACGGTCAACGGCCGGAACATGACGATGAAGATTTCCATGTCCGACCAGTCGCTTCCGCTCGTCCGGGCGTCCGTGCTGAAGCTCTTCCCCTCGGCCCAGGTCGCCGGCAACGAATCCTCTCTGCTTATGAAGCGACCTCTGGACGACGGCAGTTCCCAGCGCATCTTCCTGCTACAGCTCCGCGGCCTGAACCCGCTTCTGCAGTTCACGACGGTCCTGCCGAAGGACATGCCGCGGGAATGCCCCCTGGAGCTCTGGCCCACGGAATTCCCGTTCACCTCCGGGGCAAAGAACCTCACGCTCATGAATTTCCCGAACCGGGGATCGCATTTCGGCACATACGAAGTCGCAAACTCCGACGTCGCGCCCGTCATGGACGACCTGGTCGCGAAGATCAGGAGCAAGGGCTGGGCACCGGCCACCATGGAACACGCCGACCTGTTCGAAGGCGCGGGCGAAGTCTTCATGAGGAAGGACCCGGACGCGCTTCTGCTGATCGGCATCGTGCGCGACGCCGCAGGTTCCGTGCAGGTCTCGTTCTACACACGCAAACTCAAATAACCGTTTTATCCCAAGGAAGCCCCAGATATGGCAAGCTCAGTGATCGCAATCGACGGCCCCGCCGCATCCGGCAAAAGCACGGCAGCGCGGAATCTCGCCGCCCGCCTCGGCATCCCGTACATCAACACCGGCTCCCTTTACCGCGCCATCGCGTGGAAAGCAACGCAGCGCGGTATCTCCACGCGCGACGAAGCCGCGCTCCGCGCCATGCTCGCGGACACGGTCATCCGGTACGCGGTCCCCGCGGACGGCGGCAATCCGGACATCGAGATCGACGGCGTCTTCCCCGGTCAGGCGCTCCGCGCGCCCGAGATCGCGCAGGGGGCGTCGAACGTCGCCGCCATTCCGTTCGTCCGAGCCTTCACGCTCCAGATCCAGCGCGACGCCGCGAAGAACCAGCTCGTCGTGATGGAGGGACGCGACATCGGCACTGCGGTCTTCCCCGACGCGAAATATAAATTCTTCCTGACCGCTTCCCCGCGCGTCCGAGCGCTCCGCCGTCTGGCGCAGGGCGGCGAGACGCCCGACAACGCCACGGTCGACTCCGTGGCCGCCGAGATCGCCGAACGCGACAAGCAGGACATGAACCGGTCCGTCGCCCCGCTCAGGCAAGCCGAAGACGCGGTGTTCATCGACAGCAGCGGCATGACCGCCGAAGACGTGCTGGACGCCATGGTCCTGTGCATCCGGGACGGAGGCGACGCATGACGGTCTCCGCGTCCCTTGACTACCGCGTGCCGTACGCCGACACCGACCAGATGACGTTCGTCTACTACGCGAACTATCTCATTTACTTCGAGATGGCCCGCGAGGAGCTCATGCGCGCCATCGGGCTGCCCTACAGCAAGCTCGAAGAGCTCGGATGCGCCCTCCCCGTCCTCGAGGCGGTCTGCCATTATAAGAAGCCCGCCAAGTTCGAGGACATCCTCACCATCACCGCCACCCTCGCCGAGATGAAAGGCGTCCGCGTGAAGATCGCCTGCACCGTGAAGCGCGGCGAGGAACTGCTCGCCGAAGGCTGGACCGTCCACGCGTTCATGAACCGCGACGGCCGCCCCCAGAAGCCCCCGAAGGTCTTCCTCGACGCCATTACTTCCACACCAACCATTCCCGAATCATAAAGGATTTTATTGCAAATGAGCAACAACACCAACCCCGATCTCTGCCCCTGCGGTTCCGGCGAACACTTCGCCGACTGCTGCGAACCTGTCATCCTCGGCGCCCGCAAGGCGAAGACCCCCGAAGAACTCATGCGTGCGCGTTACTCCGCCTACGCCACCTGCCACGTCGATTTCATCCTCGACTCCACCCACCCCGAACAGCGCGCCACCTGCGACCGCCAGGAAGTCAAGAACTGGGCGGAACAGTCCGAGTGGGAAGGCATCAGCATCCTCCGCACCGAACGCGGCGGCGAGAAGGATTCCGACGGCATCGTCGAATTCGTCGCCCGCTACAAAAACCGCAACATGCAGATGGAGCACCACGAGATTTCCGAGTTCCGCCGCAGCGGCGGAGAGTGGTTCTTCTACGACGGCGCGATCGTCGGTCCGAAGCCCTATGTCCGCACCGCGCCGAAGGTCGGCCCGAACGATCCCTGCCCCTGCGGATCCGGCAAGAAGTACAAGAAGTGCTGCGGCAAGTGATTTCCTCGGCGCGTTTCCCGGCACGATACAATAAAGCAGCCCCGGAAAGCGTTAATGGATCAGACTGACAAAAGACGTTCCGCCAAACGGTTTTTCCTGTGACGGAACGTCCTTTCCCTTTTTCACGTACACGCAAATCCGAGGTCTTTCCCATGCAGAACAAAACGAAAAAGCGCCTGAAACTCGTCCTGATCCTGACTCCCGTCGCGCTTGTCCTGATCCTCGCCGTGGTCGCGCTCGGCGCATGGCATAAGTTCGGCGCGTTCATCGTGGCGGCGCGGAGCATCTACAAGCTGCAGGACGGTCTGTACGTCATGGAATACCGCGGCGACTACGGGTTCGACAAGTTTCTCGCGCAGGGCGGCGCGGCGGACGATTCCGCCGTGGCGGACTACCTGATCGGATTCCTGTCCGGCGGGTATTACAGGAAGGCGGACAACGAGATCAAACCCGGCGACTTCGGCTGTACCTCGGTCTGCGTGAAAGATCAAAATGGCGCCGTGTATTTCGGCCGGAATTTCGACTGGGCGAAGGGCCGCGCCATGATCGTCCACACCGTGCCGAAGAACGGCTACGAATCGCTGTCCACCTGCTGCCTGGATTTCCTCGGATTCGGGGACGATTACCAGCCAGACGGCTCCATGCCAGAGCGCATCCAGACGCTCGCGGCGATCTACGTCCCGCTCGACGGCATGAACGAGAAGGGCCTGGTCATCGCCGACCTCATGGCCGGGGACGACGAGGAGACGCACCAGAAGACGGACAAGCCCGACCTCACGACCACGACCGCCATCCGGCTGCTGCTGGATCGCGCGGCGAACGTCGACGAAGCGGTTGAGCTCCTGAAACAGTACGACATGAACTCGTCCATCGGCGCGGCGCATCATTTCGCCATCGCGGACAAGACCGGGAAAAGCGTGGTCGTGGAGTATGTGAACGGCGAAATGCTCGTTGCGGAAACGAACATCGTCACGAACCACTATCTCGCCGACAGCCCGAAGAAGGGCGTCGGGGACGAGGAGTCCCATGCGCGATTCGACCGCGTGTCCGAATTCATCGGCCCGGATTTCGTTCTCGCTGGCGGGTTCGGCGCTCATGGCAATTGGATCGTCCAACTACCGTTCCAGGAAGTCCGGTCCTGTATTGCGCGCGTTCAGCAGTCGCAAAAAAAGTTCTGGTATCCGCAGGGGGGCGGCGGCGACGATGCCGTGACCCTGTGGAGCATCGTGTACGCACCGGGGAAACAGTGGGCCGACTTCTATTTCCGGGAAGAAGATTACCGTCACGGCCACCGGCTTTTCCTCCACCCCGCGCTGGTTGATCCATTTGTGCGCGAGATCAACAAAAAAAACAAATTCGTATCCGATACCCCCGTCATTTTCATCGATTGACCCGGCAACAGGAGATTACCATGATTTACGACCATATCGACAATATCGCCCTTTACCGTTTCGGCGCGGCGGCCATGAAAGCGTTCGAGTTTCTGAAGACGCTCACGCCGGACTCGCCGGACGCCACGCATGAGCTCATCGGACGCGACCTGTACGTGATGGTGCAGTCCTACGACACCGAGGCGGAACCGTCGCCGATCCTCGAGGCGCACCGGAAGTACATCGACATCCAGTACTGCATCGCGAATACGGAATACATCGCCGTCGCACCGCTGGACGAATCCACGCTCAAGACCCCCTACGATGCCGAAAAGGACGTGGCGTTCTACCACGCGCAGAAGATGATGACGCTCTGCGCCATGGCGCCCAGCCGGTTCGTGCTGCTTTTCCCCACGGACGAGCATTTCGCGAAGTTCGCCGCGGAAGCCCCCTGCCGCATCAAGAAGGCCGTCGTGAAGCTTCGCGCCGACCTCTTCTGAGTTCGCGCCGCCCCGGTCCTCCGTTCGTTTTTTCGCCTTTTTTCGCGTTTGAACTTGATTTTTGCGGAATCCGGGGGTATTGTATTTTCACTTGCCGGAGTGGCGAAATGGCAGACGCACTAGACTCAAAATCTGGCGCCCGCGAGGGCATGAGGGTTCGAGTCCCTCCTCCGGCACCATTTTCCGATCCGGACACACACTTTTCTTTACCGCAATCATGAACGAGAAACCGCAACTGACCGAAAGCCTGGAAGACTACCTCGAAGCGATCGCCGAACTGATCGCGGTCGAGGGGCACGCCCACGCCAAGGAGATCGCGGCGAAGCTGAACGTGAAGATGCCGTCCGTGACCGGGGCGCTCCGCCAGCTCGAAAAGATGGGTTGCATCGTGTACAACACGCATTATCCGGTTCAGCTCACGGAGAAAGGCCGTCTCATCGCGGCGGACGTGATGCACCATCACGAAACGCTCCAGAAGTTCTTCTCCGAAATCCTCGGTCTGCCGCTGGAAAAGGCGTCGGACACCGCGTGCCGTCTGGAACACCTCATCGACTGCGACACCATCAGCCGGTTCATCCTGTTCTCCGAAGCCATCGCGAAACGCACCGACGCAAAGGCATTGCAGACCTATCTGACCGAGGCGATGTCCCAGCCCGATCTCGCGGTCCTCTCCGACTGCAAGCCCGGCGGAAAAGCCGTCGTGGAGCGCTTCGGGCGCAATCTCGCACAGGACGCCGTCACGGGACTGAAGCCCGGCGACGAAGTGACGGTCGAGGGCTTCTCGCTGGACCGTTCCGCCGTGCGCGTTACCGTCGGCGGCAAACCGCTCGACATCCCGATCCGGCAGGCGGAAAATATCTGGTGCCGTCCCGCCGAACCGCCGGCGCACGCATTCCGCCACTTCCCCCTCGAGAACGCCTGAACAGACACAGGCGGAAAACGTCTGGTGTAAAAAAACGAACACCAGTCTATCGTCCTAAAACAACCACGCAACGACATCTCAATTTAAAGGACCGAGGCAGCGACTTTGAAGGTAACAACTATGGACAGAAACGACTTGACACAATACTACTGGAAGCATTATTTGCTGTTGGAAAAGAAAGTCTTAAAGACGTCGAGATACGTTGAAATTGATTGCGATAATTTTAAAGCTTTCTCATCAGAGTATCTTATGCTGATCGAAGCAATCGGAGCAGAGTTGGATCATTTTTTTAAGATCTATTGTGATCTGGAGACGGATTCCCGTTCGTCAATCCAGGATTATGCCAATTCAATTCTGGTATCCTATCCTGATATCGTCAACCAAAAAATATTCGTCTTAGAAACCGACATTTCATTGACCCCGTTTCAAGGATGGAATCTTCAACAACCATCGCAGTCTCTTTTATGCTGGAACAACTACATAAACCTTAAACACAACAGATCGGGCTATTTCAAGGAAGCAAATCTGTTCAATACGCTCAACATCTTATCGGCACTTTGTTTGCTGGAGATGAAGGAGTTCATGAACATATGGGACAACACCCCGAACAATCAGGGCATCCCGAATTCTCCCCGCACAGGATCTAAATTGTTTCTTTTGGAAAACTGGAATTCGAACTGGATAGAAGCCGGGAAAATTGAGGGTATAATACTTGGTTCATCCAACAACAATCCGTAGTTTACTCGCTCCATACCGCAAGCGGTGATGAAGAATAGCGCGGCTAACGCTCGCGCATGTTTTTTCAAGACAAAAGCGAGGCCGAATTCCGTTTGATGCGATCGCCCGGAATCCGGCCTCTCCCTACACACTTACCTCCCTTTTTCCTTCCCTTTTTTGAATCCTTCTATCAGCTCGGACATCCGCGGCATCTGTTGCGGACGTCCGAGTTTTTTCATTTCTTACGATCTTACGAGCCGAGCAGCTTCGTGCCGATCTGGAGCGCGGTTCCGGCCTGATACACGATCATGGTCAGGATGTACGCCAGCGCGAGCAGGCCGCCTGCCTCGACGAACGGCATCGACCAGGAGTTGAGCTCGCGGCGGATGATGGCGAGCGTGGCGAGGCACGGGATCGACAGCAGGCAGAAGAGCATGATGCAGAATCCCTGCAGCGGCGTGTAATTCTTCACGAGCTGTTCGCGCAGCGGCACGGATTCCTCGTCCGCCTCGCCCTCGGAATACAGGATGCCGAGCTGGGCCACGAAGACTTCCTTCGCGGCGAGCGCGCCGATGGACGCGGTCGTCAGCTTCCAGTCGAATCCGATGGGGCGGAAGATCGGCTCAAGCGCATGTCCGACACGGCCGGAAATGGTGTATTCCATGGCCTCGGCCATCTGCTCGTTTTCGAGCGCGGCGATGGCGTCGGCGCGTTCCTGCGCGGCGTCGATCACGGCCTGCACGTCTTCGGCGAGCTCCAGGTCTTCCTCTTCGCCAAGCGCCTCGAGCGCATCATCAGGGATGACCTTGTTCTCCTTGACTTCCTTCATGACGTCCTCTCCGAAGATCTCCGCGAGCGCGTCGGTCTGAGCGGCGGCTTCCAGCACGGCGACCTGGGCGTCGGTCAGGTGCTGCGACTCCTCGATCTTCGCGATCTCGCCCTCGTAGTCCTTCGAGAACTCTTCCTTCTCGGGATACGTGTTGCAGATGTACAGGATCACGCTGGTGGCGAGGATGATCGTACCGGCTTTCTGCAGGTACATGCGGCCGCGGTCCCACATGTGGAGCAGCAGGCTGCGGAGGGTCGGCACGCGGTACGGCGGGAGCTCCATGAGATAGACTTCTCCGTCGCCCTTGAACAGCGTGGACTTCATGATGCGGGCGGCGATGAGCGCGATGACAACGCCGATGAAATACATGAGCCACATCACGAACGCCTGATATTTCTGCACGAAGAACGCCGGGATGATGAGCGCGTAGATCGGCAGGCGCGCGCCGCAGCTCATCAGCGGCAGCACCATGATCGTGGTCTTGCGGTCGCGTTCGGATTCGATCGTGCGCGTGGCCATGATGGCGGGCACGGAGCAGCCGAACCCGAGCACCAGCGGGACGAACGAACGTCCCTGGAGCCCGAACTTGCGCATGATGCCGTCCATGACGAACGCCGCGCGCGCCATGTAGCCGGAATCCTCCAGGATCGCGATCGCGAAGAAGAGAAAGAGGATGTTCGGCAGGAAGACCAGCACGCCGCCGACGCCGCTGATGACGCCGTCGGTGAGGAGCGAACGCAGGAACGGAAGCGTTTCGGGGTTCCAGGCATTTTTCACGGCTTCGTTCAGGTTGCCGAAGATGTCGTCCTCGATGATGCCCATGAGCGGATCGGCGAGCGTGAACGTGAACCAGAACGTGAGGTAGATGATGAGGAAGAACAGCGGAAGGCCGAGGTATTTGTTGGTCATCACGGCGTCGATCTTGTCGGAGATCTCGCGGCGGCGTTCCTGCGTCATGGAGATCGCGTCGCGGCAGGCGCCCGCGAGCATGGCGTAACGGCGGTCGGCCATGAAGGTGTCGGCTTCAATGGCGTGCTTTTCCCAGAGGTGCGCGATCTGTTTCTCCACCTCGTCCATCGCGGGCTTGAAATCCTCAATGCGCATGGCGGCAGTGTCGTGTTCCAGCAGCTTGATGGCGAAGAAGCGCGAGGGGATGTGAGCGTAGCGTTCGACCTTGAGGCTGTCGATCTTGTCCGCGACCGCCTTGATCGCGTCGTCGATGTCCTCACCGTAAGTGAGCATGGGAACGCCGTGGTCCTCGAGTTCGGTCAGCGTCTTCGCGAGCAGGTCGAGCAGAGGCCGCACACCGCCGATCTTGCTGCCGACGGTCTGCGCGATCGGGGAGCCGAAATACTTCTCCAGCTTCGGGATGTCGAACTTGAACCCCTTGCGGCGGGCGTCGTCGCTCATGTTGAACGCCAGGATCATCGGGATGTGGAGTTCGGCGAGCTGGGTCGTAAGGTAGAGACTGCGGCGCGGGATGGACGAGTCGACCACGTCGATGATGAGGTCGATTCCGGGCTTGGTAAGCTCCTGGAACACGACGTCCTCTTCGGGCGAGGACGAGGACAGCGAGTACACGCCGGGCAGGTCGATCAGCTCGATCTCCATGCCGTTCAGATTGAACTTGCCGGACTTGCTCTCGACGGTCACGCCGGGGTAGTTGCCGACGTGCTGGCGCGCGCCGGTCAGGGCGTTGAAAATGCAGGTCTTGCCGCAGTTCGGATTGCCCGCGAGCGCGACTCTGAAATGCTGTTTCATCGGATCACGCCTCCTTCTTCAGCACGATGTTCGCGGCATCGTCGCTGTGCAGCGCCATGCTCGTTTCCATGATCTTCACGCGGATCAGGCCGCCGAACGGAGCGTGCGCCTCCATGAGCAGTTCGGTGCCGGGGACCAGCCCGACGTCGGCGAATTTCTTGCGGCCGCGCGCTTTCGGCATGACCTTCACGATGGTCGCGGTCATCCCGACCGGAAGATCGGCGAGCGTCATTTCCTCCCCCGCGACCGGAACGCGGTAATCCGGCGTCTTCGAGGCGTCGCACCCGCATCCGCAGGAACACTTTTTCTCAGACATTGCAGTACCCCTTTCTTTGGAAGCTCCGGAACGATGCGTGTTCTGAGTTCACGCAACCTCGGAATCCTCTTTTTTGTTTGTTGTTTGTATATGCGGTTATTAATTTTAAAACTTTGTTATACCTAACTTTCTAAAACTAACCAATTCCTTTTTGACAGGATTGTTGATGGAACGAAAAGACAAGTCCCGGAACCATCCCGCGGACCCGGACGAAAACCGGATCCGCACCTGCATTACCCTAACCGGCATTTCTGTTCGTTTTCCGCTTACGCATATACGAACGTGATGCCGGCCCCTTTCCACACTCTCCCTTTTTGGAGAAACGGCGCATTCGGACAAACACGCCGCAGAATGGTCCGGGACTTTTGTTGTCGTACAAATACTATATCACACTTTTTGGAGATTACAAGTTAGTTTCAACTAATTTTTGTGTTTTTTCTTTATTTCAGGCTCGTCCGGGCACAAAAAAGCCCCGGAAGCGGAAACTTCCGAGGCTCTATACCGATGGATAATTCAGGATCAGCGATCCATCGCTTCGACTTCGTCGGCGAGTTTCGCGCGGAGTTTCGCGAGCGCCTGATTCTGAAGCTGGCGGACGCGTTCGCGCGTACGGTGGATCATCTGGCTGACCTCCTCCAGCGTCTTCGGGCGACGGCCGTCGAGGCCGAACCGTAACTGGATGATCTGGCGTTCGCGCGCGTCAAGTTCGCCGAGGAGCGAGAAGAGGCGCTGGACGGATTCCTCGTCGCCGACGATGCGATCGGGCATCATGGCGTTCCGGTCGGAAATGACGTCCTCGAAACTGCCGTCCTCGCCCTGCTGGATGGGAGCGTGGAGCGAGATCGTCTTCAGGTCGGAGAGACGGAGCGCGGCGACGGTGCGTTCGCTGAGGGAAAGATTGTCGGCAAGTTCGTTGTCCGTGGGGGCGCGTCCGAGCTGTTCGGTCAGCTTCATGTTCGCCAGCTTGATCTTGTTGATCTTGCCCGCGGACTGGACCGGGATGCGGATCACGCTCGCCTGATTGGCAAGCGCGCGGCGCATGGACTGCTTGATCCACCATGCGGCGTAGGAACTGAACTTCGCGCCCTTCGCCGGATCGAATTTCTCGACCGCGCGCACGAGCCCGAGGTTGCCTTCGGAGATCAGGTCGCAGAGAGGAAGCCCGAATCCCTTGAAATCGTGCGCAATCTTCACGACCAGGCGCAGGTTCGCCTTGATGAGCGTGGCGCAGGCTTCGTCGTGCAGGGCGCGGTTTTCCCCGTGGATCTGCGCCGCCAAAACTTTTTCCTGTTCCGGCGAAATCAGCGGGATCTGTCCGACCTCGTTCATATACAGCTTCATGGAGTCGGTCTTCGCGATGAATCCCTGTTTCGCGGCGGCCTTGGCGTTCTTCTTGTCGAGTTTCGGATCCCGGGTTTCCCCGGTCATGAACTTGCTGAGGTCGATCGCGGAAACATCCTCCTCGTCCTCCTGAGCAGCGGCAGCCTCCTTCGCCTTGAGGTTGACAGTCGGCACATCGATCGTGACTTTCAGGACGGACTTCTTCACCGGACGGATCACGGATTTCCGGCGCGGAGCGGATGGAATCTTTTCCGCTGCGGCGGGCGCCTCGGCAAGGACGGGCATCGCGACCGGAGTTTCCGCGGCGGTCGTGATCGTCACCTTGAAGGCGGGCATAGCAGACGGTGCAAAAGATTTTGCGGTTCTTTTCATGTTCTTCCTTTGTATGGTTGATGCATCCCTTTTCCGGATGCACAGGATGTTCATCGGATGGATGGAAGAAGTCTTTTTCGGCCTGCCGGACGTTGCCGGTCATGCGGCATTCCGCGGCGAGTTAAAAAAACATCTCTTCATATATAGGAGATATTTCGGGTCAAAAGCGAGGAAATATGCCCATTTTTTATATGTTACACAAAGAATCAGAGAGACATATTTCATGTTTTACAAAAACATTTCTTTGATTACAAACATGATGCAAAGAAAAATAAAAATGAATCGCTAAAAAAAAGAAAATAACAAGATATGCTCCTGTTTTATCCAGGGCATAAAGAATCCCGCGTTGACGGATTTGATTGCGTCGCGGCGGGATTTTAAGGGGGGATTATTGATGCCCCATTTTTACATTTGGATTATGCGAGGATGATCCAGTTCGCGGAGGCGCCGCCGGATTCGAGCCACTGCGCGGCGTCGCCGACCATGCAAAGACCGGCGGCATCGGCCGGGATCGCGCCTGCGCCGATCGGATCGTCCGTCACGAACTGATCCAGCGAATCCCATTTGCTCAGATCGCTGTCACCCAGCAGGACCATGATGCCGGTCTGCGAATGGGAGAGGAGCAGGTCGTCCACGCCATCGCCCTGGAAGTCGCCGATCGCGCGGATGTCCCAGCCGTCCCAGTTCTGAGCGCCCATGTCCATCGAAGCGTCGTCCAGCCAGAACCCGACCTCGCGCAAAGAGTCCAGTTCCACTTGGAACACTTCTTCATGGGCAGTCAGGAAAGGCAGAAACTCTTCGAAAGGCAGATCGTCAGCGAAAGCAACGCCGATGGGATCGAGAACTGCCGGACCGGATGCAGAATCGTCATCCGCAGCGATTTTCGCGAGCTCGATGGAACGCACGGCAGGGGCATCTTCGGAAATGACATCCGCCACAACGGGAATGGCATCCCCGGCGGACGCAACGGCTTTCTGCATGCCGTCGAGGTCATTGATCGTGATCGAAAGGCCGCCGGAGAGGTCGCTCACCGTGAGATAATCATTGTACGGCTTGAGCGCGTCCTGAAGCGAATCGGTGTCGGTGCTGAGCACGATGCCCTGCGTACCGTCCGCGTTCACGTAGATGTCCTCACCCGGCAGGATGGAGTTCAGCACGGACGTGGTCCGCATCATGTTCCAGGTATCGTCGCTGATCTGGATGATGGCGCCAGTCGAACTCGACACATCCTGTCCGCCGTTCAGCGCCGCCTCCTCGGAAATAAGGTTGACAAGCCCGATGATGTTGTAGGCGGAATTCGAGGCCGTCGTGTCGGAGACAGATACGTTGGAGGCCGTGCCGCCGGTCAGGCCGCCGAGGAGCGAACTGAGCGCGGAGAGGTCAAGTCCGCTGGAACTCGTGCCGCCGCCGAGCAGACCGCCAAGCAGAGAGCTGAGGCCGTTTCCGCCGAGCAAACCGCTCAGACCGGACAGAAGATCGGTCGAGCTGGTGGAGGCGGTGCTGCCGTCCACGCTGATCCCCGCGCCGTTGTAAAGATTCGTCAGGGAATCCAGCAGTTCGAAACCGTCGAGGTCGCCGTTGCCAATCCCGCCCAGGATGCTGGCATATCCGCTGAACAGGGTTCCGAGATTGCCGAGATTGCCGAGGGCGGAGAGGATATTGGTCGAGCCGGAGGAAGCCGTGCTGCCGTCCACGCTCAGAGTCGTACCGCCGAGAAGGCCGCTCAAAAGCGAACTCAGATCAAGGCCGCTGGTAGAGGTCGTGCCGCCGGTCAGGCCGCCCAGCAATCCGCTCAGGGCGGATAGGTCAAGGCCGCTGGTCGAGGTCGTGCCGCCGGTCAGGCCGCCCAGCAATCCGCTCAGAGCGGACAGATCGAGGCCACTGGAGGATGCAGTCGTGCCGTCCATGGTCAGCGTCGAGCCGCCGAGGAGACCGGAAAGCAGCGAGCTGAGGCCGTTGCCGCCGAGAAGACCGGACAAAAGATCGGCAGAACCAGTGGAGGCAGTGCTGCCGTCCACGCTAATCCCCGCGCCGTTGTAAAGATTCGTGAGGGAATCCAGCAGCTCGAAACCGTCGAGGTCGCCGCTGCCGATCCCGCCCAGAATGCCCGTCAGGCCGCCGAACAGATTTCCGAGACCGGAAAGCCCGCTCAGGCCGGACAGAAGATCGGAGGTCCCGTCGACGCTCAAAGTGGTACCGCCGCCGAGAAGACCGGAGAGCAGAGAACTGAGGTCAAGACCGTTGCCGCCCAGCAGGCCGGACAGAAGATCGGAGGTCCCGTCAACACTCAACGTCGTATCGCTTCCGAGCAGACCGGAGAGCAGAGAACTGAGGTCGAGACCGTTGCCGCCCAGCAGGCCGGAAAGCAGATCGGATGTTCCATCAACGCTCAATGTCGTGTCGCCGCCGAGCAGGCCCGCGAGAATATCAGAAAGCCCGGACAGGTCGCCAAGCTCACCATTCACGCTCAAGCTCGTGTCGCTGCCAAGCAGACCAGCAAGAATGTCACTCAGGCCGGAAATGTCGCCGAGTTCGCCGTCCACGCTCAACGTCGTGTCGCCGCCGAGAAGACCGGCGAGAAGATCAGAAAGACCGGACAGGTCGCCAAGCTCACCGTCTACACTCAATGTCGTGTCGCCGCCGAGCAGGCCTGCGAGAATATCAGAAAGCCCGGACAGGTCGCCAAGTTCGCCGTCAACGCTCAAAGCCGTGTCGCCGCCAAGCAGACCAGCAAGAATGTCACTCAGGCCGGAAATGTCGCCGAGTTCGCCGTCAACGCTCAACGTCGTGTCGCCACCGAGCAGACCAGCGAGAATATCACTCAGTCCGGACAGATCGCCGAGTTCGCCGTCAACGCTCAAAGCCGTGTCGCCGCCCAGAAGGCCAGCGAGAAGATCACTCAAGCCGGACAGATCACTATCCCCGCCCAGCAGACCGGAAATCAGCCCGTCGACATCGATTTCATCGTCCAAGCCATTCATGATATCGGCTCCGGCCTGGATCACGTCATCGATGTTGCCGCTGATATCGTAGTCGTCGTAGGAATAATCGTTGTAGGAATAGTCGTCGTAGTAGCCGTAGCCATGATCCCCGAGGAGATAGCTCAGGTCATCGAACAGTCCGCCGAACAGCCCGCCGAGTCCGCCCACGCTCAAACTCAGGTCGTAGTCGTCGTAGTAGCTGTAGTCATTGTAGCCGTAATCGTCGTAGTAGCCGTAGGAATAATCTCCAAACAGTCCGCCTAGCCCGCTGAACAAATAATCCAGGCCGTCCACGCTCAGAAAGGAATCCATATTGACCTCGCTTTCTCCGTTTTTGAGGAGAAAATGGTTGAAAAGTTTTATTGCCATAAAATACTATGCTAAATATAGCACGCGCGCGTACGATGTCAAGCGATGAAAAAACTTTTTTGCATTTTTTTCCGCCTTTCTTGCTTTTTCCGTATCAACGTGCTACATTGATTGCCATGCGACTTCTATGATACACGTCATCAGCCGCAATTCATATCAGACGACTTCAAAAAAAACGTTTTTGAGGAGAAAACCAACAATGAAGACCATGATCGCCATTTGCGGCCTGGACTGCGAACACTGCGACGCGTATCTCGCCACGATCCACAACGACCAGGCGCTGCGCGAGAAGACCGCGAAACTGTGGTCCGAGATGAACCATGTCACGATCCTGCCGGAACACATCAACTGCGAAGGCTGCCGCACGAACGGGGTCAAGTTCGTCTACTGCGAACAGCTCTGCGGCATCCGCCAGTGCGCCATGAAGAAAGGCTTCGGGACCTGCGGCGACTGCCCTGAACTGGATACCTGCCAGACGGTCGCCATGGTCATCGGCAACAATCCCGACGCACGCAAGAATCTGAAAGGCTAAACGACATCCCCTGCCCTCGCCTCCTTTCCGGCGGCTTTTCAACCCGTTTCCTTTGTTTTTTCCAGACACGGCCATCCCGTGTCCGTTTTTTCTTGAAATTTTAGCGATTATCCATTTGATTTTTCCATCATGCGGGGGTATATTGTTTCGTATTTAAAATTGTATTCACCTCAAACCGGCTCTTTTGACCATTCAGCCGTTTCGAAACAAAAACACGTTTTCCATATACAGGAACCCCCGACATGACCAAAGCCATGAAACACTGTCTCTGCATTTCGACCGCGCTCGCGTCCGCCATCCCGTTCACGTTCGGCGCGCCCCCGGCCGTCCCGTTCAAGCTCAACGAGGTCGAGCTCCTTGAAAGCCCGTTCCTCGCGAACAAGAAGCGCAACGCGGATTTCCTACTCACGCTGAGCCCGGACCGCCTGATGGCGCGCATGTACGAGTATTGCGGCGAGACGCCGAAAGCCCCGGTCTACGGCGGCTGGGAAAGCAGCGACCTCTCCGGCCACACGCTCGGGCACTACCTGACGGCGCTTTCGCTGGAATACGCCAGCACGGGCGACACGCGGTTCAAGGAACGCGTGGACTACATCATCGACGAGATGGCGCGCTGCCAGAAGCTCTACGGGGAATCCGGCTACATCGGCTGCATGTCGCGGAACGCCCGCCGCGCGCTTGAGGTGCTGAAGGACGGCGACGTGGAGACGATCAACCACACGTGGGCGCCGTGGTACACGCAGCACAAGATCGCCGAGGGGCTCTACGACGCGTGGAAGATCGCCGGAAACGAGCAGGCGAAGGACGTGCTCGTGAACTTCGCGCGCTGGGTTGACGGCCTCACGAAGGGCCTGGACGAGAAGAAATGCCAGCGCATGCTCGACATGGAGTTCGGCGGCATCGGCGAAGTCTTCTGGAAGCTCTATGCGGAGACCAAGGACGAGACGCACAAGGCGCTCGCACAGCGGTTCCGTCACCACTGGCTCGTGGACGACCTCGCGGCGGGCAAGGACAACCTCGCAGGCAAGCACGCGAACACGCAGGTGCCGAAGGTCATCGCCGAGGCGGTCAACTACGAGATCACCGGCGACGAGTTCGCGCGGAAGGTCAGCAAGAACTTCTTCGACATCGTCGTGAAGAACCACACCTACGTCACCGGCGGCAACAGCGACCGCGAGCACTTCTACCGTCCCAACGAGGCCGACCGGCACCTCTCCCCGGCGTCCGTCGAGTGCTGCAACGTCTACAACATGATCCGCCTCGCCGAGCATCTCCAGATGCAGGAGCCGGCGAACACCCTCTACGGCGACTACCGCGAACGCGCACTGCTGAACCAGATCCTGCCCTCGCAGGACCCCGAACGCTCCATGTTCACCTACTTCGTCTCGCTGAAGCCCGGCCAGTTCCGCGTGTACAGTTCGCCGGACCAGTCCTTCTGGTGCTGCTTCGGCACGGGCATCGAGAACCACACGAAATACAACAACGCCATCTACTTCCATGATGATGACGACAACCTCTTCATCACGCTCTTCACCCCGTCGAAACTGAAATGGGCGGAACGCGGCCTCGAGCTCACCATGAACACCGAGTACCCGAAGAACGGCAAGGTCACGCTCACGTTCGACAAGGCCCCGGAGAAAAAGCTCGCGCTGAACGTGCGCTGCCCCGGCTGGGCTGACAAGCCCGTGACCTTCTCGCTCAACGGCAAGGAGATCGCGACCGGGAAGCCCGGTGAAAACGCCGTCCTGAACGCCGACTGGAAGACCGGCGACAAGGTCGTAATCAATATCCCGATGTCGCTCCGTACGGAACACCTCCACGGCGGCCACACAGAGCAGAACGCGTTCTTCTACGGCCCGACGCTCCTCGCGGGCGACCTCGGCGAAGTCGAGAACTACCAGAAGCGCATCTATCTGCGCGACCAGCTCGACCTCCAGAACGCCGCGTGCAAGCCCGTGCCGATCCTCCTCGGCGGCTCCATCGGCGAAATCACGGCCGCAGCAAAACCCGTCTCCGGTTCCGACCGCGCGTACAATCTGCCCGCGACCGACGGTTCCACCGTCCTCATCCGCCCGTTCAACCAGATGCCGTACCAGCATTACAACGTCTACTGGAAGAACATGAACGAAACCCAGTGGGCCGCCGAGAAAGCCAGGATCGAAGCCGAGGCCGAACGCCAGCGCGAACGCTCCGCGCGCACCGTCGACGAAATGAACTTCGGCGAACAGCAGCCCGAGACCGACCACGCCGTGAAGTCGCAGAACACCCATTCCGGGCGCTTCAACGGACGCGGCTACCGCGGCGCGCACCAGGGCGGCTGGATCGAATTCCGCATGAAGGTCAGCCCGGACAAGAAGAACATCCTCGCCTGCACCTACTGGGGCGGCGACAACTGGACCGAGACCGCCATTCTCGCCGACGGTCAGCAGATCGCCGTGCAGAAGCTCTCCGCGGCGCATCCGAACCAGTTCTTCGAGGTCGAGTACGAGATCCCGGAATCCATCACAAAGGGCAAGGACCACATCGTGATCCGTCACCAGCCCGCGGGCGAACGCGGCGGCATCGGCTCCGTCTACCATGCCGCCATCCTCACTCCGCCTGAGAAGAAGTAAGGAGGCTAGGCCTCCACTAGAGTACACGTTTTTCTTTTTTGTGCCCGAGCGCAGCCGGGCACTACCGCAGTGAAGGCTTAGCCTTCCGCCTCCGTTCGCATCATCAGCGGCGGAGGCGTTTCTTTTGTCGTAGGAATTGAGTTGGATTCCGCTCAGAAAAGATTCTGGGAGAGGCAGTGCAGCGCGCCGCCCTCCAGGATGATATCCGCGCAGTCGATGGAGACGACCGTGCGTCCGGGGAACGCTTCGCCGATGATCGCGGCGGCGCGGGCGTCGTTCTGCGGCTGACGGTAGGACGGCACGAGCACGGCACCGTTCAGAAGCAGATAATTCGCGTAGGACGCCGGAAGCGTCTCCTCGCGCCAGCCGTCGGGCGGCGCGACGGAATCGGGCAGCGGCAGAGGAATCACGTCGAGCGGTTTTCCGAGGCGCGTGCGATACTCGCGCAGACGGCGCAGGTTTTCGTTCAGCATCGGGGCGTTCGGCGAACCGTCGGGCGCGACGCAGGCAAGTACGGCATCGGGCCGCACAAAACGCGCCAGCGTGTCGATATGACCATCCGTGTCGTCGCAGAAAAGACCGCCTTTCAACCATAATATTTCATCCAAGCCGAGCGACCGCATCAGCGTGTCGCCGATCTGCGCCCGCGTCATGGAGGGATTCCGGTTCGGGTTCAGCATTACGGATTCGGTCGTCATCAGGAGCCCCGCGCCGTTCGATTCCAGCGCGCCGCCCTCGCAGATCATCGGGACGGGATTGCGATCATATCCAAGCAGCGCGGCGACGTGTTCCGGCACGGCGGCGTCGAGGTTCCACGGCGGGAACTTCCCGCCCCAGGCGTTGTACCGGAAATGATCGAGCAGACGTGCCCCGGTCGCGCGATTCACGAGGCAGACCGGGCCATGATCGCGGCACCATGCATCGTTGGTCGGCACGTCCAGCAGTTCGACGCGGGCGGCATCGGCTCCGGCCACTGAAAGCAGTTTGAGGATACGGGGCTGTTCGGCACGCACGCAGTTGATCTTCACGTCCTCGAAGTGCGAGATCGCCGCCGCGAATCCGGCATAGGTCGCTTCAAGCTCGGTCCTGCGGTCCTCCCACGTCGCGGGATTCAGCGGCCACGACAGCAATATCGCGCGTTGCTCCTCCCACTCCGCGGGCATCGTGAAGCCGCGTTCCGCGGCACAGGTCGGCTCCGGCATGTTCAATCTCCGAAGCGCTTCAGGATCGGTCCGTAAGCGTCGATGCGGCGGTCGCGGAAGAACGGCCACATGCGGCGGTGTTCCTCCATCGCGGAGAGGTCGCAGTCGGCATACACGATTTCCGCCTTGTCGCGGGACGCGATCACGAGGTCTTCGCCGTAGAAATCCGACACGAACGACGAGCCCCAGAACCGCGTGCCGTGTTCCGTACCGACTCGGTTCACGGCCGCGAAGAAGCACCCGTTCGCCACGGCGTGTCCGTGCTGGACCGTGAGCCAGGCGTGGCGCTGCTTCAGCATCAGGTCGTCCGGCTCGGATTCGATCGTGCCGATCGCGGTCGGACAGAAGATGATGGATGCGCCGTCGAGCGCGGTCAACCGGGCGGATTCCGGGTACCACTGGTCCCAGCAGATCACCACGCCGATGCGCCCGAACGCGGTGTCCCAGGCGCGGAACGGGCCGTCGCCAGGCGCGAAATAGAATTTCTCCTCGAATCCGGGGTCCTGCGGGATGTGCATTTTGCGGTAGGTCCCGGCAATGCTCCCGTCGGCGTCGAAAATGACCGCCGTATTGTGGCAGAGCCCGGGCGCGCGCTTTTCAAAGAACGACGCGACGATCACAACGCCGTGCCGTTTCGCGAGGGCGGCGTAAAAGTCCGTCCCCTTCCCGGGGATCGGTTCGGCCAGCTCGAAGAAATCCGGGTCCTGTTTCCAGCAGAAATACTCCGTCTGGAACAGTTCCTGCGTGCAGATGATGTTCGCCCCCTGCCCCGCGGCCTCCGCGACCTTCGCGGCGAAACGTTTGCGCGCTTCTTCGATGGATGCGAACGCAAAATCCTGCACCAGCGCCACGCGGACAGACTTGATCTCATTCGTTTTTGTACTCATCGCGAGGTATCCTCCTGTTCGTTCGGGCGGTTCAGGCTCGTGCGGGCGTCGAGCGCCAGCGCGATCGTGGCGGCGTCGGCGTAGATCAGGTCGGAGCCCGCGGGCAGACCGCGCGCCGGACGCGTGATGGCGAATCCGCGTCCCTGGAACCGGTTGGCGAGGTAAACGGCGGTCGCCTGCCCTTCGATGTCCTGACTCAGCGCCAGGATCATTTCGCGGATGCCGCCCGCGGCGACGCGCGCTTCGAGACGCGGGATGGAGAGCGATTCGGGGAATTTCCCTTCCAGCGGAGCGATGCGTCCGCCGAGCACATGGTAAACCCCCTTGAATACACCCGCGGATTCCAGAGAATGGATCTGCGCCACGTCCTCCACCACGCAGATGATGGAACGGTCCCGCGCTGGGGCCGAGCAGATGCCGCACGGACCGTTGTCGGGTGCGTCGGACAGATTGCCGCATTCCGGGCAGGCATGAATGCGCGTGTGAAGCGAGGCCAGGTTTCCGGCCAGCGCCTCGAGTTTCGCCGGATCCCACAGGTACAGCGACAACGCCATGCGTTCGGCGGATCGCTTCCCCACGCCCGGCAGGTTCTTCAGCATTTCGATCAGTTCGGCCAGAGGTTCCGGCCACGGCTGCGCAAACATCGTCGGACTCCGCTAAACAAGCTCAGAAAAGTCCGGGCACGGGCAGACCGCCGGTCGCCTCGGATATCTTCTGCGAGATCGCGTTTTTTGCCTGCGCGATGCCCTGGTTGACGGCCTCGGCGGTCGCCTGCGGGCTCGGACTGGAGGTCGTGCTCACGATGGAACGCACGAAGCAGTCGCCGCTCACGACGGCGGTCACGGTGCCGTCCTGGCTCGTGCCTCGGAACTCCATCTGGGCAAGTTCCTGTTTCATGACTTCAATTTTCTTTTTCAGCTCCTGGAAATCCTTCATCATTCCGGCGAGCTGTCCGAAAGAACCGAACATAGACATAAGAAATACCTTTCAGGTTTGTTTTCTGTGGATCAATGGTGGAATATCCCCAGGCAGACGACCGCGAGGACGACCACAACGACAGCGGCGATGCCAAACGACATAATCATGTTTGTCTCCTTTCAGCGGGGATCACTTGTTGGAATTGCCCTGGGCGGCCTTCAGCATCTCTTCCAGATTCAGGTCGCGTTTCGCGCCCAGCTGGAGCGCCTTTTCATAAGCTTTCCGGGCGTTGTCGGCGTGCTTCATCGCGTAGTGGACACGGGCCAGAGAGAGCTGAGCGACGGAGCTCGACGGATCGGTATCCGCGGCGATCAGGTAATGCCACAGCGCGGTCGAGAAATCCTTCGCGTTCTCGGCCTGCTGGGCTTCCTTCATCGCTTCCTCGAATTTCCCTCTGTCCACCGACACCGTCACCTTGACTTCCTTGCCGGACAGGATGTCCTCGAACATCGGTTTCAGCTCATCGGGGATGGAATCCTCCGTTTTGGCGATCTCAGGCTTCGCGTCGGGATCGTTGCGGCGGTAGGTGTTAAGCTCGGCGCGGAGCGTACGGGACTCGACGATCGCGGCCTCGGCCACGTTGCGTGCCGCGTTCATGGTCTTCTTGTACCGGGAGGACAGCGCGCGTTCGTCGTCGAGTTCGGCTTTCAGTCTCGCCACTTCGCCGTCGACCTCGGCGCGTTCCTTCAGGAGCTCGGAGATGGAATCATTCTTCTCCTGAAGCTCGGCGGAACCGGCGGCCTTCGGGTCTCTGCGGCGGAGTTCGACCTCCTTTTCAAGACGCTGAAGCTTGGCGTTCAGTTCAGTCTGTGTCGTCAGCAGACTGGAAAGTGTGTTCTGGAGCGCTTCGCATCTGTCTCTGTACTCGGCATTATCCTTTTCGAGCGCCGTCTTTTCGGCGTTACTCTTCTTCAGGAGTGCTTCCTTGTCCTCAAGCGATTCCGTCAGTTTGCGGACGTCCGCGTTGGACGCCTGGTCGATTTTGAGCTTTTCGAGCTGGGCCTGGGTCGCCACGAGGTCTTTGTTCGCCTTGGCGAGCGCTTCGGCGGAAGCCGTCTTCTCGGCGGTCAGTTTTTCATTGGCGGCCGCAAGCGAGGCGTTCAGCTCCTTCTGTTTGGCGAGCTCGGGCGCATCAGACGAAGCCGGGGCGGAGAACTTGGCGATCTGCGCCTTGAGTTCGGCGATCTGCTTGTCGGAGGCGGCCTTCGAATCGGCCAGGGTCTTATTCTCGGCCTCGAGGGTCTTCCTGACAGCCTCGCCCGCGGCGAGCTTCTTGTTCTGCTCGGTCAGGTCCTTCACTTCGGCACTGAGTTTCGCCACATCGGATTCGAGTGCAGTGGCGCGTTTTTTGGAAGCGGCAAGCGCTGTGGCGGAAACGGCGGCGACGCCGGCCTTGTCAGCTTTGGCCTTTGCGGCGTCAAGCTCGGCCTTCGTTGCGACCAGGTCGTCCTGAAGCTTCGCCTTTTCTTGCGTCAGGGACGCGATTTTCGCGGCGGCATCGGACGGAACGGGCTTGCTCGCGGCCTCAGCCGCGGCCTGTTGCGCGGCCGCAAGGTCGGCGGACGCCTTTTCCACGGCGGCCTTCTGCGCATTCAGGTCGGCAGTCAGTTTCGCATTCTCGTCCATCAGGACTTTCATCTTCGCGTTCGCCTCGTTCAAAGTCCCGGTGGTTTTCGCGGCGGTTTCCGACGCCTTCTGCGCGGCGACTTTCTGCGAGTTCAGATCGGCGGTCAGCTTCGTGTTCGCGTCGGTCAGAGTCTTCACCTTCTCGTTCGCATCGGCGAGCGCCTTGGCGTCGACCGCAGCGGACGCTGCTTTTTTCGCGGCGGCGAGGTCGGCGGTCAGCTTCGCGTTCGCATCGGTCAGGCTCTTCACCTTCGCGTCGGCATCGGCAAGCGCCTTGGCGTCGACCGCAGCGGACGCTGCTTTTTTCGCGGCGGCCAGGTCGGCGGTCAGCTTCGCGTTCGCATCGGTCAGGCTCTTCACCTTCGCGTCGGCATCGGCAAGCGCCTTGGCATCAGCCTCGGAACGGGCCGGGACCGCCGCAGGCTGATTCCCTTTCTTCGCGGCAGCCAGATCGGCTTTCAGCTTCGTGTTCTCATCGGTCAGAGTCTTCACCTTCGCGTTCGCATCGGCGAGCGCCTTCGTGTCGGCGGCAGCTGCACCGGCGGCTCCCGCCGCGGCTCCGGCGGCCGCAGTCTTTCTCGCCTCGGCGACGGCATCCTTCAGGGCCTTGTTCTCGTTGGTGAGCGCACTGTTTTTCGCGTTCAGCTTCGTCACGTCTTCCGTGAGCGACGCGTTTTTCTTCGCAAGCGCGGCGGAATTCGCGTCGTCGGTTTCCTTCTGCTTTTTGAGCGCGGCGAGGTCGGCTTCGAGCTTTTTGACGGCTTCCGGCTGAGCGGAGCGCGCCTGCGCGAGATCGGCCTCGAGTTTCTTGCGTTCCGCCTCGGACGAAGCGGACTTCTTCTGTTCCTCGGCGAGCTTGCTTTCCAGCTGGTGCGCGGTGCTCTTCATGCCGGCGAGTTCTGCGGCGGCTTTGGCGTTTTCCTCGACCTTCTGCTTCAGCTCGGATTCGGATTTCTTCGTCTGATTGTAGGAAGCCTGAAGCGTATCGAGCGCGGCTTTCCGGTCGGAGGCGGCCTTCTGCGCGGCAGCGAGATCGGCGGCGGCCTTATCCGAAGCAGTCTTCTGCGCGGCGAGGTCGGCGGTCAGCTTCGCGTTGGCGTCGGTCAGCGTCTTCACCTTCGCGTTCGCATCGGCCAGAGCTTTGACGCTGGCGTCCGCGGCACCGGCGGCGCCGACCGAAGCTGCGAGCTGCGCCTTTGCGTCGGCCGCGTCCTTTTCGGCGGCAGCGAGTTTCGTCTTCGCATCCGCGGACGCCTTTTCCGCGGCATCAAGTTTCGCCTTGGAATCCGCGGCCGTCTTTTCGGCGGCGGCGAGCTTCGTCTTCGCCTCGGCGGAAGCCTTTTCCGCAGCGGCGAGTTTCTGTTCGGTCTGCGCGAGTTTCGTCTTCAGTTCCTCGGCGGCTTTCGCCTGCGCCGCGACCTTCTCCGCGTCGCCGGCGGCCTTCAGTGCATCGCGTTCGGCGGTCAGCTCGCTGACCTGCTTCTGAAGCACGGTCTTTTCCTTCAGGAGAGAAGCAGCCTGCTCCGAGGACTGTCTGGCCTTTTCTGCGGCAGTCTGGTTGGCCGAAACCTGTTTCTTGAGGTCGTCGACCTGTTTACGCAGGCTCACGATCTCGGCGATCGCCTGCTGGTTGATCGCTTCGTTGGACGGCTTCGCTCCCGTCGTTGTTGTCGGGGTCTTGCCCGCCGCGGCGGCCTTCGCCTCATTGACCTTGCGTTCGGCGGAGCTGACCTTGCTCTGTGCCGTGGTAATGCGGTAGTTCACGACGGAACGGTTCCAGTTCGGGTCGGTCGTGCGGAGTTTCTGGAACGTCGCCAGTGCCTTCGTGTAGGCGTCGAGCGCCTCCTCGTATTTCCCGGCCTCGAAGAGCTTGTCGCCTTTTTCGATATTGTCGCCGCCGTCACGGAAGATGTCCCAGTTTGCGCTTGTGGAAGACGCCGCCGTCTGGGAAGCGGCCTCCTGCGGCGCGGCCAGAGTCCCGGCCAGCAACGCCAGACCGAGCGCGGTCAGAATACGGGAACGCTTGATATTCATAGTGTTTCTCCTGTTTTTATATCACAAAAAGTTCGTTTGATTCAGTTGAGGCTCGTCCGGGGTCAGGAACGGCGCAAACCTGCCCGATTCGCGGCCGGACACGGACACCGTCGCGACAAACACGCCGTCGTCGCGGTATGCGCTCTCCAGAATCCGCGCCTTTTCGTGCAGAAGCGCCACGAGGTCGGCACGCTCCGGCGGGATCTCCGCCCGGCATATCTCGGAAGGGCCGCCGCATTTCGCGGACAGCGCCTCCAGCAGCGCGTCGATGCCCTCGCGCGTCCGGCAGGAAATGAACACGGCGTCGGGGAACGAGTTTTTGAGTTTGATCCGGGTCAGCGGATCGGTGATGAGGTCGCATTTATTGCAGACCACGAGGATGGACTTGCGTTCCGCACCGAGTTCGCCCAGCACGGACAGCGTGGTCTCCACATGGTTGAAGACGTTCGGATTGGACGCGTCGAGCACCAGAACGATGAAGTCGGCGAGCACGGCCTCCTCCAGCGTGGACCGGAACGCTTCGATCAGGGAGTGCGGCAACCTGCGCACGAATCCGACGGTATCGGTCAGGATCAGGTGCGTCTTGTCCGGCAACGTCAGTGCGCGCGTCGTGGGGTCGAGCGTGGCGAACAGCTGGTCGGCGGCGTATGCCTCCGCTCCGGTCAGCAAGTTCAGAAGAGTGGATTTTCCGGCGTTGGTGTAGCCCGCGATGGCCGCGTTCGGCAGATTCGCGCGCATCCGGCTCTTCCGCTGGGTGCCGCGGTGCTTGCGGATCTCCGCGAGCTCGGCCTTCAGGTCCGAAATGCGCTGGCGAAGTTCGCGGCGGTCGATTTCGATCTGTTTTTCACCGCCGCCGCGCGCTCCGGTCACGCCGCCGCGCTGACGCGACAGGTGTGTCCAGGCTCCGGTCAGGCGAGGCAGGAAATACTGGCAGCGGGCGAGTTCGACCTGAAGCACGGCTTCGCGAGTACGCGCGCGCGAAGCGAAAATATCCAGAATGACTTCCTGACGGTCGATCACTTTCATGCCGAAAAGCTGTTCCAGATTGCGCTGCTGGGTCGGACTGAGCGCGACGTCGAAGATCACGACGTTCGCCCCCGCCTCCTTCGCCGCGTCGCGTATCTCCTCCGCCTTGCCGCTCCCGACATAGTATTTCGGGTTCGGCGCTTTCAGTCCGGCGACGATCTGTCCGGCGACCGGCACTTCCAGCGTGCGGACCAGTTCGGCAAGCTCCTTCAGGTCGTCCGCCGTGGACGCCGGGTCCGCCGGATGGATGCACGGGCCGACCAGATACGCCCGGAAGATGTTCTTCCGTTCGTTCTCGTCCGTCCTGTATGTCATCGTCTGGGGCATGCGCTCATAACTCCTGAGGGAAACAAGTTCGGAAAATCAGATACTGTCGCTGAAAAGCGAACGGTAGCGGATGAAGTACTGCAAGCCGGAACCGACCGTGATGAGCACGACCGCGCCCTGAAGGCATTTCCAGATGACCGTCACGGGGGACACGCCGAGGTCAAGTCCGAAGAGGTGGATCCAGGCGGCGCCGCCGAACGCCAGCGTGAACATCTGCGTGGCGGTCTTCATCTTGCCCCAGCGGTCGGCGGAAATGATCACGTTCTTGGAGGACGCCAGCGTCCGCAGTCCGGTCACCATGAATTCGCGCGTCAGGATCACGATCAGCACCCAGCCGGGGATCATGCCGTAATCCAGCATCATGATGAACGTCGCGAGGATGAAGATCTTGTCGGCGAGCGGGTCCATCAGGCGGCCGAAGTCGCTTTCCACGTGGTATTTGCGTGCCAGGTATCCATCCAGCAGGTCCGTGATGCCCGCCAGGAACGCCACGATCAGTGCGACCGCGTGGCAGATATAGGCGGTGTGTTCCCCGACCTTCACGCAGGTCGGATTCACGCTGTCGAAGTTCGCAAGCACCACGAAACAGAAGATCAGGATGATGCGGCTGATCGTGAGCGCATTCGGGAGATGTTTCATTTCGCCTTTCCTCCGGGCTTCCGCCCTTCATAGGTTCCGTACAAATCGTATGCGGCCGCCCGCGTGATGGTCACGGGAACGGCCATCCCCGCCGTGAGGCCGGAGGGGCATTGGGATACATGGACCGTCTGGTCGATGTCCGGGGCATCCATGAGCATGCGTCCGCGCCAGCGGCCGCGTCCGGCGTCCTCGTCCAGAATGACCTCGAGCGTCTGTCCGACCAGCGCCCGGTTCGTTTCCCGCGAAATTTTTTCCTGTTCGGCGGCGATCATGGCGGCGCGAGCGGCGGCGGTCTTCGCGGGAACGCGCCCCTTCATGGAAGCCGCCGGAGTGCCGTCCTCGGGCGAGAACGCGAACACGCCGATGCGGGAGAAGACGCGGGCTTTCACCGCGTCGAGAAGCTGTTGAAAATCCGCCTCAGTCTCGCCGGGGAACCCTGTCATCAGCGTGGTGCGGATGGTGAATCCCGCCTCGCGGAGCTTGCGGATCACCTCGGACTGGCGTTCCGCCGTGATATGGCGGTTCATCGCGGCCATCACGGCGTCGGAAACATGCTGAACCGGCATTTCGATGTGAGGGATCAGGCGGCGGCATTTCCTGAAAGCCCGGATCATGGCGTCGTCGATGGACGCCGGATGCACATACATCAGGCGGATGCGGAATTCGCCGGGGAGCTTGTCCAGCGCGGCGAGCAGGTCCGGCAGTTCGGATTTGCCGCCCGTGCGGTCTCGTCCGAACGCCCCGGTGTCCTGCGCGATCAGGATCAGTTCGCGGTAGCCCTGCTCCGCCAGCGATTTCGCCTCGGCCGCGACCGATTGCACGGTACGGCTGCGGAGCGCGCCGCGGATGGACGGGATCAGGCAGTAGGTACAGCAGTTGCAGCAGCCGTCGGCGATCTTCAGATACGCGAAATGCGCGGATTCGACGGGCAGACGCGGGGTCGTTTCATCGTAAATCCAGGAACACGTCTTGGCGTTTTTCCGTTCGGGCAGCGGCTTGTCGGCAAGCAGGCGTTTCAGCACCTTGGCGATCCCGGCGGGCGAATCGATGCCCTCCCACGCGTCCACCTGCGGATACTTCGCACGGACCGAGCCGTCCTTGTCCCATTGCGGCAGGCACCCGGCGACCACAACCAGACGGCCCGCGCGGCGTTTCTTCCACGTGCAGGCGCGGCGAATCTCCTCCATGGCCTCCTTGCGGGCGGAGAGCAGGAACGCGCAGGTATTGATCCACATCACGTCCGCCTCGTCGTCATCGGCGGTCAGACCGAATCCGTCCACGAGCAAAGCCCCGGCGGCCACACCCGTGTCCACCGTGTTTTTCGGGCAGCCGAGGCTGACCAGACGCACCAGATACGGCCGCGCCTGCTGTTCTTCCGTGCTTTTTTTCAAGTGCAAAAATCTCCGCGTTCGGGGTTGATCGAAAAACTTTATTATGATAATGTAGCACGCGAAGGGCTTTTTTTCCAGTTTTTTTCAGGAAAAAACGGCATATTCTGACGGTGTTTTCCGTTTCGGAAAAGGAAAACGCTCCGGCCCGAGGTCGATTACCGGGGGCCGGAGCAGTCGCTTTTGAGCTTGTTTTCAGCGCGGAGGGATCAGGTGGTTTCCGCCTCGTCCGAAGCGCGCTTCACAGGACGACGTTTGTTCGGGAACAGCGCACCGAGGAAGAGACCGACCAGCCCGAACGTGACGACCGAAAGCAGCCACGGCCGCACCGGGGCGGTTACCTTTTTCTTTTTGACTCCGGACATGATCACTTCTCCTGTGAGCGCGTCGTCGTTTTCGGGCGCATCGGCAATGACCGTTTCCGGGTCGGCGGCGCCGATCTCCGCCGCGGATTGCGCTTCGGACAAGTCTATGATCTCGAATTTCTCCTCGATCTCATAGGACGGACGCCGGATCACTTCAAAGAAATTCCCGTAGAATCCGCCCCAGCCGTATTCCTCCCGGAGCGTCGGGCTTTCGAACCAGTAGCCGAGCAGGCATCCGGCGATGACGCCAGCCACCGCGCCGTGGACGATGAACGTCCGGAAGTTGTCGCCGGCCTTCACGATATTCTCGCGCGTCATCACATCCGGCGCCACATACCCCTCGTCCCCGCCGAACCGTTTGTAGTAGAAATGAATTTTCACGAACGCGACCGCGGAGATCAGCGACAGCACCGCGCCGAGCAGGAACAGTAGATGGTAGTTGCTGTCCTGCACGTCCAGGAAGTACCCGAACGCGGGAACGATGATCGTGGTGCCGAGCGCCAGGATCATGGCGTTGGCCGAGGCGAACTGCGCGAAGATCGAGCCGGGGAAAAGACGCAGCGGAAGCGAGCTGGACAGCGTGAAGAAGCACCCCGACACCACGCCGTGGATGATGAACACGATCGCGAACGAGGACAGCACGAGCGTCTTCGAGCCGGACATGAGGCCCGGGATGTGGTACGTGATCTCCTTCTGCCACGGATTGCCGACCACCAGCCAGCCGACGAGCATCAGGACCGCATATGCCGCGAGAGAAATGAAACTGGTCCGGATCGGATGGAACCGGTCCGCCAGAGCCCCCAGCGGATAGCTCAGCACGATGGAGAAACAGTACGTGATGGCGAGCAGCTGCCCGTAGGTGCTGTCCGGCACGTCGATCGCCTTGGCGTACTGGATGGAGAAGTCATTGATGGGATGGAAGCTGATGTTCGCCAGCAGGAGTGCGACGATGATCCAGCGGTAGTACGGCACGGAGAAGCACTGCCGGAAATAATCGATGAGCGCGCCGAAGACACGCTGGAACTTGCTTTTGTCCGCCGGGATCTCCTCCGGCGGAGGATATTTGCCTTCCTTCACAAAGAGGCACATCGAGTACAGCCCCGCGGCGTACAGCGCGCCGAGCACGAGGAATATCCATTTGAACCAGTCCAGCGCGTGCTCGAAGAGGTAGTAGTTGTACAGAATGCCCGCCAGCAGGCTGATGATGCGGAAGAGGCTGAAGAACCGCCCGATGATCCGTTGCGACACCACGTCGTTCACCAGAGCGTTGAAGATCGCCGACGCAAGTGTGTTGCCGAAGTCGAACAGCACCCAGAAGACGCAGAACGCCACCAGCGCCGACGCACGCGCATCCATCGACGTGATCATTCCGATCGCCCCGCCAATCTCCGCGTTCAGGCCGATGCCGAGCAGACCGACCACGATGAACGGCGTGGTGAACAGCAGGAACGGGATGCGGCGGCCCAGGCGACCGCGGTGCCGGTCGGAAAGGTAGCTCACGATCGGCATCAGGAAGATGTTCGTGAAGTTCGGGAACGAAATGATCAGGATGGAGTAGAGCGTGTCGTTCAGCTCGAACCGTTCCTTCGCCAGCTTCACGGTCATAGGGAAGACCACGCGGTCCTTCATCGACCACGCGAAATCGCCCCACAGCAGCAGGGCGAACAGCACGGCAAGTCCGGCCGTTGTGTACGTCAGCGTGCCGACGCTCCATTTGCTTTTCGGTTGGGTCAGGTCCGGCAGCGGTTTGTCACACATATATTTGTCCTCCTCGGATTATTTGGTGCATGAATTTTTTACTAAATGTAATGCATTTTTTGTCAATTTCAAGCCAGTATTTCCGATTTCTTCTTGATTTCAGGCGGAAACGGTGTATCTTTTATGTCGTTCGTGACACAGTGTCATAATAAAATCACTTTGTCAAATTCGTCCAAAATACAGCATCTTCCTACTCAATTCAGTTCTCATTATGCCAAGATACACGCAGAAAATGCGCGAAATGATGACCGAATCCATCCGGCGCGACGTCTGTTCCGCCGGAATCGCCCTGCTCTGCGAGGGCGGCTGGGAAGCCTTCACCACGGAGAACATCGCGAAGCGCCTCAACGTTTCGCGCGGCGTCCTTTACAATTATTTCAAGGACAAAAACGACATCCTGTATGCCATCGCCCGCGCCTCCATCTCCGAGCTTTGCGACAGGCTCGAAGAGATCGCCGCGAACGGCAAATCGGCGTCCGAACGCCTCTCCGAAATGGCGCTCTTCATCATCCGCACGTTCCGCGAGAAGCGCAAGTACCACCGTGCGATCATGGAGAACGTCCCTCCGCCCAAGGATTCCTCGCACCCGGTCATCGTCGGCTACCTGCGCCGGCAGACGATCATCGAAGGCGTCATCCGCGACGGCGTCGCGTCCGGCGAATTCTTCGGCGTCGACCTCGCTTCGGCCGTGATCCTCTTCAACGGCGCAATCCACAACATCTGCATGCTCAGCGATTTCCGGGACGAGTCCATCGATCCCGTTCCCGTCGTTCAACTTTTCCTCCGGAGTATCCAAAATAAACATGAATAAGAAACTTCTCCTCCTCGCGGTCCCGGTCGCCCTCGTTTTCGGCGGCTGCCAGAGCTATACCAAGCCCCCCATGGCGATCACGCACTCCACCTACACCGACATCCCGGACGAGGAAAAAGTCCTCTTCCCCGAAGAGATGAAGGTCCTCTCGCTCGAAAAGGCGCGGGAACTCGCGCTGAACAACAACCCGGACTTCCTCCGCGTCAAGTTCTCGATCGACTCCGCGCGCGCCAGATACTACCAGAGCTTCTCGACCTACGCGCCGACCCTGAACGCAGGCATGTCCGTCAGCCAGAGCTTCTCCAAGGTGACCTCGTCCAGCACCGGCGACAAGCCGTGGAACTATTCCACGAGCGTCGGCCCCTCCCTCAACGGCACCTGGCTTATCTTCGACAGCCTCGGACGCGAAATGAACATCCTCTCGCAGAAATACAGTCTGAATCAGGCGAAGGACGCGCAGGAAGACGCGAAACGTCTCCTGCTCCGCACCGTCGCGTACTCCTACAACGAGGTACAGGCGGCGATCTCGCAGAAAGCCATCGCCGAGGCGCAGATCGACTACAGCAGGAAGATGCTGAAGGAAACACAGGAAAAATACGACGCGGGGACCGCGCTCCTCTCCGACGTCCTCAACTTCGAGATCACACTCAAGAACGGCCAGCTTGAACTGATCCGCTCCGAATACAACATCCGCGCCGCAAAGTATGTCCTCGCCGGAACGCTCGGCATCACCGACGGCACGATCCCGGACTCCGTCACGTTCGACGAAGTCACGATGCCCGAAAAAGAGGTCCTCGCGGACGTGACCGTGTACCTCGACTCCGCGCTCGCGAACCGTCCCGACCTCCAGCAGTACCGCGACCGCCTAGAGTCCGCCAAATACACCTTCTGGAAATCCCTCACCGCGTTCGGACCGAAGGTCAACGCGAACTACTCTCTCGGTTACAACTGGAGCCGCAACCAGACGCGTCTGGCCCGCACCACAACGACCAGTTCCGGCAACTGGAACTTCAACTACGGCATCAGCGCGAACTGGAACATCTTCAACGGCTTCTCCGACTATTTCGCCGCGCTCCAGAGCTACGCCAGCCTCGCCGACACCGACTATTCCCTCGCGCAGACCTGGATCACCGTCATCACGGACGTGCGCACGGCTTACGACAACTACATGACCAACATCGAAAAGGCGCATATCTCCCAGGACATTTACAAACTTACGCGTGACACACGCGACCTCGTGGAGAATGAGTACAAAGCCGGAACCGCCCTGGTGACCCGCCTCAACGAAGCGGAAAACTCCGTTATCAGCGCCCAGCACAACTTGCTCTCCGCCGTCATCAACGCATCCAACGCCAAGGCCCAGCTCGAAGCCGCCGTCTACGCGTTCAGCGACCGCGACATGGAACAGGTCGAAGACGCTCCCAAGGGCGAAAACATCGACCAGGAACTGAGCGGAAACAACACCTCCGGCGCCTCCCCCTCCCCCGCGGGCAATCCCGGCCAGCCTGCCGCCGTCCCGGCGGAAGACCAGAACGGCATCTGACGCACCACCTCAAACGGAATCATAATCAAACCATAACATAAAGGCAGTTTCCACATGAAACAATTCCTGAAAAAAATCCTCGTCCTCATCATCATACTCGGCGTACTCGCCGTCGGCTGGGTCGTCGTCCGCAGTTACTCCCGCGGCAAAGCAGCCGAAAAAGTCGTTTTCAAGACCGAAGAGATCGTGCGCGGCGATGTGATCCGTTCCATCTCCGCTACAGGCACCGTCGAACCCGAAGAACTCGTGAACGTCGGCGCGCAGGTCAACGGCAAGATCATGAGCTTCGGCAAGGATGCCGACGGCAATCCGGTCGACTTCAGCTCCCGCGTGACGACCGGCATGGTACTGGCGCAGATCGACGACGTGCCGTACAAGGCCGACCTCCAGGACGCCGAAGCCACGCATGAACGCGCCAAGGCCGGCATCGTCCAGGCCGAAGCGGGCATCGAAAGCGCCGAGGCCAGCCTCAAGCAGAGCGAGACGCGTCTCGCCCTCGCCAAGGCGAACTGGGACCGCGCACAGACGCTCTTCCAGTCCAAGACCATGACCCGGAGCGATTACGACAGCTACCAGTCCGACTACAGCACCGCCCAGGCGGAGATCGCAGTGAAGAAGGCCGCTCTCGCAGAGGCGAAAGCCTCCCTCTCCAGTGCGAAGGGAACCCTCTCCAGCGCCGAGGCATCCCTGCTCCGCGCGAAACGGAACCTCGACTACTGCACGATCACCGCCCCGATGGACGGCGTCGTGATCGACCGCCGCGTCAGCATCGGCCAGACCGTCGTGTCCAACCAGGCCGCGTCCAGCATCTTCCTCGTCGCGAAGGATTTCGCGAAGATGCAGGTGTGGGTTTCCGTGAACGAAGCCGACATCGGCAACATCACGCCCGGCATGGACGTCACGTTCTCCTGCGACGCCTTCCCCGGCGTCACGTTCCACGGCAAAGTCTTCCGCATCCGCCTCAACGCCACGCTGTCCTCCAACGTCGTCACCTACATCGTCGAGGTCAACACCGACAACGACAGCGGCATGCTGAAGCCCTACCTCACAGCCAACGTCAAATTCATCCGCGAGGCACGTCACGAAGTCCTTACCGTCCCCGCCTCCGCGCTCCGCTATACCCCGAACGTGCAGAACATCGACCCCGCCGCCCTCGCGAACCCCGTGCAGGCCGGACAGGATGAAGCCCTCCTCTGGATCGAGAAGGGCGAAGGCCTCCTCTCGCCCGTCAAGGTCAAAGTCGGCCTCAACAACGGCACCCTCGCCGAGATCATCACCGACAATCTGAAGGAAGGCGACATCATCGTGACCGGCATCGACACCTCCGCCGCGGCGCGCGGCCCGGAAGGCCCCGAATCCGGCATGCAGAACAACCCGTTCATGCCCAGAATGCCCCGGTTCTCCGGCCGCGGCAGCGCGGGCGCACGCGAACGCGCCAGCCAGCGCGAAGCCGCCGCGGGCGCTTCCGGCGCAGTCACCGCTCCCGGCGCGGGCGGACGTCCCGGAGCGGGCGCTCCCGGCGCAGGCGGACGTCCCGGAGCCCCGAGAAACTGATCGCGAGGTCCCGTACATGTCCCTCATCGAACTGAAAAACATCGGCAAGACGTATTTCCTCGGCGAAATTTCCGTGCCTGTTCTGAAGAACATCTCGCTGGAGATCGGCAAAGGCGAATACGTCGCCCTCATGGGCGCGTCCGGTTCCGGGAAAAGCACCCTCATGAACATCCTCGGCTGTCTGGACCGCCAGACCGAAGGCGATTATTTCTTCGACGGCGAGGAAGTCGGGCGCATCTCCGGCGACAAACGGGCGAAAATCCGCAATAAGAAGATCGGGTTCGTCTTCCAGAGCTTCAATCTGCTCCCGCGCACCAGCGCGCTCGACAACGTCATCATGCCGCTCAACTACACGGCGCAGAACCTCTCCGCCTCCGAATGCCGCCGCCGCGGCATCGAGGCGCTGAAGCAGGTCGGCCTCGGCGAACGCATGGACCACTTCCCTTCGCAGCTCTCCGGCGGCCAGCAGCAGCGCGTCGCCATCGCGCGCGCCCTCATCAACCGGCCCCCGGTCCTCTTCGCCGACGAACCCACCGGCAACCTCGACTCGAAGACCAGCATCGAGGTCATGAACATGTTCTCCGAACTCAACGCTTCCGGCATCACGGTCATCCTCGTGACGCACTCCACCGAGATCGCGGACTGCGCCAAGCGCACGATCATGCTGAAGGACGGCCGGATCGTAAATGACCCGAACCACGGCACGGAAGCAAAGGGGGCCTGACAATGAGAATCTTCTCCACTATCCTCACTTCCCTCAAGTCCCTGCGCCGCAATCCCACGCGCACGCTGCTCACTACGCTCGGCATCATCATCGGCATCGCCGCCGTCATCACCATGATGGAGATCGGCAACGGCTCGAAGAGCGCCATCCAGTCCTCCCTCGAGAACATGGGCGCGAACTCGATCATGGTCATGCCCGGCAGCATGATGGGCCCCGGCGGTGCGCGTCAGGGCGCCGGCGCGGCCGTTTCGCTCGTGCCCGCCGATGCCGACGCCATCGGTGAAAACTGCCCCAGCGTCGCACTCTACTCGCCCGTCGTCCGCGGCGGCAACGTGCAGGTCATCTTCGGCAATGTGAACTGGGTCCCCAGCAACATGTTCGGCGTGGCCCCGGCCTACTTCGAGATCCGCAACTGGGACATTCAGGAAGGCCGCTTCTTCACCAACGAGGAAGTCGACTCCAATGCGCGCGTCTGCGTCGTCGGCACCACCATCGTGAAGGAAGTCTTCAACGACATGTCCCCCATCGACTGCGAGCTCCGAATCGGCGACGTCACGTTCACCGTCATCGGCGTCCTGAAGACCAAGGGCGCGAACATGATGGGCTCGGACGAGGATGACGTGGTCCTCACACCGTGGACCACCATGCGTATGCGCGTGACCGGCCTCAAGACCGGGACCGCGTCCAACACGAACAGCACCGTCTCGGATTCCCCGGGCGAACGCTTCGCCATCAGCGGCCGCGCGCTCTATCCCGACCAGGACAACAGCATCACGAAGGACAAGCTTTTCTACAGCCGGTTCACCCAGCTGGACCAGATCATCGTCACAGCCTCCACGATTGAGAAGAACGAGCAGGCCGTGCAGGAAGTCTCCGACCTTCTCCGCAAGCGCCACAACCTCGGCATCGAGCAGGACGACGACTTCACCGTCCGCAACTCCGCCGAATTCATGTCCATGCTGAACCAGACGTCCACGCTCATGACGAACCTGCTCCTCGGCGTGGCCCTGATCTCCCTCGTCGTCGGCGGCGTCGGCATCATGAACATCATGCTCGTGTCCGTCACGGAACGCACCCGCGAAATCGGTCTCCGCATGGCCGTCGGCGCGCGCTCCCGCGACATCCTCCGGCAGTTCCTCATCGAATCCGTCGTGCTCTGCATCTCCGGCGGCATCATGGGCATCCTGCTCGGACACGGCATGTCCCTCATGATCGCGGGGGTCCTCGGCTGGCCCATCGAAGCCAGTCCGCAGGCCATCGTCGCGGCCGTCATCGTGTCCGCCACGGTCGGCATCCTCTTCGGGTTCTACCCCGCATGGAAAGCCTCCCGCCTCGACCCGATCGAAGCGCTACGCTACGAATAACGCCCGCTGCAAACAACATATTCTCCGGTCCCGCACCGGAGTTCAGAATGCCCGCGAAAACAGACATTTCCGCGGGCATATTTTTGTACAATATTATTACATAACGCGCAATAACTTTTTTTTTATTCGTACAAACACTTGACATCCGGCTAAAATCTGCTATATTATCCGAAAACAATACTAATCACGTCAACATAAGGGAACAGAACTACTGCCTGAAACCGCTGACCACAGATAAACTGTCCGGGTTGTTCAACGGAAGAACCGGGCAATCCCCATGATCTTGACCGAAAGCAAGATATCGATTTCCCGGCTTCAGGCAGAAAGAGACTGACAATGATACACAATAATCATTCGGGATTATTCCAAGTTCGTTTTCACCGGACGGTCGTGTTCCTCTGCATGACGCTTCTTCTTTTGTCCGGGTCACTTTTGGGCGCTGAGCACCATGCACGGAAGGTCGTCCGGATTCCGGTCTTTCCTTTTGAACGGATGATGATTCTGGACGAGGATAACAATCCGATATCCGGTTACGCGTACGAATATATCCAGACGATTGCGGCCTACTCCGGATGGGATATCGAGTATATTCCATGCGATAGTTTTACCGAGTGTCTGAATAAACTTTTCTCAGGAGAAGCCGATCTGTACTACGAAATCAGCCACACCGAGGAACGCGCAAAGATCATTCTGTACCCGGATGAGCCGATGGGACATGAGTTTTACTTCCTTTATGCCTTGAAAGGGAATACGTCCATTACGCCCGACGATCTGGAATCCATGAACGGCAGGAAAGTCGGTGTCACGCGCGGGACAATGCAGATCGAACTCCTGAAACAATGGTGCAAAAAGAAGAATGTCGATTTTACAATCATCGAATATGAGTTTGAACAGCAAAAAGAATCCGATCTGCGTGCGGGAAAGATCGATCTCGACCTGGAAGTCAGTATTTTGGCGAAAAACGATTTCTCCGCTGTGGAAAGAATCGGTTCGTCGGCCTATTATCTGGTCGCCAACAAAGAAAGATCTGATCTGATCGACGATATCGAATCCACCGTGGAAAAAGTACTGAACAACGACCTTTATTATTTCATCCGGCTTCAGGAGAGATATTTTTCCGATACGGTAATCAGTCTTAATCTGACGACCGAGGAGAAGAACTGGATCGCGAACCACAAGGTGCTGCGCGTCGGTTTCTTCGACAACTATCTTCCTTTCTCCACGCTGGACAAAAGCGGCAATCCGGCCGGCGCGGGAATCGAAGCGGTCAGGGAAATCATCAAAGAACTGAATCTGGAAGATAAACTGCAAGTCGAGTTTATCTGTTATTTCAATCAGGAGGAAGGATACAAGGCGGTCGAATCCGAGGAAATCGATCTGATGCTTCCCGCCTATATCAGCAATTCGGTCAAACATGATTATCATATCATCGGCGGAAAGATCATCTCGACGATGTTGAGCGACCTGGCGTTTGTGGAGGATTTCGGGGACGGCACGGACAAACGCATCGGCGTCAACAAGAACAACATGATGCAGTATTACTACAGCCGGGACTGTTATCCGCACGCGGAAATCGTGTTCTACGACGACATTCGAGGATGCCTCGACGGACTGCTGAAGAGGACTTCGGACGGGACCTTCCTGAACGGACTCCGGACCGAAGCGCTGTTAAGGCCGAAGAAGTATCAGTCCATCAAGACGAAACGCGCCAGGAACGGCTTTGAATTCCACATGGCGTTCGCGGCGGACAACATCGGGCTGATGCTGCTGATGGACCGCGGCCTGTCGATGCTCGATTCCGACTTCATGAGCAAGGCGTCGTATTCCTATGCCGGGCGCATTTACACGTTTTCCCTGATGGATTACCTCCGGGAGCACATCCTGCTCGTGATCGCCACGGTCGCGATCCTGGCCGCGCTGACCATGGGCCTGATCGGGTCCCAGATCAGCAAACGGAAGCTGGCGGAGATCAACCGGGAACTGAAGGAATACTCCGAGGAACTGAAGAAAAACGCCGAGACCATCGAAAGGCAGAGACAGCAGGAGACTGAACTGCGGAAACAGCTCGAAGACGCCCTGCAGATGGCGCAGGCGGCAAGCCGCGCCAAGACGACGTTCCTGAGCAATATGTCCCACGACATCCGCACCCCGATGAACGCGATCATCGGGTTCACCGGGCTGGCGGCAAGCCATATCGACGACACGGAACGCGTTCAGGATTATCTGTCGACCATCGCGCGGTCCTCGGAACACCTCCTCTCGCTGATCAACGACGTGCTGGATATGAGCCGCATCGAATCCGGCAAGGTGACGCTGAACGAGAAGGAAGAGTCTCTGTCTGACATTCTTCATTCGCTCCGGGATATCGTCCATGCGGACATCCATGCGAAACAGCACAATTTCTACATCGACACGGTGGACGTCCGGAACGAGCTCGTATACTGCGATAAACTGCGCCTCAACCAGATGCTCCTCAATTTGATCTCCAACGCCATCAAATACACGCATCCGGGCGGTACGATCACACTGCGGATCATACAGAAAACCTCGACGAAAACAGGCTACGGCACGTTCGAATTCCGGATCAAGGACAACGGCATCGGCATGAGCGAGGAGTTTATCAAAACGATCTTCGATCCGTTCACGCGCGAGGAAAACTCCACGGTTTCACGCATTCAGGGAACCGGCCTCGGCATGGCGATCACGAAGAACATTGTGGATATGATGGGCGGAAAGATAACGGTTGCCTCAAAGAAGGGCGAGGGAACTGAATTCATCGTCACGGTTGATTTCAGGATCGCCAACAGGAAAAAGACCGATCCGGCGATCCCCGAACTGAAGGGACTGCGCAGCCTGGTCGTGGACGACGACATCAACGCCTGCCAGAGCATCGCGGACATGCTTCGCGAGGTCGGAATGCGCAGCGAATGGTGCGTTTCGGGCAAGGAGGCCGTGATCCGCACGGAGGAGGCGCTTCGCCACGGCGACCGCTTCAAAGTCTACATCGTGGACTGGCTGATGCCGGACATGAACGGGATCGAGACCGTCCGCCGCATCCGCAAGGTGGTCGGGGAAGACGCGTCGATCATCATCCTGACGGCGTACGACTGGAGCGACATCGAGCAGGAAGCGCGAGAAGCCGGCGTGACCGGATTCATCTCGAAACCGCTCTTCCCGTCCGACCTGCAGCGCGTGCTGCTGCAATCCTGCGGGAAAGCCGATCCCGCCCGGACAAACAGGGAAGAAGAGCCTGTCTCGTTAAAAGGCAAAAGAATCCTGCTTGTGGACGACAACGAACTCAACCTCAAGATCGGAGTGTTGCAGCTTCAGCATCAGGGCTCGACGGTCGAAACCGCCCTGAACGGACAGCTCGCGGTCGACATGATCCGGGAGAACGGCATGGACGCGTACGATTTCGTCCTGATGGACATTCAGATGCCGGTAATGGACGGATACGAGGCGACGTCGATCATCCGGAATCTCCCGGGCGGGGACAAGCTGAAGATCCTCGCGTTCTCCGCAAACGCCTTCGAGGAAGACAAGGAAAAGTCCTTGCAGGCGGGCATGAACGGACATATCGCGAAGCCGCTGAAGCTCAAAGAACTGTTAAGCGAGCTGAAACGGTTCGGCGTGTAACGGGAAAACAGGATCGCGAAAGTGGAAAGAAAAGCCGGGTTCGGATTTGATTCCGGATCCGGCTTGATCTGTTGTCGGGAACAGTGCATTTCCCTGTTCAGCGGAATTCAATCATCCGGAGACAGCAAATCTTTCAGGCTGGGCGTGTCATCCTCCTCAACGGGGGCTGTTCCGCCGCCGATGACACCGGGCATTTGGAATTGATAATCCAATATGGCCTTTTGGAGTTCCTCCTCCGAGCGCATCTTGAAATCATGGAATGTGGAATCTTTGGGGTAAAGGATCAGATAGTGATTGGACCGGTCGAGCGCATACGAGAAATGACCGTTTGCCAGATCCTCACGGACACAATGAAGCATGATATCCGTCCAGAGATCCTTGACCTCTTTCGGCAGTTCGACTTCGCGATAAGGAATTTTGAGCACTCTTTCCGCATCCTGATAATTCTCGTTTAATGCGAGCATTTTCGCATAGACGAACTGACCGACACCGCTGTCCTGATCCGTTTCCCAGGATTGTTTCGCATAAGAAAGAGCTTCCTCCTTCATTCCTTTGGCCAGATAGACCTCGGCGATGTTGGCAAGAACAACGCCCTTGTCAGGATATGTATTGAGCAGCACGTTGTAACGGGAAAGAGCCTGGTCCAGCAGATCGTAGCCGCTGCACAGGTTTGCCGCATGAAGTGCGAAATCCAGTTGATCCGTTTCCACAGTTTCCAGCAGGGAAAGTGCTTCCTCCTTCTTCCCCTGAAGAAGCAGTTCCTCCGTTTTGAAGAATGGAGCAAGCGCCTTCAGCTCCGGAACAGTCGAAGACTCCAGACGTTCCGCCATTGCCGAAAGTTCCGCCCGGCGGTCATGATCGATGCAGAATTTGAAATAACGGTAGAGGATTTCTCTGTCCATTTCGGTATTGTTGATCAGAGCTGCATACTCTTTCGCAGCTTCATCAAGTTTTCCCGTTTGTTCCAGCGCAATTGCATGCAGCAGGTCAAAGGAGATGGAACGATTCTCATCTTTCAGGGAATAGAACCTTTCAACATATTTCAGGCACTGTTCGGGATTCCTGTTGTAAAGCTCGAATTCCGCGGCCACCTGCAGAAGGAATGGATCTACCGAAAATGTTTTCAGGTTTTCCTGAATGATCTGCCGCGTCAGCAGATTCCTTCTGCGCAGGTCGGAAATGATGATGCGCATCAGGAATGGATCCGTGTTCTCCGGCCCCGCTATGAGCTGAGCGAGTCTGGCCAGCCGCCCCGGATTGTCGGCGAGCTCCGGACTCCCCTCGATCTTTGTCAGAAGATAATGACGGACCGCGGGACGGGCTCTCTCCTGCAGATTATAGAATGGCGGATTCAGCATGATCGCTTCGAGGGAACTGCAGATCTTCTCCACGCTGTCATAGTTGAGCCCGATCTGAAGATTGATCAAGTTCGCGAGAGGCGTCTGTGCCGCAGCGCCCACTTCCTGCATGTTTCTGGCTAGGACTTCATTGTCCACCGTTTCCTGACAGAACGTGTACAGAGCCTCGAAATAGGAAACCTGCATTCTGTACTTCCGTCCAAGGGTACGGAAGTGTTCGATAAGGGGGAGAAGTTTCTCGGAATGTGCGCTGTACACGCAACTCTCCGCGTAAAGAATATACAGAGGAATATGTTCGATATCGGCCAAATACGGTTCAGCGATCTCGATCACGGAATTGAATTTCAGACTGGAAAAGTAAAAACTCGCCAGAAGAGGGATTCCGGCAAACCGGTTCATCGCGACCACCTGCTTCAGCAACGCTTCTTCCTGTTCCAGGATGTATTCCTCGTCCTCACCGGAAAAATCAAGGCTGACAAGAGAAAACAGGATGGACTCCTGCTTGACAAAGGAATCATCCGAATGGATACCGTGTTCAAGATAGTCCGCGCAGTCGTCCGGGGAAAGGTCATGACATGTTATAAGGAATTCCGCATATCTGGCAAGATCATCCTTTTGGAAAACATCCGGATCATCCTCAAGCATAAGTTCATAGTAATTTTCCACATCCTTGCCGCGGTTCGTTATGACGGCACTGATGAGGTACAGCATCTTATCCTTCGGCGCAAGCTCTTCTTTTAAATTGACCTTGTGGGACAGAGATGTATAAAGATGCGGGAAGTTGCGGGCTTTCATGGCGCATTCGAGGTAAGTGTCCCAGTACTCCTGCTTCAACGGATTCAGCACACTTGCCATATACCAGCAATGCATCTCCGCGTCAGCATTGTAAAAATGCCGGTAAACCATTGCCAGGCGGACAAAATCCTCTTCACTGTTGTAATCCTGCTCAACATATTTTCTTAAAAGCGTTTCCGCTTTCTTCCAGTCTTCCGCGGCATAAGCATCCCGCGCCTCCATCCGCAGATGGAAGCGACGCATCGTCTTGATCCCGAAGTGTCCAAGAAAACCGAGACATGTGAGCAGGACGACCAAAACCGTGAAAATGACCAGAATGATTCTTACATTTTTCATTTTTCCGCGATCCCATCGGGAATCCGTCTCCCGATGCATGTTGATTCATGTGTTTTACAAAAAACCCGGTCAGTTTCCCAACCGGGGCGAATTGTTATGGATCATTTATTCAAAAAAACACCATATCTGGCGGAGCCAAGTATTAAATAATATAGCGTGCCCTCAATGTATTTCAAGTCTTTTTTTCCGAAAAAAGAGATAACGTCTGACTTTTCAACCTCAAACAGGAAAGAATCCTATTGTTTTGGGGGAGGCTGCGGTTCTTCGCCTTCAGCAGGTTACATGGTCAAGGAAAAACGCCCGGGGGAAGCTGATGCTTTCCACGGGCGTTTCCGGTTGAAACAGTCTGCATCGTGCCGTTGCGAAGCAAGGACAGCTGCAGCACTGCCTGCAGGATCACAGTTCCGGCAGGGTGGCAAAACTTTTTTCGAGTTCGAGGTCGGTCGGGATGTAGTCGCTCATCTCGCCGTCGTTGAACTTCTGGTACGCGACCATATCGAAATAGCCGGTCCCGGTCAGGCCGAACACGATGGTCTTCGCCTCGCCGGTCTCGCAGCATTTCTCCGCCTCGTCAATGGCGGCGCGGATCGCATGGCTGCTCTCCGGCGCGGGCAGGATGCCTTCAGTGCACGCGAACGTCTTTGCAGCGGCGAACACGGAGGTCTGCTCCACGGAAACGGCTTCCATGAGGCCGTCGTCGTACAGCTGGGACAGGATCGAGCTCATGCCGTGGTAGCGCAGGCCGCCCGCGTGGTTGGCGGACGGGATGAAGCCGCAGCCGAGCGTATACATCTTCGCGAGCGGACAGATCCTGCCGGTATCGCAGAAATCGTATGCGAACTTGCCGCGCGTGAGACTCGGGCAGGACGCCGGTTCGACCGCGATGAAGCGGTAGTCGGCCTCGCCGCGGAGTTTTTCGCCCATGAACGGGGAGATCAGGCCGCCGAGGTTGGAGCCGCCGCCAGCACAGCCGATGATGATGTCCGGCTTGATGCCGTATTTGCGGAGCGCGGTCTGCGTTTCCAGTCCGATGACGCTCTGATGGAGCAGGACCTGGGAGAGGACCGAGCCGAGCACGTAGCGGTAGCCTTCGTGCGTGACCGCCGCTTCCACGGCCTCGGAGATCGCGCAGCCGAGACTGCCCGTGGTGCCGGGGAAGAGCTTCAGGATATGGCGTCCGGCCTCGGTCGTGTCCGAGGGCGACGGCGTGACGTCCGCGCCGTAAGTGCGCATGACCTCGCGGCGGAACGGCTTCTGTTCGTAGGAGCACTTCACCATGTAAACGTGGCAGTCGAGGCCGAAGAACGCGCAGGCCATGGAAAGCGCGGTGCCCCACTGCCCTGCCCCGGTCTCGGTCGTGACGCCTTTCAGCCCCTGCTTCTTCGCGTAGTACGCCTGCGCGATGGCGGAGTTCAGCTTGTGGCTGCCGGACGTGTTGTTTCCCTCGAATTTATAGTAGATCTTCGCGGGCGTGTTCAGCGCCTTTTCCAGAAAGTACGCGCGCACCAGCGGCGACGGGCGGTACATCTTGTAGAAATCGAACACTTCATCCGGGATCGGGATCAGCGGCGTGGTGTCGTCGAGTTCCTGTTTCACGAGTTCATCGCAGAACACATGGCCGAGCTCTTCGGCGGTCACGGGCTGTTTCGTCGCCGGGTTCAGCAGCGGTGCCGGCTTGTTCTTCATGTCGGCCCGGACGTTGTACCACGCCTTCGGGAGTTCATCCTCGGTGAGATAGATTTTGTACGGGATTTCGTGTTCCATAGTTCTTGCTCCTGAATTTGACAGCCTCCTTGTTTTCCGGGCTGCCGCGGGTTAAAAAAGAAGCGGACCAAACATTCTGTTCGATCCGCCTTGACCTCCGGTTGTGTTATGAAAAAAACGACGTAAAAGACCCGGTCCGGGCGGATTCATCCCCGGCACCAGCGCCAATCGAAGAAGTTAATGTACGCGTTCTTTTTCATAATGCGAATACTATAACACCGTTTTTCGCGCTTGTCAAGCGTTTTTTCCGCAAAAAACTTTCGCGATACCCGAAAAAACGGTTGACTTTTTCCTGCGGCATGATACATTGAAGAAACGAATCAACGAACATAAATCCGGAGTGCGACTATGAAATTGTGCATGATCGGCATGAGGGGACATTCCTGCTATGTCTTCGAGAGCCTGAACGAAATACCCGGGATCGAGCTTGCCGCCGTCTCACCCGGATGCCCGGAGGATTCCCCCGCGCCCCTGCTCGAAAACGCCGCGAAATGCGGATTCGCTCCGCGCGTCGTCGACGACTGGCGCGAGATGCTGGACGCCGAAAAACCAGATATCGTATGCATCGACGGCAAGTACGATCTGCATGCGGAGATGTGCGTGGAAGCCGCCCGCCGGAACATCCATATCTTCTGCGAAAAGCCGATCGCGCTCACGCTCGAATCCCTTGACAACATCGAAAACGCGCTTAAAACCAGCTCAGGCAAGCTCGTATCCATGGTCGGGCTCCGTTACGATCCAGCCATGTATCACGCGCACCGTCTCGTCGCCGGAGGCGCGATCGGCAAAGTCAAGCTCATCTACGCCCAGAAATCCTACCGGCTCGGCACGCGCCCCGACTTCTACAAAGACCGCGCGACCTACGGCGGGACGATCCCGTGGGTCGGCAGCCACGCGCTCGACTGGATCATGTGGTTCGCGGACAGCGGATTCGCCACCGTCGCCGCCACGCAGACCAGCGAGGACAATTTCGGCAACGGCTCCATGGAGATCGCCGCGCAGGCCATCTTCACGATGAAGTCCGGCGTGCTCGCCGAGGCCAGCATCGAATACCTCCGCCCCGCCGCCGCTCCGTCCCACGGCGACGACCGCGTCCGCGTCGCCGGGACATCCGGCGTGATCGAGGTCCGCGACGGGCGTATCATCCTCATCGACGCCGCCGGACAGCGTACGATCGAACCCGACGCGCCCGACCGGAAGATCTTCTCCGATTTTGTCTTCGGGCTGGAGGGCCGCCGGGACTGCCTTGTGGACACCCGGCAGTCGATCGACCTGACCCGCGCATGCCTGCTGACGCGCCAGGCCGCGGACGACGGCACGATCATCCGTTTCTGAACTCAAATCAACATAACGCATACAAGGAGCTTTCCCATGTCCCTTCCGAAAGTCGCCGTCGTCGGCGTCCGCGGTTTCGCCAGCATGTATATCCGCCATTTCATCCGCCTGCAGGACGCGGGCAGGATTGACTGGGCCGCCGCAGTGGTCCGTTCCCCGGACAAAGCCCCGGAGGAAGTCGCCCTCCTCAAATCGCGCGGTATGCGCATCTTCCCGGACACGAAGTCCATGTACGACGCCATCCCCGGTCTCGCGCTCGTCGGACTTCCGGTCGGCATCGAATTCCACGAGCCCATGACATGCGAGGCGCTCGAGCACGGCGTGAACGTGCTGGTGGAGAAACCCGTCTCCACGACCACGGCGTCCGTCGACCGCATGATCGCCGCCGCGAACGCGCATCCCGACCTCTCCGTCACGGTCGGATTCCAGCACATGGCCGACCGCAACATCCGCCGCATCAAGGAGACGATCCTTTCCGGCAGGCTCGGGAAACTTCAGTCCATCCGGTTCCACGGATTCTGGCCGCGCGGCGACGCCTACTACGGACGCAACAACTGGGCAGGAAAGATCGCCTCGCCCGCCACCGGCGCGCTCATCCTCGACTCCCCCGCGAACAACGCCTTCGCGCACTACCTGAACATCGCGCTCTTCCTGGCGGCGGACAAGCTCGAAGCCACGGCGGAACCCGTCATCACGGCCGCCCGGCTCCTCCGCGCCAGACGCACCATCGAGACGTTCGACACCTGCGCGATCGACTTCAACGCGGGCAGCGTCCCCGTCTCGGCGTTCCTCACGCACACCTGCCTGGACACCACCGAGCCGCACATCGTGGTGCAGTGCACGGCAGGTCGCGCCGACTGGGAACTGAACGGCGACTGGTCGATGCACGACGCGGACGGCAGCGAAATCGCGGGCGGCACCGACACCGACTGCTACGGCACCATGTTCAACGACGTGGTCGCGAAACTCGCCGACCGCTCGATCTTCACGTGCTCCCTCGCCATGGCGCGCAATCATGCCGCGCTCATCGAATCGCTCTACCGCGATTATCAGGTCGAGGAGATCCCCGAACGCCTCATCCACCGCCGGGAATCCGACGGCCAGCTGTACGTGGACGGGCTTCTCGACTACGGCAGGGAATGCTCCGCGCGCGGCGTCGCAAACGCCGGGCCGTTCCCCCGCTGAGGCAAAGTTCAGTATCCCCCCTGCCCCGTTTGAGGGCGTGAAAAAGCCGTGCACCGTTTTGACGCGATGCACGGCTTGATCTTCTTTCGTGCCGGAGCGAAGCTGAGAGCACTACTGCAGTCAAGGGCTTGCCCTTGTGCTCAAGCGAAGCTGAGAGCACTACTGCAGTGGAGAGTTTGCTCTTGTGCTCAAGCGAAGCTGAGAGCACTACTGCAGTGGAGGGCTTGCCCTCCCCTTACTTCAGGGGTTCCGTGATGGCTTCCTTGGTCTGCTTCACTTCCTTGATCGTGCCGTCTTCGTTGAAGAAGAGTTCGTCGACGCAGACGGAGCGGCGGAGGCTCTGGCCTCTCTGTCCGTCGCGGTCAAGCTTGCCGTTATGGTAGAAGAGATAGGTGTGTCCCTTGTAGTCGACCACGCCGGGGTGGATGGTGAAGCTGTTTTCGGCAGCGCCGGTCACCTGGCCGCGGAACGTCCACGGGCCGCGCGGATTTTCGGCGGTGGAGTAGTTGATGCACTCGCCGCCGCGTCCGCCGGAACCGGCGTAGATGTTGTAGTAGATGCCGTTGCGCTTATAGAGCCACGGACCTTCGATGTAGCGCTGGAGCTTCAGGTCGGTGATCTCGCCGTCGATCTCGGTCATGTTGTCTTTCAGCTTCGCGATGTAGGAATTCTGTCCCCACGCGAGCCAGGCGGTGCCGTCGTCGTCGATCAGCACGGTCGGGTCGATGTCGTTCCAGCCGCGGCCGGGGGTATCCTTGTCCTCAACGAGCGGCTTCGGATGCGGCACGAACGGGCCGACCGGGGTATCGCCGATGGCGACGCCGATGCACTGGCCGCCGGACGGAGTGTTATAGGTGACGTACCAGTAGAACTTGTCGCCCTTCTGGATGCACTGTGCAGCCCAGGCGATGCCCTTCTTGCCGTTCGGGAAGTCTTCCGGGCGGAGCTTGACGCCGTGGCTGCGCCAGTGGACCATGTCGGTCGTGGAGTAGACGCGCCAGTCGGCGATGTTGTAGTTGCCGGGCAGACCGATGTTCTCGCCGTCCTTGTAGATGTCTTCGCCCGTGTAGACGTACAGACGGTCGCCGACCACCAGCGGGGCCGGGTCGCATGTCCATGCGTCCGTGAAGATCGGGTTTCCGCTTGGTTCCAGGTCGACGCCTTCGTAGAGGACGTCCTTGGGGGAGGACTGGCAGGAGGTCGCCGCCAGTGCGAGAGCGGAGACCGCTCCGGCGAGGAGGAAAAATTTTGCTTTCATTGTTTCACCTTTGGTTATTGGGTAGTGAAGGTTAGGAAACATCGTTTTGAGGGGAATCCGACGCGGACCGGACTCCGTTTGTGATAATGTAACGCGCCCGTTTGCGTTTTTCAAGCTTTTTTCGTTCAGGAATGCCGCGTTTTTCCGCAGAAAAGATATTTAGCGTGTTAATTAACGCGCAAAACTGTAACTTTGAGGCGGAACGGGAAACATCCGGGCAGCAAAAAGCCGTGCACCGTTTTAATGCGATGCACGGCAGGGAGGACAAGTCCTCCTCTTCAGTAGTGCCGGGCTTTCGCTCCGGCACGAGGATTCAATTCATTTCAGGGGTTCCGTGATGCCGGCCTTGGTCTGCACCACTTCCTTGATCGTGCCGTCTTCGTTGAAGAAGAGCTCATCGACGCAGACGGAACGGCGCAGGCTCTGTCCGGTCTGGCCGTCGCGGTCAAGTTTGCCGTTGTGGTAGAAGAGATAGGTGTGGCCCTTGAAATCGACCACGCCGGGGTGAATCGTGAAGCTGTTCTCGGCGGAGCCGGTCACCTGGCCGCGGAAGGTCCAGGGGCCGGTGATCTTTTCAGCCGTGGAATAGTTGATGGTCTCGCCGAAGCCACCGCCGCCACCGCCCGCGGGACGGTTGGGACGATTGCCGCCGGCAGGACGGTTGCCGCCTGCACCGGGGCCACCCGCGCCGGGTGCACCGGCAGGACGGTTGCCTCCCGCAGGAGCAGCACCGGCGCCAGCGCCGGGAGCACCGCCGCCGAAGCCGCCGAAACCGCCGAAACCGCCCATGCCACCGGCAGGAGCACCACCGGCACCGGGTCCGCCAGCGGGAGCGCCGCCGCCGAAGCGCCGCCGCCGAAACCGCCCATGCCGCCGCCGAAACCGCCCATGCCGCCGCCGAAACCGCCCATACCACCGGCAGGACGGTTGCCTCCCGCAGGAGCAGCACCGGCAGGAAGATTACCGGGAGCGCCGCCGGCAGCGGGAACGCCGCCAGCAGCCGCGCCGTTGGCACCACCGGCGGGAGCGCCGCCGCCGAAGCCGCCGAAACCGCCCATGCCACCGGCAGGAGCACCACCGGCACCAGGTCCACCGGCGGGAGCGCCGCCGCCGAAGCCGCCGAAACCGCCCATGCCACCGGCAGGAGCACCACCGGCACCGGGTCCGCCAGCGGGAGCGCCGCCGCCGAAGCCGCCGACCACCGGCAGGAGCACCACCGGCAGGAGCGCCGCCGCCGAAGCCGCCGAAGCCGCCGAAACCGCCCATGCCACCAGCAGGAGCAGCACCGTTCGCACCGGCAGGACGATTCGGGCGATTGCCGCCCGCGCCCTGGCCGCCGGCAGGACGATTGCCGCCCGCGGGACGATTGCCGCCGCCGAAGCCGCCGCCGAAGCCGCCGCCGAAACCTGCGTAGATATTGTAATAAAGTCCTTTGCGCTTATAGAGCCACGGACCTTCGATATAGCTCTGGAGGCCGAGGTTGATGACCTCGCCGTCGATCTCGCACATGTTGTCTTTCAGCTTCGCGAGATAGGAGGTCTGGCCCCAGGCGAGCCAGGCGGTGCCGTCGTCGTCGATCAGCACGGTCGGGTCGATGTCGTTGCCGGAGGTCATATCGTCGGTGATGACCGGCTTTTCAACGGGCTTGAACGGGCCGACGGGGGAATCCGCGATGGCGACGCCGATGGAGTTGCCCTGGCCGTTCTTGTTGCCGTAGGTCACATACCAGTAGAACTTGTCGCCCTTCTGCACGACCTGTGCCGCCCATGCGACGCCCGCACGGCCGTTCGGGAACTGTTCCGGCTTCAGCAGGACACCGTGGCTGGTCCAGTGGACCATGTCGGTCGTGGAGTAGCAGCGCCACGCGGCAATGTTGTAGTTGCCGGGGAGGCCGTTCTGTTCGCCGTCCTTGTAGATGTCTTCGCCCGTGTAGACGAAGAGGCGGTCGCCGACCACCAGCGGAGCCGGGTCGCACGTCCAGGCGTCCGTGAAGATCGGGTTGCCGTTCGGAGTCAGGGCCGTGCCCGGATACTCTTTGGCATCGGCGGCCTGGGCCGCAACGCCCGCGAAGAGAGCAAAAGCCGCGATGGCTCCTGCGAGGAGGAAAGTTTTTCTGTTCATGTTCAACCTTTGGTTAAAAGATTTATGGGGTAAAAACGGTTGCATCTGCGCTCAATTCGCCTGAGAGATGGCAAATCTTCCCATAATGTACCCCGGCGCGCGCGCATTGTCAAGACACCTTTTCAGAGAAAAAACAAAAATATTATTCAATTCCGAAAGTAAGTCAAAAAAAGAGTCCCGGCCTCGGGAAACCGGAACTCCGTGAAATGTCAGCCGTTTTTCGGCAAATCGTGAGCGCTTACTTCAGCTCCATATCGAACTGTGCCGCCGGGAATCCTTCCTCGTTGTAGAGGTTGCCCATCGGAAATCCGCGGTAGGCATAGCGGATGGCGGTCGGATTGGGAACCGCCTTGCAGGAGACGACGACCGTATCCTTGCCGACGATATGGGCGTCGTCCGCCCAGTGCCAGTTGCCGTCGGCATCGCGCAGCGCGAAATCCTCCAGCTGGCTGTCCGGACTGCACCGCGTGTACTTCTCGTTCGCACGGCGTCCCTGCGTGACGTATTCGGTCTTCACTGGATGCGCGACCAGGCCGCCGCCGACGCGATCGAACGTGACCGTGACCTCGGAACCGCTGCGTGACGCGCTTTTGAAGATCGGACTGTCCGCCACGATGTCGCGCCCGAACTCGTATTTCAGCACGAGCTTCGCGAGACGTTCACCGATGGGGCGTTTGTCGCGGGCGTGCACGTCCAGCGCCTCGCCGGTGTCCGCGCCGACCGCCATATGGGAAAGCGGATCGGCAAGCTCGGTGCGCTGCTGGGACGCGCGAATGCGGGGCTGGACCGCGACGGCGTTCGGGTCGGGATCCGGCGGCTTGTAACCGTTGAGCGTGACGAAATAGAACTGGAGCTCGCTGTTTTTGAATAGCTTCCGCCAGCAGTCCGTCATGAGTGCATACAGCTTGTCGTATTTCTCGGCGTCGTCCATGTTCTGTTCGCCCTGGAACCACAGGACGCCGCGGAACGACGCATTGCGGAGCGGATAGATCATGCCGTTGTACAGATACGTGCTGGTCTTGCCGCGGAACGTCTCGTTCGGATCCTCGCCGCCTGCAACGAGCGCCTCGCGGCTGGTCCAGACCTGCACTTTGCTGCCGCCGAGCGAGGAATGGATGATGCCGATGGGCACGCCGAGCTCCTTGTGAAGTTGTTCGGCGGCGAAATACGCCACGGCGGAATATCTCGGCGTCGTGGTCTCGCCGGGGAGCTCCCACGGCCCGGTGAACGTGTCGGACGGAGACGGGACCTGTTTTTCCCGGATCGTCGCCATGCGGACGGCGTTCGGCTGGAGCGCGGACGCCTTCGCGATCTCGATGTAGTCGGGGATCGGGTGCTGATTGGTGCGCGGTCCGAGCGGCTTCTCCATGTTGGACTGGCCGGACGCGAGGAAGACTTCCCCGATCAGGATATCCGTGCGAGTGAGCGTCTCGCTGCCGCTGGTCACGGTCATGGGGTACGGGCCGTCGCCGAGCTTCCGCACGTCCACGGACGCCATCCATGTGCCATCCTCCGCCGCGGTCGTCTCCGCGGTCGCCGACTTCGCGAACCAGCCTTCGCCGCCGATGCGGACCTTCACTTTGGCAAAGGGCGTTGCATTGCCCCAGACATGCGTGGCGGCAGAACGCTGGAGTATGGCGTGGTCGCTGAGCAGGTCGCACATCTGAAGCCGTTTCGGGGCATCGTTTCCAACGGACGATCCGGCATCGCTGACGCAGGACGGGATCGAAACGAGCGCAAGCGCGCTCAAGACAAGCACGGGTAGCAAACAGGGGGTTTTCATAGGCGGATCACCTCAGGTTTATTTCGGAGAATGGTATTCCGGGAGAGAAAAAAGGCGGCGTTCTGTTTTGGAAAAAACAAACTCGCCGCCGGGAAATCAGGTCAACACGCAACCGGTCAGGGCCGGACTTCAACCGGCTGTGCCGTTTCGGGCACGGACAGGAATTCGGCCTTCACGAACGTCTTGTAGATGGTCTTTTCCTTGTCGCGGACGTCGGAATAATTGATCGTGTTCTTCATGGACGACAGCGAGGTATCGCTGTTGTCGGAAACGTTCCACTGCGGCGCGCCGGTATTGTTGAGCTGGTCCTTCCTCGCTTCGCCGTCCGGGATCTTCTCCATGAACAAGATGCGGATGCCGTTCGCCCCCTCGCGCCGTGCGGCGGTCTTGAGCGTCTCGCGGATATCCTTGCTCGTGAGCGAGGGACGCGCGGTGTATTCCGCGGTACCCAGCACGACCACGCCCGGCATCTTGTCCAGTTCGGAGGCCAGATAGAATTTCACCGGGGTATCCGAGGAAAGCGCTGGCAGGGATTCGCCCTGATACTCGACACTGGCGCAGGCGGCCAGGAGGAAACAGGCGACGGCGGCGGTCAGCGGCAGGAAACATTTCTTCATACGGGTAGCTCCTTTCGAGGGGGAAAGCATGATGAATCCATGCATTTGGCATTAATATACATGGACAAACGCGAAAAACAAGCCGTCTGCCGACTTTTTTTCTCTTTTCCGATGCGGAGAAGAAACGGCGGCAGTCAGTCGCGGAAAATGTCCAGATTGAGCTTGTCGATGAATTCGTCGAGGCGGTCTTCCGTCCCGATCACCATCTTCGGGCATTTCATCCGCAGCATCCGCACGAACAGCCCGTCCGCGGTCTTCATGATGCACCGCCCCTGCGAATCGAAGATGGAGGTGTTGCCGTGTCCGCAGCTCGGCGACCGCGCCTTGAAGAGGAACGCACCGACGCCGCGCCGCAGAAGCTGCTCGATCTTCACGCCCGCCCATTCCTCCATCCGGCGCGTCTCGTCCTCGCCCGTGGCAATCACTTTCAGACGCGTGCCGCCCTGCCCCCGTTCCAGACGCATCGCCAGACGCGGGATCTCAAGTCCGCACTCGACCTCCGGGCATACGGGCACGAACTCGACCTTGTTCAACAGGCATTCCACGATACGCTGGTCGAGCTTGTCCGTGCCGTCGTAACGGTACTTCATGCCCAGCAGGCACGCGCTGACGCCGATCTTGAGTTTTTTCAATGGCATATCCTGTGGATTCCTTTCCCGCCTCACGGCTCCGAAGCGAACGAATGATAAAGCCTGCACACGCCGCAGTCGGATGCCTGCGCCTCGCAATGCGTTTTGTAGAGGTGGATCAGCCCCTGCTGGGCCGCCGCGCCCTTCACGGCGTTCTTCCGCCCCGGCAGGCACAGCGCCTGCATCCGCCGCACCACCAGATTGCTCTGAAGCGGCGGCATCGTACGGAAGAGCTCGAAAACGCGCGCTTCCAGCGTATCGTCGTGTATGAGCTTCGCGTACGCCGCCAGCACGGGCAGGATCACGTCCGCAAACAGCGATTCCACGCGCGGACGGCCGAAGAGCGCCGCACGGTGTTTGAGTTCGGCGGACCGGAACGACGTATGCGCGTCCCAGAACGCCTCGCCTCCGCTCAGACGCTCCCGGATCGTCTCCAGGATCAGATCCGCGCTACCGCATTTCAGGATCCCGGCGAGCTGTCCGCACGGATCGGGCAGGAACGTCCGTCCAACCGCGCCGAGCATCGCCAGACGGCGTTCCGGGCTGTTCAGAGGTCGGCATGTACGCCGGAAAAAGAGCCCTTCTCCGCCGTTCTTCCGCAGGGGCCACCATTCGTCCCACCAGGCGGAAGCGAGCGCGCGGCCGTCTCCGGTCAGGCGCTTGTCCGCAGCCGGATCGGGCAGAAGCCCGGATTCGCCCCACACAAGCGCCTCGAAATGCGCCGTCAGCTCGTCCTCCTGATACTCGCGCAGACGTTCCGCAAGCGTGCGGAAGACCTCGCGGTTGTCGGGTACGCCGAGCTGTTCGGCGACGGCGGAGAGAAACGCCTTCGTCGTCCCGGCCGAGATCATCATGCGGAGACGTTCGTCCGCGCGCAACTTGAGGCGGTCCGCGCCAGCGTCAGATAAAAACGTTTCCAGTTCGTCCGGCGTCATCTTCGCAAAATACGCGGCACATGCGGCCTGAGGCTTCGTTTCGGCCAAGTCATCCCCCTCCCCCGCTTCGGACAGGACGAGCACCGCGGATTCCGGCAGGAACGCCACATTGCCGGGCGACGTATCATCGTGCCGGACCACATGCAGGATCACGCCGCCGTAGGCCGGATCGCCGCCGTGTCCGTGCGCGATCCAGTCGCTCGTCTTCCCGTGTATCTCCACGTCCCCGCGAAGAGGCGTGCCGTTCAGCTCCAGCTTCGCGTTGCGGAAATCCGGCCCGGGCATCCGGTTCCAGCGTCCCGGCGAGAGCACCCGCAGCGAAGCGCCGTTCAGGAGCGTGAAAACCGTACCGCGCCGGACCTCCGACCACTGTTTCTGGATCACGAGTTCCAGCTCGGGCACAAAGGATCGTTTCTGTTCCGTTTTGCTCATTTCTTATCCGTCGCACTGAACACCGGATACGGCTTCGCAAACGGCGCGCCGAGGTTGCTCTTTCTGACCAGTTCGGGGTAGAACACGAGGCGTTCGACCGCGACGACGGGATCGACCATCACGACCTTGAACGTGTGAAGTCCGGCAGTCTTCACCTCATGCGTCACGCGCACCTTGCGCACGTTTTCGAACACTTCGTTGTTCAGGCGTTTGAACTCGCGGGCGAGCGTGTCGGTCACCTTCACGGATTCGTCGTCGAACGCCGTGCCGATCCTGAGCTCGCGGACGTTCAGCGCCCCGGCGGTCGGGTTATCGGGATAGATCGGCATGATCTCCACGTCGACCGTCACCTTGCCGGGTTCAGGGATATAGACGGAGTATTCCATGGTCGGCGCGGATTCCGGCGGCAGGACGGACGGCGCCGGAAGCGGAAACACCGCCATCGCGTTGTTCCAGCGCCCCAGGCCGGGGACCTTCTGCCAGCTCGCGCCGTTCGCGCCGCGTTTCGCCACGAAACCGGACGCCGGGATCACGACCGGCCCGGGAACGGCGCTTCCGTAGAACTCGAGGACATTCTTGACCGGATTGCTGACGGACACCGCTTTCACGGAAATCTTCACGGGCTTCATGCCCTCCGCGGAAACCGTGACGGTCGCGGTCGAAGTCCCGGCGGGCGCGGCCTTCCAGTCGATGGAAACATTGACGGTCTTGTCGTTCGCGCCGTTCACGATCGCCGTTTCAGGCACTTTCACCCACGGCTTGTCCGACTTGAGCGTGCATTCGATCCGCCCCTTGTCCGAGCGGTTGAACAACGTCACGGGATATTCCTGATCGCTCATGGAATCGAACGCCGGCAGCGCCAGGCTTTCGACCTGATGCGGCGCGGCTTTCTCACTGCCCTCCACGGCAACGCCAAGCGTGGGCTCGGCCGCCGGTTCCGGCATATTCGAGATGCGCGGCAGGGAATTGTTCGCCGGCATGCTCCACTGCGTGTACCCGATATGCTTGTCCGACATCATGTTTTTCCACTTGCCGCCGGCCATTTCCGCGCTGTTGTAGTAATCCGAGAGCTGCTTATCCTTTTCGAAGAGCTCCTGCGCCTTCCTGAGCGAGACCACCGCACTGGCGCGGCCCTGTTTCGCGAACTGGTCGGCCTTGGCGAGTTCCGTATAGATCTGCGCCGTGCCCGTGCCGGCGACGACCGGATAATACACCAGCTGATAGAACACGTCGGAGTACTCGGCCGGCATCTTTTTCTTCAGTTCTTCGACTCGGTCGGCGATCTTCTGCCAGTCCGCCGCGAACCGGTCCGCCTCATTGTAGTTCACGGCGCTCCAGATGCGCGTCTGCTGGATCTCCGGCTTGCGGATGTAGTTCAGGCGGATATACTCCGAGATCAGCAGGGCGCATTCGCTGGCGTATTCCTTCGGGAAGATCGTCTCGCACCATTCGATCATCCAGCGTCCGATTCTGTCGTACGGGATGCGCTCGGGATCCCATGCGTAATCCATGATGAAGTCGATCTCGGCCTCCTTCGGCTTCAGGTCGCCAACGTTCACGATCCACATTCCCCGGATGTCGTATTGATACGCGATGTAGAGCTGATGCCAGATCTGCGGGATCGGACGCGTGCTGATCCAGCGGTCGTTCCAGGGGCCGCCGTTCATGTCGATATGGTAATACAGCCCGAGCTGGTCAGGATGCTTCCGCGCCTCCTCGTCCGGGAGCTGGAGCAGATAGCCGAAATTGCTGTCGCTGAACGTAACGATCACGTCTTCGGGCGGACGGACGCCCTTGTTGTAGAACGTCCATATCTCGTTGAAGACCACCCACATCTGCGGCACGGTGGCGGGGTCGCGTCCGTACGCCTCGCGGATGAGTTCACGCTGATCGTGGAAGAGCTGATACAGCAGCTCCTTGTTGCTGTCGAACTGCGCATTCGGGTCAAGCGGCAGGTCGCCGTCGCCGCGCAGCCCCACGGTCGGCAGGTTGTCGTATTTCGCGTTTCGCTTCAGCCCCTCCAGCCAGAATTTCCGCATGTTCTCGCCGTTCTGGCGGTAATTCCACTCGCCGAGTTCCTTGCTGCGTTTCGTCCATTCCTCCTGGTTGCGCATCAGCGGTTCGTGGTGGCTGGTGCCCATCACGACGCCGTATTCGTCCGCCACGACCGGATTCAGCGGATCGTCTTCGTTGAACGCCTTCCCCCACATCGCAGGCCACAGATAATTGCCTTTCAGGCGGAGGATCAGCTCGAACATGTGCGCGTACATCTTGGAATTGATGCCGCCGAAGTTAGCGCGCGACCAGTTGCCGAACGACGGTTCCTCGTCGTTGATGAAGATGCCGCGGAATTTCACCTTCGGCGGATCCTGCACATAGGTCCCCGGGACCGCGTACACCGCGTCCCGATGGATCACCGGCACGTCCGCCCACCAGTACCACGGGGAGACCCCCATGCGTTTTGACAGCTCGTAGATGCCGTAGATCGTGCCACGCTTATCGCTGCCCGCGATCACCAGCGACCCCTTGCTGACCTGAATCAGATACGATTCCCATTTTCCTTCGATCGCGTCGACATTGAGCTTGTTCTCCTTGACGAGCCCGTCGATGAGCGGGCTTTTGCCGATCGTGCCGATCAGGATCGCGCCCGGACGCGCCTGACCGTCCGTCTCGACGGGCGATGCCGTGCCCGTAACGCGTTTCACATCCTCGCTCAGGTCCTTCGCCGCGCGGATCACGGGGGAATACTCCTCTTCGCTCAGGACGATCGTCGCCGTCTGTCCGCCGGAAGCAATGCGAAACAGGTCTCCGGCAGCATTCTGACGATTGGCGATCATGGTCTCGAAAGATGCGGCGGAAACCGCCGATCCCGCCGCGAACAGCGCTCCGGCGAGCAATCCTGTCACGCGGTTCGGGAATCTCATTTTCTTCATGCGTATTTCTCCTGCATGGCGTTTTATTGAAACATTGTGAAACAAACAACAATATTATTCGGAATAAACATGACGATAATATACCTTATTCCGCCGTTTTTGCAAGCGCAAATCACACCGGTTTTCCGGCTGTGTACGCAATTCGGCGCCGCGCCTGCCTCTCAACACATTATCGCAGTCTCCCCAAAACGCCTCATTTCGAGAAAAACTCTGCGGCACAACCGGGGGAAACCGGTCGTGCCGCAGTGCTGTTGAAGTTGATCTGACGTCCTTATGCGATGACGGTCCAGTCCATGCTGACGCCGTAGCCGAGGACGTTCCACTGATCCATGTTGCCGCAGGTGTAGTAACCGAGCATGCCGGTCGAGTACTGGCGGACAAGGAGGTCGTCCTTCTCGTCGCCGTTGTAATCGCCCGCGCCGACGATGAACCAGTCGTTGTTGTCGAGCATGCCGAGCAGCGTCCACTGGTTCTGAGCATCGCCGTCGCCCCACATCGCGACCAGGTTGGACGTGGCGCTGTAGGCGACGATGTCGTCCTTGCCGTCGCCGGAGAAGTCGCCGATGGCGCTGACGACCCAGTTCGCGTCGGAGGTGGTGAGCAGCGTCGCCACTCCGTCGTCGCCGGCTTCGTTGATGTCGATGGTGTAGTAGGCTGCGCCCAGGAAGGACATCAGGACGCTGTCTTTTCCATCGCCGTCGAAGTCGCCGCAGCCGGCCATCTTCCAGTTGGAATCGTAACCGATGCCGAGGCTGACCCATGCGTCGGTTCCGTCGGTCCAGGCGCCGAGGACGCCCAGGTCGGTGGAATGCCAGACGATGGAGTTCATGCCGGCGTTTCCGGTCAGGTTGCCGACCTCGTTCTCCCAGACGCTGAGGCCCGGATTGCCGAGGTAGCTGATGTTGTTCCAGTTGGCGTCGAGGTCGATGGAGTCGGCATAGTAGCCGATCGCATACATCGGGAGATCGATCCCTCCGACCGGCAGAACGATGTTGCCGACGAGAACGATATCCGCCTTGCCGTTGGCATTCATGTCGTACGCGCCGAGGACCTTCCAGGTGTCCATCGGGTGCACGGCCATCTGGCTCTGCCACTCGTTCGTGCCATCCAGCCAGAACCCGATCTGGCCGAAGGCATAATCGCCGTCGACGAGCTGGAACATCACATCGGAGCGGCCGTTGCCGTTGATGTTGGATCTCACAACGAACTGCTTTCCGGGTTCCGGCACGACCGCTTCCACGGTGAACGCCTCGCCGCTGGCCGCTTCGGACACGTTGCCGACGCTGTCGGACGCAGTCACGGTCCACTGCCAGGTGGCGAAGTCCATGTTTTCAATCACGAGACTCGTATCCGCCGTCGTGAACGTGGATTCCTGCCCGTCGTGCGAGCATCTGACCGTGTATTCCCTGACTCCGGCGAGATCGTCCTCGCTCGCGGTCCAGCTCAGTGTGACCGTCTGGTCGACGACGGCCGCCAGGAGTCCGGCCGGAACAGTCGGCGCGTTCTTGTCGATGTTGTCGACGACCACGTCGGTCACCTCGGACACATTGCCCGCCTCGTCCGCACCGCGGAAGTAAGCCGCACCGTTGTCCGTAAACTTGACGGGTCCGACATAAGCCTTCCATGTTTGGCCGTCGAGGCTGTACTCCTTGACCACGGAATCTTCACTGAACGCCGCGGAGACCTGAACGTCGCCGTTCGTCGGCGCGGTAATGTCGGCAGAGGCCGTCGGTTTGACCGGCGCGACCTTGTCGATGTTCGTGACTTCGTAGCTCGTTACCTCGGAGACGTTGCCCGCCGCGTCCGTGCTGCGGAAGCAAACCGTACCGTTTTCGGTAAGCTCGATGCTTCCGGTATAGGCAAACCAGTCCGTTCCGTTCAGGCTGTACTCGTTCGAGACGGAGTTCTTATTGAAGACGGCGCTGACATGGACCGCCGTATTGGTCGGAACGGTAATGTCAATCGTGGCAACCGGCTTGTCCGGCGCGACCTTGTTGATGTTGGAAACGGCGTAGCTGGCGACATCGGAGATATTTCCAGCATAATCCTTCGCGCGGAAGTTCACGATACCGTTTTCCGTGAGACGGATCGGCGCCGTATACACCTGCCAGGTCTGGCCGTCAAGGCTGTATTCCTTCACGGCGGAATCTTCGCTGAACGAAGCGGAAACGAACACGTCGCCGTTCGTCGGCGCGGTAACATCGGCAGTCACCGTCGGCTTGACCGGGGCGACCTTGTCGATGTTGCCGACCGCATACGTCGTGACTTCGGAGACGTTGCCCGCCTCGTCCGTGCCGCGGAAGCAAACCGAGCCGTTGTCCGTGAACTTGACAGGTCCGACATACGCCTTCCAGTTCTGGCCGTCGAGGCTGTATTCCTTCACGGCGGAATCCTCGCTGAATACCGCGGAGACCTGAATGTCACCGTTCGTAGCATCGGAGACATCGGCAGAGGCAGTCGGCTTGACCGGAGCGACCTTGTCAATGTTCGCGACTTCGCAGCTCGTGACCTCGGAGACGTTGCCCGCCTCGTCCGTACTGCGGAAGTAAACCGTACCGTTGTCGGTGAGCTCGATGCTTCCGGTATAGGCGACCCAGTCCGTTCCGTTCAGGCTGTACTCGTTCGAGACGGAGTCTTCATTGAAGATGGCGCTGACATGGACCGAGGTATTCGTCGGGACCGTGACATCGACGGTGGCAACCGGCTTGTCCGGCGCGACCTTGTTGATGTTGGAAACGGTATAACTGGCGACATCGGAGATATTTCCTGCCGCATCCTTCGCGCGGAAGTTCACGATGCCGTTTTCCGTGAGACGGATCGGCGCCGTATAAGTCTTCCATGTCTGGCCGTCAAAGCTGTACTCCTTCACCGCGGAATCATCGCTGAACACCGCGCTGACGGACACATCTGTGTTGGTCGGTGCAGTAATGTCGGCCGTAGCGGTCGGCTTGACCGGGGCGACCCTGTCGATATTCGTGACTGTGTAGCTTGCAACATCGGAGACGTTGCCCGCCTCGTCGATGCTGCGGAAATAGGCGGTTCCATTCTCCGTGAACCTGACCGCGGCAGTATACGTTTGCCAGGTCTGACCGTCAAGACTGTATTGCTTCATGGCGGAATCGGAACTGAACGCCGCGGAAACGAGCACATCGCCGTTCGTCGCGGTCGTGATGTCGGCCGTGGCCGCCGGCTTGACCGGGGCGACCCTGTCGATGTTCGTGACAGCATAGCTTGCAACATCGGAGACGTTGCCGGCTTCGTCGATGCTGCGGAAGTTCACGATACCGTTTTCCGTAACCTTGACAGCTCCGACATACGCCTGCCAGGTCTGACCGTCAAGACTGTATTGCTTCATGGCGGAATCGGAACTGAACGCCGCAGAGACGAGCACATCGCCGTTCGTAGCAACCGTGACGTCGGCAGTCGCCGTCGGCTTGGCCGGAGCGACCTTGTCGATGTTGCCGACAAGGAACTTCGTGACGTCGGAGATATTACCCGCCTCGTCTATGCCACGGAAATAGGCTGTTCCATTGCTCGTGAACTTGACCGCGTCCGTATACGCCTTCCAGTTCTGGCCGTCGAGGCTGTATTCCTTCCTGACGGAATCGTCACTGAACTCGGCACTGACGGACACATCGGTATTGGTCGGATCAGTAACGCTGGCAGTCGCCGTCGGCTTGACAGGCGCGACCTTATCGATGTTGCTGACAAGGAAGTTCGTGATTTCGGAGACGTTGCCCGCCTCGTCGATCCCGCGGAAGCTCACGGACCCGTTGTTCGTGAACTTGACCGCGTCCGTATACGCCTTCCAGGTCTGGCCGTCAAGACTGTATTGCTTCATAGCGGAATCGGAACTGAACGTCGCGGAGACCTGAACGTCGCCGTTCGTAGCAGCCGTGACATCCGCAGTGGCAGTCGGCTTGACCGGAGCCACCTTGTCGATGTTCGTGACATCGAATCTGGTGATCTCGGAGACGTTGCCGGCTTCATCCGTACTGCGGAAGTAAACCGTACCGTTCTCCGTGAATTCGATTTTTCCGGTATAGGCAACCCAGTCTGTCCCGTTCAGGCTGTACTCGTTCAAGACGGAATCCGCATTGAAGATAGCGCTGACATGGACCGCGGTATTCGTCGGGACCGTGACGTCGACGGTGGCGACCGGTTTGTCCGGCGCGACCTTGTTGATGTTCGTAACGGTATAGCCGGCAACCCCGGAGATATTGCCCGCCGCATCGGTGCCACGGAAATACACGGAACCGTTCTCCGCAAACACGATAGCCGTCGTGTACGCCTTCCAGTTCTGACCGTCGAGGCTGTACTCCTTCACAGCGGAATCTTCGCTGAACTCGGCGCTGACGGACACATCGGTGTTGGTCGGCGCAGTAATATCGGCAGTGGCGGTCGGTTTCTCCGGAGCGACCTTGTCGATGTTGCCGACAAGGTACTTCGTGACCTCGGAGAAATTACCCGCTTCATCCATGCCGCGGAAGAATACGGATCCGTTTTCCTCAAACACGATGGCATCCGTGTAGGCTTTCCAGCTCTCGCCGTCAAGGCTGTATTCCTGAGCAACGCTGTCCGTGCTGAACACGGCGCTGACAGACACAGAGGTATTGGTCGGATTCGTGATGTCGGCGGATGCGACCGGCTTCTCCGGCGCGACCTTGTCGATGTTCGCGACTTCATACGTCGTGACCTCGGAGAAGTTACCTGCTTCATCCATGCCGCGGAAGAATACGGAACCGTTGTCCGCAAACACGATGGCGTCCGTGTAGGCTTCCCATTTCTCGCCGTCAAGGCTGTATTCCTGAGCAACACTGTCTTCGCTGAACACCGCGCTGACGGATACGTCGCCGTTCGTGGGATCGGTGACATCCGCGAATGCCATCGGCTTCTCGGGAACGACCTTGTCGATGTTCGCGACTTCGAAGACTGTGACCTCGGAGACGTTGCCGGCTTCATCCGTGCCGCGGAAGAATACGGAACCGTTCTCCGTAAACTTGACCGGAGCGACATACGTCTGCCAGACCTGACCGTCAAGACGGTATTCCTTCTGGGCGGAGTCGTCACTGAATACCGCGCTGACGAATACGTCGCCGTTCGTCGGCTCAGTAATATCGGCAGTGGCCGTCGGCTTGACCGGAGCGACCTTGTCGATGTTGCTGACTTCATACGTCGTGACATCGGAGACATTACCGGCGGCATCTGTGCCGCGGAAGCTCACGAAACCGTTCTCCGCGAACTTGACCGGAGCGACATACGTCTGCCAGTCCTGACCGTCAAGACGGTATTCCTTCACAGCGGAATCTTCGCTGAATTCCGCGGAGACGCGCACTTCGCCGTTCGTCGCCTTCATGATATCGGCGGATGCCGTCGGCTTGACCGGGGCGACCTTGTCAATATTGCCGACCGCATACGTCGTGGTCTCGGAAACATTGCCCGCGGCATCCGTACCGCGGAAGCTCACGGAACCATTAGCCTCAAGTACAATGGCTTCCGTGTATGCTTCCCAGTTCTCTCCGTCAAGGCTGTATTCCATCTTGACGGAGTCATCACTGAACACGGCGCTGACGGATACTGCCGTATTGGTCGGATCCGTGACATCGGCAGTGACCGTCGGCTTGACCGGAGCAACCTTGTCGATGTTCGTGACTTCATATGTCGTGACCTCAGAGACATTACCCACGGCATCCGTGCCGCGGAAGAATACGGAACCATTCTCCGTGAGCTCGATCGCGTCCGTGTATGCCACCCAGTTCTCACCGTCAAGGCTGTACTCCTGAACGACGCTGTCGTCACTGAAGATCGCGGAGACCTGAACGTCGCCATTCGTGACATCGGTAACATCGGCGAACGCCGTCGGCTTCTCGGGAGCGTCCTTGTCGATGTTCGCAACCGAGTAGCTGACGATGTCGGATGTATTCCCGACGATATCAATGGCACGGAAGAAGACCGTCGTGTTCTCTTTTACGAGCACGCCTTCCTCGCTGTCGTAATCGAGCCATTCGCCGTTCTCGCCGAGCCTGTACTGCGAAGATTCAAGCCCCGTATTGTCCTCGAATTCCGCGGTCACGATCACGTCGCCGTTCGTCGGCTCCGTGACGTCAGCCTTGATGTTGCTGATCGTCGGAGGCGCCTTGTCGATGCCGACAACGCGGAACGACGTGTATTTACTTTCCACGTCGGCCGTCGTATCCACATTCTTGAAGTAGTAGCGCTCGTTTTCGGTCGCAACCAGAATGCTGTCGTACTTTTTCCAGGAATTCATATCCTTTGAATAGTATGTTTCAAGTCCGTCAGTAACATTGACCGTGATGGAAACCTGGTTGTCCTTGAGTTCGCCGGTGACAATGGGCTTATCCGGCAGAATAACACTCTGTTCCTCCGGCTTGATGTAGATCTGCGACGCATCGCTGATGGAGAGCACGTACGGATTGCAGTCGTTGGCGGTGATGTCGGCCGAGCCTTCCACACAGACGTAATTGTCTTTGGCGACGGTGAGCTTGTACAGACCGTCTTCCTCGACCGCGGTCTGAAGGAGTTCGCCCTCGGCATTGAATTCCTGCACCACGAGTCCGGTCCCCTTCACCGTCACATCAACGGAATTGGCGTACACGGAAAGGATCTTGTAGTAGTCCTTGTCCCCGGCGCAGGTGACCAGACCGCCGTAATTGCCGTTCGGCAACTGCGTGGCCTTATCAATGGAATTGTTGCCAGCCGTCAACTTCTCAATCGAGCCGGTGCGTGAATAATCGAAGAAGTCGACACCGTTTGTCCAGTTGCCGACAAACTTCAGATCGTAGGTCGTTTCCTCGGTGCTCTTCACAATGAGCGTGTAATCGTTCATGGCACGGTTCTTGTCGAAGTCAATCCCGTCCAGAGAAAGCACGCCGTTTTCGGAGATGCGGCGGATGGCCGGATACGGTTCCGCACCAGCGAAGAGCTGAGCATCCGTCGGGATCAGCGTCTGAACCAGATAGAGCGTGATCTCGGCATCCGGGTTGTCCGCGGTCACCACGATGGCGTCACCCTCGCCCCCCGCCTGTTCCAGCGTCACGTTGAAGTAGGCGGACTGATCCATGTAGAGACCTTCGAACGACACGCCGTCGCCGGAGAACGCCCCCAGATCGTAGGCGGTCCGGATCTCGCCGTCTTCATAATAGTAAGTGAAGCTGGTGAACGTCAGTCTTCCGTTGGAGTCGACGATGTAGCTGGAGCAGTCGTCCGCGATCCTGGAGAGCGTATACATGAAATCGCCCCAGGCGCCATCCCTGCTGCCGATATCCGTGGCATAGTAGTTCAGGGTGCTTCCGCCGCCATAGGTGTAGGTCGACATCAAGGGATCGGAAAGAACCGGATTGAATACAGCAAGACCTGTGCCGTAGATATCAGGCGTGATCATCGTGCTGTCGATCACGGTATTCATCACGACGTCGTACAGGGCATTCGTAGCATCCAGCAGCGTCGCAGAGATCGTCTCATGGTATCCCTTGATCAGATTCAGGATGCTGCCGAGGTCGGAGTACGCGCAAATCTCGTCGCCGTAGTTGTGCACTCTGCTGTAGCATTTGCACAGGGCAACCCAGTCGGCATAGGTGAACTCCTTGGCAAGCTCGCCGAACTGATTCAGCGCACTGCTCAACGTGTTCCCGTCGGATTTGAACGACGCCATGGTCAGGTCCAGGAGACCGGATTGATTACAGGCCGCCACGATCTTCTGGGAGAGCTCCTGCGGCGTCATTTCCGTTTCGAAGCTGTTCAGCAGGACCGTGTACATGACCAGCCAGTTCGGCGTGTAGCCGATCGCTTCCGAAGCCACCACATAGTCCACGGTGCCTTCCATCGTGGTCACGACCACATCGCTGCCCATCAGGCACTGGTCGAACGCCACCACGGACAGTTGGTCTTTGTACTTGTCAGACTTGAGCAGGTCGGCGATTTCCTGGATGGACATGATGGACCCGCTTCCGTCATCGGAGCAGTTGTAACCGAGGCTGGTGCCGTGGTCCTTCATGATCAGCGCATAGTTGTCCGCACGGCCAACCGTCATGCCCCAATCCAGGAACGCTTCCAGCGTCTTGACGTTGCCGGTATCCCATTCCTTCTGCAATTCCTGATTCTCGGCATTCGCGTAAATGCCGGTATTCGCACCGTCGAAATACATCCATTCCACCGCGACAGCGCCGCCGTTGCTGTGGCGGATCTTGCCGACGCGCGTGTCGGTCCAATTGCGTTCCGCAACGGCATATCTGCTGGAACGGTCCATCAGGACATACACTTCGACATCCTCAGGCAGGATCGCTTTCTGCATATACAGGAGTTCCTGCAGGAAGCAGGCTTCCAGGTTGTTGTCCGCCGCCATGTAGATGAAGATGCTCCAGGTGTTGTCCTTTGCGATCTCGGAATCCGGCAGATCCTGCGCGATCAGGCTGTACTCGCTGTATTCGTCCTCGTGTCCGTCCGGCGTGTCAAGCGTGAGATAATAGTCGCCTGCAGTCAGCCCGTACAAACTGATTTCGGAAGTCGTGCCGGAATAGCCCTTCACCGGATTGCCGTTGGCGTCCTTGATGACGTAGGACAGGCCATCTTCCCAGTCGCTGCGGTAGTCCGTCAGGATGATCTTGCTTCGCTTCCACGCATCGTATTTCAGCTCGATCTTGAACGTATCTTCACGCGTCTCATCCTCTTCACGGACTTTTGCGATGGAGAGACCGGAGATCGTCTGGTTCTCACGGATCAGGATCGGCTCATACCCTTCATATGCATCGGACGGAATCAGCGCCGAATTTGTCACATGATAGCTCAGCGTGTATTTGTTCGTCACGTTGTTGTATCCGTAGACCCGGATGTAGTACTCGCCGACGTCCAGTCCCTTCAGGCTGACGACATCCTCGTCTTCCGCGGTCCTGGAGTATGCGACCACGTCTCCGTCAGCATTCAGGATCTCGATGTCCAGGTCGCCCAGCTGTGACACACAATTCAGCGTGATATAGTCGTCCGCCGAACCCTTTTCCTGAATGGAGAAGCTGAAATAGTCGACGTCCGCCTCGACTTTGTTTCCTTTTTCACGCAGGTGAATCGAAAGGTCTTCCAGCGTCTTTTCGCCGTTCAGCGTGTACAGCTTGGTGGCGGTCTTCATGGAGTTGTTGTCTTCGTACTTGTCCGGACTCGCTTCATCGTTGCTGACGTCAAACGTCAGCTGGTATCTGCCGACGCTGCCGTCCTTCGACTTCACTGCCGCATAGTACACGCCATGTTTCAGCCCGGCCAGTGTGATGCGTTCCTGACCGCCGACCGTGTTCGTGGACGAAACCAGCAGGGTCTTCCCGTCCTGATCGTACAGGTACAGGTCCAGATCGCCGAACTCGTCGTCGTACGTCAACGTGATCACGTCGCTGACAAGACCTCTCACTCTGTTGTTCGGGAGGATGAACATGTAGTAGTCCTGATCGTCGCTGCGCGAAATACTGGAGTTGATCGTAATGATCTTCTCCTCTTCCAGACGCTTCAGGAAGTATGCTTTCGACTTGTCATCGCCCTTCTCATACTCGTCCGTAAGTTCGATCGGTTCCGGCAGATTGTAAACCAGCTTGTAGGCATTCGTGTTGCCGTTGTACCCGGACACCTTCAGATAATACGTTCCCGCGGTGTATCCGCTCAGGGACAGCCGTTCGTTGTCCGTCACGCTCCGGGCGTAGTCGATCAGTTTTTCGTCGGAATTGTACAGTTCGATGTCCAGGTCACCCGCCCACTGCTTGAAGTCGATCCCGATGTAGCTGGACTTCTGTCCGAATGTTTCAAGTTCGAATTTGAACCAGTCGAAATCGGAACCGGAATGAATCGTCAGGCTCGGGATGACATCCTTTCCGTTGCCGCTGATGACGGTAGCCTTGTTGCGGGTGTCATTGACTTCATAGTCATCGGCGGCATAGGTCAGGCCGTCACGGTTGTTCCAGCCGACTTTCAGCTTCAACTCACCGTTGTTGTCAACAAACACGGTGTAATTATAACGGCCGAAATACTCCGTATCGCCGTTGACCGTGCAGTTCGCCAGTTCAACGCCGTTGTTGTCATAGATTGAGATGATGTTGTCCAGGTCGCCGATCGTCTGCCCCTTGAACAGCCACTTGTTGGTATTCCCGTCATAAACGCCCTTGGCATCGCCCTCGCCGATCTGGGATGCGTTGGAGCCGAGCACGTAAGTCCCGACCGGCTGCCGCTGATCAAGCACGACTCGAAGCTCCGCATTGTAGAGCCTGTTGATGTTGAGCATCGCAGAGTCGATCGTCGTACGGTCGGACAGGTCAAGATTCACGGTAAATCCGTTGCCGTCAATGGCACTGTTGATCGATCCTCTCCGTCTGAACGTCATGTCGCCATCAAGGCTGATGTAGCCGCCGACAGACCAGTCGCCGTTCACCACGACCTCGGAATACGTACCGCCGTTGAGATTCACTCTGCCGTTGAATTCGGTATCCTCGACACGGATGACGCCGTTGTTCACCGTGCTTTCCGAATTGATGACAGCCTGACGGATAGTCGTTCCCGCGTTGAAATTGTACCGGGAACCATTGCCGGAGAAATCATACACGTTAGCACCGGAGAGGTTCACTGTGCCGCTACCTTCGAATCTTCCGGTGGCGGTGCCGCCGTCGACAGTCAGGGTCGCATCGGCATTATGATAATTCCGGACCATGATATCCCCGGTCACGGTGATGTTTTCACCGTAGACATTTTCCAGCAGATTGTTCTCCACGAAGAACGCGCCGTACTGGTTCACGCCCTTGATGACAGTCGAATCGCCTTCCGCATAATTGAACCGCAGCTTGCCTCCCTCATAATGATCCAGTGCGATCACCTGGCCGCCGGTCTTGACCGTCATCAGACCGCCGCTATTGAGTTCGGAATTCGTGACGACGCCATGATTCCGGACCACCAGGTCGTGATACCCTTCACTACTGAAGACCAGGCCGTCCACGCTCGCCGCATGATAGAATTCCTCTTCCTTGGAATCCCAGTAGTAGAGGTTGAACGTCTCGTCGGCATCTTCCGCAATGTCGATCGTCAAGGTGATATTCTGCGTATTCACATTATGAGCCAGCGTGTAGTGATAGTTGCCGTAGCTCATTTCCCTGTTTTCAGCCGACAGTTCCACCGTGTCTTCGCCGCCAATATTCAGCAGGAAGAAGTCGACCAGACTGCCGGCGTTGTACGCCAGATTGTAAGTGCCGATCTTCTGGTCCTCACGGAACAGCATGCGGAATTTCGTATCTTCGGAGAAGTTGCTGATGGAAATCATCGCCCTGTCCGTAACGTTCCGGTCTTTGTAGTCCACATTGACCGTATGTCCGTTCACGTTGAAGCATGCGTTCCAGCTGAAATCACCGGCGCAGTTCAAATCAAGATCACTGTTCAGGAAAACATTTCCGGAAAGCGAATAACCATTGTTGATCTCAATGTTCGAATAAGTTCCGCCAACGAGATAAACGTAAGTGTTGAAGACCGAATCGGATATCGTACCGCCGCGGAAGTAGACCCGCCCGCCATTGAACACCGCATCGGAAATCATGCCGGAATAGTAGTTGAAATCATTCCCGTCTTCGAGCGTAAAATCCGTGATGTTCGTGTCGTACAGTTTGTACCATCCGCCGCCGAATGTGCCGCTGATGCTCACCCCGTCCTGAGTGTTCAGAGTCCCGATTCCGTGATAGTTGTGCATCGCCACGTTGCCGGAAACCGTGATGTTTTCGCCGTACACATTCTCCATCACGTTGTTTCTGACGACAAATCCGCCGTACGAATTTACACCGGTCACCACGGTGGTATCGCCTTCCGTGTAATCGAAGTGCAGGATGCCGTTATCTTCCTGTTCCAGTCCGATCACCTGGCCGCCTCTCCACACATTCAGCTTGCCGCCGGATGCAAGTTTCGATCCGCCGAGCAAACCGTTGTTTCTCACGACCACCTGCGGATAAATCTCCGGGCTGATTGTCAATCCGGTAACACTTGCGGAATGATAGAAATTCTTGTCCGTGTCGTACCAGTAGACATTGTAACTTTCATTAGCGCCGTCATACAGATCTATTGTCAGATACAGTTCCGTATCGTTTTCGCGCGTCATTGTGTACGTGTAGACGCAGTCCGGGCTCACGAATTCCGTATGGTCGCCGTCAATGGTGCCGATGATATTCCCGTCGACACTGAGATTGTAGGTATCGACCAGGCCGCGTCTGGCTTCCGTGGCGATTGAATACTTCCCGATCACCTGATCCTTATTCAGGTTCAGCTGGAATACCGTGTCTTCGGAGAAGCGGTCCAGCGAGATCATCGCCGCATCGTTCACGTTGCGGTTCGTGTATTCCATCGTCACCGTATGACCGTTCATGTCGAAGTAGCCGTTCCAGCCATATCCCGGTCTTTGTCTGAAATACAAATCGCTTTCGACCAGAATGTATCCGTTTACATTGACGCCGGAATTGAACGCCACATCGGACAGCGTGCCGCCGTTCAGATTGACCTGAGCATTGAACACGGCATGTTCGAATAGCACCATCTGATTCATTTCCACTGTGCAGTTGTTCCATTCCGTATTCAGCACGACCGTATTGTCGTAGAACCGGCACCAGCTGGCGTTCTGCATCGTGAAGTCATGGATGCGCGTACCGTAGAAGTAGTAATCACCGCCTTCGCCGAAACCGGTTATCTCCACACCGTTGCGCGTCGTCAGGCTGCTTTGGCCGTGGTAATTGCGGATCAGGACATTGCCAGTCACATTCAGGACTTCTCCCTGGACGTTTTCGATCACGTCGTTTTCCACGAAGAACGCGCCGTACTGGTTGAAGCCCTTGATGACCGTGCTGTCGCCTTCCTTGTAATCGAACCGCAGTTTGCCGTTCGAGCTCTGGTCCGACACGAGCAGACGCGCACCGGGCTTTTTATTGTCGATTTCCGCCAGACCGCCGTCCCCGATCTTGATCCGTTCCGCGACGCCCTTGTCAAGCAGCTGGATCTGATCGAATTCACTTTCGCTCGAAATCGTCAGATCGAATTCGGACTCCTTGGCCAGAATCACCCGGTTGTTCTTGCAAAGCAGGACATATTCCGGTTCGTCCGTGAGACTCGATTCCACGATGAAGACCAATTCGTTCTTTTCGTTTTTCGTCAGCGTATACAGCGTACCGTCTGGATATTCAAGAGACCCCTGTTCCACAGTGATTGTCCCGCGGGTCTCCCCGTCGATGCTCTTCACCGTGATCACGCCGTTGAAATTCTGAGCATATCCGGCCAGGACATATGCACCCTTGTTCTGGTTCGGATCCACAATCACAGTGAGGTTTGCTGCCGCGACAAACGCCAGATTGCTCAACAGCGTTCCGTATTCTTCTTTACGCTGGGAGATGTCAAGTTCAAGATTCACATTTCCCGCGTTCACGAGGCCGTTCACCAGCACATCCGTGCCGAAGCGTACCGTTCCCTGCAGGATCGCCCCTTCTTCCAGAATCAGCGTACCGCCCCACGGGACTTCCGTGTCGTTGAGAACGCCGCCGCTCGTGATGCGGACCGTGTCGCCCGTCTTTTCCCAGACCAGCGATTCCCCGGACGAGATTTCCGTTCCGGAGCTTACGACGACTTCTTCCGGTTCCGGTTCGATCGCTTCCGGCACGTAATAGACAGAGTTCTTGGAAACAGTCAGCAACAGTGCGTCGTTGTTCATCAGGCTCAGCGTGTACTTATACCAGCCGTAGATCAGCGGATTGTTCACAGAAAGCGTACCGTAGCGCATCGTCTCGTCCTGCACCGAGAGCACACCGGAGAAGTCCGCCGCGCCTTCCGCCAGCAGATACTTGCCCGCTCCGATCTCCTCGGAGACCGTGAGCGTGAAGGTCGGCGCGCCATAGATCGCGCTCAGATTGTCGATCAGTGCCGTCGCCATATCAGCCTGCGACAAGTCGAAGTCGATCGTCGCGCCTTCGTATGCGGACACCACGGCGCCGTTCGCGAGCTGCAAATGTCCGCCGAGGACCGCGCCGTTCAGCAGATATACTTCGCCGCCGGACTTGATGTTCACGTCTTCCGCCCGGCCCGTGCTCGAAACAACCATCATGTTGTATGCATCGAGCTCGACTTCGCTCGCCACGCCGTAGCTTCCGACTTCGATCGCACCATCTCGTACCGCATGCACGTTCTGCGCCAAGCCGCCGCGGCTCACGATCAACCGGCCACCGTCCACAAGAGTCGTCTCGCTCGCCAAGCCGCCGTTCGATACCACCTGGCGACCTATCGAACTGATCTCCGTCCTGCTCGCAATTCCCCCGCGAGATACATACATCGTTCCCCCGGTTATCTCTGCA